>JAISEG010000005.1 GCA_031264245.1 Oscillospiraceae bacterium
AACCGCGGGGAGATCGCTATCAGAATTTTCAGGGCGTGCTTTGATTTAGGGCTGGGCACGGTGGCTATGTATTCAAACGAGGATACGTTCGGCCTGTTCCGCACCGTTGCGGACGAGGCGTATATGATAGGCCGGAACCAGAGCCCTCTCGGCGCGTACCTTGACATACCGTCCATTATCGAATTGGCGCGCCATCATCACGTGGACGCCATACATCCCGGTTACGGCTTTTTGTCCGAAAACCCGGACTTCGCCCGCGCGTGTGAGGCGGCGCATATCAAATTCATCGGGCCGCCGTCGGACGTTATGGCGAAGATGGGCGACAAGCTTTCGGCAAAGGCCATCGCCGTGCAATGCGGAGTGCCGGTCATTCCGGGAGACAAAACGCCGCTGGCGAGCGCCGAGGACGCCGTCGCGAAGGCAAGGGAATACGGCTTCCCCGTGATTTTGAAAGCGGCGGCGGGCGGCGGTGGGCGCGGTATGCGCCGCTGCGACAGCGAAGCTGACGTTACGCGTGAATTCGCGCTCGTCAAAAGCGAGGCGCAGAAGGCTTTTGGAAACGACGATATTTTCATAGAAAAATTTCTTGTAGAGCCAAAGCACATAGAGATACAAATACTCGCCGACGAGCACGGAAACGTGCTCCACCTCGGAGAGCGCGACTGTTCGCTCCAGCGCAGGTATCAAAAGGTCGTCGAGTTCGCCCCGGCATTCTCCGTGCCGAAGCGGACGCGGGAAAAGCTGTGCGCGGACGCCGTTAAGATCGCGAAATCGGTCGGTTACATAAACGCCGGAACGGTTGAGTTTCTTGTCGATAAAGACGGCGGGTACTATTTCATAGAGATGAATCCGCGTATCCAGGTCGAGCATACCGTAACGGAACAGGTCGCGGGAATTGACCTTGTGCGGGCGCAGATACTGATAGCGGAGGGGCATCCGCTTTCGCATCCCGAGATCGGGCTTCGCTCGCAGGACGATTTGCATATGCGCGGCTTTGCCGTGCAGTGCCGCGTTACGACGGAGGACCCGGCGAACAATTTCGCGCCCGACACGGGCAAGATCACAAGCTATCGCTCCGGCGGCGGCTTCGGAGTGCGGCTTGACGGGGGAAACGCCGCGGCGGGCTCCACGATCTCGCCGTATTACGACTCGCTGCTCGTAAAAGTGACCGTTTGGGACAATACGTTCGAGGGCGTCGCCAAGCGCGCGGCGCGGGCGATAAACGAGCTGCACATACGCGGCGTCAAGACAAATATCCCGTTTGTCACGAACATTTTGCACCATCCCGTGTTTTTGTCCGGCGATTGCCACACAAAATTTATCGACGATACGCCTGAGCTTTTCGAGTTCACGGGTTCCCGCGACCGCGCGACGCGGCTTTTGAAGTACATCGCGAATATTCAGGTCAAATCCCCCGACGCGCGCCGCGCGCAATATGACGAGCCGCGCTATCCCGCGCCGCCCGCCGCGCCCAAGGCGGGACTAAAGCAGCTTTTCGACAAAGACGGGCCGGACGCCGTAAAGCAATGGGTCCTGGATCAGAAAAAGCTCTTGATTTCAGACACTACGATGCGCGACGCGCATCAATCCTTGTTCGGAACGCGTATGCGCACGCGCGATATGCTCGATTGCGCGGAGGGCGCCGCGGATATTTTGGCCGACTGCTTTTCGCTTGAAATGTGGGGCGGCGCGACGTTTGACGTGGCGTACAGGTTCCTGCACGAGTCGCCATGGGAGCGGTTGGACGCGCTGAGAAAAAAAATACCGAACATACTGTTTCAAATGCTGCTGCGCGGCTCGAACACCGTCGGGTATACGAACTATCCCGACAATCTTGTGCGCGCGTTCGTAAAAGAATCGGCGCGGAGCGGAATCGACGTGTTCCGAGTCTTCGACTCGCTGAACTGGATCCCCGGTATGGAGATAGCGATGGAAGAGGTGCTTAAACAAGGCAAGCTGCTTGAAGCCGCCGTCTGCTACACGGGCGATATTTTGGATGAAAAGCGGGACAAATACACGCTTAAATACTACGTCGATATGGCGAAAGAGCTTGAGCGCCGCGGCGCGCATACGCTTGCGATAAAGGATATGTCCGGGCTGCTGAAGCCTTACGCGGCAAAAAAACTTGTCCGGGCGCTGAAACAGGAGATCGGCATCCCGGTGCATCTGCACACGCACGACACCTCGGGGAACCAGATCGCGGCGTATCTGCTTGCCGCGGAAGCGGGCGTCGATATAGTTGACACGGCGATCCCGGCGCTTTCGTCTCTGACCTCGCAGCCGCCGATGAGCTCTCTCGTCGCGGCGCTCGGCGGAACGGAGCGCGATACGGGCTTTGATTTAGGCCGCTTGCAGGAGCTCGACAATTACTGGGCGGACGTCCGTTCCCGCTACGGCGCGTTCGATTCCGGGCTCAGCAATCCGATGACTGAGATTTACCGATTTGAAATACCCGGAGGCCAGTACACAAATTTACAGCCGCAGGTCGTCTCCCTCGGACTCGGAGACAGGTTTGAGGAAGTAAAAGAAATGTACAAGACCGTAAACGATATGCTCGGGGACCTTGTCAAGGTCACGCCGTCGTCCAAAATGGTCGGGGATCTGGCGATATTTATGGTGCAAAACAGCCTCACGCCGGATAATATCGCTGAGCGCGGCGAGGCGCTTACGTTCCCGGATTCTGTGGTGAGCTATTTCAAGGGGATGATGGGGCAGCCGGCGTGGGGCTTCCCGCCGGAGCTGCAGCGCGTCGTGCTGAAAGGCGAAGAGCCCATCACCTGCCGCCCCGGAGAGCTGCTGCCGCCCGTGGATTTCGGCGCGGCGCGCGAGGAAATGCGCGGCTTTCTGCCGGAGCCGACGGAGCGGGACGTCATTTCTTGGTGTATTTATCCTAAGGTCATGCGGGAATACTGCGAGCATGTCAGCGAATACGGCTATATAGCAGGTCTCGCGAGCCACGTGTTTTTCGGCGGTCTGGATATAGGCGAGACGACGAAGCTTGACATCGAGGACGGAAAAACGCTTGTAATTAAATATATCGGACTCGGCGACACGGACGAAAACGGTATGCGCACCGTGAATTTTGAGCTCAACGGTATGCGCCGCGAAGTGTCGGCGCCGGACCCCGCCGCCGCGGACACCGTAAAGCACGTGCAGCTTGCCGACCCGGAGGACAAGAGCCATGTCGGGGCGTCGATCCCCGGAATGATAGCGAAGCTCGCCGTCGCGCCGGGGGACCGCGTGGAGGAAAATCAGGTGCTCGCCGTCGTGGAGGCGATGAAGATGGAAATAAATATCGCGGCGCGTATGGCCGGCGTTGTGGAAAAGGTCTTAGTCGGCTTGGGGCAGACTGTCAAGGCGGGAGAGCTTATCGCGGTCATAAAATAGAGACCGGCTCAGGATAAATACGTTTTCAACGTCGCGAACAGTTCCGACATGTCGAGCGGCTTGCCGATATGTCCGTCCATACCGGCCTTCCGACACTTCTCTATATCCTCTTTGAATACGTTCGCGGTCATCGCGATGATGGGAATTTGTTTCGCCTGCGGGACGTCTAACGCGCGGATCCTGCGCGTCGCCTCGTAGCCGTCCATTTCGGGCATCTGTACGTCCATGAAAATGATTTCGTAGCGTTCCGGCGTATCGCCGAACATGCGCACGGCTTCCGCGCCGTTTTCAGCGTAATCGATCACGAGCTGCGTCGGTTCGAGCAGGGCGGATACGATCTCGCGGTTGATCTCCACATCCTCCGCCAGCAGGATCCTGTGCCCCTGAAATGACTCGGTCTGTTCATACTCCGCGCCGCCGCGTCCGTCGCCGCTCTTTTGACCGATATGGTCGCTTATACATTCCGCCACATCTGAAACGAACAAAGGCTTGGACAGGAAGCCGTTCACTCCTGCCGCTTTGGCGTCCTGTTCGATTGGATTCCAGTCATACGCGGAAATGATGATGATTTCCGGCTTATCCTGTCTCGCGGATATGATGCGCGAAAGCGCAATGCCGTCCATCACAGGCATCCGCAGATCTATAAAGCAGAGGTCGTAGGCGGCGTCGCTTTCCAACAGCCTGAGCGCTTCCTGACTGTCCGTGGCAGTGTCGCAGATCAGATTCAGCCGCGGCGCGAGAACCTCGAAAAACTCCAGCACATCCGGTTCGTCGTCCACGACAAGTATCCTGACGGTTTCCGCGAGCCGGGCGAAGACCGGCTGATTTTCCCCCTCCGACGCTTGTCCAAGCTCGACGGCAAAAGCAAAGGTAGCGCCCGCGCCCAGCTCAGATTCGATCCATATATCGCCGTTCATCAGCTCGATGATGTGCTTGGAAATCGCAAGCCCGAGTCCTGTTCCGCCGAATTTGCGGGTGGTATCATTTTCCGCCTGTTCAAAGGAAGTAAACAGCCGTTTTTGCTGTTCCGGGCTGATTCCGATACCTGTGTCCACCACCTCGACCCGTATTTTACAGGAATTGTTTTCTTCCCCGATAAACCGCGCGTGCAGCGAGATCAAGCCTGCCTCCGGCGTAAACTTGACCGCGTTGGAAAGCAGGTTTGTGATGACCTGAGCCAGCCGCTGGTCGTCGCCGATCAGCTTCCCCGGAATATTCGGGTCGAGCTTGACCTTTAAGGTCTGCCCCTTTTCGTTGATGCGGAAGATGATGACGTTTACAACCTTCTTGATCATCTTTTCAAAATTGAATTCAACATTGGATAAGTCAAATTTATTGGCTTCTATTTTGGACATGTCAAGTACGTCGTTGATAATGCCGAGCAAATGAGCGGACGCGATCTCGATTTTTTCAAAGGCGTAATCCTTTTTCTCCATGCTGCCCGCGGATTTGCCGATCATCGTCATACCCATTATAGCATTGATGGGGGTTCTGATCTCATGACTCATATTGGAGAGGAACTGACTCTTGGCCTGGTTTGCGGCAAAGGCTTTTTCCAGCGCCACGGTAAGCTCCTTCATCATATCGTTGCGAAGCAGGGCGTTTGTGATAAGCAGGCTGGCAGACCGCAGGATGGTTTCCTCGTCCACACCAAACACCCGCTCCTGATGGCAGTCGTTAAAGCCCACAAAGCCCCAGAATTCGCCGTGCAGGAAAACCGGCACAATCATCATAGAAAGAATACCCTGAGAGGAAAAACGCATACGCTGGTTTACCGGCATTTCGCGTACAATACTTTTGATGCACTCGTTTTTTGTCAGCTTCTCCTCCCAGCCCGGCAGGTCCTCGTCGTAGGGAACCTTAATGGTAATGCTCGTACCCTGCATCGGTTCCGCGCCCTCCGACCACTCGTAAAGCTGTGTGCAATACAGCCTGCCGTCCACACGGTAGTTGCGCCATAAACGTACACGGTCAGCATCCACGGCGTTCGCCAACACGCCCATGCTGCGCCAAAGAGCGCTCTCAAATTGATCCACTTCAGCCTGAAGCAGATACGTTATCGCGGTATTGACCGCGTCAAATAATTGATTGCGCTGTTCTACATCTGTTGCTTTCGCTTTCACGCTGTCATCTTCCTCTATGTTATATATTATTTACGAACCTGATGCTTCTTTACGCCGCTTGTTTATAACCTTGTTTCTGTAGTAAAAAGCGATATCGATGCTGACCATGATAATATTGATAACGTAGAGCCAGAGCACAAAGTCAGGATTAGGCGAAAGCGCCTTATAAAAAATACCCAGCAGATATCCCAGCCATATCACGAGTAAAAACAGCAGGCTTTTCCCGGTGTTGTCACGGGCTTTGTATGATTTATAGATGTTGAACGGCCAGGCGAAGCCAAAGCAAAAAAGCATACCGGTTTCCAAAATTTTTAATAAGGGCATATTTCATATCTCCATAGGTTGTCACAGTTTTTTTAATAAAACGATTTCCGGCGGGCTTGCCATTTTTACACTCATGCCTTACATTATAAGGTAATCCGCCATATTTGTAAATAGTTAATCGTTACGGAGGGATCGGGCAAAGTATAAGCTGAATTTCCGTAGCATAAAAAAACCCGGAATATAAAATCGACATAACAGCAATTCGATAAATCAAACCGCTGCCAGGGAAGCGCGGCGCTATGTTCATAGCCATTCCGCTCAGTGGTATCGCTGTTGCTTCCGCTCCTGACAATTTATTCTCCGGGTTTTTCTTTAAGCCTTATTTTTAAGATTGCTTTAGCTATCCTGATTACTTCAGTTCGATTTTTGCTCCGGCCGCTTCAAACTTAGCCTTCATTTCTTCAGCTTCGTCCTTGCTTATGCCTTCCTTGACAGGATTCGGCGCGCCGTCAACAAGCGCCTTAGCTTCCTTGAGTCCAAGCGCGGTGATTTCGCGGACGATCTTGATAACTTCGATTTTCTTCGCTCCCGCGTCGGCAAGGATAACGTCAAACTCTGTTTTTTCCTCTGCCGCCGGAGCCGCCGCCGCGCCGCCGCCTGCCGCCGGAGCCGCCGCTGCCGCCGCTGAAACGCCGAAGGTTTCCTCGAGGGCATGAACGAGGTCTGAAAGATCCAAAACTGTAAGCGCCTTAATTTCTTCGATAAGAGCTGTTACTTTTTCACTGGCCATAATGTAAATAACCTCCTGTATAAGTTATACTTTTGTTTATTTTTTGTTCTGAGCTTGATTATTCTTCGGATGTTTCTTCTGCGGTTTCTTCCGCTTCCGGCGCGGCTTCGGTCTCGACCGGCGCCGCTTCCCCGGCTGCCGTCTCCTCCGCCGGAGCAGCTTCGACGGGGGCTGCGTCAGCTTCGGCAGTCTCCGAAGAAATTGCCTCTCCGCCATTTTTCTTTTCAAGGATCTGCCCCAGCACCACCGCAAGACTTGTGATAGGAGCAAGCATCGTTCCAAGCACCTGAGCCAGCAGGGCTTGCTTGGAAGGAATAGCCGCAAGCGCCGTCAGTTCTTCGACCGACATGATGCGCCCTTCGACAAATCCGCCCTTGATTTCAAACTTTCCGTTCAATTTCTTCGCATAGTTGTTAACTATACGGGCGGGAGCAATGGAATCTGTCGCGCTGAGCGCAATTGATGTGGTTCCGTTGAGAAGCGGGTCGAATTCGCCGTAGCCGACGTCGTTCATGGCAAAACGAAGAAGGGTATTTTTTACAACCGCGTAATCAACGCCCGCTTCACGGAATTCTCTTCGAAGCGCCGTGTCTTCCGCGACGTTAATGCCCTTATAATCAACCAATACTCCGCTGGCCGCATTTTTCAGCTTCTCCGTGATCTCGGCGACCATTGCTTTCTTTTCAGAAAGGACCTGTGCGTTTGACAAATTGTTTCACCTCCGTATGAGATTTTTTGGCTGTACCAGCCGTGACGGTTTCCCGCCGCAGCGCCGCAGACAAACTGTTCCCCAGGTCTGCCGCCCCGCAAATATAAAACGCCTCCGCGTCATAGACACGTGAGGCGCTGTACAAAACAAATAAAAGTTTCTGCACACTCCTCGGCGGGACGGTTCGTTTAAACCGATTAAAACCCTTCGGTTTCCTGCTGTCTATGGAACGTTAAAATGAAGTATATATCATAAAAACGGAAAAGTCAAGCCTTTATTACACCAATCTTGCCGTGCTGACCTTTACGCCGGGACCCATCGTCGACGCCACAACACAGGAGCGTATATACTGACCCTTTGCCGCCGCGGGCTTCGCCCTGACAATGGCGTTTATTATGGTTTCAAAGTTTTCCGCCAGCTTTTCCGAACCAAACGAAACCTTGCCTATCGGGCAGTGAATGATGTTTGTCTTGTCAAGGCGGTATTCGATCTTACCGGCCTTCAGCTCCGCGACAGCCTTGCCGACGTCGGTTGTCACCGTACCCGCCTTCGGGTTCGGCATAAGTCCCTTGGGACCCAGAACACGGCCGAGACGTCCGACAAGCCCCATCATATCCGGCGTGGCGACGATAACGTCATAGTCGAAGAAATTTTCCTTCTGGATTCTCTCCACCATATCCTCCGCGCCCACAAACTCAGCGCCTGCGGCTGTGGCCTCATCCGCCTTGTCCCCCTTCGCGAAAACGAGCACCCGCACCGTCTTGCCTGTTCCGTGCGGCAATACGATAGCGCCGCGAACCTGCTGGTCGGCGTGTCTGCCGTCAACTCCAAGCTTTACGTGGAGCTCGACCGTTTCATCGAACTTGGCCTTTGCGATCTTTGTAACCAAAGCGACAGCCTCCTGCGGGTCGTACTGTGTGGTACGGTCCAATTCTTTTGCGCTGTCAACATACTTTTTGCCTCTAAACACTGTTAATAATCCTCCTATTAGTGGTTAATTCGGAATAATTCCTCCCACTTTATTGAATGCCGGTCCGTTATTATTCTTCTACGGTTATGCCCATGCTGCGGGCGGTTCCGGCTATCATGCTCATCGCGCTTTCTATTGAAGCGGCGTTAAGATCCGGCATTTTTGTTTCCGCGATTTTGCGGACGTCCTCCTTGGAAATCTTCGCCACCTTGTCCTTGTTTGGCACCGCGGAGGCCCTTTCGATCTTACACGCTTTTTTTATAAGCACCGGCGCCGGAGGGGTTTTTGTGATAAACGAGAAGGAGCGGTCGGCGTATACGGTGATAACAACAGGGATAACAAGTCCCACATCATTCTTTGTACGCTCGTTGAAGTCCTTGGTAAAGGCGACGATGTTGACGCCGTGCTGTCCCAGCGCGGGACCCACCGGAGGGGCTGGGGTAGCCTTTCCCGCCGGAATTTGCAGTTTGATATATCCTATTACTTTCTGAGCCATCGTTAATGGCACCTCCTTGAAAAAATGTGGTGGGTCGCATTCACTGCGCTTTTCGGAATAATTCCTCCCACTTAAAAGTAAACCCTTTTATGATATCGACTCGACCTGATCCAGCGACAGCTCGACAGGCGTCTCGCGTCCGAACATGGAGACGATGACCCTGACCTTGTTCTTTTCAGGGGCAAGCTCTTCCACCGTACCGATAAAGCCGTCAAGCGCGCCGTCGATTATGCGCACGCTGTCGCCTTCGCCGTATTCGAGCTTGATTTCACGTTTTTCAACGCCCAGAGCCGCCACCTCCGCGTCGGTAAGCGCTACCGGCTTTGACCCCGGACCGACAAAGCCCGTTGCCCCGCGAATGTTTCTGACGACATGCCAGCTTTCGTCGGTCATTATCATCTTCACAAGCACATAGCCCGGAAACAGCTTGTGTTCGACCTCTTTTGTCTGTGAATCCTTGATTTCCGTCACCTTTTCGGTGGGTACGCTGACCTCGAAAATCAAATCGTGCAGCTTGCGGTTTTCAACGGTACTCAGTATCGTTGCCGCGACCTTACCTTCATAGCCCGAGTAGGTATGCACTACGTACCATCTCGCCTCTTCAGACATACTCAGCATTCTATCGCGCCAGACTGATTATCAGTGATACCAGCCGGGTCGCCGTCTCACTGAAAAGTGCGATAACTATACTCACCAGCAGTACCATCGCGACAACCACCAGCGTGTTGTTGGCAGTCTGCTTCGGAGTGGGCCAAACTACCTTCTTGAGCTCTGATCTCAGCTCGCGAAACCACTTCACGATTCTTTTGCCCAGGCGGATAAACGGGTTTTGCTTCTTTGTTTCAGACATACAAGCCTCCTCCTACTTCGTTTCCTTGTGAGCTGTATGCTTGCGGCAGAAGCGGCAATACTTGCTCATCTCAAGGCGGTCGGGATCGTTTTTCTTGTTTTTCATCGAGTTGTAATTTCTTTGCTTGCACTCTGAACATGCCAATGTGATTTTTACGCGCATTTTACGGCACCTCCCTAAATTGTTATTAGACCTCCGCCGAACGTCAAAGGCGCCCGGTCCCCAAAGCCCGCTATGCGGGTTTGGAGGAGGTCTGTTGCCTCCCTTGTAACAAAAAGTTATTTTCCCGCATACAAATAAAATTGCATTTTTAAGCACAAAAAAATAAACCTTTGCGTAAAGGTAGCTACAATATACCACATCCCCGGTCCGCGGTCAACTATTTTTTGCATTTTTCGGATTTTCGTGTTAAATTTATATCGTCCCCGTCCGGGGCGTGTCAGATAATAATAGACTTTTCGCAAAACTCACTTTGCGATCCTTGCGGAAAGTCTAATGAAAGGAACGGATACAAGACGTGTTGATTATGGCTATAGATTACGGCGAGAGGCACACCGGCGTGGCCTTTTCCGATATAAGCGGGAAAATCACCGGCCGCACCCTTGTTATAACGGAATATACTCCCCGGCGTACCCTGGACCGGCTCAGGGAAATCATTGACGAAAGCAAGCCGGAAAAAATCGTGATCGGTTATCCCAAAAATATGAACGGCACCCTGGGACCGCGAGCGGAAAAAAGCGAGCTGCTGGCAAGCGATTTGAGGGATATCACATCGGCCGGGGTAATACTTTGGGATGAGCGCCTGACCACCGTGGACGCCCACAACATCCTTGCCCGGAGCGGAAAAAACGCGAAAAAACGCAAGGAAACAGTCGACGCCGTCGCCGCCTCACTGATTCTGGAGGGCTATCTCGCCTCGCTGTGATGGCGTCGTCGGGGCTCGGGAAGACTCCGCCCGCCGCAATTTTTTATTGCTCTCCCGATTAAATTTGCGTTAAGACCTGCGAGGGTTTTTGTCGTCAAACAAGGCGGACGACGCAGACAGGCTGACGCCTGTCAAGGAGGAGGCGCGGTTTGGCGGCAAAAAGACCGCAGGGATAGCGCAAGGTTTAGTCGGGGGGCAATAAAATGCGCCCCGCCATTTAAGGCGGGGCGCACCCTTTTTAGTTTTTATACTAATTCACATTAGTACTGTCCCCGCTTTGGCCGTGAGGCCGATTTAAAATCCTGCACATATAGCAGGTGGGTTTACTCTCCTCAACATTATTGCTTCCAACATCCGGTAAACGCCGCGGCGTTTGCCGGGAGGCCTGCAAACCGTATCGGAAGTCCGTAATCCCGTTTGAAACACTGTGGGTTTAAATAAGCACAAGCACGAACCAAGCAGGGTAAAACACAGCTTGATATAAGCTATATCAAACAGAACAGAGAGCGGAACTGGACCGCTCCGTCACCAACGCCATAATAACACATCCGAAAGGATTTTTCAACATTATCCACAAATTTCATGGAGAGGAAATTTGATTTCAGCTTTTTGACGAATAGGGATCAGTGCAAATTTTCCTCATCATCGAACCTGTCGACGAACATTTCATAGATGCGGTCAAGCTCGTCGTCGTCGTCCACCGTCACAAAGATTTCCTCGTTGTCCTCCACCGCGACCTTCAGGACAATTACTTCAATCTCCTCGTCGTCTTCCCCCGTGTTTGTCGGAGCGAACGCCATATATGTCTCTCCGTCCACCTCTAGTGTGTCCAAATGTTCAAGCTCAAATTCATTCCCCTCGTCATCGGTGAGGGTTATAAAGTCAGCGCCGTATTCTTCACTCATCGCGTAAACCTGACCTTTCAAGAATAATTGTGTGATTGCCGGAATTTCTGTTTTCGCCTACAGTAATAATATATTCTTTTTATTCATAGGTCAAGAAAATTATTTATGAATTTAAATCCTCGATTATTTTTGCAAGCTCTTCAGCGCCGGCTACCTCTATTCCCGCGCGCAGGCTTTCCGCGTCGGTCCGCCTCAGCTTTGAAACGGTTATTTCGGTTATAATTCCCGGCTCGCCTTCTGCGCCGCCAAAATATATCGCGACCAGACCGTTATATTCCTTTAGAATATATACGATGTCCTCCGGGACTTCGGTCTCTTCCGCGTCGTTGTTAAGTACGTCGTCAGCGTTGTTTGACGCCGGGAGACCTGTTTCGGCGGTATAGGTCAGGTTGGTTTCCCCGGGCGGGCTTATAATATGCGCGGACGCGACAAATATGGTCAATATAAAAAATATTACCATAAATGAGCCTGCCATTTTTACTTGCTTAGCGATGATAAACACCCCATTAGTTCAATTTTTCACTTTCATTTTTGCCGGTTTTTACAGCAAGTATACATAATGGCAAATATTTTAAATATTTCAATTATCTGTTTAAATTTAAAAAAATTTGTGTTTTTATTTGTGTATCTCCCATAATTTATACTTTTTTTATTTTCTTTTCAGGAAACAATGATATAATGTCCACAGGTGGACATTATATCATTTATTTAAGTCGTTTCGCTCCCGGCTAAAGCCGGAACCGCGAAACATGACACATTATACCATAAAATCCGTATATTTATGGTATAATGACTCTATAAAAATCATTATGTATTATTAAAATTCAGATATCGGATACGGCAATTATCCGCTGTATTTACAGTTTCCGAAGGAGGATTGAGCTTGGACAGGCAAACAAAAAACCCCGGCGGGTCCACGAACAGAAGAAGCGCCCCGCAAAGGCGGAAGCGCGACCCTGACAGCCGCTGGCTTTTGACGGCTCTCGGCTGGTTTGGGAAGATACTCGGCACAATACTGCTTGTCGGTATTACCACAGGCGCTATCGTCGGCTGCATCGCCGCCGTCTACGTCGACCGCTACATCAACACCGACCTGGACATAAATCTGGAGGATTTTCAGCTTGACCTCACCAGCTATGTCTACTACTACAACAAATCCACCGGGGAATATGAAATCCTTGAGGAGCTGTATTCCTCGGAAAACCGGGTTTGGGCGGACTATGACGAGATACCGGAGTACCTCCTGCACGCGCTTGTGGCTATCGAGGACAAGCGCTTCTACTCGCACAACGGGGTGGACTGGTACCGCACGGCCGGCGCCTTCGCCAACATGTTTTTGGGTATAAAGAAGGGCTCGTTCGGCGGCTCCACAATAACCCAGCAGCTCATAAAAAATGTCACCGGCGAGAAGGAAGTTACCGTGCGCAGGAAGCTCACCGAAATATTCCGGGCCGTTGAATTTGAAAAGGGCTACTCGAACAAGGACGATATCCTTGTGCAGTACCTCAACCTTGTCTATTTCGGTCAGGGCTGCTACGGCGTCCAGTCCGCCGCAAAGACATATTTCGGCAAGGATGTAAGCGAGCTTACATTGGCGGAGTCCGCCGCAATTGTGGGCATCACAAACCTGCCCACATATTATGACCCGTATATCAACCGGGACAACAACAAAAAGCGTCAGGAATATATACTTAACGAGATGTTCGATCAGGGCTATATCTCCGCGAGCGAGCGCGACGCGGCAATCGACCAGAAGCTTGTTTTCAACCGTGACTCCTCACAGCAGACAAGCTCCTCCACAAGCATACAGAGCTACTTTACCGACCAGGTCATCCGCGACGCCATAACCGACCTCAGCGCCGCCAAGGGCATCGACCGTTCAGTCGCCTCGCAGCTTATCTATCGGGGCGGATACCGGATATATACTACCCTTGACTCCGAAATTCAGGCTATCATTGACGAGGTGTACACAAATCCGGATTACTGGCCCGCCCTAAAGGCTACCGCCGAAACGGCCGGAGAGGACCCCCAGTCCGCTATTGTCGTCATGGATCCCTACACCGGAAACATCGTCGGGATGTACGGCGGTCTCGGAGAAAAAACCGCCAACCTTACCCACAACCGCGCAACCATGTCCACCAGACAGCCGGGCTCGTCGATAAAGCCTCTCGCTGTATACGCGCCCGCCATAGAATCCGGGCTTATCACCCCGTATTCGGTGTACACCGACATGCCCGTTCAGATAGAGGGCGGCAATCCCTGGCCCAAAAACTACGACTCCAGAACATACGGCTTCCGCGGGCAAATGACGGTGATGGAGGCGGTTCAGCGTTCCATTAACACCATCGCCGCAAAGATAGTGCTTGACATGAGTCCGCAGTATTCATACGAATTCGCAAGATACAGCATGGGGCTTTCCACTCTGGTGGACGGCGTGACCATAAATGGAAAGGTCTATTCCGACGCCTCCGTTTCACCGATGTCGCTGGGCGGTCTTACAAAGGGCGTAACCGTGCGGGATATGTGCGCCGCGTATTCGATTTTCACAAACGAGGGCGTGTACAACTCCTCCAAGACGTATACCCGCATCGAGGACTCGAACGGAAACCTGGTTTTGGACAATTCGCCCGACCCGCTTCCGGTCATAAAATCCGAGACCGCCTACTACATGAACCTTTTGCTCCAAAATGTCGTAACCAACGGCACCGGCGTCAACGCAAGGCTCAGCGGTATGCCCTCCGCCGGTAAAACAGGCACCACAAACGACGACTATGACCGGTGGTATGTCGGATACACGCCATATTACACCTGCGCGGTGTGGTACGGCTTTGACGTCAACAGGACAATTGTCACCGCGGACGGGACCAGTCCCGCCGTGCCGCTCTATAAGGCTGTGATGTCAAAGATTCACGAAAACCTCGAGTCAAAGGATTTCTTCACCCCAAACAACAAGCCGGTCAAGGCAAGCTATTGCATCGATTCCGGCGGCGCGCCCACCGAGGCGTGCAGAAACGATATCAGGGGAAGCCGGGTCGCGACGGGAACCTTCTTCGAAAAGGACATTCCCTCCGCTCCGTGTACGCTGCACCAGTATGTCGACGTCGATTCCGAAAGCGGTCTTTTGGCGACTCCGTACTGTCCTCCGGAAAATATTGTCAGGGTATCCATGCTGCGGCTTGACAGGTATTTCCCGAAAAGTATTATCCCGTTGAACGACGAGCAGTACACCATCCGGCTCTTTGACATAGACTACACGGCGGAAACAGAAATCGGCTACCGCGTCTCCGCCCCGGCAAACAAGGACGGCTCCCCGCCGAAAAATTCGTTTTGTCCGCTTCATTCGGACCCGGACTGGAATATAGGTCTTCCCACCGAGCCGATCGAGCCTACAGACCCGTTCCCGCCGGCCTCGCCTCTGCCCGGAGACCCGGACAATCCCGCGCTGCCGCCGGAGGATATAACCTCGCCGATCCCGGAGGTTACTCCCGAAAATCCTGCCGAATAACCCGGATTTAACACCGCGCCGAATAAGAAATACGCTGTACCACCCGGCGGGCGATACAGCGTATTTTTTTATGCGGGTTAACCCAGTTTTCTTATATTGAGCCCGCCGGAGACGGTGTCGATGTTAAAATCCGCGCTTCCGTTCCCATATATTTTCCTGCCGCCGCTTTCGGTGGTCGGAAAATCGTTGGACAGGCTGCCCGATACCTTGTCATAGCTCAGTGTAAAGCCGTCGTTGTCCGGTATTGCTATGGTGACCGAGCCTGAGACGGTGCTTGCGGAAATATATCCGGGGCACACAGACGAGGATATCTCGACAGAACCGGAGGTCGTGTCGCACCTTGCCTCGTTTACGCTTCCCTCCAGCTTTACCGCTCCCGACACACTGCTGTAATTCAGCTTTTTCATGGTTCCATAGAAAGCCGCGCTGCCCGACACACTGTCGCTTTTTAAATTCCCGATTTCTATGCCCTCGGCCGTTATTTCCCCTGACACCGTGTCAAATCTGGCCTCCTCGGAAATTATATTGTATACAGTTATCCCGCCCGAAACACCGTCTATATTTATTCTGCCCAGGGTGACGCCGGAAACGGAGGCGGACGCGCTCACAACGCTCACATCCAGCGCGCTTAGGTAGATGTTTGCGGGTATCCACATGGTCAGATCGGTTGAATTTTTATTGCCGAAGCTGATAAAGCCATATTTTCTTTGACCGTCCCCGTCACGCACTCTTAGCTTGCCCGCTTCAACCTTGTAAACCATGCGGTCCTTGTCCTCAATGCTCCGGTTCGAGGTCTGCGTAAATTTGATCTCACTTCCGTCATATGCGGATATCCCGACCTTTCCCGCTGTCCAGTCTATCTCGATATTGCTGATATCCGCCGCGTTTACGCTTTCGCTTCCCGTCGTACTGACAGTGCCCTCAAAGCCGGGATTGCCGATGCTTATAAACGGAAGGTCGAAATAAGAAAAGCCTCCGTTCACCCCCATGAAAACAATTCCCGCCAATACCACTATAACTATAGACCAGCACACGATCCTGATTATTGCCGCTGTTCTCATATTAAACCGCCATTTCTCAGGCGACCGGGTAGTTACTAATTGCTCCCCGCCCATCATCCGTCGCCTGAGGAATGATAAGCGGTTTATTTTTTTAAGTTTTTCGCCCTAAACCTATTGCCTCAAATCGAAAAACGCCTTGATTATCTGGGTTACCGCCACCGCAATAATAAATATAACCCACGTCACATACCACGCCATGGTGGCAAAGCTTATGATGAAGTACAGCGCAAGGGTTACGCTCCAAATTGCCGCGTCTATTGATTTCAGCACCGCTCTTCTGTCCCCTGTTTTATACTGCCACTCCCGGAAATCCTCGACGACGGTGTCCTCCGCGCGGAAATACTTCGGCTTTGTCATGTTGTTGAATATCAGCAGCCCCGTCGCCGCCGCGATAAGCATAAACATTATTACCACACCCGCGAGCTCACCGCCGACATAGCTCGTTATTATAACCGGGACTACGCTTAAAATGTACATCATTACCGCCGCCGCGGTCAGCACGGCGGAACGGATTTTGCCCTTTTCGTCCATTTGGTACACCTCCTGCTCGGATTCCTTTATCAAAAGCCCTATGTCCCCAATGCTGATTATCGCCGCGTTGAACGCGTCCTCCTCACTCTTCCCCCGCTCCACCAGATCCCTGTACCTGTCCAGCAGATTTTGTGTCACTTCATCCTTGAGCTCCAGGGAACGTCGTGTACTTTTTGAGTCCGCAAACAGCGTCTCGATATATTCGTGAATCTTACTTTCCATCAATTTTTTCCTCCAAAGCAATTAATTTGTCAATTAAGGTCTTAGCGGTTTCCCATTCGCGCAGGTATCTTTTGTACGCCGTTTTTCCCGATTCGGTTATCGAGTAGTATCTTCGCCTTGCCCCGGTCGCTTCATCTCCCCAGTAGGACAGTATAAATCCGTTTTGCTCAAGCCTGCGAAACGCGGTATACAGCGTCGCTTCCTTCAGCTCATATTCCCCGGCGGTCTTGTTCGAAATCGTCTTATTGATGTCGTACCCGTAGCTGTCCCTGACCATTAGGCTCGCCAATATGATCGTGTCTGTGTTTCCCCGTACTAAATCTGATGTTATCGACAATACGTTTCCTCCTTGTCTGTGTATTCAGTGGCTCCGTTTCCATATTCTTCGTATCCGGGTATATAATACAACAATATACCTCACCTGTCAAGGTATATTGTAAAATTTTTATTTTTAAATATTATATACAATCATTTCTATGTTACTTTGAGAGCAATTATACCTAATTCTGATCATGCTGCCCTGCTTTCTTGCTATAACGAAGAACCTCTCCGGGGCTTGCCCCGGAGAGGTTCTCAGCGTGTCAAAAAAACCGGAAAATCGCGGACGACCTTCGGGGAAAACACCCGCCGGTTGCGACCCCCACCCTCTTTTTTCGAAAGAGGGTGGCATCGCAATGCCGGGTGTTTTACCCCGTCCCCGCAAAGCGGACACGTCCCCAATTATTAATTATATTACACCGCCGCCGCGCCCTTTTTCAAATCCCTCATCCTTTGCGCGTGATCCAGCTGGCGTTTTCTGATACGCACGTTTTTCGGCGTAATTTCAAGCAGCTCGTCGTCCGAGATAAATTCGATGGCCTGCTCGAGGCTCATCCTCACCGGCGGTATCAGCCTCAGCGCATCGTCCGAACCGGAGGCGCGGGTATTTGTCAGCTGTTTTCTTTTGCACACGTTGACCACCAGATCCCCCGCCTTCGGCGAAACGCCGACCACCATCCCTGCGTATATCGGCACCCCCGCGCCGATGAAGAGATTTCCCCGCTCCTGCGCGCCGAAAAGCCCGTACGCCACCGATTCCCCGGTCTCATACGCGACAAGCGAACCGCTGAGCCGCCGCGAGATGTCCCCCTTGTACGGAGCGTAGCCGTCAAACACCGAGGTAAGTATCCCTTCCCCCTTGGTATCGGTCAAAAACTCGTTTCTGTATCCGAAAAGCCCTCTCGCCGGTATCAGAAACTCGACCCGCATCCTGCTGCCCATCGGGGTCATTTTTTGCAGCTCGCCCTTGCGGCTGCCAAGCTTCTCCATCACTGCGCCCACCGATGCCTCCGGCACGTCCGCCACAAGCCGCTCGATCGGCTCATGCAGCTCCCCGTCTATCGTTTTGAAGAGCACGCGGGGTGTGGATACCTGAAACTCGTAGCCCTCCCGCCGCATGTTTTCAATCAATATCGACAGGTGCATTTCCCCCCTGCCCGCGACGTTGAACGCGTCGGTAAGCCCGATGTCGGTGACCCTGAGCGAAACATCCTTCAAAAGCTCCCTGAAAAGCCGCTCCCTCAAATTTCTCGAGGTGACGTATTTCCCCTCCCTGCCCGCAAAGGGCGAGTCGTTGACCGAAAATGTCATTTCAACGGTGGGTTCGGATATCTTTACAAACGGCAGCGGCTCGACCGCGGCGGTATTGCAGACGGTGTCGCCTATGGTGATCTCGTCAAAGCCCGAAAACGCCACTATGTCCCCCGCTTCCGCCCGCTCGACCGGAAGCCGTTTAAGCCCCTCAAACTCATATATGTTGACTATTTTAGTCTTTATCCTTCTCTCCGGATCCTGCGACGAGCAAACCATGACCTCCTGCCCCTGTTCGACCACGCCGCGTTCAATCCTGCCAATGCCTATCCTCCCCACATACTCGTTGTAATCGATGGAGGAAACCAGCATTTGAAGCGGGGCGTTTTCATCCCCCTCCGGCGCGGGAATGTAGTCGACAATGGTCTCAAACAACGGGATCAGGTCGGCCGCGTCCTCCATCAGCGGAGAAAACGACGCCACCCCTTCCCTCGCTGTGCAGTACAGAACCGGCGAATCGAGATATTCGCTGTCCGCGTCCAGGTCGACCAGCAGCTCCAGCACCTCGTCGCCAACCTCGTCGGTCCGCGCGTCCGGTCTGTCCACCTTATTTACAACTATGATGACCTTGTGACCCAGGGCGAGCGCCCGCTCCAGAACAAACCGGGTCTGCGGCATGGGTCCCTCCGCCGCGTCCACCAGAAGCAGCACCCCGTTGACCATTTTCAATATGCGCTCGACCTCGCCGCCGAAGTCGGCGTGTCCCGGAGTATCGACAATATTTATCTTCAAATCCTTGTAATGAACCGCGGTATTTTTCGCCAATATAGTTATGCCGCGCTCACGCTCAAGGTCGTTTGAGTCCATGACCCTTTCCGCGACGCTTTGATTTTCCCTGTATACCCCGCCCTGCTTCAGCATTTCGTCCACAAGGGTGGTTTTGCCGTGGTCGACATGGGCGATTATCGCAATATTTCGTAGATTTTCGTGAATCAAAAGATGATACTCCTCTCGCAAAACGCGTTTTTTCAAACAAAATTTATTATACTAAATACTGTTAGAAAGAGTTTGAAAATCGGGTGCAAAAATGCCAGGTATATGCGGTTTTGTACCCGATTTTTATTACGGTTTCTTATCAATGTTTAGTATTATAACTGTATGTGGCGCAATATGCAAACGTGAAAATAATCAAAATATCCCGGACGCCTGACAGCCATACTGCATTATATACACAAATTGTTGCCTGATTCACTTGATTTAAATTTGTTTTCAATATAAAATGGTTTATATAAATATTGAGCTATTGCTCCCCCGGTTAAACCTTGCGGAAAGGACATGGACACAGATGGGTATAACAATCATTCATACGGCCGACCTGCATCTCGGGAAAAAGCACGACACCCTGCCGAAGGACACGGCAAAGCATGTTGCCGAAAAGCAGTTTGACACCCTGAGAAGGATAATAGAGCTCGCGGATAAAAATAACGCCGCCGCCATACTGATAAGCGGCGACCTCTTCGACTCCCCCGCAGTGCAGGAGGGCGTATCCTCCCGTGCCGCCGCCATACTCGGCGGGACGGACATTCCGGTGTTTATCTCCCCGGGAAACCACGATTTCTACAGTCCGCCCTCGCCGTACAACCGCATCTCCTGGCCGGGCAACGTCTATATATTTAACACCCGGGAAATAGAAAAATACGACCTCGGGGATTTTGTGGTCTACGGAGCGGCCTTCCGTTCCCAGACCGTCACCGATTCCCTGTTAAAGGGCTTCCGTAACGACGACCCCCGCCCCTCCTTTATGGCGCTGCACTCGGAGCTAAACGCGTCCTCCCCCAGATTTTCCCCGATAACCACCGGGGAAATCGCTGAAAGCGGGCTTACTTATCTGGCTCTCGGGCACACACACCAGCGAAGCGAAATAAAGACCGCGGGCAGCGCCGCATATGCCTTCAGCGGCTGTCCCCAGGGCTCCGGCTTTGATGAAACGGGGGAAAAGGGCGTTTACCTCATCACATACGACGATAAGCTGAGCGCCGAATTTATCCCCATACCCGCGCCGCAGTTCCGCCTGCTGGAGGTGGAGCTCAGCGCTTCGGAGGATCCGGCGGAGACTATCCTTGACCGCCTGCCCCCCGACAGCCGGGAGCATCTGTACAAAATAAGCCTTACCGGCGAATTGGCCATGTCACACGAGGTATATGATAAAATAAACGGTCTGCTGTCCGGTCATGTCCTGTTCTCAAAGCTCACCGACAACACCCGTCTGCCAAAGGTCATATGGGAATCGGCGGAGGAGGACTCGCTAAAGGGGCTGTTTATCAGTATGTTAAAGCAGCGCGCCGAAAGCGGGGCTTACCCCGAGGAGCTCATCGAGCGCGCGGCGAGATTCGGGATAGCCGCCCTCGACGGCGAAGAAATATAAGGAAAGGCGCGGTAAAATTGTATGAGGATAAAGAAGCTGTCGGCAAATTTCGGAACACTGAACGAACGCGCCCTGGAGCTTAAGGACGGGCTTAATATAATCGAAGGCGCCAACGAATCGGGAAAATCGACCTGGTGCGCCTTTATCCGGGCAATGCTTTTCGGTGTGGACTCCTCACAGCGGGACACCAAGAGCTCTCTCGCGGAAAAGAACCGTTTCCGCCCGTGGGGCGGCGCTCCCATGAGCGGAAGGCTGACCCTCGAAACCGGCGGGGAGGAAATAACCCTGGAACGGCGCTCGCAGGCAAACATGCCGATGCGGGAGCTCCAGGCGTTTAACCGCTCCGGCGAAGAGCTCGGCTTTAACGAACGGCAGGTGGGGGAATATCTTCTCGGCGTCGGAAGGGAAACCTTTGAAAAAAGCGCGTTTATTGAGCGTCCCGAGCTTCCCTCCTCCGGCGTCGAGCTTGAAAAAAAGATACTTTCCCTCGTCTCCACCGGAAGCGACAGCTACTCCTTCACCGACGCGGAGGAGCGGCTAAAGGACAAGCGCAACAGCCTGCGCTACAACAGGCGCGGCATCATCCCCGACCTGGAGGCGAGAAAAACGGCGCTCACCGACGAAATCGCGTTAAAGGAGGAGAGCGAAAAGGAGCTTGTTAAAATTCAGGAGGAAATAGTATCCCTAGAAAAAGACTCCTTGATTTATAAATCAGACATTGAGTTTCACGAGTACGAGCGAAGAGCGGAGGAACAGATCAAGCTCGGCGACGCTGTTAAAAGCCTGACCGACATAGACAGCGAAATCGAAGCGATGAGCAAAGCCCTGCCCGACGCCGACGAATTCGAGCTTCGCAATTTGGCGGCGGAGCTTTCCCTTCCCGAGGAGGAGAATTCTATCGAGGAAGAAAAAAAGGAGCTTGAACGAAATCTGCTCAGGCTTTCCGAGCTGTCCCCGTTTTATGGCTGCCCCGCGGAAAACGCCTCCGGTCTTGCCGCAAATGATATACAATACCTCAGGGCGCTGCAAAGAAAACTCGCCTCGAAGAGAAATATCGCCATATACATACTCTCTGTGACAGCGTCGCTGATATTCCTCTTTGTCTCGCTGAGCGCGTTTCCCGCCGCCGTCACCCGGGGCATAAGCGCGGAGGTCATATTGCTGGTGACCTTTATCCTGTGCAGGCTGTTCTTCGTACAGCGCAAGCGGCAAGCCATCTTTAACAAGTATGACGCCGAATCCATCCCCGACATAACCATTTCCCTTGAGTCCTATAAAAGCCTGTACAGGGAGGCGGAGGTATCCAGATATGCCATATCCGACTACGAATCCGGCGAGAGGCAAAAAAAACTTCGCCGGGACGCCGCGTTTGCCAGAGCAAAGGAGCTTTTCCCCGACGTGACGTCCGCGGATAAGCTGCTTTCAGAGACCGACAAAGCCCTCCTGAAAATAAGGAGGTACGAGGAGACCGTAAACGAAGCAAAGGCGGTCGCCGCCGTTGTGGATACCCTCAAAAGCAGGGTCATGGAGACGCCGGACGCCGCCGTCTCCGCCCCGCGGCGTATAACCTCGCTCCCGCACGAGGATGTACATCGGCGGTACAACGAGGTGATCGAGACCCTTGCGGTCAAAAATAAGCAGGCAAGCTATCTCGAGGGCATTTTATCCGGTGAATCCGGCGGAAACGCCCCCTACGAATTAAAGCGGGTAAACGAGCTTCTTGAGGCTATGAGCTTTGATTATCAGGCGGCGGAGCTGGCTCTCGACGCCCTTTCGGCGGCGAACGCGGCGCTTCGCGGGCGACTTTCCCCCGCGCTGAATGAAAAAGCGGCGGAGATATTCTCCGCCTTCACCGCAGGCAAATATGACCGGGTGCAAATCGACCGGGAGTTTTCCGTCATGGCGGGGGACAGCGAAAACGCCGGGCTGCACAAAAGCTTTGAGTTGAGCCGCGGCGCCTCCGACCAGCTTTGGCTCGCGATAAGGCTTGCGATATGCGAAGTTGTGCTCCCCCCTGACAAAAATATACCCGTCATACTTGACGACGCGCTTGTGACGTTTGACTCTGAGCGTCTGGGATATGTGCTGGACCGGCTCTGCAAGGAGGCGCAGACCCGCCAGATACTCCTCTTCACCTGCCAGGACAGGGAGAGAAGGTATCTTGAGGGAAGAGATGTGAACATAATAGACGTAGGTTGAAATACAGTTGAAAATATAAATTTATATTTTGTCGCATATGTGCTTGTGAAACCTTCGTATGACCTCCATGGTCATTTCTTCTTTATCGGTGTAACCCCTCTGGACGAATAGCTTATATAATCTGTTTTTTGGACCCAGCATCTTCAGCCGGATCATGGTTCCCAGTCCCCAGTTGTATTCACCAAGGTTTTTCGGCAAGGTCTTCGCGAATTTTAATAACGCTTCCTTGGTAAAGAACTTCTCTATCTTTGGGAAGTTCTTTACCATTTCCATTCGTAATTCCATGATATCCACCTCAAAGCAATTTTAGCGAATTATCCGCTAAAAGTCAATAGCGGATAATTCGCTAAGTTATAATCACCTTGAGGTAGTTATTATGTATGAAAGAATTCGGAGCTTACGTGAGGATAAGGATTTAACGCAAAAGCAAGTCGCAAACCACCTTAATTGCAGCCAAAGAATTTATAGCAATTATGAACGCGGCGAAGTTGATGTTCCTACCAATATTTTAATAAATTTGGCGGATTTCCATAACACCAGCATCGACTATATCCTAAACCGCACAAATATAAAGGAAGCCTATCCAAAAGAGCACTTAAAATAAGCTTCCCCCATGCTATAATGGATGAGTCCGGCTCCGCCGGACTCATCCATTATAGCTGTTATATCAATTTGACATAACATAGACTATATAAATTACTAAAATAACCGCATATATTCAACGTTTCTTTCAGCAATTTAAAGTCTATGATAATGCAAATTGCTATATCAGTTTCTCTGGCTGTGTATCGGCGCGGGTATCCGCCCGCCCCTTGCGATAAAGCCCTCGCTTGTCTCCCTGTGCAGCGGCATTATCGGCGCTTCTCCGAGCAGCCCGCCGTAATTCACGCTTTCACCGACCTCCTTGCCGTATACGGGTATGACCCTGACCGCGGTGGTTTTGTTGTTTATCGTGCCGATAGCTATTTCATCCGCAATCAGCGCGGAAATCGTCGACGCCGTCGTGTCCCCCGGAACGGCTATCATATCAAGCCCGACGGAGCACACCGAGGTCATCGCCTCAAGCTTGTCGATAGTCAGCGTTCCCCTCTTCGCCGCCGCTATCATCCCCGCGTCCTCCGACACCGGAATGAACGCGCCGGACAAGCCGCCCACATGTGACGACGCCATGACCCCGCCCTTCTTTACCGCGTCGTTCAGCAGGGCAAGCGCCGCCGTCGTACCGTGCGTCCCGGCGGAGCCGAGCCCCATAGCCTCCAGCACATACGCCACGGAATCCCCCAGCTCCGGCGTAGGGGCGAGGGAGAGGTCAACGATACCAAACTCAGCTCCGAGCCGCCGGGAAGCCTCCTCCGCCGCGAGCTGTCCCATCCTTGTTATCTTAAACGCGGTCTTTTTGATGATTTCAGCAAGCTCGGAAAAGCTGCAATGCC
Source organism: Oscillospiraceae bacterium (assembly GCA_031264245.1). Classification (GTDB taxonomy): domain Bacteria; phylum Bacillota; class Clostridia; order Oscillospirales; family JAAYOS01; genus JAISEG01. The sequence goes on from JAISEG010000005.1 coordinate 24,365, forward strand.
CCGCGCGCTTCACCGCCGCCAGCACCACCCCCGGACCGGAGACCCCGACGTTTACCGCGCACTCAGCCTCCCCAACGCCGTGAAACGCGCCCGCCATAAAGGGGTTGTCCTCCGGAGCGTTGGCGAAGACCACCAGCTTTGCGCAGCCGATGGAGTCCTCGTTTCTTGTCAGGTATGCCGTATGCTTGATTATGTCCCCCATCTGCTTCACGGCGTCCATGTTTATCCCCGCGCGGGTGGTCGCGACATTTACCGAGGAGCAGACGCATTTCGTGCCCGCAAGCGCTTCCGGGATGGAATTTATAAGCCTCCTGTCCCCCTTTGAGTACCCCTTATGTACAAGGGCGGAGTATCCCCCTATGAAGTTGATTCCCACCGTTTCCGCCGCCCTCTGCAAAGCCGCCGCAAACGGGAGCATGTCCTCGCTGTCCGGGCTGTCGCATAAAAACGAGACCGGCGTCACCGACACCCGCTTGTTTATAATGGGGATGCCGTATTCGCCCGCTATATCGTCAGCCACCCTGACAAGCTTTTCCGCTCTCAGGCAGATTTTGTCATATACCTTCCCCGCGGACTTCTTCACATCCTCTCCCGCGCAGTCGCGTATGGAGACGCCCATCGTGACGGTGCGTATGTCGAGATGCTCCTCCTCGATCATCTTTATTGTTTCGAGGATATCAAAGGTGTTTAGCATCAGTATTTCGTTACCTTTCAGAAAATTACAAATAAAAACCTGCAGAGCCGCTATATCCTGTGCATGGAGGTGAAGATGTCCTCATGCATAACATGTACCTTCACACCCATTTCTTTTCCGTTTTCGCTGAGCAGCTCGGCTAACCTTGAGAAAGGGAGCTTCGACCCGGATATGTCGACAAGCATCACCATCGCAAACAGATCCTGCAATATGCTTTGGGAGATATCCATGATATTTACGTTGTTTTCCGAAAGCTGCCTTGTTATTGAGGATATGATACCCACTGTGTCCCGTCCGACGACTGTCACCACTGCGCGCATAAAAACCGCCATTTCTCAGGCGACGGTGTGGATATTGGATTGCCCGCACTTATCACCCGTCGCCTGGGAAATGATAAGCGGTTTTTTAATTATATAAGCATGTATTTAGTATAAATTATACTCCATTTTGAAGCAATGACAATACTGCATGAAATTATTGCTCCCCCGACTAAACTTTGCGCTATCTTGACGGTCTTTTTGGAGGAACATAATTATTTGCGCCGCTACATAAGTTATGTAATAGACTTCTCCGCAAAACCGAAGGTTTTGCAAAAAGTCTAAATATGTTTGTAACTAAGCTGTAAGATTTTTCTTATTGTGGCATGTCAAATTTTATGTTATTATGTAAATTAGTGAAATATTATCTTAAGGTGTACCGGCACTCGGCTTAACCGGAATACATATTAACGACAGCTTAATGACAGCAAGGAAAGGCATGGTCATAGGAATGAAAAAAGTACAGCGTATATTGACGTTATTGTTGACGGTCTTTATGATTTTCCCCATAATACCTGCGTCCGCGTCCTCTCCCCCGACCTCCATCGGCGCTGTTCCCGGCGTATCCTCCTTCCCCGCCGTCGGAGTGCACGATATGCCGGTAATCGCCGTTTACAATCCCCAGACCACTCCCCAGGCTGCCGAAAAACCTGAGAGAACCGAGGAGTTTCGCGGCGTTTGGGTTTCCACCGTCATAAATCTGGACTACCCTTCCTCCACAGGTCTCAGCGCCGCAAAGCTGAAGGAGGAAGCGATAAGCATACTGGACAACTGCAAGGCTATGGGGTTTAACGCCGTAATCTTTCAGGTGCGTCCATGCGGCGACGCCTTCTATAAATCCTCGATATTCCCATGGTCGGAGTTCATCACCGGCACACAGGGAAAGGCCCCATCCGACGGCTTTGACCCGCTCGAGTTCTGGGTAACCGAAGCGCACAAGCGCGGCATTGAGCTTCACGCGTGGATAAACCCTTACCGCATAGCGCGAAACAGCCATGATTTAAACGCTCTCGCGGCTTCAAATCCCGCCAGAAAAAATCCCGACTGGGTCATCAAGCACTCCGACGGGCATATGTACTACAATCCGGGCATCCCCGAGGTGAGGCAGCTTGTCATCGACGGGGTCAAGGAAATTGTTCAAAACTACGACGTTGACGGAATACACCTTGACGATTACTTCTACCCCGACAACACCGTCGCGGACAGCGCCGCATACAAAAAATACGGCGGCGGCTTTTCCAAGCTGGACGACTGGCGGCGGGACAACGTCGACCAGGTTATAAAGGAAATAAGCGCCGCCGTGAAGCTTTCGGGCAAATCCGTCGCCTTTGGCGTTTCCCCGTTTGGCATTTGGGCGAACAAAAGCTCAAACAGCCTTGGCAGCAACACAAACGGCAACCAGTCCTATTCAAACCACTTCGCCGACACCCGTAAATGGGTGAAATCCGGCTGGGTCGACTACATCTGCCCCCAGCTTTACTGGAACATCGGCTTTGCCGCCGCGGACTATGAAATACTTCTCAAATGGTGGAGCGACGTCTGCAAGGGCACCTCTGTTGACCTGTATATCGGGCACGCCGCGTACAGGTCCGGAAACGAGGATAAAAACAGCCCGTGGTACGGCACCGACGAGCTTAAACGCCAGCTTGACATGAACAGTAAAACGCCGGAGGTCAAAGGTTCGGTTCACTTCAGATACTCCTTCTTTTTGACCTATCCTCAGCTTGGTACGTTTATCAGGAGCTATTACACCGCGGCGCCGTCCCCAAGTCCCATGACCGCACTTCCCGCCGACTACCCTAAGGCGCAGGCTATATCCAACACCTCGGTTTCCGTAGGGCGTCCGGATTCGGATATTTCAACCACCTTCAGCGAGTATTATATACTTGGCTCCTGCAATCCCGCGTACCCGCTCTATATGAACGGAAACCCTGTCGAGGTCACAAAAAACGGATACTTCGGGGTGATGGTCAGCCTGAATAACGGCGTGAACACCTTTACCTTCACTCAAAACGGACAGACCTTCGTGAGGAAAATCACCCGCAGCAGCTCCTCCTCCGGCTCGACCCCCACCCCGCTTTCCAAGGCTGAGATAGTTTCCGGTTCAACCTATCCCGACGTGTACGACGTCTATATAATGCCCGGCGAAAAGATAACCTTCAGATGCACCGCCCCCATCGGCGCCGCCGTAACCGTTACCCTCGCGGGCAAGACATATAATCTGACCCCCGCCACAACAAAGGCTCCCGCGGGAAGCGGAATCTACGCCACCCAGTTTTCCTACACCTACACCATGCCGGAGGGCTACGCGAAGGGCAAAATACACAATGTCGGCACCCCTGTGTACAAGATGACCTACAAGGGCGTCTCCTCGTCAAAGACCGCCACAGGCGACCTGAAATGCATAACCGAGGGCGCGCCCTACTATGCCACCGTCACCGCGAACAGCGCCTTTATCTATTCGTCGTCAAGCACCACCGGCGGACCAATCGGCGAGCTTAGCCGCGGCATGACCGACTATATCACCGCCGTCACAACGGGCGGCACATGGGTCAGGCTCGCGTCCGGATATTGGGTGCAGCGTGTGGATGTGGACCGGGTGCACGGCGCCTCGGCGCTCGTGAGCAATATTTCCGCCCCTGTCTACACAGTCTCGGATAAGGCTGACGCCATCAAATTCCCGCTGTCCGCCATGTCGTCGGCGCACGTCACCTACAGCGACGGCGCAGTGGAGTTTAGAATAAGCAACGCCGCGAACACACCGTCCTTCACCCTGCCGGCAGGCTCGATGATAAGCTCGCTCAGCGTCACGAAGGATGGCAGCTCCGCCGTATACCGTTTGACCCTTGCCTCTCCGAACAGGCTTGACGGATACTGGACCGAGGTTCAAAACGGCTCCATCGTGCTGACGCTGAAACGCAGACCGGTCGCGTCTCCGGGATCGAGTCCCCTGAAAGGGCTTACCATAATGCTTGACGCCGGTCACGGGGGAAGCGATACCGGGGCAATAGGTCCTCTCGGCGGAAAAATGGCGGAGAAGGACATCGCTCTCAATATCACAAAAAAGGTAAAGTACGAGCTTGAGGCGCTTGGCGCGACCGTGCTTATGACCAGAACCGACGACAGGCTGGTGACCCTTGCCGACCGGCTTGAGCTGTCCCGCGCGGCGCGTCCCGACCTCTTCCTGTCGATACATTGCAACGCCGTTGAGGTCAACAAGAACGCCCAGTCCATATACGGCGTAAGCACCTGGTACCGGCAGAACATATCGGCGAATCTGTCCTCCCAGATGGTAAACCAGATCGTGTCCGACATCGGAAGGTACAACCGCAGGTCGAATTATTCAAACCTGTATGTGTGCAGGGGCAGATGGTCGCCGTCGCTCATCGTCGAAACGGGCTTTATCTGCAATCCCTCCGAGTTTGAGTGGCTTGTGGACGACATGGGTCAGGGCGAGCTGGCAAGGTCGGTGTCTAACAGTATCGTCAATTACTTCAAGTAGGGAAGTATTTACACTGGTGGGTTCTGTTTGAAATAAAGGAGGGGGACAATGTCTGCACAAAGCATCGAAAACCACATATGCGAAGCCCTCACCGGAGATGCCCAAAGGCTGGTTTTAGATTTTGCCTCCCATCTGAAAAACCAGAACATGCAATTTGAGCGCGGCACAGGCTATTGGGAGGATAAACGGTATTGGCATATTAAGTACAAGGACAAATATGTATGCTTCCTTTTGATCAATGGATTTGGCTCTGCCAGACACAAGGACGAGCCGGAGGGCTGGATTGTTTGGTCTGACGACAGCGGTGAGGATTGGTTCAGGGATTATCCGTTGGAAGAACGCTTCAAAGAGATTTCTTGGAGCAATGTTGATATTTGCGGAAAATGCGGAGGTTGCAGTATCGAGGGAACTCCTAAAACGGTATTCGGAAAAAATTTTGATGATGTGTGCCGGACAACATTCCGGTTTGACAATCCGGATACTGACGCAGTAGAATGTTTGAAAAAGCTGGTGAAGATAAGGAAAAACGATATTGATGAACGGTTTAAAGATGAGGAATAGCGACATGGATATTTCAAAATCAATCGGCTTCCTTCTCGAAAACGCCGGTGCTGTCATTCAATATCGGCTCAGAAAAGAGATTCTGGGTAATCTGTCAAAAACAGAGGAAGCGAACCTCTTAGAACAGATATATCAAACGCCGCGTTTCAAGCTCGTGCAGGGCTACGTCAAGCCAAACGGCTATATAGGCAGCGGGATGCACAGTTGGAGTAATTGGCGCGGCGAGGTATTGCACGAAACGCCTTTGCAAGACGGCGAAGCGGCTGCAAGGTTATTGGCATATTTCGCAATTCCGAAAACTCATCCGATTGTGGTAAACTACGTTTCCGCAATGCGCGACGAAGATATTCTCAAGCAGGAGTTCTCATCCATCCCCCCTGAGATTCCGAGATACGACAACCGCTTTGTCGGCTTGAACAACGGAAACTGCTTGATGGCGTTGCTCTTCACCATGCAAGCTCTTTTAAGCTGCGGTGATGATACTGATGAGCTGCGGAATTTCCAACAAATCTGTTTGAAAGGTTTTGAGCGAGTGTTGGAGATGCCCGACATAAGCGACATCACAAAGACGCGTAAAAGCAAAGCAAAATATGCCTATCCATATATTGAATCGGACGAATACTTCCCATGCTCATACACACTCACGATGTTGGCTCACACACAGAGCTGGCGTACACCTGAAACCATAAAAATGATGACTGATGCCCTTAATCATATAAACAAAATAATGAGACCGGACAACAACATACACGTCCGAATTGGCGATAATTATTATGGACCATTCTTTGCGCTATCAAGACCACTGAGGTCGTTTAATGCGGAAATTGTGGACACAATCCTATATCGCCGACCGCTTACAGAAATCGCCATGCTTGGTGTTGGTGATACTGTTGGAATTATAGAGGAATCCATTTCTAATCTTAAAGAAGCTATATCTGCTGACGGAATCCTGCATATAGCCTTTGAATCGGCATATCAAAAACGCACATTTTTTGAATCGGCTAAATGGTCGGGCGCATATACGGATGTATTTCTTGAGGATGATTATAAAAGAAAAAACGCCCTTGAATGTGACTTGACATTTTGGGCGGTGCAGTTTTTAAATAACCTGGGGTCTCTGTTCATCTGAACAGAGACCCAATTTTATCTATGATAGCGAAACCCGCTACAGCATATCTATCACAGAAGCGATAGCCCCCGCGTCGCAGTGCGCCGCCATTCTGTACCCCATTTGAAGCAGCTCCGCTTCGGCGCTCTGAGGCACAAAGGCAATGTCAGCCTCCTCCAGCATAGCAAGGTCGTTTGCAGCGTCGCCCGCACATACCAGGGTTTTCTTCCCCAGCCTGTTTGCAAGCGAGCGCGCGGCGCGTCCCTTCGAAACGTCCGCCCTCTGTATGTCGAGCAGGTAGGGAAGTGAAAGCATCGCCGTCAGCTTGCTCCCGTAGACACTGTTTATATAATCCTTCACCGGCAGAAGCTCCTCCGTTTCCGCGGCAAAGACGACCTTCAGCCACGGCCGCTTCGCTTCCTCCGCTTTAGCAATTATTTTCGGGGTAAGCTTCACATTTGTCATATGCCTGATTACGGCGCTGTTCGGCTTGGTTACAAATACCTCGTCGTCTGCCTGGTACATTTCCATGCCCACATTCGGAAACTTTTTAAACACCGAAACAATGATTTCGATAGCCTCGTCGGTCAATTCGTGCATTTCGATCGCGCGGCCCTCCCCGTGGTCGTACGTAAGACCGCCGTTTGAATAGATGCACGGCGCGTTCACCGGCACTGTCTCCAGCATGTATTCGAACGCCTTGCGCGCCCTGCCGGTCGCTATTGTAAAGCTGCCGCCTTCGGACATAAACCTGTTTACGGCGTCAATATTTTCCTTTGGCACCTCGTGCGCCGTATTTGTAAGCGTCATGTCAAAGTCGGACACGAGCAGTATTTCCGAATATTTCCCCATATTAATATTTTATCCTTTTGCTTTAATGATATCGTCCCCCACCATGTATTTTCTAAGCGGCTTATATATCAGGGCGGCAAGAACGGTGATTAGCGCCATATCGGGCAGCATGTACGCCCCGTTGTAAAGCATCGAGTAGAACCACGGGCTTGTCATCGTCATTCCGAAAAACTCAGGCGGCATCCATTTTCCCCAGACCACCGCGCCAACAATCAGATGGACGATAAAGCGCCCCGCGCTTCCCGCGATACAGCCGGCGAATATGCTCCAGCTTTTCCCCTTAAACAGACCCGCGCAGCCTCCCATAACGGCGTACGCCAGCATGTAGTCGGCTATTATTGTCGTCCAGTCGATCGCAATGCCGTTTCCAAAGACGTATTGCATAATTCCATAAATGAACCCCGTTCCAAGCCCCCACCCAAACCCGTGACGAACCGCGAAGAAAATCATGGGAAGCATGGCAATGTCGACAGAACCGCCGTTGTGAAACTCGAAGAGCCTTATGTAGCTCAGTACCTGAGACAGCGCCAGCATTATTGCCGCCTCACAGATCGTGCGGATATAGCTGCTTTTCTTTGTCATAATAAACCGCCATCTTTCAGGCGACACAAAATAGTTATGAATTATGCGCACTTGTCATCCGTCGCCTGAGAGATGATAAGCGGTTTATTTATTTAATCCTGTTTAGCGTGAATTTATTCACGCTAAAAACTCCTTCTTCTCGCCGGACACGGCAAGCAGAAGGAAAAATCATGTCACAAAGCAAGTGGCATTTATTATAGCAATTGCTACTTTTCCCTACGCCGGCATTATCCGGATCAGGTTTGAGGGTCGAGACCGCGTCAGGTCTCCTCTCAGCCAGCTTGCGCCAGCACCCCTATATATGTTAAAGCCTTATTCGAATTTTACACTCCGCTTTCCAGTCTTGTCAAGATGTTTTTAAAGTAATCCGGCAATTCGCTCTCAAAAACCATTTTTTCTCCGCTCCTGGGATGAACAAGCTCAAGCTTCTTCGCGTGAAGGCACTGGCTGTCCAGTGAAAAGTCGGCTTTGCTGCCGCCATACACGCTGTCCCCCGCGACAGGATGCCCTATATACGCGAGATGTACCCGTATCTGGTGTGTGCGGCCGGTCTCAAGTGTGAGCCTCAGGTGGGTGTACCCCTGATATCTGGAGATCACCTCCCAGCTTGTAGCCGCCTGCCTTGAGTTATAAGCAGTCACCGCCATTCTTTTCCGGTCGGTCCTGTGCCGTCCTATCGGCGCGTCAATACGCCCGCTGTCCTCCCCAAAGCCTCCCCTGGCTATCGCTTCATACACTCTGCCGCAGGAATGCTCCTTTATCTGCTCCGCCAGCGACAGATGCGCCTCGTCATTCTTCGCCGCGACGATCAGACCGGAGGTGTCCTTGTCTATCCTGTGAACAATTCCGGGGCGCAGCTCGCCGTTTATCCCGGAAAGGCTGCCCCCGCAGTGATACAAAAGCGCGTTGCAAAGGGTCATGTCCTCATGTCCGGCGGACGGGTGAACCACCATCCCCTTGGGCTTGTTTACAACTATTATGTCCCTGTCCTCAAATACGATATCAAGCGGGATGTTGTTTGGCAGCAGCGCGGCGGGCTTTAGCTCCGGCGTTTCAACACTGACAATGTCGCCCGGCTCCAGCCTGCGGTTTTTCTTGACCGCTTTCCCGTTTACCGCGATATTCCCGCTTTCTATCAGCCTTTGCACGGCGTTTCTTGTAAGACCCGTGTTGTCGCTTACATACCGGTCTATCCTCGTCTCCGCCGTATCCCCGGTATAGTTGAGTATCATACCGTTCCCCCCGCGTCCTTCGCGGGCTCCTTCTTCTGCTTCTCCCGCTTTGCTTCGGCTGTTATATACGCGGCGCAGAACAGCGCCCCGCCCACCGTCACAAATATATCCGCCACATTGAATATAGGGAATTTAAAAAACAAAAACTCGAACATGTCTATCACGTATCCGTGTGCCGCGCGGTCTATCAGGTTTCCCACCGCGCCGCCCAAAACGCAGGCAAGGGTGATAAGCTCCAGCCTTGAGCCGAATTTTCTAATTAAAATCAAAACGGCGGCGGCGGCGGAAAAAACCGCGGGCAAAGCCACCAGAATAAAGCGCATGTTCTTCATTATGCTGAACGCGGCCCCCGTGTTCTCCGCGTACCTGAACCCGACAAGCCCCGGTATAAATTCCGCTGTGCCTGCGGCCGCCAGATTTTCCGCCGCCCATCTCTTTACCAACTGATCTATTACGACTATCACAAGCGGTATAATCAAATACGGCAGCTGTCTTGCCGCCTGCTTAAAACGAATTTGCAACTTAACGCACAGCTCCTCTCAAAGAAAATTCAGCAAATAGTAGACTTCCTGCAAACCCCAAGGTTTTGCAAGAAGTCTACTATAGTCAAGCCTAGCAGACCTCACTGACCACCGAAGCGCATCGCTCACAAAGCTCGGGATGCTCCTTGCTGCTTCCCACGCTCTGGCTGAATGCCCAGCAGCGCACGCACTTTTCGCCTTCCGCCTTTTGTATTTCGATGCCGTCCTCCCCGTCCTTTATCTCAACGCCCGATACGATGAACAGCGCCGGTAAAATATCGGACACCGAGGTTAAAAACGAGTATTTATCGCCCTTCGCGCTGATTGCGGCCTTTGCCTCCAGCGGTTTCCCGATAAGCTTCTCCGCCCTGGCGGCTTCAAGCGCCTTGTTCATATCCGTCCGGACAGCAAGCAGCTTATCCCATTTCTCCTCAAACCCGGTGCTCATATCATGCAGCGGATTCGGCTTCTGCAAATCGTTGTAGAATACGCTTTCGCCGTTTTCCCCTTTGCCGTGCGGCATCGCCTGCCATATCTCCTCCGCCGTAAACGTGAGTATCGGGGCGAGCATCCGCACCATTGCGCTGAGTATCGTATATATCGCGGTTTGGGCGCTCCTTCTCGGCGTACTGTCCTTATTTTCACAGTACAGCTTATCCTTGATGACGTCGAGGTAGAAGTTCGACATATCCACAACGCAGAAGTTGTGGATCGCGTGTGAGATGCGGTGGAACTCGAAGTCCGAGTATCCCTCCCCGACCTTTCTTATGAGCTGGTTCAGCCTGCCAAGCGCCCACCGGTCCAGCTCGTCCATAGCCTCAAACGGCACCGGCTCGTCCGGGTCGTAGCCGTCCAGGTTGCCCAGTATATATCTCGAGGTGTTTCTTATCTTCAAATATTGGTCGGAGAGCTGCTTAAATATATCCTCCGACACCCGTACGTCCACCTGATAGTCCGCCGACGCCACCCACAAACGCATAAGGTCCGCGCCGTATTTGGACACCACCTCCATCGGATCGAGCGTATTTCCCAGGGACTTCGACATCTTCTTGCCTTCCCCGTCAACGACCCAGCCGTGGGACACAACCTGCTTGTACGGCGCGTCCCCCTTTGTGGCGATCGAGGTGAGCAGCGAGGACTGGAACCATCCCCTGTACTGGTCTCCCCCCTCCAGATAGAGATCCGCCGGTCTTCTCAGGTTGTCCCTCGCCTCCAAAACCCCCATATGGGTGGTGCCGGAGTCGAACCAGACGTCCATTATGTCCGTCTCCTTTGTAAAGTGCCTGCCTCCGCACACCGGGCATACCATTCCCTCGTCGGCAAGCTCCCCGGCGGGCAGGGAGAACCATGCGTTGGAGCCCTGCACCGCGAATATTCCGGCAATCTTTTCAACGCTTTTTTCATCGAGGGTGGGCTCGCCGCACTTCTCGCAGTAAAACATGGGGATCGGAACCCCCCAGTTGCGCTGGCGGGATATGCACCAGTTGGCGCGCTCACGCACCATTCCGACCATGCGCTCCTCGCCCCAGGCGGGGGTCCATTTTATCCTCCTGACAGCCTCCACCGTCTTGTCCTTTATGTCGTCCACCGATACAAACCACTGCTCGGTAGCGCGGTATATTATCGGCTTTCTGCATCTCCAGCAGTGTGGGTACGAGTGAACGAGCTTCTCGCTTGCCAGGAGAAGACCGTCCTCCTCAAGCTGTTTTTCAATTACGGCGTTTGAATCCGCGTAGTACAGCCCCTCGAACTGGAGCGCCTCCTTTGTCATATAGCCCTTGGGACCCACAGGCACCGTCACCCCCAGCTGAGGATACTTTTTCCCCACCTCGAAGTCCTCAACGCCAAAGCCCGGCGCGGTATGGACGCAGCCCGTACCCGCCTCCAGCGTCACATGGCCGCCGACTATGACAAGCGACTCACGGTCGTACAGCGGGTGCTTTGCCTTCATCAGCTCAAGCTCGGAGCCCTTGTACCTCCCGACGACCTCGTACTCTTCGCAGCCCGCCTTTTTCATCACAGCCCCGGCAAGCTCGCTTGCCAGAATGTAGACCTCGCCGCCCGCCGTCCTGCAAAGGGAATATTCGAAGTCGGGGTTTAAGCAGACGGCAAGGTTTCCCGGCAGCGTCCAGGTCGTAGTGGTCCAAATCACAAAATACGCGCTGTCCTTATATTCCCCCAGCCGTCCAAGGTCGTCCTCAACCTTGAATTTGACATATATCGAGTTGCACTCGTCGTCGCTGTATTCGATTTCAGCCTCGGCAAGCGCCGTCTCGTCGGTCGGGCACCAGTAGACCGGGCGCAGTCCCTTGTAGACCAGCCCGTTTTTGTACATCTCCCCAAAGACCCGTATCTGCTCCGCCTCAAACTCCGGCGCTATGGTGAGGTACGGGTTTTCCCATTCGCCCAGGCAGCCCAGACGTTTGAACTGCTCGCGGTGGATGTTGACGAAGTTCATCGCGAAATCCCGGCATTTGTCGCGGAACTCGGGAACCGACAGCTTGCTGCGGTCGATATTTTTATCCTTGGCAATGGCGGTCTCGGTGGGCAGACCGTGCATGTCCCAGCCCGGCACATACGGCGCGTTAAAGCCGGACATATTCTTATACTTGACAATGAAATCCTTCAATATTTTGTTCATCGCCGTACCCATGTGTATGTTCCCGTTCGCGTACGGCGGACCGTCATGCAGGATATAGAGCGGCTTGTCCCCGTTCCTCTTTATCATGTTTTCGTATACTTGCTTTTCATATATGCTTTTAAGCATCTCCGGCTCCCTCGTCGGAAGTCCGGCACGCATCGGAAAATCTGTTTTCGGCAGGTTCAGCGTCTTGTTATAATCGACAGGCATGTTTCCTTCTCCTTAAAGTAGATTGCTTGAAGCGGGGAAAACTAATCTTATCTTTATTCCCCGAAAATATCGGCTATGCTTTTTTCGCCGTCGCTGTTTTTCAGATAGTCCTCCGTCACGGTGATGCTCATGCCACCCACATTGATCTCCCTGCTGTTTTTCTCGGTGGGAACCTTGAAGCTCAGCTCCTTTGTGTCCTTATCGTCAAACAGGACGACGACCGGTCTGTCCCCGGCGTCCTCCGGCAAACCGCTGTCCGCCGTCAACTCCTCCGAGGTGACCCTAATTTCCGCCCTGTCGGCTTTTATTGAGCTCTCTATATCCTTTACGGCGGAGGCGACGTCGTCGGTCCGCTCCTTTTCGACAGCAATATTCACGGCTTCAAGGCTACTCAGGCTTTTGACAAAGCCGCCGTACGTCCTGGTGACCTCCTCGACATACGCGGAGGTTTTGACCCTGGCAAGCTCCAGACGCCCTTGCTCCCGCTTAATTTCTTCCCTGAGCGATTTGATTTCATTTTCCGCCTTTGTGCGGGACAGCAAGGTCAGCTCCTTGCTATTTTTCTCAGCGTCGGACAGCATCGTTTCCGCCGATTTTTTCGCCTCAAAGAGGGTCTTTCTCATTTCGTCGTCGACGCTTCTGTACTCCTCCACCTTCTCGGCAAGCACCTTGAGCTTACCCTTCAGTACGGCGGTATCCTTGTAAAGCTGTTCATAGTCGGCAATGACGGCGTCCAAAAAGTCGTCGACCTCCCGCATATCGTATCCACCGAACACAGCCTTTGCGAATTTTTTATTTTGCAGTTCTTGTGGTGTAAACATAATCGCCTCCATAAAATATATACAATATAACAAATTACATTATCATAGACTTTAAATTGCTGAAAGGAACGTTGAATATATGCGGTTATTTTAGCAACTTATTTAGTCCATGTTATGTCAAATTGCTATTTTGCCGTACCGCCAAATTTACTGCTTCCCCAATATTCCCAAAAAAGGCCGGAGCGTAAGCCCGACCTTTTGCCTTATAATACTCAAGTGGCAAGCCCACCCGCAAGCAAGTATCTCTAAGCAAACGATAGCGTTGTGAGCAGCAGCCTAGAAATAAAGACCGTTGTTCTCAAGCTCGTCAATAAGGTCGCCTAAAATTTCAACATTGAACGGGGTAATAATGTATGTTGAGTTGGCAACCTTTTTAATCTTTCCTTCGTTTGCGTACGCAACGCCGCTGAGGAAATCTATCAGCCTGCGGGCGACGTCCTTGTTTGTGGACTCAAGGTTCAGCACCACCGTCCTCTTTTCCCGGAGATGGTCAGCTATCTCCGCCGCGTTGTCAAATCTCTCCGGCTTGACAAGCACAACCGAAAGCTGTGTGGTGGCGTGTATGTTCACGACCTTATTTCTGCGCGCGTCCCCCGGAAAATCTATAGTGGCTTCGCTTCTCTCCCTGGTTTTTTCCCTGCCCGCCGCGGGTATAAAATCCTGCTCCTGCTCTTCCTCGAATTCATCCTCCGCGTACGGACGCGCAAGGCGTTTTATCTCATCTATAAATCCCATTACAACGACTCCTAACCAATCAGCAAATTATGCCGCCCGCTTTTACGGTAAGCGTTCAACCAAAAATAGTTCCCCGGTCTATGCAGTATTGCGGTCCCCGCCCATGCTTGTCCGCAAAACGGCGCTTGTTTCAAAATGAAACCGTCAGTTCATAATAATTACATTTTATCTCAACTACAGCAGTTATGTCAACAATGTTATTATTTTTTTTAACGTTTTTTCAGTCACATTTATTAATTTATCTAGATAAGCGACTATTCTTTTATGATTTTGCCGTCATAAAGGTTTTTTGAGCTCACAATTATTTCATCACCGGGACGCAGTATATCCTTCTGACTTACGTCGTACTTAACAATATAATGCGTTTCGGTCTCGTAAATTTGCTCGACCCTTATAAACTTTGCCTGCATAGCTATCAGGCAATAAACTCCGATATTCCCGTCCTCGCCGACACGCAGCGCCTCCTTCGGAACCCTGATACCCTCATAGGCGCCAAGCAGTATTTCGGCGCTTTGCCTGCGCTGGTTTATCAAATCAGACATCAACGTAGTGCAGGAAAAGGCGACGACGCGCTTCCCGCCTTCATCCTCTCCGATCCTCTGCACCGTGACGCGGATGTCCCCTATGTAGTCCTCCGTAAACCTCAGCGTCACGCGGGAGCCCTGCTCAAGACCCGCCGCAACCTCCGACGGTACGACGGCTGCGTATCTCCATTCGTAGGACGTCACCAGCTTTCCGCAGTAGGCCGACCTATCCGCGGTCTGCCTCAGCTTGGATATGTTCTCAAGCGCGGCGACATTTATGTCGTCGGCGTCGCTTCTTTCCAGCACCTGTTCATATCCGTCGAGATATGAGGAGAAGTAGCCGGACGCCGGCGCCGCCACCGACGCGACGCCTCCGCTCACCTGAGAACGCAGCGCGGAAAGCTCCGTTCTTAAAGCCTCCACCGCCCCGGCAGCCTCCGCTTTTCCTTCGGCGCTGTACGCAAAGTCCCGCGCAAGAACATAAGCCTTCAGCTTTTCCCCCGAGCTGTACACACCGGTAAACTCACCCTTTTCGGCGCTGTATACAAGCTTGTATATCTCCTCGGAGAGGCTGGCGTCCAGCTTCGACATGCCCACCGATTCGCCCCCGGCCGCGGAGGACAGCTGCTCGATGCGGTATTCGGCGTCCAGTATCTCTTTTCTTTTTTCCATGGTCGCGGCGTCCGAGTAGGTCACTACAAGGTTTTGCCCCCTCGCCACACGCGCCCCGTCCTTCACCTGCGCCTCCGCCACCCCGGCAGAGGAGGAGCTTGGTATAAGCAGCTCGTCCCTGAAAAAATAACCGTCAAGCGCGGCGGTTTCTTCAACAGTATATATTATCGCCTCAACCGTTTTAAACGGGCTTGTCACCGCGTTTACAACGTAGACCGTCATATAGGACGCGAAGGCGAGAAAAATAATCGCTGTAATAACCGCGTAAATAACCCTTCCCTGCTTCATTGTGTGTTATTCGTCTGTCTCGTCGTCTTTTGACAGTGACGCCAAATCTATCGCGCTTGCCGGTATCACGGTGGATATTGCGTGCTTGTATATCATCTGCTGCTTTCCCAGGCTGTCAAACATAACGACAAAATTGTCAAACCCGCGAACCAGACCCTTCATCTGAACGCCGTTCATAAGGAATATGGTCAGCTGTATCTTGTCCTTTCTTGCCTGATTTAGAAACTGGTCCTGTAAATTCTGTGCTTTCTGCATAATCAAACCTCATATCTTTCTTTATTTCGAGGAAGTCCTTCAATTTCCTTGGGTAATCCCGCCGGTCAGGGCATGTCCTATCCGGCATTATCTATTATAAAGGAATGACCGGGCGCATTCGGTCGAAATACGTATTATTTCCTCTTCGCCCGCTTCATCCGGATATAACCACTTTATAGCTTCATTTCTTCTCAGCCAGGTCAGCTGCCTTTTGGCGTACCGCCGCGTGGACTGCTTGAGCTTTTCGGCGGCGGTTTTAAGCTTTTCAGGCTCGTCCAAACAGTCGAAAAGCTCCTTGTAGCCTATAGCCTGGAGCGCCGTCAGACTCCGGTCGTACCTGCCCGCAAGCTCCCTCGCCTCCGAAAGAAGCCCGCCAGCCAGCATCAGCTCGACCCGCCTGTCTATGCGCTCATATAGCTTTGCCCTGTCACGGAAATCTATTCCGAGGTACAGCGCGTCGTACCGCGCCGGTATCTCGCGGGTCACGGCGTTGTGCCGCGATATGCCCGGCGACAAAAAGCTGACCTCCAGCGCCCGCAGCACCCGCCTTTTGTCGTTTGGGTGAATCCGGTCGGCGGCGTCGGCGTCCCTTTTCGCAAGCAGCTTATGCATCCGCTCTGCGCCGTACCGCAAATACATCAAGTCAAGCCGCTTTCTAATTATATCATCTTCCCCTCTCTGTGAAAAGTACAAACCTTTCACAAGAGAATCCATGTAAAGACCCGTCCCTCCGGTAATAATGACGTTTTTTCCCTTTTCGTGTATCCCGTCCACACATTTTGACGCGTCCTGCACGTACCGTGAAACGGAGTACGCCTCGTCAGGCTCCACATAATCTATCAGGTGATGAGGTATCCCCTCCATCTCCGCCGCGGTCGGCTTCGCGGTCCCGACGTCCATGCGCCTGTATATTTGCATCGAGTCGCAGGACACTATTTCCGCGTCCAGCGCTTTCGCGAGCTTTACCGAGAGGGCGCTTTTCCCCGAGGCTGTGGGGCCCGCGACACAAATGACCTTCTTCACTGTATCCTCCCAAATTTCCTCTCAAGCTCGCTTTTCTTCATCACGGACAGGACGGGTCTCCCGTGCGGGCAATACTTAATATCCCCGATCCGCAGCACACGCTCCACCAGCGCGCGCTGCTCCGCGTATGATATAATGCTTCCCGCCTTCATCGCGGCCTTGCACGCCACAAGGCTGAGCGTACCGTCCCGCTTGTCCTGCACCGACATCCGCCTGTTTTCGGTCAGCAGCCGCGCTATCTCCTGCAACGACGCCTCAGCGTCCGCGCCGTCAAGGTCTCCCGGCAGCGCCCTGACTATAATGCTCCCGCCGCCAAACTCCTCCGCGTCAAAGCCCATGTCGCAAAGAAGCTCCATATCGTTTAAAAGAGCCGTCAGCTCGCCGCGCTCCGGAGTAAATATCACCGGCTTTATCAAAACCTGCGACACCGGCTTTGCCGCCTCCTCCTTCAGCCTTTCAAAGATGATCCTTTCGTGAGCCGCGTGCTTGTCTATGAAGCAGAGGTCGTCCCCGTCCTCAACGATGATATACGTTGAAAACGCCTCGCCCAGTATTCTCCACTCCTCGACCAACGGGATATCCCCGGTTTTGTACCCCCCGAAGCTCACCTGATTCAGCGCCGGGGAAAAAGCGGAGTCGCCGACCACCCCAGGCAAAGCGCCGTCACTTCTGAATTCAGGCGCGCTCATCTCCTTGTAAAAGCCGCCGTTGCCGCTCCCCCCGCCCGATTTTCGGTCAGCTGTACCTCCGGCTGAATTTCCCGCCGGAGCTCTCACAAGCCTTGCCTGCTCATAGCTCTCCTGAAAGTCGGACTTCGGCGAAGGGGAAAACGTGAGCTCCGCCGCCGAATCCCCGCCCGAGACCGCGCTCTTTGCCGCGAGATACACCGCGTCGAAGGCGCTCCTGTCGTACGCGAACTTTATCTCGGTTTTCGCGGGGTGTACGTTTACGTCCACAACCGCGGGGCTTATCTCAACGTGGAGCACGCAGGCGGGAAAGCGGTTTTGCATGATCGAGTTTTTATACGCCTCCTCCAGCGCCGCGCCCAAAAGCGGGGATTTGACCGGTCTGCCGTTGACGAAAAATTCCTGCTTTGTCCGGTTTCCCTGACCGTAAAGCGGCTTTGAAACAAAGCCGTAGACCCTTATCCCCTCGTGCTCCGCCCTGGTCTCCTCAAGCCCCGAGGTAAAGGTACCGCCGCAGACACTGTAAACCGCGGATTTCAGCAGACCGTCCCCCGGCGTATGCAGCACGGTCTCCCCGTCCTTTATCAGCTTGAAGGATATCCCCGGGTTTGCAAGCGCCAGCCGCCGCACAACAGACGCCGCCTGCCCCGCCTCGGTGACGTCCCGCTTTATAAATTTCATCCTTGCCGGGGTGTTGTAAAAAAGCTCCCGCACAATGACGGTAGTCCCGACAGGGCAGCCCGCGGGGCTTCGGGATACCTCCTCCCCGCCGTGAAGCTCATAGCTTACTCCCTCGGTTCTGCCCGCCTGCCTTGTAAACATTTCTATTTTTGACACGGCGGCAATGGAGGCAAGCGCCTCCCCCCTAAAGCCCATCGAGCGTATCTCCTCAAGGTCGCGCTCGCTGCGTATCTTTGAGGTCGCGTGGCGAAGAAACGCGGCGGGCACATCCTCCGGCGATATTCCCCCGCCGTTGTCTGTGACCCGTATCATCTCAAGCCCGCCGCGCTTTATCTCCACCGTTATCCCCGTCGCGCCCGCGTCTACGGAATTTTCCGCAAGCTCCTTCACCGCGGACGCCGGTCTTTCCACCACCTCGCCCGCGGCTATCAGATCCGCGACATGCTTGTCAAGCTGTATAATTCTGCCCAATCGTATACCGTGCCTTTCAGTTACAGTCTGTCCGCCTTTTTCTTAAGCTCATACAGGATATTCATGGCCTCTATCGGAGTAAGGATATTTAAGTCTATTTCCAAAAGCCGCGCCCTTATTTCGCTGTCCCCCACGTCAAAGACGGATACCTGCTCCCTGTCCTTTACGATCTCGCCGCTCACCTTGTTTTTTCCTCTCAGCTTCCAGGACTCCCCGGCTTCAAGCTGCTCCAGTATGTTGTCCGCCCTTGAGATCACCCCTTCGGGTATGCCCGCAAGCCGCGCGACCTCTATGCCGTAGCTGTCGTCCGCGGCGCCCCCTACGATTTTCCTCAGGAATATTATTTCCTTGTTTCTCTTCTTAACCGCGATGTTATAGTTTTTCACTCCGGGGAACTGTCCCTCAAGCTCGGTAAGCTCATGGTAGTGGGTGGCAAACAGGGTCTTTGCCCCCAGCCGCTTCTTGTCCGATACCCATTCCAGCACCGCCCTTGCTATCGACATCCCGTCATAGGTCGAGGTTCCCCTGCCTATCTCATCGAGTATCAGCAGGCTCTTGCCGGTCGCGCAGCGTAAAATCTCCGCCACCTCGCTCATCTCGACCATAAAGGTCGACTGTCCCGACGCCAGATCGTCCGACGCTCCGATCCTTGTAAATATCCTGTCGCAGACTCCTATTGTCGCGGACCTCGCGGGTACAAAGCTGCCCACCTGCGCCATCAGCGTAATCAGCGCCACCTGCCGCATGTAGGTCGATTTGCCCGCCATATTCGGTCCCGTGATTATCGCGGTAAGGTTTTCCGAGTTGTCCATTATCGTATCGTTTGGCACGAACATGCCGCTCGACAGCATTTTTTCAACGACGCAGTGCCGCCCGTCAATAATTTCTATCCTGTCCGAGTAGTCCACCTCGGGGCAGCAGTAGTTCTCATCCCTTGCGGCCTGCGCCAGCGAACGCAGCACGTCAAGCTGCGCGATAGCCTGCGCGGTACGCTGTATGCGGTGTATCTCCAAATAAATTTTTTGGCGTATCTCGTTAAACAGCTCATACTCAAGCGCCGCCAGCCGTTCGTTTGCGGTGAGTATGCTGTACTCCATATCCTTTAGCTCCTGAGTTATGTACCGCTCCCTGTCCGACAGGGTCTGCTTTCTTATGTACTCCTCCGGTATCATGTCAACGCCGGACTTGCGAACCTCTATGTAGTAGCCGAACACGCGGTTATACCCCACCTTCAGGGTCTTGATGCCTGTCCGCTTCTTCTCCCGCGCTTCAATTCCCGCAACGCCGCCCCGGCTTCCGGACAGTATGCCGTGCAGCTCATCCACATCCCTGTTGAAGCCCTCCTTTATAAAGCCCCCCTCCTTCACGGAAAACGGCGGATCCTCGACTATCGCGCCCTCGATAAGTCCCGTTATGTCCTCAAGCTCGTCGATTATAGAGTAAAGCTCCTTTAAAAGCGGCGTCTTTGACTCAGTGAGCATTTTCTTTATTTTAGGCAGATGCCCCGTGGCGTCCGACATGTGGCGAAGGTCCCGGCAGTTTGCAGAGCCGTAGACGACCCTGGCAATGATCCTTTCAATGTCCGAGATGTTGTTCAGCTCCGCCTTCAGCTCGTCTGTCAGCTGGGGGTTTCGTTTGATTTCATCCACCGCCTGGAGCCGTCTTTTTATCATTGCGGGGTTTAATAGCGGCTTTTCGATCCAGGATCGGATCAGCCTCCCGCCCATCGGGGTGCCCGTCTTGTCCAGAACCCACAGAAGGCTTCCCTTCTTCTCCCCGGAGCGCATTGTCTCGCACAGCTCCAGGTTTCTCCGCGCCGTCGTGTCCAGCTCCATGAACTTCGCGTTGTCGTAGTATTCAAGCGTCCTTATATAACCCAGGTCGGTCTTTTGGGTATTATAGAGATATTGAAGAAGTCCCGCGCAGGAGAGCACCGCCGCGGTGCTCCCGCCGAAGCCCAGCTCCGATATTTGCCTGCGGAATTGGTTTGTGACAATTTTCTCAGCCCTCTCGGCGAGCTTGTCCTCCTCGCCGACCTTGCTTATGGCGCAGCCCAGCCGGTCGGATATGAAGAATACAAGCTTCTCGTCCTTCATCGCCTCCGCGTTCAAAATGACCTCCGCCGGTACAAACCGCCCCAGCTCATTGAGAACCGACTGGGCAAGCTCCTTACCGCTATGCTCAGTTGAGAAGGTCTCCCCGGTGGACAGGTCGCAGAAGCTCACCCCCGCCCGGTCCCCCTCCATAAAAACGGAGGAGATAAAGTTGTTTTTCGACTCGTCAAGCATCGAGCTTTCGATCGCGGTTCCGGGGGTGATTATTCTGACTATGTCCCTTTTCACTATCCCCTGCGCCTGGCTGGGGTCCTCGGTCTGCTCACATATAGCGACGTTATAGCCCTTGTCCACCAGCCGCTTTATATATGCCTCCGCCGAGTGGTAGGGCACGCCGCACATTGGGGTGCGCTCATCCTCCGGCGCGCCCCTGTCCCTGGAGGTCAAAACGAGGTCAAGCTCCTTGGACGCAAGCCGCGCGTCCTCCCCGAACATCTCATAAAAATCCCCAAGCCTGAAAAACAATATGCAATTTTCCGCCTGGCTCTTGATCTCGTTGTACTGCTTCATCATCGGCGTTATAGCCATATCCCGCTTATCCTCTTTCTATGTGTTTTAGTTCCCGGAGCTGATTTTGCCGCTGAGTGACCACACCCCCGCCGCCGTGATTTCTATATCCGCGTATTTCCCTATATTCCCGCTGCCCCCCGCGAGGTTTATCAGCCTGCCCCCGCTTGTCCGCGCCGTCAGATTCAGCTCTCCCCCGCGGCTTTCGCCGTCTATGAGCGCGCGGTACGTCTTGCCCACATAGCCGCGGTGCCTTCGCAGTGAAATTTCATTCTGCGTCTCGGTCAGGCGGTCAAACCTCCTGCCCTTTTCCTCCCTCGATACCGGGTCGTCCAGCTCCGCGGCGGGAGTCCCCACCCTCGGTGAAAAGATAAAGGTAAACAGACCTTCGTATTCGATTCTCTTCACAAGCCCGAGAGTCCCTTCGAAGTCCTCCTCCGTCTCGCCCGGAAACCCGACGATTATGTCGCTTGTCAGCACTATGCCCGGCATTTTCTCCCGCGCGTAATCGCAAAGCTCAGTGTACCTTTCGACCGTGTACCCCCGGTTCATCAGCTTTAGTATCCGGTTGGAGCCGGACTGAACCGGCAGGTGGATATGCCGCTCGATCTTATCGCTCGACGCCATTACGTCAATAAGCTCCTCCGTGCAGTCCTTCGGATGGCTTGTCATAAACCTAATGAGATATTCGCCGGGAAGCTTCACTATCTCGCGGAGCAGACCCGCGAAATTCAGCTCTTCCCCATCGCCGCCGCCATATGAGTTTACGTTCTGCCCCAGCAGCATTATCTCCTTGCAGCCGTCGGAAATAAGCTCCCTTACCTCCTCTATGATATCGGCGCTCCTCCTGCTGCGCTCCCTGCCCCTGACGTAAGGGACTATGCAGTATGAACAGTAGTTGTTGCACCCGTACATTATCGAAACAAGCGCCTTGTGGTCGCTCGCCCGCAGCACCGGCAGCCCCTCGGCTATCCTGCTGTCCGCCTCCACCTCGGTCTCGATATACCTGAGCCTGTTTTCCCTGACTCCCAGCAGGACCTCCGGCAGCCGCCAAAACGCGGTGGTGTCCAGCATCGCGTCCACCTGCCTGTAGCTCCTTTTTATCTTCTCCCTGACATGCCGCTCGCCCGCCATACAGCCGGTCACAATAATTATCTGGTCGGGGTTGTCCCGCTTGGTGTGCGACAAATAGCCGATGTTCCCCAGCACCCGCTGCTCTGCGTGCTCCCTTATGGCGCAGGTGTTTATGACTATCACGTCCGCCCTGTCGCTGTCGGTGACGGTGTACCCCATCTCGCGGAGCATACCCCTGATACGCTCCGAGTCGGCCTCGTTCTGCTGGCATCCGTATGTATCAACAAAGGCTGTCCCGCCGTTGTTCGCCGCCTTTACCCGGCGGACGCACTCCATTTGCCGTTCCCGTTCTTCCTTCGTTACAAATTTGCTGTCGATCAAAATCAGCGCTGCCTCCAGTTCAACAAATGTCTTCTCACCATGTCCATCGCCCGAAGCACCGAAAGGCTCCGCACCCGTTCCCTTCCCGACCCCAGCTTAAGCTCCGCCACCTCACTGCCGTACTCCCCGGAGGATACTGCGACAAACACCGTGCCCGCGGGTTTGTTCTCGCTTTCACCGGGACCGGCGACTCCCGTGACGCCGACGCCGACGTCGCTTTTCATCAGCCTTCTTACATTCTCCGCCATCAAAACCGCAACCTCCGCGCTGACCGCTCCGTGCTTTTCGACGACCTCCCGGTCAATATTCAAAAGCCCGGTCTTGACGTCGTTGGAGTAGGCGCATATCCCGCCCAGAAACACCGCCGACGACCCGGGTACCGAGGTGATCCTGCCGGACAGCAGCCCGCCCGTGCAGCTCTCCGCGGTGGCAAGGGTGCAGTTGTTCTCCCTCAGCAAGCTAACCACCGTCTCCTCCAGCGACTCCACATCTATGCCGTAAACCACGTCGCCCAGCCTGTCGGTCAGCTGCTTTATAACCGGCTCGGTCAGCGCGTACGCCTCTTCCCTTGTCGCGGCCTTCGCCGTCACCCTCAGCCTGCACTCGCCGGTCAGGGCGTACGGGGCGACGGTCGGGTTTTCCATGCTCACGATCAGGTCGCGCACCGCGTTTTCCATCGCGCTTTCGCCCATGCCGTATACCCGGATATTTCTCGACACCATGACCGCGTCGGCAAACCTCTCCAGATACGGAACGGCGCAAAATTTGAGCATCGGCACACATTCGCTCGGGGGGCCGGGAAGCATGATGACCGTGCTTCCCCCCGCTTCAAACGCGCAGCCCGGCGCCGTGCCCCAGTCGTTGCGAAATACGGTGCAGCCCTCGGGAAGCATCGCCTGGCTTTCGTTGTTCGCGGTGTATTTTGCCCCTCGCTCCTTAAAGAAACTGTGCAGCCGCTCGACCGTCTCCTCATGCCTTACAAGCTTTAAGCCGAAGCATCCGGCGACGGTTTCCTTTGTTATGTCGTCATAGGTGGGACCAAGCCCCCCGGTCGTGATGATGATATCCGCCCTTTTTTTCGCAAGCTCCAGTGCCTGGATTATCCTCTGCGGGTTATCCCCGACCACCGTGTGGAAATAGACGTTTATCCCTATCTCCGACAAAGCCTGCGATATGACCTGCGCGTCGGTATTCGCTATATTTCCAAGCAGAAGCTCGGTGCCTATCGCGACAATTTCCGCTGTTTTACTCATGTTTGTCCTCCCCGGTCACACCTATTACAATATGTAATATATTAATATTATTCCCCGATTTCGGTTCTCATAAGTATCTGTATCCGCTCCACCTTATCCACCGCTTCCTTTTCAAGCTCGTCGAGAGGCGCCTTCTCCTCCAGCTCCAATATGGCGGAAAGCCGCGGCTTGGTCTTTGGATGCTTCGGGGTGAACACTGTGCAGCAGTCCTCATAGGGCAGAATCGAGGTCTCGAAGGTGTCTATCCTTCTCGCTATTTTTACTATTTCCTCCTTGTCCATCCCCACCACGGGGCGGAACACCGGCATGGCCGTCACCGCCTCGGTGACCGCCATGGCCTCCACCGTCTGGCTTGCCACCTGCCCCAGGCTTTCCCCGGTGATCAGGGCGGTGCACTCATTGAGCCTTGCTACGGCTTCGCTTATCCGCATCATCGACCTTCTCATGATGAGGGTGAAGTATTCCTCGGGATAATCCCGCTGTATCCGCTCCTGTATCCTTGTAAACGGCACCACATGCACCGTCATGTACCCGCAGTATTCCACCAGCTTTTTCGCGAGCTTCAGTACCTTCTGCTTTGCCCGCTCAGACGTGTACGGGTAGCTGAAGAAGTGTACCGCCTCAAGCTCAAGCCCGCGCTTTGCCATCATATACGCCGCCACGGGGCTGTCAATCCCCCCGGACAGCAGCAGCGCCGCCCTTCCCGCCGTTCCTCCCGGCAGACCTCCCGCGCCCGCGACCGGGTCGGTATGGACAAACGCCGCGTAGTCCCGGATTTCCACAAACACCGTGACCTCCGGGTTTTTCAGATCGACCGCAATGCCGTCAAACGCGTCATGCAGCGCCCCGCCGACCTCCGCCGATATCTCGGGCGATTTCATATAAAACGACTTGTCGGAGCGCTTTGCTTCCACCTTGAAGGTCTTTGCCCTTTTAAGGTCTGCCGCAAGCTCCCTTTTGACCGTTTCGATTATGTCCGTTATGTCCTTTTCGCACCGGTACGCCCTGGACACAAGCACAAGCCCAAATACCTTTTGCATAGCGGCAAACGCGGCGTCCATATCCGCGTCCCCGCTCTCAGGCTCCGCGTACACGGCGGACTGCACGGCATAGACCTTGAACCGCCCTATCCTGTTCAGCCTGTACCTTATATTTTTAAGCATCCTGTTTTCAAACTGGCGGCGGTTCAGCCCCTTGAGAACCACCTCTCCCATTTTACCCAGCAATATTTCCATTGTTAAAAATCATCCTTTGGCGTTTAGTATTACCGTACATCCTTATAAAAATTGTTTGGCATTTCACTCTGGGTTATAGTTCGGACAATATATCCGTTTTTCTGAATATAGGCAAGGATTTGCGGCAGCGCTCCGGCGGTGTTCGCAGTGTCGTGCATGAGCACCACCGCCGTGCTTCCCGATTTTGCAAGCCCGTCTATGACATTTTTCGCGACGCTTCTCACAGACGATTCGGTCGGGGAATGATCCAACGCGTCGATGGTCCAGTCCCAATATCTGTAGCCCTCTTGAGTCACTCTGTCCCTTAGCGCCTGATTTACATACCTTGACCCCCACGGAAACCTGAAAAGCCGGGTCTTCATCCCCGTGATACTGTCAAGAGCCTCGTTTGCCCTCTCTATCTCAGAGGCAAGGCTGTCCGGCGATCCGTACAGCTCCTCCTCGTTGTGGTTGTATCCGTGCAGCCCAATCCCGTGCTCCGAGCCTACAATCCTTCTCAGCGTATCCGGGCTTTCCTCCATGTGGTCGCCCAGCATGAAAAAGGTCGCCTTCATCCCATATTCGTCGAGTACGTCGAGAATTTTACCCGTGTTGCCGTTGGGACCGTCGTCAAACGTCAGATAGACCACCTTTATCTCGGGCAGCGCCGAAGGCGAAGGGGCGGGGGACGGAGTCCTTGTAGGGGCCGTCCCCCCGCCGCCGGAGGGAGTCGGCGAATAATATCCGGTGTACTCCCTGTAAAACCTCAGCATGTCCACCCCGACCCACTCGCGGAAATCAATGCCGTCGAGGGAGCTGGACGAAACAATGCGGAGTATCGTGACCGGAGCCGCGTTTATGTGGTCAAACCCCAGATTAAACTGCTTGCAGAGAAATTCGATGGGTACGTATATGGTGTTGTTTTTTCCTATTACCCTCTCGCTGTACTGCTTTGTGCTGTCAAAGGTGACGTTGTTGAGATAATCGAAGGTCAAAACATTGCTTTTATTCCAGAAGGTGACCCGAAAAAAGTCCTTGTCATGGGTGACATAAATCCCAAGCTCGGCGTTTTCTTCAAATATCGTGTACGGAACGTAGAATTTATCGTTCCATAAAAAGGGCATTGTCGCGTCCTTCAACGGCAGAAGCTTGTCATTTACGCCGGTAAAGTACGGCTCCGCTTCCGCCGACGCGGACAGCCCGCCAATCACCATAGCCAGAAGCAGAGTGGCAAATAACGTCTTAATAATACTGTGCTTTTTCATATTTTCCGCGTCGTCCGGCGGACAACGCCATACATCCTTTCCCAGACACGCTGTGTCAAACGATTTATCCTAAAGCTATTTATGCCGTGGAACAGATTTAAATATACCGCTTTATACTTATTTGTCATCAGTATATCACACCCGCCTTCATCCTTCAACGCTAAGATGGGGTTAAAATCGTTAATTAAACAATATTTTGTGCACTTTTTTCTAATATCCCTCAAAAGTAAATCAATAAAAATATTATTTTGTAAAAATCACACTTTTATTACAAATGATAAAATGCTATAATAACCCAAACGCAGACATTAGACTTCCCCGCAAGCCTCCGGCTTTGCCCGGCGGGGCATCAAGGAAAGGAATGGTTATACTCATGCAGACAATTTCAGTAACCAAAACAAAAAGCCCGAAGGTCAAGCCCGATTACACCAAGCTCGGCTTTGGCAATTACTTTACCGACCACATGTTTCTTATGAATTATGAGGACGGCAAGGGCTGGTTCGACCCCCGTATCGTGCCGTACGCTCCGCTGGAAATCGACCCCGCCAGCATGGTGCTGCACTACGCCCAGGAAATTTTTGAGGGCTTAAAGGCATATTGCGGCGATGACGGAAAGGTGCGGCTTTTCCGCCCGTGGGACAATTTCAAACGGCTCAACGCCTCCGCCGACAGAATGTGCATACCGCAGATGGACGCCGAATTTGCGGTGGAAGCCGTAAAGCAGCTGGTTGTGGCCGACGCCGACTGGATTCCGACCGCGCCGGACACCTCCCTTTACATCCGTCCGTTCATCTTCGCAACCGATGTCCATATCGGGGTGCACGCCTCGCACCGCTATCTTTTCGCCATCATCCTCAGCCCTGTCGGCGCGTACTACGCGGAGGGTCTCGCCCCGGTAAAAATATTGATCGAGGACGAGGACGTGCGGGCGGTCAGAGGCGGAATCGGCTTTACCAAGGCGGGCGGAAACTACGCCGCGTCCCTGCGTGCGGGCGAGCGCGCTTCGAAAAGCGGTTTTTCCCAGGTGCTGTGGCTCGACGGCGTTGACAGAAAGTATATAGAAGAAGTCGGCGCGATGAACGTGTTCTTCAAAATAAAGGGTGAAATCGTAACCCCCGAGCTTTCCGGCAGCATACTCCCGGGAATCACCCGCGATTCCTGCATACAGCTGCTCAGCTCGTGGGGCTTAAAGGTCACCCAGCGCCGTATCACCGTCGATGAGCTTATCTCCGCCGCGGTCAGCGGAGACCTGGAGGAGGCGTTCGGCTCCGGCACCGCCGCGGTCATCTCTCCGATAGGCGACATAAGCTACAAGGGCACGGGCTATAAAATCGGCGGCGGCGATATTGGGCAGACGACCCAAAAGCTGTACAACAGCCTCACCGGCATCCAGTGGGGCAAAGCCGAGGACGCCTTCGGCTGGACGACAGTTATTAAGTAATATAAAGGAGTCCTCCATGACCGATACGCAAGCTCTGCTGTCCCGCGCCGAAAATGACGGGGAAAGGCTGCTGCTGCGGCACGTGCGCGACCTTGCCCTGCGGGTCGAGGACGGCTCCGCCGTCTGTACGACAGCCTTCCTGACCCCTTCGGAGCAGGCGCTGCTGCGCTCCTGCGAAAGGCACATCGGCTGCGGTATGACCTTCTTCGGCGGATATGACGGCGCGGACAGGAGTATACTCGCCCTGCACCCTCCGGCGGCTCCTCCGGACGGCGCTGCGCTTCCTGTATCGGCGGTGCGCCTCTCCCACAAAGCTCCGCTGACCCACCGGGATATTCTGGGGTCAATGCTTGCCCTGGGTATAAAGCGGGAGACCTTGGGCGATATACTCGTGAGTGAAGGGCGGAGCATTGTCATCCTTCTAAGCGGTATACTTCCCTTCATCCTTGACAGCTGCAAAAAAGCGGGGCGCACCCCGGTGGAGACCGCGGAAGTTCCGCTGAGCGAGATATCCCCGCCCGAGCAAAAATTTGAGATTATCCGGGCTACCCTCCAGTCCTTAAGGCTCGACGCGGTAATTTCGTCCGGGTTTGGCATCTCCCGCGAGTCCGCCAAGGAGGCCATAGCCTCCGGACTTGTCCGGCTAAACTATAGGGAGACCGACTCCCCTTCAAAGCAACTCGGGGAGGGCTGCGTGCTCTCACTCAGGGGGAAGGGGAAAATCGTCGTCGGCGAAATCGGCGGCAGAAGCAAAAAGGATCGGATATGGGTGACCCTCAAGCGCTATTTGTGAGGTTCAAAAAACGGAAAATTGCGGACGACCAGTGGTCGCCCCTACAAAAAACACTGTGTTTCCGGGGGTTCGTGCAGGGGCGCGCGCTGCGCGTCCGCAAAAAAAATGGTTCTTTTTCGACATACTGAAAATCCGGCTGTTACTCGGCAAAATGAGTAACAGCCGGATTCTTACATTTACTTTGAAAGCGAATCCTTTATTTTATCAAAGAAGCCCTTTCTCTTTTCGTAATTTTTGTCCCCTACCTGCTCCCCGAATTCACGGAGTATGTCCTTTTGCTTCGAGTTTAAGTTCTTTGGCACCTCAACCACAACCTTCACATACTGATCCCCCCGACCGGAGCCGTTTATTTTGGGTATCCCCATGCTTTTCAGCCTGAAGGTGGTACCTGTCTGGGTGCCCTCCGGCATGTTGTATTTGACCTTGCCGTCAAGCGTAGGCACCTCTATCTCCGCTCCCAGCGCCGCCTGTACAAAGGTTATCGGCATCTCGCAGTGTACCGACGTGCCGTCCCGGACAAACAGCGGATGCGGTCGCACCTGCACGGTCACATACAGATCCCCGGTCCCTCCTCCGTTCTGCCCGGCGTTTCCCTCGCCCCGTATGGAGACCGTCTGCCCGTCGTCGATACCCGCAGGAATATTCACCTTTATGCTTTTGCTCTTCCTGACCCGGCCAAGCCCGGAGCATACGCCGCACGGATTCTTGATGATCTTTCCCTTGCCGCCGCAGGTCTGGCAGACCTCGGTGGTGGACACCACCCCCATCGGGGTTCTGCGCGAAGCCCTCACCTGTCCGGTTCCTCCGCAGGTCTGACAGCTCGAAATATCGGCGGCGTCCTCCGCCCCCAAGCCGTTGCATTTGGCACAGGACTCCGTTCTGGATATCCCGATCGTCTTTTCACACCCGAAAGCCGCCTCCTCAAAGGTCAGCACCGAGGACGCCCTTACGTTCTCTCCCCTTACCGGGCCGTTTCTTCTCGCGGCTCTGGCTCCTCCGCCGTTTCCGCCAAAGAACGCGTCGAATACGGAACCCAGGTCGAAATCGTCAAAGCCGAAGCCTCCGCCGCCCCCGAAGCCGCCAAAGCCTCCGCCGCCGGCGTTGAAGTTCGGATCGACTCCCGCGTGACCGTAGCTGTCATACAGCTGCCGCTTTTGCTGGTCGGAAAGCACCTCGTACGCCTCGCCGACTTCCTTGAACTTCTCCTCGGCAGCCTTGTCGTTCGGGTTTATATCAGGGTGATGCTTCTTTGCGAGCTTTCTGTACGCCTGCTTTATCTCATCCTCAGACGCGCCCTTAGCAATACCCAAAACTTCATAGTAATCTCTTTTTTGGTCAGCCATCCGTCAACACCATTCCAATAGATTTATATAGACAGAGTATTATGGGCGGTTTTCCCGCCCATAATACTAATCCTAAGCTGTACGCTTTAACCTTTGCCGCCTAATTGCTGTCATCGTCGTCGACAACCTTGTAGTCGGCGTCATATACGGTTTCGTCAGGTCCCTGATCCGCCGCGCCTTCCTGCCCGCCGCCCTGCGCCTGATGCTCCGCCGCGTTATACAGCTTTTCGCTCATGGCGTAGAACTCCTTGGTCAGCTCCTCGTTTTTCGAGGCGATAAGCGCGTAATCCTCGCCCTTCAGCGCTTCCTTCAAGCTCTCTATCAGGGCGCTCAGTTTGTCCTTTTCCTCGCCCGATATCTTATCCCCGACCTCGCCCAGCGTCTTTTCGCTCTGATAAACCATCTGATCGGCGCTGTTTCTTGTGTCCACCTCCTCGCGGCGCTTCTTGTCCTCCGCCGCGAACTGCTCCGATTCCTTGACCGCCTTCTCAATATCGTCCTTCGACATGTTGGAGGAGGAGGTGATGGTTATGCGCTGCTCCTTGCCTGTTCCGAGGTCCTTTGCCGATACGTTGACTATTCCGTTCGCGTCGAGGTCAAAGGATACCTCGATCTGCGGAACGCCGCGCGGAGCCATCGCTATTCCGTCCAGATGGAAACGCCCGAGCGTCTTGTTGTACTGCGCCATTTCACGCTCGCCCTGCAAAACATGCACCTCGACCGAGGTCTGTCCGTCGGCGGCGGTTGAGAATATCTGGCTCTTCTTGGTAGGTATGGTCGTGTTGCGGTCGATAAGACGTGTGAATACCCCGCCCATTGTTTCAATTCCGAGGCTGAGCGGCGTGACGTCGAGGAGAACAAGCCCCTTTACGTCGCCGCCGAGAACTCCGCCCTGTATAGCGGCGCCCACCGCGACGCATTCATCGGGATTTATGCCCTTAAACGGCTCTCTTCCCGTGAACTTCTGAACGGCCTCCTGTACCGCGGGTATACGGGTCGATCCGCCGACAAGCAGCACCTTCGAGAGGTCGGAGGGCTTCAGCCCCGAGTCGCTCATCGCCTGCTTGAGCGGTCCCATGGTCCTTTCCACCAGATCCGCTGTCAGCTCATTAAACTTTGCCCTTGTAAGGGTTATGTCAAGATGCTTCGGTCCGGTTGCGTCGGCTGTGATATACGGCAGATTTATCGTCGTCGAGGTCACGCCGGAAAGCTCATTTTTCGCTTTTTCCGCCGCCTCCCGCAAACGCTGCATCGCGATCTTATCCCCCGAAAGGTCTACCCCCTCCGCGCGTTTAAATTCCGCGACAAGCCAGTTCATGACCTTCTCGTCAAAGTCGTCGCCGCCCAGGCGGTTGTTTCCCGCCGTGGCCAGAACCTCCAGAACCCCGTCGCCTATCTCAAGGATTGATACGTCAAAGGTTCCTCCGCCCAGGTCATAGACCATGATCTTCTGGTCAATTTCCTTGTCCATCCCATATGCGAGCGCCGCCGCCGTAGGCTCATTTATTATACGCAGCACCTCAAGTCCCGCGATACGCCCCGCGTCCTTTGTCGCCTGGCGCTGGGAGTCGGAAAAGTATGCGGGAACGGTGATGACAGCCTGGGTCACAGTGGTTCCCAGATAGCTCTCGGCGTCGGTTTTCAGCTTTGTTAAGACCATGGCCGAGATTTCCTGCGGCGTATATTTTTTGTCGTCAACCGTGACCTTATAGTCCGAACCCATCTCACGCTTGATCGACGAGATAGTCCTGTCGGGGTTTGTTATCGCCTGACGCTTTGCGACCTGCCCGACCATGCGCTCCCCGTCCTTTGAAAACGCCACAACCGACGGTGTTGTGCGGGCGCCCTCCGCGTTTGCTATAACAAGAGGCTCGCCGCCCTCGATGACCGCCACACATGAGTTTGTTGTACCAAGATCTATTCCTATTATTTTACCCATTATTTTTTACCTCCAAGCTTAATATAATTATTGTATAGCAATTTGCATTATCATAGACTTTAAATTGCTGAAAGAAACGTTGAATATATGCGGTTATTTTAGCAATTTATATAGTCTATGTTATGTCAAATTGCTATATTAGTCAGTTTGCAACCCTGACCACCGCGTGACGGATTACCTTCCCGTCCGCCTCAAAGCCCTTTTGAAATACCTCCGCAACCGTGTTTGCCGAATATGCGTCGTCCTCAGTATGCGCCACAGCGTTGTGCTTTTCCGGATCGAACTCTTTTCCCTGAGCGTCGATTTCGGTGACTCCCAGCTTCTCAAACACCGCCGTCAATTGCTGCATTATCAGCTCTATGCCTTTTTTGTACGCGTCGTCGGTCGTCGGATTCAGGACAGCGCGCTCGATGTTGTCAAATACCGGAAGAAGCTGCTCCACAACCGACGCCTTTGCCGCCGAGTAGACGCCCTCCCTCTCCTTTGCCGTGCGCTTTCTGAAATTATCGTATTCCGCCATAAGGCGGAGGTATCTGTCCTTCATCTCTTCCAGCTCTTCGTTTTCTTTGCTTAAAACCTCATTTTCTTCCGCGGGAGCTTCGGTCTCCTCCGCCGCCGTCTGCTCTGCGGCAGTGTCCTTCACGGTCTCGTCCGCAGCGAGGTTTTCGCCGTCATTCTTTTTCTTCGTCACTTCTTTATCATCCCTTCCTGAATATTAATCATCATATATTTTCATTTTCGCCGCCGTCCTCTTTATAAGGTTCGCCGGTCAGCAGCTTTGTAAGGCTTCCTGTCAGATAGCCCAGCCGGGACGCGACCTTTGAGAAATCCATCCTCATCGGACCGACAACCCCGATAAAGCCGTGCATACCGCCGCCTATTTCATAGCTCGCAACCGCAACCGACGAATCGCGCAGAGCCTCGCTCACATTTTCCGGACCTATCAATATTTTCACCTTGCCCGACTGCTCCGGCTCGGGAAGCATTGCCGCCGTCGTATCGTTTGTAAGGTGCTCCATCAGCTTCTGCGCCTTAAGCACATCCTTATATTCCGGCTGCGCCAGTATGTGCGCCGTGCCGTCGATAAAGATTTTGCGTTTGTCTATCTCCCTTGCGGCTTCCGCCACAAAGTCAACAACAGCTCCTATAAATCCGGCGGGCGCCTTGCTGTCCTCCGAAATTTTCAGCGCTGTGGAAACGGTTATCTGCTCGCACGACTTGTTGACCAGCACGGCGGTTATTATTTCAGAGATGCGTATAAGCCTGTTTTTGTCCGCCTCGGGACTTTTAATTATGGAGTTTTTCACGCTTGACTCGGAAAATACGGCGACCACAATACAGCTGTCCGGATCGAGCGGCACAAGCTCCACCTTTCTGACCGTTACCCTCGCTCCAAACGGAGACGCCGCGTATACGGCGTAGTTTGTAAGCTCCGAGGTGAGCCTCCCCGCCTCGGTTATCACACGGTCTATTTCCCTCAGCCTTGTCTGAAGCGACTTGTTTATCGCCTCCATCTCGGACAGGGTAAGCCGCTGAATGTTCATCAGCTCATCCACATACAGGCGGTATCCCATGTGCGACGGGACTCTGCCCGACGAGGTGTGCGGCTGTTCAAGATATCCCATATATTCAAGCTCGGACATCTCGTTTCTAAGGGTTGCCGGCGACAATTTCAAATGTATCCTCGAGGCAAGCGCCTTTGAACCCACAGGCTCGACCGTCTGTATATAGTCGTTGACGACAGCTCTCAATATTATTTTTTTTCTTTCATCCAGCGCCATGTCTTCACCTTCAAAATAACGGGGATATATGTTGCATACTCGTGTGCGGCATACCGGTGTGCCGCACATTTGAAAAGCCTGTTTTTGCGATTAGCACTCTCCCTACCTGAGTGCTAGAATAAATTTACCACCTATAGCCGTTTATGTCAAGAGTTTTTCGGCTCAAAGGCGGTAAATAATCTGTGAACAAATTGTATCGCAATTTGTGCTGCTTTCGCGGAAATTATTTCTTTCTTTTTTCAAGGCTGTATATCGCTAAAAACATCGTCAGGTTTATCAAAAATCCCGCGACAGACGGGGTCATCCCGAACGGGGAAATACCGGCGGCGCCGAAAAAGACCGCGGTGCCGGCGCCCGCCCCGCCGCACAGCAAAAAGCCCTTTATGCTTATCCTTTTACCCATCAGCAGCGCCAGGAGCGGCGCCAGCATCACGGGCGCCCACGCCGCGTATGCCAGCAGAAGCAGTCCGAAGACGTCGCCCGAATATATCGCGAAGCCCATACCTATAACACCCAGTAAAACAGTGACCGCCCTTATAAGCCTGAGCTGCCGGCCCTCCGAAGGTTTTTTCTTTGACAGCGGAGCCAGTACGTCGTTTACAAGCCCGATGGCGGCGGAGGAGAGCAGCCCGTCGGCGGAGGACATCACAATTGCCAGCATCGCCGCCATCACCAGCCCCTTGAGCCCCACCGGCATCGCGTGTATAACCATGTACGGCATCGCAAGCGACTCCTGCATATTCGGGTTTGCCACAAACGCGCACATACCGACAAAGCCGGTTATGATAAATACCGGAGCCGACACAACTCCGCTCAATATTGTCGCCTTGCTGATGCTCCTCTTGTCCTTGGCCATGAGTATCCTCTGTATGTAGGTGGGTGTGAGCGCCTCGCCTATCATCATCGTTATAAACAGCGATATCAGACTTCCCGCCTCCATACTCTTAAACGGATTCAGCCTCTCCGGCGGCAGCCCTCCCATAAGCGCGTTCACCCCGCCCACATATCTCACCGAACAAATAAGGAGTATCGGCAGCCCTATGCTTAGCAGCAGAAATTCCACTATCTCGGCTGTTATTATCGCGCTCATTCCTCCCGCCGTCGAGTAGACCAGCACAACGGCAAAGCCGATCACAACTCCCGCCGCGTACGGTACGTTTAGAAGGACGTTGAATATCCATCCGATCGCGGCGATCTGCGCTCCGAGCAACCCCACACACAGCAGCGTAGCGCTCACACCCGATACTATCCGCCCGTATTTCCCGTACCCGCCCTGCATTATCATTCCAGGCGACGAAGCGTTTTGCGGAAGCCTTACCCTTTTCAGCATAAAAAAGCCGATTATTATCTGCCCCAGGGAAAAACCGCAAAGCCCCAGAATATTCCCCGTGCCGTTTTTAAAGACCTCGGTCGCGTTTCCCGAGGAAAATCCGCCGCCGATAAATGCCGCCGACAGCGCCGCGAACACCACAAAAAGCCCGTGACGCTTTCCGGACAGCGAAAACTCCTTTACGTTTTTTACCCTGTAGCCCTGATAAATGCCGTAAAAAAGCAAAAATCCCAAATAGCCTATAACAATCAATATATCCATTTTTTCAGCCTTTCACTTCGTAATAATAAACACTTGTCCTTAATCTATATGACACGGAAACACAGGTTATACTAATCACTAAAGGCGCGCACGCCATTTAGAAGTATTCTATAAAATGGAGCGAAAAGCTTTGATATATGCGGTTTTCGTGATGATTTTTAGCATACTTCTTATTTGGGATTAGTATTATCCTCTTTTGAAAAATTTTTATTGACAAAATAAATCCCGCGTGATAACATTCAAACAATAGCATAAAAGCTGTGACCGAAAAAAAGTAGGAATATCAAACACTTAAAGAGAGCTGCCGGCTGGTGAGAGGCGCAAGGATCAGATATCCCGAATACATTTCGAGAGCTGCACGCCGAAAAAGTATGCCGGAGTAGGTTGCTGCCGGGTTGAGCGCACGTTACCGCGCCCGGGTATCGCATTTATGTGTCGTATTATTGCCGTACCCGATGAGGTCACCGCCGCGAGGCTGTGATAAATCGAGGTGGTATCACGGGTCGAACAAATCCCGTCCTCTTTACAGGGGACGGGATTTTAATATTTTAAAATAGACTTCTGACAAAACCGATGGTTTTGTCAGAAGTCTAATATAGAAGGGATGTATAAAAAATGTTGCAGAAATTGTTGATTATCCTCATATTCACACTTGTCACTGTCGCTATCGCCGTTATCTACAGAAACCGTGCAAAAAGCGTCGGAGACTTTGTGCTCGGAGGACGCACTGTAGGACCCTGGTTATCCGCTTTCGCGTACGGCACCTCATACTTTTCCTCGGTTGTGTTTGTCGGCTATGCGGGTCAGTTTGGCTACAACTTCGGCGTATCCGCCACATGGATAGGTATCGGCAACGCCCTGATAGGCAGCCTCCTGGCATGGGTGATACTCGGACGCCGCACAAGAATAATGACAAAGCACTATGAGTCCTCCACCATGCCGGATTTTTTCGCAAAACGTTTTTCCTGCAAGCCGCTTAAAACCGTCGCGTCGGTCATAATTTTTATCTTTCTCGTGCCCTACTCCGCGTCGGTGTACAAGGGACTGTCCGGGCTGTTTTCCCTGGCGTTTAACGTCGACTTTGTCTACTGTGTGATCGGGATCGCCGTTCTGACCGGCGTTTACGTAATAGCGGGCGGTTACATGGCGACGGCCGTCAACGACTTTGTTCAGGGCATTATCATGCTTGGCGGAATCGTTATGGTTGTATTCGCCGTGCTGAACGGACGGGGCGGCTTCACTTCCGCCATCACACAGCTCTCACAAGCTCCGTCGGCGGCGGTCCCCGGGCTTCAGGGGGCGTACACCTCATTCTTCGGACCCGATCCGATGGGGCTTCTCGGCGTCGTAGTCCTGACAAGCCTGGGCACATGGGGACTTCCTCAGATGCTTCACAAATTCTACTCGATAAAGGATGAAAAGGCCATAAAAACCGGAACGATAATCTCCACCGTTTTTGCTCTGGTGATAGCGTGCGGCAGCTACTTTATGGGAGCCTTCGGACGCCTGTACTACAGCGAAAGCCCCGTCGTCTTTGACGAGATCGTGCCGAAGATGCTCGCCTCAGCGCTGCCGGACATATTGATAGGCGCTGTACTTATACTTGTGCTTTCCGCGTCTATGTCCACCCTGTCCGCGCTTGTCATAACCTCCAGCTCAACGTTTACGCTTGACTTTTTAAACGTGCTGCAAAAAAAGGCGATGAAGCCCAAGACGGAAATGCATGTCATCCGAATCCTGTGCGGGTGCTTCATCCTTCTTTCTGTCGTGCTCGCCCTTATACCGAACAGCCTCATCACCACCCTCATGTCGCTGTCATGGGGCGCGTTGTCCGGCGCGTTTCTCGGTCCCTTCCTCTACTCGCTCTTCTGGAAGAAAACGACGACCGCCGCGGTATGGGCAAGCTTCGTGAGCGGCATTGGTATAACAGGCTTCAATTTCTTCTTCCCGTTTACCTCCGCCCCTATGGCCGGGGCAATCGCAATTGTGGCGTCGCTTGTGGTCGTGCCGCTTGTGAGCCTGGTCACACCAAAGCTCAAAAAGGAGGACTCCGATTACGCCTTCTCCTGCTATGACGAGACCGTTTCGGTTCCTCAAAAGCTTTCATTGAAGTAGCGTAAACTATCAAAACACGGGCGGGCATTTCAGCTTGAAATGCCCGCCCTCTATCGCTTTATTGTAATTTTTTACCCGTCAGCCCTCTCGCTGTTCCTTCTCTATCCGCTTTACAAGTCCGGTCATCGTCTCCTTGCGCCTTGCCGCCTCCTCCATATCCTTGCCCTTCGCAAATATATAGAACTTGATCTTCGGCTCTGTTCCGGACGGGCGAACCATAAGCTTTCTGTCCCCGTCAAACTCAAAGCTCAACACGTTGGAGCCCTTCAGCCTGAGCTTTCTCGTCACTCCTCCGTCGCTTATAACCTCCCCCGTCTCGAAATCCGTCATTGACCTGATTTTGAAGCCGCCGGGAAATTTGAAGCCGCCGTTTCTAAACGACTCCATCAGGTCATCCATCCTCTTTGAGCCGTTTATGCCCGGCATCATAACGCTGATCGTCTCGTCGGTATACGCTCCGTATTTCTCATACATCTCATTCATCGCGTCACGCAGGTTTTTCCCCTTTTCGGCGTAGCTTGCCGCCATTTCGCATATCAGCATCGACGCCGTAACCGCGTCCTTGTCCCGGCAATAATCCCCCACAAGATACCCGAAGGACTCCTCGTAGGAGAAGATATAATGCCTGCCCTCAGGCTCAAGCTCCCCGATCCTCTCCGCGATGAACTTAAAGCCGGTGAAGGTTTCCTCCACCTCAAGCCCGTAATTTTCGCATATCGCGTCTATCATGTCGGAGGAAACAATGGTGCGTATGGCGTAGGACTTTTCCGGGATAGCGCCCATGCGCTTCCTTGCCGACGCGATATATTCAAGCAGCAGCGCCCCGGTCTGGTTGCCGCTGAGCAGCGTATATTCGCCGTCCCTTTCACGGAACATCAGCCCCACCCTGTCCGAGTCCGGGTCTGTCCCTATAATGATATCCCCGCCGTGCCTTTTCGCGTATTCCAGCGCGAGAGTGTAGCCCACAGCGTACTCGGGATTTGGATTTGCCACCGTCGGAAAGTTTCCGTCCGGTATCATCTGTTCCGCCACCGGGATTATATTCTTAACCCCGATCCGCCTGAGTATCTCAGGCACAAGCCTGTAGCCCGCTCCGTGAAACGGAGTGTAAACCACCTTAAACTCATCAGCTATCCTCCCCACAGTCCCCCTGTCGATTGACTGCCCGAGCGCGCACGCCAAAAATTCCTCGTCGGTCTCTCCCCCCAGCATGGTGATGAGCCCGCCGCTCACAGCGCGGTCAAAGCCGGTGAGCCTTGCCCCGGTGAATATATCGGTGTCCCTTATCTCCGCTTCAACAATCCGCGCATGCTCCGGCGGCAGCTGCGCCCCGTCCTCCCAGTAGGCCTTATATCCGTTGTATTCCTTCGGATTGTGCGACGCCGTAACATTGATTCCGGCAATGCACCCGTACCTTTTTATGGCAAAGCTAAGCTCGGGGGTGGGGCGCAGCCCGTCAAACAAAAATACCTTTATCCCGTTTGCCGCCAGCACGCAGGCAGCTTCACGCGCGAAGCGCTCGGAGTTTATCCGGCAGTCATACGCTATCGCCGCCCCGCGCTCCTCCCCGCCGTTCGCTTTTATAAGCTTCGCGAGGGCCTGGGTGGTCTGACGGATGACATAGATGTTCATCCGGTTAAGCCCCATCGCCATTACCCCTCTGAGTCCCGCGGTGCCGAACCCCAGCGGCGCGTAAAACCTGCTCTCCAGCTCCTTTTCGTTTCCCTCGAGCTGCAAAAGCTCGTTTCTTTCTTCCTCTGTCAATACGGGCGTTTCCAGCCACCTCCGGTACTCGTCATTGTAGCTCATATCAACCGCCATTTCTCAGGCGACACAAAATAGTTGTGAATTATGCGCACTCGTCATCCATCGCCTGAGAGATGATAAGCGGTTTATTTTTTTAATATTTGATAGCGTGAATTTATTCACGCTATCAGTCCTTTTCCGCTTTGTTATAAGTTAGGGCACACCCCAATTATATACCGCCCGTTTGTCAATTGTCGTAGCTTTTTCGCGACACCCTCACAACGCCGTTTATTCTTGCCAGTCTCGTCAGCGCAAGGCGCAGCTGTTCAATATCCTTGACGTCAAACGCCATGTTGACGACATTGTAGCCATCGCTGAAGCGCCTGGCGTTCAACAGGTTTACCGATATGTGCATCGCGGACAGCGCCGTCATGATGTCAACCACCAGGTCCGGACGGTCCTTTGCCGAAAGCTCGATGCTTGTTTCGTATTTATCCCCCGTCTCCTCCGCCCAGTAGACCTTAAGCCACCGCCCCTCATCGTGGGCGCGCTCCAGCGCCGACACGTTCTGGCAGTCCTTGCAGTGTATCGAAACGCCGTACCCCCTGGTGACAAAGCCGATGATATCGTCCCCCGGAACAGGGGTGCAGCATCTGGAAAACTTCACAAGACAGTTGTCTATCCCCTCGACTATTACCCCCGATTCGGAGCGCTTCGGCTTCTTTGGCGGCGCCTTTACCGCCGTTTCCTCTTTGCCCAGCTTATTTAGCCTGACAAGCTCGTCTCTGACCCTGTTCGCCGCCCGTATGGACGTAATGCCTCCGTAGCCTATGGCGGCGTACAGCTCCTCAAGGCTTCCGAAGCTCACCCGCTTTAAAACGCTGGGAAGCACATCCTCGCCGGATATGTCGGCGGGGGAAAAGCCCAGCTTCCTTATCTGGGTTTCAAACATCTCTCTTCCCCGGGCGATGTTTTCCTCACGCTTCTCCTTTTTGAACCATTGCCTTATTTTGTTCCTCGCCTCCGGGGTCTTTGCAATTTCAAGCCAGCCCCGGCTGGGACCGTGAATGGTCTTGGAGGTGATTATCTCGACTATGTCCCCGTTTTGCAGGAGGTAATCGTAGGTCGCGATCTTCCCGTTCACCTTTGCCCCGGTCATACGGTTGCCGACGGCGGAGTGTATCGCGTACGCGAAATCGATCGGGGTCGCGCCGGCGGGCAGGTTTATCACGTCCCCCTTCGGGGTAAACACAAACACCTCGTCCGCGAACATGTCTATTTTCAGGGTGCGTATAAATTCGTCCGCATCCGCATCCTCCTGTGTTTCAAGCAGCCGCCGCACCCACTCCAGCTTCTGGTCAAGCGAGACTCCGCCCTGCACACCGGACTTGTACTTCCAGTGCGCCGCGATCCCGTATTCCGCCGTGTGGTGCATCTCCCACGTGCGTATCTGCACCTCGAACGGCATCCCCTCCCTGCCTATCACGGTCGTGTGGAGGGATTTGTACAGGTTGGGCTTAGGGGTTGAAATATAGTCCTTAAACCGCCCCGGTATCGGCTTGTATACGTCGTGTACTATCCCGAGCACATTGTAGCAGTCCACCATCTCGTCCACAACTATCCTCACCGCGTACAGGTCGTAAATCTCGTACATCGCCTTCTGCTGGTTGTACATCTTTCGGTATATTGAATAGACGTGCTTTATCCTGCTCTGTATTTCCGCCTTTATCCCATATTCAACCAATTTCTCCGAAAGATTTTCTTTTATATGAGCTAAAAAATTCTGATGATTTGCCTCCCTCTCGCTCAGCTCATCAGTAATTTCCTTGTATCCGACCGGGTCAAGACATTTAAGCGCCAGATCCTCAAGCTCGCTTTTGATCCTCTGTATTCCCAGCCTGTGTGCAAGCGGCGCGTATATCTCCATCGTTTCCAGCGCCTTGTCCCGTCGCTTTTGCTCATCCCAGTATTCGCTTGTACGCATGTTGTGCAGCCTGTCGGCAATCTTTATAAGTATTACCCTTATGTCCTTTGCCATGGCGAGCAGCATCTTTCTCAGGTTTTCCATCTGCTCGTCTTCCTTGTAGGTGTACTGCACCCTTGTCAGCTTTGTTACGCCGTCCACAATAGTCGCCACCGACTGCCCGAACTCACGCTTTATGTCCTCATACCCGTACTCCGTGTCCTCGATGACGTCGTGTAAAAGCGCGGATATCATGGAATCCTCATCCATCCCCATCTCGAATATGATCTTGGCGACCTCGAGTGGGTGGATTATATACGGTTCACCTGATTTCCTCATTTGACCGGCGTGTGAGTCGCGGGCATATTCATACGCCTTCTTTATCCTGTCCGTATTCACCGCAGGGCTGCCCTGCGCCATTTTGCCCAGTATGTCTTCAAATCTTTTGTCCGTTTCAAAATCGGTATTCATATCCCCGTCTCACCATCCTTCGCGCAGTCAACTTCAGTGAACTCCTTCAGTCTCCTGATAATTTTTGAATCGTTTAGGTTTATAGGCGTCTCCTCAAGCAGGGTAATAACAAGCGAATCGTCCCGCCCGTCATAGGTCAGGCGGTTCATCTCCCTGAGCGCGTCCATGCAGACGAGCAGCTTCACGCAGGTCTCGGTCTCCATATGCTCCTCTCTGCATATATTCCGGCACATCGGCCCGAGCCTCGCGTATACCCGCCTGTTTTCATCGCAGTTGCGTTTCAGATGCCGCAAAAGCGCAATAAATTCCTTCTTCCCCGGAAAGAGCCGCAGCGCCTCCTCCCGCGAAAGCCCCTCGCCTCTTTCCAGCCGCTCATACAGCTCCTTCTCCCGCCTGTATTTTTCTTGCTCATCAGGGGACAGCCTCATTTCAAATATTATAAATTTGAGAGCTTCCTCACCCCTGCGCCCGTTTATTTCCACTCTGCAAACGATGTCTGCCGTATCGCCGTCACACGCGTCCATCCGCGCCATATCCATGCCGTAATAAAAGGCGTGATATGTCTTAAAGCCCTTTGCCGCCTTCATCCTCAGGTTTCTGCCCCAACCCAGCGGCACTATCTCGGAAAGCTTTACCCCGCGTATAAGAAACAGCGGCGGGCAATTCTCCGCGCCATACGGCTCCAGCGCCTCCAGCTCCCGTATGCTTTCCACCGGGGGCAGATTCTCCTCGCAGACAATATCTACGTTTAAATGCGTCGGCGCAAGCTCGCCTGAAACCGCCTTAACCGCCTCGCTCAGCGCCGGGATGTTTTCTTCGTCAATTGTAAACCCCGCCGCGTATTCGTGTCCTCCCCATGAGGAAAACAGCTGCGAAATCCTTGTCATGGCGTCGTAAATGTTGATTCCGAAAAAGCTCCGCGCCGAGCCCTTTCCGATTCCGTCCCGGACGGCTATTAAAAATACCGGGCAGGCGTATCTCTCGGACAGGCGGGACGCGACGATCCCGATCACTCCCTGATGCCACCCCTCGCCGGACAGCACAAGCACATCCTGTTTCCCCTCCCGCGATATTATCCCTTCAGCAAGGCTCGCCGCTTCCTCGTATATGTCGTTTTCTATATTTTGACGCTGCTTGTTCAGCCCGCAGAGACGCTTTACAAGCTTCTCCGCGACCGCGTTGTCCTCGGTCAGCAAAAGCTCGACCGCGTCCCGCGGATCTCCCAGCCTCCCGGCGGCGTTTATCCGCGGCGCCACGGAATACCCGAGAACTCCGGTGTTTACCTGCTTCACCTCTCCGACCGCCTCGCAAATCAGCGCCCTCAGCCCCAGCCTTTTGTTTTGATTTATAATCCCGATCCCCCGTGAAACGAGCGCCCTGTTCACTCCTGTCAGCGGCATTACGTCCGCGATCGTCCCCAGCGCCGCCAGGTCGCAATACCTCTCCAGCAGATTCTCAAGCATATCCCCGCCATCATACGCAAGCATAAGCAGAAAGGTTACCGTTACCCCCGATATCAGCTTCACGGGGTAACCGCAGTCCTTTCTGCAAGGATTGACCACCGTTGAAGCCGGCAGCCTTCCGCAGCTTTCGTGGTGGTCGGTAATTATAAATTCAATGCCCGCGGTCTTTGCGTACTCGACCTCATCATACGCCGTCACGCCGGTATCCACCGTAATGACCAGCGAGACCCCCTCGCCCTTCAGATAGTCTATTCCACACCTGCTGATACCGTACCCGTCCTCCTGCCTGTGCGGGATGTAGTACATGCAGTCTGCGCCCTTTTCCCTCAACCAGTCGTAAAGCAGGCATACGGAGGTTATCCCGTCCACATCATAGTCCCCGTATACCGCGATTTTTTCCCCGCGTTCCAGCGCCCTTCCCAGCCTGTCAACCGCGGCGTCCATGTCCTTTAGAAGCATTGGGTCGTCCAGACGCAGCCGCGTATCCAAAAAATCCGCCGCCGACTCAGGCGTGTCAAAGCCTCTGGCTATCAGTGTTTTCGCGACATATTCATTAATTCCGTTTGAAACGAGCAGTTTTTCCGCCTGGGTATCCGTCTTTGGCATTATCCATTGCTTGCCCTGCATAAAAAAACTGCCCTCCTTTTAAAATTATTTGCTCCTCAGTGTGATTATGGGGATATGCGGCCGGTTAAAGACCCTGAAGCTTATCCCCGCGTTGCCGATCCCCCGGCTTGTAACCATTGTAAGCCCATCTATTTCGTACAGCCCGTTTGTGTACTTGGGAAATATTACCCTCCCCGGTCCTATGAGCCCGTCGGTGAAGGGCAGCCTGATAAGTCCGCCGTG
This sequence comes from Oscillospiraceae bacterium, assembly GCA_031264245.1. Lineage (GTDB taxonomy): Bacteria > Bacillota > Clostridia > Oscillospirales > JAAYOS01 > JAISEG01. The sequence goes on from JAISEG010000005.1 coordinate 68,044, forward strand.
AGCATGTCCCGTAAGCGCGAGCGCCACATCCAGCTTTGCTATTTCCTCCGCCCGGTCGTATCTGTGATTGAGCATCACTATGGGCGCCCGGCTTTTATCCCGGACAAGCTCGACCGCCCTCTGCATGGTTATCATGCCCGCGGGACCGTTCGGATCGTCAATACCCAGCAATATCAGCTCTTCCCCGCCGATATTCAATATCTCGGACTGGTTTCTAAGTACGTTTACCCCCGCGGTTTCAAGGTCCTTAAATACCGCCGAGGCAATTTTTGAGCCGTATTCATGGTTTCCCGGCACATAATAGACCGGAGCCACACCGCATAACGTCCTCGCGGTCGTGTACACCATCCCGACGTCCCCCGCGTTATCAATATAATCCCCCGTTATAACTATTATATCAGGCTTTTCCTCCCTGATAACGTTCGCCAGATCAATATTATACTTGCCGAACTCGGCTCCGTGCAGGTCGGAAATGTGGGCGATCCTGTATCCGTCAAAGACCTTCGGAAGACCTTTTATAAAGACCTCAAGCCTTTCCACCTCCAGCGCCCTGTTGGAGATATACAGCTCGGTGACGCTCATCGCCACAAATATGACCGTAAAAACCGCGAATACCTTGTTCTTTGTCCTTTTTTTATTGTTTCCCATTCTTTTTGTTCCTAACATATATGTGCTTGATGTTCGAGTTTCCCGTCTCCCTCACATCTATCTCGAGGCTGTCTATGGATTTTACCAGCGGGGTCAGACTTCTGTATCCGCAGTTTCTGGGGTCAAAGTCCGGCTGCTTCTTGATAAGCAAATTCCCAAGCTCGCCTAAAAACGCCCAGCCGTCCTCATCCCCCAGGTCCTGGATGGAGGTCGTAATCAGCTTGAGCGTCTTTTTAGGTATATTCTTGTCCGCCACCTTTTTCCTTTCACCGCCGGTCGTCTGCGTCTCCGCAGCGGTTTCATTGTTGCTTGCAAGTATCTCGAGATACAAAAATTTGTCGCAGGCTACTATGAAGGGATTCGGCGTTTTCTTCTCCCCAAAGCCTATGACAGTGAGCCCCGATTCCCGGATTCTTAAAGCGAGCCTGGTAAAATCCGAGTCGGAGGAAATCAGGCAGAACCCGTCCACCTTTCCGTCATACAATATGTCCATCGCATCAATTATCATGGCGGAGTCGGTTGAGTTCTTCCCCGTTGTGTAGCCGAATTGCTGTACGGGAGTTATCGCGTTTTCCAGCAGCTCGCTTTTCCAGCCCGCCAGCTCGTTTCTTGTGAAGTCGCCGTATATACGCTTGATTGTCGGGGTTCCGTATATGGCGATCTCCTCCATTACGTTCTTAATGCTCTTCTTAGGCACGTTGTCGGCGTCTATCAAAACCGCCAGCCTCAAGTCGGTTAATTTTTGCATTGCATACTCGTTTCCTCGGGATTTGTGCTTCCCAATATTAATAATCAAATTGACGGCGAAGAACCTGCTTTACGCCACAGCGGGATATATATGTTATATAGGCGATTAACTTTAGAATGAGTTCTGTTTCCGGCTTAAAGCCGGAAAAGGACTTTACTCATTCTTAAGTTAATTGACTATAATAGCCGCTTTCAGCTATTATAACATATATATCCCGCTTATAAAAGAAAAAAGCGCAAATAAGTTGCTATAATACCAATCTCGGGTAAAAACATAGACAAGCCCTTCGGGGCGTAAAAGCATATATCCAACTTTTTCGCCCCGAAGGGCTATGTTTTTAACCCGGATTGGTATAAATTGTTATTTTGAAAATTGCAGTATAATAACGTATTGGAACGGCATGACGCGGCTGTTTCCCGGGCAAACCTGCCGTTTATTTGGTGGGGCAATATATTACAGGCTTCAGTACGGCAGGTATTACAAAGCTTTTATACTCCTCATATTCGGAAAATTCCACCGAGGCGCTCGCTCCTCCGTTCTCCCTTTTCACTTCTATCAAAGCATCCCTTTCCTCGCCTGCTTTATTCCTGTAAAAATACCTCATAAGTATCTCCTCGTACACGTTCGGGGTGTATGACGTCATCCCGCGCAATTCAAATTCCTCCTTCGATATAAGCTTCTTTTCCCCATCCCGCAAAAAGAGAAGAAATATTTCGTTGTCAAGCCTCTTCCCCTCCTCTATGGAGCCGTTCACCGCGCTGAGAAGCTCATCGCCGAAAATTTGATGAACAAGCTTTACTTCACCGCCGGAGTATTCCTCAGTTCTAAGGATAAGGTGAAGCCCCGGCGTTTCCTCCCCTTTGAAATCACCCTCCACCTCATAATTTATAACAAGCCTCACAATACCAATTCCTTTCCGTACGTATATTAATCCTGCCTCATTATATTTCCTTCGGGCAAATAACGTTAACGATCTCTCCGCCGTGTGAATCCAGCAATAGATTTCCCCGCGAAATCCACTTCGTTAATTTGATATATTATCGTACAGAATTTGATATAAATATAACCGCTCACGTACTTTATTTTCAAAAAACCGCCTGTTCATTTGATAAAAATGAATTTCTGATACTGATGTACATTTTATAATAATCGCTGCCGCCCCACAATGAACTATATAGTTTTTATTGACAATAAAATGCTGTTGTTATATAATTATAGTATTCATATATGTTTCACTTAATGAAAGTTTTCTGTCCAAAAGTGAAATAAAGTGCGGTTCATTATTCAAGAAGTTTAATAAACTTAATTATTTATTTGGGAGGAAGACAATGGAACATCAAAAAAATACGAAAACTCCTTGGTACAAGGAAGTTCATCGATGGTGCCAGATCAATCTCAATGAAATGGACCCTGTCAGCTGCGATGTGGGGTTCTGGCGCAAATACTGGCGTGAGCTCGGCGCGCAGGGAATCATCGTCAACGCGGGCGGGCTGGTCGCCTTCTATCCGACCGGGCTTGAGTTCCAGACCCGGGCGGCCGGGCTCGGCGACAGGGATTTGTTCGGCGAGTTCGCGGCGGCGGCAAAGGAGGACGGTCTGGCTGTGCTTGCGCGCACCGACACGAACGCGATTTTTAAGGACGTATACGAAGCCCATCCGGACTGGGTCGTCGTCAGACCGGATGGCGCTCCGTTCAGGAACGGCAACAATCTCTATGTCACGTGCATCAACGGTCCCTACCATCTGGAGTTTCTTCCGAAAATAATAAAGGAAATCACCGAACGCTATGGCGTCAACGGCTTTGCGGACAACAACTGGGCCAGCGCCACAAAAATGACCGGCATCATCTGCCACTGCGATAACTGCAAAAAGGGCTTCATGGAGGCTTACGGGCTGGAGCTTCCGGAAAAGCCGGACATGAACGATATGACCTACAAAAAGTGGATAAAATGGAACTGCGACCTCCGCACCCATTTCTGGGATTACATAAACCAAAAGACCGCGGAGCTTGGCGGGGAGGACTGCCTGTATCTCGGTATGATGCCCGCCGAACCCATTGAGGCCGGATTCCTTTCCCAGGACATTAAGGCAATCGGGGAGCGGGCGAAGTATCTATTGTTCGACCACCAGTCCCGCTATCAGGGCGACGGCTTTGAAACCAACAGCTTATCCGGCAACCTGGTTCACGAGGTTGCCGGGTGGGATAAAATTATCGCCTGCTGTCTGCCCATGTACTTCGGTCCCGGCAACTTCCGCAGAATGCGCAACGCCCCGCTGGAAGCCAGCCTGTGGATGCTTGAGGGGATAAGCGGAGGCTATTCGCCTTGGGCGCATCATATCGGCGCGACATTGAACGACAAGAGGCAGCTCGCCATTGCCCCGCCGATATTCAAGTGGCACAAGCAAAACGAGCAATACCTGTACGACAGGGAGCCTGTTGCCGCCGCCGGAATTGTATGGAGCCAGGACAACGTGGATTTCTACGTCCGCGAAAAGTCGCAGGAACGTCACACGTTCCAGTGGAATGGATTTAAACGCGCGATGACCCGGAGCAGAATACCGTTCATCCCCATACACGCCGACAACATCGCGAAGTACACAGATAAATTGAAGGTGCTGATCCTGCCCAATTTCGCCGCCATGTCCGACGAACAGTGCCGTGCCGTAACCGATTTTGTAGAGGCAGGCGGCAGTCTTGTGTTCAGCGGAGCCACCGCCACGCTGGATAAGTGGGGGGATGAGCGGAAGGACTACCCTCTTGAGCGGATCACGGGGATCAAGCGGCTCTATATGACCGACGAGCTTGCAAGCGACGGCGGCGGAGGTGTGTTCATGTCGTCCCGGATTCACACATATATGAGATTGCCCGAGCAGCGCCATCCCTTGCTGCGCGGCTTCGAGGAAACCGACCTGCTGCCCCTGGGCATCGGCGTCCACAGCCTGGAGAGCAATGGAATGCTTAAGCCTGTCGCCACCTACGTGCCGCCCTTCCCTTATTTTCCACCCGATCTCAGCTGGATGAGGGAGCCCGAAACGGACATTCCCGTTGTTCTGGCCGGAGAGCACCCGTCCGGCGGACGTATCGTATATTTCGCCGGAAATATCGACGGCTGCTATGGTCAAAAGCTCCTGTCCGACCACGGAGACCTGCTCGCTAACGCTGTACGCTGGGCGGCGGCTGACGATTTGCCGTTCGAGGCGGACGGACCTGGCTATATAGACTTCAAGCTGTACCGCCAGGGGAACCGGCTGATCCTTCATGCGGTAAATCTGAGCGGATGCAACTATTCCCGTGCCTACGCGGAGGAGGCGCTGCCGGTGGGACCGGTGAAGGTCACCTTCAAAACCGGAGGACTTTCTCCCAGCCGCGTTCTTCTAACGGTAAGCGGAAAAGAATTTAAGGTCGAACCGCGGGATTCCCGGGTGAGCATAGTCATCGACAGTATAACCGACCACGAGCTTATAGTGGTTGAATAGAGGTTACCTAAAATAACCTGGTTTTCCCCCTTGCTTCACCGAATACGGTGAAGCAAGGGGGATTTCTTTTTCAGCAATATCCATAATATTCCATTTGGGCGCAGTCTCCTTTCCCCGCGCAGTGTGCTATTCTGTCGTAAAGTCCACTATAGACAGGCTAACTTTAGAATGAGTAAAGTTAACCTGAATATGTTCCCGCTCAGCGGGCAAACGGAGGCTCACATGCCAAGAAAAAAAATATCCGAAACCCCTAAAATCCCCGCGCGCGCAAGCGAATTTGAGGAAATGGGTCTCAGCGCCCCAAAGAAGCTGCGCGACATAGCCGACGACCCCGACACCCCCGTAAAGCTAAAAGCGGACATCGAGAGATGGTTTTCCGAGATGGTGTTCGGCAAGCCGCAATCCGGTTCGGTCAAATCCGAAAGCGGCGAAAAAAAACCGGTCGTAGTTATCAAATTTGAAGGTGAGCTTGAAAAATGGAGCAAATAGGAAAGAAGCGCCCGGGAAAGGAGCCGTATATCTTCACCTTGCTCCGCACCGAGATCCCCAACCCAAGGCAGATCGAGTTTTTCAACGCCGAGGCTCCGCATATCGCCTACGGCGGCGCGCGGGGCGGGGGCAAGAGCTGGGCCATGAGAAGAAAATTTGTAATGCTGGCGATGCGTTATCCGCGGCTCAAAATATTGCTGCTCCGACGAAGTATCCCGGAGCTTCGGGAAAACCATATCATCCCGCTTCGCGGCGAGCTTGCCGGCTATGCCAGCTACCGCGGGGATGAGCAGACCTTCGAATTTCCAAACAGCGCCCGGTTAAAGCTGGGCTACTGCGACAACGAAGGCGACCTCATACAGTATCAGGGGCAGGAGTTTGACGTCATCGGCTTCGAGGAGGCGACAAATTTCCCTGAGGAGTGGATAGTTTTTATCTGCACCTGCCTGAGAACGACAAAGGGCTATTTCTCCCCCAGAAGCTATTACACCATGAATCCCGGCGGACCCGGGCACGAGTATATGAAGCGGCTCTTCATAGACAGGCGCTACAGAAACGGGGAGGAGGCCGAAAATTATATCTTTATCCCCGCCCGCGTCTATGACAATGCCGTGCTGATGAAGGCGGACCCGAAGTACATCCAGCGGCTTGAGGCGCTCCCGCCGCAAAAGAGAAAGGCGCATCTCGAGGGCGACTGGAATATCTACGAGGGACAGGTCTTTGAGGAATTCAAGGACGACCCCGCGCGCTACGACGACAGGCTTTACACCCATGTCATCTCCCCCTTTGAGATTCCGGCGGGCTGGCAGATATACCGCTCCTTTGACTTCGGCTACGCAAAGCCGTTCTCAGTCGGCTGGTGGGCTGTGGACTACGACAAGAGGCTTTACCGGATACTCGAGCTTTACGGTTGCGTACACGACGAACCGGACACAGGCATAAAGTGGTCCCCCGACGAAATATTCGGCGAGATACGCAGAATAGAGGAGGAGCACCGCTGGCTCTCCGGAAAAAAGATTCAGGGCGTCGCCGACCCCTCGATATTTGACGCGTCCAGGGGTGAGAGCATAGCCCAGATGGCGGAAAAGTACCGCATATACTTCGAGCCGGGGGAAAACAGGCGTATTCCCGGCTGGATGCAGCTTCATTACAGGTTTAATTTTGATGCTGGCGGCATCCCCATGATATATATTTTTTCCTCCTGCAAGGCGTTTATCCGCACAATACCCCTCTTGCAGTATGACAAAAATAAGCCGGAGGACCTGGACACACGGCAGGAGGATCACGTCGCCGACGAATCGCGTTACATATGCATGGCTCAGATAATCGGTCCCAAGGCGGTAAGCGGCCGGGCGGCACGCATACACGACCCGCTGAGCGAGGATACAAGCTCCGCCTCGGGCCGCTACGACTGGTACATAAGCAATTAGCGTAATTAATAAAACAGTAAAACCACGCCAAATAAGGAAGGATGGTCACAGCAATGAGTAAAAGAGAAGCTTCACAGCAAAATGATATCGGTCCCGTGCAGACCGAAGGTTCACAGCTCGCCCCGCCGCTCCCGGAAATACCTCCCGCTGGGCAGATATTTCCCATCCCCCCCGACAATATCACAGTCGAGGACATCCGCAAGGCGGCGGTCACCCTGCAAAGGTATAAAAACGGGAAAGCAAACCTGGAAAGCCGCATTATAGAAGACGAGGAGTGGTACAAGCTAAACCACTGGGGGGTTATCCGGCGTCAGAACCAGAGCAAAAATCCGGGTGAAAACCGCCCCGAACCGACCTCCGCGTGGCTTTTTAACTCAATACTCAACAAGCACGCCGACGCCATGGACAACTACCCCGAGCCCAACGTGCTGCCCCGTGAGCGCAGCGACGAGCCTGACGCCGAGGCGCTGTCCTCCATACTCCCGGTGATAATGGAGCACAACCGCTTTGAACAAACTTACTCCGACAACTGGTGGGAAAAGCTCAAGCACGGGACGGCCGCGTACGGGGTGTTCTGGAACAATGAGCTGGACGGCGGCATGGGGGACATAGACATAACCGCCATCGACCTTCTCAACATATTCTGGCAGCCCGGCATCACAGATATCCAAAAGAGCCGCAATCTCTTTATCATCGACCTAAAGGACAAGGATATTGTTGAAGCCGAGTACCCCCACCTCAAGGACAAGCTCGCCGCAAACGCTTACGAGGTTAAGCAGTACATACACGACGACGCCATCGACACCTCGGACAAGGTCGTTATAGTGGACTGGTATTACAAGGTCAAAACACCTTCCGGCAGAACCCTGCTCCACTATGTAAAGTTTACGGGTGAGCACCTGCTTTTCGCGTCGGAAAACATGCCGGAGTATGCCGGCATCGGTTGGTATGACCATGGGATGTATCCCGTGATTTTTGACAATCTCTTCCCGGAAAAGGGCAGTCCCGTCGGCTTTGGCTACGTCGCCATTACAAAGGATCCCCAGCTGTACATAGACAAGCTCGGTCAGAATATCCTTGAAAACGCGATGATGGCCACAAAGCCCCGCTATTTCGCCGGGCAGAACACAGGCGTCAACGAGGAGGAATTTCTCGACTGGTCCAAGCCTATCGTCCATGTGGAGGGCAGCATAAACGAGGAACGGCTTCGTCCCATCGGCGTGACCCCGCTCGACGGAGTATACGTCAATGTGCTTCAAATGAAGATAAACGAGCTCAAGGAGACCTCCGCAAACCGCGATTTTTCACAGGGCGGCACCTCCTCCGGCGTCACCGCCGCCGCCGCGATCGCCGCCTTGCAGGAGTCGGGAAGCAAATCCAGCCGCGATATGATTTCCGCCGCCTACAGAAGCTATACGCAAATCAACTACCTCTGTATCGAGCTTATACGGCAATTTTACGACGAGGCCAGAGCCTTTAGAATAGTTGGCGGCGGCGTGGGAGCTTATGGCTTTATAGACTACTCCAACAAAAACCTCAGAGGGATATTGCCTCAGGAGGCTCAAGACCTGCTTATTTCGGACAGCCCCGTTTCCTCCCGCCGTCCCATATTCGACATTTCCATAAGGGCGCAGAAGCGAAACCCGTACAGCAGGATGTCTCAAAATGAGCTTGCAAAGCAGCTCTACAGCATGGGCTTCTTTGACCCGGCGAGGGCGGAGCAGTCGCTCTGCGCGCTTGAGCTTATGGAGTTTGAGGGGAAGGAATCGGTCGTCGGGCAGATATCCCGGGGGCAGACCCTCCTGGCGGCGAATGGCGAGCTCAAGGAACAGCTCGACAAGCTTTCCGCCGCTGTAAAGCAGCTGCTGAGCAGGGTTTCGGGCGCGGGGATGCCCCCCATCGCGGGACCGAACCGGGAGGGTAACGCAAAACCGGAAGCGGGTCGGGTACCGCCGGACGAAAAACCTGCGGCAAAAAGCATACCGGATGAAAACCCGGATGAAATGTGATCGAGGTCAAGCTTTCCTCAGACAAGGATTTTTATACCCTTGAAATATCAGGACACGCGGGCTATGCGGAGTCAAACGACATTGTATGCGCCGGCGTATCCGCGGTAGCCTTTTCCCTTCTGGGCTACATACTGAGCCTGTCCCCCGAGGTCAGCGGCTTGAATTATACTGCCGAAAGCGGATATTTTAAGCTTGAAGCGGGCGGCGGAGACTTTGTTAAGGCTGCGTTCGGCATGGCTGGGACAGGCATAGCCCAGATATGCGGGAGTTATCCTCAAAACGTAAAAATATCCCTCCGATAACCAAGCCTTATCAGATAACTTTCCCGGCAAAACCCACCTTGCGGGTTTTGCCGGGAAATTCTAATATATATCCCCCGAGGATTGAAGCCGGGTCTTTTCGGCAAGCTCGACCTCGAGGGTGGTCTTTACCCCGCCGCGCTTTACCGTTATCTCAAGGACGTCCCCGACCTCGTGCTCATTTATTATCCTCTTAACCTCGGCTTCGGAAATTATTTCCCTGCCGTCCATGCTGACAAGCATATCCCATGCCTCAAGTCCATTTCTGTTCATGATCGAGTATACGTATACCCCGTACTCGCTGCGCCGGTACTGGTAAGCTGAGGACATATTGCTGACCGTGACAAGCTGGGCTCCAAGACCGGGTCTGCCCGTGACATATCCGTGCTCTATAAGCTCCGGGACGACCTTTTTGACCGTGTTTGACGGTATCGCAAAGCCTATGCCCTCAATGTCGTTTCCTGTGGACTTCGCGTTTACAACGCCTATAAGATACCCGCCGCTGTCAAAGAGCGCGCCGCCCGAGTTTCCCGGATTTATCGCCGCCGAGGTCTGGAGCAAGGTCATCACATCGCCGTCTATGGAAATTTCCCTGTCCTTCGAACTGATTATCCCCTCTGTCACAGTGCCGCCCAGAGTGCCGAGCGGGTTGCCTATGGCGACCACCGGCTGTCCTGTCTTCGCCTCGGAGGAATCGGAAAAAGCGACCGCCTTCAAATTTGCCGCCTCAATTTTCAGCACAGCGAGGTCAGTCGCCGAATCAGCTCCGACAAGCGACGCGGTGTAGTCGGTTCCGTCGCTTGTACGCACCTGTATGGAGGTCGAACCGCTGATAACATGGTTGTTGGTGACGATGTACCCGTCACTGCTTATAATTACTCCGCTTCCCGCGCCGCTCTGAATATAGCTGCCGAAAAACGGATGTGTCACCTTAAATTCGGTGGTCACCTCCACCACCGACTCGGAGCAGCTTGCCGCCACCTTCTCCGCGTAGGCTTGATACTCGGCGGCGTTTTCCGTGCCGCCGGGCTGACTCGTCTGTCCCTCATTGATCACCGCCGCCCCGTCATACGCATACCCGGCTATGCTGTCCTTCAATACATAGTATACGGCGCCGCCGCCCGCGCAGCCCGCGATTATTGAGGTAATAATCACAATGACAATCAACGACGCGGCGGAGCGCCCCTTCCCCGGTCTCCCGCCGCCGTTGTAGGGTCTGAAAGCATCGTTTTGACCGTAATTCATCTTAGTCCTCCTATACCAAAAAGGCTCTTTCTTATCTTTACATAGTATCTGCATAAAGCCATTATATTAATATTACTGCTGAAATATATTTTTTGCAAATCGGCTTTTGCTAATAATACTAATCCTCATAAGAAGCATCACGATAAAATCGGCATAAAAACGCTTATATTCAACATTTTTACGCCAATTTTATCGACTGCTCTTCCAATGAAAATTAGTATGAGGAGTGGACAGGATACGATTCTATTTCTAAGAAAGCCATAATACGACAAAACCTCAAGATAAAGCTGACGTTTATCTTGAGGTCTGCCGAATGTTAATCTAAGCTGTTGTATTCTTCTGTTATAGCAAATTTGATGATACGATACAGTATGGTTGCTATTTCCGCACGGGTACTGTTGGCTTGAGGATCAAATAAATTGCCCGGCTTGCCTTCCACAACACCGTATTTTTGTATTTCAAGTACCGCGTCCAGCGCCCAGCCGCTGACCAGGTTTTCATCCTCAAATGGACTGAAATCGGATTCAGGCAAAGCTATTCCCATGTATTTTAGGAATCTGACAATCATTAAGGCAATTTCCTGCCGTGTAATATTGCTGTCGGGATTGAACTTGTTGTTTCCGTCTCCCAGTACAATTTCTTTGTCAAGCGCCCATGCAACCGCCGGTCCGAACCATGAATCAGGATCAACATCGTCAAACACACGGGACTCGTAGCCGCTGACATCCGCCAACGCCATACGCGCGAGAACCGTTGCAAACATCGCGCGGGTCATTGGAATATCCTGCCTGAATTCTCCGCCGGGATATCCTTGGAACGCTTCCCTTGAAGCTGTAAACAGGATGTTGTCGAATGCCCAATGTCCGGCGATATCGCTGAATTCCTTTGGATTTGGCTTCACGAAGTACTCGATAAGCGGGTTGCCAAAGAAGTAAATCTTACCTTCTATTACAAAGCAGAACGGAACAAATATTATATTGTCCTCTTCATAATAGTATACAATGCCATCATCAGACTCAACGTCCAGCCACATCAGTGAGAACATTCCGGAAAGCGCTATGTCATCGTCATCAATCTCTTCATCAGTTGGATTGCTGGATCCGGTCGGCCCGGTTGGCCCGGTCGGTCCGACAGGTCCGGTCTGTCCGCTGTTATCTGTCCAGCTTGCGGTAAGAGTAACATTTCCTGTGACAGTATAGGAAGCTCCTCCAACACCTGCATTAGTGGTCCCGTCAAGCCAACCGTTGAAGGTGTGGTTTGCCCTGGTTGCTGCGGGCAGTGTGATGTCGGTGCCTTTCTTAACCGTGACCGGAGAAACAGCCCCCTCGGCAAGAGTGCCGCCGTTCGGATCGAAGGTGACTGCAACCATATCCGGAGGCTCCGCAATTTCAGTCCATTGCGCCGTAAGCGTGATATCTTTCGTTACTTCATAAATGTCTCCCGCGTCGCCGGCATATACATCCTCTTCATCGTACCAGCCCGCGAAGCTATAGTCCGTCCTTGCCGCTGCCGGGAGGTATATCAAAGTGCCTTCCCCAACCGTGACCGGAGAAACAGCCTCCTCGGCAAGGGTACCGCCGTTTGGCTCGAAAGTGACTGTATAGGTAACCGGATCCACATCTTCCTCGGTCCATTTTGCTGTAAGAGTTACATTTCGGATAGCTTTATAGGAATCTCCCGCGCCACCGACATAGACGCCCATTTCGTCGTACCAGCCCGCGAATCTATAGTCCGTCTTTACCGCTCCCGGCAGGGCGATGATTTCATTTTCCTTAACCGTGACCGGAGAAACATCCCCCTCGGCAAGTGCGCCGCCGTTCGGATCGAAGGTGACTGTATAGGTAACCGGATCCGGGCTTGGGCTTGGAACATCCGGATCCTCAGAGGCTATTGTCACCAAAACCTGCGTGGTCGCCAGCGCCGCGATTCTGAACTCGCAGCCCTTATAATTCAGGGTAAGCACGTATGCGACTTTAACCTGATATTCTCCGGCGTCGGGACTGTCAGACTTCAATATGCTGCCATCAATGCTGAACGGAGCGTCGGAGGGAGCTGTCCAGTTTATTTCATAGCCGGGGGTGATGCCGAGCTTTTTGAGCAGCTTGCAAAGCTCCGTCCAGTACACGTTGTCATCGTAACTAGTGCTGAATATGTAATGTTCGCCGACTGTGTCCTCAACCTCAGCCGCTTCTATCAGGAATGTATCCGGGTTCATAATGAACCGTACAAGGTCACGGATTTCTCCCGCTATGTCCTCAACCTTCTGTGCCAGCAGTGGCAGGTTTGAGTTTCTCACACATTCGGCAATTGCCGATTTAAACTCGTCTCTGTAATGCTCAAGAACAGCGCACAAGAAAGCCTCGATGTTTTCTTTCGTGAGATTTGTTCCCGCCCATTTATAGAAATTCTCAATCTCGCTGTATGCTCCGCATATTTCTTTAACGAAGTCCTTTATACCTTCAGCCTTGAGGCGGAGCTGTTCAAGCTTCATTTGCTTTGCGTCATGACCGTTAGCCGAATCTGCCATGAACGCGGAGACCGCCACAATCTCAGCGTTGAGCGGCTGTATCAGCGCGTTAATATCTTCGCCGTCAATCAGCGCAAGCCTTGTGCTTCCCGCGGCGTGATCAACGAAACCAAGCAGTTCCCCAATGAAATCGTATACCTGAACCACCACGTCGAACACATCGGAAACGACGCTTAGAACATCGATGATCTGACCAAGACCGAGACCGTTTATCACCGGTTCAAGTATCCCGGAAATCGTATCTCCCAGTTCAAGGCTTATGCCTGTATCCTGCAACAGTCCGCCTATGATTCCGTCTACAACTCCGGGCAGGCTGCCGGTCACGAAGTCCTTAACGAGGTCTGATACCGATTGACCTAAAATTGAAGACAGGCTGCTGTCTATCAGGTCAATTGACTGGAGTATCGCAAGCGCTCCATACAGGTCGCCCTGAACGTAATGAAGCAGATTATCAATGTCTCCGGCAATATCGTCAAATCGCAGGTTTTCATATTTAGTGTAAATCCTTCCGCTCGCTATGTCTTCTACCATCTTGATCATGGCGTCAATTTTGATTCCCGCGAGTCCATTGCGCAGATCGGTGAGGACAGGTATTATACTGTCAATTAGCTCCGCTATGCCTTTAAGCGACATGCCGCTTAAATCCAGACCGCCGAGGAGGTCGCCGAGTATACCTCCCAGGTCGATGCCGCCCAAATCAAGGTTGCCGTCGCCTATGATGCCGCCTATAATGCTTTCCAGACCGCCGTCAAAAGCGTTATCCATGCCCAGCAGCCCCAGGACAGATTCAAGCAGGGCGGAGGGGTCGCCGTTAAGCCCAAGCAATCCAAGCAGCCTGTCGGCGACAACTAATGTGGCGCTGATGTTGCCCATATCTTTTATGAGGTATTCCAACAGCTGATCAGCGCCGACGCCGGCATATTCAAAGCTGATGGACTCGTATTTAGAGATAAAGCTTCCGTCAAAAAGCTCAGAAATCAGGTGGTATGACGCTGTGATATCTACTTTGCCGTCGTCTATGTCTGTTTTGAGGTCTCCCAGCACAGCAATCAGGCTGTCTAAAAGGTTAAGTATGTCATCCGTCTTGAGTGAACTCAGATCGACCCCGCCCAAAATGCCGTCGAGTATGCCCCCAAGACCGGGTAATATCCCGTCCGCGATGTCTCCCAGACCGCCTGAGACGTCACCGCTCATGCCGAGCAGTGTCAATATTGTGCCGATGATATCGCCGCCGTCAAGACCAATCAGCTTACCGATTTCGCTTGTGCTCAACGTTTGCAGAAGGTTAAGTGCGGCTTTTGCGCCTCCCAGATCATCTATCAGATAACCGGTCAGCTCCGAAGCTCCGTTGTTTGGATCAGAAAAGTCAATATTGCCGTACTTTTCGAACATGGCGCCGGAGGTTATATCTGAAACGAATCCCAAAAGCTTCGTCAGGTCAGTGAGCGCGTCTCCGTCAATACCCAATGTGCCAAACAGAATGTCTCTGACTGTGGCAATCAGATTATAGCCTGCGCCGTATGTTTTCCATAATTCGTCAAATACCCCCAATGCGGTATAATTCTTAGTTTGCGGAATTATCGAGCCACTTTTTACTGTAAGGTAACTTGCGTTATCTATCTGATTTCTTAAATCAGATAGTTTGGTGCTCAGATCGTCCGCACTGAAAGACAGCACCGTTTGGAACCCGTCAATAATAGCCTGTGAATCGGTTAAACTCAGGTTATCGGAATACACAGCTACAACCATGCTGAGCATTGATTCAACAGCTTGCGCGACATACAAGTTAAGATCCTGCGCAGCAACTTTTGTCGATAAGCTCTGTGCCGGCAATGTCGTATTGTTTATCGTCTGATTTTGTCCCATAATGCCATCCTGGAAAATTACATTCTGCGAAGTAAGTATTCCTGAAACAGTCACACCCCAAAGCGTTCCGCTCAGAGAAGTTACAGGTAGAGTAACCGTTTGATTTTTCCCAAACAGAACATCATTCAATTTTGCCGCACTGCCAATAAGAGACAGGGAAACAGAGGCAGTTAAGATTTTCCCTTCCAATGCATACCCTTCAATAAAGCTCTTGAGTATTTCGTATGTACTTAACGATGCTAAGTTGGTACCAAGTAATGCACCAAAATCAATGTCCAGCTTCCCCGCATCTTCCAGCGCTTTTAATTCAACCAGCAAAGCTTTGAAGCTTTGATCCAGCCTTTCAAGCTCCAGAGCGTTTGCGGCAAACTGTTCCTCCAACGTCATTCCGCCTTCATCCTCGGGAGAGGCAAGCGCCCATAACGGAAACAAACTGAACAGCATAGAAAGAACCAGCAGCAGTGACAGCGCCTTCCTTCCGATCCTGGGGATTTTTCCTGTGATACTCATAGATTTATTCCTCCATTTTGTTTTTTTATTTATAGACATTGATATTTTATCCTAATACAACACAATTTGCAATAATTTATATAAAAAATTTTGTTTTAATGTTTTTTTGCAAATCGGCTTTTCCCCCTTGCAATTTCCTCTCATTATTGGTATTTTACTAGTAATACTTATTAATATGCATTTTTATATGTGTTTAAGCTCTTTTGGAGGTCTAAAATGATATTCAGGCAACTTCTCACCGAAATAGTGTCCGACGCGTTTGAAAGCTGCGGCTACAGCAGGGAATTTGGCGGCGTAACCGTGTCCAGCCGTCCCGACCTGTGCCAGTTTCAGTGCAACGGCTCCATGTCCGCCGCCAAGGTATACAAAAAAGCTCCTGTTCAAATTGCGTTGGAGGTCGTGGAAAAGCTGTCCGCGGACGACCGTTTTTCCGCTGTCAGCGCCGTACCTCCCGGGTTTATCAACCTGGATATATCCGGCGGGCTTGTATCGGATAAAATAAACGCGATGCTGGAGGACAGCCGTATGCTGCTCCCGGTTTTCGATAAAAAGACAATTGTTGTGGACTACGGAGGACCGAACCTCGCAAAGCCGCTTCACGTCGGGCATCTGCGCCCCGCCATCATCGGCGAGACGCTGTGCCGTATAGCCCGTTTTATGGGGCATGAGGTCATCGGCGATATCCACCTCGGCGACTGGGGGCTTCAAATGGGGCTTGTCATCTCGGAAATCAGGCTTCGCACGCCCGGGCTCTGCTATTTCGACCCGGAATATTCCGGCTCCTATCCCGACAGCTCCCCCGTGACGGTCGACGAGCTAAACGAAATTTACCCCACCGCCTCAAAGCGCTCAAAAACCGACAAGGAATTTGCCACCGCCGCCGCCGCCGCGACTGTGGAGCTGCAAAACGGCCGCCGCGGGTATCTCGCGCTGTGGAAAAGTATACGCGATATCTCTGTCGCGGACATGAAGAAAACCTATGACATACTCGACGTGCATTTTGATAAATGGCTGGGTGAGAGCGACGCCGACCCCTATATCCCCCGGGTGATAAAAATGCTCACCGACAGCGGCGCGCTTTACGAGTCCGGCGGAGCGATGGTGGTGGACGTCGCGACCGAGGAGGACAGGGAGCCTGTCCCGCCGATCATCATCGTCAAATCCAACGGCGGCGACATCTACGGTACCACAGACCTCGGGGCATTGCTCCAGCGCAAGACCGACTGGAACCCCGACGAAGTCTGGTATGTGACGGATAACCGCCAGGCGCTGCACTTCAAGCAGGTGTTCCGCTGCGCCGAAATCGCCGGGTTCCTAGGCGATACCAAGTGCTTTCACTTCAGCAACGGCACCATGAACGGCAGGGACGGAAAGCCGTACAAAACCCGCGACGGCGGCGTAATGCGCCTTTCCGACTTTATCGAATCGGTGACCGGCAGCTCCTACGAAAAGACCTCCCAGTCCAGCGTGGAGATGGACGAGGAAAAGAAGCGGACTACGGCGCGGCAAACCGGTATCGCCGCGATAAAAATAGGCGATATGCTCAACCACAGATCAAAGGATTATATCTTCGATATCGATCGGTTCCTCGCCTCCGACGGCAAAACGGGACCGTATCTCCAGTACGCGTCGGTCCGAATCAATTCTGTATTGGACAAGGCGTTCACCCAGGGCGCGAAGGCGTCGGCGGTTCTTCCCGCGGAGTCTCAGACCGAAAGCGAGCTCATGCTTTCCCTGCTCTCCGTCTCCGACTCCCTTCTCCGCGCCTACAATGAAAAGGCCCCCAATATCATATGCGAGGCGCTCTTTGACATCGCGGGTCTGTTCAGCCGCTTCTACTCGGAAAACAGGATAATCTCCTGTCCCGACGAAACGAGAAAGGGCTCATGGCTCTCCCTTTTGACCCTGACCGGCAGGATGTTCGGGACGCTGCTGGAACTCCTCGGGATAGCCGTGCCGGACAGGATGTAATGCCAATATCGGTTAGAACTATTAAAGCTTTTTGCTGTTGCGATACAGAAACGCAAAGTAACTGATAACATGAACTGCCATTACCCCAATAACTATAAAGCACGGTATCATATAATCAAGAAACAAAAACACAAATTCAAGAGCCAGCAAACTAGTCAGCGTGACATACCACGTGCTTTGCGCGGATTTTTCCCGAATTTTGATAAACCGCTCGTCATTTTCGTTGATTTCTTGTTGCCGCGCGTCCTCCGGCTTTCTTCTGAGCAGTATCAAACCCACGGAACCTAAAGCAGCAGCCGCGCTGCCTAACCCGGCTCCGAAGCCTAAAAAGCGGCCGGGAAGTCCGCTCGCAAAGCTGCTCTGTTCCGCGATTGCTCCCGCAGCCATCAGCGCTAACCCTAAGCAGACGAGAAGTATATACAGCTTCTTTGAGTGCTTTACAATTGGTTTCTTATTCATTGGGCATCCTCCTCATAAATAAAGATTTCCTCAACGCTCATGCCAAAAAAACGGGCTATTTTAATCGCCAGGGTAATCGACGGATTGTATCTTCCGTTTTCAAGAGAACCGATTGTTTGCCTTGACACCTCCAGCCGGTCAGCCAGCTCTTCCTGTTTGATACCGCGCTGCTTTCGCAATTCTTCAAGCCGGTTTTTCAACCTATCACTCTCCCTTATGTAAAGTACGCTTTCCATTGTTATGATAACATAGGTCCATATAAATGTCAAGCATACTTTCCAGTATTGGTTTACATTGTACGACTGACAGCCGATTCAAGAGAAAACGGCAAGGTGTTAGAATTTGCTGCTGAAGAAGCTGCTGTCTTCAAGGCTTTTCTGGCGTTATTCTGTGGATGGCGGTATAATATCATTCAGACTTTGCCAATCCATCCACAGTAAAGCGACGCCGCTACGTTACTGGGTCAACTTGACCCGAAGTAAGCGGGTTTTGGGTGCAACCCCAACAAGCATTTTTCAAGTGTGTATATACACTTGAATTGCTTGCCATTTAGCAGTGGGGATAAAAACATACATAATTTATATACTGTACAAACAGGAGAAATTTATGATAACACATAAAGGCACACAAACGATTCAAACACAGCGGCTTATACTGCGAAAAATGACTTCTGATGATATGGAAATGATCTATTGTTGGATGAGTGATCCAGAAATAACTAAATATGAAGATTGGGTACCACACGAAAGTGTGGATTATACTCGTGGATTTATTTCGTGGTTGACCGGTGATTACAAAGACGATCAAACATATTGTTGGGGAATGCAGTTAGGTGAAGAAATTATCGGCTTTGCTTTGATGGCGGGCGTTAACGAATGGAGCGGCAGTGTAGCGTATTACATTAAAAGGGAACTTTGGTCAAACGGATATGCAACAGAAGCTGTAAACGCAATTATAGATTTTATGTTTTCAGAGGTGGGCGTGGATAGAATTACCGCCAAACACTCGATAAAAAACATAGCCTCGGGTAAAGTGCTGAAGAAAGCGGGCATGAGGTATAGAGGTCATGTTAAGGAGTTTGAATATTATACCAGCAAGTCCGAATGGCACGATTGCGATTTTTATGCTATAACAAAAGAACAATACTTATGTAGAAAATAAGCATTATCCGCAGTTGTACATTGTAAACAATCGTCAGTATTACCATGTACACCGTTGTCAGGTTATGCGTGATAGGATAAAAAACAAAGGGGGAATGGAAATGACAGAACAAGAAATCATTCGATATGTAAATAGTGGAGCGAATTTTTACCTTCGTCTTTTCGGCGACGCAGAACACATGGAATATCATAAAAACGATTTTTACAGTTTCATTCAGCCAAAGCATGGAGAACATGGTGTTAGGTTTGCTTTCGACGTTAAGCTTGAAAATTTGTCCGAAAAAGAACAGCTTGAGAAAATATCAAAATTAAAATTACTCAAAATGCCCGTTTGGTGGGATTTGCAAGTCTCCGACAACCTGTACAGACTTATTAATGGAAAGAGCAAAGCAAAACCGATTTCAGAACCTGTTGATGGTGACGAACTATATATGGCTATTTTCCCCAATGAGCGGATGAATCCCACAAGAATGCCCGCTAATGTTGTTGTTAAAATGGCGGATACCCCCGCCGCTTTTGAGGAATGGGCAACAGCGGTAAATACTATCATGTTTGACGGTTACGCCGATATTCACCCTGTTAATCATTATCATCTGTGTGAAAAAGGTCTAATAAATTGTTTTACTTGCTATTATGACGGTATCGCTGTTGCTTTCGCTTCCGTTATGGATGACGCAAAAATATGCTCTCTTGAATTTGTTGCTACTGACCCGAATTACAGACGGCAAGGTTTTGCCACAGTGGTTTGTTCGGAAGCTATGTCACATGCTTTTAGCAATGGCGCACAAATTATTACGCTTAGGGCTCTTCAACCGGGAACAAAAGAATTATATACTTCTCTTGGATTCAAAATATACAATTATGCGTTATAGGTACGTACAAAATAAATAATATCCGCAGTTGTACATTGTGAATTGTTATCATAAAAGAGGTTGTTGCAAAACAAAAAAGTGTCGCGGTATCTCACCGCGACGCTTGAGGCTGTCAAAAAGGAACCGTTTTTCACGGACGCACGGGTGCGCGCGGGCAGGGGCGGACGAACTGTGTTCGTCCGCCCCTGTCATTCTGAGCTTCCCCGTGTTCTTACCTTATTTAACCTCTTTTTTCCAAAGCCCGTGCAGGTTGCAGTACGCAAATACGCTCAATTCCCCGTCCGGATTCACCGTAAAATCAGCCTTCGGTTTATCCTGCGGCGTCAGCGACACGCGCTGTGTCTTATTCCCCTGCGTTACCATGATCCATACGATATAATGCTCCCCGGTCATCGGATGCTCGGCGCCGCCTATCATAACGCTCAGCTTCTCACCGTCGCGTGAAACCACCGGCACATGCTTCTCGTGTGACGCGTCCACCGAGTTCGGCTCCAGCCTTTGCATCTTCTCGCCGCAGCACATCATCGGCGCTCCCCCATCCTCGACCAGTCCCACCAGGTTTCCGCACACCTTGCATCTGTAAAATATCTTTTCCATATATCCGCCATCCTTTCTTTAACCCCAAAACTCAGTCTGTCATTTACACCGATTTTCTTACGCCCACCACATCGCGCCCGGCTTCTCGAAGACAAGTACATTCTTTAAAACGGCTATCGCCTTTTCAAGACCCTCCTTCACGGACATCATCCCGTCCTCGTGCTCGATACTGAGCGCTCCGTCATAGCCCACCGTTTGCAGCGCGGTGACAATTTCCTTCCAGAAAAATTCGTCATGCCCATATCCGACAGATCGGAATACCCACGCGCGGTCCTTGATATTCCCGTAGTGCTTTGTGTCCAAAACACCATTTTTAAGCACATTTGCCGCATCCATACGGGTATCCTTCGCGTGAAAATGGAAAATCGCGCCGCCCAGCTCCTTTATCGCCTGAACAGCGTCCATCCCCTGCCAGATTAAATGGCTGGGGTCAAAATTAGCGCCGATTTCCGGACCAACCGCGGCGCGAAGCCTGAGAAGGGTCTCAGGGTTGTACACCAGAAAGCCGGGATGCATCTCAAACGCGAATTTTGTAACGCCGTGCTTCCTGCCGAATTCGACAGTCCTTTTCCAGTATGGAATGAGCACGTCGTTCCACTGATACTCCAAAACAGCCAGAAAATCCTCCGGCCACGGGCAGGTCACCCAGTTCGGATATTTTGCGCCCGGAGCGTCGCCCGGACATCCGGAAAATACGTTCACCGTGTCCACGCCGAGCTTTTCCGCAAGCAGTATCCCCTCCTCAAATTCCTTTTGGAATTTCGCCGCCGTCTCCGGATTCGGGTGTATCTGATTGCCCTGCAAGGCTATGGCGCTCACGGTCAGGTTGTATTTCTCAAGCAGCGCCTTTAGCTCCTCCACACTCTTTTCCCCGGTTATGTAGGGCAGTGTGTGGGTGCTGCCCGGATAGCAGCCTCCGCCCAGCTCGACCGTCTGCACGCCGAGAGACTCGAGGTATTTCATAGCTTCCTCAAGCTCCATTGAATAAAGGGGTACTGTCAATACTCCAAGCTTCATAAATCATTGCTCCTTCCCGCGGGATATATTTTGAACCGGAACAGACCCGGGGCGCGCCAGCAACCGCCCGGCACGCCCCCGGATCAAGCTCCGGCTATACGGTCTTCATAAACTCCACATCTTCTTTTACGCACTGGAAAATGTCGTCGAGATAATCCCACTCGCGTTCAACAATGTACGCCCGGGCGCCCTGGGCGTCGGCGGCGGTTTTTACGCCTTTCCAGTCGACAATTCCCTTGCCCTGGGGCGAGTTCATCTTCCTTGTCTCGTTCATCTCTTCCATAAGCTTCATAAATTCCGGGGTCATCACAGGCCTTCCTGACTCGTCCCGCTGTATCCCGGAGAAATCAAGCGGCTTCTGTACTCCCGTGACCTTTCCGGCTTCCTTTGCGTGTATAAGCTCAAAGCGTCCAGCATACTTGTTGATAAAATCAACCGCGTTTACCCCCGCCGTCGTGCACCAGCCCACATCGAGCTGAAATACAACCTTGTCCGGATCCGTATTTTCTATCAAAATTTCAAGCAAGTACTTGCCGTCTATTTCCATAAACTCTTGGGTGTGGTTGTGATATCCGTACTTAAGCCCATATTTTTTGCATCTTTCGCCAACGGCGTTAAGCTGACCGGCAAGGGAAATCGCTTCATCATATGTGGTCGCGACCGCCATAGGGCATATTATGTAACGCGCCCCCACCTTTGCCAGGAATTCGATCTCATCGTCCGCAATGTCAAGCCTTACATGGGAGGATATGGCGTCCAGTTTGTACTTTTTCAGTATTTCGATAAGCTCCTCCGCACTCTTTCCGCCGTAGCCGCCCGCAAATTCTACGCCGCAGTATCCCATTTCAGACAGCTTTTTAAGAGAACCCTCAAAATCCTTTGCCATGTTATCTCCCAGTGAATATGTTTGTATATAAACCTTTTTCACGCTGATCTCCTTCTTCAAAAATTACAGCCGGCTTGTACCCGTCACTTAAAATGTAACAAGCTGTCCCGTCGCCGAGGATTTGTATATGGCGTCGAGTATCTGCGTAACTACCAACGCCTGCTCCGGCTTTACCAGCAATTCGCCCTTGCCTTCTATAGCGTCAAGCCAAAACTTGGCTTCCAGATCCTGCGCCTGGTTCAACGCGCCGGAGAAGAAGTCAACTCCCGGCATCGTACGCACCTCAGGTCTGATAACCGTCTGCTTGTCAGCCATAACCGTGTTGATTCTCAGGCTGTTGTAGCCGTATGACGCCCCGCTCTCGTCGTCCGGCAGCATATCCGCTCCGGCCTTTGTCCCGCAGAGCAGCGTCCTTGCCTCACCAACCTGCAATGAGTTGAGCGCCCATGAGGATTCAACTATGATAACAGCGCCGTTTTCCATGGTGACAAAGCCGAAGGCTGAGTCCTCGACCTCGAAGGTCTTGTTGTCCCAGGTTCCCATACTGTTGCCCTGGTTGCCCGGCTCGAGCAGTCTGCCAAGCTTTTCAAACGAAGCGCCCATTACGCTCTTCGGCTTGTAGTTGTCCATCATCCACAGCGTGATGTCAAGGGCATGGGTTCCGATGTCTATCAGCGGACCGCCGCCCTGCTTCGACTTGTCCGGGAAAACCCCCCAGGTCGGAACGCCGCGGCGGCGTATGGCCTGCGCCTTGGCAAAGTATATTTCGCCCAAAACATCCTCTTCACAGAGCTTTTTCAGTGTGAGGGCGTCGGTGCGGTAGCGGTTCTGATATCCGATTGAGAAGAGCTTCCCACTCTTTTTATAAGCCGCCATCATCTTCTCAGCGTCCGAGGCTGTCGCCGCCATCGGCTTTTCGCACAGGACATGCTTGCCCGCCTCGAGCGCGGCTATAGTGATTTCGCAGTGTGATACGTTCGGCGTGCAAATGTGTACGTCGTCTATGCTCTTGTCCTCAAGCAGCTGCCTGTAGTCCGTATAGGTCTTTGCGCCGGCAGCGCCGTATTTTTCCGCCGTCTTCTCCGCTCTCTCCGGAACAATGTCGCAAAACGCGACGATTTCGACCCTGTCCTTAAAATTCGCGAGCGCGGGCAGGTGCTTTTGGTTGGCGATGCCTCCGCATCCGATAATACCTGTTTTGATCTTTGCCATTGTTAAATCCTCCTGCAATCTTTAATCGGCACAAATATTTTATTCCATATTCTCACATTATTAATATGGGATTATTATACCTCAGCAATAATGAGAAATCAAGAGAATTATTAATTATTTTGTCATAAATATAGTATAGTAAACATTTACATTTTGTTTTTCAGAACTTTTTTGATGATTTTATAATGCATTATGCATGTTTTATCTTTGTCCGGCATATATTTAACTGAATAATTGCCGGCCTGGAGGAACATTTATGTTTATATTTTCAGCAAAACTTACAAGAAAAAAGCTTTCCCTTGTCGTCCTTGCGTCGGGCGCGTTTCTCTGTGTAATAATTATGCTGGTCTCGCTCTATAAGAGCAGCACATATTTAGCCGGATACTCCAAGGTGGAGACCGCGCTTGACCGCGCCATCTTCATCCGCTCCTTTGGCTGGGAGGTGGATGAGAATCCGGCGGAGGTGGCGGAGGTAACCATCCCGCAGGAATTTGACTCCGTATATAGCAAGTATAATCAGCTTCAAAAGGCGCAGGGCTTCAACCTTGAGACCTGCGCGGGAAAAAAGGTGAAGCAATATACATATGAGGTTATAAATTACCCCACCGGCGAGGCTGGGGTGCTTATACATCTGCTCGTGTACAAGGATACCGTCGTCGGCGCCGATGTGATGTCTCCGCGGCTGGACGGCTTCATGCACGGACTTCTGTCCGAAACGGCGGATTGAAAACCTGTGCTCAAAATTATTTCCTTGTAAATGACCTGTCTATGGAATATAATTAAGATACTGAATTTTACAGCTTGCAAGGAAGGAAGTGTCCGGCTTTATAATGACGTCTGATTTTTATGATTGCAGCAGACCTATCGACAGCTCCACCCCCGTATATCCCGGGGACACCCCGCCTGTCGTCACCACCCGGGAGGATATGAACCTCAGCGACATAACCATGGGTCTTCACACCGCCACACATATCGACGCTCCCCTTCACTCCTTCGACGGAGCCAAAAACCTGGATGAAATACCGCTTGACAGGTATGTCGGAAAATGCCGCCTGCTCGAGATAACGGGTGCGCCGGTCATAACCGCGGAGCATCTGAAGGCGTACGATTTGCTCAGGGACGAAATAATACTGCTCAAGACCGACAACAGCTCGAAACCGCTTGGCGGACCGTTCGACCACAGCTTTGTCGGGATTGACAAATCAGCCGCCGACCTGCTCGTCTCCCGCGGCGTTAAAACCATAGGCATAGACTACAACTCCATAGAAAACGGCACCAAGGACGTGCACCTCACCGTCCTCGGCGCGGAAATGAGCATAATCGAAGGCTTGTATTTCAGGGACGTGCCGGCGGGCGAGTACTTCATATGCGCTGCGCCCCTGAGGATAACAGGGGTGGAGGGAGCCCCGTGCCGCGCGCTGCTGTTTGGGCTTCCCCGCTAGAGCGCTGAGGCATGGCAAAGATACCGTACATGGAATATAATATACCAAAAGGACCTCTTGCGAATCCGGTTTACCGGATTCGCGGGAGGTCCTTTTAGTGTCAGCCTATTTTAAGGCTCGTTTTTTTAATTTGCCTTTTCCGTAGCAGTAAAGCTTTCTTCGATATGCCTGAACAGCTCATATATATCTGAGCCCGTGTATTTATCGAGGCTTTCATATTTTTCGGCGGATACCGCATTGTCATTATCAGTTACATAGTAAAAACCGCTGCAACTGGTTGAGTAAAAATCTAATTCATTGTATTTATTGTGGCTTATGAAAAGTATAACTTTGTCGCCTTTGCCAACCGGCGGGAAGACCAGTTCATTCCTGTCCAGGTGAGACCCGGCAGCTATCCTTAGTGTCATTGTATCTCCGGTTTTTAATTCGTCTCCGGCTGATTTTTGTACAAGAACTTCGATTTCGTAGTATTTAACATCCACCGAAACCTCCTCAAGGGATTTGCCATACTCCTCCGCCACCGACATATGAGCCCTGTATTCCGGAGTGCCCTTCTCCGGAATCAGTTTATATGATTTGATTTCACCTGACGCGGGGGTGATAATCTTGCCTATTATTGCGGCGTCATAGTTTTTCGCAAGCAGTTCTATTGTCATATCCCGCATAATAGCCATTTCAGACGCTGGATATACCGCAGAGATATCTGTGACACTAAGCCCCACGTAGGGATATTTTCCCCGGGATATTGCATTATCATCTTTTGCAAATATAAATGACAACGCAGCGACTATGCAAAGTAACGGTAAAATTATTGCTATTTTCTTTTTCATGAGTTCACTTTCCTACGTAATGTTTTTTGCGAATGCGCATTTGTAATCTGGATAAATTATATCAATGAATATGTGTATGCGTCAATAAATATTGTGATATATTACAAATAATTTTTGTTGTTGAAAATATAATAAGATATGCGGTCCCGCTTGAATATTGCGCGATAATAATATATAATCAAATAAATTTGTTATAAAGTAAAATATTAAAAAAGGTGCTTTAATGGCTATAAATAAATTTATGCTCTCCGCCCTGCGCGCCCTCTCCTACGCCGATATCGACGTAAAGAAAAATTATGCCGCGGAGCGCAAGCTGCAATTGCAAGGCGCACTTCCCCTTTCTTCGCCTCTTTTGTATAAAATTGACGACAGGACCATCACCCTTGACGGCTATGATATACCTGTACGGATCTTTGAGCCGAAGAATAAAATAAGCGACCAGCTCCTTCTGTTTTTTCACGGCGGGGGATGGGTCACGGGCAATATAGACTCCTACTCAAGGGTATGCTCTGTTTTGGCAAGCAGAACAGGACGGGCTGTCTTCTCGGTCGATTACCGTTTGGCTCCGGAGCATCCCTTTCCCCATGCGGTAAATGATTGCTATTTTGTCACAAGGGAGCTGTTTTTGAATAAAAGCTTCGGGTTAAACGGGGACGACATCATACTCATCGGTGACAGCGCGGGCGGCAACCTTGCCGCCGCCGTCAGCCTTATGGCGCGGGACAAGGGTGAGTTCGCGGTGAAAAATCAGATATTGATTTACCCCTCCACCTACAACGACCACACCGATTCCTCCCCCTTCCCGTCAGTCAGGGAAAACGGGACGGACTATCTGCTTACCTCCAAAAAGATATGCGACTATATGGCGCTGTACTGTCAGTCCCCCGGCGACATTGCAAGCCCGTATTTCGCGCCGCTGCTGACCGAAACCTTCCGTGATCAGCCGCGCACGCTCATCATAACCGCGGAGTACGACCCGCTGAGGGACGAGGGCGAGGCGTACGGTCTGCGGCTTCGCGACTATGGCGGCTATGCCGAGATACACAGGATGCCGGACGCCCTGCACGGATTTTTTTCACTCCCATACCGCTATGTACATGTAAAAAACAGCTATGAGCTCATCAACCGTTTTATAGCCCGCGGAGGCGGGGCGGAAAGGAGACATGCCTATGAACAATGATTGGAAAAAATTGGACAACGCCGCCAAGATATTCCCCTCCTCCATTCATCATACCGACACCCACGTCTTCCGCTTTGTCTGTGAGCTGAATGAGCCTGTCGATGCGGAAGTATTGCAGTCCGCCTTTGAAGCGACCCTTGACGAATTTGACTCTTACAATGTCATACTTAAACGGGGGGTTTTCTGGTACTATCTTGAGCCCGCCGACCTGTCCCCCGAGGTCTATATGGAAAGCTCCAAGATCTGCGCCGGCATATATAATAAGCAGGAAAAAAACCTGCTTTTATCAGTAACCTATTTCAAATGCAGAATCAATCTTGAAATTTTTCATGTTCTCACCGACGGAACCGGCGCGCTGAACTTTCTTCGGATGCTTATAACCAAATACCTCTCAAAAAAGCACAAAATCGACGAGCCGCCGCTGGATTTTGACGCGTCAAAGACCCAGATGCAGGACGACAGCTTCCTCAAATATTACTCGGGCGAAAGCCTGTTTCGCATGAAAGCGAAAAAGCTCCGCCCCGCCGCGCAGCTTCAGGGCTTCCGTTACTGGGAGGAGCGGCTTCGAGTAATCACCGGAACTATGAGGACAAGCGATGTGCTGCGGCTCGCTCATGAGCACAATACCACCCTTACAATCTACCTCTGCGCCTGCCTGTACACAGCTATCGCCAATGTTATGTCAACCCGCGACAGGAAGAAGCCTGTCGTCCTCTGCGTACCGGTAAACCTGAGAAAGTATTTCCCGTCGGAATCGGTGCGAAACTTTTTTGCCACCACATATGTGCCGTACAATTTTTCGCAGAGGGACGGGAGCTTTTCCGACATCGTCGCTTCTGTTTCCAACGCGTTTAAGGATAATCTTACGGAGGAAAACCTCGGCTTTATATTGAACAATTACTCCGCGGCGGAAAACAATATTATCGCAAAAATCGCGCCCCTAAAGATAAAGGACGCTTACCTGCGAAGGGCGTATATGAAAAATATCAAAAACAGCACCGCCACCCTCTCCAATGTGGGCGTCGTAAAAATGCCGCCGGAGCTGGAAAAATATATCCGCTCGTTTGATGTGCTGTCCGCCACCGAGAAGCTGCACGTCTGCCTGTGTTCATATAATGATACTCTGAGCATCAGCTTTACAACACCCTTCCGCAGCTCGGACGTCGAAAGGAATTTTTTTCGTATCTTCACCGGAGCGGGCGTCCGGGTTGAAATCGCCTCAAATGACTTGGATGAACAGGAAGAGGATTGACGCGTTATGAGATATTGTGATAAATGCAAGGTTGAGGTCCGCGGCGCGGCGCGGCGCTGTCCGCTTTGCCAGCACACCCTGAGCGGCAAAACAGGAAGTCCCGTGTATCCGGTCATTGTTTCTATCTATAAGGCGCACGAGCTGATGTTTAAGGTTATGATTTTCGCCAGCGCCTTTATCGCCGTCATATCTCTGGCTATAAATTTGATGGTAAGGGACGCCGGGTTTTGGTCCCTCTTCGTTCTGCTCGGTCTCAGCTGCTTTTGGCTTATATTCGGACTGGGTATGCGCAAGAGGAGAAACCTGCCCAAAAACATTGTCTACCAGGTCTTTGTGGTCTCGATAATAAGCATCGTATGGGATTTTATCACCGGATGGCGGGGTTGGTCGGTGGATTTTATTATACCTATCACCTGTGTGCTCGCAATGCTCGCGATGCTGCTTGTCGCGTGGATACAAAAAATAGCGGCAAGCGAATATATCACCTGCCTTGTTGCTGACGCGATATTCGGTCTGCTTCCTCTTGTGCTGTACCTGCTTGATTTGACAAATGTTGTCATCCCCTCCATACTCTGCTGCGCCATCAGCCTCATCTCGCTTATTGCAATTATTTTGTTCCAGTGGAAAACTATAAAGCTGGAGCTCATGAAGCGCTTTCATCTGTAGGTCGGCGCCGGTCATCACGGAAGAAACCCGTTATTATAGCCCGGCTTGAAAAGGACGACGTCTTTTTCAAGCCGGGCTATAATATCATCCAATTCCCGTAAACGCGTAAAGCGCCTTTTCCACAGCCACCGAACTGAGCGCCGCGTAGCCCGCCTCCTCAGATACTGTAAGCTCGGCGATTGCCGCCGCGCTTTGCCCTGACGCGTCGGAGATGGAAAACTGAACCTGGACCTTTGTCCTTCCGTCCTCCAGCTCCTGTATGTCCGATATGTACCATCCGTCTATTGTTTTTTCATCGGCGGGGAAAAGCAGTCCCCCGTATTTCCCCTCAGCGACGGAAAGATACTGCTCCTTGAGCTCGGAGTTCATAACCGAATACTGCGTAAGCCCGTTTCTGGCGCACACTCCCTTCGACCATATGTCCACAGCCTCCTCAGCCGAAGAGGCGCCAAAATATTCCAAGGTGCTGAGCGCCGCGCTTATGGACGATTCATCCGCTCTTACATTTGTCGGTGAAAGCACACCCTTCTCACTGGGATTTCCCGATATGTTGTATAAAACCACAACAAACGCCAAAAGCAGTGTGGCCGCAATGGCGGCGACAGGCGCTTTCATAATATTCCTTTTGTTTCCCGCTACAATTACCTTCATAGCCTTCCCTCCCGTATTACATCGAAATTCGAAATTAGAGCTTCAAGTTGAAAATCAGACAGGTCCAATCTCCGCTTGCAATATTTTTATGCCGGAAAATTCCGTTATATGCGGACTTGCCCAAAATAAAAAAATTTGACTGTTAAGCCGTGATATTATATACTGAATCAGTATTAATTATATAACGTCCGAGCATTTAGCGGGGAGGTTTTGGATGGCTGTCAATCTGGAGCTTTATAGGGTATTTCTTGTGGTCGCCCATGCAAAGAGCATCTCGCAGGCGGCAAGGAAGCTGTACATTTCACAGCCTGCCGTCACACAGGCGATAAAGCAGCTTGAGCGCGAGCTTGGCGGAGCGCTGTTTTCCCGCGGAGCGCACGGCGTAAAGCTCACGCACGAGGGTGAGCTTATGCTGGAATTTATCGAAAAAGCTCTTGCGCTGATAGATACCGCCGAGGATCACTTTACCGAAATGCTGAATCTTGACCGCGGTCACATAAGCATCGGAGCCAGCGACACAATATGTAAATATTTCCTTCTCCCTTATATAGAGAAATTCCGCAACATGTTTCCCATGCTTGAGATTCACGTCACAAATAAAATATCCTCCGAAACAATTGAGCTTGTAAAAAGCGGCGCAGTGGATCTCGGCTTTGTAAATCTGCCTGTCCGGGACGACAACCAGCTGGAGGTCATTCCCTGCTTTGATCTGCACGACTGCTTTGTGTGCTCCCCGTCATATCAAATATGCGGTTCGGCCGGCTCTCACCAAGCTGAAGACCGCGGAGCGTCCTCTCTGTGGAGCGCGGCGGCGAATAAGGAACCGCCGTCCGGGGCGAGCGCCGTCCCGTCCAGTCATAGGATAACCCCCGCCGAGCTTGCGGCTCACCCGCTTCTCCTTTTGGAAAAGGGCAGCAACACCCGTTATCTTATGGACAACTTTTTCGAGGAGCGTTCAGTCGCCATAAAGCCCGCCTTCGAGCTTGGAAGCTTTGACCTCATAGTCGAATTCGCGAAAATCGGCCTTGGCGTCGCATGCGTATACGAAGAATTTGTAAAAGAGGAGCTTGAAAGAGGAGAGCTTGTCAAGGTGGAGCTTTCGGAGGCTTTGCCCACCCGCTCCATAGGGCTTGTCCATATGCAGAAGATTCCCATGTCACTGGCAGCGGAAAATTTTACATCTCTTATATTTAATGCTAAACATTCAGACGGTTCTCCTAAATAATTATTTGCGAGAACCGTCCCGGTTTTTTAAAAATTTTTATATAAAAATAATGTATTAAAAGTTGACATTTTACCTGCTTTCATGTAATATGTTTTCTAGTGGAATTCGGACGCTCCCAGACTCGGCGAACCAAACCCATCCGGCTTGGCTTCGGCGTCGGGAATTTGTCCGGTTTCATATGTGCGGGTATGGCGGAATGGCAGACGCGCATGGTTCAGGTCCATGTGCTCGCAAGGGCATGGAGGTTCAAGTCCTCTTACCCGCACCAAAAAGAATAGCCATAAGGAATCTAAAGTTCCTTATGGCTATTCGTTTTGTAAAACACCGATAAGAAGCCGTAAATTGACCTTTGTCATCGGCAGTCTCCCGGAGCGTACCCACACTAAAACAACCGCACTCCTCCGACAACTCCAATCGGATAAACGGCAGGAGACCGTTGAAGCAAGTAGCGCGTTTCCCCCCGGCATTTTATCGGTTTTACGGACGCAGAGCCTCGTCCGCACTTATGGCGGGCATATAGTTCGGCATGTAATTGTTGACAGTATCGGTGGGATCCATCGTATACGTATCTGCGAAAAGCTTAGTGGAGTTGGCTGCCGACGCGTTAATCTGCAACACGTTTGTCAACTTGGTGCCGGCTATCATGAGCTGATATATCTCAATCTCGGAGCCTGCGGGAGGATTCGTGAAATCGATATGTGCATTCGTTCTTTTTTCAAGCTCCTTAAAAGCGGTGCGCTCGCTGAGCGAGGAAACCTTTTTTCCATTGATCTTTCTTCTCCTTTTTGATATTCATAGATTCTATGAAAACAGGATATCACAATCAATGACGTTCGAATATGATGTAATTTGTGTTGTTGTTAACTATATTTGTTTTTTATACCTTATTTTGTTAACACTCCATAGTAGGAATTATTACAGTACTAATTAAACTATTTATAAAATAACAATATTTTATAACAAAAATGTCAAAAATTCAAACTTCCCTCCAAAATCTCCCTTGAAATGGTATGTTTCTTATGTTATAATTGAACGCATACATAAGCTTAAAATAACGCGGAATATGATAAATTGAGAGGTCTTATTATGGAACGATATCTTGATACGTCGCTCACTCCGGAGAAGCGCGGAGGAGCTGCTGAGTCTGATGGGCCTTGAGGAAAAAATGGGGCAGGTCGCAAGGATCATGCCTTTTTTCCATGCCGCGGTTCATGGATAGTATAAAAAGCAAATGCCCTCACGGAATAGGGGCAATGTCCTGCCTTTGGATGATGTATCTTGGGGATATTCAGGATGTTGCAAAGTATCAAAGACAATTTCAGGACCTCGCTATGCCGCTCAGCGAGCGCCGTATTCCGGCAATGTTTCATCTGTATGGCTCAACGGCGAGCCGCTTCCCTCCCCCGCGGTCTATTTGACCGAGCTGTTAAGAAATGAAATGGGCTTTGACGGGGTTGCGGTTTTAGGCTGCACGGCTATTTCAGAATTATATGAACGGCATAAAGTTGCGGACAGCCTGGCACAGGCGGGTTATCTGTCGCTGTCAGCAGGTATGGATATTGAATTGCCTAACAAAAATGCGGCTGGTGATGAGTTCGCGTCCATATTTGCAGGCGTACCCAGACCGAATGTCTCCTGTAAACCGAATTTTTTAAGTGTGGAGCAATACCTGAGCTAACTGATTGAGCTAACCCTAAATAACCATATAGAATCATATAGAAAGAAGGTATAAAATGAATATCACAAAACTAAAAACGGGACACATCACATCTCCTCTCGGCTTCGAGACAGAGCAGGCGGTATTTTCTTGGGTGACGGAGGATACCCCGTCCAAAAAGCAAGCTGCGGCACGTGTTGAGGTATCCGCTGACGACCGCTTTTCCACCCTGCTTTTCGACTCCGGAAAAAGCGGTGAGGTCAGCAGCCTCGCCTTTGCGCCTGATATCGCGTTGAAGCCGCGCACACGCTATTTCTGGCGGGTAACGGTTTGGGGGGACGCCGGCGACAGCGCCACCAGCGAAACTGCTTGGTTTGAAACCGGCAAAATGGAGGAAAAATGGGACGCCGAATGGATCACCCCTGATTGGGAGGATAAATCCGTACACCCCTATCTTCGCCGTTCCTTCGTCCTGCCGGGAAACGTGAAATCAGCACGGGTATACGCGACCGGCATGGGTCTGTACCATCTCGAAATCAATGGGAGCCGCGCGGGCAGCGAATATCTTACGCCGTACTTCAACGCCTATAACCATTGGGTGCAATACCAAACCTACGACGTCACCGGGCTTCTGCGGGGCGGGGAAAACGTCATCGGCGCCATGCTGGGCAACGGCTGGGCAAAGGGACGCTTCGGTCTTTCCAATACTGACGGCTGCAACTATACGGACCGCTTCAGCTTTCTCTGCGAGCTGCGCGCCTGCCTGGAGGACGGGAGCGAATTCATACTCGGCACCGACGGAACATGGAAAGCCGCATCCTCCCCGGTAACCGACAGCAGCATTTACGACGGCGAGACCTTTGACGCGGGCAAAATCCGCCGCGGATGGTCGGAGCCTGCCTTTGACGACTCAACCTGGGAAAAGGTAAAGCCCTATAACTATACGCTGGGCAAACTTACCGCCCGGCTCAGTCCGCCGGTAGTTATCAAGCATGTGCTTAAGCCCGCCGCTATTATCAAAACCCCCAAGGGCGAAACCGTGCTGGACGTCGGTCAGAACATGACCGGCTGGCTGCGCTTTAAAGCGAATGTTCCAAAAGGAACCAAGCTTTCCCTGTACCATGGAGAGGTTCTTCAGGAAGATTGCTTCTATAACGAAAACCTTCGCTCAGCCAAGGCAGAATATCACTATATTTCAGACGGTACGCCGACTGTTTGCGAGCCGCTGTTTACCTTCTACGGCTTCCGGTACGTAAAGCTTGAGGGATGGCCGTCCGAGCCTGATATTGCGGATTTCGAGGCCTGTGTGGTATATTCCGACCTTGAGCAAATCGGAAATATCGAAACCTCCTCGCCGAAGGTCAACCGGCTTTTCCTCAATGCCCTCTGGGGTCAGCGCGGCAATTTCCTGGATGTTCCGACCGACTGCCCTCAGCGCGACGAACGCATGGGCTGGACGGGAGACGCGCAGGTATTCAGCGGCACTGCCAGCTTCAATATGGATACATACGCGTTCTACGCAAAATATCTGCACGACATGTATCAGGAGCAGCTTAACAATAATGGCTATGTGCCGGATTTTGTGCCGAACATTGCGTGGTCCGAAGGTTCCCATCACCAAGGCAACGGCTCCTGTGCCTGGGCGGACGCGGCGTGCGTCATACCGTGGGAGGTGTATCTGCACACAGGCGACAAGTCGATTCTGGAAAGGCAATTTGACAGCATGTGCGGGTGGGTCGATTATGTTACTCGCACGGGTGCGGAAATCGGAGGCAAGGACGACTGGCTGAAGGGCTTCCATTACGGTGACTGGCTGGCGCTGGACAATCCCGATCCCACAGGCTATAAGGGCGCTACGGAGGATTATTACCTTGCGGCGGTATATTACGCGTTCTCGTCCGAGCTCACCTCCAAAGCGGCGGCTGTGCTTGGAAAAACCGAGCTGTCCCAAAAATACGCCGACCTGTCACAAAGGATGAAGTCGGATATCAGGAATGAATATTTTACTTCGACGGGACGCATGGCGCTTACCAACCAGACCGCTTACGTCACAGCCCTGTACATGGATGTCGCGAAAAAGGAGCACCGCCCGAAGGTGCTTGGAGAGCTGAAAAAACGTCTGGAGGAAAGCGGTATGCACCTCAAAACGGGCTTTATCGGAACGCCGTATCTGTGCCGGGTGCTCTCTGACAACGGGGCTTCGGATTACGCGTACAGGCTCTTCCTCAACGAGGATTATCCCAGCTGGCTGTATGAGGTCAATATGGGCGCGACCACCGTATGGGAGCGCTGGAACTCGGTAAATCCCGACGGAAAAATATCCTCCACCGGCATGAATTCGCTTAACCACTACGCCTACGGCTCCATCGCCGAGTGGATGTACCGCAACATGTGCGGCATCAACCCGTGCGAGGATGAGCCGGGCTTCAAAAAAGCTGTAATCCGTCCCCAGCCCAACGGAGCCCTTCGCTTCGCGAAAGCGTCTCTTGACTCCGCCATGGGCTTGTACGAGTCGGGCTGGAAGCTGGAGGACGACGGGAGCCTTGTGTTTGATGTGACGGTTCCCTTCGGCGCGGAGGCGGAGCTGCTCCTGCCTGACGCGAAGCCCTGTGCCTTAAACGGCGCGGATGGGCTGGCGGCTGTGCAGACGGGAAATGCAGTGAGCATAGCGCTTGAAGCCGGGAAATACCATATCAGCTACATGCCGACAAAAAAATATCTGCTGGCCTTCGATTTGGAAACCCCGATCGACGAGCTTCTGTTCAATGCGGACGCCAGAAAGGTTCTTGAAAAGCACATCCCTGAAATAGTAAGTCACGGAGCGATGATGAAGATCATGGGGGTTACCTCACTAAATGTGTTTCGCGCAAATCCCATGACAACCGAACGGGGTGGCGCGGAGTTCTGGGATATGATCGAAAAGGAGCTCTCGGATATATAGTCAAGTCAACTTAAGAATGAGTTAACCTGCCATAGACCGCGGCAATCATATGCTTCCCGAAAGTCTCCTGTTTTTCCTGCTGAACCTCTGAAGCTCACTATGTAATTTCCGGAAAAAGCTGATATACATGCGCACACATGTGCGCATGTATATCAGCTTAAACTATTTATTTTCCTTTGTATACCAATATTTTTTACTTAAGGTTTGCGCCGAACTCAGGTCATGTCTGGAAAAATCACGCTAACAATTTAAAGCGTTTGCCTCGTCACACGCGCTGTACAGTATATCGTATTGCTCGTCAACCGAACGTTCGATTTGTTCGTTCTGCCTGTTGTTGATGTTCATATATAACGGAAGGGGTATTCTCCAGCCGGAAACCCCCGGGATTAACAGTATCACACACAGCGGGATATTGCCCGCCATATAACTGAATACGGCGCCCACAATAAACGCGGTCCCGGCAAGCCCGACACTTATCGCCAGCATTATTGCCCGCATACCCTGCTTCCCCTCCAGCCGTTCGATCGCCTTAAACGCGGCTTCGCATTTTTTCTGGAGTCTGGTCAGATCCTCGCGGTTTTTTATCTTCCTGTCTCTTTTTAGCTTTAAAACAACAGTGCCGGAACCGTTTTGCTCCTGTTCCTTTTCGGCCACCCAGCCAAAATGCCTGTAGCAATCAATGTAGACCTGCTCCATTCTGTCCTTTACAGTTATTGTAAGGTACTCATACGCTGTAAAAGTGTTCTCTGTTCCGTCCACAATAAACCCCCTTATTATACCGGCTTTTTCCCTTTCTTTGCAAGCCTTGCCTGATATCTTGCCTCTTCCTCCTCAAATGCCAAGCCTTTCTTTGCACACTTCGCCTTTAGCTCCTGGGTTCGTTTCTCTTCCGCTACACGGTTAAGCTCCTCCTGCTCCAGCCTCGTTTTTTCTTCGGGTGATATGTATTGAATTCCCGCTGCCTCCGCCTCCGCCTTGTGACGGGCTAAAATGCCTTCGGTAATAGCCGCGGCTTTCTTGTCCGCCTTATAGAACAGCAACGGAATAACCGCGGCAATAAACGCTGCCATAGGTATGCCGTAAAAGCCCCAGACAAATAGGTTCTGTACCGACGCGCCCTGGGAAATAAGCCCACCCGAAGCCGCCGGAGCTATATATCCGGTCGCCGACAGTCCCCAGTTGAACAGCCCGATACCGATTCCGCTGCTGACAGCGGTAATAACGCTGATAACCGAAGCTGACAATCCGTCACACCGGAAGCCGTTCTTCCACTCCACATGGTCCAGCGTGTCCGCTATCATCGCGGACATAACGTAGCTGGGCAGCATACCGATGGACTTTATCATCAAACCGCCTAAAACCGGTCCCATACTCCGCGGGAACAGCATACATACGGCGCAGCCCACTGCGCCCAATAAAAACCCCACCGCCGTTATATTGCGTTTTCCGAATTTTTTGCACAGCGGCCACATAATAAAGACGCCAAACCCCATAGGAGCCTGCCCCACGGCATTGATCATAGTCATGGTTATGCCGTCGTTATATGTACCCAGAACCCAGTTGCTGTAATAAATCATGCTGATTCCGGAGAAGCTGTTGCTCAGCTGCATAAGCAGAGTAACGACCATGATTATAACCCAATATTTGCTCGATAAGCACGCTTTCAGCTGCTCCTTCATTGAACGCACTATACTTCCGCTTGCCGACCCCGCCGACTCCTCGGTAACACGCTCGCGGGTGAAGTAAAATTCCAGAATCACACCCGGCAGCGCGAGGGCGGACAGCGCGGCCATCACCGTAATCCACATCCCCTGATTGACCCCCATCAGCGGCAGGGCTATCATCGGAAACCCCAGACTGACAAGCGTTCCCGGTATCATCCCCGCGCCCATCGAGGTAACAAGGGCAAGTCCGTCGCGCTGCTTTGTGTTGCGGGTAGACAGCGGAACCATCAGCGCGTGACTCATACCGTACATTGTGGACGCAAAAGCGAAGAAGAGGTTATAGCTTATAATTATCCAAATTATTTGTGTGACAAGACTCGCGTTGGGAACGGTAAACAGCAATATGCCGGAGAGGACTACCAAAGGACCCGAGATCAAAAGCCATGGGCGCGCCTTCCCGTGACGGCTGCGGGTGCTGTCGATCACCCGTCCCATTGCAACGTTGGCCGCCGCGGCTATTATCTTGGAAATTATGGGCAGAAGCGCTAAAAACAAGCCGCCCGCGACGTTGCCGAGATTTAGCACGTCGGTGTAGAAAACGTTCAGATATGTACCGCTCGCGGCGGAAATAGCCGTCGCCATAAGCGCCGGAGCCAAAAAATATGCCAACCAGCGTTCGCTTCTCTGTATGTTCGCCGATTTAATGCGGGTATTAAAGAGCCGGGACGAAAACATCTCTCTGGGTTTGACAGACGCCATTATAAATACCTGACCTTTTTATTGTAAATGAAGTTTGTCGATTTAACGACTGCTATTTAATTAACTGCATGTGTACATTATAGTAAGCACCCAGGCTCTCTTCAATGGGCATTTATAGTTGATTTGTTCATTAATCGACATTTCAAATAACATTGTTCAGGAACTGCGCAAGCTCTAAAACGCACTATTGAACTATGACCATGTGTATGTTATAATACAATAGTCTTTAAAATAGGCATATATCTGATAATGTACCGCAATGGTATAATTCTTGGGATTGAGGTGACATATCATGGCGGAAAATTCAACCGACCGCAGAACACTGAGAACGAGAAGATTGTTAAAACAGGCTATGCTTACCCTGCTGGAGAAATACGATATAACAAAAATAACCGTCGGCGATTTAGCTGAGCTCGCCGATATCGGCAGAGGAACCTTCTACCTGCATTATCAGGACCCGTACGACCTGCTTGACAAAATAGAGGATGAAATCATCGACAATATCAAGGATATTGTCAGCTCGCTCTATGAGGGCGACAAAGAGGGCGACAAAAACGCAAACATGCTGATCTGCATAGAAAAATCATGGGAATACGTCTATAACAACAATGAGCTTATCGCCGTGCTCGTCAAAAACCCGGCGGGTTATAAATTTGTGGAGAAATGCAAGGAATGCTTCTACAACATTCTGATAGACACTTTGCCCGAGTCCAAACAGACCGAATTATTCAAA
This sequence comes from Oscillospiraceae bacterium, assembly GCA_031264245.1. Classification (GTDB taxonomy): domain Bacteria; phylum Bacillota; class Clostridia; order Oscillospirales; family JAAYOS01; genus JAISEG01. The sequence continues at coordinate 106,465 of JAISEG010000005.1, forward strand.
TATAAAATGTTCTATCTTATCTCCGGCTCATGGGGCATATTCCAGCGCTGGATTCGGGAAGGCATGAATCTGTCTCCCCGGCAAATTGCCGAGATACTTGCCGGAGTCATTGACGAAGGAAATCATTTATTGTAAATTTGATGCTTTTAGCAGCAATAAGGGGGAAGTAATATGCGAAACATACAGGAAGTCATCGCAAAGCTCACGCTGGAGGAAAAGGCGTCGCTGTGCGGCGGAGCGGGGTTTTGGAACACTGCGGCTCTGCCTCAGCGCGATATCCCGGCTATGATGCTCACAGACGGTCCCCACGGACTGAGAAAGCAACCCGGAGAGGCGGATCACTTAGGTCTGAACGAAAGCACGAAAACCACCTGCTTTCCCACGGCGGCCGGACTTGCCTGCTCATGGAATCCGGAGCTTGCCCGCAAAATCGGCGCGGCGATCGGCGAGGAGTGTCAGGCGGAGGATGTGCAGATCATCCTCGGACCGGGCGCGAATATCAAGCGCTCCCCCCTTTGCGGCAGAAACTTTGAATATTATTCGGAAGACCCGTATTTGTCGTCAAAGCTTGCCGCCGGTCATATCGCAGGGGTTCAGTCCCAAGGGGTCGGCACGTCGCTTAAGCATTTCGCCGTAAACAATCAGGAGACAAAGCGCTTTAATATCGATGCGGTCGTCGACGAAAGGACTCTGCGCGAGATATACCTTGCAAGCTTCGAGGGCGCGGTGAAGGCTAGCCAGCCGTGGACGGTCATGTGCGCATATAACAAAATCAACGGCGAATTCTGTTCGCAAAATAAAATGCTGCTTACCGACATCTTGAAAAACGAGTGGGGCTTTGAGGGCTTTGTGGTGTCCGACTGGTTTGCGACGTCTGAGCGGGATTTAGGACTGCTGGCGGGACTGGATTTGGAAATGCCTACAAGCGCGGGGGCAGGTGCGGAGAAAATTGTAAACGCAGTGGAAAACGGCGCCGTTCCGGAGGCTGTACTCGACGCTTCGGTGGAGCGGCTGCTTAAAATCATCTTCAAATCCGTTGAACAGAAGAAGGCGAATGCCGTATATGACAGGGAAAGCCATCACGCGCTGGCACGGGAAGCCGCGCGGGAGAGCATGGTGCTGCTCAAAAACGAGGGCAATATACTGCCGCTCGGCAAGTCGGGAAGCATAGCCGTCATAGGCGCCTTCGCCAAACAGCCGCGATACCAGGGCGCCGGCAGCTCCCAGATCAACCCGACGCGGTTTGATATCCCCTATGATGAAATCGTGAAAACAGCGGGCGGCGCGGCGGTGTCCTACGCGGACGGCTACTCCTTGGACGGCGAGACCGACGGCGCGGCGCTGAGGGACGCTGTAAAGACCGCCGCCTCGGCGGATGTCTGTGTCGTTTTTGCGGGACTGCCGGGCAGCTATGACTCGGAGGGTTCCGACAGAAAGCACATGAGCCTCCCCGCGGAGCAGAACACTTTGATAGCGGAAATCGCCAAGGCGCAGAAGAAGGTCGTCGTCGTCCTGTTTAACGGCTCGGCGGTGGAAATGCCCTGGCTCTCACAGGTAGAGGGTGTGCTTGAGGCGTATCTCGGCGGGCAGGCTATGGCCGGCGCGGTCGCCGATATACTGTTCGGCGACTGTAACCCCTGCGGAAAGCTCGCCGAAACCTTCCCGGCAAAGCTCAGCGACACCCCCTGCTTCATCAATTTCCCCGGCGAAAGCACAAAGGTGGAGTACCGAGAGGGTCTCTTTGTGGGCTACCGCCACTATGACAAGGCGGCGGTTGAGCCGTTGTTCCCCTTCGGTCACGGCTTGTCATACACGTCGTTTGAATACTCCGACATGCGCTTGGACAAAAATGAATTGACCGATGCGGAGGAGCTTCGTGTAACTGTAACCGTCAAAAACACCGGATCCCGCGCCGGAAAGGAGATTGTCCAGCTGTACGTCGCGGATCGGGAGTGCAGCGTAATAAGACCGGCAAAGGAACTCAAGGGCTTCGCGAAGATTTCCTTGAACCCCGGAGAGTCCGGTGAGGTCTTCTTCACCTTGGGTAAAAGAGCGTTTGCCTTCTACGACACCCGGCTAAAGGACTGGCGGGTCGAAAGCGGAGCGTTTGACATAATCACCGGGAAATCGTCAAGGGATATACAGCTTAAGGAGACGGTCAATGTAAGCTCGACAGCTGTCATGGTGAAAAATTACACACTCGACTCCACCATAGCGGACGTTAAAAACGAACCCGCGGCCGCGGGGCTTGTCAGCATGATGTCCAGCGGCTTGCAGGGAGGTCACTCGCTTGGCATGGATATGGACGCGTTGTTGTCCAGCGTCAAGCTGCGCTCCATCGTCGCCATGAGCTCTATGGGCAGTCAGTCCGCCGACAGACCCTCTGTGACCGAAAAGGATCTGCTCGCCCTTGTGGACGCAATGAACGGCTAGAAAACCGCGGCAATATTCAGCGTATAATTAAATTAGTATAAATATCAGACGTCCGCCACTCACGAGGCGGACGTCTGATATTTATTGTTCCCGCTATGTTCGCGCCTCATCTCACATTTACCCTATCTCACCGCGGAGGTTGGTCCAAAGCCCCAGCTTGCCCGCTCCGTGAAGGAATTGTCCTTCGGACGCACCGTGACGCAGACCTCCTTCGCATTTTCGTCGTTTTCAAGCACCACCCACGCCGAGGTTTCGTGAGATTTCACCGCCGCGCCGCTTACCTCCACCGAATAGCCCGTCGGATAGTGCCGAACCGGAATGAAGATTTCGGTCGCCGCTCCCGGAGCAATGGGAGTTTTCCCCGCCGGAGCGGTGGAATATTTGTATTCCAGAACCTTTGTGTCCCGGTTGAAATTACACGAAACGGGAGTACCGGCGGTCAGTTGGGCATATGGAACAACAAACGCATCCCAGAAGTCGTCTTTAACGTTATCCGGCGCGGCCGTCTTGGCAGGATCCTTTAAAAGCGACAGCTTCGAGTCGGTAGGTCCCGCCTGTACTCCCCTGAAGGTGAAGTAGGTCCACGGGATATTTCGCGCCGCCAGCGTGTCAATGAAATTCGCGTAGACCGAAGGCTCCAGCGTGTGGCGGAAACCGGAGACAACGAAGGCAATATCGGATTCGGCGGCGTGTCCCCATTGATTGTCCAGCGCTTTGTTGATATTGCTCCTGAATTTTTCCGGCGTCAGCTTCCCCGCATCATGGCAGGATATGTGTGTGCTGTAGCCGATGTTCTCATCGTCCGAGAAATTCGCCGGCATGTTCACCTTGAAGTTTGCGTACTGCTCCGAGGTGTGGTAGCAGCTCCCCGCATAAAACAGGATGTGCCTTTTATCCGCCTCCCGGACTTCCCTGATGAATTTTCTGTGGAAGCGCCAGAGCTTCTTTATCTCAAACAGCACAGGCTCGGTGAAAAACCTCACCTCGTCGTGCAAAACCTCAAATTCATATCCGGGAGCGGGCTCATGGAACAGGTCAAGGGCAAAGACGTTGGACTTGCTTTCCAGCCGGGAGGCAAGCCGCTTCCACGTGTTTGCGCAGTGTGTCATAACACCCACATCGTCCGGCGCCAGAGCGTCCGCGTAAAAGTTGTCCCATGCCTCCATCTCCCGTTCGGAGCGCTTTGTTGTCCCATCCAATCCGCCGGTCTGCGGTTCCCTCTCCTCGGCGAAATACTCCATCAACGTCCTGTTTCGACCGAAATACCGGTTGACATGCGCCCAAGCCGGCGCGTGAAAGCCGCCAAAGCTGCCCACCATGCCGATCAAGCTGCGGATGCCGAATTTTGCCAGCCGGTCGTTGAGGGTTACGATACTGTCAAGGTACTCGTCGTTGTATACCCCAGGCTCCGGCTCGGCGTGTCCCCATGTCCAGTTAACCCGCATGGCGTTGAGACCCTCGCTTGCGAGAAACGCCAGATCCTCGTCGGATATCTCCTCCATATACGGGGGATCCTTAATATAGTTTACGCGCAGACCGTGTACCTGCACAACCCGCCCGGCTTCGTCGGTGAGCCATGTGCCGGCGTGAGAGATGTAGCTCATGTTTTTGTCCTGCATAGTTCGTCTCCTTTAGTTTCCTGGCTGTATTAATCAATAATTATTGATTAATACAGCCAGGAAAAATGATCCTTGATCGCCTGTATCCCTTTTTCCCGGTCTCCATCGGTCAAAGCGTCGGCAATCGCGTGATGAAATTCCTGCAGGCGCTCAAATCCGGCAGTTTTCTTGGAAACCGTCTCAAGGAACACTTTTGACATGTATTCCGTAATGACATTGGAGAGCGCCTGAAAATTGATGGTGATCAGGGCATTTTGCGACGCTTCCACAAGCAAAGTGTGAAACCGGTTGTCCAGGCTGATTCTCAGCCCGCTGTCCGCGGTTATATCCAGCAAATCGACAATTTGCCTCATCTCGGCTTTCTGGGCCTCGGTCGCGTTTTTAATAGCCAGCTCAAAGGACTGAAGCTCCAGCATTTGCCTGAAAACGGTGAAGCCGTCGAAATCCACGATATCCCGAAGATACATGATCTTCATGATTTTGCCGAACGTTTTATCATAGGTGTTGGTTACATAGTTGCCGGAGCCATGGTTGCTGTCGACAAAACCCAAATAATTCAGCACCTTAATCGCTTCCCGGACTGTTGTCCGGTTTACCTTAAGCTGCTGCGCCAGAACTCTTTCGGGCGGAAGCCTGTCTCCGGCGTTGTATTCCTTCCTCTCCACCTGACCGATTACATAATCCACAACAACTCCGCAGGCGGCGCTCGTCACAGGCTCTTGCATATTAAACCTCTCATCATCTCTCAGGCGACAAGGTAGTTGTGAATCATACGCTCTATCATCTGTCGCCTGAGAGATGATGAGAGGTTTAATAATTTTAATCTTTTATTAATATATTTATATTATAAATTGGTCTGGACAATTTGTCAATAGCCTATTAATATTTTTTATTGGGTTTATAATGCTTTTGCTTTTATGCAAATCCTTTTTATTGCATGTTTTTTCCTGCGGTGCTATAATATGCGGGAAGCGTGTGGGGCATATGACATAATATACTTGCTCCGCCGATTAAAAACTCGGATATGTTTACAGCAAAAAAAGGAAAGGAATGATTGCAGAAATGATCGCAGTTATTGGACTGGGCTATGTCGGACTGCCAATGTCGCTTATGATGGCGGCAAACGGGCTTGCCGTCACCGGCGTTGATATAAATGAAGAGGTTATTTCAAGCCTGAAAAACGGAAAAACGACTTTTGACGAGGAGGGCATGGACGCCCTCTATGCCCGGGCGGTGGAAAACGGCATAAGGTTTGATACCTCCTGCCCCAAGGCTGACACCTATATCGTCTCGGTTCCCACGCCATACATGAAGCTTTCCAAAAAAATTGACCCCACCTATGTAACAAGCGCCGTCAGCGGTGTTTTGGACGTGTGCGAAAAGGGATGCCTGATAGTGGTGGAGTCCACGATTTCACCCGGCACAATCGATACTCACGTGCGGCCGCTGATCGAAAAAAGGGGACTTAAAATAGGCGGGGACGTACACCTGGCACACGCGCCGGAGCGCATATTCCCCGGAAACACATTGTACGAGCTTAAAAACGTGTCCCGCACCATCGGAGCCGACAGCCGGGAGATCGCGGAAAGGGTGAGGGCGATATATTCCTCCTTCTGCACAGCGGAAATCTCCCTGACCGACATCCGCACCGCGGAGATGTCAAAGGTCGTTGAAAATACGTACCGCGACATAAACATCGCGTACGCAAACGAGCTGGCAAGAATATGTCGGGTAACCGGACTTGACGTATATGAAACGATAAGGATCGCAAACACCCATCCGCGAGTCAATATATTGAACCCCGGACCGGGGGTGGGCGGACACTGTATCCCTATCGACCCTTGGTTTCTTGTGGGCGATTACCCGGGGCTTGCGAATTTGATATTCACAGCCAGAAAATGCAATGACTCCATGCCCGAATATGTCCTCGAACGCGCCTGCGACATCATGCGGGAGCACGGCATAAAGGATGTCAGCCGTGTCGGGCTGTACGGTATCAGCTACAAGGAGGATGTGGACGACACAAGGGAAAGCCCCACGCTCCAAATTTTGAAGTGCATGGAAAAGCACCTCTCCTTTGGCGTAAAAGCGTACGACCCGTTTGTAAAAAAACCGGTTATGGACGGTCAATATATGGATTTTAACGAGTTTCTTTCATCCGTCGACCTTGTAATAATCATGGTGGGACACACCCATATAATCGAGAATATGGATGCGCTTAAAAGCAAGGTCGTCCTTGACACGAAAAACGTGTGCCCGTTTGAAACAGCGCACAGACTGTAAGCTTAATCCGCCGCAAACCAGCCCAATACTTTAATATTTGCGGTAGAGCGCCTTGACAACGCCGATGATCACACACTCCGAGCCGTCTATGGGTTCGTAAATCGGGTTCCTCGGCATGAGCCAGATATCGCCGTTGCCGATCCTTAAGGTCTTGACAGTCGCCTCCTCGCCCAGCAGCGCGACCACTATATCGCCGTTTTCCGCCGTCGGCTGCTCATGCACTATGACATAATCGTCGCTGTTTATTCCGGCTTCTATCATAGAGTCGCCCCGCACCCGAAGCGCGAAGAAATTACCCGACATTCCGTCAGCGTCGAACGGAAGATAGCCCTCGACCTCTTCAATGGCAAGAATAGGCTCCCCTGCCGTAACCCTGCCGAGCACCGGAATCTTTCCGTAAAAGGCGGAGCCGGTCGCCGGTATCAGGGCGCGGGTCTTGTTGTCCTCCTTCTTGATATATCCGGCTTCCTGCAACGTCTTTATATGGGTATGTACCGAGGACGGAGACTTAAGCCCGACAGCGGCGCAGATTTCGCGAATTGAAGGCGGATATCCCTGCCTCCCTGTGAAATCCAGAATAAAGTCATAAATTTCTCTTTGTTTAACTGATATTTTTCGCATTTTTATATACCTCGCTCATCTAAAATTTGTGGTATAATGTCCGCAAGCGGACATTATACGCTGATTAAATAAATATACCATTACGGCATAAACGCCTATGGTATAATAACTTTAACTAAGTTATTATACCATATACTCAAAGCAATTGCAAACACACGTTCAATATTTTTTAAAATTTATTTTTCTGTTGCAGAAGAAATCAAATGAGGAAATCACATGAAACAAAAAAAATCGCTTATATTTTTGTCATTGTCATTATTGCTGGGAGTTATCGGCGGTATCTTGCGGTCAAGGCAGGTCGCGTTCGCGTTTGAGGCGGGTACGGACCTGCTTATAAAGGGAAATTTTGAAACTGTAGGTCTGCACATCATCTGTATTGTTTCCGTCCTGTTGTTTTTGGCGGCGGCAATGTATATGCGGCTTACCTCAGGGAAGTACAATGACGAAAGCGCCGGCTTTATATTCACAGAGAAGCTTCTCTACATTGTCTCAGCCTTTGTACTGCTTTTCGGCGTCGCGTACGAGCTGATAAAAGGCGGCGCGCCCGCGGCTTCACGGATCATATTTATGGCGCTGAGCATATTTGCGGCGGCTTCGGTTTTAATTGCGGCTAAGCATAATCGGGTAAATACCTCCAAGGATTATGCGTTTTTCAGGCTTGTACCTGTTTTTTGGAATTGCTTTTGGCTTATTCTGTTTTACAGGGACAGGTCGTCAAACCCCAATGTCGAGACATATTCATACGAGCTTCTCGCCCTTGCGATGTCCGCTTTAATGTTTTATTACTCCGCCGGAGACGGCTTCGGCGCGCCGAAGCCGTCGATAGGACTGTTTTTCTGCATGGGTACGGTCTTCTTTTCCACAACCGCAGTGGTCGGACAAATTGCCGGCAGTGTTATCTATATGTCTCAGTCCTTCCACATCGACAGCGCCGTTTATCTTTTAGCCTGCGCCGCGTTTGCGTTTGCCGCCGGCTTGGGACTGTACGTGCCCGGACCGGTCACACAGGAGAACGGCATGACCGAAGACCCGCCTGAGCCGGAGGACGAGTAAAAAAACATATGCTGAAGCCTTCATGCCGCAGAATTTTGCCCTGAATTTTGCTCAAAGAAGCGTTGACACCTTTTTGCGTTTGTGGTATTATAACCGCAGTCGGTTATAATACCGCGATTAAATCAAGCATCCGGGTGTGGCGCAGCTGGTAGCGCGCTTGACTGGGGGTCAAGAGGCCGCATGTTCAAGTCATGTCACTCGGACCAGTCGGAGTGGTGGTAACTCCCTTTTAGGGGTTTGCTATCGCTCCGTTTCTATGTGCAGATACACAAGAGGTCTTAGGAGAATTGTTCTCCTAACAAGGGCATTTGTAATACTAATGCTATACTTGCCGCAACACGTTAAAACATTTTTACCTATCGAAAAGAAGTCGGTTTCAGGAGGAAAGTTCATCTTTCTTTCGTTAGGTGGAGCGTTAGCGACTTTATGGTTGATTATTTGCAATTAGTTTGATATAGTATGAACGTAGAAAATTTTATATTAGATACGGTAGGCGAAAAATGATTATTTCAGATAAAACAATCCGAGAATTATTATTAAACGGAGACCTTGGTATTGATCCGATTGAAGATATTCAAATACAACCCGCAAGCGTTGATATTCGTTTAGGCAATTCTTTCAGCGTAATAAGAAGCGGAAATAATATTCTAAAAATGGATGAAATGGTTGAGTATCACTTAATTACAGCCGATACATTTCTTTTACTGCCCAAACAATTTGTTTTAGCGACAACAATAGAATACTTCCATTTGCCAGACAATTTAACGGCTTTTGTTGAAGGGCGCAGTTCTATCGGGCGTTTGGGATTATTCATTCAAAATGCAGGCTGGGTAGATCCCGGATTTGAAGGTGAAATTACTTTAGAATTGTATAACGCAAGTGACCATGCCATTGAGCTTTGTACAGGGCGCAGAGTAGGGCAACTTGTATTTGCCAAAATGGATTGTAATGCAGACAAACCATATCGCGGAAAATATCAAGGTCAGCGCAATGCAACAGGTTCACGTATTCAATTAGATGATGATGTGTAATGTCCCTAATAAACATTAACTACATTTTTAATTGCCCTCAAACCATTGATATTACTGAATTTTTCGGAAGTGGTGTTACTACCACTCCGACCAGTATAAATAACCATAAGGGACCTGAATAATTCTAATCTCGGTTAGAATTACAGCAAAACGGCGCGGTGTTCTCACCGCGCCGTTTTGTCGCAGTCCCCCTCGTCACGCCTGCTGTATCAGCCGCGCAACATACTCCTTTGCCAGTCTCACGCTTTCCTCTAAATCCTGCCCCAGCGCTAAATTGCAGGCTACGCAGGATGAAAAAGTGCAGCCTGTCCCGTGGGTGTTTTCGCTTTCGATTTTTTCTCCGTGAAACCAGGTAAGCTTGCCGTCCGCAAATAACAAATCGTCGCAAGCGCCGTTTAAATGCCCGCCGGTGATAATGATATTGCCGCGAAAAATATTTGAAAGCCTGACCGCGCAAGCTTCCATATCCGCCGCGCCGCTTATCCTCATTCCGGTCAAAAATTCCGCCTCGGGAATGTTGGGGGTTATCACGTCGCAGAGGGGCAGCAGCTTTTCCCTTAACGCGGTTATTCCCTCGCCGCTCAACAAAGCATGTCCGCTGGACGACATGAAAACCGTATCCAATACTATGCTTTTCCCGCCGTGTTCACATATTTTCTCCGCCACAGCTTCAACAATTTCCCCGCTTCCAAGCATACCTATTTTGATCACATCAGGGGTTCGGTCATTAAAAACCGCGTCCAGCTGCTTTGCGACAAGCTCCGGCGGTGTCAGCAGGACGTCCCGGACTCCAAGCCTTGTTTGCGCCGTCAGCGCGGTAATTACACTCATGGGAAATAATCCGTGCAGCACAGCCGTGCGCATATCCGCCTGAACACCCGCTCCGCCGGAGCAATCACTTCCCGCTATGGTTAAGAAGCTTTTCAACAACATCATTCCTTAACAGTTTAGTTTCAAGCTCGCTGTCCTCCGCGTCCAGAATAGCCGCGATGACCGCTATTCCCGCTATCGGAGTCCCTGCGAGCTGCGCCAAATTCCCTCTGTTTATCCCGCTTATCGCAACCGTCGGGATATTTACGCTCCCCGCTATCTCACCTAATTTTTCAATGCTTGTCCGCTGGGTTTTCACCTTGACTGTGGGCGGGAAAATCGCTCCCGTTCCCAAATAATCCGCACCCTCACGCTCCGCCTGCACAGCGCGTTCAACGGTTTTCGCGGTCGCCCCGACTATTTTGTCTCCGCCCAAAAGCCGCCTTGCGTCCGCCACACTGATATCGTCGAGCCCAACGTGTACGCCGTCAGCCCCCGCCGCAAATGCGATATCGACCCGGTCGTCAACCACAAGCGGCACCTTGTATTTATGCGTAATTTCCATCATCCTTTTTGCCATGGAAATATACTCCTGCGCGGTACATTCCTTTTCTCTGAGCTGTACCAGCCCCACCCCTCCCCTGCACGCCTGGTCCACCTTATCCAACAGCTGCTCAAAGGACAGACCTGTGCTTGGTCTGTCGGTTACTAAATAAAGGGTCAAATCAAGTCCGTTTTTCATGTGCTTTTCCTCCGAGCTGTATTTGTATTTTTGCCAGCATACCCGCTTTTTGCAATATTTTCAGCAATATGTAGGCGACGCTGCCGCCTATTAAGGTCGCGCCGATAAACATGGGGGTATAGAAAAACCAGGTCAGCTCACCGCGCCCCCATAGAAACGTCATAACAGGATAGGACACTATGGAGCCTATAATTCCTGTTCCTATGACCTCCCCGACCACCGCGAATATCAATTTCCCTTTGCTCGCCCTATATAAAACCCCGGACAGAAAAGCTCCGAACACCGCGCCGGTCAAAGCAAGCGGTGGTATCCCCATAAGCCCCATACGAATAATTCCGACGGCGGTCGCGCACCCGAGCGCATAATACGGTCCTAAGAATACCGCGCACACAACATTCACCAAATGCGCCGTCGGACACATGCCCTCGATCCGCAGTATCGGCGAAATAACAACCCCGATCGCGACAAACATCGCAAGCATAACAAGCTTTAACAGTCTTTTGTTCATATATCCAGCGCCGCTCCTTCTAAAATTGTATTTGTGATCCGCATAGCGCACATTTTTCCGCACATGGAGCAGGTATGCTCATTTTCAACCGCCACGCTCTCGCGGTATTCCCTCGCCTTTTCGGGGTCCAGGGCACAGGCGTACATGCCCTCCCAGTCCACACGCCGTCTCGCGTCCGACATTTTCCTGTCTATGTCCCCCGCGCCGGGTATTCCTTTCGCGATGTCCGCCGCGTGCGCCGCTATTTTCGCCGCTATAATCCCATCCTTGACATCCTGCAAATCGGGTAATCTCAAATGCTCCGCAGGGGTAACGTAGCAGAGGAAATCCGCTCCGCTTGCTGCCGCGATAGCCCCGCCGATCGCGGAGGTTATGTGGTCATAGCCCGGCGCGATGTCGGTCACAAGCGGTCCCAGCACGTAAAACGGCGCGTTGTGGCACAGGCGTTTTTGCAGCCGCATATTCGCTTCAATTTCGTTTATCGCCATGTGTCCCGGCCCCTCGACCATTACCTGCACATCCCTTGCCCACGCGCGTTTGGTAAGCAAGCCTAATTCAATCAGCTCGGTTATCTGCCCGCAGTCGGTGCTGTCAGCTATCGAGCCGGGACGGAGCGCGTCGCCCAGGCTGATTGTTACGTCGTATTGATTGAAAATATCAAGCAGGTCATCAAAATATTCGTAAAAGGGGTTTTCATTGCCGGTCAGCTCCATCCACGCGAAAAGCAATGAGCCGCCGCGTGAAACAATATTGGTCAGCCGCCCGCTCTCTTTAAATTTTGATATAGTGTTACGGTTGATTCCCGCGTGTATCGTCATAAAGTCAACCCCCTGCTTCGCGTGGAGCAGCACGACCTCCAGAAAATCCTTCGCGGTGATGCTTGCCAAATCCTTTTCAAGATACCCGATAGCGTCGTATATCGGCACGGTTCCGATCATGGCGGGGGAATATTCGATCAGCTGCTTGCGGAAATCAAAGGTCTTTCCGTAATTGCTCAAATCCATAATAGCCTCGGCTTTTAAGCCTATGGACAGCTTCACCTTCTCAAATTCTTTTGCATAATCGGCGCAATCTCCCGAAACACCGAGATTTACATTTATTTTTGTACGCAGCCCCTCGCCAACCCCTTCGGGATCCAAAGCCGGGTGATTTATGTTGGCGGGAATGGCGACCGAGCCTCCTGCGACACGCCCGGCAAGAACGTCCGCCGGCAGCCTCTCTTTATTCGCCACAATTTTCATTTGTTCGGTAATGATCCCTTTTTTCGCCGCTTCCATCTGTGTTTTGTAATTCATAAAAAACCTCCTGTTAAAAATTAAAAAAACGCACCCACATAGGATACGTTCGTAAAAACAGTGTTCCCTACGTTGGCATTACCCAAATCAGGTACGGTCAGTATCTATCAGATACTATCTCAGCCGGTCACACCAGCCCCCGAATATTAAGTTGTTTTTTATACAATAGCACAAATATATCAGCGTGTCAACATTAAACTTCCCCATAAAATTTCTGTGCTTTTTACCGTCAAAAAGTCAGTTTTGAATATACTCAAAACTGACTTTAACTGCCCGTCCTCTTAAGCGTTGACTACAAACGCCATGCTTTTGGAGATATCCCCGTTTCGTATCAACTCTACAAATACTTGCGCCAGCTTGGGATCAAACTGACTTCCGGCGCCTTTTTCAATCTGCTCTACGGCAAATTCGATGGACATTCCCTTCCTGTATGGCCGGTCTGACGTCATCGCGTCAAAGGCGTCCGCTATGGCAAGGCATCTCGCGCCGATGGGAATACTCTCCCCCGCTATGCCGCGCGGATAGCCTTTTCCGTCCCACCGTTCATGGTGTCCTATGGCGGCGGGTATCACATAGTCCATTGACGGCAGATGGCGTATCATCTCAATAGAGTTGTTTACGTGACTCTTCATCACACGGTACTCTTCATCGGTAAGCCTGTCTCCCTTGCTCAGTATTGTCTCGGGAATACTTATCTTTCCGATATCGTGCAGAAGCGCCGCCTCGTATATCATCCGTATTTGGTCGTCATTCAGACCTGCCGCGGTGGCTAAAACACTTGAGTAAAACGCGACGTTCCTGCTGTGATTGTAGGTGTAGTGATCCTTTGCGTCTATTGCCGCGGTCAACGCCAGCACCGTTGAGGAATAAGCGGCGTATGTACTCTCATCCCTCCTCGTTCCGCGTTCCACTATCTGCATTGCCCGCTCTGTAACATTCATCGGCTCCGCCGTCGACATAACAAAGACATTTATCTTCCCTTTGCCGTTGCTTTTCGCGTTAAACACAGCAAGGTCCGCGTTTTCAATCAGCTCCTTGGCGCTTGAAGCCGCGTACGGGGCTACGCAGATACCTCCGCTCAGGCTTATTGATTTCGTCTTTTGCTTATCAGGTATGTTGCCCAGTTCCATTATCTGTTTTTGCACCTCAGTGGCAAGCGCCTTTGCCTTCCTCACATCATACCCGGGAAGAAGCGCGGCAAAGATTTTGCCGCTGTGCCGGAAAATTGTGCCCGACTCCCCAACCGCGTTAACCAGCGTGTCCGCTACCTTTCTTAGGACAAAGTCGCCTTCTTCGGTTCCGTAGAGCTGGTTATACAGCTTTAAATCGTCAATATCGAAGAAAATGAGCGCAAGACTGCTGTCTTTGCAGACTTCAAACTCGGCGTTGACTTTTTCAAGGAAGTATTTAAAGTTGTACACCCCTGTAAGGCTGTCTATCCTCGCCTCTCTATACATCCGTTCATACAGCACCGCGTTTTTCATAGCTATCGACGCTATCGAGCTTACCGTATCCAGAAACGACAGTTCGACATTCGTGTAGGATATCCTTTTATCCTTTGCCGGGAGCAGTATGATTCCCACTATGTCCTTTCCGTCCTTAAGCGCCACAACACACTGTATGCCCAATGTGCTGTACAGCTCCCTTTCCGATTGCCAAAGCGAGCGGTAGAGCGGAGAGCTTTGGAATTCACTCATCAGAAAATACGTCTTGCCCTTTTTCAGATAATTTACGCAGGCGCTGTTGACCGACAGGGAAAACGAGAGTGAGTCAAGCGGGTTCGTCCTGTATTTCGCGACAAAATTGTTCCCCACGGCAAGGCAGATATACACCCTGCTGACAGGTATCTCCTCGCGTATAATTTTGGCGAGCTGCGTCATTATTTCAGACGTATCCAGCGTCTGTGAAACAGAGCCGCTGAACTCCTTTAGCTGTCTGCCCTGCTGCTCGTCGCGTGAGAACAGGGAAAATATCAGCCTCCTGAGCAGCGTGTATGTACCCACAAAGAGGATGCTGAAAATCACTACCACTACAGCTGTCACGTTGCCGCTTTCCACAGGGAACCTGAGCGCGACAAACCTGTCAATGGGAGTGATAAAATATGCCGCCATTAAAAAGCATATCGCCCCGGAAATAAGCAGTAACGCGCTCCTGGAAATAAGCAGCGTCATCTTAAATACCCGCTTCTTATAGAGGGCATACATCAGGAATACCGCGAACACTATGCCTGAAAGGGTATCCCACGGAAATATATTTCCCGGAATGATTTGCAGCATATTGCCCGCTACCAGGGTAATGCACCCGATTATTATATGGAGAAGTCCCGGTGTGCGCACCCCGTTTTCCCTTACAGTGAGAAAGACAAGCCTTATAAACGAAATGATTATGCAGAAAAAAAAGATACACGGAATCACGATCTGCATTTTCATCTCATATAGGAATACCGTCTCGCCTGAGGGCTGTACCTGTACCGTCGGAGGCTCCAGAAAAACTCCCAAGGCGGTCAGCAGCAATATTATAACCGTACCGCATATCCACACCGTCTTTAAGAAATAGCCCTTATGGTCAACAAAGCTGCATACAAACAGATAAAGCATCAGTGCCACCGTAAAAATCGCGAGTATAGAGACATAAAACCAGAAGGCTACTCCGGGGAAAATCTGAAGGCGCATCATTATCGACCCGCCCGTCCATAAAATAAAGACAAGCAGCACAAGAATAAACGACCTGTTCTCGGTTGTTTTCTTTGTCGCCAAAAATGTCGCAAGCATGAGGCAGTAGCAGCAAAGCGCAGTTAAATTTACATAAAGAAACGGAACAGTATTCATTTATGCTCCCTCCTCTATATAAATCATGTTATACTCGTTTTGAAACTTCAAAAGCTCCGTGATATCCATTAAATCCGGATTTATGCGCGGTAACACGCATCCGGTTTTTTTCTGATACGCAGATATAACTCCGTATTTTAATATGGTTATCTTTAACGGATCGATGCCGAGCAGCTTTTTAAGGTCGCTGTAATCACTGTCAAAGTATTTAAAATATACCGACATGTGCTCCTCAAGCACCTTTTGGCTTAACGCGCTTGTTTCCGCGCTCCCCGAGGATATCTCCGTGTATATGTGCAGGTGAGGATTGTTGTTCTCATCAAATTCTTTTTTTGCCGTCCAAGCTCCGACGCTTAGCCCTGACAGCGTCATTACCTCTTCAATCGAGGCTTCACTTATCCTTGTAAAGCCCGCTATGTCAATAATCGAGGGTATTCTGTCCAAATATGTAAATTTGGGAAGAGAGCCGTCCTTCCCCGCGCTTATGCAGCGGTAGACGTCGCCGATGCGGTACCGCATAAACGCGCCGCCCTTAAACACGCTTATAACCAACTCATATGTCTCGCCCCCCGAAACCTCGTCCATAAGGCAGGTTCGCGGCTGATACTCCGGATTTTCAATATTCCGTTTCATCTCCGCCTCGGGAATGAACTCGTAGAAGCACGCGTCGGGGAAAAATACCATCCCGTCGTGCTCCCATGTCTCTGTCGCGATGCAGGTCGATTCGGTACCCGCCGCTATCTCAATAGGTGTGACCCCCCACGCGTTTTTGAGCCTTTCCCTGTAGCAGCCGGCGTCGTTTCCCGTGCTTACAAAGCCCTTGATCCTGAATATGTCGCCCGGCATCAGCTTTCTGTTGTCCCTCTTGCATATGTATTTCGCCCTTACATATCTGAGCGCTATGCTCGGTGAAATCCTTACTCCGCCCTTTTTCCCGCTATTGCTTCCAAAGCTTTCCGTGATGTAGTTTGCCACGCTGCCAATCGCAAAAAAGAAGTCTATTCCGCCCTTTTTTGCCATATCAAAGCCTTTTTTGATTCTCTCGCTGAAGCTGAGCTCGGAGCCGGAATTGTTGTCAGGCAGCCATTCGAAGCTGACGTCCTCATCCAACAGCGACGGAAGGAGGCCCGTTGCGTACGGCAGCGGCGCGCCTCCGTACAGGACGCGCTCCTTTTTTGTCACGTTAAAATCGCCGTCCCCGTTCGAGGAGGCAAGCATAACCACCGCAACCGTATTGTGCTTATACACCTCAAGCATACCTTTGGTATACGGCGCTACCTTGATGGGGCGGATACCGCCCTCCCATGTTGTTTGTATCCAGATCACGGGCTCGCCGGGAAGCATGTCCGCGTTTTTTGAAAGCAAGATATCGGCATAGTCGTAATATGTCGTAAGCGGCGCCGCGCGTCTGAATTCTTCGACAGTCTCGGGAGTTTCTCCCTTTAATATGCTTTTGCCAAGACCGCTTTTGCTCCACAGCTGAAGCTGCTCCCACATCAAATGGTTTTGTATGTACATATAATCGGAGATCGAGAGCTCAAGAAATCCGCAGTATTCCTGCCATATCCTTGCCCTGTCCATCTTTTTAAGCTTATCCCCATACTTCACAAAAAAATCTCCTTTTTCTATCTTTTGCTTGCCTGCGCGCCTGCGTAGAAGCTGACGCATTTTTTGATACTGTCTAAATTCGGAATCAGAAACGGCGTCTCCTCTTTATATCCCCGGTAACCGTCTAAAAGCGCTGGAAACACAACGTTATCTTCAAATACAATAAGCAATAAATTCAAGGCACTAAATACGGCGGCGCAGTATACCGGAAAACCCACCGACATGCACAGGCTGACATACATGAATATAAACCAAATAACCCCCGGATGCCTGCACAGCGCGTATACCCCCGCCTTGCATACTCTTCTCCCTGTCCCCGGCATTGTATACGATTCCTTTGCGGGAATGGCAAAGAAAAGAGTATAGATGATAAGCAGAAAGAAAAACAGGGCTGCCGCGAAAAAAATAATCCGCTGCGGATTTACGCTGTATCCGCCCGCCGTATAGCTTTTATACGACAGTATCACGGTTGAGACCGTCAAAAGAACAATGCCCGCCGGAAAACATAGCTTCAGCGGCCCATTCTTAAGCTTAAAATCGTTGTAGTCGGCTAAAAAAAGCAATATAAATCCGGCGCATCCAAGTAATGCCATACCAATCCTCATCCGCCCGCAAAACGCTTGCAAAAATTTCGGTTTATTATAAAAAGCTTTGATTTATGTGATTCTTAGACTCGTCCATCCCCTCAATTCTTTGAGAGGGCAACAGTATTTTGTCAAAAACACCACTATTTGCCAAAATATATTTGGTACTAATTATATTACATGATGTGACCATTTTCAAGGAAATAAGACAAAAAATATGCATAAAGTTTGTATAGACCTAATTCCCCCATATCTGGTATATCTAGGAGCAGCTATTAACTAATGATTGATATTATGATAGATTCTTCACCTCAACTTCCTTTTCCGGGAACATTTTACTTGTTAAAATTGCTATATTTTTTAGTTGCGAAAAAGGTCACACAATGAGACCACTGCATATTTTAAGAAATAAATGTAAATCTATGTAAGTTTTTTATTTTTAACTGTACATTTCCGGTTCTATATGCTATAATATTTTTGAAAGTAAGGTAATTTCTTTTAAGATTATCCTCCTCTTTTGCGCGGGAGTGACTCAGTGGTAGAGTGTCACCTTGCCAAGGTGAAAGTCGCGAGTTCGAATCTCGTCTCCCGCTCCACAAAACGGCGCGTATCCTAGTGTTTTATCCGCTAATAAACTAGGATACGCGCCATTTTATAACAGAATATTCGCAGGAGGTTTCGTATGCTTGAGATACCTGAAGCTATAACAATTTCCGGGCAGCTCGATAAAACCTTGAAGGGCAGAGTTGTCAGCAAGGTGATTGCGGCGGGCTCCCCCCATGGCTTCGCGTTTTATTTTGGCGACCCTGCCCTGTACCCCGGTATGCTCGAGGGAAAACGTATCGACCGCGCGTACTCCTGTGCCGGGTGGGTCGAAATAGCCGCCGGAGACATACGCCTTGGCTTCAATGACGGCGTAAACCCGCGTTATTATGAAGAGGACGCAAAGCTTCCCGCAAAGCACCAGCTTCTTATCCGGTTTGAGGACGGCGGCAGCCTTGTATGTACAGTCCAGATGTACGGCGGGATACATGTTTTCCCCGAAGGCTCCATGGACAGTCCGTATTACCTTGGAGCAAAGGAAAAGCCCTCCCCCCTGTCCGACGAATTTGACGAGGCTTACTTCGGCTCCATAGTCTCGGCCGCGGCAAAGAACGAAAGCGTCAAAGCGCTTCTCGCCACACATCAGCGTATTCCGGGCTTTGGCAACGGCTGTCTGCATGACGTTCTTTTCAACGCCGGAATACACCCAAAGACAAAGCTTTCCTCCGTGAACGACGGCGAAATCGAAGCCCTATACAAAAGCTTGAAGTCCACCCTGTCCGAAATGACCCGGCTTGGCGGACGTGATACTGAAAAGGACATATTCTCCAATCCGGGTGGATACCGAACCCTGCTTTCCAGTAAAACCGTCGCTTATCCCTGCCCGAAATGCGGAGGGGGGATAACCCGAAAGGCTTATCTCGGCGGCAATATATATTACTGCGAAAATTGCCAGCCGGAGGCTGTGACGGTTTAGCCGGAAACTTGCATATAATATAATACACGAAAGGAAATGATTATATATGGATCTTAACAACAACAAAAACAACCTTGCCGTCGCGGCGCTTGTATGCGGTATTCTCGGCATAATCGGCGGCTGGATACCGGTCGTTCGGTACTTTACCTTCGTGCTGGCTATCCTTGGTATCGTTCTGGGCGTCAAGGCAAGAAGGGAATCCGCGCCCGAGCAGAGAGGGCTTGCCACCGCCGGTTTTGTTTTGGGGATTATCGGAACGGTACTCGGCGGAGGGTCAATTTTATGCGCGCTCTGCGCCACGAGTCTCCTCGGCGGGCTTTTACTATTTTAATTACGGGCTTTGCCGGGTCGTTTTGTCGTCTTATGACAGCTCCGGCTTCCTTTGGTGTCAAAAAATGCTTCCTGCTTTTTCTTTGTTTGGCAAAGACATAGGCGCGTATTCCGTCTGCGCCGTTGCCGGTATATTAGCTGCCGGCTTTTTTGCGTGTTATCAGGCGAGAAAGAAGCTCCTTGACGACAACAAGATGATAACCGTATTGCTTTTCGCGTCACTGGGCGCGGTTATCGGTGGCAGCCTGCTGTATTCGCTCACCATGCTCCCGAGTCTTGTCGGCATGTATCGCGATGGGCGGTTTACAATATCCTCATTTAAAGCCGCCGTCGCCGCCGCGGCATATCTGTTTGGCGGCTCCGTGTTTTACGGCGGGCTTATCGGCGGAATTATTTCCGGGACGATCTATATGAGACGGAAAAAATATGATATTTCGGCATACTCCGACCTGGCGGCCCCCGCCATACCGCTTTTTCACGTGTTTGGGCGGATTGGCTGCTTTCTTGGCGGCTGCTGCTACGGGATCGAATCGAAATACGGCTTCATATACACTCATTCCCTTATCGAAAGCGCGAACGGCGTCCGGCGTTTTCCCGTATCGCTGCTTGAGGCGGGGTTTAATCTCCTCCTTTTTATATTTTTGTTCCTCCTTTCAAGGTCGGGTAGGATGAAGGGTAAACTGCTGTTTTGTTATCTGCTGATTTACTCCCCGGTCCGCTTTTTCCTTGAGTTTCTTCGTGGCGACGAGTACAGGGGATGGGTCTTATCCCTGTCAACCTCGCAGTTTATCAGTATACTTGTCTTTTTTACCGCGGCGGCGCTTTTTCATACCAAACTGCGGGTTAGGAGCATTTAGTATCAGAAAGGAAATCGCAGCTATTATGTTTGATAATCTGATTCTCTCCGTAAACGCTGTCCTTCCGCTGTTTTTAATGATGGCGCTGGGCTTTGTCATCAAACAGCTTAAGCTGTTTGATGATCACACCCTGAGAAAAATGAACCGTGTGGCGTTCAATGTTTTTCTCCCGATACTCATGTTCCAAAATATTTATACGGGCGATCTTGCCGCGTCCTTCAATCCGAAGCTGCTGATCTACGCGATGGCAACCGTCCTTTTCATATTCTTTACCTCCTTTTTCCTTGTAAAACGGTTTGTAAAGGACAACCCGACAAGGGGGGTGCTCGTTCAGTCCCAGTTCAGAAGCAATTTTATCCTCTTTGCCGTCCCGGCGCTCGCCTCGATCTACGGAGAGGGCAACATCGCAGACGCCGGTATAATGATTGCGATAATAGTGCCTGCATACAATATGCTCGCGGTTATAACCTTCGAAATATTCAGAGGCGAGAAAATCAAGCTGAAAAAAATATTGCAGGGAATAATGAAAAATCCCATTATCATCGGCTCGGTTTTAGGCATAGTCTTTCAGCTTTTGCATATAAAGCTGCCCTTTGTCCTTGAAAGTACAATTGCTGATTTGAGCAAAACTGCGACCCCTGTCGCCCTTGTCATACTGGGAGGCTTCTTTGAATTCGGCGTTACAAAAAAATGGCTTAAGCTCACCCTCGCCGCAACCCTTTCAAAGCTGCTTTTGATACCCGCGATTTTTGTCCCCATCTCCATTTACCTGGGCTTTAGAGGGGTGCCGCTGGCGGCGCTGTTAATTATGTACGGCGCGCCGGTCGCCGTATCCTCCTTCACAACGGCGCTGGAAATGGAAGGAAACATCGAGCTTGCAAATCAGGTCACTATCTTCACCTCCCTGTTTTCTGTATTTACAATCTTTGTCGGCATATTTGTACTGAAAAGCTTCTCACTCATATAGCAACTCCATTAACAATTTTTTGAATTATGGTCGCTTGGCTTGAAAAGCAGCGTAGGCGGGTTAACTTTAGAAGGATTTTATTCATTCTAAAGTTAACCCGCCTATATCAAGCCCGGCGGCTATTTTTCGGACGCGCGGCAATCCCGTTTCCCCGCCATCCCCGTCCGCCGCAGGATGGTTTTGTAGGCGCGATGTCCACATCGCGCCGCAATACGCGGAATTTGCGGGTTGCGGCGCCGCGGAAAAAAATAGTTCTTTACAAAAGGGAACACATGAGTTATAATCATTTAGTAGATTAGTAATTTACTAAATGATTTATAGGAGGAAACGTATGAAAATTCCAACCACATTAAAGCACAAGCCTGTTGTGACGGTTGAAAACTATGAAAACGTGGACGGCCGGGGGGCATATGATACCGACGCGAAGGGGCTTTCGCTTGGGCTGGCGCAGTGGAACGACCGCGGAAATGTTGAAATATCCGCAAAGGTATGGCGTTATACCGGCGAAAAATGGTCAAGGCAGTCGGAGGAGCTTCCCCTGCACAGGGTTCTCGACCTTGCGCTGTTGATATGTAAGGCAAAGCAGTATTTTGCCGACAGCTACCGCTTCGAGAAGCTCTATAACCCGGAGAACCCCTTGATAGACCGCATCCCTCTGCAGGGGGACGCCATGTCGGTTGAAATCTGCACAGGCAACGAGATGATAGACGAGGATGTAAAGCTCTTTGTAAACACCCTTGCAAAGGATGATGAGATGACGGCCGAGCGGCTTCACCGCCTGTCCAATCTGTTGCAGGAGATGGGCTACGGCAAGCGGCAGATGTAATTAAAAACAGGGTGTAATGTCCGTTTACGGACATTACACCCTGTTTTTAATTAAGACGCCATTACAGCATCTGCTTTCTTCTTGAAAGGTTCATGGTGCCGTCCTGCATATCGTTTATCCAGTCGAGGCTTTTCCCCGTTCCGTAGGCGACGCAGCTTACCGCCTCGTCCGCGATATGGGTTTCGATTCCGGTCTTGGATTCAATGAGCTTGTCAAAGCCCCAGACCAGGGATCCGCCGCCCGTCATAACGATTCCGTTGGAGGATATATCCGCGATAAGCTCCGGCGGAGTCCTCTCCAGAACCGAATGTATCGCCTCCACAATGCGGGTCGAAACCTCGTCAAACGCCTCTATCATCTCGCTTGAGGTCACGGTGAATACCCGCGGCAGACCTGTCATAAGGTCCCTGCCCTTGACCTCCGCGGACTTTTCCTCATCGTGCGGAAATACGCACCCGATGTCGATTTTAAGCTCCTCAGCAGTACGCTCGCCTACCAGAACATTGTACTTGCGGCGTATGTATTTGATGATCGCCTCATCAAACTGATCGCCGGCAATTTTTATCGATGTGGATTCAACTATGCCGCTAAGGGAGATGACGGCAATGTCGCTGGTGCCGCCGCCGATGTCGACGACCATGTGCCCGTCCGGCTTTGCTATCTCGATCCCCGCGCCGATAGCCGCCGCGACAGGCTCCTCAATGAGGTATACCCTGCGCGCGCCCGCCTGTATGCCCGCGTCGATAACCGCCCTTTCCTCAACCTCGGTTATGCCGCTTGGCACACAGATGACGAGGCGGGGCTTAAACAGGCGAAAGCCGGTAACCTTTTTCAGAAATTCCTTGATCATCCGCTCGGTCATATCGTAGTCGGAGATAACTCCCTCCCTCAGAGGCCGTATGGCTACGATATTGCCCGGCGTCCTTCCGAGCATCTTGTGCGCGTCTGTGCCGACCTTTAAAAGCTTTCCGGAATTTTTATCCAGCGCCACCACCGACGGCTCGCGCAGCACTACGCCCTTCCCTCTGACAAAAACAAGCACCGTTGCGGTCCCCAGATCAATTCCGATGTCTCTGCTAAGCATCATAAATATCCATGAACAAAATTGCCTGTACAATTTTTGTCCATTTCTCCTTTCAAATAAATACAAAAACAGCTTCCGCTGTCGTCATTGGCAATTAATACGTGTTTTTTAGCTGTTTTATGGCATATAAATTCTAATCAATGTATAATAACCGCCTTGCGGTTATTATACCACAAAACAGGCGATATCATGAGTAAATTTTTGATAAATAGTTAAATATATCATCAAATCCCGTCAAATCCCGAAATTTGTCTAATATAGCCTGAGATAATAATTATACTACCATATTTATTTAAATATAGCAATATACTTATATTAATATCGGTTAGAATTTCATAAGTCATAAGGTAAATTTTTTATTATCGTGCAGGCAAAATAAAAGAGCCGGAAAATCCGGCTCTTAAAGGAGGGAAAAGATGAAAACTGCTATCACTTCTTGCAATTATCAGTATATACAACAGTTGTTAAGAAATAACATTTTAGATTTTAAATAAATATTAACTTTTAATAAATTCTCGCCACTCCCGACCTTACCGCCGCCGCCGCAACCGCTTTGCCGACCGCTTCGCCAACCCCCTTGTCAAATACTCCCGGAATGATGTGCTCCGGCGAAAGCTCCTCCTCCGTGACAAGCGCCGCAAGCGCGTACGCCGCGGCAAGCTTCATCTCCTCGTTTATATCCCTTGCCCTTACATCCAGCACCCCCCTGAATATGCCGGGAAAGGCAAGGACGTTGTTTATCTGATTCGGGTAGTCTGAACGCCCGGTGCCGACTATGTACGCTCCCCCCGCCTTTGCGTCGTCCGGCATGATCTCCGGAATAGGATTTGCCATTGCAAAGACAACCGGCTTTTCATTCATCAGCCGTATCATATCCGGCGTTACAACGTTTCCCACCGAGACCCCTATAAAGACGTCCGCTCCCTTTAGCCCATCCGAAAGGCTGCCGCGAAGCTTCCCGGGATTTGTAAGCTTTGCGATCTCCTCATGCGCCCGGTTGAGGCTTGGTCCGCCGTCGTACAACAGCCCGCCCCTGTCGCACAGGACGACGTCGCCTATCCCAAGGGACAGCATAAATCTTGCGGCGGCAATTCCCGCGGCTCCCGCGCCGTTTATGACCATGCGGCAATTCTCCGCCGTTTTGCCCGCAAGCTTCAGCGCGTTTATGACCGCCGCGCCGGCGACCACCGCCGTCCCGTGCTGGTCGTCATGGAAAATCGGGATATCGCATATCTCCTTTAGCCTTCTTTCAATCTCGAAGCAATCCGGCGCAGCTATGTCCTCAAGGTTGATGCCGCCAAAGCTGCCGGAAAACAGCGCCACTGACCTTACTATTTCGTCAACGTCCTTTGAAGCAATGCAGAGCGGAATAGCGTCGACGTCCCCAAACTCCTTAAACAGCACGCATTTGCCTTCCATGACCGGCATACCGGCCACCGGACCGATGTCCCCCAGTCCCAGCACCGCCGTCCCGTTTGTTATTACCGCAACGGTGTTCCATCTGCGGGTCAAATAATATGACCTTGAAACGTCCTTTTGAATTTCAAGGCAGGGCTCGGCGACCCCGGGCGTGTATGCCACAGCCAGCTCCTCCGGAGTCGTCACCCTTGAACGCACGCTTATTTCCAGCTTTCCGCGCCACTGCTCATGTTTTTTTACAGCGTATTCTTTCTTATCCACAAACCCATCTCCACTTATATCCCTGGTCAAACTTCCCGCAGGAGAAGCCTATTCAAACGGGAATCTAAAATCCATGCCGAGCTCATCCCGAACCTCTACCATCTCTTTTAGCACCGGTTCGCTTATCGGGACCCCCGTATCCTTGCGTTCAAGCCAGACCATGTACTCCTTTTCACCGGCCGTATATATCCTGTCCTGACCGGGAGCCTTTTTCGACGCGCGCAGCTCGCGGCAAATTTCGCCCGCCGTTCTGCGGAATTCGTCTATACCCATAAACGCACCGCAATCAATAGCAATAAAGAAATGCCCCAGCCCGTATGGCTTTTGCACTCCGTTTTCGAGCCCCGTCAGCATCTTCAAATATCTGCCCTGCTGGAACGCCGACGACATGATCTCAATCACAGTGGCGTAGCCGTAGCCCTTGTACCCGGCAAGCTCCTCACCTATACCGCCAAGCGGAGTGAGCGCCGCATCGCCTGATACAAGCATCTTCAAAATCTCCTCCGAGTCGGTGAGCGTGCTGCCGTCGGAGGCGATCACCTGACCCGCCGGGGTGGGAAGCTTTTTACGCGCGTAGTTCTCAATTTTCCCGCGCTGTGTGATTGACGTAGCGCAGTCCAGTATAAAATCAAACTCCTCATCCGTGGGCATTCCCACTGTGAGCGGATTTGTTCCGAGCATATTTTCAACCCCGAAGGTCGGCGCTATCGACGGTCTCGCGTTTGTTCCGGTAATGCCGACGCAGCCCGCCGTCGCCGCCATGCTTGCATAGTATCCGGCAATGCCGTAATGGGTTGAATTCCTCACCGTGACCATACCCATACCATATTCCTTGGCCTTGTCAATAGCCATCTGCATGGAGCGTTTTCCTATGACCTGACCCATGCCGTCATGCCCGTCGACCACCGCCGTCGTCTTAGTCTCCCGGACTATTTCAAACTCGGTCACCGGCTTTTGTATACCCGCTTTGATCCGGTCGATGTATATCGGCTTGAAGCGGTTGACTCCATGCGACTCAATACCTCGCTTGTCCGATTCCAAGAGAACGTCGGCGCACACCGCCGCGTCATCCGCGGGAACTCCGTATCCCTTGAAGGCTTCGGTGACAAATTTTCTGACCGCGTCCCATTCCACTGTAATATAAGCCATTGCTCAGACCATCCTTCCTCAATTTGGAATTTGCGGTTCCGGCAAAACCGGAACCGCAAAATATAGGTTTGAAAACGATTTCTGTTTTGATTGTATCATTATTTCCCCCGTTTGAAAAGGGGTGTGATAAAATTTCATCACACCCCTTTTGTTGTATCCATTTTTCGCGCCACAGCTTCTTAGCTGCCCAGGCTCCCGTCCGCCGCAGACAGGCGCAGCAGCATTATGGCGACCTGCTCCACCGTCGCGTACCCCGAGGGTCTGAACGTCCCCGCGCTGTATCCGCTGACAACCCCTGCCGACGACATAAGCCTTACCGCACCGCTTGCCCACGGGCTTATCTCAGCTTCATCCGTAAACGTAACGCCCGCCTTTGCTGCGAGCCTGAAGTCAAGCGCGTCACATAGCCTTGAGAGCATTACGCATATATCCTCGCGGGTTACCGAAGCGTCAGGGTCAAAGGAGCTCTCGGTCCTTCCCATTATTATCCCCGCCCCAAACGCCCGGATGACCGCGATGCTGTTTGTATCCTTGAAGGGATTTACTATCACCGGGTCAAATTCCCCGCCCAGCAGGGTGTAAAACTCGACCGCAAGCTCGCAGAACTCCTCCCTTGTTATCAGCCCCGAATAATCCGGGCTGTACCCAAGCGGCGCAAGAAGCCCGTATTCCTCCGCAAGACCCAGCTCAGCCGCCGCCCAATCCGAAGCCCCCCGGTACAGCGGATTTTCCCTCTTCGATATCCCGTCGTAGAACAGGGCGTATTTAGCGCCGTTCTTCACCACGGATAAGCCGTCCTTTACGCTTGACGCCTGAGAAAATTTCTCGCTCCTCTGTCCATCAAGGTACAATATCCTTACGCCCTCGCCGTCCTTTATTACCGCCGTCTGACCTGAAAAGGCGGGCGAATGAACAAATTCCGCGTAGCCGCTCGTGTTTCCGGCTCTTCCTATAAATTTTGATTTCCCGTCCTGCTTCGCGTATGCGTAGCCCGACGCAAAAAGTCCCGCCTCGTCAAACGCGGGGTCAATTACAACCTTCCCCGAGCCTTTGATATATCCCCATTTGCCGTCCGTCTTTACCGGTATGAGACCCTCGGAGCACTCCCCTATGTCCTGCCATTTCGGGTCGGTAAATTGCCTGCCCGAGGAATCCGCCACAGCGCATACCACTCCGTCCGGAGTAGTTTTTTTCATCGAGAGGACACCTGCTTTGTTGTATATCCTCTCCCATTCGTCCCGGACGACAAAGCTCCCGCTTTGGTTGATAACTCCCATACCCTTTTCGGTGCTCACCACACAAACACCGCCTGAAAACGCGTTTAAGCTGTAAAACACAGGCTCGCTTATCCTGTTGCCGTGCAAATCGATATAGCCGAACAGTATCTGCCCCTTTGAAGAGGTCTTTCCCACCGCGGCGCAGCCCTCGGAAAATGAGGTCATGTAGTCGTAATCGCCTGATATGACCAGATTAAAAGCCTCGTCGATGTACCCGGATCTGCCCGATTCGTTTTCGGTCGCGGCGCACAGCCCCTCTTTAAACCCCCATCCAGGGTCAAACGCCCCGGGCTGCAAGCCCTTTAGAAACGGGTTTTGATACCTGGCCTCACATACGCGGTTGCCTCTGGTGTCGATGAAGCCCCACAGCCCGTTTTCATCCATAACCGCGGCAAGCCCGCCCCTAAAATTGCACACCGCCGGATATACTGCGTTTATACGCAGCTTGCCGGTGTTGTCGATAAAGCCCCATTTGTCATTCAGCTTCACCGCGATAAAACCTTCGGACGGTTCCAGCATATCGTCATAGGCAAACCCTGTCAGCAGAAGCCCGGCGTTTTCCGGCGCGGCGTGACCTGCGGGTAAAAACGCGAAAGCCACGGCCAACACTAATAATGAACACAATAATCGAATCTTCATAAAGCCCTCCAAATTACGCCGGAACCGGCGTAATGAATTGAACGGTCGGGGAAAATAGATTTCTCCGCCGACCATCTCAGTTTCCCGCAAAGCGAGAATATACATGTATAGTCAATTAACTTAAGAATGAATAAAATCCTTTTACGCCTTTAAGCATATATGGCTGGCTTTAAGCCGTAAAAGGAACTCATTCTAAAGTTAATTGCCTATATATTACCAAATAGGATAATACCCACTTTCATCGCAAATTATATACCCTTTATACGATTTTAATGATTTAATTAAATTTATCAGCATTCCGGTGTTCTCCGCCGACTCCGGATCGTCATACTTCCTGGGCGAATGAACTGATACAAAGATATCCCCGTCCGTCAGGTCGGAATACTCCTCTCCCAGGGTCATATTCTCCGCCAGTCCCGTGTCCGCAAATTCAAGGAATATCCGTCTGTCCGCCGGGGGCAGTGATGAAGCAAGACTCCCGCTTAAATTTACGCCGCTTCCCGTCCCGCCGCCTTGCAGGCTCTCGAAGGAGTATCTGAAGGACACCTTTCCCCCGGCCGCGGCAACCCTTTGGGTAAATTTTGCGGCAAAGCTGTTAAGCGCGTCCTCCCTTGTCAGCTCCGCCTCCTCCGGGAAGTAGAGCAGGTTGGGTCTGCCCCTTGTGGGGAAGCAGAAGTTGTCCAGCATAATTTCATCAAAACCGAGCCCGATAAGCTCACAGGCAAGCGCGGACAGGTAATCCAGCGCGTCCTCGCTGTACGGATTCAGCCAGCCCTGGTATTCCTGATCCAGCCATATCACTCCGTTCGCGGTCTTTACGGAGTAATTTTGCATTTTTCTGGGTACAAGATTATCCTTAAATGCGGACATCCTCGCAATGAGATAGACGCCCTCAGCCTTTAGCTTTTTTATCATACCTTCATACGCGGCGCTTTCGCTGTTAGCCAAAACCGCCGCGGCTTCATCTCTGCCGGACACAAAGGACAATGTGCCGTCGTCCCGCTTCATGTCAATGACCGCCGCGTTTATATTGTTGTTCTTAACCAGCTGTACAGCGCCGTTGACCGAAGCTTCATCGGTTATCTCCGGAATATACACCGCGTTTATCTCGTCAGGCGTGCTTGTAAGCGGAGCGGACGGAACCGGCGTCGCCGACGGCGTCGGGGAAACTATGATCAGTGTGGGTGCGGCGCTCTGAGCCGCCGGGGGAGAGCCAACGGAGTCAGATTCCGCCTGGGACCTCTTTCCAAACAGTCCCTCGAACCTGAGACCCTCCGAGGTGTACACAACGGATTGTGATAAAACCAGGATAATTCCAGCTAAAACGAGCACGCATAAAACAGCAATGAGTATATTGCCGCGTTTTTTTCCTCTTCCCCTGTACGACTTGTATCTTCTCGCCACAACCGCACCTCCTCATCGATGCGCAGAATAATTAATAGTAATATCGGTTGGAATTACAGCCTGTCCGCCTGCGGCGGTTTATGGAAGTCTAATACATAAGCCGCAGGATTTATATCAATCCCCTACGGCTTACTAAAGTTAATCTTTACAAATATTACAATATTATATTTTATTTATTTTGTCAACTATTTAACTTGCTGGCTATAATAGGCTTCTTACGAAGCTCGTAAGAAGCCTATTATAGAGTATATATGTTTTTATCCCGCCTTGTTCCCGCTGTCCCCGTCTCCCCCGCCCTGTATCCTGTCCAGCTTGGAGTCGGCAATCAGCTTCCTCGGGCATTTGACCGCGCACTCGCCGCAGCCGGTACATTTATTATAATCAATTTGAGCAAGGTTATCCACAACCTTTACCGCGCCGTGCGGACAGAACTTTTCGCATATCCTGCACCCGATGCAGCCGATATTGCATATTCTTCTCAGGGTCGAACCCCTTTCGTGGGAGGAGCAGGCGACATTGACGTCCGCGAAATACGGCACCGGACGAATAATCTTTTTAGGGCAGGTGTTTACGCATTTTAAACAGCCCGTGCAAAGCTCGTGATCCACAAACGCGACGCCGTCCCTTATCTTTATTGCGCCGAACTGGCACGACTTCACGCAGCTGCCAAGCCCCAGGCAGCCGCTTGTACACTCGGTGGGCCCGCCGGATACCCTCATCGCGGCGTGACAGTCCGGAAGCCCCACATACTTAAACTTTCTTGCCGCGTTTATCCCGCCCGAGCAGTTTACAAAAGCCGCTATCCTGGTGTTCTTTTGGGTCTCTATACCAAGGATTCCGGATATCCTTGCCAGGCTCTCCTCTCCGCCGACCGAGCATAAATTAGCCTCGGCCTTACCGTCTATAATAGCCTGGGCGTACGCCGAGCATCCGGCAAAGCCGCAGGCGCCGCAGTTTGCTCCGGGAAGGCTGTCCAGTACCTCAGCCAGGCGTTCGTCGGTCTTCACCTCAAACAGCTTTGACGCGACCGCCAGTATTATTCCGAACAGCAGCCCGAGAATCCCCAAAACCAGCACGGCAAAAAGTATGTTTATAAGCATCAGAACACCTCCAGTCCGGAAAAGCCCATAAACGATATCGCCAGCAGCGCCGCCGTTATAAGCGCGATGGGAAAGCCCTCAAACGCCTTGGGATAGTCCGCGAACTCAAGCCTCTCCCTTATCGAGGCGAAGAGCAGCAGCGCAAGCGTGAACCCGACGGCCGCCGCCGCGCCGTTTACCACCGACTCAATAAACGAATAGGACGCGCCGACGTTTAGCAGAGCGACCCCCAAAACAGCGCAGTTCGTTGTTATAAGGGGCAGGTATATGCCAAGCGCCTGGTAGAGGGAGGGCACAGCCTTCTTCAAAAACATCTCGACAAATTGGACAAGCGCCGCGATAACCAGAATAAAGGCGACGGTCTGCATATATTCCAAATTAAACTTCACAAGAAGAAAGTGGTTTACAAGCCATGTGAGCGCGGACGCCATAGCCATAACAAATATGACCGCCATGCCCATTCCGAACGCGGTGTCGGTTTTCTTGGACACCCCGAGGAAGGGGCAAATGCCCAAAAACTGAACAAGCACATAGTTTTCGACCAGAATGGAGGAAAGCGATATCGCGAGCAGCTTCGTAAAATCAATACTCATCAGTTCTTATCCTCCCCTTTTTTACCGCGCCGCATTATCCTCTGCATTGCCGCGATGACCATCCCGAGGGTTAAAAAGCCTCCGACCGGCATTATCATAAGCATGGCGGGTTGGAATACGCCAAAGGTCAAATCGACCCCAAGGATCGACCCGTTTCCGAGAATCTCGCGTATCGTCGAAACCACCGTAAGCGACATGGTAAAGCCAAGCCCCATCGCAAGCCCGTCCACAGCGGAGCGAAGCGGAGTGTTTTTAGCCGCGAACGACTCGGCTCTGGCGAATATTATACAGTTTACAACTATCAGCGGTATAAATATGCCCAGCGAGTTTGATACGTCCGGCAGAAACGCCTGCAAAAGCATATCGATCGCCGAAACCACTCCCGCGATGACGACGACGTAACTGGCTATGCGTATTTGATCCGGAATTACCTTTCTGAGCAGCGAAATAATGAAGTTTGAGCATATCAAAACAGCCGTTGCGGACAAGCCCATGCCCAGCGCGTTTACAACCGAGGTGGAGGTCGCAAGGGTGGGGCACATACCCAGCAGCAGCACAAGCGTAGGGTTTTGATACCACAGCCCGTTTTTAAGTTGTTTTGCCGTTTCGTTCATCAACTTTCCCTCCATATCGCCTGACGCGCCGCCTCCAGGGCGGTGTTTACACCCTCGGTAACAGCCTTCGATGTGACGGTCGCCCCGGAAACCGCGGATATTTCATTCTCGCCGCCGCCTATGCCCACAACCCCTGTCAAGCCCTTATACTGACCAAGGAAGGCTTCGTCCTTCGCCTTTGTCCCGAGTCCCGCGGTCTCTGTCATCGAAACGATGGACACCCCGCCGACCGACATCCTTCCGTCCTCCTCAAAGACGATACCGACTATCATATCGATAGATCCGCCGAAGCCCGACGGGGAAACCGAGACGCAGTATCCGGCGGCGCCGCCGTTTTTCTCCATCGGGATCAGGGTATATCCGGCGCCCTCCACAGTGTCCCCGCCGACCGTGCAGCCTGGCATCACCGCTTCTATCGCCCTGTTTGTTTTTTCAAGGGTCAGCTCCTCGATCCTGCCGGAGGTGATGGCGTTCACACCCGCCAGCAGCAGCGCGACGGCGGTGGTGATGACCAGAAGGGTCAGCCCGAGCTTCAATATGTATTTGTAATTGTTTTTTATCATTTCCATCCGCTAAACCTCCTTTTCCTTTCCCCGGGGGAGACCGTAGCGCCGCGGGCGGGCGGATTTATCGAGCAGCCACACGCACGCGTTCATTATGAGTATTGCGTAAGAGACCCCCTCGTAATAGCTGCCGAAATATCTGATAAACACGGTAAGCAAGCCGCAGCCTATACCGAAAAGCGTTTTACCCGTCTTTGTTATCGGCGAGGTCGAGTAGTCGGTCGCCATAAATATCGCGCCCAGCATCAGCCCCCCTGAAAGCAGATTGTAAAGCATCCATGTGAGCGGAGCGTTCCCGCCCCTGGGGAAGATAAAGGTTATGACCGCCACAGTCCCTATGTAGCACAGCGGAATACGCGGCGAAATGACCCTTCTGAGCACCAGATACACCCCGCCCAGCAGCAGTATCAGGGCGGAGGTCTCTCCCAGTGAGCCGCCGTGCTTACCCAGAAACAGCTCCACAAGGGAGAAGTCAGGCAGCGCTCCGGTTTTAAGCGCGGCGAGCGGGGTCGCGGCAGTGACAGCGTCCGCGCTGCCAAATACCGGAGTCTTTGTAAATACGGCGGGGAAGGTATTCATAATAGCGGGCCAGGAAAAGAGAAACGCCCTGGCCGTCAAAGCCGGATTCATAAAGTTCTTCCCAATGCCTCCGTAAAGCTGTTTTACAATTATAATGGCAAACGCCGCCCCGACAATGCAGATCCAGTACGGCGCGTTTACAGGCAGGTTGTACGCCAGCAGTATACCTGTTACAACGGCGGACAGATCGTGAACCGACGAGGTTTTTTTCATCAGCCGTCTGTATATCCATTCAAACGCGATACATGCCGCCGCCGACACAAGCGTGAGGGTGAGAGCCCGCATCCCAAAGAAGAATACAGATACTATCAGCGCCGGGGTGAGCGCGATTATAACGTCAAGCATTATCGAGCCGGTCCCATCCTGCGCCGAGGAATGCGGCGAGGATGAAACTATGTACATGTTTTCCTCACTCATTTTACCGCTCCCTTCCTGTCGAGTTCAATAAGCCTTGCCTTTGCCGCCCTGCATGTGTGGGTCAGATGAAGCCTGCCCGGACACACATATGAACAGGAGCCGCATTCGATACAGTCCGAAACATTCAGCTCCGCCAATTTGTCAAACCTCGATTTGTTGTAGTACATGGCTATGTACACCGGCATTAAATTCATCGGACAGGCGGATACACACCTTGAGCACCGTATACAGGTGGGCTCCTCCTCAAATTTCTCCTCGTTTTTCGAGAAGGCCAGAAGGGCGTTTGTGGACTTTATCACAGGCGAATCGGTGGAATATACGGCGGAGCCCATCATCGGACCGCCCATTATTATCTTGTACGGCTCCTCCAAAAAACCTCCCGCCGCCGAAAACAGGTTCTCAAACGCTGTCCCCACCCTCACGCACAGGTTTTTGGGATTTGCCACCGCCGACCCCGCCACCGTCACCACACGCGTGGTTATCGGCATACCCTCGCTCACCGCCGTATAGACCGCGGCGCAGGTCTCCGAGCTGAAAACGGCGCATTTTACCGCTGCCGGAAGCTGCCCCGGCGGCACCTCACGCTTGGTCAAGGCGTAGATAAGCTGCTTTTCCCCGCCCTGCGGATACTTTGTCCGGACGACCTTCACGGTTATCGGCGCGCCGACCCGTGAAATCACTCCTTCAAATACCCCGGCCGCGTCCAGCTTATTCGACTCAACGGCGATAATCGCATCCTTAAGGCCGACCGCCCGCATTATAAGCGCCGTCCCGCGCACGATGCTCTCGGTATTCTCCAGCATCCCTCTGTAGCCGGAGGTTATGTACGGCTCACACTCCGCGCAGTTTATTATGAGTGTGTCCACCTTCCCCACAGACGACTTTATCTTTACGTGTGTGGGAAACGCCGCCCCGCCAAGCCCGACGATTCCGGCTTCCCTGATCAGCTCGGTTATCTGACCCGGCTTTAACGCGGCAATTTGCTCCCTGCTTCTCTTTTTGCATCCGTCATACGGCGTATCCGCATAGTCGTTTTCTATGGAAACCGACATGACTCTTGTCCCGTTCGGATGTACATACGGCGCTATCTCAAGCACCGTGCCCGACACCGAGGAATGTACCGGCGCTGAAACCGCCGCGCCGCTCTCCCCTATTTTCTGACCCAGCTTTACGTAGT
Organism: Oscillospiraceae bacterium; assembly: GCA_031264245.1. Classification (GTDB taxonomy): domain Bacteria; phylum Bacillota; class Clostridia; order Oscillospirales; family JAAYOS01; genus JAISEG01. The sequence goes on from JAISEG010000005.1 coordinate 140,655, forward strand.
CGCCCACCTTAACCAGCGGCTCACACGGCGCTCCGATATGCATCGACAGCGGTATGACCACCTTGACAGGCGGGGTAGGCGTTTCAATTGCTTTGCTTTTTGTCTCCTTTTTATTGTCCTCCGGATGAATTCCGCCGCGAAAGGTAAGAGCCATTATTATTTCACCTCAAAAAATATAAACTGCATAAAATACCAAGATAATACACCGGGAAGCTGAAATTTTTTTCATGTATAATGTAATAACCCCTGTGACACAGATGTTATGTCACAGGCGTTTACGCGCCGTGGTATATTTATTTTTTTGTTATAAGCAATTAACTTTAGAATGAGTTCCTTTTACGGCTTAAAGCAAGCCATATATGCGTAAAGCCGTAAAAGGACTTTACTAATTCTTAAGTTAATTGATTATACATAGTTTTTTGCCCATGGATATTATATCACATTTTCTCGAAAAATCAAACTTTAAATTGATGAAAATCAATTTTTTTATATATTTAGTTAATATTTTAACACAATATAGTGTTTTTCTTTTAACGAGCCTTACCGGGAGCCGTCCCCGGTGAGCGTCATCGTAATCGAGGCCCAGCCCTCGGCTTTTCGCGTCTCCGCACAGCTCAGTCCATTTTCCTCCAACGTCTTAAGCACCTCCTCCAGCCTCTCCTCGATTATGCCGGACGCGATGAAGCGTCCGTTTTCGCTGAGCATAGGTCTGACAATCGCGGGAAGCCGCACTATCACATCCGCCACAATGTTTGCGAGAATAAGGTCATATTTCCCGAAAATTTTCCTTAACAGCCCTTCGTCGAGTAAAATATCCCCCGCGTACGCCGTTATTCTGTCCTCCACACGATTCGCCGCCGCGTTTCTCATCGTAATTTCCGCCGCGTTCGGGTCGATGTCCACCGCGACGGCGCTCCCGCCGCCCATAAGCACCCCGCATATGCACAAAATTCCGCTTCCGCTGCCCAGGTCCAGCAGCCTGTCGCCGGTTTTTATATGCTTCTCCTCAGCCTCAAGCGCAAGCCGGGTTGACGCGTGAGTCCCGGTGCCGAACGACATGCCCGGATTGTTTATAAACACGGCTCTGTCCGTCTGCGGTATCTCCTCCCACTGAGGAACAATGAGCAGGCGCTCGCCTATCTCGGTCGGCTTATAATACTGCTTCCACGCCGTCTCCCAGTCGCTTTCGCGTACGCTGCCCAGCTTTATTTCCAGGCTTCCTAAATCCGCTCCGGGCAGCGCTTCCCGCAGCAGCTTCATTTCGCGGCGGAGCAGCGAAAGGGTGTCCCTTCCGGCGGGGTTGTCCGAGAGGTAGACCTTTACCGCGCAGACGCCGCGCTTGCTTTCTATGAGCTTTTCATCCACATAATCCCAATATTCCCTGTTGTTTTCAAGAAAATCCTGAAAGTCGTCAAAGTCCTCTATCTGCATACCCTCAACACCCATCGCGATGAGCCGCGCGCACACAGGGTCTATCCCTTCCCTTTTCGTCTGTATCGAAACCTCTATCCAGTCCATCCTGTATCCTCCGTATCAAAGTATTTTTTCCGGGGCGCAAACAGCATTAAAATTATGATTACAGCATAAATTCTAAATATGGCAACTATAATATAGTCAATTATTTGAATCGGAGAGCCAAATGAGAAAAATATATTTTATCTCAATGCTGCTGATAGCCGCGGTGTTTATCATGCCCATCTTTGCCGTAAAGGGCGAGCCTTTAATAACAAAATCACGCGCTATCAGTACGCTGCGCACCCTTTCGGAGTCGACATACGCTATGGCGCTCAGCAGTGAGTCTCAGGGAAAAAGCCCGCTTGCCCCCCCATCCTCCGACGGCGGCATAACGGTTAAGGTTCAGTTCGCGGACGGGGTGCGCGAGCTGCGGCTGTACGACTATCTCTGCGGCGTTGTGTCCGCCGAGATGCCCGCCTCGTTTCCGCCGGAAGCTTTGAAGGCGCAAGCGGTCGCCGCCAGAACCCACACCTACAACAGAATACTGGCCGGCGGGGAAAGCTCGACCCACGGGCTTGCCGACGTCTGCACCGATCCCGCCCATTGCAAGGCGTATGCCCCTCCCGGCGAAAACGGATACCCCGAGGCGGTCATAAATTCCGTCGCCCAGACCGACGGGCTTGTCGTCCTGTCGGAGGACGAGCCTATACTCGCGGTGTTTCACGCGGCTTCAAGCGGAAAAACCGAACGCGCCGCGGATGTGTGGGGCGGGGATGTGCCGTACCTGCAAAGCGTTGTAAGTGACGGTGAGGAAGCCGCGCCGCGCTACAGGGGCGAGGTCTGTGTGACGCGGGAGGAATTTGCCGAAACCATAAAGGCCCGGTACGGCGATGCCGATTTTGACAAACCCGCCGCCGATTGGTTTTCCAGCGTCACCCGTTCGGAGGCCGGCGGAGTGATAAGTCTGGAGGTATGCGGCACAGTGATTACAGGGAATGTGTTCCGAAGCTTGTTTGGCCTCAACTCCACAAACTTTGAAATCGAGACCGACGGGGACAACATAAGGCTCTCGACCACAGGCTACGGTCACGGCGTAGGCATGAGCCAATACGGAGCCAGGGCGCTCGCGCTGGAGGGGAAGTCCTTTGAGGAAATACTGACATGGTACTATACGGGCGCCTCGGTCGGAACATTCACGCTTGAGGGCTGATTTTTACACCGGTTTCCCTCCGTCCGCGGGCTCTGCCGCGCGGGCCTTCTTCCCCTTCCCAAAGAACATAACAAGTGAAAACACCGTCAGCAAAATAGAAGCCGCAAAGGTTATTCTTGACACGGTCATCCCGTTTCTGTCCGCCTGCATGACTGCCTTATGAAAAATCGGCTCAACCTCCCCTTCCTCCAGCCCGAACTCATTTACTATATCGGAAATAATAGTGTCCCTCGCCCAAGTCGTCTGTACGGCATTTTCATCGCTTGGATATCTGATTATATACCCGACGTTTTCCATGTACTCAGGCGGAGCCTCCGGGTCTCTCGCTTTTTGAAAGAAAATAAGCCACTTGTCCCCCAGACTTCCATACATGATCCAATCGGTCGGCAGGTCCTCATTTTCCGCGTAGAGGTAGAGACCGCTGAAGGATACCTCGTCAAACCCGACCCTTGCGAAGGGTCTGTATGCCGGACCGGAGCCCGCGTAAAAAGCTTCCAGCTCGGCTTCTGTCGTAATTGCGGCAGGAGCAAAAAAGCTGAAGCCCGCGGAAAATGTTATGTGCACGAACAGAAAAAGCCCGATTATTGCCCATATCAGCATACCAATATTCCTTTTTGGGACAGAATCCGTCATTGCTCTTTTACCTTTCAGAACATTAATAACGTTATTGTACCACGTTTCAGCCGCAAATGCCACTCCCGTTATAGCCGATTTGCCGCCCAGACCCGGAATTTATTATTGCCATTTCCCTCTTATGAGGTTATAATTAAGCTTATGCAGACAGCCTATTTTGCCGAAAAAGGGCAAGCTGGAATGTAAATAATTTTGGAATAAATCAGAGGGCGCCGTCACAATTACCGGCTTTTACGGCGCGTCCCTGGAAATACGGGTGACAATGAACACATTATACAGCGCGAAGCTTGTCAGTATAATCGAAGAATTCAACCTCGAAATCATATATGCCCCGGAGGAATACGAAAAAATAGTTATTGTCGCGGACGACGTGAATCGCCCCGGACTTCAGCTGGCGGGTTTTTTCGATTACTTTGACTCAAGCCGTTTGCAGATGCTCGGCAAGGTTGAAACCACTTATGTCGACCAGTTTTCCCCCGAAAAACGCAGGGAGGTCTTTGAACAGCTTTTCTCAAAGCACATCCCCGCCGTGATAGTGTCCCGCGGGCTTGACCCCTATCCGGAATGTCTTGAGATGGCGGAAAAATATGGGGTTCCCCTCCTTCGTTCCATAGACCCCACCTCCTACCTCATAAGCGCCCTCATAGCGTACTTGAAGGTGGCTCTCGCGCCGCGTATAACCCGGCACGGCGTTCTGGTGGAGGTGTACGGCGAAGGGGTCCTCCTTCTCGGCGAAAGTGGAGTTGGAAAGAGCGAAACGGCAATCGAGCTTGTGAAGCGCGGACACCGGCTTATCGCGGACGACGCTGTGGAGCTGAAAAAGGTTTCGTCGAAAACCATTGTCGGCGCGGCGCCGGATATGATACGCCACTACATCGAGCTGCGGGGGATCGGAGTGATAGACGTCCGCCGCCTCTTCGGTATGGGTTCGGTCCGTCCCACACAGGGGATAGATTTGATCATCAACCTCGAGCAGTGGAAGGAAGGCGCGCAGTACGACCGTCTTGGGGTGGAAAACCTTTATTCCTCAATCCTTGATGTGAAGATTCCTTCACTCACCGTTCCCGTCCGGCCCGGCAGAAACCTCGCGATAATTATCGAGGTGGCCGCGATGAACAACCGTGAAAAGAAAATGGGCTACAACGCCGCGTACGAGTTCAGCGAGAGAATAAACAGGCACTTTGAGGAGGCGATGAATCATCAGGCGGAGCCGGAAAGCCTATAAAAAAATCAGAGGGAGAAGATGAAGATGTACTATATCGGAATTGACCTTGGAGGAACAAACATTGCCGCCGCCCTTGTCGATGAAGAGGGACAGGTTTCAAATAAAATCAGCATAAAAACCGACGCCGGGCTTGGCAAGGAGGCTGTCACCGGCGGGCTTATGCGGGCGTGCGACATGGTGGCCGGGCAGTCCGGCGTCGACAAAAGTGAGATAAAGTCGGTTGGTATCGGGGCGCCCGGCATGATGAATTTCGACACGGGGGTCGTCCTGTACTGCCCAAATATCCCTGCGATAAACCATGTTGATATAACAAGCGAAATCAAAAAGAAGTACGGAGTTCCCGTATACATAAACAACGACGCCAACTGCGCCGCTCTCGGCGAGGTTGTGGCGGGAGGCGCGAAGGGCGCAAAGGACGCTTTGTTTGTCATCCTCGGCACCGGAGTCGGCGGCGGAATCGTCATTGACGGGAAAATATATACCGGACACAACGGGGTCGCCGGTGAAATCGGTCATATCGTCATCTCGCTTGACGGCCGGGAATGCGGCTGCGGCCGGAAGGGCTGCTGGGAGGCGTACGCCTCAGCGTCAGGTCTTATAAAAACCACCAAGGAATTTATGCTCAGGGACAGGGGCAGCGTCATGTGGAAGCTTGTCGGCGGCGACATTGACCAGACAAGCGGGCGCACCGCGTTTGAAGCCATGAGAAAGGGCGACAAATCCGGCAGTGAAGCGGTGGATTTGTATATAAATCACCTTGCGGCGGGGGTTATCGACATGATAAACATATTCCAGCCCGAGGTAATCTGCATCGGCGGCGGGATATCCCATGAAGGCGAATATCTGTTGAAGCCCCTTCAAAAGGTGGTTGACGCGGGCAAATACGGAAGGGCTTCTGATGAAATATCCCATTCAAGGTTAGTTTGCGCGACGCTTGGAAATGACGCGGGTATCGTCGGAGCCGCCATGCTGGGCAGGTAATCGAGTGCGCCCGCCGGGTAAAATTTTACCGTACGGTTTATCGTAGGAAGCGGCACTCTCACAAAGGAGCGGTAGCGGTATATGAAAACTCTGAAAAGCGCGCGGCTCATTCTCAGGGATTGGCGGATCGGCGACGCGGGCGATTTTTTTGAGTACGCCAAATCCCCCAATGTCGGTCCAAACGCCGGTTGGAAGCCGCACGGAAGCATATTGGAGTCTGAAAAGATAATAGGTAATTTTCTGGAATCCGGGGATGTTTGGGCGATAGAGCACAGGGAGCTGGGCAAGGTAATCGGCTCGTTTGGTCTCCACTTTGACGCCACCCGCAAAAATCCCGAGGCGAGGATGATCGGCTACACCCTGTCTGAGGACTTCTGGGGAAACGGGTACATGCCGGAGGCGGTAGGGCTTGTGCTCAAGCACGCCTTTTGCGAGCTGCTTCTCAACATCATCACAGTTCAGCATTTCCCCTTCAACGACCGCTCAAGGCGGGTGATTGAAAAGTGCGGCTTTACGTATGAGGGTACGCTGCGCAGAGCGGTAATGATATACAACGGCAATGTCTATGACAGCGTAAGCTGGTCGATGACCCGGGAAGAATATCTTGCGTTGAATTCCGACTGAAAAAAATAACAGCCTTCTTTTGCAGCCTGCGGCTGCAAAAGAAGGCTGTTATTTTTTTCAGCTTGTAGACTTTAACCATTCCGGCATTGGACGCATCTTTATCCCCGAAACTATCCCTATTGCCGCGAACATAGTGACCACAGAGGAGCCCCCATAGCTTATAAAGGGCAAGGTTATTCCAACAATGGGGGTAAGTCCTATGCACATGCCGATATTTTCAAACGTCTGGAATATCAGCATTGCGGCGATCCCCACACATATAAGCGATCCCATGCCCGTCCTTGCGCGCGACGCCACATATAAGCACCTGATAATTATTGTCACAAGCAGCCCCAGCACCACTATACAGCCGATCATTCCCAGCTCCTCGCCGCATACCGCGTAAATAAAGTCCGTATGCTTTGCCGGCAATATCCCCCGCTGTGTCTGCGTCCCGTTAAAAAGCCCCTGTCCGCTCAGCTTTCCCGCGCCCAGCGCAAGCTTCGACCGCGTCGCCTGATATCCGATACCCAGGGGATCAAGCGTGTCGTCAATTACAACAAGTATCCGCATCTGCTGGTACGCTCCAAGCGAGCGCCACACAAACGGCCACGCGGCTGCTATACCCGCGGCGCCGCCTAAAAACCACCAAAACCTTATCCCCGCGGCAAACGCCATGCATATAAATACAAATATATATACTATTGACATTCCCATATCGTCCGACGCCACCCATATGAGCCCGACCATCATAATAAGATGCCCCGCCAGCAAAGCCACACTTTTAACTGAGCTTATCCGCTCCTTATACTTGTACATCTGCCGCGCGAGCAGCACTATAAAGGACAGCTTTACAATCTCAGCCGGCTGTATACGCACGCCAACAAACGGAATTTGGAGCCAACTCCTGTTCCCGCTGACCTCAACTCCAAAAAAGAAAGTGGAAAACACAAACAGTATGTTAAATACCAGGATCAGCTTCCAGTATTCCGCGATATCCTCAATATCTATCAGCGAAAACGCGATAAATAAGAAAATCCCTATGACCAGCGCACCGCCCTGCACCGCCAGAAGATTTTTCCCCCCGCCCGAGGAGTAGGAAGCGCTGGCTATAAGCACCATCCCAATCAACGTCGCAACGGCGCAAAGGCTCAGCAGAACCATATCGGCTTCGTGTATAAATTTAACAATTGCTTTTTTCGCTACCTTCATTTACACTCCATTCGTCCGCCCCCAGGGCGCGCATATATCACCTTCGCCGGTCGCGGAACATCTCCGCAGAAAACATCATGTTGGAATATTTTTCGTCCTATGGTATAATGTCCGCAAGCGGACATTATACGCTGATTAAATGATTTAGATAAATAGCCGCAGTACACCACACATCAACCAAGCCGGAAGGACGGTGGTAAAAATGGACTCCCGCAAAGGTATTCTCCGGGATGAGCTGCTCATCAAGGCATACATCCTTTTTGTACTCAAGGGCTTTGACCGCCCGCTGTCAATCGACATACTCACCGACGTAATTATTGACAGGGTCTCAAACTACTTTGAATTTATTGCCGCGCTGAGCGACCTCGTTGGGCGCGGGCTTGTTTTACATGATGAAAGCCTGTACGCCATAACCCAGAACGGCCGCAAAACCCTGGCTTCGGTGGAGTCCGGCATCCCCGCCTCCACCCGGAAGCACACGACAGACGACATAAACCGGCTCCTGCGTCAGCTGGAACGCGACGAAGCAGTACTGGCTCACAGCGAAGGCATACACGGCGGCGGGGTTAAAACCACCCTCAGCCTTGACACCGACGCCGGAAGGGCGCTCCAGCTGGAGCTGCTGCTGTCAAGCATATCCACCGCCCGCGAAATTGAGGAAAACTTTAAGCAAAACGCCGAAAAGATATACAATAAAATTTTGAACCTGCTTTTAGAGGACGGCTCGGAGACTCAATCGGACTAGGTCAGGCGGCATTACGGCAATTTGACATATGCTTCACTTTTCGAGTACAAAGCAGCTCCAGTTGTCCGCGTAGTGCAAAAGCAGTGTCAGCGGGCATTCCTTTGTGGCGGCGCTTTTGTTGTCGTCCACATACTGCCCGTCGTGATAGGCGATCGCCTGCACCTCATCCTCGCTCAGCCGCAGGTTGGGAAGCGCAAGATACAGGCTCCTTATCGGCACATTTATATAGGTCATATCGTTGTTGAACCTGTACGGCGTGCTTGCCGGATAGCCGTATCTCTTTTGCTTTTCAGTCGGCTCATTTGTGAGGTAAAGCGGGCTGCCCGGCATCCCCACCTTGCCCAAATCGTGCAGCAGCGCGACTATGATGCAGCTTTCGTCGGAAATCTCCGGCGCCAGCGTATCCTTTATCCGCAGCATGGTTTCCGCCACATTGCACGAGTGCTCCAACAGCCCCATATCCTTCGACAGGTGAAACCTTGTCGAGGCGGGCGCGGTCATCCACTCCGTTTCCCGTTCGATATACTGCATGAATTTATCAAATTCTTCTTTGCGCTCCGCGACATATCCCTTAAGCTTTTTGTATCTGGCTAAAATTTCGTTCATATAATTTATAATACCCTTTTATGTTATTTCGTTCCGAAAATGCGATCCCCCGCATCCCCAAGTCCGGGTATTATGTACCCGTGCGCGTCAAGCTTTTCATCCAATGAGGCGGCAAACACCTGAACGTCCGGATGATCCTTCTCTAGGCGCTTTACCCCCTCCGGCGCGGCGATTATGCACATCATTTTTATGGTTCTTTTGGTGTAGTTCTTCAAAAACTGTATCGCCGCCGACGCCGAGCCTCCCGTCGCAAGCATCGGGTCAACGATTATTACCTCACGCTCGTCGATATCCGACGGCATTTTGCAGTAATATTCCACAGGCTGCAAGGTCTCCGGGTCTCTGTACAAGCCTATGTGACCCACCTTTGAGGCGGGGCATATTTGCAAAACTCCGTCCACCATCCCGAGCCCCGCCCTGAGTATAGGGACTATGGCGACCTTGCGTCCGGATATCTGCTTACATGTCACCCGGGCGACAGGGGTTTCGACCTCAACCTCCATAAGCGGGAAATCGCGGGTGGTCTCATAGGTCATAAGCATCGCGATCTCGCCTATCAGCTCACGAAACTGCTTGACTCCCGTGTCCTTGTCCCGAATGATAGACAGCTTATGCTGAATAAGCGGATGATCCAACACCGTCAAGTTTTTCATATCTTTTTCTCCCTTTCATTTTTTTCCCGTTCCGCCTGTGAAAGGCGGAGATACACCGGAGCTATCGAAAAATCGCCGTCCTCCGCCGCGCCGTGACCTATTATCCTCTTATACGCCGCCAGAGCGACCCCTACCGCATTTTGATGTGTTCTATCCTCCGCGGGAAGAAAAGCGGGGATACCCCTTTCCCTAAGGTAATTATAACACATTTTAGCCGCGTCACCAACACAAATAATCTCTTTTCCGCAGGTTTTTAATTCTTCAGCCAAACCGCCGAGCGAAATCGCCCGGTCCTCCGTTATCCTCCCGACCTCGCCGTCACGCAAAAATATTGCGTTGTACACCTCGCCCCGCCGGGCGTCCATAACGCAGCAGATAATCCCATCTCTTTCAGGCGCTATGCAGGACATAGCCTCCAGGGTCGAGACCCCGACGCACGGAATCCCGGAGCCTAGCGACAGCCCCTTTGCGGCGGAGATGCCTATCCTGAGTCCGGTGAAAGAGCCGGGTCCTCTCGCGGCGCAGATATAATCCATGCCGCCCATCTCAAGCTCGGAATTTTTCAGCATGTCCTCCAGCATGGAAAGCAGCGTCCTTGAGTGGGTAAGCCCGCGGTTTTGAAAGGAATACGCCTCGACCTGCCCGTCCCGCAGGACAGCGGCGGAAGCCGCCTTCGCGGAGCTCTCTATGGAAAGTATCCTCACAAAATCACATCCTTCCCGCCGTCAAATGAAATAAGCCGGCTGGTCTCGCCCGTCCTTTCAATTTTCACCCGTATACATTCGCCGTCAAGCGCGTCCTCGATCCTCTCGCTCCATTCGGTGACGCAGATCCCATCCCGCGCCAGATAGTCCTCCCATCCGATGCCGTACAGCTCGTCGGACGAGCAAAGCCGGTACATATCGAAGTGAAATACCGGCGTCTCCCCCAAATATTCGTTTACGATGGTGTAGGTCGGGCTTTGCACCCTGCCATAATATCCCGCGCCGCGCGCAAGTCCCCTGACAAACGCGGTCTTTCCCACCCCCAGCTCTCCGTACAGCGCGACGACCGTACCCGGCGGAAGCTTCTTCCCCAGCCTTTCGCCCAGCTGCTCGGTTTCCTTTTCACTCCGGGTTTCAATAACCATAAGGTCCCTTTCACAAAGCATAAGTTTATATTAAAATATATCATATTTCCTCGCAAATGTGAACAGCAATTTGCGCGTTTCGGCTTATGTTCGATAATATCAGTTAAACAGTTGAAATTGCGGGGGAAAAATGTTATTCTGTCACTTAGTATTATAGGCGGGTTAACTATAGAAAGAGTTCCTTTTACCGGAATGAAGCTTACTCAAGTTAAATTGCCGCAGGGGAGTTTACCAATGAAAACAGGCTTTGACAGCGAACAGTACATGCTTAAGCAGACCGAGCACATTCTGCGGCGGATCGAGGATTCACAGGGCAAGCTGTATCTCGAATTCGGGGGCAAGCTTTTTGACGACTATCACGCGAGCCGCGTGCTTCCCGGCTTTGATATAAACGGCAAGGTAAAGCTTTTATACAAGCTGCGCGGGCAAACCGAGATAATTCTCTGTATAAACGCCAGGGATATCGAAAAAAACAAGATCAGGGCTGACATAGGAATAACCTATGAGCTGGATGTTTTGCGGCTTATCGACAGCCTGCGCTCAATGGACCTGAAAATCAACTCGGTGGTTATCACCCAGTTTGACGGGCAGCCGTCGGCGGAGGTATTCAGAAAAAAGCTGGAGATACGCGGGGAAACCGTTTTTATCCACACCCCGACCAAGGGCTATCCCACCGACATCGCGGTCATCGCAAGCGATGAAGGCTACGGCGCAAACCCCTACATACCCACCGAGTCCCCGCTTGTCGTCGTAACCGCGCCCGGTCCGGGCAGCGGAAAGCTCGCCACCTGCCTTTCGCAGCTCTACCACGAGCACAAGCGCGGCGGTATCGCGGGCTACGCCAAATTTGAAACCTTCCCCATCTGGAATCTGCCGCTCAAGCATCCTGTCAATCTGGCGTATGAAGCCGCCACCGCCGACTTAAACGACGTAAATATGATAGACCCGTTCCATCTCGAGGCCTACGGTCAGACCACCGTCAACTACAACCGCGACATCGAGGTCTTTCCCATAGTGCGCACCATTCTTTCAAAAACCACCGGCATGGAATGTGTCTACAAATCCCCCACGGATATGGGGGTCAACATGGCGGGCTTTTGCATCACCGACGACGACATGGTCAGGGACGCCGCAAAGCAGGAGATTTTACGCAGATATTACGCTATAAACCGCGAGTATAAGCTTGGGCGCATGGAGCCTTCGGCAATTAAAAAGCTGGAGCTTATTATGAGCCAGCTTGACATAACCACCGACGACCGCAAGGTCGCCGCCGCCGCGCTTAGGAAGAAGGAGGAATCGGGTTCGCCCTCGGTCGCTGTTATGCTGCCGGACGGCTCGGTCGTCACCGGAAGAACCTCAAAGCTTATGAACGCCCCGGCAAGCGCCGTTGTAAACGCGATAAAACAGATAGCGGGTATAGCGGACGACATATATCTTATTCCCCCGGTTATACTTGAACCGATAATTAAGCTTAAAACCGATAATTTCGGCTCAAAAAACCCTGTTTTGAACCTTGAAGAGGTCCTTATATGCCTGAGCATCTGCGAGGTCACAAATCCGACGGTGAAGCTCGCCATGGAAAAGCTGCATGAGCTTCGCGGCTGTGAGGCGCACAGCTCCTACATAATCCAGGACTCGGACGAGCGCATAATGAAAAGGCTGGGTATGCGGCTGACATGCGAGGCTGAATTCCCAAACGGCGACCTCTACTTCGAATAAGTGGGGGTAGTAATTTGAAAAATATATACTGTATGAATTGTGATGAATCAAATTGCTAAAAAATAGATTTGAAATTTTGTATAATACCTTGCATTTTAGATTTAATTTTTATATAATATACTTATTATAAATATAATATTTATAAAATTAATTTTAAAGGTCTGATTCCAATGTATTAATTATCTAAATCCAACGTATAGAAGGAACTAAAAAATAAAAATAAGGAGAAAATAAAATAATGAAAAGGAAATATTTAAGTAGAACCAGTTTTATATTCTTATTTATATTCTTATTTACACTGCTTACACCTTCATTGGCGATAGATGATAATAAAGTAAAATATGATATTAATTTTGAAGAACCTACAATTTTAAATGAAATAATGAAGCTTCAAAAAAATGCGTTGGAAGCGTATGAGAAGTTCTGGCAGTCGCTTGAAAAAGATAAGCTTGGTCTCCCAATTTATCCGGTGGATTACGCAGGAGAATACATACAGGGAGATACGCTTATAATACTAGTAAAAGAAGGTAGCTTAAAAAATGATCAAATAAATTACAAAAAATTGTTTGATTCCTCTCAAAATGTCACTTTTAAGGAGGTTAAATATTCTTTAAAGGATTTAGAGGAATATGAATCATATGTGGAAAAGTTAAGTAAAAAGTATACTGTTGTTTCTTACGGAATAGATAGAAAAAATAATGTATTCTTGATTAATTTGCTAAGTTCCGATTATGAAATAATAAATAGCGGTTACAATGAGACTTTATCCAGCATAGCTACTAATAACTTGCCAATTGTAATCGGAAAACAGGATGATATACAGGCTGGAATAGACCTGTATGGCGGTGATAAAATTAGTAGTGTTTCACTTGGAATCGGGGGAACGTACGGAAGTAAAAATGCAATTTTGACATGTGGTCATACACTTCCTGAAGGGACTAAGATATACCGAGGAACGGTTGAAATAGGCAAAGTTGTAAAGCAAAGATTTGCAAAATCTACAAGTTTAACAAGCATTGAAACATTGGGCGATTTTGGCATTGTCGAGATAACTAACAGCAGTTATTCTCCAACAAATAAAGTGCGGGACGCGACTTCAACGGTTGCCATTACTGGCTATTATTCTTCTCTGCCAGTAGGCACAGCGGTATACAAGTATGGTTCAACTACCGGATATTCATATGGAACTGTGACCGCCGTCAACTTGACAATTCTAACTAGTGATGGCTATAGTTCTTATAATGTAAGAGGAATAACCTCTTGCTCAATGAGAAATAGCAGCGGAACTACCCCTGGTGATGGAGGTGACAGCGGCGGACCATTTTACATCAATGATGGGGCATATAAAATTTCAGGAACGTATAGCTCTCACGGAAGTTATTCTGGCGTATATAGAACTCTGTACTTTTCACCAATATACTATGCCATAGATGCCGGCTTTACACCAAAGACAAATTAACTGTGGAGGAGAGGAGGGGTGTGCAAACCCCTCCTCTTTTATTTATTATGAACAAGCGTTATATTATCTCTATAGGTGTATTGTTTGTTATCATTTTTTCCCGAGCCGCGTTTTTCATTGTTGAAAACAATTCTCTTGAGAATAATTTTGTTCAAAATCCCAGATATACTCAGTATATGGATGGAACCGCGCTTGATGAAATGGATTTTAATGAGTTTCATTACTTGTCGTCTACAATACAACTGGGTACACATATCTACAGAGAGTTGAGTTTTCCTTTTGATATTAAATATTACAGCGAAATAAATAATGATATGCCTTCCCTTGTGATACCCGGTAACACGAAGATTCTGGCGACAACAAACGCTTTTCTTTTTCAGGAGGGATATGGAACATTCAGCTATCCGTCATACAACAAAGAGTGGAGATTTGCAATACCGTTTATAAGCCTTGAGGAATTATCAAATATCCGAAATTCGATGAATAGCGAGAGCCATGAGGGCAGTGTTTCTATTAAGAGACTGAGCGATCATGTAGGCAGACTATATATCAAATATGAAGATTTGAAAATTATTGCAAAATATATACAGCTTATCTTGCTCACAACGGATAACAGGTTCAGAAAAATCGACGTCTTAACCGCCGATGCATTAGTTGTTGACAGATTGCTGTATGACAAAGGTATATTTGTCTCACCCGCGCTTTTTAAAGAGCCATATGACATGACCAATAAATTGCTGACGTATTTAGCATTTATTTTAATTTTGAATTGTTTTTTTAAACAGCTCTATAATGCTAATTCAGGCGGGCTATCCCAGCGTTTATAATTATCTAACTGCTAAACCGCAATTCCGATAATCGGAATTGCGGTTTAGCAACTTTTGTTACTTTGTCTCCGTTTCCTTGAGCGAGAGGAAATATTGCACGTACAGCTTTTCCGTAACCGCGTGAATCGACGCGTTCATCACGTCCACCTCCGGTTTCTCCTCCCCGCCCGTTTTTGCGTCAGATTTTTTTGAAAATGCAGCGGCTAAAATCGCCTCCAGACTTTCACAGTACATGTTGTAGGCCGCGTCCATACCGTACTGCTTTAGCATAAGCTCCATTACTCCCATTATCTCCTGCATGGAAAGGACCTTTTTAAGTACGCTCACAACAATTATAAACGCGATGTGCCTGCGCTCATAGCGTTTTTTTACCGGCGGGCTTATCAGCTTCTGCTTTACATAGTTGTTTATCATCGTTGAGGTCACTACCCGCTCCTTTTCGTCGGCGAATATTCCAAGCGCCTCCTCAACGACAATAACGACCTGATCCATATACAGTGAAATCGACGGAAGCTCTTCCCACCTGGGGCAGTGGAAGCCCAGCGCGTCATCCTTGGTCATCTTCATTTATCTCACAATCCGTTCGTTTAAATTTGAATTATTTCGCAAATAATATATGTTATATCAGATTATATTATAGCAAAATTAGTCGATACTAGCAATAGCGCTTGACAAATATATGAATTAGTATTAATATCTTATTAACCTAGTTATCTATACTATATTCACTATACTGTGGTTTCATCAGCCGCACTCTTGCAGGACGGGGAAGGATGGTTATAAATATGGACAGAAAACCTAAAATAAATATCTACGGCGACTCAATAATGAAGGGTACCGTTATAGATGAAGAATATAATTACCACTTCCTCATGGATAAAATCGTTTCAGAGCTTGAAGGGACCTATTCCCTTGAAATAAAAAACAGGTCGCACTACGGCTTTACAATTTCAAAGGGGGAACGCCTGCTTGAGCGGGATATACAAAACGGTATCGGCTGCGACATAGCTCTCATCGAGTTTGGAGGCAACGACTGCAACTTCAACTGGGGCGACGTCTCGCTCTCCCCCGACGCCGAGCACAAGCCGCGCACAGACATGGACGCCTTCAGAAGAACATATCTGCAAATCATAGAAAAGCTGAAAAAAGTATCGGTTACCCCCATACTGATGAACCTCCCCCCTCTGGACGCGGAAAAGTATCTGGGCTTCCTCGTCAAAAAGGGCGGCGACCGGAACAATATACTAAAGTGGCTCGGCGACGCCCACATGATTTACCGCTTCCACGAATTGTATTCAAACGCGGTTTCACAGATAGCCGAACAGACAAAGACTCTCTTCATAGATGTGCGGGGGCGTTTTCTCGACAAGCACAACTTCGGAGGGCTTATCGGTCTTGACGGCATCCACCCCGACATCGCCGGATATAAGCTTATAATAGGCACAATAAAGGAATATATCGAAAACAACCTCGGCAGCATATTCCCCCCGAATCCGGCGGCCGTATGAAATTCAAAGCTATAATTAATTCAGCTTTTAAACCGTCATAGGTTTAAAAGCTGAATTAATTACACAGGCTATTTTCCCGGTATTATTACTCCTTGTCCTATCCGTTCAAGCCCCTATCAGCTTCATCAAGGTTATCGCATAGACCTCATGCCCGGCTTTTGTGGGATGGTTTATGCCTTTTCCAAACATGCTCTCCAGCCCGCCGCCGGTTTTTCCGAAGCCCTTCCATACGGCATAGGTATCGGCAAACGCCTTCCTCGCCCGCGATCCCCGCGTTGATCACGCTGACTGAGGTCTCCTCAAATTTGTCGATAAACTTAGAACGGAACCTTTCGATAGTTATGCAAGCATTCATGCAGGGACAGCGTTATTAATTCCAACCACACTGTATTGTAGTAATCGTCGCTGGCATACCGATAATCTGGACGTCAAACTTCAGGCTTGTTTCTACGTATGTGGACGCGTTATGAATCCTAAAACTAAACTCCCACCCCGCATCGAGATATATCTCAACTGTGTTGTTAAATCCCGGTCTGAATTCAGCCGCTGCAATCCTTGTCGGGAGATTCGAAGTTGGTATTTTACGCATTGGTTGAGTATGAAATCCGCTTTGGTTAAGAGAACCGCGAAAATTAAATGTTTCGACCAGAGCGGCGCGTTTTCCATCTTTACCGATAACTTTATAAAAGTCATATCTGCCAAGCAGATATTCGACCATGCGTTCTGCCATGACAGAGCCATGCGTTTCGTAACTTCTGCGTATCTCATCAAGGAATGCTGTCAACAGGGGAATATATACATCTTTCTCTTTAGCGGGCAAATCACGCCATTTGGCGCCGGCGCATTTCGCCTCATCTAAATATCCAAAGACAGGAGCAACATCATCCCAGTATTGCCGCGAACAAGGTATGCCGAACCATTTTTCACCGAAATCAAGGTTCTTTGCTAATCTGCTGTGTTTTACCGCTTCATGATTATGCTTGATGCTCAACCCGATTTCCCACTGTATACTGCGTCGAATGATTAACAAATCGCGGACATCTCCAACTTTGCCTTCTTGATCAGTTTGAATTTTCAACTCTAAGAGATCATTCCCATCTTCGGCAATGAGCGGTTCTAACTCAAAGATGGTTGCTACACCAGCGTAAGCGCTGGCATTAAGCCACTCTTTCAATCTATCCGTCATCGTTTCCCAAGCACGAAGCGCCGCATGGAAGCTGCTGTTATGTACAACACTAACAGCACGGAGCTTACTTATTTCCCGTTCAAGACACATCAGACAAGCAAACTCAAACGCCCGGCCCTGGTCATTGCTTAATGTGCTCATATTATTCTCCCGGTCAGGCGTTTACAGTTTTTAATAAGACTGTTTTATCTGATGATAATGCTGCTTTAAGAGCTTTTTTAATTGCTTTTGCGACTTCATAAGCGAGGTTTACAGGCACAGCGTTTCCGATCATTTTGTAGCCGTCATCGAGGTCGCGGTAACAGAAGACAAAATCATCCGGGAAACCCTGTACCCTTGCGCATTCGCGTACAGTTAAACGCCGATAAAGATGTTCGCATCCCTCGACAAACTTATTCAGATTTTTTTCTACCTTCGGCATAACGGGAGCCTGCGGGTGAAGCTGGCATTGTCTGCCTGAAGCTTGAACTGTAAACGCCGGTTCATCCCATTGGCGCACTCTGTTTCGGCTCATAAAAATTGTTGAGAATGCACCCGTATAATACTCGTGGTTGGGGATTGCGCACGCATCCCCGTTGGTTTTGTTTTTGGGCAGCGCAGCAATAGGATTATCTTTCAAATCAAAAATAATATCCTTGAAAACTAACCGTTGTTTTAAGGGCTCAGGAGGTGTAAAGCCGATCCCTAAATCCTTTCTGAAACCGACATAAAATACACGCTTTCTGTCCTGCGCTACACCATAATCACTGGCGTTAAGCAAAAAGATATGTACATCATATCCGGCTGCGTCAAATTGCGACACGATTCCTTCAACGGCTTCGTTGTGACGTTGAGCCATCATTCCTTTTACATTTTCAGCAAGGAAGAACGCAGGTTGCTTGTCTTTCAATATTCGAATGTACTCATAAAACAACTTTCCTCTGGGATCATTTATACCGCGAAGCGAACCCGCTTCACTCCAGCTCTGACATGGAGGACCGCCGATAATTCCTTCGCAGTCGGGAAATGCGGATGAGTCAATTTTACATATATCGCCGCGAATGAGCGGTGTGCTGTGATTCTTTTCGTAGGTCTCCCAGATACTCGGGTCATATTCGTTTGCCGCCGCTATATTGAAACCAGCTTTTTCAAATCCGAGGTCTAAGCCTCCCGCCCCCGAGAATAGGCTGATGAGATTCACGGACATTTCCTCCAATCATATATATGGACATACGAAATCTATTTTACATATCATACTATATTTCGAGCAAATAATCAAATGCCAATTTATCAGTCTTTTTGCCTTTTTGTTACATATGGCGGCATTCCCGCATATCATATATCAGTATTAAAGAAGGACGGTTATAAATATGATAATACATGTTGTTTCGGCAGGCGAAAGCGTATATTCGATATCCAGGGCGTACGGAGTCTCCCCCGAGCGTATAATAATAAACAATGACCTGAGAAATCCTGACAGGCTTGTCATCGGACAAACCCTTGTTATCCTCTATCCCGCCGAGGTCTATGTGGTGAAGCCGGGAGATTCGCTGTATCTGATCTCGAAAAAGCTCGGCGTGCCGGTAAGGCAGCTTCTCCAGCTGAACCCGCAGGTGTCCTACAGGGGGATAATCTACCCAGGAGAGGAGCTTTGGATCCGCTACACCGACGAAAAGAAGGGGAACATAGCAATCAACGGCTACGCCTATCCCCATATCGACAGAGTCACTCTTAGACGCACCCTTCCCTTCCTTACATATTTGAGCATATTCGCGTACGGGTTCAGCGCGGACGGAAATTTATCCTCTATTGCCGACCAGGAGCTTATAGACGAGGCTATAGAGTACGGCGTCGCTCCGCTGATGGTTATTTCGGCGATGGACGAATACGGCGTCTTTTCAAATGAGCTTGCGAGCCTCATGCTGAACAACGAAACGGTGAAATGGGCGCTCATCGAAAGCATAGTGCGGCACGCCAAAAGCAAGGGCTACGCCGGAGTCGACGTCGATTTCGAATTTATAAACGCCTCGGACATGGACGCCTTCGCACTGTTCGTGAGGGAGCTCCGCAGCAGATGCGCCGAGGAGGGACTTGTCGTGTTTGTGGCTCTGGCGCCAAAGACTTCCGCGGACCAACCCGGGCAGCTGTACGAGGGTCACGATTACAGGGCGCTGGGAGCCGCTGCGGACCGGGTGCTGCTGATGACCTACGAGTGGGGCTATACCTACGGACCGCCTCTTGCCGTCTCCCCGATAAACGGCGTACGCGGGGTTATTGAATATGCCGTCACCGAAATACCCCCGCGCAAAATACTGATGGGCATGTCCAATTACGGATACGACTGGCCGCTCCCCTACGTGCGGGGAGAAACCCGGGCGAGGGGGATCGGCAATGTGCAGGCGGTTGATATCGCCGCGGAAAATGGCGCAGAAATAAAATATGACGAGGTCTCCCAGGCGCCGTTTTTTAACTATTACAGCAGCGAGGGGCAGCCGCATATCGTATGGTTTGAGGACGCAAGGAGCATAAACGCAAGGACTCAGCTTGTCCCCGAGTTCGGCTTATATGGTATGGGGTTTTGGAATATAATGCGCTTCTTCCCCCAAAGCTGGCTTGTTATAAACTCACAGTTTAATATTATTACTGTATGATACTGACATTTACAAAAACCGCAAGGCTGTGGCAAAACGGCGCGATGCAATGCCGCCTCCGGCGGCATTGCATCGCGCCCTACATGATGTACTGCGTCGATTCTTTTTTGCTATATCCTGACAAACTCCGGTGTTCGTTTGTGAAACAGGCATATGCTGTCGAAGCCCGCGCTTTTCGCAAGCTCGAAGCCGTCAGCTATACGAAATCCAACCTTCTCCCGCACATGGCAGTCGGAGCCCACCGTAATTATCCTGCCGCCCATGAGCCTATACCTCCTCACAACCTCGTACGGCGGCAAGGTCTCGCTCATCGCAAGCCCAAGTCCGGAGGTGTTTATCTCTATTCCCTTCCCCCTGCTTATAATTATGTCCAGTATCTCGCTGATACGGTCGTCATACTCCGCCCTCCACCGGACCGGAATATATCTTTTGGGGTAGGTTATATGTCCGAGTACATCGAAGTCGCTTTTCTCCGCGTGCAGGGCAAGCTCGGTAAAATATCTGCTCCAGAGGCTTTCCCTGTCCGCCTCCATATCCGACATAAAAAAGAAATCAGGTCCGCCCGCCAAATTATGCAGCGAGCCGATAACGAAATCAAGCCTGCCGTCCTCCAGCGTTTCGCGGGCAAGCTCTCTATTTTGCTGCTCCTGCCCAAGCTCGACCCCGAAATTAATTTTTATCCTGTCGCCGTATCTGTCCCTTGCCGCGAGCAGCTCATCAAAGGCGGCGTCACGAAGGAAGTCGTAAGGCGCGCCCTCCCAACCGTTGACGTCACAGTGATCGGTGATATACAGCTCCTTTATCCCCTTTTCTATCGCGGCGGCGCAGTAATCCTCCAGCACTCCCTCCGAATCCGGAGATATGTGGGTGTGCATATGCATATCGGCTAAATACACGGCGGTCCTCCTCAACGCGTCACATAGTGTCTTCATTACAAAGCCGGAAAATTGCGGACGACCAATGGTCGCCCCTACAAAAAACGCTGTGCTTCCAAGGATTCGTGTAGGGGCGCGCACTGCGCGTCCGTAAAAATGGTTCATTTTCGACAGCCAGATTTAATTATTCTTCAGATAAAAAATCAGCTGCTAAAACGGCCAGGACGGGAACCAGGCAAGAAATATCCTGTAGTACCAGTTTGCCGTGTATATCCCGGACAGCACCGGATAGAAGAGGGCAAACAGTCCGACCGCTCCGCCGGTGAGGGCGTATGAATACTTCCTCTTTTCAGGCGCGATATCCATAAAGCGGTTTATTGTCCAGCACAGCGCCAGCACGAGGAAAATTACCGACGGGAAATAGTGGTACGCAAAGGTGCAGCGTGAAATCAGGGTCCATGGGACAAGCTGGGACAGATATCCTATTACGATAAAAAGGGCAAGCTTATCCCCCTTTTTCATAAAGAGCCTTACCGCAAGACCTGCAACCGAGATAAGCCCCGCCCAGCTTACCACCGGATTTTGCCATGACGCAAACGAGGAGGTCATGCCGTCCCCAAAGCTTCTGTAATACAGTATCGGACGCCCGTCAAAAATCCACATCCACCATTTGGATTCGTACGGGTGCGAGTCGGTGACCCCGTTGTGGTACTTAAACATGTCGATCTGGTTGTTCCAGACAAGCTGCAACGACAACGGCTCTCCCATTCCCCTCGCGAACAGATAGTAGCTGAAGTAGTATATCGCCCCGGCCGCGGCCACAAAGAACAGCACGCTTGCCAGGAGGAGCTTTAGGAGCCGCCTCCAGTATTCCCCCATCCTGCGCTCCCGCGAATATGCCCGTCCCTGCGAGATGATATAGATGGCGTAGATTGCCACCAGCCCAATCGCCGCGTAAAAGCAGGTCCACTTCGACGCTATTCCAAGCCCGAAGCTTATCCCGCACAGCGCCAGCGGTATCAGCTGCTTTCTGAACGGTCCGTCAAAGTCGGAGGACACAAACAGGTACATAAAGAAGTACATCAATATGGTGAAAAACACCCCGTAGGTGTCTATCGTCGATATCCTCGTCTGCACATAGTGCATAAAGTCGAAGGAAAACAGCAGTGTCCCAAGCACGGCGACCGCCGTCTTGCCAAACAGCTTTTTTATAAAGACGTACATGACCGGAACCATCAGCACCCCGAAGAGGACGCCGATAAACCGCCAGCCAAACGGATTCATTCCGAATATTGATATTCCGACGCCTATCAGCACCTTCCCCAGAGGGGGGTGGGTGGTCTCATACGGCCGCGTGCCCTCGAGGAATTCATACGCGGTGCGCGCGTGATATATCTCGTCGAAGTACGCTGAGTTCAGATAGCTGGACTCAGCGGGAACAAGCTCCTGCTCGTCAAAAAGCGCGCTTAGTCCGCCGGTATCCAAAAAACCGCCCGGGTCAAGCCGGCCGTTTGAATCGGAAAAGGAAATCTCACCCAGCTCCATGGGAGCGGACAGCGCCGTGATTTTAACGTATCTGGCGGAATCTATCCATGTCCAAAGCGTCAGCCAGTGAAATGTAGTTGCGTGATCCTGCTGCATTACCACAGGCTCGTTCCAGCTGTATCCATCGGTCGAAACGGAAAAATTGTAACCCTTTTCGTTGTGTTGGTTTCCCGTGTAGTAGTCGACCTTCAAAAGCTCCCTTTCCTCGCCCAGGTCGATAACAATTTCCCTCTTGTCCGAGGTAAAGCGGTAGAGGGATTCAGGCGCGGCGTTATCGCCGAGTCCCGTAAAAGCTACCACAGCATAGACCGCCGTGATAAGCAGCAGAATGGGGGCGTCCGCGCGTGAAAGCTTAAAGGGCTTTGGAAAACGCGCGGGCGCGGGGAGCGGTTTTTGCTTGTTTTCGTTTTCATGCTCCCTTTCCGCCTTGTAATACTTGATAAAATATATTGCTATCAGGACCAAGGCAGCCGCGGGCAGTAAATATACGGAGTAATTGTAAAAGAAACTGGCCATAATGTCTCCTGTTACCTGAAAATTAGGTTAAAATATCAATTTTAATGAACCTCCCCCCACCGCAGAGCCGTAGGACATTGTACCCGGGTTCATTTGAATCATTGACATTTTAACCTAATTTTATAAAAAGAGCAACACCAATTTCGCGGCGGACGGCGCGCGCCGCGCGCTACCGGCTGTTCACCTGCGTAAACCGCACCACTGGCTTTAGCTTTACCGAAAGCAGCGCCACCGCCGCCACCTTTAACGCGTCGCCGGGAATAAAGAGAACCATTCCGGAGTACAGCGCCGCGGATATGCTCATTTCCACACCCGAAACATAGTTGACTATCATCCAGAGATATGGTACACCTATTAGGTAGAGAACGGCATACCCGCATACCGTGGCTATCACCGCGCCTTTTACGCCGTCTATTTTTTTCGATATTACCCCGATAACTATCACGGTCGGGATACTCGCAAGCAAAAATCCGAAGGTGGGCTGAAATATGTATCCAAAGCCGCCCCCCTTTGTAAATATGGGCAGCCCGAAAAGCCCCAGCAAAAGATAGATAAGCTGGCTTGCCGCGCCAAGCTTCGGTCCGATAAGCACCCCTGCCGCCGCGATAAACATGGTTTGAGCCGTTATCGGAGCGGGCCACATGGGTATTTTTATGAACGCTCCGATAGCTGTTAGCGCGGCGAACAGGCCGCAGAGTATAAGCGGTTTAATTTTGTTTCTCAATGTCAACCCTTCTTTCTTATTTGGTTGACATTGATGTTATCACAGGCGTATACTTTTGTAAAGAAAAATTTTTTCAAATATAGATGAAACGGGAGGGTCACATGTCCAAAGCTCAAATACTACAGGAGCTGCTTGCCGGTCCCGTATCAGGCGGCAGTCTCAGCAAAAGGCTGGGTATCAGCAGAACGGCGGTGTGGAAGGCGGTGGAGCTGCTCCGGGCGGACGGCTTTGAGATAGCCTCTCTGCCCTCGAAGGGGTATCAGCTCGTCTCCGTGCCCGACATATTGCTCCCGGAGCTTATCGCGCCGGGGGGCTGGAGCGTCGTTGTGTATGACAGCGTCGATTCGACAAACAACGTGGCGAAATCCCTTGCCGACGGCGGCGCCCGCGACATGACCGCCGTTCTTGCTGACGTTCAGACAGGGGGGCGGGGGCGGTCAGGGAAGCAATTTATAAGCGAAAAGGGTCAGGGCATGTACCTCACCGTTATTCTGCGCCCGAAATCCGGGGCAAAGGACGTCTCCTTTGTCACCTCCCTTGCCGCTGTGGCCTCGAGACGGGCTGTAGAGAAGGTTTCCGGGCTGGACGCGAAAATTAAATGGACAAATGACCTTGTGATAAACAGGAAAAAAATATGCGGTATTCTCACCGAGCTTTCCATCGAGGCGGAAAGCGGAAGCATCCAGTATATGGTGATAGGCATTGGTATCAACTGCGCCAAGCTGAGCGCGGACTTTCCCCCCGAGCTTCGAAAAACCGTCACCTCTCTCGAGGATGAGGGGAAACCGGTAAAGCGGTACGAGCTTGCCCGCGCCGTTTTGGAGGAATTGTCGGCGTTTTTCTCGGACGGCGAGTTCACAGGCGATATTGCCGCGCTGCTCAGGGAGTACTCCGAAAACTGCATAACTGTGGGTAAGGACGTCATGGTTTTGAGGGGAAATAAAACAAAATATGGAAGGGCGGAAGGAATCGACGACCGGTTCGCCCTTGTCGTCAGGTATGAAAACGGAGAGACGGAGACCGTTTCCTCCGGCGAGGTGTCAGTTCGGGGAATGTACGGATATGTTTAATACTAAAAACTGATATGCGATATCCCCCGGTAAAATGTTATAGCGTTATTTTGTTAAATTGCTATAGTGTAATTATGACAAATTTCGACCAATAAATTTGTACATTTTTTATTATTATGAGACTTGATGTTTTTAAATAACTCTGGTATCATGATAAACGTGACATGTGGTTTGGTTGGGTAATTTTTGTAAGTTGTCCATACTCCATTTGTTTTTTCCCCTTTTCTATATCTCTCGGGCTGTACCTTAGTACAGTCCACTTTTTTTGTTGAAAAACGGTTTGCAGGTCTCCGTTATAATACAGTTATATTGCAGTCTTGATATATTTCAAAAAATATGCTATGCTTGAGTAAATTAAAGTTACAATAATATTAAATGTGTATATATTCACCTGATGAAAGGAGGGCAAAAGCTATGACCTTGGGTCAGAAGATCAAGGAAGCGCGGATCGAGCGGAAAATGACTCAGCGCGACGTTGTCGGCGACTACATAACAAGAAATATGCTGTCGAAAATAGAAAATGACAGCGCCACCCCTTCTGTAAAAACTCTGGAGCATATAGCCAAAGTATTGAACCTTCCCGCCGGTTACTTTATGTCCGACCTGACGACCGACGACGGGGAGCCTTCCGGAATTACCGGGGCGAGGAAGGCATACAAAGCCGGGAACTATCCTGCGGCGCTGGATATGATAAACGCTGTGGACCTTGCCAAAACCTCGCACGAGGACGAAGCCTGCTTGCTCCATGCGAAGTGCTGTACAGGGATCGCGGAGCAGGCGTATCACGACGGCGACGTGACCCGGGCGCGCGCCTGCGCGAGGGACGCCCTCAAGCACAACGCCGCCGGGCTATATTTCGATCTGCGCTGCGAGCTTGTATGCTGCGAAATACTGATGCTTTGCGCGATACAGCTTGAGTCGCAGTCCGAATACAGGCAGTATGAGAAGAGGTATCTCGCCGAGTCGTCAAAGGGCAATATTGCCGAGTCCTTTTCCATCATTCAGGCGCTCTTTGTCTCCGGGCGGGACGGTCTGGCGACCGGACTCAAGCTGCTGGAAAACATCCATGCGGAGAACATTTCCGACCCCTGGGTGCGCGCGATGTATATGCTGCTTTCAGCCAGGGCAAAAATAGAAGCCGGGGACATAGACGGCGCGATAAAGCTGCTGGAAACGGCTGAGATTGAAGCCGGTAAAAACGGCGGCAAGCTGATAAAAAGCGAGATATACTCATATCTTGAAAGGTGCCATAAGGCAAAGGACAACTTCCGTATGGCATATCACTACGCGACCTTACGCCTTGAGATTTAAGTGGGAGGTTTAGCGTGAATAAATTCACGCTAACCAGGATTAAATAAATAAACCGCTTATCATCTCTCAGGCGACGGATGACAAGCGTGGGTAATTCATAACTGTTTTGTCGCCTGAGAAATGGCGGTTTAATATGAGGATTTTAAAAAGCGCCGGGGTAATATTTCTTGCCGCCGCGCTTCTGTTTTCCTTCGGCGGCTGCGTGGAGGAAATTATAATTTCGGTTGAGGCTTACGGCGACATGTCGGTGGTCTACTGCGACGGCGGCGCCAGATATTTCTGGGGCTCCAACGCGTCCTACCGCACCGACAGCGAGGACCCCGCCGCGACCGAGCCCGAGGCTTTAACTGCCGTAAGCGGGCTTATCGACTTTGCCTGCGGACAAGAACACACCGTCTGGCTCACAAACAGCGGGCTTTATATGAGCGGCAACGAATCGCTGGCTCTTGCCGGTTCCTCCACGTCAAGGCTCGGCTCCGCGAGAAGGCTTGTCGGTTCATCCGAGACCGCCCTTCTCAGCGCGGAAGCCGGAAGCGAGGTAACGGTCATCGACATATCCACCGCGGACATTGTCAGCGTCGAAGCGGGAGACGCGCACACCGTTGTGCTGAAATCCGACGGCACGGTGTGGGCTTGGGGGGACAACAGCTCCGGTCAGCTCGGAAACAGCAGTATGGCTTCCAGCGATACTCCGGTGCGGGTCGGCTCCCTTGAAGGGATCTCCTCCATTTCGACAAGCGGCGACGGTACCTCCGCCGCAGTCGACATGGACGGCGGCGTGTGGATATGGGGTCCCGAGGCGACTGCGGAGGGCGTAGAAATTCTCTCCGCGCCGCGGTGCGTCTCCGGGCTGGAGGATATCGCACAGGTCGTCTGCGGGAACGGGTTCCGGGGCGCTGTGAAATTGGACGGGACCGTATGGACATGGGGGCAAAACAGCGGCGGCGAGCTTGGTCTGGGTATAACCGACACTGTTATCTCATCTCCGCGGCGTGTCGAACTGATAACGGGAGCGATTTCCATAACCGCCGGAGCTCACTTTATGACCTGTGTGGATTCGGACGGAGCTGTGTGGACATGGGGGCAAAATGACAAAGGGCAGCTGGGCAGAAATACCGAAGCCTCCTTCGACCCGGCTCCGGGTATGGCGGAGGGGCTGGAAGGGATAATCGGCGTTTCCTCAGGGCTTAATCACTCGGTCGCCTTGAAAAAGGACGGCAGCGTTTTGACCTGGGGAGCCAATGACAGCGGGCAATTGGGTCGCCAGACGGAGGAAGCCTACGGTGCGCCCGGAAAAATTAAAAGCTTTAAGGCAAGCATCAGCATAGCGTAGCCGGTATTACGCGGCAAGCCTATTTTTACTATATACCCGCCGTCCAAAGCCGGGACGGCGGGTATTCTTACGGGAAAACGCGGTATCGTTAAAAAAATATCTTCCAGTTACTTGCAATTTCTGTCATATGCTGTATAATATTGATATATCATTCACATGCATAATAAGGTCTGATAAATTGCCTGATGCTTTTGAAAGGGATTTGCTATGATTAAAATGCTAACCGCGTGCACGGCGGAAATTGACGACGCCGACGAGGCTCTTGACGAAATCCTTAAGCAGATAGATTTAAATAATTTGTTGAAAAACTCGGTAGGTATTTTGACCTGTTATTACGAGTTTATCGAAAACGGCGTTGTCCGCGCATTGTGCGACCGGATGCCGTTTGACGTGATCGGAGGCACAACCGCGGCAAGC
Organism: Oscillospiraceae bacterium; assembly: GCA_031264245.1. Lineage (GTDB taxonomy): Bacteria > Bacillota > Clostridia > Oscillospirales > JAAYOS01 > JAISEG01. Next base: position 168,227 of record JAISEG010000005.1, read on the forward strand.
TCCTCCTGCGGCAAGCAGGATATGTATTTATTGAGCTTTACCGTCCTGACCAGCGACGACGTATCCTTTTCCACCGCGTTTTCCGCGCCTCTGCAAAACGAAAACTGCGAAGAATCGCTGACCGGCGCGTACCGTGACGCCTGCGCAAGGCTTCCCGGCGAGGCGTCCTTCATTTTCTCCATCTTTCCGTTTGTTCCAACGCTGAGCGCGGCCGCTATCCTCAAGGACTTTGACAGGGTGTGCGGCGGCACCCCTATATTCGGAGGGGTCGCCAGCGACGTCAGCATGTCCCTTGACCACTCCCAAACCATCTGCAACGGCGAAACCGCGGCTTACTCCCTGGCGATGATACTGATGCACGGTCCCGTGAAGCCTCAGTTCTTTATGACGGCGCTGCCGGAGAGAAATATCCGCAACATGTGAGCCATCATCACCGAATCGGACGGCTGCGTTTTGAAAAAGGTCAACGATATAACCCTGAGGAAATATCTTGAAAACGTGGGGATCGAGTTGAACGACGGTGTTGATTCGGCGACTGTGCCGCTTATGGTGGATTACGGCGACGGCGGAAAGCCCGTTGCGATTGCCATTTACCATACCAACGAGGACGGAAGCGCGGTCTGCGGCGGCGAAACGCCGCAGGGCATGTCCCTTTCCGTGGGCGGAATTGACCGCGAGGGCATTATGGAAACGTCAAAAAGTACAATTGAACAGGCGCTGGGCAGTGAGGAAACAAAAAATTTACTGATCTTCCCGTGTATAAGCCGTTATCTCATGCTCTCGCCGAACAGCGACGACGAGCTTAACCAGGTCATTGATATGATAGACGGACGGATACCGTATTCGATGGCATACGCGGGCGGCGAAATTTGTCCCGTGAAGGACGGCAGCGGAAAATATTACAACCGCATTCACAACTATACCTTTGTGAGCTGTGCGCTTAACTGAGGACAAGAGTATTTTTGATAGTTCGGGCACAATTGAATGGGGGCATAATCATGGCATACACATGGAGCGACGATCTGGTCACAGGCAACGCGCTTATCGATAGCCAGCACAAGCAGCTCATACAGGCCGTAAACAGCCTTTTGGACGCTTGCGCCGCCGGCAAAGGGCGTGCGGAACTGAATAAGGTTATGGATTTTTTGTGCGAATACACCGCAAAGCACTTTGCTGACGAGGAAAAATTGCAGATTCAGCACAAGTACCCTGACTACGCAAACCACAAAAGGCTTCACGACGGGTTCAAGCGCGATGTCAGCGCCCTGATGGCGCAGCTGAAGGCGGACGGACCGACCGTGGTTCTGGTCGGCAAGGTCAACTTCAGCGTCGGGGGCTGGCTGATCAAGCACATAAAGGTTGAGGACAAAAAAGTGGCCGCGCACATCAGGGCGGAGACCGGCAAGCAACCGGGCAGCGCATAGCTTGCGGCGAGCAATCAGGCGGGAACAGGCAGCCGGTTCACACTGTGGCGGCGGCGGGGCGTATCGCCCGTTCTTGAGGGTGCGGCGTCTTGTCCTATCTCTCGTTCCGCTGCGCGCTTAACTGAGGACAAGAGTATTTCATAATTTCAGCGTAATATCCCCATTCGCACCGGAAAGGAGGAGCATCGGGTGACAGATAAGACCGGACACGAGACCGCACAGGTCGCCCCCGGGAGCATAACGGATACCGACGCCGGCGAGCTGCGGGCTTTGGCGGAGCAGCTGCGCCTGCGGATAGCGGAGCTGGAAAAACAGGAACGAAAGAACAACCGGACAATTACACGATTGCAGGATACTATTTCGCGCGAACGCAACGTTGCAGTCGCGAAGGCAAACCAGCAATCCGCGATGACTATGGCACAGCGTGAGCAGGAGCGCTACATGCGGCTGCTTCTGGAAAACAGCGATGATATTATCCTCTTTCTGGATACATCGGGCAGGTTTGCTTACTGTACTGATGCTTTTTTGAGAAAAATAGGCAAGCTGGACAACAACGCGGTGACCGGCAGAACCTTTCAGGAGGTGTTTGTCAGCTTTATGCCGCGCGAATGGGTGGATAATACCTTTGCGGCTTTGAAAACCGCCCGGCGGTCAAATACGTCGCTTGCTTTTGAAGAGGTTCTGGACATTGAAAACAGCGGCAATCCGCGCAAATACATGATCCACTTTACCCCCATGAACGGCAGTGACGACAACGGCGGCGCTATGATGCTGTTCCACGATATCACTGAAATCGAAGCCGCCCGCGAGATGGCCGAACAGGCGAGCATAGCGAAGAGCGATTTCCTGGCAAACATGTCGCATGAGATGCGTACGCCCTTAAACGCCGTAATTGGCATGACTATGATAGGCAAAGCTTCCCCGGATATCGAGCGGAAGGACTACGCCTTGGGAAAAATAGAGGACGCCTCGGTTCATCTTTTAGGGGTTATCAACGACATTCTGGATATGTCCAAGATAGAGGCAAACAAGCTGGAGCTTTCGTCGGTAAGCTTCAACTTCGAGAAGCTGCTCCAGAAGGTGGTAGGTGTTATCAATTTCCGGGTGGATGAAAAGCATCAGGATTTCCACGTGCGGATCGACAGGAAAATCCCGCGCGCGCTGGTCGGGGACGACCAGCGGTTGTCCCAGGTCATCACAAATCTGCTCTCCAACGCCGTGAAGTTCACGCCGGAGCACGGCTCCATCCAGCTTAACACGCATCTGGTGAAGGAGGAAGACGGGGTCTGCACCCTTCAAATCGAAGTGACCGACACCGGCATTGGCATCAGCGAGGAGCAGCAATCGCGGCTGTTCAGCTCCTTCCAGCAGGCGGACAGCAGCACCTCCCGCAATTTCGGCGGAACCGGGCTCGGTCTCGCTATCTCCAAACGTATTGTTGAGATGATGCGCGGAGATATCTGGATCAAATCAGAGCTTGGCAAGGGCTCCACCTTCGCGTTTACTGTACAGCTGGAACGCGGCGCGGGGGAAAAGAACGCTCCGCTGCTTTCCGGCGTAAATATAAAAAATATCCGTGCGCTCGCGGTGGACGACGACCCGAATATACTTGAATATTTTGAGGAGCTCGCGCAGCGCTTCGGCATTATGTGCGACGCCGCGTCCGACGGCAGGCAAGCAATCCGGCTGATTGAGAAAAATTCTCCCTACAATCTGTATTTTATCGACTGGAAAATGCCCGGCATGACCGGCATAGAACTCACCCGTAAAATAAAGAGTCTCCATTCGGATAATTCCGTTGTTATTATGATTTCCTCTGCGGAATGGAGCGCAATCAAGGATGACGCGGTAGGCGCGGGGGTGGATAAATTTCTGCCCAAGCCGCTGTTCCCCTCCTCCGTCGCCGATATTATTAACGAGTGCCTCGGCGTGGAAAATCTGCCCGCTCCGGATTTGCGGCAGGTGAAAACCGACTGCTTTGAGGGACGCCGCATTTTATTGGCGGAGGACATAGAGATCAACCGGGAAATCGTGCTGGCGCTTCTGGAGCCGACCCGGCTTATGATCGACTGCGCGGAAAACGGCGTTCAGGCGGTGCACATGTTCAGTGAAGCGCCGGATAAATATGAGATGATTTTCATGGACGTCCAGATGCCGGAGATGGACGGCTACGAAGCCACAAGGCAGATTCGCGCTTTGGACACGCCCGCGGCAAAGGATATCCCCATCATCGCCATGACGGCAAACGTATTCCGTGAGGACATAGAAAAATGCCTTGCGGCCGGGATGAACGGTCATGTCGGCAAGCCTCTCGACATGGAGGAGGTTCTTGACAAGCTGCGTATGTATCTGCCGGACGACCCGCGCGGCACGCCTTAGTATTATGACGGTATTCCAGCCCGTTTTTACCGAATAGACTTTCCCCCTAAAAACTCGCTTTGTGAGTTTTTAGGGGGAAAGTCTATTGCATTGCCGCCCATGTAATGGTACTATGTTCAGGTGGGAGCGCATCTCACTCATAAAATCAAATTCGCGTTAAACGCTACTATTTCCCAGTCGGCGTTAATATATTTTTAATATGCTTCTTATTTGGGATTAGTATTAGTGCCGGAAAGGAATAAATTTTTTTATGTGTGGAATAGTTGGATATATTGGAAGCAAGCAGGCGTGTCCGATACTGCTTGACGGGCTTTCAAAGCTTGAGTACAGAGGCTACGACTCCGCCGGAGTCGCAATATATAACGGCGGCAGCCTTGAGGTTGAAAAAGCGCGGGGCCGCCTGCAAATCCTCCGCGACATAACCGAAAACGGCAAGCATCCCGCAGGCTCCGCCGGCATCGGGCATACGCGGTGGTCCACCCACGGACGCCCCTCCGACGTCAACTCCCATCCGCAGACCAGCGGCACAGGCAACGTCGCCGTCGTACATAACGGCATCATAGAAAACTATCTTGAACTCAAGGAGATGCTCATCTCCGCCGGAGTGAAATTTGTCTCCGAAACCGACACGGAGGTGATCGCCCACCTCTTCGAGCGCTACTACAAGGGGGACCTTCTCGAAACGGCCGAGACCCTTATACAGCTTATGGAGGGTTCATACGCCCTCGGGATAATCTGCCTCGAGCACCCCGACAAGATAGTGGCCATCCGCAAGGAAAGCCCGCTCATCATCGGTATCGGCAGCGGCGAAAGCTTCATCGCGTCGGATGTGACCGCGATTTTAAATTATACCCGGGACATCTACTACATCGAGGACAAGGAAATAGCCATAGTCTCCAAAGACAGCATCGAGATTTACGATATGTTCATGCGCCGGGTCAACCGCGAAGCCTTCCATGTCGACTGGGACGTCGAAGCCGCGGAAAAGGGCGGCTATGAACACTTTATGCTCAAGGAAATCATGGAGCAGCCAAAGGCGGTGCTCAGCACGGTAAGCCCCAGGATAAAAAAGGATAGGATCGACCTCGGGATAAATCTAACCTCTGAAGATGTCAAAAAAATAAAAAATATTTACGTCGTCGCCTGCGGCTCCGCCTACTATGCGGGGGTCACGGCGAAGTACATATTTTCCGATATGCTGCGTATCCCGTGTACGGCGCAGCTCGCGTCGGAGTTCCGGTATGAAAACCCCATGGTCGGCGAAAGCACCCTTGTTGTGATCATCAGCCAGTCGGGCGAAACCGCGGACTCGGTCGCGGCGCTCAGGGAGGCGAAGCGTCTGGGGGCAAAGGTGCTCTCCATTGTCAACGTCGTTGGCAGCACCATCTCAAAGGAGTCGGATTACCTTCTGTACACATGGGCGGGACCTGAAATCGCCGTCGCCACAACAAAGGCCTACAGCACACAGCTGAGCTGTATATATCTTCTGGGGCTGTATATGAGCGAGGCTCTGGGTCTCATCGAAGGCTCCGAGTATGCCGGAATTATAGGCGAGCTTAAAGGGCTTCCCGAGAAAATCGAAGCCGCTCTCGGTCTTGTAACAGACACCCAGCTGCTTGCCTCAAGGTATTTTAACGCGAAGAACATCTTCTTCATCGGCAGAAATATCGACTACGCCATCTGCCTCGAAGGCTCGCTCAAGCTCAAGGAGATTTCGTATACGATGAGCGAAGCGTACGCCGCGGGCGAGCTTAAGCACGGCACCATATCGCTTATAGAGGAGGGCACCCCGGTCGTCGCCCTGATGACCACCGAGCGCCTCTTTGACAAGATGCTTTCAAATATCAAGGAGGTCAAGGCCCGGGGCGCCTCGGTCATAGCGATTGTCAACGAGGACGCGCGGGACATCTCGGGCGAGGTGGATCACGTGCTCCGCATACCAAGGATAAACGCAAGCTTTTACGCGTCGCTCGCCGTTGTGCCGCTCCAGCTCTTCGCGTATTACATCGCGTCGATGAAGGGCTGCGATATCGACAAACCGAGAAATCTCGCAAAATCAGTTACGGTGGAGTGATTCCCTGAATATATCTCCCCAATATAAAACACGCCGAAACAGTGCGGGCACTGCTTCGGCGTGTTTTATATTGACATTATCTCAGCTTTTCGAATATAAGCTGGACGCGGGAGAGCGGGATATCAAATATGTCGGCGTCGTCCTTCAATATATTCGCCGTTATCCCTTCGGCGTTGCTCGCAAGCTCCGAGTATATGCGGTCATAGTCAGCCTGGGTGAAGGTCCGGAACCTCGAGGTCTCCATAGAAAGTCCGACTCCGCCGACGTCGGCGCCCAAATGCTCGCCGTGACCGCCTCGAAACTCCCCTTCATCCCATTCGTGAAGCGCCTGATACACCGACTCGGATATCATTTTCAGCGCGGAGGTTATGACGGTGTCCGAGTCCCCGCTCTGGTCGGTGTCCACCCCGATGACCTTCGCGTCCGCGTCTATCGACGCCTGGATGACCGACTGCCCCATCGCGCCGCCGCAGGCAAAGATGACCTCAGTGCCCTGGTGGTACCACAGCGAAGCGCGTGCCTGATATTCCGGCGCGGGGTTAAAGCTTGTGCAGTACAGGTACCTCATTTCAATCGAGTCCTGATCCAGCTCCAACTCCCCGGCGGCATATTCCGCGCCCTGCATATACCCGTAACCGAAGCGCTGCACCGCGGGCACCGACATCCCGCCGAAGAATCCAAGCTTCCTGTATCCGTCATATACCGCGGCGTAGCCCGCGAGAAAGCCCGCCTGCTCCTCCGCGTACAGCACTGAATAGGTGTTGCCCGCTATCTCCTCCACACGCGTTTCGTCGTAGGCGCCGTTATTCGGTATTCCGTCGAGCAGGATGAACTTGACCTGAGGATAGCGCTCCTGCGCTTCCAGGGTCACGGTTTCCAAAAGATATCCCGGCATGACCATTATTTTCGCGCCGCTGTCTATCGCATCCTCAACACATTCGCGGTAATCCTCCGCCGTTGAATCGGCGGGGAAATATTCCTTGTAGCTGTAATTTGTTCCCTCCGCAAACCGCTTTACCCCGTCGAGCGCCGCGCCGAGAAAGTTGTTGTTGTCAAGGATTTTCACCTCGGTCAGGATTATCGCGATATCTATCGTCTCCTTTTTTTCGCAGCCTGTAAATGAAAACAAAATTATCAAGACGAGTAAGACCGGAAACAGCTTTTTCATGTTTATTTTTATCCTTTCATATGTCTATTTCTTAATGTGTTTTAGTATTGTGTTCATCATTTCGTTGTAATCTATCGGCTTTGTCACGTAGTCGTCCATCCCCGACTGCACCGACATGTCGATGTCCGACTGAAACGCGTTTGCCGACATCGCTATTATGACGACGCTCCCGCTGTCCTTTCGCTTAAGTCCCCGTATCGCCCTCGTCGCGGCATAGCCGTCCATTTGCTTCATTTGTATATCCATGAGTATGATGTCGAAATAACCTTCCTCCGACGCCTCAAACGCCTCGACGGCCGTGACCCCGTCGTCCGCAGTCTCAAAGAGCGCTCCCGTACCCTCCATGAGCGAAATAACTATCTCACGGTTTACCTCAATATCGTCTACAAGCAGGATCCGCTTGCCCTTCAAGCCTGCGGCCGCGCTCCCGGCGCTCTTTTCCCGGGCTTCCTTTTCATTCTCATTCCCGCTGACGGTTTGAAGCCCGATAACAAATGAAAACTCGCTTCCCTTGCAGGGTTCGCTTACAACATTTATTCCGCTGCCGCCCATAAGGCTGACAATTTTATTCGAAATCGGCAGACCCAGCCCGGTACCTCCGTACAGGCGCGCGATTTCGCTGCCCCCCTGCTCAAACACTTCGAATATCTTTGCAATATTCTCTTCGCTGATGCCAATGCCATGGTCCACCACCGAAAAACGAAGCTTTAACATCCCGTCCTTCTCAGCCTCCAGCTTTTCGACTCTGACGGTGATTTCACTGTTCGGCTTTGAAAATTTTATGGCATTGGATACAAGGTTGAACAGCACCTGCCGTATCCTCGCCTTATCCCCCAGGACGTACACGCCGCCGTCGAAATTTTCAGCCAGGATATTCAGCTCTATACTTTTGTCCAGCGTCTGCTTTGAGAAGATGCTGCTCAGCTCGTTTACCAGCTTTATCAGGTCGAAGCTCTCGTAATACAGCTCAAAATTGCCGTAGTCCATCTTTGAAATGTCAAGGATATCGTTGATTATGGTGAGAAGGTGATTTGCGGATACCTCAATAGTCGAAAGCTTACCCGCGACATTTTCCTCGGTGCAGCTCCTCTTGGCTATCTCGGTCATTCCGATGATGGCGTTCATCGGGGTGCGGATCTCATGGCTCATCCTCGATAAAAACTCGCTTTTCGCCCTGTTGGACGCCTCCGCGCGCTCCGACATTTCGACGTACGCCGACACGTCGGTGAATACGGCGCAGATGCCTGTGATGCTTATGTCCCCCAATATCGTTGTGATGAATACGTCAAAGTTTTTGACTGTTCCGCCCGGACCGTTCAGCTTTAAGCTTATATGAAAGCTGCTGTCATTTTTAAAGTCCAGGGAAGCGTACAGCCTTGCCAGCGTCTCGAAATTTTGTTTCAAAACCTCACTTTCGGCCGTCCCGCTGTCAGTATCGCCGGCGGTATCGCTTCCAGCGGTTATAAGCTCCTTTTTCGCCTGACTGTTCGCGTAAAGAACGTTAAACGCCTCGTCGTAAAACACGATGGAATTCGGCACCAAATCGAGAACCTCGCAGATATTGTCAAGCATCATATTCGCGTTGCCCAGGAGGTTCCGATACGCGCCGCTATATGTCTCCTCATCCTCAAGCCGCTCTTCGAGGTTGCCCTTTAAAACCTCCGCGCTTACGTTATTCATGCCATAAACCAATTTCGCGATTATCTTCGCGACGTCTGAAAAAGCGTTGTAAATAAGCCCGAATTCGTCCCTTCGCTCAAGCAGCTTTTGGGAAAAGTCGATGTTCAGATCCCCCTTCGAAAAGCTTATTATGTCCTCTGTCAAGCGTTCGATAGGGTTCATCAGCGCGCGGCGGGTGTAAGCAAGGATGAACGCAAACAGCATAACAAACATAGCAAGCCCGAACCACACAAGCCTTACCTGTAGCTTGCTTATATCCTCAAACATCGGCGTCGCGTCAACGTCGGTGCCCAGAAAAGCGACGACCTCGTTTCTCGAGTTGCGTATCGGCGCGTACGCGTAGTACAGCTGTCCGTACCGGTCGTCGGAAAAATATTCGGCTCTTTGGAAGCCTTTTCCGCTGGCGAGCACCCGCTCCGCCGCTTTAAAGTTTTCCTTTGAATCAAACCTCCCGAAGGCATCGTCGCTGTATATCATTGTCTCTTCGTCAACTATCGCGTCAAATATATACGTGTACTGTCCCGGCTCGCCCGTATCCGCCATAACATACAGGTATTTGACCCCAAAAATGTTCTTCAGCTCGTAAAGAGAGCGGATGATTTCGTAGTAATGCTCATCCTTTTCCAAGGTCCTGGCGTATTTTTCAATTGAGTCGCCGTCTACCTGCATTGTGATAAAACGGTTTATTTCCATGACCTTGCCGTTATATTCTTCTTTGTAAAGGCTTACGAAATACGCGCGGATATATGTAAACAAACCAATGAGCAGCAGTAAAACTATGGCAACCGCAAAAAACGCTATCTTTGTCGAAAATGACCTGTACTTTTTCGTCTTGGCTGCATACGGCATACGCACACTCCTTAATTTGTTATAGCCCTCCCCGCAATCCCCGCCGCAGAGCGGCGAAGTCTCAGCCGGAGATATCCTTTATGTCCTCAATCCGGTTTTCCGCGTGCTTTTTAAGCACAGGGGCAGCCGACCTGTCCGATATGACCTTAAAGAAATATTGCCTCGCGTCTTTATAGTCTCCCTTTTTTATATACAGCTCTCCCAGCATCACGCAAATCTGATGTCCCTGGGAATCGGTGACAATTTGCTTTGTATAGGTGTTCAAATACTCCTCAAGCGAATGCTCCGCCGCGACCCCGCTCATTTTTTCATCCCCGCAGTCACTGTACAGGCGGCTGAGCTTAAGCCACAGCTTTGCCGCCACGGCGCTGTTGCTGCGAAAGCAGATTGGGACGCAGAGCAGCGCCAGATAGTACCCCTTAAACACCGCGTCGGTGTCCCTGTCACGGTTGAATTTCAGCTTCAAGCCATTTCTGTACTCCTTCATCTTTGCCTCAAACTGCGCTTTATTGGCGGAGCCTTCGGTAAAGGAATCGACAAGCGCGGTGTAATAGCAGGACGGGCAGGTGGTCACATCATAATACATCGGCTCAATGTCCTTATAGTGAACCCGCATATCACTGTCGGTTGATTCCGCCACAAGCTTTGAGGTCCTGACCGAAAGGGAGCGAAACGACTTCCCGCAGATAGGACAGGTGAAGGTCTTGTCGAAAAGCAGCGCCGTATTGCTGTTGTCGATAGGAAGGGTATAGCTGCCATGCCCCTCCGGGAATATGGATACCTCGGGGGTTTTTTCGTTCCGAAGCTCGGGCTTCTGCGCCGCCTCATAGGCTCGCGCCGGTCCGGCTTTGACTTTCTCCCCGCCGCTCACACCTGCCGCGTTTTTCGGCTCCGCCTTTTTCCCGGTTCCCGCGTTTTGTTTTGCGCCTGTCCGCGACACAGCGGCTCCCGCGGGCGCCGCTGTGCCCGAACCGCTTCTCCTCGAGGAGCCGCCGGGCTGTGTGTCCGTTCCGCCCGAATAAACCGCCTGCCTTTTCAGGTTCATTTCCCCCAGCTGATTTTCGAAAAAGCTCGCGTATGGAAAGGTCAGCGCCGGACTTGCTTTCTCCGCCCTGTAGCAGAGGGAGGAAATCAGCATAAACGTCGCGCCGGGCTGTTCGCCGAAAAAGCTCATTACACTCTGCTTGTTCAAAGCCAGGAGAAGGACGTCGGTTACCGCGTATGCCGTGTAGAGATACGGCGTATCCAAAAAAACGGCGGTTTCACCGATAAAATCCCCCTTGCCGAGATTGATGGGGATTTGATCCTCGCCGTAGTAAACGGCCACATCTCCCAGCAGTATCAAATACATTTCTCCGCTGCCCCTGTCCCCCTCGCGGAAAATCAGTGAATCCTTATCCGCTTTTCTTACGTCTGTATGTCCGGCGCTGTTATTCAACCTCAATCACCCTTTCTTCGGCCGCTGCCTGCAATACTAAACCGGTATAAAATATGCTTTTTTCTTTTATTTTCCTCAATAATGGGTATAATATTAAATAAATCCCACTTTTCCTATTATAGGCAATTAACTTTAGAATGAGTTCAATTTCCGGCTTAAAGCCACAATAGACTTCCCCGCGAAAATAAAATTTTGCTTACACAAGTATTTTCAATACTTGTGTAAAGAAATTCACAAAGTGAATTTCGCAGGGAAGTCTAATATATATGCGTAAAGCCGGAAATGGACTTTACTCAGTCTTAAGTTAATTGACTATAAATCCAACAAGACGGCTAAGCAATATTTTACCCCAATGACCAAAATTACACAAATATTTATTTTATATAAAAAATCTCTTACATATTATCATAAAAAAGAGTATAATGGTATTATTATATAAAAGGGAAGTATTTAAATTATGAAGTTCCAGAAGAATGATTATGTTATGTACGGAAATGTGGGCGTATGTAAAGTTCAGGAGATATGCACCCCCGGAAACGGAATAGATAATCTCTGCTATGTCCTGCATCCTGTCTTTTCGCAGAACAGCACGATTTACGCGCCTGTCGAAAATGCCAAGGTCTCTATCAGACGGGTCATTTCCAAAGATGAGGCGACCGAGCTTATTGACAAGATAAAGGAGGTTAAGCCCTTCGACATCACAAACCGCAGGGAAAAGGAGCTGGAGTATAAAAAAGCTCTCAAATCGGGCGAGCATGTCGAGTGGGCACGTCTTGTTAAAACACTATACAACAAGAAGAAGGAAAACGCAAGCTACCGCCAAACTTTCAGTGAAACTGACAGGACCCTCCTCTGCTCGGCGGAGAAGCTTCTCAACGGGGAGCTGTCGATAGCGCTGCAGATGCCGTTTGAAATGGTGGGCGACTACATCGCCTCAAAGCTCAGGCTGGTAAACGAATCATAGTCCGGTCACCATAAAACATAAACGGGCTGTCCACCAGCCCGTTTCTTCTTAAGGCAAACGGCGCGCCGTTTGCCTTAGGTATTTTTTTGTCCGGTTTTTTCAGGGTGTGCTGACGCTATCCGGTCACTCTCTTTTTTCGCCTTTTCTCCGCCTGTATGCGATTCCCCGCTTTTCAAGCTTGTTGTCATACATTTTACTGTCCGCCTTTGTGATCAGCGCATCCATGGATTCATTGCTCTGACCCGGCGTAAACCGTACTATTCCGTAGCTGAAGGAAAGCTTGTAGCTTCTTTCCCCATGGGCGTTTATTTTATCCGCCTCGCTTTGAACCCTTTTTATTTTTTCCTCCGCGCTGTTCTCATCACAGTCAAACCACGCGAGAAATTCATCCCCGCCCCACCGGCACAGTATCTCGTGCTTTTTCATGTGCTCCTTCAACAGACCGACCGTCTCTATCAGCATCTCGTCTCCGGCGCTGTGCCCAATGGAGTCGTTTGTCCTTTTCAGCCCGTCAATGTCGATAAAGCAGAGGCTTCCCGCGCGGTCCCCGGACTCAAGCTTTTCCTCCAACAGCCTGCTGCCCCATTCCCTGTTGTATATTCCGGTCATCGTGTCGATAGACGCGAGATAGCTCAGCTGTCTTTCGTATTCCATCCTCTCGGATATATCGGTCGACGTCTCAAAGTAGACGTGGCCGCCGTCCACCCATCTGATCACGCTGCCCTTGGCGAGAAAGGTTTTCCCCTTTATAAGGTTTGTGTTTTCCCTTGTAAATACCTCGGATTTGTCCTCGCCCGGGCTAATTTCTATTCTGCGAATCGGACACTCAGGGCAGGGCGAGTCTGCTTTCACCGCAAAAACCTCATAGCACCTTCGACCCAGCAGCTCCTCCTCCGGCTTGCCCAGCAGCTCGCAAAGGGAACGGCTCACATATTTGAGCGAATAGTCCTTAATCGAATTAGCGTAGATGATATCGGTTGAATTGTCCAGTATGAGATTCAAAACATTGTGCGTATGCAAAGCGTCCCGCTCGGCGTTTCTGCGCTTTACAAGCACCGCGACAAGCGCGGAGATGTTTTTCAGGAACTGGATCTCCTCATTCGACCATACCCTGGTCTTGACGCAGTCGTCGAAGCCGACATATCCAAGCGGAATATCGTTGTCGTAAAACGGTATTATGGCAAGGGAGCGTATCCCCTGCTCCTCAAGTATTTCCCTCCCCCCTTCCGCCAGCGCAGAGACGTCCTCGACTATATACATCCCCGACTCAATGATCATATCATACGGATACTCGTCTCTGCTCAGGTTTTGCAGATCATCTATCGCAGGCTCAACGCCCTCGTCGCACCATTCATAGGTATTGCGGGTCGTCTTTTTATCCACCTCTTCAAATATGTACACACGGTTGGCGCTTGAGTATTTTCCGGCAAGCGCCAGAATTGTCTGTATGGAAGCCTCAACGTCCTTTGCAAGCAGCGTCGCGTTTATAATAGAGCTGATGACGTTCTGATACTCGGAGCTCACGTCGTCGTCTTTTATCTCATTTAAAAACATGACTGCGTAGTCCTTGTTCCCGTCTACAGATATTGTGGAGGCTGAAATTGAAACGGTTATTATCCTGTGGTCGAACGTAAGCAGTGCGCTCAGGTAGTCGTTTATCATTCCCAGGCTGCCCAGCGTCTGTTCAAAAGCGGAATACTCCTCCCCCACCTTAAACCGCATTATCTCGCCCAGCGCACCGAAGGAACCGCTCTCTGAACGGTAATTGCTTGAATTTGTGGGCAAAAATAATAGCCGCGATTGAATGTTCATGTATACGACAGGTAAATCTGCGGTATTAGCGCACACAATCACAGGTAAGTATAATTTTGAGAATAATTCCTGAATATCAAATTTCATATACTAAATCCCCTTAAGGCAAAGTTTAGACCGTAAATTTAATTATACACATATTTCCATTAGTTTTCAATCATAACTGAAGAAATTTATATAGACTTTTTTCGCTACATTACGTGACTTTATTCTTTCTCCCGGAATATACAAGTGAGACAATATTCAAAACAAAAGCATGGCAGAAAACCTTTCCTCAAAAAAGAAGCCTTCTGCCATTTCCCGGTTTATTGTGGATTGCTGCTTATTGATTATTTCTCAATCGATCACAACAGTCGCGATAGTCTGCGGGGCAGCTCGAGATGGCGCCCTTTCTCCGCCTCCGGCGTGACCGCAATGTCCCGGCTCCGCTCAATTGCTTCTCTGTTTAATGAAATCGATTTATTCTCAGCTTCGCCCTGTTAACATTGCAATTCTGCATATTTTATGGTATATTTATCCTGTTCCCTATCATGGTGGTCTTTATCTTTTGTGGCGGCGGATTGTACCGGTTCGTGTCAGGATATCCGCGGCAGCAGTGGTTTGACGGTTGTGATCCGGGGGCAGAACTCATGAAAGGCAAGGTGTTTCAATGTCCGGAAATATTATATCAGGTGAAATAATCCTCCAGTGGGATTACAAAATTCAAACGATCACGTTCGCCGCAAATGAAATAAGAAAAGCTCTGGCGGAAAAGGGACATAGCGTCAAGACGGAAGATTTGTCAGCATCTTCAGAGAATAGCGTGTGTTCCAGGATTGTTCTGTCAACGAGGGAGGCAAGCCCTGAAAATCCGGCTTGCGTACTGATAGACGCGCAAGCGGTTCCTCCCCTGACAGCACAGGCGTATACAGTCCGCAAAAGCCAATCCGAAGGAAATGCGGTTTGGTATGTGGTCGGCTTTGACGACTATGGAACGATGATCGGCGGGCTCGACCTTTCCCGGACAATTATGCTGTTTGGTCTGGAAGCTGTTCGCGATTGTGATAAATCGCCATGCGTCAAGGAGCGGGGGATTAAATTCAACATACCCCTGGATGCGCGTACGCCCAGCTATTCCGATGCGGGTGATTCGGCGCAGGAGAATATAGCAAACATGTGGGATATGGAATTCTGGCATGAATTCCTGGACGAAATGGCAAAAAACCATTTCAATGTTCTCTCCCTATGGACCCTTCAGCCGTTCCCCTCCATGGTCACAGTCCCCGAATATCCGCAGGCGTCAATCTCCGACGTCATGAGAACCAAAACGCCGCTTACGCCGAGTCTTGAAGGGCAGGATATGTCGACGCCCGAGAGCTTGGATAACCTTGTTACACTGAAGAAAATGCCGATTGATGAAAAAATCCGGTTTTGGCAGGAGGTCATGGAATATGCAAAAAGCCGGGGCATTGACCTCTATCTCTTTTTCTGGAATATGTTTGTTTTCGGCACGGAAAGCTCAGGGTATGGTTTTACAGCTTCGTTGGACGACCCCAAAACCAAAGACTATTTTCGCAGGGGTGTGACGGCGCTCATAAAAACATATCCGTTATTAAAAGGAATCGGCATTACCGCAGGCGAAAATATGGCAAGAAATACCGATATAGACGAAAGCTGGCTGTATGATACCTTCGGGGAAGGGATCAACGATGCGTTGGAAGCGGATAAAAGCCGAAGCTTTTGCCTGATACACCGCGTCCAATACGCCAGCATAAAAAAAGCGATTCAGACGTTTTCCGGGCTTAATCCCAGATGCCGCCTCGACGTCAGCTTTAAATATTCGCAGGCCCATGTGTACTCATCATCAACACCGAATTACATTAACGAGGGGTTTATAGAATCCTTGAATCTCTCTGCGGAGGACCTTGTAAAAGCGAGTGAATACATAAAGAAAATCCCTGCCGATGAGAAAAGCTTCCTTGAATCGATCGGGGATTGCAAAACGTGGCTTACGGTGAGGGACGACGATTACTATATGCTGCGCGGCGGGTGTGACCCTGAGTTTATCCGAACCTATATAAAAACAATGCCCCATGAGAAGCTGCGGGGCTTTTACCTGGGTCCGGACGGCTATACCTGGGGGAGGGAATATATAAGCAAGGACCCTGATTCCCCCCGTCAGATAATTTTCAAGAAAAGATGGTATTCCTTCTACCTCTGGGGAAGCCTTGCCTACGATCCGGATATCCCGCGGGAGCATTTTATCAGGACGCTCAGCCTCCGCTTCCCGGATATCAATGCGGAGACTCTGTTTTTTGCCTGGCAGAAGGCGTCGCAGGTCATTCCGCTTGTCAACAGGTTCCACAACAGCGACTGCATGATGGATTTCCAGTGGTATCCCGAAGCCTGCGCCGGGCGCTCCGGTTTTCATGATATTAACCGGTTTATCCATACCAGACCTCAGAGAAATGAGGGACTTATCGGTATCAAAGATTACGTGAACTCTAAAATAAACTGCACACAGCAATCAGGAATCACCCCTGTGGAATTGTCGCAGGAGTTGATGGAGACCGCCAATGAAGCGTTAACGCACATAAAAGCTTTAGGGGAAGCAACAGGAAAAGAGCTTCGTGAAACGCTTTCTGACATTGAGGCAATGGCTATACTCGGAAAGTACTATTCCGCGAAAATTTTGGGTGCCGCAAGCAAGCACCTTGCCGACCGGACCGGCGACGCGGCGGAGAAGGAGACAAGCCAAAAAATCGCTGTAGACCAACTGCTCAAGGCTTCAAAATATTGGGAAGAGTATGCGAAGATTATTGACACGCACTACAATCCGCAGACGCTGACCCGGTTGATCCCGGAGCAGAGCGATTTGCCCAGGGATATCAGTGTTGCAAGACTGCAAGCTGATGTGGAGCGCGACATAGCTCTGGTTTAGTTTTAGAGGAGCATATATGCGAACCGTAGGTAATGCCCCCCGCGATTCAGGGAATCGCGGGGGGCATTATAAAAATATTATTTCTCTTCGAGGAGACTGTTCATCTCCTTCATAAAGGACTCAATATCCCGAAACTTCCTGTACACCGATGTAAACCGGATATACGCAACCTCGTCTATGCCCTTCAGCTCCTCCATCGCCATTTCACCTATCTGTGAGGAATCCACTTCTCTCGAGCCGTTATTTTGCAGCCCTTGTTCAATGTTGTTTACCACGCCTTCAAGCTCCTCAAGGGTTATCGTGCGTTTTGAAAAAGCCCTGAGAAGGGAATTGAAGAGCTTTTGCCTGTCAAACGGCTGACGGGAGCCGTCGTTCTTCACTACTATTACCGGCATTGCTTCCACTGTTTCATATGATGTAAAGCGTTTGCCGCAGGACAGGCATATGCGCCGCCTTCGTATGGTTGCCCCTTCGTCGGCAGGTCTTGAATCGACTACCTTGCTGTCAGTGTATCCACAAAACGGACATTTCATATAAAATGCCATGCACAAAGCCTGTGCGCCAATAAACATGCAATAGCATGGCATCAGCGCCAAGCTTTGTTCCTTCCTTTAGGTTATTTCACGCTGTTCTCCAATAATATAAAGAGTTTTAAATTTAAAAAAATTTTTATTTTTATTTTGAATAATTAACCAAAATCTGTGTGTGGAACATGCCGCAGTATAAATGTATAATAGAAGATGATTTCAAAATACTTTTTATTTTAAGGGGGATAAATTATGTATAAAAAGCTTGAAAACCGCTTTTCCCAGCTGCACGCGGCGGCGAAGGCAATTATAAAATACGGGATGCTGATCACAGCGATATACCTTACCGGAGCGGTATTTATGCTGCTTCTCACCTACACCGCGGATTTCCAGGAACAGCTTACCCTGCACAGCTACGTAAAGGACTTTATTTCTATCGGCGCTGTCGTCCTGATTGAGACCTGTCTGGGTTCCTACATAATCAACTCGCGGCTTCAATGAACTCCTTCACCGCGTTAAAGCCGCCGGATAGATATAGATATTGTATCCCAGTTCATTTATCCTCTTCACGTAACGAATTATAATATATTGTCCGCGCAAAGTCAACCGCACAGCGCGCCGCGCCAATTATTCATTAATTCCCATCCCCGACCTTCCTGCGGCGGGGATGGGAATTTCAGTCGTTTCCCCACTATATCTGTGACTAATTGCGGACTTTATCGAATTAATCCAGATAAATCCAAATTTTTTATCCCAAAATATTGCATTTTAAAATTTTTTTGATATAATAGGTTGAACATATATCCCCTGAATAATATCCGGGGATGTGTCTATATTAACTGCCCGCTGAAATCAGCGGGGAAGGAGAAAAAGAATGTACAAAAGAAACACCAAAATTTTTGCATGGCTGCTTGTCCTGGCAATTATCTCCGGCTGCTTTGGTACAGCGCTTGCAACCGCCCTGCCCGGCAGCGACGTCGAGGGTCTGGCTTGCGAGGAAGCTGTAGGAGCGCTTGTTGATTATTCCGTTGTGAGCAAGTATCCCGATGGCTCCTTCAGACCGGAAAACCCCATCACCCGGGCTGAGACCGCAAAAATGTTGGCTGTCGCCGGGGGCTTCAGGTTCGGCTCCGGTCTGGGCGCAGGCTCCTTTGCGGATACCAAGGGTCACTGGGCTGAAGGCTTTATCGCCCTTTGTCAGGGCGAGGACATCCTGAACGGTTACTCAGACGGAACCTTCCGTCCGCAGGGACTTGTTACTTACAATGAAATCTGCGCGATGCTTATCCGCGCCCTTGGGTACACGGACAGTGTGCTTGAAGGCACATATCCCGACAGCTATGTAAGCAAGGCGGCGGAGCTGGGCATTATCGGAGATGTCTCTGACATGTCCGCAAACGCCAGCAGAGCGGACGTCGCCGTAATGCTCTGGGCGGCTATCCAGCTTCCCCTTGTAACGGTGGAAGCCGGAGAGTTCATCAATGTGGGAGAGAACGAAACCCTTGCCTCTCACCTTGAAACACAGAGGATATATAATGACAGCGCTATACTCCGCGGCTTCACGCTTGCGGGCTATTACGAGAACAATACGATAAATCAGGTAACGCTGACCGATTCCCCCGCGGCGTATATCTGGAACGCCGACATGAGCGCTTTCTACAAAACCGAAGCCACCGCTGAAAATATTATCTACAACTACGTCGCCGTGTGCGACACCAACGCCGATAAAACAGGCGACACCCTGTTTATTGTAAAGCGTGCCGACAGTGCGAAGTATTGGAACGAAAACGCCATCTACACCGACCCGCGCGCCGCGTCCGATTCCGCGTACGCCGGAACCTTCTCAAATCCCTACAACATTCCGTACGGCGCGCGGCTCATTGAGACCGCCGACAAGGACGGCTTCCTGTCCTGGAGCGGCGCCGGCGTGGATTACAGAAACATTGTCGCGCCCGGCGACCTCGACGCGAGCACATACTACCCCATATACGACTGGTATAACACCCAGAGCGCCGGAACGCTCACCTTCCTTTCCGGCTTCAAAACACTCCAGCAGTCCAACGGCTGGGCGTGCGGCGTCACCTCCGCCACAATGGTCATGGATTGGTACGGACTCCGCGGCGATTTGAACGAGCTTGATCTCGCCGCGCTGCGCGACAAGAAGGACGCCGACGGGCAATACGTCTGGGGCGGCGGCACCGACACCCAAATGCTTATCAACGCCTTCACGGGCCTCAACAAAATGGAGGATAAGAAGGTTTGGAATTGGACCTCCACCTACGACTTTGTCGACAAGGATGGAAACCTCAGCGAGGATTACCTCTCCACCGCCTGGATACAAAGCACACTTGCGGAGGGCAAGCCCATACTTATCGGCTGGAACAGCTTCGGGGGACATTGGCAGGTTATCATCGGATATGACAGCATGGGAACCGAAACGGTGTCCGACGACGTGCTTATCCTCGCCGATCCCTACGATACCACCGACCACAGAAATGACGGCTACAACATTCAGTCTTATGAGCGCTTCTACTGGGATTGGACACAGACCTTCGACCGCGACTTCTCTGCTAAGGCCGGCTATGGAATGCCTGTGATATTTGTTCCGTATCCCGCCGACTATGACGCTTCCTCCTACAAGCCGGACAGCGGAAAGGGTCTCGCGGTCACAAAGGGCTCTGTCTGGAACACCGAGGGCAGCTTCACTGACGATATGCTTATCGACTACGGAAAAACCGCGGCGGACCTCACAGCGGCGGAGAGGTACAAATACTCCAACCAGGGCAAGGGTGAAAACGGACTTGCGGGTCCCGCGAGCAGCGACTACTACCGTAAGAGCGATGTGAAGAAGAGCCCCTACTACCCAAGCTATGATTTCTTCGTAAAAGACGAGAGCCTCAGCTCCACGCTTTCGCTGCTGGACAGCTTCAAAACATCGCAGCAGGCTTCGGAGTGGACCTGCGGACCGTCCTCCCTCAGAATGGTTTTAAACTGGTTTGGCATACTTGGAAACGAAACCGAGTTTTCTCTCGCCGCGATGCGTAAAAACGATGTTGAGGGCGCAACCACGCTTGACGGAATGGTGCAAATGCTCGAAGCGCTGAACAAGAAAAACGCGGGTCTCGGCTGGGTCACAACAGACGACCTTGACGAGGATGATTGCATCGGCGGCTATGGCTTATACGACGGAGCCGCGGACGGCGGACTTATCCCCTACTGCATCGAAAACAACATACCGGTTATCATCGGATGGAATGAGTGGGGCGGACACTGGCAGGTAATTATCGGCTATGACGACATGGGTACACCGGAGACACAGGACGACGTGCTTATACTTGCCGATCCCTACGATACCACCGACCACAATCAGGACGGCTACGTCGTCGAATCCTTTGAACGCCTTGTGTACGGCTGGGGCGCCAACTTCGACGAGAGAGGCGGAGAGGTATTCGTTATCTGCGCTCCCTTGGCCGAGCTTGCGGCAGCCGGTCTTAAATAACTGATACCGATTTCGTTGTAACAAACCCGGTCCCCTTCTTTCGGCGGATGCCGAAAGAAGGGGACCGGCTATTTTGTATAAATTTGTTTTTTAAGTTGAAAGGCAGACGCAAACGGGTTATAATGTAAACAGAGGATATTATAAGCAACTACGTTAACCTACTGCATATGTTTTCCGCGGCATTAATACTAATCCCAAATAAGAAGCATACTAAAAATCCGCGCGAAAACCGCATATATCAAAGCTTTTCGCTTAATTTTATAGAATGCTTCTAAACGGCGTACGCGCCTTTAGTGATTAGTATAATTTGAAAAGGGGGCGCTTCCATGAGCAAATATTTAATTACTGTCAACCGCAAACGCGGCAGCGGAGGAAGTGACATCGCAAAGCTGCTTGCGGACAGACTGGGTATCAAGTACTATGACAAGGAGCTTATCTCCCTGGCGGCGAAGGAAAGCGGCTACGCCGAAAGCTTGTTTGAAAGCGCGGACGAAAAGCCGTCCAACAGCCTGCTGTACTCGATAGCTATGGGAACCTATTCGCCGCAGACCTGGTTTTTAAACACCGAGGAGCCGTTTACAAACGACCGGCTTTTTAGTATTCAGGCTGAAGTCATCCGCAAAATAGCCGCCGAGCCCTGCATAATCGTCGGGCGCTGCGCCGACTTCATACTTCGTGACGATCCCGACGTCACCTCGGTTTATACTTACGCGTCCTTTGAATACCGCAAGCGCAGTGTGCTCGGCGCAAACAAAGCCCTGTCGGAAAAAGAGGCTGAAAGCTACCTTAAAAAAATGGATAAAAGCCGCTCTAACTACTACAACTACTACACAAATAGGGTGTGGGACAATCCCTGCAACTACCATGCCGCCATAAACACGGAATTTTATTCGCGCGAGGACGCGGCGACACTCATTGAAACCGCCGTAAGGCTGAAGAAAAAGGCGTAGACCGCGCAAATTCTTTTCCATAGCGGCATGAGGGGATGATTTCTATAAAAGTATTGTTCATTGGAGGCACCGGGCTGATAAGCTCCGCCGTAAGCGAGCTTGCGTTGAAAACCGGGATAGAACTCTATGTGCTGAACCGCGGCACAAGCCGGAGCCTCGAGTCTCGCGGCGCCCATTCGATAATATGCGATATTTCCGACGAGTACGCGGCGGAGAAAGCTCTCGGCGACGCCGAGTTCGACGTTGTTGTAAACTGGATAGTGTATACCCCGCAGGAGATTGAACGGGATTTCAGGCTGTTTTTCGGCAGGACGAAGCAGTACATATTTATCTCCTCCGCCTCTGTCTACTCGAAGCCCGTAACAAACTATCCCATCACCGAATCCTCCCCCATCGGAAACCCGTACTGGGATTATGCGCAGCGCAAGGCCGAGTGCGAGCATCTGCTGATGAACCTTTACGAGCTCAGGGGGTTTCCCGTCACTATCGTCCGCCCCTCCCACACCTACGGAGCGGGCAAGCTTATCGCGCCCCTGACCGGGTTCAAAAATAGCTGGACCTACCTTGAGCGCATCCTGTCCGGAAAGCCTGTTGTAGTGCACGGCGACGGCCGCTCACTGTGGACCGTCACCCACAACACCGATTTCGCGAAGGGCTTTGCCGGTCTGCTCGGAAACTTTTCCGCTATTGGTCACGCCTTTCATCTGACCTCGGACGAGGCGCTTTCCTGGGACGTCATAGTTGAGACAGTGTATAAAATTCTTGGGGTTGAGCCGAATATCGTTCATATAGCTTCTGATTTTATTTCGTCCAGGTGTCCGGAGTATTACGGACCGCTGCACGGGGATAAGGCTGAGAGCATGGTGTTCGACAACAGTAAAATCAAGCGCTTTGTCCCGTCCTTTGTGTGTGAGACCCCATACCACCTGGGGATACGCCAGGTTATCGACAGGCTTATGAGCGATGCCGAGGGGCAAACTGTCGACGGGGAATACAACGAAAAAATTGACAGGCTTATAGAAAAGTACCGGGGCGTGTAAAATATAATAAAAGTAAAGGAATTAGATAGATGTTTTCTGTTTTCAGGTCGGCCGGAGGTGCTATGTCCTGCATTGACGGCTTTGAAAAGGGCGCGTGGGTCGATATGATAGACCCGGACGAGTCGGAGCTGCGCGAGGTTTCAGCAAAGCTCGACATAGATATAAAGCTGCTAAAGGCCGCGCTTGATGAGGAGGAAACCTCACACATAGAGACCGAGGACGGAAAAACCTTGATTATAATCGACATTCCCTATGTCGAGAAGGAAACCACCAGATATTCGACGATTCCGCTGGGAATTGTGGTAACGGAAAGCAATATAGTCACCGTCTGCCTCAAAAATTGCCCGGTATTGAAGGAATTTTCAGACGGCATAGTCCGAAACGTCGCCACCAACATGAAGACAAGATTTATCTTTACCCTGCTGCTGCGGGTGGCAGGAGCCTACCTCCAGCACCTGAGGCAAATCGACAAGGCCTCCGGCATAATAGAAAAGCAGCTCTACAAGTCCCAGCGAAATGAGGAGCTCATCCAGCTTCTCGACCTTGAAAAGAGCCTTGTCTTTTTCAGCACATCCCTGAAATCCAACAAGGCGACGCTCGAAAAGCTGCTCCGGGGCAAGCATATACAGATATATGAGGACGACAAGGACCTGCTGGAGGACGTTCTTATTGAAGTCCACCAGGCCATTGAAATGGCGGACATATATTCAAGCATACTGTCAGGTACTATGGACGCGTTCGCCTCTGTGATATCCAACAACCTGAACGTCACAATGAAAATGCTCACAAGCCTCACAATAATTATCACCATACCAAACATCATATTCGGATTTTACGGAATGAATGTGGCGGGGCTGCCTTTCTCAAATTCATGGTTCCCCCTTCTGATATCTGCCGCGGTCATGGGGGTGGCAAGCCTTGTACTGCACAAGCGCAAGCTTTTCTAATATTAAACAGGTCGGAAAACTTCGTTTTCCGACCTGTTTAATAATTATTATGTTATGCTCGCGTAGTTATATTCCTTTATCCGTCTGAGATACTCGACCCCGAACTTCGAGAATCCCGCGCTGTATATGCGAAGGTCGGAAAGCGTTTGCAGCATCCACTCGGGGATGCTGTCCTTTGACTTTATCTGCATGATGCACAAATCTTCGTCCAAAAGCTCCTCCCCCGCGTTTCCGTGCGCAAAGTCGATATCATAGCGCCGCGACGCTAAATTAAAGTCGAAGGTAAGTCTCATCCCGGGGATTTCTTTTCCTACGAAGGACTCTCTGTCGAAGGAAACAAACAGCTCCGGCTTCAAATCATGCTGTTTTCTCATTAAATCTATGCCGCGCATTACCTCCCTGTCTTCCTCGGTCATATATTCCGGCAGTATTTCGCTCTCCATATATCCCGCCGCCTCATTAAGCTTCATCCTCGCCGTCCTTATGTCTACAAGTCCGTAATACCTCTTTTTGATTTCCCATATGACCGTGTCCCGGTATGGTCCGTCGACATAGCTGCGAAGAGTAACCAGTTCATTGAATTTGGGTTTTTGAATTGAATGACGTACCATGTCGTTGCCCATCGTATCGAAATAAATAGACGCAATCCGGTAGCAGCCCTCATCGTTTATCTTTCTGTCCGTTTCAAACCTGTCTGATACGCGGTTTAACAGCCTGTTTGCGTCCCCGGTGGAAATAATAAACTTCTTCTCGTAAATATTAAATCTTGATTTTACCATCCAGCTCTCCTTTCTGTTTGTAATTTCGGAATAGTATTGTTTGGAATCTTTATCCGCTAAAATTATTATACCCCTATATTGTGTCATAACTGTGTCTTTTTGGGTAATTTTATGTAAACTATAGAAATTTGCTATAATTAAATTCTCCCGGATAGCCGCCGAACCTATCGCCGCTTACCCAGTATAGCCCATACGGCATGGGAAATTTCGGCGAAAAAAGAAGCTGGTGAATAAACAATTGTGGGATATGTTGCCGGGTGAGCTTCAAAGTGAGCTTTACGGTTTATAAAACGCTGTATTTAACCGGCGGCTTGTGCTATAATATCAGCATATTTGTGTTATTTTATATTAATATGGGAAGTGGAGTAAATGATAATCTGGATCAACGGAGCGTTTGGTTCCGGAAAAACCTCAGCGGCATTTGAGCTAAACAGAAGATTGCCCTCTTCCTTTGTCTACGATCCCGAAAACGCGGGTTATTTTTTACGGCGCAATGCTCCGGCGGAATTATCAAAAGGCGACTTCCAGGACATCCCGTTGTGGCGTGAGATAAATTATAAGCTCATAAGCCTTATATCCTCCGAATACTCCGGAACCCTGATTATTCCTATGACGCTTGTAGACCCCGCGTATTACGATGAGCTTGTGGGCAGACTCAAGGCTGACGGCTTAGATATCCGGCATTTTATCCTGTACGCAAGTAAGAAAGAAATACTGCATCGGCTTCGGTTCAGAGCGTCGCGAATATTTGGCGGCGACACCTTTGCTGTGCTCTCCATCGACCGTTGCATAAACTCCTTTGACAATCTGATAACCGAAGATAAAATATACACCGAGCGCATGACTGTAGACGAGGTAGTTAACGAAATCGCGCAAAGGTGCGGTTTTTCTTTGCCTCCTGATAAAAAAACAAGGCTTGGACGCTTTTTATATCGTGTCGGAGTTCTTTTTCGTCATATTCGATAATAACGCCTCAAACGCTCCCGCGGCAGAAAAATTTACAAATATTTTTTCAAAAAACTATTGACATTGTCCTCAGGACAACCGCTAT
Source organism: Oscillospiraceae bacterium (assembly GCA_031264245.1). Classification (GTDB taxonomy): domain Bacteria; phylum Bacillota; class Clostridia; order Oscillospirales; family JAAYOS01; genus JAISEG01. Next base: position 193,728 of record JAISEG010000005.1, read on the forward strand.
ACTATTGTCATGGGGGTGGAAATGTTGAACGGATTATGTATAACCGACGCCGTAAAACAGTTCGGCGTGACATCAAAAACGCTGCGTTATTATGAGCATGTCGGCTTATTGGAAGCGAAACGCGCTGACAATAATAATTACAGGTATTATAACGAATCGGAAGTCGAGCGGATTAAGCAAATCATGGTTCTGCGAAAAATGCAGATTTCGATCAAGGATATTATCCGTATTTATGAGAACGAGGACATGAGTACGGTTGTCGAGGTGTTTGTAAACCGTATCCACGCCATTGACGATGAAATCGGCGCACTTGCCGAACTTAAGCGTATTGTCGGCGAGTTTTTACAGACGATGTTGGATAATGGAATAACTAAAATTTCCGCTATCCCGTTGCTGTATGAGGAAATGGATAAACAGCTTGAATTGATGGAAAAACAGAAACCCATAACCTACGGCGATTTATCGGCTGTTAGCGAAAAATTAGCAAGACCGATTTCTTTCAGCATTGTGGACTTGCCGCCCTGTCGGGTGCTGACTTCATTTTTGAAACCCGATATGAACGAAAGCGATTACACCGGATTCTCGCGTTATATGCAAATAAACGGGTTGTCGCAGGCGACATCCGGCAATCACCAACAATTTGAGTACCAGACAGAGAAGTGCGATGTGCTGATGGTGCAGGTGCCGGAGGATTTCGTAAATGACAGCAAGTATTTAGACTATCATTTTTTAGGTGGATTATTCGCGGTGGTGAACCTCTATCTGGACGAGGACCTGAGGCAGTGTTTCCGCGCACTTGTGTGGGAACTTGATACCAATCCGTATTGGCAATTCGCGTATTGTGACAGCAGCGACGGTTCTACCCGTCACCCGACTCTGATAGAAAATCTGATTTCCCCCGATGATAAGCGAGAGTTGGTGTCAATGTTTGTGCCCATAAAGAAACGTATGCCTGATGTTTCGCTGTTTGACCCGCCGCAGGAAGTCACCAATATTTCATTTGAAGAAATAGAAGCGGCCAACCCGGTCTTGTGGGAAATTGATGTACCGATTGACAAACTCACACCGATAAATAATCCGCATTACAAAGTCTTGGAAAACGGCGAGGCTGAATACACAGGTTGGATTTCAACACGGGTGCTTTCTACGAATGTCGAAGTCAAATTACCGTTCAGGGTTGATGTTGAATTTCGCTGCGTGAGTACGGGGGAGCGCTTCAGCTACGGCGATTCTGAGGGTAGTATTATTTGTATCACGGCAATGAACTAAGCTGCCATTACGGCATAAATATGGGCAACAGGCGAGATATGCCGGAGGAAGCACTGCGGTTTCATCAGCCGATTTTCAAAGACCGATACAATTTCAACGGACGCGGCAGAATAAACAAGAATGAGTATAATCGCTTAACGTGGATAATCGGTGCGAATCATTTGGCGGTGTTTATCAATGACGAATTGCGTTATTGCGGCGTAAACTTCCCCTATATGGGCTTGGATTTGAGCCGTGAGTTGACTTTGCCGATTATCATAGGTTCAAACGGGCAGGGCTGCAAATATTTCAAATCAATCCGCGTTTCGCAGCTTGCGTACACGCCTAAAACAAAAATAAGGAAAGAGGAACTGGCTATGATTACCAAGCAAAGCAACAATATGATTCCCGTTATTAGGTGTGGGGGTAGTACAGGCGTATTTGTCGGGTACGAGGATTATGGAAAAGTTCTTCTCTACATCACTGGAGATAAAAGCGAGCCGGAATGGATAGCGCTAAATGAGACTTTTGCGCCTAACCCTTTTCATGGTTATGACTATAAAAGCGGCTGGATTTTTGTGGGTGACAAAAAAGAGAACCGTCCGCTTGCCAGAATCTACCGCGAAGCAATTCAAGACATCGCCCCTATGCAACGCATAAAAACCGACGCATATTGTTTTGGCGCAGAGGCATTCCGTGCATGGGCGAAAGATATTGAGGACGGCAAATTCGATAAAGTGACACTTGAAGCGTTTGACCCTTGGTGCGACCACACCAATTATGTGTGTACCCTTGCCACAAACGGAAGTTGCTGTCACGGGTTTTTGAAACGAGCGCAGGAGCTAAACCCGGATATTGACTATTTAGAAAAAGTCAGCACATTATACCGTAGAATAGCTGAAATGTGGGGCGGTGACAACAATCACAATGACCCGGATAGCCTCGAAGCCCTCGGCGGTGGGTTTAACGTCACGTTAGAGGTCTTGCAAGACAAAGAGAAACGAGCAAAAATCGCTGCAAAAATCCGTGAGTTCGCCGACGTGACGGATGAAATCGTGCGAATTATTCAAGCAAATATATAACAGAGTATTACACTTACAAGAACCGGCGGGGACGAGTGTCCCGGCGGTTCTTTATGCTTGTAAAAAGATTTACAAATATATTTTTGAGTATTGCGATTTTACCGTTGTTTTTGGTGTATAATAGGGCAAGTGAATAGTTTTCATATTTCGAATAGTTGGGTGGTGCGATATGATTCAGAAAAAACCTATTAAACTATTAACGTTTTTTACACTAATGCTACTAATTTTAGCTGCACTTACTCCGGCAGCCCTTGCCAATTCGGCTGAGCCGCCGGGCTTAACAATCATTGTTTCCTTTCCACCTGGCGACTTATCGTTATCAATTCGTTTTGCGGATGGAAGCACGACCAATGCAGTTCAGCTTCAAAAAGAGCAAAAAGCTTGGGAATCGTATTATCGCTTTTTCTATGGAATGGTTGCATCGACAAGACCATCTCTTGAGGGAGCAACGCTTATTGTACAATCAAGTGAAAATACTTTTGAATGTTTATTGCCGGAATCATCATTCAGTCAATATAATAATCTGCTTACCCTTGATGTCGAAAATCAAAGCATTACAGAGGGTCAATCATCGGCTCGCTTATTTCTTCTCGTATCCATGCGTGTGATTTTGACATTGCTCATTGAAGGATTGATTTTCTTTGCATTTGGATATAGAAACAAGGTGAGCTGGATTGCATTTGTTGTTATCAATCTAATAACGCAAGGCGTATTAAATGCTTTGTTAACTGGTCCAAATTTAGGCTCTTATTGGATTTTTGGATTTTTCTTGTATGAAATTATTATTTTTATTGTTGAGATAACAGCATTTGCCTTAATATTGAAAGAGCATAAGAAAGGTCGGGCAGTTCATTACGCTTTAACGGCAAATTTTGCAAGCCTTTTTTTAGGAGGCGTGTTGATTTCTTACTTGCCGATTTAGTGATTTTACTCATTCATAATAAGCGGAAAGTGAGCGGACGGAAACGGGGAGGCAGGATAAAAATATCCTGCCTCCCCGTTTTCTGCGTTGTCAATTTGGTCTATTCCCCGGCTTCGTCTTCAACTACTTCGTTTAACCCCAAGTCGACGCTCAGGCTCACTGTGTTGCTATCCTTGTCCAAAGCCGTACATTTGATGTTGCTTTCATATGCCCCCGTCAGCGCGGCGAAGGAGTATCCCGTGTTTTCTTCACCCAGGCTCTTCAGCTCTTCCCCGTTTTTATCCGTCATTTTAAGCCTTCCGTCCGAGATAAAGTAGATGGAGTCGTTTACAGAGACAAAATCTGCGTCCTGCCCTATGTCAACTACGTGCGTCCTTTCCCCGCTGTCCGAGGTGTAATAAACCGCATATCCCGAACCGTCCTCAGCTTCACCGGAAAAATAGCCGCCGCCTTCTATGCTTGCGGCATCCGGCTCCTCCTCCGGCGTGTCTAAAAGCGTCTTTTGAGAGAAGCCGTAATATTCAGACTCGCCGTCCGGCGCCTGAATCTCCGGCATCGGCATGGACGCCGAGTCGCTTGCGGTTGCGCTTCTAAGCGAGCCTGTGCCCGCCGTCATCGGCGCGGCGCTGCCCGCTCCCTTGAACATCGGATTTAACAGCACAAAGACAAACAGTGCCGCACAGCCCGCCAAAGCCGCAAGCGCCGGAAGGAGCCGTTTTCCCCGCCCCCGTCCGCGCTCTCCGCCTATCCCGGACATGATATCCCCCGCCAGTGTTTCAGGCGGTGTCAGCAGTAAGAGGTCGGAGCTTTCATGTATGAAAAGAAAGGCGTCGTATGTGGAGCGGCAGGCTTCACACTCCTCCAAATGCCTGTCAAGCTCCGCCTTTTCCTCCGCGCTTATTTCGCCGTCGACAGCAAGGCTGATAAGCTCCGAATAATCCTTGCAGGTTTTCATTTTTTCAGCCCCCCATCCTCCCCAAATTTTTGCTTCAACATGGTCAGTCGTTACGCTTTTTTGACGAATAATTCTCCGGAATGTTCCCGCGGAGCAGCAACGCTTCACGCAGCTTTTCCCTGGCTCTGTAGATTCTGGATTTCACGGTGCCTTCCTCTATAAGCAGCGCCTCGCCAATTTCGCCGTAGCTCATACCGCTTATTTCCCGCATAATAAATATCTGCCTGTGCTCCTCGGAAAGCCCCCTCACAGCGTTTAAAAGCTCCAGACCCAGCTCGCTTCTCTCAAGAGCCGTTTCGGGAGAGCCTCCGTTATCCGGTATCTCGATGACGCTTTCCTCTCCGTTGCCATCCTCGATATAAAGCGGAAGGGTGTGCTTTTTCTTCCTGTTGCAGTCTATGCATAAATTCGATACGATCTTATACAGCCATGTGGAAAACTTTGAATCGCTTTTAAACCCGGAAAGTGAGCGGTATACACGCAGAAACGCCTCCTGAGTGACATCCTGAGCGTCAAAATGGCTGCCGGTCATATGGTATGCCATGCTGTAAACCTTCTTTTGATACAGCAGCACAAGCTGTTCAAACGAGTCCGCGTTTCCCGCGGCCGCCATTGCAACAAGCCTGATTTCATCCAAGACCCTCACCCTCCCTTCCGCGCTTATACCAATCCAGGTTAAAAACATAGCCCTTCGGGGCGAAAAAGTTGGATATATGCTTTTACGCCCCGAAGGGCTTGTCTATGTTTTTTACCTGATTGGTATTATGCCCTCTCTGTCCGAAATGCTCACACCTGCTTTAAGTCTCTCCTCACACCCTTTGTGACCCTGTATATATCCTCAAATGTATTTATCCCGATAATCTGTTCCTTGTAATATCCCGCGTAGGGTATGCCCCGCAAGTACCATGCGTAATGCTTTCTTGCCTCAAGGCAGGCTATATGCTCCCCCTTGCGCTCCGCCGCTATTTCAAACTGCCGCACCGCAAGGTCGCATATCTCATCTATTGACGGTCTCTTCACATCGCCCTTGCCCTCAAGCTTAGCTCTTATCTCGGAAAATATCCACGGGTTTCCAAACGCTCCCCTGCCCACCATGACCGCGTCACAGCCTGTAAGCCGGAGCGCCCGCTCCGCGTCCTCCGCCGAAAACACATCTCCGTTGGCAATGACAGGTATTTTCACCTCTTTTTTCAGCTCCTTTATCGCGTCCCAGTCGGCTTTACCCGAGTACATCTGTGACCTTGTCCTGGCATGAAGGCATACGGCGGATACGCCGCTGTCCTCGGCGATTTTCGCAATCTCAATGAAATTTTCCGAACTCTTGTCCCAGCCCTTGCGAAGCTTCACCGTCACAGGGACCGGACTCATTTCAACCACTTCGTCCAGTATCCTTTTTACAAGCTCCGGCGAACGCATCAGCGCGCTTCCGTCCCCGTTCGACACCACCTTGCCCACCGGGCAGCCCATGTTGACGTCTATATAATCCGCTCCGGACAGCTCGGCGGCTATCCTTGCCGCTTTACCCATACATTCCGCGTCGGAGCCGAATATCTGCGCCGCCGAGGGATGCTCACCCGGTCCTATCGAAAGAAGCTGCCCGGTTTTTTTGTCGCCGTATACGAGAGCCTTCGCGCTTACCATCTCGGTATACGTCATCTCCGCCCCGCACTCTCTTGCCACCTGCCGAAAGGCGTAATCCGTCACCCCCGCCATTGGGGCGAGAATTATTTCAACCGGGTTATATTTAACTGCGTTATATTTAACTGCGTTAAAAGGCATTATGTTTGTATATCTCCTGACATTTGTTAAAATATCTTTTTTACTTACTTACACTAATTCGGGTTGGAATTGTCACCATAATAGCATACAGTCCGTCCTTTTTCAAGCTTCCGCGATATAACGATGAATCTTTCGGCATGTAATATAAACAAGGGATGGCGGCTGCCATCCCTTGTATGTTACTCGCCGCCCGGCTTCTCTTACCTGTCAAACGACGGGTTGAAGGCGTAGAAGTTCTTTTCGTCCAGTTTGTCCTGAGCCAGCCGAAGGGCTTCGCCAAAGCGTTGGAAATGCACGATTTCACGTGCGCGAAGGAAACGAATAGGCTCGGCTACGTCGGGATCGTCCACCATCCTGAGTATGTTGTCATAGGTTGTTCTTGCTTTCTGCTCCGCGGCAAGGTCTTCAAAGAGGTCGGTAATCACATCGCCCTTTGAAGCCACTGTCGCCGCCGTCCACGGAACCCCGGAGGCAAACTGGGGATATATCCCTGTCGTATGGTCAACGAAGTATTCTTCAAAGCCCGCTTTTTTTATGTCCGCTATAGACAGGTTTCTTGTCAGCTGGTAGACAATAGCTCCCACCATTTCCAAATGTCCCAGCTCTTCTGTGCCTATGTCGGTTAAAACCGCCTTGAGCTCAGGGTAAGGCATTGAAAAACGCTGGCTTAAGTAACGCACCGAAGCCCCAAGCTCCCCGTCAGGACCGCCGTACTGAGAGATGATAAATTTAGCGAGAGCCGGATTCGGATTTTTTATGTTTACAGGATACTGTAATTTCTTTTCATATTGAAACATCTATACGTCTCCCCTTTCCCAAGGCCATGGATCGTTTGTCCACTGATATTTTTTGCTGTCTGTAACGTCAAACTTACCTATCGGACCATTTTTCATTACATAATCCTCACGCATCTTATTGTATGAATTTACAAGCGCCCTATACAGCTGAAACGCCTCGTCGTCATCCTTGTTTGTATTGAGGTAGAGCCCAAGCTCAGCTATCGCAAAGCCGTAGGACATAAGCTCATTTGATTCGGTATTCGCAAGCTTCATACCCTCGTAATTATTTTTAAAGGGCAAATCAAGCCCGGGATACAGTGTTCCGCGATCGAGAGCTTCCATTGGCTCGTAGCGCTTGCTGCCACGCTGCGCGGGAACATATCCCATTGCAATCGGAAGCCTGCAATCACCTATCTCACCCATCTCAGGGCGGGATATACTTGCCGGCATTGTCGTTTCACCGGCTTTTTTATTAGCAATTTTTTCAAGTTCCATTTTAAACCGCCATTTCCTTAATAAATTTATTGTCATGGTTTCTTCACGGGAGTGACAATAGTGGAGGAACGGGAAGCTTCTTCTTATACCAAACCGTGCTCCGTCTCCCGTTTGATACAGTCTATGCGGCTGAGTCATATGTTGAAAGCAGGCGAAATATGATATAAAATAATACAATATTATTATTTTAAAATAAGTGTCTCCTTTCCGGATTATATATGTCTCTTCCTCCGCTTTTTTTATTTTTAATATTATAATTTTTTGATATCTCCCACTTAGCTGACTCACGTAAAAAATTCATAAAATGTTCTTATCTTTTGTCATTAAATATGGTATAATGTCCACAAGCGGACATTATACGCTGATTAGAATTCATATACCACTACGGCGCTCCGCGCCTGTGGTATAATGTCCACAAGCGGACATTATACGCTGATACGGCACTGCGTGCCTTTAGATAAATATGCCCCGACGTCCGCAAAATTTTTTACAAGGAGGGTTTTTATGCCGGACAGTGATTATACTCCTACAAAACGCTCGCTCGCGCCGCAGATAATTACAATTTTGATCGCTCATTTCGTCTTTGCCTTCGCCACCTTTTTCTTAATGTACTTTTTCTCACTCTTCCTTGACGAAGCTGCCGCGCAGACGGTCGCCAGCGTTGTAAGCATCATACTTTTTATCGCGATGGTCTATGTGGAAGCCTGGCGGGTTGGCGGTCAGGACGCAAACCTTGTAAACTTCGGTCATATGGAATATGATAAATTCAGGGGTTTAAAAGCCGGAGCGTACTCACAAATCGTCGGTCTCGTTTTGATTATTGCCGCGATTGTCTATGAGCTTACAGGATATCCCCATTGGATATTCCTTTCCGCGTTTAAGCTTTTTTACGGTCCGTTTGTGGATATCATATGGCTTATGAGCCAGGCTACCCCGTTTTTATACTTCCTGCTTCTGCTGGTTGCCCCGTGCGCATATCACATCGGCTACTCCCTCGGATATAAGGGCTTTTCAATCGGGGAAAAGCTTATATACAAAAAGAAACCGGACAGGGAAAGGGAAAAAAAATTTCGCTGATTCCAGAATAGCCGCCTTCATATAACAATATAAATAGATGAGCTTCTCCCGCATATTCGCCTGAGAGCAGCTCATTTATATTGTTGTATGAAGGGAGCTCCTATGAAATTTATCAAGGTGTTTTCATTCTTTTCGATTTGTATAAGCTTGCTTACCTTGTCCGGACCGGGACGCGCCTCGGACATAGAACCTCTTCCCCAACCTTGCGCCGCCAAAAAATACACGCTTGTTATCGACGCCGGACACGGCGGCGCTGACGGCGGCGCCGTGTCCTCCGGCGGCATTATAGAGAGCTCTATCAATCTGGAGATGTCCCGGAAATTAAATTATATGTGCCAGCTCTTTGGTATCGACACTGTTATGACAAGAAACTCGGACATTTCAATCCATTCCCCCGACGCCTCGACGCTCAGGCAGATGAAGGCGTCCGACTTAAAAAACAGAGTTGGAATTGTCAACTCCATCGAAAACGCCTTTTTAATAAGCATACACCAAAACACCTTCGGGAAAAGCAACTACCGCGGCACACATGTATTCTACTCAAACGAGGAGGCTATGCCCCTCGCGGCGCTGATGCAGGACAACATCCGCGCGCATATCGCGCCGGAAAACAGCCGTATTCCCAAAAGGACCGAGAGCCGTATATATCTCTTCAAAAACATAACGAAGCCGGGGATATTGGTGGAGTGCGGGTTTTTGACTAACCCCCAGGACCTTGAGCTATTGCAGAACAGCGACTACCAAAAGCAATTTATCACGGTTCTGACCGCATCCTACCTCTCATTTGTATCCGGCGAAAATTCCGGCTAAACAAAAATGCCGCTTTATTATAGTAATTCCTCTTAGTATTGATTTGGTTTCCGCAGTTGAACTGTCCATATATGCGAGACTGCGGAAACCAACATTATCAATAGTTAGTGGAATTGCTATATAGTCAGTTACCCGTTTGTTAACCTACCATTACACGAGTATTACCGTCTGGAGGACAGGAAGCTTGAAAGAAAAACAGATATTTTTTTGCGACAACTGCGGCTTTGAAAGCGCAAAGTGGCAGGGCAAGTGCCCCGCCTGCGGGCAGTGGAACACGTTTGTTGAAAGCACCCAGGTTACTGGCAAAAAGACCTCCGGCAAGGTCTCGGGTATGCAGAATATGCAGGTTCCTCCCTCCTTTCCCGTTACACTGAGGGAGGTTGACACCGACGACGATGAACGAATCTCCACAGGCATCGGCGAGCTGGACAGGGTTCTCGGGGGCGGCGCGGTCGTCGGCTCCTTAAACCTGGTGGGCGGGGAGCCCGGAATCGGAAAATCCACTCTGCTGCTGCAAATTTGCAACGAATTATGCGCCTTTGGAAACGTACTCTACGTCTCGGGCGAGGAATCGCGCCGACAGATAAAAATGCGCGCCGACAGGCTTGGCGTGACTGCGGACAACCTCTTCCTGCTGGCTGAGACAAATTTAGAAAAGATAATAAGTACCACGACAGATATTTCGCCCCGCGTACTCATTGTGGACTCGATCCAGACCGTCTTCAACCCCGAGATAGCCTCCGCGCCCGGCAGCGTAACTCAAATCAAGGACAGCACAATGGCATTTATGCAGCTGGCAAAGTCTGGCGGGATAACCATTTTCATCGTGGGGCACGTAAACAAGGACGGGGCAATCGCGGGACCAAAGGTGCTGGAGCACATGGTGGACTGCGTGCTGAACTTTGAAGGTGACAGGAGCTTCACTCACCGCATACTCCGTGCGGAAAAAAACCGCTTTGGCTCGACAAACGAAATCGGTGTGTTTGAAATGGGTTCTAATGGGCTGGACGAGGTCCCGAATCCGTCGCAGCTTCTCCTCTCAGGCAGACCCGAAAATGTTCCTGGCAGCTGTGTCGCCTGCGTTATGGAGGGCTCCCGGCCGGTGCTGGCGGAGATACAGGCGCTTGTCGCGCCCACAGCCTTCGGAAATCCGCGCCGCATGACCGCCGGGCTTGACTACAGCCGTTCCTCCCTGCTTTTGGCCGTCCTTGAAAAACGCGCGGGATATATAATCTCCAACCGCGACGTCTACATAAATGTAGTCGGGGGACTGAAGATAGACGAACCTGCCGCCGACCTTCCCGCGATACTTTCGGTCGCCTCCGCCTGCACGGACAAGCCGGTCCGGTCGGATGTGGCGTCCTTTGGAGAGGTCGGACTTGCGGGCGAGCTTCGTTCCGTGACCGGGGCGGAGCACAGGCTGAGTGAAATAAAGCGCCTCGGCTTTTCAAAATGCATTGTTCCGGCGCGCGGCGCGGGAAAGATGATTGCCCCCGCCGGGCTTGAAATCATTCCCGCAAGGAGCGTATCCGAAGCAATAATAAAGGCGCTGGGATAGCGGCGGACTGGGGCTGGGATTTCAAAATCCCAGCCCCAGTCCGTCCTGCCGTTTTCCCGCCGCTTACGCGGCGGGGAGCTTCATTTCCTGAGCTGCTCCCTTCTCTCCTTATAATCCGGAAGGTATTTTTCGATCAGGCTGTAAAATTCCTTTCGGTGGTTTTTGTGGACTATATGGGCAAGCTCATGTACGACGACATAGTCGACCGCGTCGGGGGAATACCTCATCAAACGCCATGAAAAACAAATCCCGTTTTTTGAGTTGCAGCTCCCAAACCGCTTTTTTGCCGAGGTAATTTTTACATAGGACGGAGATAGGTTCATCACCCCCGCGTAATACTCCACCCGCCGGGGTATATATTCCCCCGCCCTTTCCCTCAGCGATGCGGCTTCCCCCTCGTCCGGCTCGGGATGGTTCTCATTGTACAGTCTCCGCTCTTCCATATGCCGTTCCACCCACCCGGAGTGCTTTAGGATAAAGTCTTCTATCTCCTTTACCGGCATTCTCAACGGCGCTTTGACCAAAAGCTCAAGCTTTTCCGTTATCTGAACGGATATCGTTTTTCTCTTCGAGCGTTTCAAAATATAGTTCATTTATACCTCCGTTTGGCCAACCTCCAAAGCTTGCTGTTGCATGTGGAGATTATAGCACAATTTATGGCTTTTTACATCAAAGCCAGTTTGCAATAAATAAAATAATTTGATATAATATCACTTATAATTGTTCCCGCGCTGTGCGCGGCAGTTGTCCGAAAGGAGAGGCGCGTTGCCGGAGCCTTGTCTCATTTCACCCTCAAAACGCGCGTAGTCTTCCCATATGAAAAAAGTGCTGTTCCTGTTGCTGCTTATCCCGGTATTTAGCTCCTGCGGTCTCCTTCCCACCGAGGAGGAGGCTCCGCCGCCGCCTGTTATACGCTCATATGAGCAGGGCGGCTACAAAACTGTCGCCGTTGTAAGAGGCGACATCGTTGAAAACGTCAAGGTTTCCTGCCAATACACCCCCGCAAGAGAACAGAGCCTGTATTTCACGGTTGCGGGTATACCCGTCACGGCGGTGTACGTCTCCCGCGGCGACAGTGTTAAAGCAGGCGACCCGCTTATCGAGCTTGACAGAGCCACGGTCGAAAGCGCCATAAGCTCTCAGCAGTTCGAGATAAGCAAGCTTTCGCTGGAGTTGAAGCAGTTAAAGGACAGCTATGACCTTGAAAAAGAGGGAGTCCTTTTACGCCTTGCCGCGCTGGATCGGGAGCTTCTCTCAGCCGACGGGGAAAAAAGCGGCGGAATAAGCGCGGAAATTTCCTCTCTGCAAGGCAAGCAGGATGCGGCGGACGCGGCATATAAGGAAAATTCAGACATCTTAAATATACGCCTGAGGGTTGCGGGAGAGAAGCTTAAAGAGCTTGAGGGCGAAAGCGCCGCACGGCTGCTTACCGCTCCCTTCGACGGCACGGTCACGGCTATAAAGAAGATCGAGTCCTCCACACTGTCAAACGAAAACGAAGCCTTTGTCACCATATCCGATAAAAGCACCTCGGTCTTTGTTGTTTCCGGCGACAAAAGCAAGCTTTTTAAAATAGGCGACAAGGTTGATCTGACGCTGTCAAGCACGGTTTACAGCGCCACAGTCGTCGACCCCGCGGAGCTTGGCACAGAGCCGGATGCTTCCGCCGCATACATAGCTTTGGACGAATATGCCGCCGAGATAAAGGATCGCGCCACAGGTACGGTCACAATTGTGCTGGAGGAGCGGCAGGACGTCCTCTGCCTTCCGGCGGGGGCGGTCAAATCGCTGGGCGGCGAAAAGATAGTTTACTACATAGATGAGCAGGGTATAAAAAACTACAAGGAGATAAGCGCCGGTTTTTCAGCCGGGGGAATTGTGGAAATACTCTCCGGACTTGACGAGGGAGATGAGGTGGTTATTGAATGAAGCGGTTCAGAACACACGGAACTGTCCTTTTGCTTCCAGTTCTAACGTTCGTTATGTTGTTTTCCTCATGTGCGGAATCGGATGTCTCGGACGGGGGAATCGCTCTTTCCGAGGCTGTAAGCGTAAGCTACGATACGGCGGTCGCGAAAAAGCGCAATATTGCCGAACTCAGCCAATATGAGGCGTATGTGTGCGTCAAAACGGAGGATGTGTGCTTTGAGGACGGCGTAGGAGCGCTGAACGAAATAAATGTGAGCATCGGGGATACTGTAAAGAAGGGCGAACTGCTCGCCTCGCTGGACACCGCCAAAACGCGGCAGTCGATCGACACCTCACGCGGCAGTCTCGATGCGCGGGTAAGGCGGCTGGAATACGACAAAACGCAGAAGCAGCTGGACATCGAAATTGCCATGACTGAGCTTGACGACCTCGAGACAAGCGGTCAGGATACGGAAATCGAGCAGAAAAAGCTGCTGATAAAAAAGCTTGAAGAGGAGCTTGGTTATATTGTACGGGCGGGCGATTTGGAGGTGTCCTTTATGAAGGCACAGCTGGGTAAGCTCGAGGATTCCCTTCTCCATTCCGAAATCTACGCTCCCTTTGACGGCGAAATCGTAAACGTCTGCAATGTCCTGCCCGGCGGATGGATCTCGTCCAGCGTCGCCGTCGTCACCGTGGCCGACCCGACCGAGCTGTACGTCCGGTACGACGGAACGGACAGCATAAGCTCCTCGTATATCTCAACCGCGCTTTTCAACGGCAAGGAATACGAGCTTATTTCACGCGAATATGACAGAACCGAATACATAGAGCTGGTTTTATCCGGGAAAAAACCGCCCGCTCTGTTCAGCTTTAAGGACGATGTGAGCGCCGATATTGAAGCCGGGGACTTTGTCGCTATACTGATCCAATACTCAAAGTCGGAAAACGCGCTTTCGGTTCCGTCAAATTCCGTCTATTACGACGGCGGCGTAAGCTATGTCTACATTGTCAGCGGCGGGGAAAAAATCTACACCAAGGTAGCCTGCGGACTGAGAACCACCGCTTATACCGAGATACTTTCAGGGCTTACGGAAGGGGATGTTGTCTTTGTCAAGCAGTAACGCCAAATTGCGGCGCGCACTCAGATCTGTCGGCAATAGACTTCTTGCAAAGCCTTCGGTTTTGTTCGCGGAAGTATTTAAAATGCTTCCGCCGCAAAACTCATTTTGTGAGTTTTGCAAGAAGTCTATCGCTGTCGTTTTGCCGCTTCTCTTTCTATCCTTCGCCTCCTGCGGCGGAAGCGCCGCTTCAGGGGAAGAGGCTCTGCTGCTTCGGGAAATCGCCGGCGGCAAGCCTACAAACCACAAAACAGCCACCGTAGCCCTGGGTACGCTGTCAAGAAAAACCAGCGGCGAAGGCGTCGCCTATTATCCAAAGAAGGACGCCCTGACCTGCCCCTTCGACAACGCCGTGCTGGGGAAGCTGAACGTCTCCAACAACACCACAGTAAAAAAGGGGGACATCATCGCCGAATTTGAAATTTCATACAGCGCGTCCGAGCTAAGCGAGCTGTATTCAAACCTGGAAATCATAAAAAAGCAGCATAACCTGCAAAAAGCGGGCTACATATCCGCCGCCGAAGCGGCGGAGGAGCGGCTTGAGAATATAAGCGCGCTCTATACCTCGGGCGGCGCGACGAAAAATGAGGTGAAGAAAGCGGAGCTTCTCCTCGAAAAGGCACGGCTTTCGTTGGATTACTTCACCTATCAATACAACTTAACCGTCAGCGAACAGCAAAAGAAGATAGACAGCTTTGAGGCTTCTATCAAAAACAACGTCATATACGCGCCGTACGACGGGGTTATAAGCGACCTCTCCTACCTGGTTCCGGGCGCCACCATCCCGCGCTCGACCTTTATTTGCAGCATTTATTCGAAGGAGGATATATGGCTGTCGGCGGCTCTGGATACGGCGAACGGTATGAGGTACAACAAGGACGTCGTTATCACCGTCACAAATCACGGCAAGACCTACACCGGAAGGATAGTTTCCGCGCCAAACATACGGGGGGAGACCACCGGGTACGTCACAATAATACCGGATGAAGCCTTCCAGTTCGACCCCGCCGACAGGATGAAGCGGATCACCGTATCCGCGCTGAGGTACGAACTAAACAACGTGCCTGTCCTTCCCTCCGCCGCCGTCAACAACGAGGACGGAAAGCGCTACGTATACCTCTTTGAGGACGGGATTGTAAAAAAGCGGTATGTAACCTGCGGAATCAATGATATCTCCAGCATACAGATTCTCGAAGGTCTTGAGCTCGGCGAGACTGTAATTATTTATTAGGGGGGTGACGCAATGCTTTCGTTTATTATGAGGAAGATGCAGAGCAACAAATGGATGATAGCCTGCCTTTTGATAGGAAATATCCTGTTGTGCGCAATGGTCGCCTCCGTCCCGCTCTATTCGGACGCTATCCTTCAGCGTATGCTTATAAGACAGCTGAACGAACGTCAGTTAGATACCAATAGGTATTCCGGTTCAATTGAAATTCGGTTCTCTTCCCTGAGCGTCAACAAGGGATACGAAAAGCAGGCGCTTTTAAGCTTTGAGCAAAACATTGCGAATATGGCGGAGGAGCTTGCTCTGCCGGTTCTCGAGAGGGTTTCGGTGTATTCAACCACCCAGCAGCGCGCGGTAAATTTAAATGAGCGCCCTATCTCCATAGATAACAGGCTGCTCAGGCTTCGCTATATGTCCGACCTCTCCTCACACATCGAGCTCATAAGCGGCCGGATGTACTCCGACAGCTTAAACGACGGAGTTATTGAAGTCATTGTAAACGAGCGCACCCTGATAGAGCAGGATATGCTTATTGACGAGGTGGTCGAGCTTCCCAACCTCAAGCACAGCGACGGCTCGGGGGTGCGGATCAAGGTAGTCGGCACCTACAAAAACAGCTCGGAAAACGACCTCTACTGGTACTACCCGCCCCAGGAATTTTCCGACGTCTGCATCATGTCGGAGAGTCTGTTCGGAGAACTGTTTCTCGCAGATTTGCCGGAGGATTTCCACCTGTCCAACTCGTGGTACCTCATACTCGACTACACCCAAATGCAGAGCGGCGACGTCGAGCGTATCGGCAGGGTGTCGGCGGAATACAAGGATATCTTTGACAGATACGGCGTTAACGCCTGCCGCATAAACTATCTAACGACAGTTCAGGCATTTCCTCAGGAGATGCTTCGGTTGAATATTACCCTCTGGGTTCTTCAGGCTCCCATATTTGTGCTTCTCGCCTTCTTTATCTTTATGGTTTCGAAGCAGATTATGGAGCAGGAGCGCAATTCTATCGCGGTATTGAAGAGCCGCGGGGCAAGCCGGGCGCAAATAATACGCATATTTCTGGGTCAAAGCGCCATTATCTCCCTTGTCAGCGCGATCGCGGGCATTCCGCTCGGCTTTCTCATATGCAAGCTACTTGGCGCGTCAAACGGGTTTTTGGGGCTTGTTCAGCGCAGCGCGCTCGACGTCCGGTTCAATACCGAGACCCTTTTGTATACTCTGTGCGCGGCTGTCCTGTCCGTCCTGACAATGGTAATACCGGCGGTGGGCTTCTCGCGGGTCACTATTGTCGACCACAAGCGCACCCAAACGCGAAAGAAGCGCCCCGCCTGGAGCGTCTTCTTTGCCGATATCCTGCTGCTTGGCTTCTCACTGTATATTTTGTATAACTACAACGCGCAGAAGGATATCATCTCACCTGCCTCCATCGACCCGCTGCTGTATCTGGCATCCTCCATGTTTATGATAGGCGCCGGGCTGTTCTTCCTGCGCATTTTTCCATATGCTTTAAAGCTTGTTTTCTCCCTGGGGAAAAAATATTGGTCGCCTTCTCTCTACGCTTCGTTTTTGAAGGTCACCCGTTCGGCTGGAGAGGAACAGTTTATTATGCTGTTCTTAGTGCTGACCATAGCGACCGGAATCTTCAACGCGAAGGCTGCGCGCACGATAAACATGAACATCGAGGAAAATGTGCGGTACAGGTACGGCGCGGACATAGTCGTCATGGAGGACTGGAAGACAAACGCGGGGGATGAGACGGCGACGATGGCGGTATACTTCGAGCCTGACGCCGAAAAGTATAAGCAGCTTCCTCCCTCGGTTCACTATACAAAGGTGCAGGACACCTCCAGGCTGTCTGTGAGTTCGATAAAAAATGTCCGCCTGATGGGGATAAACACCAAGGAATTCGGTGAAATAGCTTGGTTTAGAAACGACCTGCTTCCCACCCACTGGTATAACTACTTAAACGCGATGGCAAGCGATCCCCGGGCGGTGCTTGCCTCCATAGATTTTCGCGATATACACGGCTATAACCTCGGGGACAGCATAAGCGTCAGAAACAGCAACGGCATGTACTTCACCGGCATAATCTGCGGCTTTGTCGATTTTTGGCCGACCCACACGCAGACAACCACCGGCACTGCCAGGGACGGAAGCCTTGTCACCGTGAACAACTCCCTGATCGTCGCGAATCTTTCACAGGTGCAGGCCATGTGGGGGGTGATGCCGTATGAGCTGTGGATGAAAACCGACGCCCCCCTCGAGATATATGCCTTCGCCGAGAGCAACAATTTGAAATTCAGCGCCTTTGCCGACTCCGCCGCCACAATAACGGCTTCGAAGAACGAACCTGTGATGCAGGGCACCAACGGCGTGCTGACGGTTGGCTTCATCATCGTGCTTGTGGTGTGCATGACCGGCTTTCTCATCTATTGGATACTGTCCATACGCTCCCGCGAGCTTCAATTCGGGATATTCCGCGCTATGGGCATGTCCATGGGCGGAGTGATCAAAATGCTTGTCTGCGAGCAGGTGCTCATATCGGTCATTTCCATAGCGGTCGGAACCGCGATAGGCTACATAACCTCCGAGCTGTACGTTCCGCTTATACAGCTCGGATATTCAGCCGAGGCAAATTCCCTGCCCTTAAAGGTCGCCTCTGAGAGCGGCGACTACGGGCGGCTGTTTGCGATAGTCGGAATAATGTTTGCCGCCTGCATGACCGCGCTGAGCGCGATTATTTCAAAAATTCGGATAGCTCAGGCCTTGAAGCTGGGCGAGGATTAAATGCGAAAGGAAACGGGAGCGCCATGGATAATATCATCAAAACCACAGATATAAAACGGGGTTTCCCTTCCGCGGGAGACATGTTCTGGGCGCTTGGCGGAGTGTCGCTTGAGATTCCGAGGGGCAAGCTTACAATCCTCCGCGGGCGCTCCGGCTCCGGCAAGACCACCCTTATGAACATACTCGGCGCGCTGGATATGCCGACCGGGGGCAGTGTGTTGCTTGACGGCGTAGATATCACCGCGTTAAACGAACGCGGGCGGGACGAGGTGAGGCGGAGGAGGATGGGCTTCATCTTTCAGTCGGTGGCGCTGGTTTCAATGCTCACCGCGTACGAAAACGTCGAATTTGCCCTCCGAGTCGCGGGTTATCCCGCCACCGGGAGGCAGGAGCGCGCGGAGGAGTGCCTGCGGCTTGTGGGTCTCTCGTCGAGGATGAAGCATATGCCGCAGGAGCTTTCCGGCGGGGAACAGCAGCGGGTCGCCATAGCCAGAGCCATAACCCACTCCCCCTCCGTTTTATTTGCCGACGAGCCGACGGCGGAGCTGGACGCCACCACAGGGCTCCAGGTTGTAAAGATATTCAGGGAGCTCATCGAAAAGGAGAATGTAACCGTCGTGATGACCACGCATGACGAGGGTCTTATGGACATAGCCGACTGTGTCTACTTGCTGGAGGATGGTGTGCTGATAAATGGATGAGAGACAGAGCATTATCGAATGTGAAAACCTTGTTAAGATATACAAGACAAAGGAGCTTGAGGTGCTCGCCCTGCAAGGTCTCGACCTGACCATAGAGCGGGGCGAACTGATGGCCATCATAGGCAACAGCGGAAGCGGCAAGTCCACCTTCCTCAACATGATAGGCGGGCTGGACCGTCCCTCCGCGGGAAAGCTGCGGGTCGCGGGGCAGGACCTGTTCAAGCTTAGCGAGAAGGAGCTTGTAGGATACAAACGAACGACCGTTGGGTTTGTCTGGCAGAATAACGCGCGAAACCTGCTGCCCTACCTCACCGCCTGGCAAAACGTGCAGACCCCCATGCTCTTCGACTCCACCGCCGTGCCTTACGACGAAAACGCAAAGCTTCAGCTGTCCATGAACAAGAAAACGCGGGCGTTGCAGCTTTTGGAGCTTGTGGGAATGGGACACAGGAAGAACAACAAGCTGAGCCAGCTGTCCGGCGGCGAATTGCAGCGGGTGGCTATAGCCCTGGCGCTGGCGAACAACCCGAAAATTTTGCTCGCTGACGAGCCTACCGGGTCGGTCGATTTGAAGACCGCAAACTATATTCTGGACGTTCTGAGGGAGCTGAACAAGGAACTGGGTACCACCATAATCATCGTCACCCACGACCGGGGCCTCTCCAAAAAGGTCCACCGCGTCGTCGCCATACGCGACGGGAAAACCTCCAGTGAATTTATCACCCGCCAGAGCAGGCTGTCGGACCTGTCAAGCATTTCCGGTTTAGGCGAAAACGGCGAGTATCTCCAGGATGAATTCGTTGTGCTGGACAGGGCGGGGCGCATACAGATCCCGCGCGACCTGCTTGACAAAATGGAGCTTGAGGGAAATCGGGTCAAGCTGGAATATCAGGACGGCAAGGTGGTTATCTCCTCTCCGGGCGCACACTGATGAAAAGGACGCTTGTAATTATAGGCGGCGGGGCTTCCGGTCTCATGTCCGCGATTTCAGCCAAAAGCGCCGTACCCGGGATAGCTGTGATCCTTTTGGAGCGCCTTGACCGGGTGGGCAAAAAGCTGCTTGCCACCGGAAACGGTCGCTGCAACTTCACAAATACCAAACTAACGTTAGATAACTACTGCGGCGAAGATACGCGGTTTGCCGACGCGGCGCTGTCCGGGTTTACCGTATCTGACACGATAGCCTTCTTTGAGCGTCTGGGGATCGTCCCCCGGGTTGAAAACGGCGGGAAGGTTTTCCCCTACAGCGGCGCCGCCGCCTCGGTGCTTGACGCCTTAAGAAGTGAATCGGAGCGTCTGGGGGTCAAAACGGTATGCGGGGTTACGGTGAAAAGCATCCTGTCCGCAGACGGCGGCTTCCTGCTCCTCTCGGACGGGGAGGAATACCTTGCCGACGCCGTTATTGTGGCGGGAGGCGGAAAGGCGTCACCCTCACTCGGGTCGGATGGCTCCTGCCTTGAACTGATGAAGAGCTTGGGGCACTCCGTCTCCGCGCTCACCCCCGCGCTTGTACAGCTGAAAACTCCGTCTGATGAGGTAAAGGCGCTGCAAGGCATCAAGGTAGTCTGTGCGGCTTACTCGCTTTGTAACGGAAGGCGGGTGAAAAGCGACGCGGGCGAGGTGCTGTTTACCTCGTACGGGCTGTCCGGTCCCCCCATTTTTCAGCTTTCCTCAGGCTGCGCTCTCGGTGCTTTGGATGCGATAGAACTGGACCTCACACCGGAGATAGAGGCGCGCGATTTGGAGGAAATGCTTGTCCTGCGGCGGAAAAATCTGTCCCACCTCACCTGCGAGGGCTTCTTTACCGGATTTATAAATAAGCGAGTGGGCAACCTGATTTTTCGGCGGTGCGGCGTCCAAAAGCTGTCCATACCGGTAAATGCCATTACAGACAGGCTGACTCGCGATTTAGCCGCCTGCATCAAGTCGCTCAGGTTTGATATCAGCGGCACAAACGGCTGGGAAAACGCCCAGGTCACAGCCGGAGGGCTTCGAGTAAACCAATTCGACCCTGATACCCTCATGTCACGACTCCACCCGGGACTCTTTTGCGCGGGGGAAATATTTGATATATTCGGCGACTGCGGCGGGTATAACCTACAGTGGGCGTGGTCCTCGGGCTATCTCGCCGGAATCTCCGCCGCGGTGAGTATAGATAACCTGTAACGGGCTATTTTAGGCGCGTCTTTATTGCCGCCGGGTATGCCCCAACAAAAAAACTTGAGGAAGTACAAATGCTTAGAATTACCGGAATAGAGCTTCCCGCGTCCTTCGCGCGGGACTGTGACCTGCGGCTGAAAACCGCCGAAATGCTGAAAATCGACCCGGCGGCTTTCACATCCTTCCGCATAGCAAAAAAGTCGCTCGACGCTAGAAGGAAAAGCGACATCCGCTTCGTCTTCACCGTTGAGGCTTCACTCGAGGGCGAGCGCCGCTTCCTGTCCTCCCCGAACGTCTCGCTGTCCGAGGAAGCGGCGGTTCATCCCATCATCCCGGCGCTTCGCCGCAGTGAGGATATCCCGCGCCCCGTAGTCGTCGGAAGCGGACCTGCCGGGCTTATGGCGGCTCTTGTCCTTGCCGAAGCCGGACTGCGCCCCATCATAATCGAGCGGGGCAAAACGGCAAGGGAGCGTAAAAAGGATGTGGATTCGCTCTGGCGCGGCAAAGGGCTTGACCCCGAGTCGAACGTACAGTTTGGCGAGGGCGGCGCGGGCGCTTTCTCGGACGGCAAGCTGACCACCGGAATCAAGGACACGCGGTGCGGCTATGTGCTGGGCGAGTTTGTAAAGGCGGGCGCGCCGGAGGAAATACTCTATCTGGCAAAGCCTCACATCGGCACGGACAAGCTTCTTCCTATGGTGGAAAGCATGAGGAATAAAATCGTATCGCTGGGCGGCGAATTCCGGTTTGAGCAAAAGCTTACCGACGTAAATATCTCCGGCGGGCAGGTGCGCTCCCTGGAGGTCGAAGCCGCCGCACCATCCGGACTTTCCGCCAATTCACCTAACAAACGTTATATCCTTTCGTGTGAAAGGGTGATCCTCGCCATTGGGCACAGCGCGAGGGATACCTTCGAAATGCTGCTTTCCCGCGGCGTTTCGATGCAGCAGAAGGCTTTTTCGGTGGGTCTGCGGATCGAGCACCCTCAAAGACTTATCAATTCGGCGCAATACGGCGGAGCTGCGGGTCTTCCCCCGGCGGACTACAAGCTGTCCGCGCAGCTTTCAAACGGGAAGGGAGTTTACACCTTCTGCATGTGCCCCGGAGGGTATGTGGTCTGCGCTTCATCTGAGGAAAACCGTCTCGCCGTCAACGGAATGAGTTACTATTCGAGAAGCGGTGAAAACGCGAACTCAGCCCTGCTTGTAAGCGTTGATGGAAAGGACTTCCTGTCCGACCATCCCCTCGCCGGGGTCGAGTATCAGCGCTTACTTGAAAACAGGGCGTATACGCTCGGCGGAGGGGGCTGCACAGCGCCCGCGCAGCGGGTGGAGGATTTCTTGAATAACGAACGATCGTTAGGCTTCACGGATGTGAGGCCCTCCTACCTGCCGGGGGTCGCGCCCGCAAACCTGAGCCGGCTATTTTCGGCGGATATTTCTGATTCGCTGAAGGAAGGGATAAGGCGGTTTTCGAATAAGCTGAGCGGCTTTGACCACCCCGGCGCGGTTCTGACCGGGATAGAGACCCGCTCAAGCTCACCTGTGCGTATACTGAGAAACGATAAATATGAATCCAATGTCTCCGGGCTTATCCCCTGCGGCGAGGGCTGCGGTTACGCGGGAGGAATAATGTCCGCGGCGGTGGACGGCGTGCGGTGCGCCGAAGCGGTGCTCGAAGGCTATACTATAGCAAATTGACACAAATATTGCTCCTCCGAATAAAAGAAGGTCTTATACTAAACCGCGGTTTAGTATAAGACCTTCTTTTAACAGATTTCTTGAAAAAATTTTATTTTTGCAAGAAGTCTGATTTATTCATTTACCGGCAGGATTAAAATTTTTTCGCCGTCCTCCGAGGTGATGTTGATGCCCTTCGGATTTGCTTCATAGTTGTCTATTATGACGCTTGCTATGCCGTCCTCTATTTCCTTTTGGATCAGCCGGCGGAGGTTGCGCGCGCCGTACTTGACCGAGTAGGATTTTTTCACAAGTATCTTCTCGGTGTTTTCGTCCCAGCTTAAATCAAGATTTCTTTCCGCCAGGGATTTTTTCAGGTCGCCGAGCATTATCCTCACGATCTTGCTGAAATCCTCCTCGCTGAGCTGATTGAAAGCCACTATCTCATCCACCCGGTTGATAAACTCCGGACGCATTATATCGCTGAGCGCCTTCATCGCCTTGTCCTTGGACTGCTCGGACAGGGATCGGTCAAAGCCCATAACTCCGCTGCCCTGCCGCTCGCTG
Organism: Oscillospiraceae bacterium; assembly: GCA_031264245.1. Classification (GTDB taxonomy): domain Bacteria; phylum Bacillota; class Clostridia; order Oscillospirales; family JAAYOS01; genus JAISEG01. Next base: position 216,587 of record JAISEG010000005.1, read on the forward strand.
CCCGCGTTTGAGGTCATAATAATAACCGTGTTCTCAAAGTTTACCTGCCTGCCGTGCGCGTCGGTTATCAGCCCGTCGTCCAGTATCTGCAACAGAACGTTCAGCACGTCCGGATGCGCCTTCTCAATTTCGTCAAACAGTATGACCGAGTAGGGCTTTCTGCGTATCTTTTCGGTGAGCTGCCCCGCCTCGTCATAGCCCACATACCCCGGAGGAGCGCCAATTATGCGGGACACGGAATGCTTTTCCATAAACTCGGACATGTCGAGCCTTATGAGGGATTCGGGCGAGTTAAACAAATCCTGCGCCAGGCATTTGACAAGCTCAGTCTTGCCTACCCCGGTCGAGCCCACAAATATAAAGGAAACCGGCTTGTGCTTCGCGGAGATTCCCACCCTGCCGCGTCGTATTGCCGCCGCGACTGTTTTAACTGCTTCGTCCTGTCCGATGATCCTCTCCCTGAGTCTGTCCTCAAGCTGCTTCAACCGCTCAAATTCCGCTTCCTGTATGGAGGACGCCGGTATCTTTGTCCACAGCTCGATGACCCTCGCCAGATTCTCGGCGGTCAGCTCCGGCCGGTTGTCCTCCGCCTCCTGCATACGCGCGCCCAGCTGCATCTCCCGGCTGCGCAGCAGCGCGAGCCGCTGGTACGCCTCGGGGGTGGTATCCTCCATCAGAGATTCCCGCTCCGACGCGATCTTCTGCAAATCCGCCTTCATGCGTTCCTTCTCACCGATGGACTTATCCTTCAGGTTGACGTCGGAGCAGGCCTCGTCGATAAGGTCGATAGCTTTGTCCGGCAAAAAGCGGTCGGTTATATATCTCTCGCTCAGGATAACCGCCTGTCTGGCCACATGGTCAGTGATTTTCACGCCGTGGAAGCTCTCGTAGTAGTGGGCTATCCCCTTGATAATCTCAATTGTCTCCTCAACCGAGGGCTCGTTTATTGTAACCGGCTGGAACCGGCGTTCAAGCGCGGAATCCTTTTCAATGTGCTTTCTGTATTCGGTGAAGGTGGTTGCGCCGATGACCTGTATCTCCCCCCTGGAGAGAGCGGGCTTGAGAATATTCGCCGCGTTCATGGAGCCCTCGGCGTCCCCGGCGGCGACGATGCTGTGAACCTCATCTATGACAAGCACGATATTCCCAAGCTTCTTAATTTCTTCAATGAGCCCCTTCATGCGGCTTTCAAACTGCCCTCGAAACTGAGTTCCCGCGACAAGTGAGGTCAGGTCGAGCAGGTAAACCTCCTTGTTTTTCAGCTTCTCGGGCACATCCCCGTCCGCCACACGCTGCGCAAAGCCTTCCGCGACAGCGGTCTTTCCCACCCCCGGCTCTCCGATAAGGCAGGGGTTATTTTTCTGGCGGCGGTTCAATATCTGGGTGACCCGTTCAATTTCAGCCTGGCGTCCGACAATTCTGTCAAGCTTTCCCTGCACGGCTCTTTCGGTGAGCGAGATGCAGTAGGACTCCAAAAACTTCTTCTTGGGAGGCTTGGCGTCACGCTTCTCCCTGCCGGGAGGCGGTGCGTCGTTTGCGCCGCTCTCCTGCCCGGGGGAGCCGAACAGCCTGTTTAAAAACGGAAAGGTCGCGGTTTTTCCGTCCTCGGTATCATCCTCCGAGCCGTCGTTTTCGTTGATAACGTCCATAAGCTCAGTGGTCATCGCCTCAAGCTCATCGTCAGATATCCCCATCTTTTGGATTATGTCGTTTGCCGGCTTTATTCCAAGGTCCTTCGCGCATTTAAGACAAAGACCCTCGTTTGTCGTTCTTCCGTTTTCGATTTTGGTGACAAAGATCATCGCCATGTTCTTTTTGCACCGCGAGCAGATTGTAGGTTGCATATATTCCTCCATACTGTGGCTGAAATTACCCGTTGCCGCGACTTCTCAGCATTTTATTTAATTTATAAGCATAGACCGAAAGCGCGCAAACCGTTGTCGCCAGCGCAACCGTCAGCATAACCGTTGAATACGGCCGCGGTATATGGAACAGCATAAGCGCAAGACAGGCCGTGAAAAAGATTACGGTGGACGCCTTCCCCAGCATATTCGAAGGCAGCACGTCGTCCGTTTTTTTATACATAAGCAGAGCGCCCAGCCCCATCATCATCTCTTTTATAAAAAAGCAAACTACGATCCAAAGCGGTATTATGCTTTTGATACCCACACACAGGATAGCGGCAAAGGTCATAAGCTTATCGGCAAGGGGATCAAGCACCCGTCCAAGCCTTGTTATTTTATTATATTTTCTCGCGATATAGCCGTCCAGGACGTCGGTGGCAAAGGCAGTCGCAAATATTATTCCCGCGTATCTGTGTGCATTTGGCGTATCCATGAAAAAAACGCAGACAAATACCGGAACCATAAAAATACGCAGCAGCGACAAGGCGTTTGGTACATTCATACAGGCAACATGAAGTTTATCATTTTGGGTAAGGCTTGATAAACCGGATCTCCCTTCACAGCAATTTGAAAATACAGTGTACCACTAAATCATTACGATGTATACAACTTTTTCTAAAGCAAATATTAATTTTTTATATTTCTATAGCAATTTATGATTTTTTGCCCGCATATGTGCTTAGGGCGACAAATTTTTTCTCCGCCGATCGGATCACAGCCCGGAAAACAGGTCATACTGTGAAAGAAATTTATATATAACGGTTTGCTCCGCCACCTCAGGGGGGATTACCGCGGTCAGCGAGGAGGATATCTTCACAAGGAAAAATACCACTACAAGCCCGACAAACCCTCCGAATATCATGCCCAGGGTTTTGTTTAAAAAATTGAGCACCGGAAGCTTTGTCGCAAGGTTCAAAATTCTCGCCGCAAGCTTTAACACAAGCAGGATGACCGCAAAGGATATCACCGACACAAGCACGACCGAGGCTGAGCCCGCAAGCGCCTTTGCCGCCTTCGATACCGCGGCGTCGCCCATTTGTCCGATAAACTCACCCGATTTCTCCGCCGCACCGTTCAGGCTCATGCCGTAGAGCTTAAAATCCTCCGGCACCGCGCCGCTTATGTCGACCGCGTCGTATACGGCTCCGTATATGTGCGGCTCGATGCGCTCCGCGACCAGCGGCGAGAAGCCTGTGGTCACAAAGCCTGCCCCAACAAAAGCGGCTATTACCACCGCAAAGGACGCGAGGTTTAAAACAAAGCCCTTGCTTCTCCCTCTCAGAATAAATATAAGCAGTATGACCAAAATCGCGATATCCAATATGTATTTCATCATTACGACCTCACCCTCTCCCTGTACCTTTTTCGCGTGATATCCGGCTTCTCACCGTCGCTCAGTATTATTTATACGAATAAATTTCAGCCGAATCCCCGGTCAAAATCATCAGTGTGCCGTTTTCCCTCATAATTATATGCCTGCTGCCCGCCGAAATGCTAAAGCTTTTTTCGTCCTCCATGCTCTCATTATAGACCAGCGCCGTATCAGTTGTCAAAATTCCCAGGCTGCCGTTTATACATGATATTGCCTTTACCCCGTCAATATACTTTTCCGCTATTATCCCGCCCTCCCGGTTCAAGGTAAGGACGCGGGAAACCGAGCCTGACATCTTGTCCGACAGGCAGACGACCTGCAAGCCCGCCCCATCTGTGGAATAATCGCTGAGGCGCAGGTTTTCGAAGCTCTGCTCACCCACCTTATTGCCGTTTCCGTCGCAAAAGACGACGCTCTTTTCCTTGAGTATCATAACGTTTTCGTTGTCAAGAAACACAATATCCAGAATAAGCTCGTCGTAGCACTCGTATGAGGCGTACGGCTCCTCGCTTGTTCTCTTCATAAAAATCACCTTGGACATTATCTTCGCGCCGCTCTGATTTACCCCGCCTACGCAGAAGCGTGCCGAATCGGGGGACAGCGCGGACACGGTCAGGTAGCGCTCCGGGGAGAACCACTTTATGACCTCCTCCATCGTCTCATCGTACAGCGCGGCGGTCGCCTTGCTCCCGCTCTCCTCGGCGACGACAAGATACCAGCCCATGGCGTTTATCTCACATGTAATGATGTTGTTTTTGTACGCGCGGGAGAATTTTATCGCTCCGGAATCGCAGTACACCATATTGACCCCGCCTACGTCGTACGCGAGAAGATAGCTTCCCGCTGCCTTCACCGAGGGACGCTGGAAGCTTGCCGCGGTCGCCGCGGTCTCAGCGCCGCTTTTGTTTATGACGGACAGACCGTTTGCCGAAAGCACCGCAAGCCCGCCCATATAATCCGCGTACGCGTTTGTCGGGTTCGCGGTGAATTTGTAGCTGTCCACATAGTCCACCGTATCTTTCTCGCCGAACGGAAGAATCGACAGAACGTTTGAAACGCTGAGGTCGTTGTAATTCATAACGACAAACAGGCATATCCCGGCTACGGCGGCAAGGATGATAAACCTTAAAAACATACCCGGCAGCCGCCGCAGGGCGGACCTATTCTCTTTTGAAATATCCTTTTTTACCGCGCTCATTTCAGCCCCTCAAATTATATCAAACGTTCGTTATATTTTTCAACGCTTAAACACCGGCGTTTTGTACCACACTCCGGTCATAAACAGCCCGTGCGGCGGAAGGGTGGGACCGGCGTTTTTCCTCTGCGCCGCGTCGAATATGTCCGGGATCCTCTCCGGCAGTATCTTCCCCTCCGAGGCGTATATGGCTGTCCCCGCCATGCTTCTTGCCATGTTGTAAAGAAAGCCGTTCGCGCAGATTTTAAGGGCTATAAGCTCCCCCTCCGCCGCGCAATCGAAATAATAAACTGTACGCACCGTGGTTTTCACATTCGAGCCCGCCGAGCGGAACGCCGAAAAATCGTGTGTGCCGGTCATCTGCGCCGCCGCGCTCCGCATAGCCTCCAAATCTATTTTCCCCGGATAGAAATACGCTCGCCGCGCGTAAAACGGATTTTTCAGCCGGGACGGGTAGATATAGTAGGTGTATTCCTTTTTGACCGCGGAGAACACGGCGTGAAAGTCCTCCTCCACCTCGGCGGCATCATAGACGGCGATGTCCTCAGGCAGCCTGGAATTTACCGCGTACGGCAGCCTGTCCACCGGAAGCTGTGACCCTGTCCTGAAGTTTGCGACATAGGTTTTCGCGTGTACCCCGGCGTCGGTTCTGCCGCAGCCGGTCACCCTCACCTGTTCGCCGCAGATTTCGGAAAGCGCCCGCTCCAGTGTGCCGGAGACGGTGGGCAGCTCCTTTTGAGCCTGCCAGCCATGATAATTCGTCCCGGAATACGCAAGTCTCAGCGCTATATATCTCATACTATACCGAATATCCTAAAGACGATCACCCCGCCGAAAACCGCCGCCGATATCAAGGACGAGTAGAGGTCAACCATCGAATATTTGAGCGAGCGGAGCCTTGTGCGCCCTTCCCCGCCCCTGTAGCACCGGCACTCCATCGCCACCGCCAGCTCGTCGGCGCGGCGAAACGCGCTTATAAACAGCGGAACAAGCAGGGGAATCAGCGCCTTCGCCCTGCTGAATAGGCTTCCCGTTTCAAAGTCGGCGCCGCGCGCCTTCTGCGCGCTCATTATTTTGTCGGTCTCCTCTATCAGCGTAGGTATGAACCTCAGCGCGATAGTCATCATCATCGCAAGCTCATGCACCGGCACCCGGAGCTTTTTCAACGGTCCCAGAAGCAGCTCGATGCCGTCGGTAAGCATCAGCGGGGAGGTGGTGTAGGTCAGCAGAAACGTGCCTGTGATCAGCATTACGATACGCACTATCATGTAAACGGCGGTTTCAAGCCCCTCATAGGTTACGCTTATCCTGCCGCCAAACAGCTCGAATACCGGCGTCCCGGGGGTATAGAACATATTCAGTACGCCGGTGAGGGCGATCACGAATATAATCGGCTTTATTCCCCGCAATATGATGGCGGGCTTTATCCTTGAGACGGCTATCGCCGCGCAGAGCCATACGAACAGCAGCAAATACGCGTACAGCCCGTCAGCTATAAACAGGATTATGATGTACAAAAATACAAGCGATATTTTTATTCTCGGGTCCATTCTGTGAATGGCTGTCTTCCCCGGGAAATATTGTCCAAGGGTTATATCCTTCAGCACTCTGTTCTCCAGTCCTTTACATATATTCCGCTCAGCCTGTTATCCCTTCTCAAGGATGTTTTAACTGCTTTAGCTTTTCTATCGCCTGTCCAACCGTGAATACCGAGCTGTCCACCCCGAGCCCCAGCTCCTGAAGCCTGATAAACACCTTTGTTATCTGCGGAACCGAAAGCCCCACCGCTCTAAGCTCCGCGGCGTGGGAAAAGACCTCCTCAGGCGTTCCGGTCAGATAGACGGTGGATTCGTCCATTACAAGTATCCTGTTACAGTTTTCCGCGACGTCCTCCATGCTGTGGGTCACGAGTATAATGGTGGCTCCGCTTTTTTTGTGGTAGTCACGGATCCTCGAAAGTATCTCATCCCTGCCCAGCGGGTCAAGCCCCGCCGTAGGCTCGTCGAGTATCAGCACCTCCGGTCTCATCGCCATTACCCCCGCTATTGCCGCGCGGCGCTTTTGCCCGCCGGACAGCTCAAAGGGGGATTTTTCCAGCAGCTCCTCCTCTATTCCGGCAAAGCTTGCCGCCTCCCTGACCCGCTCGTCTATCTCCCCCTCGGAGAGCTTCATGTTTTTAGGTCCGAAGGCGATATCCTTGTAAACCGTTTCCTCAAAGAGCTGATATTCCGGGTACTGAAACACAAGCCCAACCTTAAACCGGATGGATTGAAGCTCCTTCTTGTCCTCCCAAATGTCCTTCCCCTCAAAGAGAACCCGTCCCCCGTCAGCCTTTAAAAGTCCGTTCAGGTGCTGAATGAGTGTGGATTTCCCCGAGCCTGTATGCCCGATCAGACCCAGGAATTCCCCTCGTTTAACCTCGATATTTATATTGTCAAGCGCGCGCCGCTCAAACGGCGTTCCCGCCCCGTATATGTGTACCAGGTTTTCAACCTTTAAAATTGATGCCATAATTTTCTCCAAAAGCTTCTTCACTTTATCGGCTTCACGGTTTTTGCCGCAACATAACTATCGTTAGTTACATTTTATTTATACTAAATATTGTTGGAAAACGTTTAAAAATCAGGTGCAAAAGTGTTGCGTATATGCAGTTTTGCGCCTGATTTTTATTACGGTTTCTTATCGGGATTTAGTATTATACATCTGATACAGCGCCATGGCACATTCGTCAACGTCCAGCGCGTCCAGCGGCATAGCCACCCCCAGCTCCCTGAGGCTGTACATAAGCTCCACCGTCTGCGGCACCGCAAGCCCCACGCTTCGCAAAAGCTCCACCTGAACGAACACTTCCTTGGGCTTCCCGTCGGTAATAATACTTCCGTGATCCATCACAATGACCCTGTCGCAGCTTGCCGCCTCCTCCATGTGGTGGGTTATCAGCACGATGGTGACGTTGCGCTCCTTATTCAGCTGGCGGATCGTAGCCATAACCTCACGCCTGCCAATCGGATCCAGCATAGCCGTAGGCTCATCCAACACTATACATTCAGGCATCATCGCGATGACCCCCGCTATCGCCACACGCTGCTTCTGCCCGCCGGACAGCCGGTGCGGCGCGTGCTCGCGGTACTCGTACATACCCACGGTTTTCAGCGCTTCGTCCACCCGTCTGCGTATCTCAGCCGGTTCGACGCCGAGGTTTTCCGGCGCAAAAGCCACATCCTCCTCCACTATGTTCGCGACAATCTGATTGTCGGGATTTTGAAACACCATTCCCACGGTCTGGCGGATGTCGTAGAGGCGGCTTTCATCCGCGGAGTCCATCCCTTTAACATAAACCTTTCCCCCGCTTGGGAGCAAAATCGCGTTGAAGTGCTTTGCGAGTGTGGATTTTCCGCAGCCGTTGTGCCCCAAAACTGCGACAAATTCCCCGCGTTTTATATCAATGCTCATACCCTCAAAGACCTTGACGGGTCCCGATTCGGTCTCATATTCAAAATATATGTCCTCGCAATGCAAAATCACATCGTTATTCATAGACAAAATTCTCCTTATACTAATCGCCAAAGGCGCTCACGCCGTTTAGGAGCATTCTATAAAATGGGGCAAAAAGCTTTGATATATGCGGTTTCCCGGCCGATTTTTAGTATGCTTCTTATTGGGGATTAGTATTATTCGGCGGGGGCCGACGCGCTCCTCCACCGTCCGGCGGCGCCGCACGGAAACTCCAGCCCATTTTCGCTGACCTTGAGCCCCAGCTCGCCGCAGTCGGCTTTTCCGCCGTGCCTTGGGGTGATGACGGTGTTCAATATATAGGACAGGACCGACGGCGCCAGCCCTGTGGTATATGAATTTATTATGAAAAATAGAGGGTCGCCGCTCAGTACCTCCGCGCAAAGCTCAACCAGATCATACAGCTCGTCCTCAAGCTTCCATATCTCACCCGACGGACCCCTGCCGTACGAGGGCGGGTCCATTATCACCGCGTCATATTTCTTGCCCCTGCGAAGCTCCCTCTGTACAAATTTTACGCAGTCGTCAACTATCCATCTTATCGGAGCGTCCCGCAAGCCCGAGGACACTGCGTTTTCCCTGCCCCATGCCACCATCCCCCTGGCCGCGTCGACATGGCAGACCTTCGCGCCCGCCGCGGCGGCGGCGAGGGTTGCGGCTCCGGTGTACGCAAACAGGTTCAGCACCGATATTTCCCGCTGTGCCGCCCGTATCTGCCCTCTGATAAAGTCCCAGTTTGCCGCCTGCTCGGGAAACAGCCCCGTGTGCTTAAAGTTCATCGGCTTTATATTGAAGGTGAGACCGTCATAGCTTATCTGCCATTTTTCCGGCAAAGCGTTCTTTTCCCAGTGACCCCCGCCGCTGTTCGACCTGGAGTACACTGCGTTCGGACGCCGCCATTTTTCGTGTGTCCGCTCGCTTTTCCATATCGCCTGAGGGTCCGGTCTTACAAGGTAAATGCCGCCCCAGCGCTCAAGCCGCTCCCCTCCGCCGCAATCCACAAGCTCATAGTCCCGCCACCTATCGGATAACCACATTATTTTCCCCTTCATAATTTGTGCGAAGCTTTTGTATCATACTAATATCAGTATATTTTATCATTACAGCTCTGATTCGTCAATTTTATATTTGTACAATATATCACAATTTTTATAGTCCGGTCAAACATTTCATACAAATAAAAGCCGCTTTAAAGCCGCTTCGATGATCATAAATTGTAAAAGCAGGGGCTGACTGCAACAGCCCCTGCCGGTCTTTTGTAAAATCCTCGCCAATCTTCGCGCAATGTCTAATCGGTGGAGCAATATATCAGCCCTTTAACACATCCGCCATATCAAGCTTCTCCCAGGGCAGCTCCACATCCGTGCGTCCGAAATGCCCGTACGCCGCCGTTTGCTTGTATATCGGCCGGCGCAGATCGAGATACTCGATGATCTTTATCGGGCGGAGGTCAAATTTCTCGTTCACGAGCGCGGATATCCGTTCGTCCGGAAGGATACCGGTTCCCATCGTGTCGACAAGCACCGACACCGGGTGCGCAACCCCGATAGCGTACGCTATCTGTATCTCGCACTTTTTGCACAGCCCCGCGGCGACAATATTTTTCGCAACATATCTCGCCATATAGGTCGCCGACCTGTCCACCTTTGTCGGGTCCTTGCCGGAGAAGGAGCCGCCGCCGTGCCTGGCATAGCCTCCGTATGTATCCACTATGATCTTTCTCCCGGTGAGCCCCGAGTCGCCGTGCGGTCCCCCCACAACGAAGCGGCCGGTCGGATTTATAAATATCTTGGTATCCCGGTCGATGAGCTTCGGGTCGATCACCTTTTTGATGACCTCGTCGTTTACCGCCTCCCTGACCGTCTCTATGGACACGTCGTCGGTGTGCTGGGTGGACACCACTATGGCCCGCAATCTTACTACCTTTCCCCCACCGTCATATTCCGCGGTTACCTGACCCTTGCCGTCGGGGCAGACAAAGTCCAGTATCCCCTTTTTCCTCACCTCCGCCAGCCTCATGCAAAGCTTGTGCGAAAGTGAAATCGGCGCGGGCATAAGCTCCGGGGTCTCGTCACAGGCAAAGCCGAACATCATGCCCTGATCCCCCGCCCCGATAAGATTCGCTTCCATGTCCGAGGTCTGCTTGTATTCAAGCGAGTTATCCACCCCGAGAGCGATATCCGCGCTCTGCTCGTCAATTGAGGTGAGCACCGCGCAGGTTTTAGCCTCAAAGCCAAGGTCGGGATTGTTGTAGCCTATGTCGCTTATCGTCCTTCTGACAATCGCCGGAATATCGGCGTAGCCCTGTGTCGTGATCTCCCCCATTACCAGCGCCATCCCGGTAGTCGCGATGCACTCACACGCCACCCGCGACATGGGGTCCTGCTCTATCAGCGCGTCGAGCACCGCGTCGGCTATCTGGTCGCAAACCTTGTCCGGATGCCCCTCCGTAACCGATTCTGATGTAAATAGCTTGTTCATATTCTCTATCCTCTCTCACTTTCAATTATCTGTTCAATATCTGTGACCCTTTGCCCTAAAATCCTTTTATATACTCAATTTGCTTATCCGTCAGCTTGTCAATTTTTATACCCATGACGTCCAGCTTCATGAGCGCGACGCTCCTGTCAATCTCCTCCGGCACGGCATAAACCCCCGGCTTCTTCAAGTCGTTTTTCGCGAAGTATTCAAGGCTGAGCGCCTGAATAGAAAAGCTCATGTCCATTATCTCCGCCGGATGCCCGTTGCCCGCCGCGAGATTTACAAGCCTGCCCTCACCGAGCAGATTCAGAGTGCGCCCATCCGCCATTTCATAGCCTGTGACGTTGAATTTACGTTCGTAAACCCGCCTTGAAAGCGCCTCCAAATCAGGCTTGCTCACTTCCACATCGAAATGACCCGCGTTGGACAGTATCGCGCCGTCCTTCATCCTTTCAAAGTGGCGCTTTACTATCACGTCCTTGCAGCCGGTGGCACAGACGAAGATGTCCCCGACCCCGCTCGCCTCATCCATAGTCATAACGGCGCAGCCCTCCATTGCCGCCTCGATAGCCCGCACCGGATCCACCTCGGTCACAATCACCTGAGCTCCCATTCCCTTCGCGCGGGCGGCTATCCCCCTGCCGCACCATCCAAAGCCCGCGACCACCACCTTCTTCGCGGCGACAAGGTTGTTTGTTGTGTGCATTATCGCGTCCCAGACCGACTGACCTGTTCCGTAGCGGTTGTCAAACAGGTACTTGCAGTTGGCGTCGTTGACCGAGATGACCGGATAGCTCAGCTTTCCGGCGGCGTGCCGCGCACGCAGGCGGTGGATGCCGGTGGTCGTCTCCTCGCAGCAGCCCTTGAGCCTGTCCGCGTATTCCCTGTACTCCCCGTGCAGCAGCTCCAAAAGGTCGCCGCCGTCATCGATGATTATATCCGGATGACACGCGAGCGCCTGCCTTAAGTGGTCAGTATATTCCCCACTCGTCACGCCCCTCCTGGCAAAGACCTCGAAGCCCTGCTCGCAGAGAGCCGCCGCTACGTCGTCCTGGGTTGAAAGCGGGTTGCAGCCTGTAACGTAAACCTCGGCGCCGCCGTCGCGCAGCACGGTGGCAAGGTTTGCGGTTTTCGCCTCAAGGTGGATGGATATGGTTATGGCAAGCCCTTTAAACGGCTTCTCCTGTATAAAGCGCTTGCGTACGGCGGCAAGCATCGGCATGTAGGACGCCACCCAGTCAAGCTTGTCCTGCCCGGACGGGGCAAGCCCTATATCCCTGATATCAGACATAATTTATGATGTTCCTCCTTGTTCGTGAATACAAATCCTGATGCTGTTATAATGATTGCAATGCAATCATTATATCATAGGCGTTTACGCCGTAATGGTATATTTATCTAAAGGCACGCAGTGCCGTATCAGCGTATAATAACCGCTTGCGGTTATTATACCATAACTGGAAATAATGTAAAGCTAAATAGCCCATGCGGGAGAGGATGCCGGCGTCAGTTGGTGTAATTGCTGTAATATGGCTTTGAAAGCGGGAAATAATTTTTATTAATTAACACTTTAACATTGCTCCTCACGTGTGATATAATGATTTTTAATCATCTGTTGATGGTTCCGATTCATATTTTCGCAAATTTATTGGAGGGTGAAGCTATGCCGGAAGATTTAAAACTTATCGCGTTACGAATTCGTGAGCTTCGTGATGTATACGGCTACACCGCAGAGGAGGTCGCGGCCGATTTAGGCCTATCCGTCGCTCAATATACTGTTTACGAAACCGAGGGCGCCGATATCCCAATCAGCGTTCTTTACCACCTGGCAAACAAATACGGCGTCGACTTAACAGAAATATTGACCGGACTTACCCCGCGGCTTGACTCACTGTGTGTTGTGCCGAGCGGAAACGGTATCAAAATTGACCGCTACGCGCAGTATCATATTCAAAGCCTTGCCCACAAATTCAAGGACAAGGTTATGCAGCCAATGCTCGTCACGCTCGAGCCTCAGAGCAAGGAGCCCGCGCTTGTTACCCATGGCGGGCAGGAGTTCAACTACGTGCTTAGGGGCTCCGTCTACTTCCTTTTTGATGAGAAGAAGCTGCTTTTGAACACCGGCGACTGCGTCTACTTCGACCCGCTCCATCCGCACGGGCAGATGGCGGCAAGCGGGGAAAGGGCAATATTTTTGACTGTAATTACTGAATAATATATTATCTGTCCTTTAACTGAGGTCAAAGACAGCTTGTATACTTTTAAAGAAATTATTTTAAGAACCTGTTCACATAGGTGGAAATATCGGAGCATCGAGCGATTTTTTTGCTATGCAAGGCAAATTTTCGCGGACATAATTGTTTTATGGCAAGAAAACTTAACGCGGCACGGCGGAAAAATCGCCGATGATACGGTATTTTCTAACCTATGAGAACAGGTTCTGGGTCGGACATCAAAAAATAATTTTTTAAGAAAGGTATGGTCCGCTTTACAGCCGGATCATAAATAATATTGATATGCTAAGCAATTATCTTTCCTGTGTAGATTTTAACTCATATGAGGATTTGAAAGAAAACTTTAAAATAAATGTACCGGAGTACTTCAATTTCGGCTTTGATATCGTCGACGAATGGGCAAGGCTGGACGCGAATAAGCCCGCGCTTGTCTGGTGTGACGACAACGGCGGGGAAAAGGTCCTTTCCTTCGGCGACGTAAGCCGCATGTCAAATCAGATTGCCAATTACTTTAAGTCGATCGGAGTCAAAAAGGGCGACATGGTCATGATCATACTCCGCAGAAGGTGGGAGTATTGGATAACTGCCGTCGCCATCCACAAGCTCGGCGCCGTCCTCATTCCGGGAAGCCTCCAGCTTACAAAGAAGGACATTGTTTACCGCGCGAACGCCGCAAATATCCGCCTTATCGTCTCTGTCAACGATAAGTACCCCATGGAACAGGTCGAGGAGGCCGCGCCCGCCTGCTCCGACCTCATCGCGAAAATACTGCTCGGTGAAAAGCGCGGAGGCTGGCTCGACTTTGACGCCTACCAATCCTTTTCGGATATATTTGAGCGCCCTCAGGGGGAGGACGCGACAAAGGCTTCGGACAACTTCCTCATCTATTTCACCTCCGGCACCACCGGTATGCCCAAGATGGCGCTTCATTCCTGCTCCTATCCCCTGGGGCAGATCGTCACGGCAAAATACTGGCAGAAGGTACAGGACGGCAAGCTGCATATGTCCGTATCCGATTCCGGCTGGGCAAAGTTCGGCTGGGGCAAAATCTACGGTCAGTGGATATGCGGCGCTGTAATATTCGCCTATGACATGGATAAGTTTGTACCCTCAAAGCTCCTTGAAAAGCTTGATAAATATAAGATAACCACCTTCTGCGCTCCCCCTACAATGTATCGCTTTATGCTCCAGGAGGATCTGACAAAATACGATTTAAGCTCTATCAAGCACGCCTGCAACGCGGGCGAGCCGCTGAACGCCGACGTCTACAACCGTTTCAAAGCCATAACGGGTCTCAGCCTTACCGAAGGCTTCGGGCAGAGTGAATCCACCGTTATGATAGCGAACTTTGAATGGTTCGAACCAAAACCGGGTTCGATGGGCAAGCCTTCCCCCCTCTACGACATAGAGCTTATGGACAGCGAGGGAAATATCTGCGGCGAAGGCGAGGAGGGCGAGGTTGTCGTCCGAAACATAGGCGCTGACCGACCCGTAGGACTGTTCTTCGGTTATTACAGGAACGAAGCTGAAACCTCCATGGCATTTGCCGGGGGCAGGTACAACACGGGTGATGTGGCGTGGCGCGACTCGGACGGTTATCTCTGGTTCGTTGGACGAAACGACGATGTTATCAAGTGCTCCGGCTACCGCATCGGTCCCTTCGAGGTCGAAAGCGCCCTTGTCGAGCATCCGGCGGTTGTGGAGTGTGCCGTTACGGCGGCGCCCGACCCCGTACGCGGCCAGGTGGTTCAGGCGACTGTTGTTCTTGCCGCCGGGTATTCCCCATCCGATGAGCTGACAAAGGAATTGCAGACTCACGTTAAAAACGTAACCGCTCCATACAAGTATCCCAGAATCATCAAGTATGTCGACGAGCTGCCAAAGACGATAAGCGGAAAGATAAAGAGAGCGGAAATAAGAAACGAATCAAAATAATTCGGGTAAACCCGGTAAAAGGATTGTCTCTCAGTGTGAAATGAACACTGAGAGCAATCCTTTTAATATGAATAATCTAAATTCACATTTTAGATTATTCATATAATATGTATGTCTAAATTAAATTCACATTTTAGATTTTCCGCATTTTTGTATATTTGTTATATAGGTTAGTGACGGGCGCAGTCATATAGTTCGTGAGGAAGAGGGAATCGGATATGGAAATGGCGTTAATTTCAGCTGAACAGGTTTTTGTGATGTTCCTGCTTGTGGCTGCCGGTTTTTTTCTTGAGAAGAGAGGTGTCTTTACAAAGCTCGGCACAGATCAGCTGAATAAGCTTGTTATTTTATTTGTTGTACCTGCCGTGCTTATCGATTCCTACAACCGTCCCTACAACGCCGAAGAGTTTTTAAACCTCATGCAAGGTCTTGGCTTAAGCGCCGTCTCCATACTTATCGCGCTCGGGGTAGGATATCTCTTTATACGGGGGGAGGATGAGGACAGACGCATCGAAAGATTCTCCGTCATGCTTTCAAACGGCGGCTTCATGGGCATCCCGCTGATAACGGCGGTACTCGGCAGGGAAAGCGTAATATACGCTTCGTCATACATAGTTTGCTTTACGGTCTTCCAGTGGTGCGTCGGACCGGTTATGCTTAAGGGAAGAGAACCTGTGCTCCCCTTGATTAAAAAAATCCTTATTAACCCCGGCGTCCTTTCCGTCGCCGCCGGTTTAATAATATTTCGGTTTTCAATTCCGATCCCCCGCCCCGTCTCTTCGGCGCTGGAATACGCCGCAGGCTTGA
This sequence comes from Oscillospiraceae bacterium, assembly GCA_031264245.1. Taxonomy (GTDB): domain Bacteria; phylum Bacillota; class Clostridia; order Oscillospirales; family JAAYOS01; genus JAISEG01. Next base: position 232,028 of record JAISEG010000005.1, read on the forward strand.
ACACGCCTATTCCGATGATTCTTGTGGGAACTGCCATGGCGCGCTCACGGCTGCTTGATACCTTTAAAAACCCGCGCGTCTATCTCGTCTCCGCCCTCAGCCTGATTGTTGCCCCCCTGCTCATGCTTCCCGTCTACCTTTTACTTCGCCCGGACACAACCGTCATGCTCGCGATTCTTCTCGCCTCAAGCTGCCCCATTGGCGCGGCAACCGCAATTTTCCCGGTGATGTACGGATACGACAGCAAGTACGCCTCCCGGCTTATCACCGTGTCAACTCTTCTCTCGGTAATTACGATACCTCTGATGGTCTATATATGTCAGCTTGCCTTTGGCTTATAACACTTCAATTTTCTTGCAGATTCGAGGCTTAAAGCCCCTGTAAAGTTAAATGCTTTACAGTTTTGTATTCAGAAAGTAAATTGCCTTTACAGTGCCTAAACATGCTGGTACTCCCCGGTTTTCCGCCAAAGAAACCAGAGAGTATCCGCTCTTTATAGCAATTCCTCTTAATATTGATTTGGTTTCCGAGGTTGAGCCGTTCATATATGCGAGACTGCGGAAACCAACATTATCAATAGTTAGTGGAATTGATATATGCATCATATTTAATTTTTATTCATGCAATTATGCATGGGAGCTTACGTATAATCCCTGTACGCAATATCTCCCGCGAGACCCGCCGGGCGGGTCTCGCGGGAGATATTGCGTCAGATAAGCCACGCCGGTACAAACCAGTTTTGTTTGTCCGCCGGAGTTAAATCCTTCGACAGGCATATAACAGAGCCTTCGCCTATATCCATTTTATACTGCTCCAGCGAACCAAAAAGCTCCGGCTCCGTGACGGGATTCAACGCCTTAAACATCCTTGCGGCTTCGGTTCCGGTAGAGGCTATTTTCTTTATCTCAATGGGATAGAGAACCCCGTTTTCAGCTATGATCAAATCGACCTCCTTCTTATCCTTGTCCCGGTAATAAAAAAGAGGCGGCTCTTTCACCGAGTTTAAATAGCTCTTGTATATCTCGGAGAAAACCCATGATTCGAAAAAGGGTTCAGCCATGGCTCCCCGTTCCAGCACCTCCGCGTTTCTCCATTTCAGCAGATACGCGCAGAGTCCCGTATCCAGAAAATGCAGCAGCGGCGTGCGTATTGTTCGCTTCAAGGCGCTGTTTTGATACGGCTGTACAAGCGCCACGATGTGCGACGAGACCAGAATCGAAAGCCACTTCTTCGCTGTCGGCGCGCTTATTCCCGCTTCCTTTGCAAGCTCGTCGTATACCACCGGCTTCGCTGTCCGCGCCGCAACGCAGCTCATGAAATTAAAAAAGGACATCTCATCGGTTACGAGATTCAAATCCTTAATGTCTCTTTGAAGATACGAATTTATGTATGACGCGAAAAAAACCTCCGGATCAATGTCGTCATTCACGTAGAGCGCCGGCATCCCGCCGCGGTGTATCCGTTCATAGACCTCCCCCAGCTCCATCCTGCCTATTTCCTCCAGCCTCCGCCCAAGCCTTTCGGAGGAGGTCGTAAACGGCATCGAAGCCGTTCCGTTTATTTCGCTGTTTGACAGCCCCAGAAGTTTAATTATACCTACCCGACCGGCAAGCGTGTCCCCCACTATCTTCATCGTGTTGAACATTTGCGAGTCCGTCAGCCAGTAGTCCCCCTTGCTGCCCGAGTTGTCCACCTCCACCTTTATGTAGGACATGAGACCGGGCGCATATTGGATCTCGTCAATTATAACCGGCGGGGAGTAGCGCTGTATAAACATTGCAGGATCGTTTTGAGCGAGATACCGCGCGTCCGGGTCGTCCATAGTAACATATTTTCTGTCCTCCCCCGCAAGTCTCTTTAACAGCGCGGTTTTTCCCACGTATCTCGGTCCGGTCATCAGAAGTATCGGAAAGGTTTTTGAGATGTTTAGAACCGATTCCTCTATAGCGCGTTTGATATACATTTTCTCCCCCTTTTATCACATAAATCCTGTCTTATACTTTTTCGAATATTCTAAACTTATTCTTTATTTTTGTCAACTCCGAACATTTCCGGAAGCTTTAGGTAAATGCCCCGCAAAAATATATCATAATATTTCAGCAAGCTTCACAATTGCAATTAAGTCATAATTATTGCGTTTGTCGCCAATTGTCTTTTTATGGTGTGACTTTTGTGGTCTGTTAACAAATTATTTTTTGGTCACTATTGCGAAAAAGCTGTAAATGTCAACCATATATAAGTGAAGTTCATATAATCTTTCATTTTGTACTTAAAATACTATATTTTCGACAAATAATATATCAGTTTTTGTCGCTTCTATCCATGTAATAATTTACAGTTTTTCATTGTTTTTTTACTATTTTCTTGTCATTTAGAACATCAGTTCAAAATCGTCACAGTTTTTTTGTGAATAATAGCAAAAAAGTATTGCAATTTGCACAAACTTATAGTACACTAATCATTGAAGATGACCAATTTTCGTATGCAACTAATTTTAAAGTGAGGTTCCTCCATTTTAAAACTATGCTGCATTCACATTGGTGTCAGACAAATTTTTTTCTTAGGAGGCATTTTATGAGTGTTACAGCAATTAAACGCGATTTTAGAATGAATTGGCAAATTTATCTATTATCGCTGCCTGTCATTGCGTACTTTGTAATTTTCAATTACATACCAATGGCTGGTATCATCATGGCGTTTCAGTCGTTCAGCCCAAAATTAGGTTACTTTAAGAGCCCATTCATCGGATTGAAAAACTTCACGGATTTCTTTGGCAGCTATTACTTTGTGCGTTTGCTCCGCAATACCTTCTTGATCAGCGCCCTGAATATCGTGTTTTCTTTCCCCGCTCCAATCATCTTTGCGCTTTTACTCAACGAGGTCAACGCAAAGTACTTCAAAAAGACTGTGCAGACCATGAGCTATCTTCCCCACTTTATTTCCATGGTCGTCATATGCGGACTTATTAAAGACTTCACAAACTCGAGCGGCGTTATCACCTCCATCGTTGTCGCTTTGGGCGGAGCAAAACGAAATTTGCTGTCTGATCCAAATCTGTTCAGGACAATTTATGTCGGCTCCGACATATGGCAGGGAATCGGATTCGGCAGTATCCTCTATCTGGCGGCTCTTTCGAGCGTTGACCAGGAGCTCTACGAAGCCGCGGTTATCGACGGAGCCGGTCGCTGGAAACAGACCTGGCACATCACGTTGCCCGGTATTGCTCCGACAATCATTATCATGCTTATCATGCGTATGGGTATGCTGTTCAGTGTTGGATTTGAAAAAATAATACTCCTCTATAACCCAATGACCTACGAAACGGCGGACGTTATTTCAAGCTTTACATACCGTAAGGGCTTGCTGGAAGCAAACTACGGTTACAGTACGGCAGTCGGTTTATTTAACTCTGTTATCAACTTTTCGATGCTGTTGATCACCAACTTCCTCAGCCGTAAGTTCACAGAGACCAGTCTATTTTAAATTAAAGAAAGGGTGTAAAAAATGGTTAAAAGACGTACAGCCGGTAAAATATCGTTTGATATTATCAACTTCGTTATTATGGTATTCATCGCGTTTGCCTGTATTCTGCCCCTGTGGCACGTCCTCTGCTCTTCATTTTCCGATCCGGCGCATCTCGCCCGCAACGAGGGAGCTATTTTCTGGCCGTTAGGTGAAATGACTATTAAAGGCTACCAGCTCGTGTTCAGGAATCCTAACATTATCACCGGTTACGGCAACACGATCCTTTATGTTGCCCTTGGAACCACGCTTAATATTTTCGGCGTCTCATTGGCGGGCTATGTTCTCTCCAGGAAGCAGCTTGGTATGAGGAATTTCTTCACCTTCTTTATCACATTCACCATGATGTTCAGCGGCGGACTTATCCCCACGTATATGATCGTCAAAAATCTTGGGTGGATTGACAAACGTATAGCGCTTATTGTCCCCGGTGCGCTCTCTGTTTTCAACATTATTATCATGCGTACCTCTATTCAGGGTATTCCGGACAGCCTTGAAGAATCCGCAAAGCTGGACGGAGCGGGCAACATGACAATATTGTTCCGGATAATCCTTCCTCTTGTCAAGGCGACCGTTGCCGTTTTGGTACTGTTCTCAGCTGTCGGACATTGGAACTCATGGTTCAACGCCATGATTTACCTCCAGACGCGCAAATTGTTCCCGTTGCAGCTCATACTTCGTGAGATACTCATTGAAAACGATACAACGAAAATCATGGTCGGCTCCGACGCCGTCAACCAAATGGACTTATATAAGCCTTTGGTGCAGTATTGTACAACGATTGTTGCAACAGCGCCTATCCTTATGGTATACCCCTTTGTACAGAAGTATTTTGTTACCGGCGTTATGATAGGCTCTCTTAAGGGTTAATGTAATCGTAAATACCTACTCATTGAGATGAAAAGGGGCTGGTCGTAAGGATTTTAAAATCCTTACGACCAGCCCCTTTCTTGTCTCAAGATAAGTTGCATGGACCAGGGTCAGACAGACGCAACCGCAGCACAGTTGGCGGGGGATAAACCCACCCCCGCCAACTGTGCTGCGGTCTCAGGCGCCCTCTTGGTTGTAGCGGGCGCGATGCACATAACAATCGCGCCCGCTACAACTCTACCGCGTTATGACCGGAATCACCGCCCGCAGGGGGGGTATTTTAGGCCCTATACGCCTAACGCCCTCTCCCACGCATCGTTGCAAACCGCTCAACACCTTCAACCCAAGATTCCTTGAAAAACTGTCGCAAACTTTCTTTAATATTTCATCTAACGTTAGTTTAATATTGGACTAACGCTTGTTATTTGAATTTGCTTAATTTATTGATAGTTTATCTATCACATATTTTGTTTAGCCTATCATTCGTTATTTTATAACTAACGATCTGTCTTGTTTTGTCTAACTTTCGTTAGTCCAAATGGAATTTGCAGCCAATATTACATGCCGTATATTATCGGCGTTATAATACTGGCTGCAATAATTGTTCTGTGTACCCCTCTATACTATCAGCTTGTCAGAAATCCCCTCACCTACTTGCCGTCCATCCGCTCCCTGTACTTTTCCATGTTTTTCATGTCCTCGATAACAAGTGAGTCGTCCCCCGCGAGACTTTCGAGATGGTGGGTAAGCTCATGGTATAAAACCTCACGCAGCTTCTCCTTTTGCAATCCCACCGGCAGGCTGCCATGCACATTGCGGAAGGAGCCGTAATTGATAGTTATAAATCTCCCCAGTCCGTAGGGGTTGTAGTGATACTGTCCCAGTATATACAAATCCTCGCCGGTGCCCTCCGGGTGCGGCATCACATCCGGCTTTAATATCACGCCGCCGTTGAGTCCGTTAAAAATTTCCTGGGGGATATCATCGACAATTTCGCTCAATATATCGTTTATTTCTTCAAATGACAGCATTTTCACTCTCCACTATAAGCTTGCGCCGCAATCTCCCCGCCTCTAAGCGCAGCGCAGGCGGCGGGTGACCGCCTTTACAAAAAACGCTGCGTTTCCAGGGTTCGTGTATGGGCGGGGTCAACCCGCCCGCGAAAAATGGTTCTTTTTCGACAGCCTGTCAAGTATTCTCTTCCCCTAATCCGACAATTCTAAATTGTGAATTTATAATTGTCGGATTAGGGGGCTGCTATACCGGTCATTTTTCGGTGGTATTTAACAGCTTTTGAATTCTCTGCTGGTTTCGGTCGTTTCTTGTTATTGTAAGCGCCTCAATAAGCGACTCCTGAATACAGATAGGCACATAGTCCGTTCCCCACGCTTCGATCACATCAAGCGCTGTGGCAATGTGCAGATGACCTTCGGAGCGAAGCATCTTTTCAATTATGATCTGACCCATATACGGGTGCGTCTTTAAGCCTTCGGTCACTATTGTGGCGGTATAGTCGTCGGTTTGCATGTATATATCAATATTTTTCTCAGCTATCTCCAGCACCTTCCCAAGCCTTTGCATGTCCTCCGTCATAAAAAGCTCGCTGTAAATATCGATTTTCAGCGGATTCTTTTCAAGCTCCTCCATTATGGTGTCATAGATGTCAAATCCCTTGTACTGCGCCAGCCATTTGGCGCAGTATATCTTCGCCCGCGAATCCGCACACAGCTCCTGCCAGATAAGCTCGTCCCAGTTTTTCTTCTTTTCGATAATTTCTATGCTCTCCATCATATCGCCGAGCATCTCGTCATTCCAAAATATCCTGTTTTCCTTGTCAAGCGCATAGTCTCTAAGCCTTATTATGTGCATAAGCTCATAGAGGTCGGAGCAGTGCTCGCAGGACAGGCGGAAATAATCCAACAAAATACCCTGTATGTTGTCCAGGCTGTCAAGGTCACGCTTTGCCTCGATAAAACCAAGCAGCTTCGTCGCCGCCCTATACATGTTATACGGTATCATCTGCTGCTTTAAAAAGAAACCAATATCGCTTTTTTCAGCTATGCCGGTGGAAAGCTCAAGCGGATGCTCTATGTCGTCAAGCCCATGTATCAGCAGCCACTCGCGTATCTCCTCCGTCTCCGGCTCAAGCGCTACGACGGTGAAAAGCTTTCCCCAGCCCGTCGTATACTTCGCAAGCTCAAAAATCAGGCGGTTGCTGTAGTTATTTGCCCGGAAAACCCAGAGCACGTAGTAGGAAAACTCGGGGCACTTCCCTATGGCAAGCAGGATGTCCTGCAAAGACGTCCCGTTGTTTATCGAAATCTGATCCACCTTAAACAGCGTTAGCAGGCTTATTCCAAGCTTCATGGGTTCACTGTCAAAGCTTTCGGATATCAGCCACACCGCCAGACTGAGCAACTCGGACGCGGTATCCTCCACACCGTCAACAAGCGATTCTATCAACGGCTCACAGTAGCTGATCACGTTATACTCCAGCGCCTTTGTGTACAGATCCAGCCTGCGGTCCGGATTTGTGAGCGCGGAGTTGAGTAAAATCCGGATTTCCTTCTCCTGCTTCGGATTTTCCCCCTTCCTCCCCGCGGGTATAAGCCCCTCCTTGCCTCCGGGCGACCAAAACATGAGCGGGTCCTCAGAAATAGGTCTTGTGTTTGGCAGCATAAGACCGTTATATCTTCCGTCGTCGTCAGTATTTCGAAGTATAAACCCCAGCAGTGTTTCGGCGTCTTCCCCTGCGGCATTTCTTTTAAACCAATTCATTTATCGCATCCTGCAATTGCCGTTTGCCGCGGCATGGCGTTTAAAAAGCAAATCCGCCTCTTAATTTACAGCGCGGCAAGGTCAATCCCGTATCCTTCCGAATTAAATACAGTTTAATAGTCCGGATCAGATGATCCTGACCGGTATAAAATATATATCGTGACAAACCTCACTTCACTTGATAAAAACCGGGACAAAGTTTTATTCTGCTCTTATATAATAACAATATCCAATAGCGTCGCAGATAAAAATCTGCACAAAATCCATATACGCAAGCTTTTGCTTGATTTCTATAACGACTCTTTTATTGGATATTGTTATAGAGAAAAAATATTGTGATTTAGCCTAAAAATCATAAAATATTTTTAGACTAAATCACAACAAGAAACGCAGGAAATATTCATGATTTGAGAACAATATCAAAGGAATAGATCGAGGAACAAGCCTATATTTGAAAACTGATTGTACCTGGTCTGCTGCAAGCTGTTGTAAAAATTGCCCGAATCCGAATTTATCATATTGAACGCGGCGTCCTTGCCTCCGTACGCCATAGGATTGCGGCTTATGTCCCCCGTCACAGAGGACAGCCTCGCCGAAAAACCGTAGTTTGCCCCGCCGCCGGTCAAAAATTTCTCCAGACTTCCGTCCGCCGCCGACTGCTCAAGCTTTTTGGAGTCAATTTTCAAGGAGCCGTCATCGCTTAAATTGATACCTATTCTCGAAAGCGAGGGCATGTACGTCTTGGCGACCCCGACAAGCGAGTTGAACAGCTTGTTCGCGCCCTTGCTCCCGAGGTTATCGAAAGCGCCGCCGACAAGCGAGTTGTACTCCTTAACAAGCTCGTTTACTTTTCCGACCGCGTATGAACTGTCCTGCCCGACAGTGACCTTGATCTCGTCCTCCGACGCTCCCTTGAGGATCGCGGACAGCCCGTTTCCAAGGTTTACATTGTTTGTGGAGGACTGCTGGAGTTTACCTCCGTTTACCCTGTACGCGGCGTCCTGCGCCTCCCTTGAAACGGCGTCCAGCCCGGTTTTGGACACTATGCCGCCCGGGGTGATGTCTTTTATCATGAATTTGGCGGAATCCTGATCTCCCACCGAATTTGACTTTACCGTGAGAAATCCGGTACCCTGACCTTCGTTCTTTGTATACGACGCTGTGACCCCAATATCCGCGCTGTTTATCGCGGCGGCGGCCTTCTGCTGAACCGATTCGTTTGTGTCCGACGCGGTGACGCTGACCGAAAACGCTTTTGTGCCCTTTTCCGTCTTGATTTCAAATCTATAATCCTTGACGTCTCCAAACTTGACCGACGACTTCAAGCTGTTCCCCGTGTTTTCCTGCCCCATGGCGATCCGGTCTATTTGAACTGAGGTCTCCGGTATGCGGTTTACGCTGACTGTTCCGGTCGCTTTGACCTCCATAATCTCGCTGTCGGAGGAAACGGGAGCCTTCTGAGTATATGTAAGCCCGCGCGAAAGGCTGTCAATTGCGCTTTTCAGCTTCTGCGAGCCGGTCTTGATTTCGGAAAGCCTTGCCATGGCGGGGTAATCGATTTCATTTTTATTGTACTTTAGGAAATGAAGCGCGGAGCTGTTGTTGTTAAACAAACCGTAGCTCGATTTCGTGTAATTGCTCTTATAAAAGGAGTTAACCTTCTGCGCGGTGTTAGTAAACATGCTGTATATGTTGTTATTACTGTATGCGCCGTAATTTGTGTTTATTGCCATTTGGACCACTCCTCTAACAGTTATAAATACACACGATAAACATAGCACTATTTCGCTCCGCTGTCAATAACTTCACAAAAATATCAAAATTATTGTGAAGTGTGTATATTTCGGCGTCACTTTTTTGTTTTTTTTATTTGATAAATCATGTGAAATATGCTATCCTGATTTTAGTATTACACAATTTATTTGCATTGTTCCACAGCATTTGATAGTATATAAATAATATATTAAATATATTAAGCTCAAATAATTTATAATGCGTAAAATTGTATCATGTGCCGCCGCAATGCGGCGAAATGGAGGTTAGCGTGAAAAATATAAAAGGAAGGACAATGTCTCGCGCGAATGCCATGCTTTTTAATGGATGTTTGCGTACAAGACTTGTGCATGGCATTTTCTATGTTTAGCTCTAAAAGCGAATTCAAAAGGTTGTACGAGCAGCGGTTTATGTCTGTACTTTCAAAAAATCTCAGCGAAGCCGGCGTTATGGACCAATACTCTGTCCTCGCCTCGATGATACATGAGGCGCTGAACGAAAAATGGCTTACTACAAACGATTATTACCTTAAAACAAACAAAAAGCAGGTATACTACTTCTCGCTTGAGTTCCTCATCGGAAAATCCCTCGAGCTCAACCTCCAGTACCTTGACGCGGAAAATATTTGCCGGGACGGGTTAAACGAGCTTGGCATTTCGCTTGACAACCTTATCGCCTTCGAGCCGGACGCCGCCCTTGGCAACGGCGGACTCGGGCGGCTTGCCGCCTGCTTTCTGGATTCGATGGCGACAATGGGCTATCCCGGACACGGCTGCGGAATCAGGTACAAATACGGTCTGTTCAAGCAGCAAATTGTCGACGGGTATCAGGTGGAGCTGCCGGACAACTGGCTGCGACACAGCAATCCTTGGGAGATACGAAAGCCTGACAAGGCCGTCATCGTCAAGCTGAACGGCGAAGTCCGCACCGAATTTGACGAAAACGGCAACGCAAAATTTATACACGAAAACTATCTTCCCGTACTGGCCGTACCGTACGACATGCCAGTACCCGGCTGTGAAAATAACACTGTTAACACGCTCAGGCTTTGGAGCGCCGAATCTCCCGACGACGCCTTTGACTTTGAGTCCTTCAGCCGCGGCGATTACGTAAACGCCGTGTCCGGCAAGTATTCGGTCGAGGCCATTTCAGAGGTGCTTTACCCCGACGACTCCAACTACTCCAACCGCCTGCTCCGGTTAAAGCAGCAATATTTCTTCGTGTCCGCCGGAATCCAGTCCATCATACGAAGGTTTAAAAAGAAAAACAGGGACTTAAACCAGCTTCCCGACCTTATAGCAATACATATAAACGACACCCATCCCGCGCTCGCCGTCCCCGAGCTCATGCGGATACTTATCGACGAGGAGGGCTTCGGCTGGGACGACGCGTGGAGCGTCACCACCCGGGTGATCGCCTACACAAACCACACCATAATGCCGGAGGCGCTGGAAAAGTGGCCGGTCGATATCTTCCGCGAGCTTTTGCCCCGCGTCTACATGATCGTCGAGGAAATCAACCGCCGCTTCCGCCTCCTGCTCGAGGGGCGTTATCCCGGCGATTACGGGAAAATAGACTACATGTCCATCATATCGGACGGCATTGTTAAGATGGCTCACCTCGCGGTAGTCGGCAGCTCAAGCGTAAACGGAGTCGCGGCGGTGCATACCGAGCTGCTAAAAACCAACGTCATGCGCGACTTTTACGACTTTTACCCGGAAAAATTCAACAACAAAACAAACGGTATAACCCACCGCCGCTGGCTCATAAAAGCAAACGTCGACCTCTCGGAGCTGATTTGCGAGGCGATCGGCGATTCCTGGAAAAAATCTCCGGACAATCTGATCGATTTTGAGCGGTACAAGGACGACCCCGCAATGCATAAAAAGCTCGCGGGTGTAAAACGGCTGGATAAATTGCGGCTTTCCGAATACATACAGGAGCATAACGGGATAGTGGTGGACCCCGAATCCATTTTTGACGTTCAGGTCAAGCGCATACACGCGTATAAGCGCCAGCTTTTGAACGGTCTGCACATCCAGCACCTGTACAACAAGCTTGTCGAGAATCCCGGCTTGGATATGGTTCCGAGAACCTTCATTTTCGCGGGCAAGGCGGCGCCCAGCTATTACTTTGCGAAGACTATTATAAAGTATATAAACGAGCTTGCCAATGTAGTAAACAACGACCGGCGCATAGGGGACAAGCTCAAGGTCGTGTTCCTTGAAAATTACAATGTGGCGCTTGCCGAGATAATCTTCCCCGCAAGCGACGTCTCAGAGCAGATATCCACAGCGTCGAAGGAGGCCTCCGGCACCAGCAACATGAAATTTATGATGAACGGCGCGGTCACGGTGGGAACCGGCGACGGCGCAAACATAGAGATACGTCAGCTTGTCGGGGACGACAACTTCATACTCTTCGGGCTGAGTGTTGAGGAGGTGCTGCGTTACTATGCAAGCGGCGAATACCGCTCGACCGATTACTATATGAACGACCCGCGGATCAACCTGGTTTTGAATCAGATAAAGGACAATACGCTGTTTGAGGGGATCCCCGCCGGCGATTTCGCCTCAATACCGCGAAACCTGCTCGATTACAACGACGAATTCTTCCTTCTCAGGGATTTTGCAAGCTATGCCGAGGCGCACGAAAGGGTTGACCGGCTCTACCGAAGCTTAAAGCAGTGGAGCCATATGTCGATAGTCAACATAGCGAATTCGGGGCATTTCTCAAGCGACAACACCATCAAGAGGTACGCGTCCGAGATATGGCGCCTCCAGCAGTGTACCCCGGTAAAGCTTCCGTAATATTTTTACAATTTGATGCAATAACAAACAACTCTCGTTCTAAGCTCGTCTCAAGAGCTTAGAACGAGAGTTGTTTGCCGTCTCATTCCCACCTCGGAACCTCAAAGCCTATTTCACTCGCGGGCTCCCTGTAAAGCGACGTAACCCCGGTTTCCCTTGTCCTTGCAAGGTCGATGACCCGCTGGTTTGTGCTTCCGACCCACTTTTGGGAAAGGGTTCTCTTGTCCAGCTCGAAGCGTCCGTCCACCAGCACGTCGCAGAGCCCCAGCAGCGTCCCCATGCTCTCGTCCTTCCCGGACAGCTCTGTAAGCTCCTCGTAGGTCCAGCCGGAGTATATCCAGACGTCGAGACCTCTCCCCTTGCAGTACCTCGCTATCTTAACCAACTCCGCCGCCTGGGAAAACGGCTCTCCCCCGGAAAAGGTAACCCCGTCCAGAAGGGTGTTTCCCTCGATCTCGGCGATGACCGACTCAGCCGAAGCCTCTTCCCCGCCCTCAAAGTCGTGTGTCTGCGGGTTGTGGCAGCCCTCGCAGCGGTGCGGGCAGCCCTGCGTGAAAAGCGTGTACCTCAGTCCTCTTCCATCCACTATGGAATCAGTGAGCTTCCCCGATATCCTCAGCCGAAATCCCCCCTAAAGCTATTTTTACAGTAACTTGATAAACAAGATTTGCTTTATCAGGTTACTGTAAAAATATTAAATTTAAGTATTGTATATCTAACGTTAGTTGGCCGCCGCGCTATACCTCATGCTTTAAGCGGTCCCGCTCCTCCGCGCGCTTTGCGTTGTTGAAGCGTTCCGGCATATGCGACAGATAGCCTGTCACCCGGCGTATCCTGTCAAACATCACTCCATCCTCCTCGCCGCGTCCGCAGCCGGGGCACTGATCCTTTATAATGCCGGAAAAGCCGCACACCGGGTCACGGTCAACAGGATGGTTTATCGCGCCGTAGCCGACCCCGCTTTCGCTCATGGCGCGTATGAGCTTTTCAAATACCTCCAGGTTTTCCAGCGGGTCGCCGTCCAGCTCGACATAGGTGATGTGTCCGGCGTTGGTCATCGCGTGGTACGGCGCCTCGAGCTTTATCTTCTCAACCGCGCTTATCGTATGGTACACCGGTATGTGGAAGCTGTTTGTGTAATACTCGCGGTCGGTAATCCCCTCAATGCTTCCGAATATCTTCCTGTCCATAGCCACAAACCTGCCCGAAAGCCCCTCCGCCGGAGTCGCTATCAGCGAGAAATTCATCCCGGTTTCCTTGCTCTTCTCATCCAGTCTGGAGCGCATGTGCCCGATGATCTCAAGCCCTAAATTTTGGCTGAGCGGGCTTTCCCCATGGTGGTGCCCCGTCAAAGCCTTCAGCGTTTCGGCAAGCCCGATAAACCCGATGGAAAGGGTGCCGTGCTTTAGCACCTCCCGCACCTCGTCGTCGGGACCCAGCTTTTCGCTGTCTATCCAAACCCCTTCCCCCATCAGGAACGGGTAGTTTCTGGCTTTCTTTTTGGCCTGTAACTCATAGCGCTCAAGCAACTGATCGATAACCAAATTTATCTTATTGTCCAGGCTCTCAAAGAAGAGGTCGAGGTCCTTATGCGATTTCAATGCTATTCTCGGCAGGTTTATGCTTGTAAAGGACAGATTTCCTCGGCCGTTGCAAATTTCCTGCGACGGGTCGTGTTCGTTTGCGATGACCCTTGTGCGGCAGCCCATGTAGGCAATTTCGGTTTCAGGGCGGCCGGGGACATAGTATTTCTTGTTAAACGGCGCGTCCATAAACGCGAAGTTTGGATACATCCTCCTCGCACTCACCCGTATGGCGAGCTTGAAAAGGTCGTAATTCACATCCCCTTCGTTGAGGCTTATACCGGTCATGACCCGGAATATCTGTATCGGGAATATCGATGTCTCACCGTTTCCAAGCCCCGATTCTGTGGCAAGCAGTACGTTTTTTATAACCATCCTGCCCTCGGGTGAGGTGTCAAGCCCGTAATTTATCGAGGAAAACGGGGTCTGTGCTCCCGCTCTTGAGTTCATGGTGTTCAGGTTGTGCACAAACGCCTCCATAGCCTGATAGGTCGCCCGGTCCGTCTCCTTCTCCGCCCGGCGCATTACGAATTCCTGCACACGGTCTATCGCCGCTTCGTCGTCTATAATCCCGCCCAGCTTGTCCCTCTCGAGCTTCATATACGCCTCCGGTCTGCTCAGGGCAGGCTTGATCCCCGACTCCTCCGAGCACTCGGAAACGATTCTGCGCGCGGTCTTTTCCGCTTCGCCGTCCTCAAGTCCGGCAAGCATAATCAGCGCGCGGGCGAGGTTTTCACGGTATATCCTTACAAATGTCTTTGCGACGCCCAGCGCCATTCCGTAGTCGAAATTGACTATGCTCTGCCCGCCGTGCTGGTCATTTTGGTTCGACTGTATGGCAATGCAGCCCAGTGCGGCGTAGGACGCGATATCCTGCGGCTCACGCAGCGTTCCGTGCCCCGTCGAAAACCCGCCCTTAAACAGCTTGATTATGTCTATCTGGCAGCAGGTGGTGGTCAGGGTAAGAAAATCGAGGTCGTGGATATGTATGTCGCCGTCGTGATGCGCCTTTGAGTGCTCAGGCTTGAGCACAAACATCTCGTAAAACTGCTTTGCGCCCTCCGAGCCGTATTTCAGCATCGTACCCATGGCGGTGTCGCCGTTTATGTTCGCGTTTTCGCGCTTCATGTCCGAATCTGACGCGCTTTTGAAGGTGATGTCCTCATATACCTTCATAAGGCGCGAATTCATATCCCGGGTGCGGCTGCGTTCGGCGCGGTACAGTATATACGCCTTCGCTGTCTGAACATATCCGTTTTCTATCAAAACCTGTTCGACAACGTCCTGAATATGCTCCACCCCCGGAACCGCGGCGCCTTCCTCCTCAAGGTAACGAAGCACCTCAAAGGACAGCATCCTCGCTCTCTCGGCGTAGCCCATCTTATTTGTCGCCTCAAAGGCCTTGTTTATCGCGTCCGCAACCTTGTCAATGTCAAAGCCTGCCGAACGGCCGTCCCTTTTCAAAATACTGTTGATTGCCACCATCCCGCTACCCCCAATAAAAATAATATACTAAATCCACAGTCTTTGCCCCGTAAAGCCCGGAGCAAAGACGTAAAGCCGCAAATACAATATGTAGTATTCCTTCGTTCCTTGCGCGCATATATATAGTACAGCTAATGGCATTGCTTGTCAAGAGCATTAATTCCGGTTTCACATAATAATTTCAAGAAAAATTTGCTTTCAGACGTTTCAGCCATTTTATTTGGTTATATGTATAGTCAGGTTAACTTAAGAATAAGAGAAGCTGTGACAGCAAACAGCCGTCACAGCTTCCCTGGCATTACATACCTCTAGTTCAAAAAATCCTTCAGCTTTTTGCTCCTGCTCGGATGGCGAAGCTTTCTCAGCGCCTTGGCTTCTATCTGGCGTATGCGCTCGCGTGTGACCTTGAATTCCCTTCCTACCTCCTCCAGGGTGCGGGTCCGTCCGTCCTCGATTCCGAAGCGGAGCTTCAAAACCTTCTCCTCCCTTGGGGTGAGGGTTCCCAGCACATCCACAAGCTGCTCCTTGAGAAGGGTAAACGACGCCGCCTCAGCCGGCTCCGAGGCGTCCTCGTCGGGTATGAAGTCGCCCAAATGGCTGTCCTCCTCCTCACCGATAGGGGTCTCAAGCGACACCGGCTCCTGCGCGATTTTCATTATTTCACGAACCTTGTCCACCGACATTCCCATCTCCGCGGCGATGTCCTCCGGCTGCGGATCGTGCCCCAGCTCCTGCAAAAGCTGCCTTGATACGCGTATGACCTTGTTTATTGTTTCCACCATGTGGACAGGTATGCGGATGGTGCGCGCCTGGTCGGCAATCGCGCGGGTTATCGCCTGCCTTATCCACCATGTGGCGTAGGTCGAAAACTTATAGCCCTTAGTATGGTCGAATTTTTCCACCGCCTTTATAAGTCCCAGGTTGCCCTCCTGAATCAAATCGAGCAGCAGCATCCCCCGTCCTACGTAGCGCTTTGCTATGCTTACAACCAATCGGAGGTTTGCCTCGGCGAGCTTCATCTTCGCCGTCTCCCCCTTGGCCGCAGTTATTCTCATTTTTTCGACCTCGTCCCCGGTCACCTCCGCGAATTCCGCCGGCAATTCCTCCCCCTTCCCGGCGGCAAACAGCGCCGCGTCATACTCCGCAAGCCACGCGGCGGCGTCATTGCCCTCGCACATGCTTGTGGCAAGGTCAATTTCCTCATCGGGGTTCAGCAGGTTCACTTTACCGATTTCCTTGAGGTACATCCGGACAGGGTCGTCTATCTTGATGCCGTCGACAAGGCTTTCCGGCTCGACCAGCTCCTCCTCCGGGATCTCCTCTATCTGCTCCAAATCCTCCGGCGGGAGCTCCTCGTCGAGCGGTTCTATATAGTCCTCCTCCACCGCTATATCGATGGCAAGGCTCTCAAGCGTGTCGTATATCCTGTCTATCTGGTCACTGTCCAGGGAGAGCTCCTCTATAACCGAAAGAATATCCTTCGTCGAAAGCCTGCCCATTTTCTTTCCCTTTTCGATAAGCTCCTTTAAGAGATGCTCTTTATCTCCGGTCGTGTTCATCTTGTATCCTCCATACCCTTTTTTCTTTTTAGCTTTGCCAGCTCAAGCAGCTGTGTGTCGCCGCCCGCGTTTCGTTTTCCTGCCTCCCGCTTTATTGTGTCTATGTAGTCGCCAAGCGCCTTCCCGTCCGCCGCCGCCTCCTTCATAAGCACGCTTCCCAGGTGCTCCATCTCGCCCGGCTCAAGCAGCCCCCCAAGCGCCGGCGCGGAAAGCCGCCCCTCCTCATACAGCTTTTGAGCCATGGCGAATATCTTTGCCAGCAGCTCGCTTGAAAAGTCCGCCGGACTGAGCTTCCCGAACGCCTCGGGAGCAAAGCTGTCGTCGGTGAGTACCGTGAAAATTACCCCCTCCTCCGCAACCGCCGAGCGTATGTTGCCGTAACGGTGGCTTCTGTCCTTCGGCTGCGCGTTTATGGCGGGTCTCAGGCTCTGCCTCACTTCCTTCTGCCTTTCATATCCGCGCTTCTTTTTCGCTTCAAGCTCAGCCGCGTCCTCCACCAAACCGGCGGACACCCCGCCAAGCTCCGCCACCTTGCCCGCGTAGACCACTCGCTCTATCCTGCTGTCGATTTCACCAAGCAGCGCCGCCGCCGCCTTGAGGAAAAGCACACGCTGTTCCGAGTCGCTCAGGTTATATTTTTCACGTATCGCATTTAATTTGTATTCTATATGGCTGTCCGAGCGTTCAAGCCGCAGCTTAAGCGATTCGGAGCCGAATTTTTTTATATACTCGTCCGGGTCCTTCGCCCCCGGCAAATCGAGTATCCTGACCTGCAAGCCCGTTTTCTCCAAAAGCTTTATCGCCCTGTCCGCCGCGGTTCTTCCGGCGGCGTCCGAGTCGTAGGCGATGGTCACCGACCCCGCGTATTTGGAGATAAGGCGCGCCTGCGCCTCGGTAAGCGAGGTGCCGAGCGAAGCCACCGCGTTTGAAAAGCCCGCCTGATGCAGCGATATGACGTCCATATACCCCTCGGCGAGAATGATGCTCTCCTGCCTTGCTTTCCGTGCTATGTTCATGGCGAACAGATGCTTGCTCTTGTTGTAGACCGGGGTTTCGGGCGAGTTCATGTATTTGGGCTGGGAGCCATCCATAACACGACCGCCAAAGCCGATAACATTCTCCCTCACATCTATTATTGGGAACATTATTCTCCCGCGGAATCTGTCAAATATTCCCCCCGACTTGTTTTTTATCGCGAGTCCCCCGTCAAGAAAGTCGCTTTTTTCGTAGCCCTTTACCGCTTTGATAAGCCCGTCCCACTCGTCAGCGGCGTATCCCAGCCCGAACCGCTTCACCGTGCGCTCGGTTATACCCCGTTCCTTCAAATACTGTCTCGCGGGACCGCCCCGCTCCCCCATGAGGCTTTCGTAGAAAAACCGCGCCGCTTCCTTGTTGAGACTCAATAAAGCGGCTCTTCTTTTCGAAGCGTCGGCGTCGCCGTCCTCAGGTACGCTCATCCCCGCTCTTGCCGCGAGGAAGCGCACAGCGTCGGGATAGTCGAGGTTTTCCGCCTTCATTATAAAATTTATGACCCCTCCGCCGACCCCGCAGCCAAAGCAGTGATATATCTGCTTATCCGGCGCGACCGAAAAGGACGCGGTCTTTTCCGAGTGAAAGGGACATATTCCGAACAGGTTCGTCCCGCTCCGCTTCAACTGTACGTATTCCGAAACCACCTCTGTAATGTCCGAGCGTTCGACAAGCTCGTCCAAAAACGCCGCGGGAAAAGGCATCCTTCCCCTCACCACCTTCGCCGTAATATATTATTGATATTTCTGTCATATAATACTCATTTTTACCCTGTTCTATTCATTTTCAGCAATTCCCCGGCGAATACGGGCAGGCTTCGCCCGTTTTCCCTCTTTTTCGCCGTCCCCATATGAAAAAAGCCGTGTTTTCTCCCCGTATCACAACTTTATGACTAACTTAATAAGTTATATCAGCGTCCGCTGCTCCCACCCCAGGGGGATGAAAATTTCGCTGAACTGCCTGACCGCGAACTTGTCGGTCATCCCTGCAATGTAATCGCAGGCGGCGCGCCCGGTCCCGTCCTCCTCCGCAAGCCTGAGATACTCCGGCGGCAGCAGCTCGGGACGCTTTACGTACTGACCATACAGCTCGGTCAGCATCACCTTTGCCTTGGATTCCTCGCTTTTTGCCAGCGGATTTGAGTACACCCTGCCGAACATAAAACTCCGCAGCTCCAGCATAGCCCCGCCGACCTCCTCCGACATGGATATCTCCTCCGCGCTGTTTTCTATAACGTCGCGCACCATCGTGTTTATGCGCTCGCTGTAGCCGTCCCCCAGCACAGCCGAAAGCCGCTGCGGTATCTCCTCCGCTCCCAGCACCCCGGCGCGCACGGCGTCGTCGATGTCGTGATTTATATACGCTATCTTGTCCGCAAACGGCAATATCCTGCCCTCGAGCGTCCCCGCCGCTTTCTTTCCCGTGTGGCACGCGATCCCGTCTATGACCTCGGCGCACAGATTCAGCCCCCTGCCGTCACGCTCCAGCTTCTCCACCACGCGCACCCCCTGCCCGTTGTGGGTGAAGCCCCCCGGTACGATGCCGTTAAGCGTAAACTCTCCCGCGTGACCGAAGGGTGTGTGACCCAGGTCGTGACCCAGAGCGATCGCCTCCGCAAGGTCCTCGTTCAGCCTCAGCGCCCTTGCGATGGTCCGCGCGATACGGTTCACCTCCAGCACATGGGTAAGCCGTGTGCGGTAGTGGTCGCCCTCCGGACTGAGGAAAACCTGTGTCTTGTGCTTGAGCCTGCGAAAGGCCTTGCTGTGTATTATCCTGTCGATGTCCTGCTGAAAGCAGGTTCTCACCTCGCACACCTCGTCAGGACGCCGCCTTCCCTTCGAGTTTTCCGACAAAAGCGCGTTCTTCGAAAGCATCTGACGTTCGTTTGCCTCATAGCGTTCCCTTATAACCATAAAAACCGCCGTTTCAAATAATTAATAATGCGTCTATATATAACATACGCCGCGAAGCCCTGATTCACTCTTTTTATTTGATTTTAACCGGAATTAATTTTTCACCGTCTATCCTCGGGCTTACGCCCCCCGCCGACATTTCGACGATCCGCGCGATAAAGCCGTCCGTCCGCTCCTTAAGCATACCTATCCTCACGTCTATCTCCGCCTGGTAAACCGCCTCCTCTATTTCCCCTCCGGATTCTTCGGCGGCAAGCTTTATCCTCTCAAACAGATGGTATCCGGCGGTGAGGGTGAGGGTGCAAAACGGCTTCAGCTCCGCCGTACCCGCGCTGTCCAGCGCTATTTTCGCCCCCTTCGCGTACGCGCGGGTAAGCCCACCCGCCCCCAGCTGTATTCCTCCGTACCAGCGTGTGACCGTGCAGACAAAGTCGTCTATCCCCTCCCGCCGGAACACCTCGAGTATCGGCATACCCGCCGTGCCGCCCGGCTCTCCGTCGTCGCTGAAGCGTATGACATTTTCGCCTTTTACCGAGTACGCGTACGCGTGATGGGTGGCCGTCTTCTCCTTCTTCACCAGTTCGATATGCCCAAGCGCTTCCCTTTCGCTTCCGCAGTACCACACCCTGCCCATAAACCGGGACTTTTTCTCGGTAAATTCATCCATACCAAAGCCGTACGGCACCAAATAGCTCACTTTTTTCTCCTCTCAAACCTCCTCCGCCCTTATCCCGCTTTCCCTGAGCCGTCCCTCCACCTTCTCGTCGCACACCGCAATCACCTCGATAAGCTCGCCGTATTCGGCGCTCTCCACCCTCGCCTCGGTGTGCAGCGTATCCACAAAGCCGCCCTTTTCGTAGGGAATAAATATCTTAAGCCTCTTTTCCGGCTTTTTAACAAGCTTCAATACCTCCTGCAAAAGCTTATCCGCATTTTTCCCTGTCTTTGCCGATATAAGCACGTCGCCGCTTCGAAGAAACGGCAGATCGTCTATGAGGTCCGACTTGTTGTACGCCCTGATTCTCGGAGTGCCGCCCGCCTCAAGCTCGTCGATTATGCTCTCAACAACGCTGATATGCTTGTGCCACTCGGGATTGGACGCGTCGATCACATGGATAATGACGTCCGCGTACTTTACCTCCTCAAGCGTCGCCTTAAACGCTTCCACAAGCTTGTGCGGCAGCTTGCGGATAAAGCCGACCGTATCCGAAAACAGCACCGATATGTCGTTTTCAATGTCCAGCTTCCTCACCGTCGGGTCCAGCGTATCGAAAAGCCTGTCGGCCGCGTGTATCCCCGCGCCGGTGAGGGTGTTCAGCAGGGTGGACTTCCCCGCGTTTGTGTAGCCCACTATCGCCGCGGTGGGTATTTCGGATTTTATCCTCCGCTCACGCTGCACCCCCCGCACCTTTCTTATCTTTTCAAACTCCTCGGTGAGCCGCTCGATCCTTCGCCTTATGTGCCTGCGGTCGGTCTCCAGCTTGGATTCGCCGGGTCCCCTTGTCCCGATTCCTCCCCCAAGCCTCGACATCGACTTTCCCATTCCGGAGAGCTTGGACAGCACATACCGGTACTGGGCAAGCTCAACCTGGAGCCGCCCCTCGCTTGTCTGCGCCCTGTTCGCGAAAATATCAAGTATCAGCGCGTTTCTGTCGATAACCGGAAGCTCCAGTATTTTTTCCAGGTTTCTTATCTGGGAGGGGGACAGCTCATTGTCGAATATCACAATATCCGCGCCGTTATCTGTGCAAAGCTGCTTTACCTCCTCCGCTTTTCCCTCCCCGATAAAGCTGCCCGGGTCAGGCTTGTCCCTCTTCTGCAATACCTTGGCTATACATTCGCCGCCTGCGGTTTCCACCAGCTCTTCGAGCTCGTCAAGCGTATCCCAGTCCGAGTCGTCCTCACCCAGTATCGGCGAATTTAGCCCGACAAGCGCCGCGCGCTCATGCACTTGCTTCTTTTCAAGATCATCCATAAATAATTTCCCCTTTCATAACAGGCGTAATATGGCGTGTTTCCGCAGCTGCTGTCTTTATTGTGGTCAATTAAATTAATTTAATAAAATTATGTGTTGACAAACGCGGCGGAGTCGATTATACTTAGGTAGCCTAATTAATTGATTGCCAACCTATCTTTTCGTAAACTATGCAGAGGAGGAATACATCGTGAACCATCCGTTCCATGGCGACAACAGCCTGCCGTCGCGGTTTATGGGCAGTTTTTTCCGTTTTGGACACATACCTTGGTACCTGATTAACCCGACCGAGCTGTCCCATTCGGAAATGGGTATCCTGCTGACAATACATCATTCCGAGCATCACGGTCAGCCGCTTCGCATTTCCGACCTCAGCAAATTTTTCCATGTATCCTCTCCCACAATGACCCAGCACATAAACGGTCTTGAGGCGCGGGGCTACGTGAAAAAAACTCAGGTAACCGAAGATAAGCGGGCAATAAACCTCGCCCTCACCGAAAAGGGGCAGGCGGTTCTCGACTGCCATCACTCGTACATGAAGCAAAAATTTTCCGAGCTTTCCGAGCTTTTGGGCGAGCGGGACACGGAGCTTTTTATCTCGATAATCGAAAAGAGCAACGAATTCTTCAAGCAAAAACAAAATGAAAACGGCGAAAACTTCCTTGACAGGAGATGACAGAAACTTGAAAAGAATACTTCAAATTTTGAAGCCCTACCGCGGCGCAATACTTATAACCATTATTTTCCTGTTCCTTTCCACCATGTGCAACCTCATGCTGCCAAATCTGATGGCGGACATCGTAAACGAGGGACTGGTCAGCGGTCAAACCGGCTTTATACTCCAGGTAGGCGGGTACATGCTGCTGCTTTCCATCCTGGATATGGGGTTCTCCATAGCGTCAAACTTCTTCTCCTCCAAAGCCGCGATGGGCTTCGGACGCGACCTTCGTTCCATAATATTCAAGAAAATCACCGGCTACTCACTAAACGAAGTCGATAAGATCGGCGCCGCCTCCCTCATAACAAGGAACACCAACGACACAAACCAGATACAAATGCTCATAATGATAGGGCTTCGCATGATGGTAAGCATCCCCCTAAACATGGTGGGTGGAATTATAATGGCGGTTTCCAAGGACCCCCGCCTCTCCCTTATCATTGTCGCGGTAATGCCGGTTCTGGCTCTGGTCATAGTGATAAACATCAAATGGACCACCCCGCTGTTCAAGAAAATGCAGACCGGACTTGACAAGCTGAACATGGTGGTCAGGGAAGGTCTTTCCGGTATGCGGGTAATCAGGGCGTTTAACCGCACCGAGCATGAGAAAATCAGGTTTGAAAACGCAAACCGCGACCTGACCCAAACCTCGCTGACAGCCATGCGCCGCATGACCCTCATGATGCCGCTTACCATGACCTGCATGAACATAGCCACAATAGCCATACTTGTATTCGGAGCGTTCAGGGTCGACTCGGGAAGTATGCTCCCCGGCGACCTGATGGCCTTCATCCAGTATGTCACAATGGTGCTCATGACCCTTATGATGGCGACCTTCATGCTAAACATGATACCACGCGCGGTCGTATCCTTCAAGCGTATTTCAGAGGTTCTGGAAATTGACCCGGAGGTCAAGGACCCTCAGTCCCCGACCCTCCCCGATCCGGGCAAGCGCGGATACGTCAAATTTGACAATGTCACCTTCACCTATCCGGGGGCGGAGGAGCCGATCCTCACCGAGATATCCTTCGAGGCAAGACCCGGCGAAACCGTAGCCATCATCGGCAGCACCGGGTCGGGAAAATCGACCCTCATCAACCTGATACCCCGGTTTTATGACATCCAAAAGGGCCGCATCCTGATCGATGATGTGGACATTCGCGACATGGAGCAGCTGGCGCTCAGGGAGAAAATCGGATTTATACCGCAGAAGGCTCTGCTTTTCACCGGCACTATAACCGAAAACATCCTGTACGGAAAGCCGGACGCCACCGATGAGGAAATTTACCGGGCGGCGGATATCGCCCAGGCCTCCGGATTTATAAACGAAATGGAAAGCGGATACGATTCGCTGCTGTCCCAGGACGCGACAAACGTCTCCGGCGGTCAGAAGCAGCGTATTTCGATAGCGCGGGCTGTCATACGAAACCCCGAAATATATATATTTGACGACAGCTTCTCCGCTCTCGACTTCAAAACCGACGCGAATTTGAGAAAAGCGCTGAAGCCTGTGACAAAGAATTCAACCGTAATCATCGTCGCCCAGCGGGTAAGCACAGTTATGAACGCGGACAGGATAATCGTCCTTGACGAGGGGCGTATGGTGGGACTGGGAACACATTCCCAGCTTATGAACTCCTGCTCGGTCTACAATGAAATCGTTTCGTCACAGTTGAGTGAGGAGGAGTTGGCATAATGAACAGCAGAGATAAAAACCGTACAACCGATATAATTCCTCCTCAGAAGGGCAAAAAGGGCAAGCAGGCTCCGGATATCGAGGAGCTGTACAAGGGTAAGTATTCCGGCGACGGCAAACCCGGCGAAGGAATGCGGCGCAGGGGCGGCGGCTTCGGCGGACCCGGCGGCGGGCGCGGAGGTCCTCCCGGAATGATGATGCCCACCGAGAAGGCAAAGGACTTCAAGGGCTCGCTTAAGCGCACCATAAAGCAGCTGGCTCCGTTTAAGCTCTCGCTTTTTATCGTTGTAATATTCTGCATAATCTCGGCGCTTATCGGGGTTGTGTCCCCGAAGCTTCAGGGCTCCGCCATAAATATCATATCCGGGAAACTCGAGACCGGCTACATGGATTACACCGCGCTTACAAGGCAGCTGCTTATACTCGGAGTAATATATATCGCTTCGGCGCTCTTCTCCTTCCTCCAGGGCTGGATCACCACCGGCGTCACGCAAAAGCTCGTATTCTCCCTTCGCAGTGATATCGAAGCGAAGCTGGCGCGGCTCCCGCTGAAATACTTCGACACAAAGACGCACGGCGAAATACTGAGCCGGGTAACAAACGACGTCGACAACGTCTCAAATTCATTGCAGCAGAGCGTCTCAACCGTAATATCCTCAGTGATAACCCTGGTGGGGGTTCTCGCGATGATGCTGACGATAAGTCCCATCCTTACCCTTATCACCCTTCTGTTGGTCCCGCTGTATCTCCTTGTCACCTTTATAATCGCCCCCAGGTCTCAGCGTTACTTTGTCGCGCAGCAGGCGGCGCTCGGCGATATAAACGGTCACATTGAGGAGATGTTTACAGGGCACAAGATAGTGAAGGTGTTCGGGCATGAAGCTCAGTCGATTGAGGAATTTGACGGGATCAACAGCCGTTATTACCATTACTCCCGCAAGGCTCAGATAATTTCCGGGCTTATCATGCCGTTTATGCGCTTCATCGGAAACCTCGGATACGTCGCGATGTGCGTTTTGGGCGGAGTGTTTGTTTCGCAAGGGCGCATAAATATCGGCGACATGCAGGCCTTCCTCATATATGTGCGCCAGTTCAACCAGCCGATAAACAACCTTTCCAGCATAGCAAACGTACTGCAATCGACAATCGCGTCCGCCGAACGCATCTTCGCCGTCCTGGATGAGGAGGAGGAGCTTCCCGACCCGGCAAACCCGAAGAGGATACAGAATCCGCAGGGCGCCGTCCATTTCGAGCATATCGAATTCGGCTATACCCCCGACAACATACTGATGCACGACCTGAGCCTGGACGTCAAGCCCGGTCAGACCATCGCCATCGTCGGACCCACCGGCGCGGGAAAAACGACCCTTGTAAACCTGCTTATGCGTTTTTACGATGTAAGCTCCGGCAGCATAACAATAGACGGCGTTGACATACGCGATATGACAAGAAGCGACCTTCGCACCACCTTCGGCATGGTTTTGCAGGACACCTGGCTGTTTGGCGGAACTATCATGGAAAACATCGCCTACGGCAAGCCCGGAGCCCCCGAGGAGGATATAATCGCCGCGGCGACAGCCGCGCGCGCCAACCATTTTATCCGCACCCTTTCCGAAGGCTACGGCACCATGCTCAACGAGGAAGGCGCCAATGTCTCACAGGGGCAGAAGCAGCTTCTCACCATCGCGCGCGCCTTTCTTGCCGACCCGTCCATCCTGATTCTCGACGAAGCGACCTCCAGCGTCGACACACGCACCGAGATTCTCATACAGCGCGCCATGGAGGAGCTTATGAACGGACGCACAAGCTTCGTCATCGCGCACAGGCTTTCGACTATTCGCGACGCGGACTTGATCCTCGTTATGAATAACGGAGATATAATTGAAAAGGGTACACATACAGAGCTTATGGAGCAGGGCGGCTTCTACAGCGACCTGTACAACAGCCAGTTTACAGGCGCGGCGATAGAGGAAGCAATCTAAATCCGCTTTTTCCGTAAGCCGGCGCAAACCGTGAAAGACAGAGCTTCGGACCATTCCGTTTTGGAATGGTCCGAAGCCCCTTTTTGATTTATATATAGAGGTTTGAGTGTTAGCAAATTACATTGTTAACTTTGGTTAACAATGTAATTAATATACACCCATCCCGCCGCTTTGTCAACACAAAATTTAAAAAAATTTTTATTTTTAAATCAATAAAAATCGCTTCATAACTCTGTATATGTCTTTATAGCTTGTGCCAAAAGCCCGCACAGACAAAGACTTTTCTGCAATTCGCCCAATATCGTGCCACACTTCCTATGCTTGCTCAACTTGAAAAGACTTGTGCTATGCGGATACATGTCCCCTGAAAAATTCATCCTGCAATCTTAATGCTTCTCTCACTTCGGCAATATTTTCGGCATCGAACGACGGTAGCGGAAGAAGCCCAAACCCGCATAAAAACCCCTCTTTACCATCAGGCAAAGTTACCATGTACCCCTCTGTACCGTCACACTTTCCACAGCCAAAACAACGAGTCTCATAGTGAAGCCGATTCCAGGTAGAAAGCCTGTACTCAATTGCTTTTTGAAAAAAAGCGGAATATGCTGCAACTGCATAAAACTTTATTTCCAAATAAGGAAACTTAGGGTTCGTCTGAATCTTGAGAATAGTCCTGTTTAACTTACTGTTGGAAAAATCAGCATAATTTTTCCCGCTTCCTTTTAGTGCAGGCATATACCCCAAGGATACCGCATATTTTGCAACTTCCCGAACACTCTCCCGGCAATCTTCGGTCAGCATAGAAATAATTTTATCGAAAGAATCTGTTTGCTTGCTTGTCATACCTAAACCTCCCTAAACACAAGTAATTTTTACAATAAAAACTCTATCAGAAACTCCTTAGAATAACTTTCTTTTTTATTTGTAAATCTCTTAAAAACGCCTTATAACTTGTGCCGAAACCCCGCATAGATAAAGGATTCCTTGAAAAGTGCCTAATATCGTGCCGCCACTCCATATAACTTGTTTTTGCGAGTTAGGGCAAAAAAACATGGGTCTGGGGTTGCCGCCAAATAGAGGGAGTTGGAGCGTGTAACCACACTTCATATGCTTGCTCTCAAAAAACAGATGCCCTATTTTGAACACAACTTAACCGGAACAAATATTTCTTGCTGTGCCATACCGAGAGCCTCTTGAACAGCACCGCAACCAATTCTATGACACATAACCCGGTGTCCTTGGCGATCGTCAAGTTCAAAATTTCCCTTGTCCTCTACCCATTTCACGATATGATTATACACATCTCCACAATCTGACAAATCGTTTTCATCGGCTACCGCAACTGCATAAATACCTCCCTCAAATTCCGTTAGTGTATATGGAGCGACGTCTGTCTCTGTCACCCAATCCTCGACCGCCCAAAACCAATTTACCTTATCCTCCTCAAACATTGCCAAATCCGGCGCATCATAAGGCGGAGTGATTTTAATTACATTTGGTCGAATTTCTTGCAAAGCCCTTTGAAATCTTCCGAATTTACCGAAAACATTTTCATGCGTATCAAACCCCGAACACATTGCTTTGAATTTCGGTATCTCGAATATTCTCACGCCGTCTAATTTGCTCATATTTATTCTCCTACTTTAATTCGCTTTGCGGCTTATATACGATACCATCAATCATGCACAGGCAATCATCGTCAAGAAATTCAGTTTTTGATGTCATTCTTGCCGGGAAGTTGCCCTTATCGAAGTATTCGTAAAAGACTTCTCTCGCGCTGTCAAAGTCCTCAAGATTTTTTAAGTATAGATTGATTTGCACCATATCATTCAGCATTGCGCCTACTGATGTCAATGTGTTTCTCACTCTTTCAAAAGTCGCTCTCATTTGATGTTTAATGTCTTGTTTTTCAAATCCACCCGCATGATGAGCAAGAAAAATGTAATCTCCTGCAATGACGCAAGAAGCGCAAGTTTCGTCCCCGCAATGTGTAGGCATTTTCTTTAACATAATAATTCATCCCCATAACATTATTTCGCTTTTTGATTATACCACACACCTGTTTCAAAAACAATTTGCTCTTACAAGCTTTTATAAGTCCTTGTGACCTCTCATATATCTTTGCAAGCCTAGGGCAACATTTGGGCAACAATTCAATATTCCAAGCAGAAAAACCACTACACTAAACAATCAAAAACGCAGTATTTATACGGGTTTCTGCACATTGCCCACCGTGAAATCACAATCCGAAATGCCCCAAATAACTTTCTTTTTTACAATACTACTCTCCACCCGTATTACTTGCTTCTCACAATAAAGGCTCTTCCCTCTCTGATCTCCACACTTGCTTCGCCGAAAATCTCGTTGGACACCCCCAGGCTGTCCCCCCTCGCGATTTCCGCGTCGTGCAGAGGATATTTCACCCCTTTAAGATACACCCCTTTTATCACCTTGTCCGCCGGAATTATCGACAAATACTTAAATTCATCCGCCCGCAGCCTGGTGACCCCAGTGTAAAACCCTATCTCGTTCACGCCGTCGCACACAAGCCCGGTGCCGCCTCTCTCGGCTATATACTCAAGCAGGGTCAGGTTCGCGAGAAAATGGTCAAGCCTTCCCCCGCAGCAGCACACCATATAAATCGCCTTGTACCCGCGCTCAAGGGCGTAATCGACACACGCGTGCATGTCGGTCACATCCTTCTCCGCGGGCAGCCGTATTATCTCCATTCCGCTGTGCGGAATTTCGCCGTCCACACCGTCCGGAACCGCGCCCGCCGAATCCCCGTCGCCTATCCATATGTCCGGCGTCAGACCCGCTCTCAGCGCGTTTTCGTATCCTCCGTCGGCGGCAATTACTATATCCGCCGCATATTTCCCGCAGTAGCCGACGTCGTTTTCCGCAACAGCGCCGAATATCAGCGCGGATTTTTGTCCCGTTCCCATTCCTTTATTTCCTTTGCCTTTTCATACATCCACAGATAGCTTTTATACCTGCTCTCGGATATTTCCCCTTTTTCCATCCCGGCTCTGACGGCGCAGCCCTCATCCCTTGTGTGGGTGCAGCCCACGTACCTGCACCCGCCTATATACCCCTCAAATTCAGGGAACATATACTGCAAGGCTTCCTTTGAAATCTGGTCGGACAGCTCCTGCGCAAACGATGAAAAACCGGGTGTGTCCGCAATGACCGCCCCGTTTTCCAGCTTAAAAAGCTCACAGTGGCGGGTGGTATGCTTCCCCCTGCCTATACGTTCGTTTATTTCACCCACCTCGGCGTTGGATTTCGGTTCCAGCATGTTCAGAAGGCTGGATTTACCCACCCCCGAATTGCCGGAAAACGCCGAAACCTTGCCGCGCAACCTCTCACAAAGCTCCGCTCCGCCCTCTCCGGTCCTCGCGCTTGTCCGCACAGTCGCGATTCCACTGAGCATATAGCACTCGTAGAGCTTGTCCCCCCGGTCAATATCGCACTTGTTTATGACCACCAGCGGTTCTATCCCCTTCTCCGCCGCGACGGCGGACATCCTGTCAATCAGCAGCGTCTCGGTGACAGGGTCGGCCGCCGAAGCCACAATTGCCAGAATATCGATATTTGACACGGGCGGGCGGAGAAACAGGTTCTTTCTCGGCAAAATTTCGATTAAATAGCCCTTGCCTTCCTCCGTCTCGTCATAAATGACCTCATCCCCTATCATCGGGGTTATTTTTTCCATACGGAACCTCCCCCGTGCGCGGCACTCGACCACGCCCGAGGGAGCGTCAACGTAATAGAATCCGCCGATTCCCTTGAATATCCTGCCCTTTAGCCGCAATAGCCACATCTCCAAAACAGATTCGCCGGTTTCGCACCGGTTATCCACACCGGTTGCGCGTACTGGTTACACGCCCTAGTTTACATTGAATTCCTGTGCCGCGCCGAGCTTGCCGTCAAAATATATGTCCACCCAGACGCTGCCCGCCGCCGTCACCGGCACAGAGATCATCCCCTGGCTTGTGTCCACAGTCTGGTCATAAATGGTTTTTCCGTTGACCTTTACCGTTACAAGCACGCTTGACTTGTCGCTGGGCAGCTTTATCTCAATCATCTTTGTCTTTTCCACAGGCTCCGGCGTAGCCGTCGGCTGCGGCGCGCTGCTTACCGCGGGGGTCGGGGTCGGCGGCTCGGACGGCTGGGTATTTATCGAGCCCATGCTGACATGCAGGGATACCGTCGTCCCCTCGTCGATTTCCAGACCCGCCTGGACGCTCTGATACACGACCTCGCCCACAGGCTGCTGGCTTTCCACCAGAGTGGTCCCTCCGAAGGTGAGCTTCGCGTTCTGAAGCGCCTGCTTCGCCGCTTCCTCGGTTCTTTTGGTCAGATCCGGCATCTTGACCTTAACGACATTCGGACCCAGGCTCAGGACAAGCACAACCTCATCCCCGGCGGTCATCTCGGCGCCGTATTCGGGTATGGTGCGGATAACATAGTCCTTCATCACTTCGTCGCTGTTTTCATATTCCGGCGCGCCCACCTTGAAGCCCTGCTTGGCGATCCTTATCTCCGCCGTGCGCTGTTCAACATTTCTGTAGTCGTCAAGCACAAGGGTCCTGACACCGCCGCTCACCGTAACAGTTATCTTCGAGCCCGGCTCGGCTGTCCTTCCCCACGTCGGTCTCTGGCTTATTATGGTTCCCGGCGTTCCGTTGTCATAGACAAGCTCGTCGCTTGCCACGATTTCGAAGTCGGCGTACTTGGGGTCATATTTTATGTCGTCGTATATAAGTCCCACCAGCTCCGGCACATCAATATTCTTGGATTCGGGGAAAAATACCGGCTTCATCACCCCCCAGAGGAAATAAATAAGCCCGATTACCACCGCTAAAATCGCGACTACCGCAATCGCCATAGCCACAACTCCGCCTCTGCCCTTAGGCGGCTCCCTGTCCCGCCTCTGGTTAACCGCGGGAGGATTTCTGTCCTTTTTTATCTGAGGAGTGCTTCTGTTCACAACTTTTATTTCACTTTTCGGTATTATTATAGTCGGCTCGTCGTTCCCGCTGTCTATGCTTGCGGGTCCCGCCGCCTTGTAGCCAAAGACGATCTGAGGATTTTTCCTGAATTCCTCAAGGTCGAAGTACATCTCGTCCGCGGACGAGTAGCGCCTGTCCACATCCGCCTCCATCGCCTTCATCGTTATCTCTTCGATTCCAACGGGTATGGACGGGTCTATCTCCCTTGGCGAAAGAGCCATCGAGCTTATATGCTGAATTGCCACCGACACGGGGGAATCCCCCTCGAACGGCAGACGTCCCGTCAGCATCTCATAGAGCACAATGCCCACAGAGTATATGTCGCTTCTCGCGTCGACCTGTCCGCCTCTGGCCTGCTCCGGCGAGATGTAGTGCACCGACCCGAGCGCCTCCTGGGTAAGGGTATTCTGCGACGAAGCGAGCCGAGCGATCCCGAAATCCGCGACCTTGACGCTGCCGTCCCGCAGCACCATTATGTTGTGGGGCTTGATGTCCCTGTGAATTATTCCTCTGCTGTGCGCGTGACCGAGCGCGCGGGTTATTTGCGTGACAAAGTGGAGGGCTTCCCTCCAGTTGAGCGACTTCTTCCTGCTCATATACTGCTTGAGGGTTATGCCGTCTATCAGCTCCATAACGAGGTAATCTATCCCCTGAAACTGGTTTACATCGTAAACGGCGACTATGTTCGGGTGCGAAAGCATGGCTACCGCCTGGCTCTCCGCGTGAAAGCGGCGCTGGAAGTCGTTGTCCGACATATGCTCCTCGCGCAGGATTTTAATGGCGACCAGCCGGTTTAGGCGGTGGCACCTCGCTTTATATACAAGCGCCATCCCTCCTTCTCCGACCTTTTCCAGTATTTCGTAGCGGTTGTCAAGCATCATTCCGATATAGCTGTCTTTTCCATCCATATAACAGATCCATTTTTTGGCGTCATAAGCAAGGCTATCGCGCCCAGCAGGCTGTATTTTGCCATCCGGGACCGGGGCAAATTCAGCTCTGCCGTGTGAAGCCGGGGTAAATCACACGCGGATAATCAAGCTCTCCTCCATATACCTTTCTGTTTCCCGTTGATTAGTATTATATGCCAACGTCAAACAAATTGTATGCCTTTTATTTAGGGTTTGTCAAATATTGCAGATCGGCTTAACTGAGCCGGCGGCTGAGCTTACAGCTCGATGAGCACCACCGTAATGTTGTCCCGTCCCCCCCGCGAGTTCGCCAGATCAATGAGCCTCTGGCAAACCGCCTCTTTTTCCGGGCTGTGCATGACCTCGTATAATATCTCCTGCTCCTCCACCATGTTTGTAAGCCCGTCCGAGCAAAGCAGGATGTAGCTTCCCTGTTTCACCTTCACATTGTATACGTCGCTTTGCACCTCGCTGTCGGTTCCTATCGCCCTTGTTATAAGGTTTTTTCTGGGGTGCTTCTTCGCCTCCAGGGGAGTTATGTCCCCTTTGCGTATCATGTCCTCCACAACCGAGTGGTCGGTTGTGAGCTTTACGATTCCTCCGCCGCTTATTTCGTATGCCCTGCTGTCCCCTATATTCAAAACCACAGCGTTTTCATCCGCCACCACCACCGCGACAAGCGTGGTTCCCATCCCGCCGCAGGCTTCGTCCGACATGGACTTTTCGTATACTTCGCGGTTTGCCTCCCCGGCAGCCTCCTGCGCTATCTGTTGCAGCTCCTTTTTATTCAGACCGGGCTTTATCCTCTCCTTTATTCCTTCAACGAAAGCCGCGGCGCCAAGGGAGCTTGCGATTTCCCCGGCAGCAGCGCCCCCCATTCCGTCGCAGACAACACACACAGCCGCCCTGTCCTCACCGATAAGGTCGATGAAAAAGGCGTCCTGATTAAGCTTCCGCATAAGCCCTGTATCTGTTTTTCCCCATGCTACCATACTTTTTCAGCCCTTTCAAATTCAAAGCGCGACCATATGCCACATGCCTGAAAGGTCCTCTCTCCTTACCTAAAAAGGTGTCGGGTTATACTAAACACTGATAAGAAACCAATTTATCAAAGGTACCGCTGCTAACCGCAATCACAATCCATCATTAATTGCGAGCTGCCGTCAATCAATCTATCGTTCGTTAAATTACCTATCGTTCGTTAAATTCTTCCTAGCCCTCAGCTGTCCGCACGCAGCGTCTATATCCCCGCCCATTTTTCTTCTCACGGTGGCGTTTATCCCGTTTTTATTCAATATGCCCGCGAAGCTCTTTACCCGCTCCCTGCCGCTTGGCCTGTACAATGCCCGATCAACAGCGTTCAATGGAATCAAATTCACATGCGCGTTCTTCCCCTTTAAAAGTCTTGACAGCTTTTCCGCCTGTTCGTCGCTGTCGTTGACCCCGTCCGCAAGCAGATATTCGTAGGATACCCTTCTTCCGGTCCTTTCGAAGTATTTGTCGCAGCTTTGTATAAGCGCGCCAATTCCCCCGCTTTTTCTGTTCACAGGCATCATCCTGTCCCTTGTCTCGTCATCCGCGGCGTGCAGCGACACCGACAGCGTTATCTGCAAACCCTCCGCCGCCAGCCTCTCTATTCCCCCCGGCGGTCCGCAGGTGGACAGCGATATATGCCTCATCCCGATGTTCAGCCCTGCCGGATCATTTAAAAGCTGAAAAAATCTGAGCACATTGTCAAAATTCTCGAGCGGTTCGCCTATCCCCATAAGTACGACGTTGCTTATCCCGCCTCCGGCTTCCCTCCCGGTCAGCCTCACCTGCTCATACATCTCCCACGGCTCCAGATTGCGCACAAGCCCGCCCCGGGTCGACGCGCAGAAGGCGCAGCCCTGACCGCACCCCACCTGTGTGGAAACACAGACCGTGTTGCCGTGCGTGTAGCGCATACAGACGCTTTCAACCGTGTTCCCGTCGCCAAGCCCCCACAATAGCTTCACCGTGCCGTCGCTGCTCCGCTGCTTCGAGAGCGGACAGAGCACGCGTATGGAGCACCTGTCCCCCAGCTCCTGTCTGAGCGTCGCGGGGAGATTGGTCATCTCCTCAAAGCTCTCCGCTCCGTCTATGAGCCACCTGAATATCTGCCTGCCCCTGAACCCCGGCTGCCCCATCGACAACATGAGCCCGGTTAGCTCACTCTCGGTCATCGATTTAATATCATACATCATTTTTCCTCATATGGCAAATGAAGAATCCGTCAGTACCGTCCAGATGCGGCCATAATGTTACCATATTTTCCGCTTTATGCTCTATTTTTGTCGAAATGTTTATCACCCTTGTACAAAATTCAGGATTGTTTTTTATGAATTTTTCTACCGTCTCCCTATTCTCCGCGTCCCTCCAGGTGCAGGTGCTGTACACCAGCTCCCCGCCTGCCTTCAAGTATCTCTTCGCCGTCTCAAGTATCTCAAGCTGCAACCCGGGGAGGGACAGCACGCTCTCCCTGTCCTTGTACCTTATGTCAGGCTTCTTGCGTATTATTCCAAGACCGGAGCAGGGAACGTCACATATTACCTTGTCAAAATATGCCTCAAATTCTGGGTTAAATTCCTTCGCGTCGTTTAACGCCGTCTTTATTTTAAGCTTCATCCGCTTCGCGCCGTGCCTTACAAGCGCGAGCTTCTTTTCACTTATGTCGCAGGAAACCACCTCCGCCTTCCCGCCGGACAGCACCGCCGCCGCAAACGACTTTCCTCCCGGCGCGGCGCAGATATCGAGTATCTTATCCCCTGCCTTCGGGGCGAGCGCCTTGACGCTGAGCATGGACGCCGTATCCTGCACCCAAAACAGCCCCTGCCTGTACGCCGGAAGCCTGGAGATGTTTCCCGTACCTCTCAGCTCAAGCG
This sequence comes from Oscillospiraceae bacterium, assembly GCA_031264245.1. Classification (GTDB taxonomy): domain Bacteria; phylum Bacillota; class Clostridia; order Oscillospirales; family JAAYOS01; genus JAISEG01. The sequence goes on from JAISEG010000005.1 coordinate 266,547, forward strand.
CGTCCCGCAAAAAACCGTGCCGAACAACCGAAATCCCGCTCTCCTCAAGCATACCGGCAAGCTCCTCCGCGGTACACCGCAGCGTGTTTACCTGTATTGTCACCGGCGGCGCGGAGTTGTTCTCGGCTATCGCCCTTTCCGAACCGTCCCCCAGTATATCATATATTTCGTCACAAATCCAGCGCGGATGTGAATAGCGGATGGAAATTCGTTCCATATCGTCCCCCGCGTCCACAAAATAAGGGTCGCTTATCTGCGCTATCCCCCGCAAAACGGCGTTCACATAACCTGACGATCGTTCGTTCTTTGCCCTGCACAGAGCCACGGTTTCGTTCACAGCCGCGCTTTTCGGTATGCTTTCCGCGAATAAAAGCTGAAACGCACCGAGTCTAAGCAGGGCATGTACCCTGTTTTCAAGCTTATTTATCCTTATTTTCGAGTGGGCGGAAATGTGGTAATCCAGCAGATAGGCGTTTTGTATCACCCCGTTGCACAGGTATATACAAAGCGCGGTGTCCCGCGAGTCCAGCTCATTTTGTCCTATCGCCTCATTCAGTTTTTTAGCCGACCAAATTCCGCCCGCCTGCCACCCTGTCAAAGCGTCCGCTGCCACCGCTCTCGCCGTCTTTTTTGCCATTTCCGCACCCCCTTATTTATTTTTGACTATCTAACATTCGTTATCATTCCCCAAGCACCGTACCCGGTTCGATTCTCTTCCCCCTCAGCCAGTCCCCGGCGTTCATTCGCTTTTTCCCCGCGGCCTGTACCTCGGTTATCACCAGCCTGCCCTTTCCCGCCGACACCTCCAGCCCATTTTTAAGCACAGCAATCACCTCTCCCGGTCTGTGCGCCCCTCCGGTCTCCGGCAGGCTGTCAGCGGCGAATACCTTGAGCTGCTGACCGCCGAGGGTGGTAAACGCGGCGGGGGCGGGATTGAAGCCGCGTATAAGGTTGCGTATCTCCTCCGCGCTTCCCGTCCAGTCTATCCTCGCCTCCTCCTTCCCTATCGGAGGGGCAAACGTAGCCCTGCCGCCGTCCTGAGGTATCGCCTTCACGCTTCCTTCCTCGATTGCCTTAATCGTCTTTACCAGCAGCTTCCCGCCTATACCGGCATATTTTTCGGTGAGGCTGCCCCCCGTATCGCTGTTCGAAATTTCTGTTTCCTCACAGAAGATCACATCCCCCGCGTCCAGCTCCTCCGCCATGTACATGGTCGTCACCCCGCCGACGGTGTCGCCGTTTACTATCGCCCTCTGTATCGGAGCCGCCCCGCGCAGCCTGGGAAGCAGCGACGCGTGCAGGTTGACGCAGCCATACCTCGGATAGTCGAGCATCACCTTGGGAAGCAGCCTTCCGTACGCGACCACCACGATAAGCTCCGGCGCAAGCTCTTCGATTATTTCCATGCTTTTTTTCAGCTTTTTCGGCTGAAACACAGGTATACCCCTCTCCTCCGCCAGAAGCTTCACCTCCGGCTTTGCGAGCTTCATTCCCCTGCCCTTCGGCCTGTCCGGCTGGGTAAACACCGCAAGGATTTCCTGCCGGTCAGCTATGAGAGTTTTCAGACACTCCGCCGCGATCCACGGCGTACCCATATATAATATTTTCACCCTTGCTCCCCTGTCTCCTCCGCCTCCCGCATTTCCTCCGAATCCTCTTCGGTGATGTATCTTATGACCTTATCCACAAATAAATCGCCGTTCAAATGGTCGATTTCATGGCAAAACGCTCTGGCCACTATGCCGTCCCCCGACGCCGTGAAGGGCTTTCCGTACCGGTTTTTCGCCCTTACCTCCACCCGTGTGGGTCTCGCCACAACGCCGTACATCCCCGGAAAGCTGAGGCAGCCCTCCGGTCCCTCGTTCTCCCCCTCGGTCGAAAGTATCTCAGGGTTTACAAGCTCGATCGGCTTCATTTCGGCGTCCATCACTATCACCACCCGCCGCAGCACCCCGACCTGCGGCGCGGCGATGCCAAGTCCGTTCGCCTCCTCCAGAGTCGCTATCATATCGTCTATCAAGGTGTGAAGCCTTCTGTCAAAGTTTACGACCTCACGCGATTTTTTTCTCAGTATCGGATCCCCGTCCTTAACTATGTTTCTTATTGCCATCTTTACCGTCATTCCTTTCCTTGCTTCAAAGCGTTTTTCGCTGTCACAGCTCGTTTGGATTTATGTCCGCGTATATGGAATACTGCACAAACCGCTTGTTCCCCTTAAAGCTCTTTATCACCGTCGAAACCCACCGGCGCACATCCCTTGTCTCCTTACAGCAGAGCATCAGCTTGTAACGAAACCTGCCGTTAAGCTTGAATATGGCGGCTTGAGCGGGACCCAAAAGCTGCCCGTCAAACGAATTCGACCTCATAAACGTCCTCAGCCTCTCCCTCGTTTCAAGCGCGACCGAGAGTGTCCCGCTTTCGTTCCCGCCCGTCACCGTAATCACTATCAAATCCTTGAACGGCGGATACTCCAGCCTTCTTCTAAGCTCTATCTCGCTTTTAAAAAAGCTCTCGTAATCCTGGCTTGCCGCCGCCTGTATGACGGGATTTTCCGGCGCGTAGGTCTGCAAAACCGCCCGCCCCGGAGCCGAGCCCCTGCCCGCCCGACCAACCACCTGGGTCACCAGGGAAAATGTCCTCTCGTTCGCCCTGAAATCATCCGCGTACAGCGACTGGTCCGCGTTTATTATACCCACCAGCGTCACGTTTTCAAAGTCCAGCCCCTTCGCGACCATCTGTGTGCCGAGCAATATCTGCGCCTTTTTCTCCCTGAATTTGCTGAGTATCTGCTCGTGCGACCGCCGCGCCGAGGTGGTGTCCGCGTCCATACGCAGTATCTCCACCCCCGGGAACAGCGACGTCAGATCCTCCTCACACTTCTGGGTGCCGCTGCCCGCAAGCTTAAAAATGCCCCCGCACTCCGGGCAGACCTCCTGCGCCCTGTGCGAAGCTCCGCAGTAGTGGCACATTAGCCGGTTGTTTGCGGAGTGATAGGTTAGGGCGACGCTGCAATTGTCGCACTGCGGCATGTACCCGCACTCGCCGCATATCATCTGCCGGCTGTTGCCCCGCCTGTTCAAAAACAGTATGCTTTGACTGCCGTCAGATATGTTTTTTTCAAGCTCAGCGCGAAGAGATTCGCTTATAGAGGAGGAATTTGCCTTCATAAGCTCGCCCCGCATGTCCGCGATAATAACGTTCGGCAGCGCCTGCTCATTATACCTCTCGGAGAGGGTTATCAGCTCGTACCTACCCTCCAGCGCGGTGTTGTAGCTCTCTATAGACGGGGTCGCGCTGCCCAGCACAAGCAAGCCGCCGCTCCGCGCCGCCCTGTAGCGCGCCACATCGCGGGCATGGTAGCGCGGCGTGTTATCCGACTTGTAGCTGCTCTCCTGCTCCTCGTCGATTATGACCACCCCGAGCCTCTTTGCCGGAGCAAATACCGCGGAGCGGGTGCCCAGCACAACGTCCGCCTCGCCCTCGCGTATGCGCTTCCACTCGTCGCTGCGCTGTCCTGCGCTCAGTGCCGAGTGAAGTATCGCGATCCTGTCCCCAAAGCGCGAGCTGAATATCTGCATAAGCTGCGGGGTCAGCGCTATTTCCGGCACCAGCACCATCGCGCTCTCCCCCTTCCCAAGCACATGCTCAACAAGGGAAAGGTACACCTGCGTCTTTCCGCTGCCGGTAACCCCGAACAGCAGCGCCGCCCTAGCCTCACTATCGTTAGATAGTTCTATCAAACGTTCGAAAGCCTGCTGTTGCGAGCTATTCAGCTCGGTTCTCACCGCGGCGGCGCTTTCCGGCATTGGCGGACGTCTGTAAACCTCCGCCTGTCTCTGCTGAAGCAGCCCCTTTTTCACAAGGCTTTTTATCGGAACCGTCCCGCGTCCGGTGAAGTATTTTATCTCGCCCGCAGCCGCCTCCCCCACCTCAAGTATGTACCTGAGTATGTCCGACGCGGCGGGTGAGCCTTTCATCTGCGGCAGCCTCTCCCGCGCCTCGTCCCCACTTACACCCAGAGAATACAGGGTTATTGTCTTATCCCCAACCCCTCTTACTGCTTCCGTCTCCGCCCTGAGTATCCCCGCCTTTAGGAGCTTTTTTATAAGCTTTTCCGCGTCGGCACCCACCGCTTCCTTCACGGCGTCCGGCTCCGCTCCCTTATCCGCAAGTGAAATTATCCGTTTTTCCCTTTCATCATTGCAGGCGGCTCCTGCCGTAACGCTGTCATACGGTTCGTTTATATAGTATTTTATCTTCAGCGAATAGAATATTCCGGACGGCAGCATCGCCTTGACGACATTGTAAAAGGTACAAAAGCAGCGTTCCCTCAGCCATACCGCAAGCTTTAGCTGCTCCTTGTCCAGTATGGGACTCCTGTCCAGCATATACAGCACCGTTTTCAGCCCGGCTTTTTCCTCAGCCTCGGTGATTTCCAGGATCAGCCCCTCGGTTCTGCGGTTGGAGCGCCCAAAAGGTACAACGACCCGCATCCCCTCGGCGGCGCTGTCATACAGCGGAAGAGGAAGCAGGTAGTCATATATCTGGTCGATTGTGTAGGTCACGCCGCATAACGCGATTTTTGCAATTTTCCTTGTCATTCGGCGTCACCCCGCAAGCAAGTTGTATTATATAGCAATTTGCATTATCATAGACTTTAAATTGCTGAAATAAACGTTGAATATATGCGGTTGTTTTAGCAATTTATATAGTCTATGTTATGTCAAATTGCTATTATAAGCGCTCATAATAAACATTCTGAACACTGATCAAAATTCGATATCCTTTTATTTCCCACCGGGCGGCATTTATCCCTTCACCACTTAAAAGGTTTCGACCTGTTCACCGGCGGAGCTTCTCTGCCCGGCCTTCAACGAGCCGCTGAGCCTTCCCGCGGCGATCTCGTTGATCGCTATCTTTACCGGCTTTTCATCCAGCCTGTCGCCGCTTGCTTCCGCGTCCTCGGCAACCTCTCTTGCCCTTTTCGCGGCGACGTTCACAAGCAGATAGCGGTTGTCTATGTTCTTTAACAGTTCTTTCATTGACGGATACAGCATATTATTTTCCTTTCATTTGACAAATCTAAAATCTAAATTTAGAATAATCGCGTTTTTGGCGCTTGAGCTATAGCGGTATGGCAATCTGCGCAACACGCGGATTTACAATGCGAGCGGGTTTCTTGACGCAGAGCAGCGCTCGGCCCTGAGAATACATCTTATATCCTCCACAGCCATATCGACCGAGTCGTTGATGACGATATAGTCGTAGCTGCCCGCACCGCTCAGCTCACGCCTGGCGGTTTCAAGTCTCTTTTTTATACTGTCCTCGCTCTCGGTGTTTCGTCCCCTCAGCCTTTTTTCTATATCGCCTATCAGCGGCGGGGTGAGAAAAATCAATACGGCGTCCGCCCGTTTTTCCCGCACCATTGTCCCGCCCTGCATATCTATCTCGAGTATGACGTCCTTCCCTTCGCTCAGCAGCAAATCTATATCACGCCGGGGAGTGCCGTAATAATTTCCGGCGTATTCGGCGTATTCCAACAGCTCCCCCTTCTTTATCATGTCCTCAAATTCATCTCTGGATACAAAATTATAGTGCTTTCCCGGTATTTCGCCTTCTCTGGGGGGTCTGGTGGTTGCGGAGACGGATAAAAAACAGCTCCCGCACGAATTTATCAGCGCGCTTACAACTGTGCCCTTACCTGCCCCGGACGGACCGGATACAACGGCTAAAACTCCGTTATTCGTCCTCATCCTCTTCCTCCTCATCAAACGCCTCAAGCCTGTGCGCAACGGTTTCAGGCTGTATTGCCGAAAGAATTATGTGGTCGGAATCGGTAATTAAGACGGCTCTGTTTCTGCGTCCGTATGTAGCGTCAATAAGCGTCCCCCGTTCTCTGGCCTCCTGTATTATACGTTTTATCGGGGCGGAGTCGGGGCTTACTATCGCTATAAGCCTGTTCGCAGACACCATGTTCCCAAAGCCAATATTGATTAATTTCATTAGCGTTTTCCTTCCCATCAATATTGGCTTTGCCAATTATTGATTAATTTCATTAACGTTCTCCTTCCATATCAATACCTGCTTTGCCAGTCATTGATCAATTTCATACGCTTCTCCTATTCAATGTTTTGTATCTGTTCGCGTATCTTTTCGATTTCAGCCTTTATGTCAACGACCTCCCTTGATATCCCGATGTCGTTTGCCTTCGAGCCTATGGTGTTTGCCTCGCGGTTAAATTCCTGGATAAGGAAGTCCAGCTTCCTGCCCACCTCTCCGCCTCTTTCAAGCATGTCGCGAAGCTGGGAAATGTGGCTTCTCAGGCGCACGGTCTCCTCCGTTATCGCCGTCTTGTCGGCATATATCGCCGCTTCGGTGAGTATGCGGCTCTCGTCGATGCTTGTGTCCTTCAAAACCTCTTTCATCCTTGCCAGCAGCTTTTCGCGGTATTCCGCCGCCGCCTTTTCCGACATACCCTCTATCCTGCCAACCGCTCTCTCAATGCTTGCCGCGCGGTTGAGGACGTCCTCTTTCAGCGCTTCACCCTCCGCCCTGCACATCTCCATATAGCCGCAGAGCGCTTCATCAAGGGTCAGCAGTATCTCCTTCAAAACCTCGTCGGTGTCCAGCTCGGCCTTTTCAAGGGTAAACACCTCCGGCATACGCGCAAGGCTCATAAGCTCAATTTCGCTTTCCAGCCCGTATATTCTCTTCATCTGTTTGAGCGCGTCCACATACCCGTCGGTCACAGCGCGGTTGAAGGTTATGGAAGCCCCGCTCTCCGCCGGATGCTCGACCGTTACGAACACATCCGCCTTGCCCCGCGATACCTCCTTCTGCACCCGCAGCTTTATAGGCTCCTCCATCGAGACATATATCCGCGGTATCCTCACCGCGCAGTCGAAATAGCGGTTGTTTACCGAACGCAGCTCGACTGTAACACTGCATACTCCGCCGGTTCTTTGCGCGCTGCCGCAGCCTGTCATGCTCCTGATCATATTGTCAATTCCCTTTTCATTATACTAATATCGGTTAGTATTATTTGCTGATAAGCTTCCAAAACCTCTGCAAAAACTGCGCTATAAGCCCGGTAAAGCAGATATCATATACCACAAAGGCGATATTCCCCATCGCCAAAATCAGGTAAAACGCGGCTTCACTTCCGGTAACGTCGTAAAACAGCCCGGAAAACAACAGCTTTAACCCGACCATAACGGCGTTAAAGAACAGAAGCTTCAAAACCCACTCGAGCGGCATTTTGTTTATCCTCTCGATGAGGCTTTTGACCATCGGATATACCCCAAAGAACGCCGTGTAAAGGATGGCGGAGGATTTCGACGGTAAAATCAAAAGGGAGAGGATTGAAGCCGCCAGATATACAGCAAAGCCGGCTCCGATTCCCCCGTTTGACACAGCCACCGCCGGCAGCAATCCGACAGCGGCGATCACCGCTATCCTCGCAGTGGGAATAATCGATGATACATATAATAATACCACACTTAACGCGGTAATCAAAGCGCCAATGGTAAGTCTTTTCGTTCCCCCGTCCATCAAAGCTCCGTTCCTAACAGCACGGAATGAGGTCGCCGCCCATGCACTCACAGCAGCAGTCCGCGCAAATCAGGCTGGAGCAGCAGTCGCAGGTCGACATGCCTCCGCCCTGTCCCACAGGTGAGCGGTACCCTCCCCTGCCCTGTATTGTGCTCAGCGCCCGCCTGTATTCCAGGTTGTTCGGGTCCATATCACACGCTGTCTGGAAGTTTCTGAGCGCCTCGTCAAACCAGCCCTTCCTATACGCTATAGAACCGCTCAAAAAGTACCACTCGGCGTTTTTTTCAGGCACCGAACCCAGCATCTGCTCCGCCTGAACCAGGTTTCCCATTGATATATACTGCCGTATTCTCATGTAGACGCCGCCCGCATCTGCGGAATTGTATCCGCTGTCCGAGCTGTTGCTGTAGTAGGATCGGCTGTTCCCGCCGCTTCCCCTCTGCTTCATTATCTGGTCGTACGCCTCGTTGATCTCCTTCATCTTCTCCTCGGCCAGGTCGGACAGGGGATTGTCGGCATAGCTGTCCGGGTGATACTTTCTGGCAAGGTCGCGATAAGCCTGCTTCACCTCATCGTCGCTTGCCCGGGGGTCAATATTCAAAACCTTATAGGGGTCTGTCATGCAATCGTCTCCTTTGTTTCCACCTGCCGCCCAGAACCTGGTTTGTCACCGATTCAAGTCCGATATATAAAACATTTTCCACAAGGCCGCGGCTGACCCCGAAATCAAGCAATTCAAACGCCGCGCACGCCGCGGCAATGGAGTGTGAAAGGGTTACCTTTATTTCCTCTTTTATCCCGTCCGGAATTTCAGCCTCCGGAACGTTATATCTGTACCGAATCGGGTTGTACCCCCCGCTGCTGTTGTCCTGTGTAAAATCGTCGCACGCGTCCACTATATATATCCAGCGCCCCACATGGTAAAAAAGCGACCTCAGCACCCTCGCCGCTTTAATATCCCTGGTGAATTCACCGGCGGCGGCGGAGAGCATCCCCGCAAATGTGTCCGCGCACCTGTCAATGGAGTCGGATTTTTCCTTCTCCAGCAGGCTCAGCGCTTCGACGGCTTCCTTTACCACCCCGCACAAGCCCGGTCTTAGCTTCTCCGCCTTTTTATAGCTTCTTTTAAAGATGAATCTGGGCGCCCGGGATAACAGCGATTTCACAAATCCGCCGTCGTTTACCGCGTCGCACATTTTCCAGTAGGTGAAAATCACGGTGACGTCCGCGGCAAGCTCACTCGAGCGAAGCAGGGAAATTCCCCCTCCCGCTTCCTCCCGCACCCCCGCGTCTCCGTTTCCGGCGTTTTTATCCGGGTTGTACGCGCAGGTGATGCATTTCTTTTTAAACGGGCTTGCCATGCACCGCCTGTGAGTAATTCCCACTCCGCTCTCAAGTCCCGCAAGTGCGGCGGCAAAGAAAGCCAAGTCGTAGTTGAGCGCGAATTTCGCGCTGATGCCGTACCGCCTGCCAAGTGTGTAGCACAGCCCACAGTATTGCGCCTTAAACGCCTCGTACTCCGCCACCTTTAGCTCACCCTTAACCGGGCGCACGTATCCAAACATGTGTCCTCCACCGCCGGGAAATTAGTATTATCATCTGATTATACTATATAAAAATACGTTTATGCAAGTAAAACCCGGAAATTTTACAACCTATTCATAATTTAGGAGTTGCCTGCAAAGCGGCGCGATGTGGACATCGCGCCCTACATGATGTCGTATCGATTCTTTTACGCAACATCTTGTAGGGATCGATGCCCACATCGGTTCATTTTTCCGTTTTGCAGGCAACCCCTTATCCCTCAACTATCAGCGGTCTTTACAACATATAGCAGCTCCCTGCCCTTATACCTCCTGTTCAGCAGGATAGCCGCCAGCGCTCCCGCAAGAAACCCTCCGCCGCCGGACAGCGCCGCCGCTGCGGGAGAGGGGAAAAGCGCCGCCGCCAAGAGGTACCCCGCAATCAAAAGTATCACCGGCAGCAGGTACACCACGGCTGCAATGCGGAAAATTGTCCCGCTCCTGCTTTCAACATACGCAGTGTCCCCTTTTTCCGCGCCGGCTGCGTTTACCGCCTTGACCGACACAGGTCCGGCTTCCCCACAGCCGCCGCAGCCGCCGCAGTTTCCTCCGCAGGCTGATTCCCTCATCAGCCAGACCTCGCAGCTGCCGTCGTCAAAAACCTCTTTTATTTTAACCAAATTCGTCATTTTCGCGAGCATTTCTTTCTGTGTTATTTTTGCGGAGCAACCACAAATTTGCGGTTTATCGGAGTGCCCCCCAATTATTCATTAACGAAGCGAAGCGCTCACCGCCACCTTGTAATCGTCGTTTATAATTCCGACCTGTGTCCGTCCGTCGAGATAAACCTCCGCCCTGACATATTGAGTGCCGACCGAGAGAGGCTGCCCCGCCAGATCCACCACCACCCTCAGGTTGTGCTCAAATACCAACGCCAGCTCCTCCGGCTTTCCTCTCACCAAAACGGCGAGCTGCTTGGTAATAAGCTCCACGTCATACGTGTCCGGGACATTCAGCAGCTCAATGTCCTCACAGCGGAAGGTTTTTATCTCAACTCCGACAAACTCGACCGTAACGGTACATTCGGTCACGCCGCTCACGTTAACGACGTCGTTTTGCAGGCTGAACTGATACTCGATCTGTTCGGTCATGGACGCTATGGACGCCAGATCCACGGCTCCGACCTTTATCTCGTTTATCTTGTCTATATACTCCGGCTCGCCCTCAATCACTATGCTCTGCGGATTTATGCTCACGATCACATCCTGCTCGGTAGCGCCTCCGCCCGGCTGTATCTCCACCTTCAACGGGATTTCCTTTATCTTTTTAATCGGCAGCGTTACCTTGACAAACGCTTCGTTGGCCGTAATAAGCTTACTGCTTACCTCTTTTCCCTCGGCGTCATAGAACTTGTACTCCAGATCGAGGGACAGCGTACGTTCAACATTTTCACGCGACCAGACGGCTTCGGCGTACTCAACCTTGTCGATACTGTCCTCCGGTCCTGAAATTTGCAGGTTTTCAGGCTGGATTATAAAGCCCTCCGCCACATATCCCTCGGAAATACTGCCCTCGTTTTTGATTCTGACGTCAATAGCGCGCAGCTGTATCTTTTCCACCGTGACTTCAACATATATTGGCAGTTGCTGCTGCAAGGTGACCCCTTCCACAGGCAGCTTAACGTCGTAAGCAAGCGATTTGACCCCGGGGTTTGATATTCTGGACAGGGAAGCCTCAGCGATTATTTCATCCTTTCGCGTTTTTAACCGCGCAATGTCCAATACGTTGCCGGTAACCTTGAGTGATACGGTTATGTTTTTATCCGAGGTGACCACAAGCGAGTGATCCTCATACATCGTTTCTTCGCCGTTCAGCTTTACCGCAACCCCTTCGATCGTGTCCTCTTTTACAGGGTTTTCAACGCCGACCACATAAAACCACAGCATTACAGACACGAGCAGCGAGATAAGCACATATAATAATTTATTTGTTCTTGTCATAAGCCAACCCCATTTCAATCCTGTAGCATTTTCCCGCCGCGCCGGAATATCAGTAAGCTTTTAAACCTGTTCTTATTCCCCGCCGGGCTTTTTCTTCCCGAAAAGCTTTGGGAACAGCGCCGAGAAGACCTTTTTCTCCGTCTCCTCTTCGTCGGGTATCAGTTCATTTTTTAATATTATTGAAAGCGTTTCGGTGTTGAGATGTCTCTTCAGCATACCCGAAACCGCAACGGAAATTGACCCCGTCTCCTCCGACACTATGACCGCCACAGCGTCGGAATGCTCGCTCACCCCCACCGCGGCTCGGTGCCGTGTGCCTATGTCGCGGCTGAGGCTGTTTGAAGCCGTAAGCGGCAGCACGCACCCGGCCGAGATAATACGCCCGTTTCTGATTATAACCGCGCCGTCGTGCAGCGAGGCCTTCGGGAAGAAAATATTCTTGAGCAGCATACTTGAAACCTCGGCGTCAAGCGCCGTCCCGCTCTTTATAGCGTCATTTAAAAAGACCGAACGCTCAAACACAATAAGCGCGCCTACGCGGTTTTGGGATAAACCGTTGCAGGTGCTCACCACCTGCGCCACAACGTTTTCCAGCTTTGTGGGGTCGTCGTTATCCTTGCGCAGAAGCTTGGAAAACTTGCTGGCGCCGACCTGCTCCAGCATCTTTCGCAGCTCCGGCTGAAACATGATAATGATGGCTATTACCCCGACCTGCATTGTCGCGGTAAGTATGAAATTGAGAAGGTTGAGCTGTAAGAGGGAGGAAAGTCCAAGCAGGACAAAAAGCAGCGCAATTCCCTTCAATACCTGCACCGCCGTAGTGTTTCTTATCAGCTTGATTACGTTGTAAATCAAAAAAGCGACAATGAGGATATCCACAACGTCCAATCCGTTCGCAAGCTGAAAATAATTTTTTAAATTTTGTAAAATTTCCGATAGCAATTCCATACAGGCTTTGCCGCCCCAACAATAAAAATTCCGGCTGTATATCTCCGCCGTGTATCACACTTAATTGTCTGAAACTTATACTAAACCTCATTAGAAACATTCTGGAAATCAGGCAAAAAGCTTTGATATATGAGGTTTTTGTTTGATTTTTAATATGGTTCTTATGAGTGTTTAGTATTACTTTTCTTTATTTTAACATACATTGTCAAGCAATTGAATACATTTCTTTAATTTTTTTGCGGGTTATACAAATTTAATATAACCGGAAGCTCATAAAAATCAGCTTCCGGTATGACTTATACTAAATACTGTTAGAAAGCGTTTGAAAATCTGGTACAAAAATGCCTGGTATATGCAGTTTTGCGCCTGATTTTTATTGCGGCTTTTTATCAGTTCTAGTATTACTGTACTATTCTTTTCAGCTCACGCAAAAATTGCGTTATCTCACGCGGCGTTGTAAACACAGACGGGCTTATTCTAAGCGTGCCTGTTTCCAGTGTGTCCGCGCTTTTATGGGCGACCGGCGCGCAGTGCAGTCCCGCCCTCAGCGCTATACCCTTCCGGGCAAACGCCTCGGCGGCAAGGTCGGCGTCTATCCCCCTTGTCACCACCGACAAAACCCCGCTTTGGCAGAAAAGCTTCTCCGCCGCATAGGGCTTTATCATCGGGAAGGCTTTAAGCTCGGACAGTATCATGTTCAAAAGCTGTCTTTCATGCTCAAGTATCTTCTCCGCTCCCACCTGCATGACAAATCTTATGCCCTCGTTAAGCCCGGCAATGCCCGGCAGGTTTTGCGTCCCCGCTTCAAGCCTTTCCGGCAGATACTCCGGCATATCTTCGTTTAACGAGTCCGCCCCCGTGCCGCCGTAGAGCAGCGGCTCAGCCCCGTCCATGCAAATTATAATTCCTGTGCCCTGGGGACCCATCAGACCCTTATGTCCCGGCATACATACAAATTTCGCCGCCTTGAGCCTACCGACATTCAAATTCATATGTCCCGCCGATTGACTCGCGTCGATTATCAGCGGAACCCCAAATTTAAAGCAGAGCTCATCTACCCGCTCAATAGGTAAAATATATCCAAAGACATTGGATACATGCGTGCATACAGCCACGTCCGCACCGCGCCGAAGCTCCTCCTCAAATTTGTGTAAAAAAACCTCAGGCTCAAATAGCGGTGTTTTAACTACCCTTGTATCCACACCGTTTTTCTTCATTGACATAAGCGGCCTGTATACCGCGTTATGCTCGTAACCGGAGGCAATCACCCTCATCCCCGGTTCTATCAAGCTGTGCATAGCTATATTCAACGCATGTGTCGCGTTAAATGTAAAGGCGATGTTCTCAGTTTCCATCACCCCGAACATTCTTGCCGCGGCACTGCGGCATTCCATTATTATATTCTCCGAGTAACCGGATACGCTGTTTGCGCCGCGCCCGGCGTTTCCGCCGTGCTTAAGAGCCATTTCCACGGCGCGAAGCACCTCCGGCGGCTTTTTTAGTGTCGTTGCGGCATTATCCAGATAGATCATAATTGTATCTCCCTGTACCCGTTCCCGCTTTCAATATAGACCTTCCCCGGCAACAAACGTCCGTTACGCAGCACAATCTTTGCCCGTGACAAGCTTTCTTCGCCAATTCTCACCGCGTACCCACAGCCCGCGGTCGCGATTTCCCGGGGCGGTCGAACAATATTGGCGGAAATACGGTCATTTTTGAGCATATTTTGCATTATCTGCGCCCTTGTAAGACCCTTGCATAAAATAAGACATCCTGCCATAACACTCCTCCTCTCCATACATCCTATGCAGCAGCGCCACTCCTTGCGGACACAAAAGCCGAAAAAAGATTGCCGGGAGAACGAAAGCACAGGGAATACACCTAAAAACAGGGGAAGCCCTGATAAATTCAAGGCTTCCCCGATAAAATTTTTTCTTTTACATTATGGTTTATTCCCGGATCGGCAATCGGTCTGCGGGGGGTGAACAGCGTTAAAGCTCAATCTCCCTCGACACATATTCCCTTATCAGCCTTGCTGCCGCTTCGGCGTCGCGGAGGCTCGCCATCTCGGACGGCGAGTGAATGTACCTCGTCGGTATGCTCACCGCGCCCGCGTGCACCCCGCCCCTTGTCAGCTGCATCGCGCCCGCGTCGGTCCCGCCCGCGACCAGCACCTCCAGCTGATATTCTATCCCGTTCGACCTCGCGCACTCCTCAAGCCCCGAAACTATCTCAGGCGAGCATATAAGCGAGCTGTCCATGACCTTTATCGCCGCGCCCTTTCCCAGATACGTCTCCATCACACCCGCAGGATTAGGGGTGTCCCCTGTGCGGGTGACGTCCACTGCGATCCCGATTTCCGGGTCGATGCCGAACGCGGCTGTCCGCGCCCCGCGAAGCCCCAACTCCTCCTGCGCAGAAAACACGAAGTATACGTCGTTTACCGGCTCTCTCATACACATAAGCACGTCTATGAGCACGGCGCAGCCCAATCTGTCGTCCAGATACGGGGAAACAATGACGTCCCCCGTGACCATATACGTCTCCGCGGCGTATACCGCGCTGTCCGCCACCGCGACCTGCTTCTCCGCCTCCTCCTTCGAGCCCGCGCCAATGTCGATGTACAGCTCATGGAGCTTTAAATCCTTGATTTCAGGCTTGCCGTCCTTGAATATCACGCCTCTTGTCCCGTTTTTGAATTTGACCGGAACCCCCAAAAGCAGCGCCGGGGTAAGCCCGCCCAGGTTGGAAAACCGGATAAAGCCCTTTTCGTCGATGTGGGTGACGATAAAGCCGACCGAGTCCATGTGCGCGGAGAGCATTATCCGCTTCCCCCTGCCCGTCCCCTTTTTAAGCGCCGTCAGGTTTCCCATCGCGTCGGCGCTGATTTCGTCCGCGTACCCGGCGCAAAGCCCCCTGATAATATCCGCGATGTCCGCTTCGCTTCCCGACGGGGAGCAGACGGCGTTCATGCGTTTTATCGCCTCGAATATGTTAAGCATTTGCATCTTCCTCCGTTCCAAGTGTCTGTAATGCCAATCAGGTAAAAACATAGACAAGCCCTTCGGGGCGTAAAAGCATATATCCAACTTTTTCGCCCCGAAGGGCTATGTTTATAACCTGGATTGGTATAAATACGCAGCGGCAAGGCTGTATATGCTCTCAAAATCCCTGATACACGCCACCGAGGACGGCGAGTGTATATACCGCACCGCGGCGGAAATCGCCGCCGACCTCACTCCCCCGCGTGAGCGCTGCACCGCCCCCGCGTCGGTGCCGCCCGAAATAACATTTTTCGTCTGCCAGGCAATACCCTTCTCCACGGCAAGTCCTGTCAGCTCCCTGTACAGCTCCGGGGAATAGAGTGTCCCGCCGTCCATAAACGGTATAACCGCGCCCCTTCCCGGCGCGCACACCCTTCTGTGTTCGTCCGTCCCAGGCAGGTCGCCCGCCGTAGTCCCCTCGAGTATTATCGCGGTCTCCGGCGCGAGCCTGTGCGCCGCCGGTCCCGCGCCCCGAAGCCCGACCTCCTCCTGAACGGTAAAGACATACCAGCAGTCCACCCTCGGTCCGTCCTTTAGCAGCTTGAGCATCACCGCGCAGCCTATCCGGTCGTCTATCGCCTTCGCCTTGAGCATACCGTCTCCAAACTCCACACACCCCGAATCGAACGCGGCATAGTCGCCGGGAGCGGTCAACTTCCCTGCGGCTTCCCTGTCCTTTGCACCGACGTCGATATACAGCTCGTTAATCTCCGGAGTCTTTTTCCGCTCCTCCGGCTTTGTCAGATGCACCGCCTTTATCCCTATGACGCCGGGCAGCCTGTTAACCCCCACCCGCACCCGCTTTCCGATAATTACCCGGGCGTCTATGCCGCCCACCGCCGCAAATTTCAAATACCCGTCCTCGGTTATGCTCTTGATTATAAACCCGACCTCGTCCATGTGCGCCGCGAACATAAGCTTCCTTTTCGCCGCCGCGCCGCTCCCATGGACATACAGGTTGCCCAGCACATCCTCAAATATCTCGTCGGCGTAGGGTTCGGCTTCTTTTCTTATAAATTCCCTGACATTTTCCTCGAAGCTGGACACGCCGTCTATTTCACAAAGTTTTTTCAAAAGCTCCAGCATAATATTCCCGCCGCATTAATGCTCCCATGCAGTCCCGCCGCGGCTCCCCTTCCAAAAATCGAGCGCTCTTAAATTATGATGAAAACGAAAGCACAAACTCGCTTAGCAGCTTCGCCCCCGCCTCAAGGTCGTCCAAATTTATCACCTCGACCGCCGTGTGCATATACTTCAGCGGCAGCGAGATTATAACCGTCGCGGTCCCGAGCGCGGCCACCTGCATGGTGTTCGCGTCCGTCCCGCTTTTCCCCTCCATGACCTCGGGCTGGTACCCCAAATTGTGCGTCCCGCACAGTTCGATAAGCTTGTTCGCCAGCCGCCGGTTTGTGTTTGGCCCCAGCGAAACCGGCACCCCCGCGCCCTGCTTTAACGTCCTGTCCTTCTGCCCGTCCGGCGTCTCGGCGTGACATACGTCAACCGCTATCGCGTAATCGGGAGCCTCGGCGTACCCGCCTGTCTGCGCCCCCCGCGCCCCGACCTCCTCCTGAACGCTCGCCTGGATAATCAGCTCGGCGTCTATCTCCTTACCCTCCAAAAGCTCCAGCACCCTCAGAAGCATCACCACGCAAGCCCTGTCGTCCAGCGCCTTACCGGAAAAAAGCCTTTCCCCCAGCGGCAGGCAGCGCTCGGAGAAAACGGCAAGGCTTCCGACCTTCACCCTCTTTTCCGCCTCCTCCCGGGAAAATCCGATATCTATACACAGGTCGTCCTGCTCCATCGCCTTTTTGCTTTCCTCCGCCGTTTGAAGGTGGGGCGGTATGCTGGAAATAACCCCGTGCAACGGCGGGTCGCAGAGCACAGTCACCTCCCTCGCGGGAAGCACCCGCGGATCCACACCCCCTATGCTGCGAAACCGCAGAAAGCCTTCCTCAAGCTTCGTGACCATAAAGCCTATCTCGTCCATGTGCGCCGACATGAGTATTTTGGGCGCGCCCGCCCCTTTAGCCCTTCTCACTCCGTGTACATTGCCCAAACGGTCGCGGCTCACCCCGTCGCAGAGCGGCTCCATCAGCTCCGCCACCCTCCGCCCAAGCTCCCGCTCATATCCGGACGGAGCGCACAGGGTACACAGCTCGGACAAAATCCTTGTAATCTCCATATTAAACCGCCATTTCTCAGGCGACACAAAATAGCTATGAATTATGCGCACTCGTCATCCATCGCCTGAGAAATGATAAGCGGTTTATTTATTTAATCTCGCGGACAAGCTCTTTGAACCTGTCGCCTCTCTCGGCAAAGTTTTTAAACATGTCAAACGCCGCACACGCCGGACTCAAAAGCACGATATCCCCGCTTTCCGCGTTCTCCCTGGCCAAGCGCACAGCCTCCTCAAAGGTCGCCGCGTCGGTCATCGCGGTAAAGCCGCTTTTCTCCGCCGCGCTTCGGATAAGCTTCGCGGTCGCCCCGCACAAAATCATCAGCTTCACCCTGCCCGCAAGCTCCTCCGCCAGCGGTTCAAAGGGTATGTGCTTGTCGTAGCCCCCCGCTATCAGGATGACCTCCCTGCCAAAGCTTTTCAGCGCCGCCACCGTCCTTGTCGGAGAGGTCCCGATGGAGTTGTTGTAGTAGCTCACCCCGTCAAGCTCACGAACAAACTCGATCCGGTGCTCCACCCCCGCGAAGGTCCTTGCCGCCTTCGCCATCGAAGCCGTATCCACATGCCCCCAAAGCGCCGCGACCGCCGCCATGTAGTTTTCCACATTGTGCATACCCGGGATTTTTATTTCATCTATCGCGATTATTTTGTCCATTTCCCGACCGTGTACGCGGCATATATATCCGTCCTCCAGGCAGAATCCGTCCTCCAGCTTAGCCGACGAGGAAAAGTAGACTGTCCCCGTCCGGTTTTCCCCGAATTCCCGCGTTATGCCGTTGTCGAAATTTAACACCGCGCGGATATCCCGCCCGTCCCCAAGGATGTTCCTCTTCGCCGCAACATACTCCTCCATCGAGCTGTGCATATCCAGATGGTTCGGCGTAACGTTGGTCACAACCGCGATGTCCGGCGGCTTCTTCATGGTCATCAGCTGGAAAGAGGAAAGCTCCACCACGGCAAAGTCGCCCCGCTTCATCTGAGGCGCTTTGTCCAGCAGCGGCGTCCCGATGTTCCCGCCGAGCCACGCCCTTTTCCCGTCCGCCTTCAGCATTTCCGCGATTATGCTTGAGGTGGTGGTCTTGCCGTCGCTTCCCGTGATCCCGATTATCCTGCACGGGCAGACCTCGAAAAAGACCTCCATCTCTGAGGTTATTTTCGAGCCGTTTTTTCTCGCGGTCTCAAGCTGTTCGAGGTCGGGGCGCATACCCGGCGACCTGTAGATTATGTCCGCATCCAGACCGTCAAGATAGCCGTCCCCCGCGATGACCTTGCAGCCCATAGCCTCAAGCGTACCGTCCGGGTCAATCTCGCCGGCGGGCTTTCTGTCCCGCGCCTCGACAGCTATGCCTTCCCGCCGCAGTAATTTTATAAGCGGCAGATTGCTCACTCCTACGCCGCATACCGCGACCCTTTTCCCGCGGTGCGACCCGATAAAATCAGAAAACGTCAACTCCAAGCTCACTCTCCCCCGTTATTGCTGCGGTCCTTAATAACGTTATGATAACCGTCCTGCGGTTATCATACCACATGTTTTTGAAAAATGCGACTGCATATACACGAAAAACCGCCCTGTCCGGACATATTTTATCGCTGAAATCCCGGTAAAAAACGCCCTTCGCCCGCTATTATATAAAATTCCACGGTCAAATACAATCGATTTTCGCCCTGTTTTTCAGCAAAACCGGGGATTGCGGCGCGCAAAATTAATCTCGCGTTTTGAGTTGACTTTTTATCGGTGTTTCTATAAAATCAACTGTGTAAGTCAGCCGGACAGCCGCGCGGAGAAATTCGTGAGGAAAGTCCGAGCTCCACAGGGCATGAATAGCGGGTAACACCCGCCGAAGGCGACTTTAGGACAAGTGCAACAGAAAGAAAAACCGCCGTGTTTTCACGGTAAGGGTGGAAGGGTGAGGTAAGCGCTCACCGGCCCTTTAGGAGACTAAGGGGCGCTGTAAACTCTATTCGGAGCAACATCGACTCGGGAATCAAGCCTGCCCGGCGCTCCCGGACGGATGGCATGAGGCGGTCGGCAACGAACGTCCCAGATAGATGGCTGTCAAAACAGAACTCGGCTTACGGGCTGACTTATGCTGAGAACCTGTATTCCCAATCCGGGAATACAGGTTCTCAGCACTCCCCGCTGTTCTCGATCAGCTCGATAAACTCCTCCCAATCGGCAATTTCAATGTGCCTGCATACCGGACGCGTTTCCCTGAGCCTGCAAGCGCCGGTGTACCATATGGGGAATATGCCCGCGTTGGAGGCTCCCATGCAATCATTTTTCGCGCTGCTTCCGCAGTGTATTATTTCCTCCGCCTGTAATCCCGACCGCCTTATCGCAAGCTCAAACATTCTCTTCGCGGGCTTTCTCAGCATAAAGTCCCCGGACGAGTATACAAATTCAAATGTATTCCCCCTGAACATGCGGTTGATTTGCTTCTTGAGAACAGCGCCGGAAACCATATCGTTGCTCACCACTCCCGTGCGTATACCGCCCTTTTTCAAATATTCCAGTAGCTTTTCAGCATTTTTTGTCGGATACGCGGCGGACGCTGCCTCCCAGAATATTTCCTCCATCTCGGCAAACGACAGCCTATGCTTAATCGCGTAATACTCAAGTACATAATAATGTATGGCTGCCAAACGCACCTCTACCAAGCTTGACGGCTTGCCCTCATAGCTCACATACCCGATTTCACTGAAAATGTCTCTCCAAAGAACACACATCTCCTCTGCCGTCACCCCCAGCGGGTTGTGCTCGGCTCTTGAAAGGATCGCCTTCATTCCTTCCAAAACATCGTATCTGTGCTTATACACCAAGGTATACCTGTAATCAAACAGAATCATTTTGGGTCTCTTCACCGCTGTCCCCTTTCCGGTCTCCATACCGGTTTATTTTGAATAATCATACCTTGCCCGCCAGATGCCGCATATAGTGAAATATGTATTGCTGCGCTATTCCCGCGTCCTCTCCAAACATCCTGTAATCAAATTCCTTCCCTCCATAGTGCCCTTCTATCGCCCGTTTCATCCATACATCCACCGGAAAAGCGTCGGTCCTGCCGCAGCCGAAGAGAAGCGCGCAGCTCGCCACCTTCACCCCCACTCCGTTTACCCCGGTCAGCTCCTTCATCGCCTCCTCTGTGGACAGCCCGCAAAGCCCGCGTAAATCCACCTTGCCTGTGGAGATATCCCGGGCGGCGCTTAGGATATATTTTGCCCTATACCCCGCCCGGAGCGGCGAGAGCGCCTTCTCGTCAAGTCCGGCTATCACCTCCGCCGAAGGGAAGGCGTGATATGTCTCCCCCCTATATTCCAGTTCCTCCCCATACAGCTCACAGAGCCTTCCGATTATCCCCTTTATCCGTGTTATGTTGTTGCATTGTGAGATAATAAAGGAGCAGAGCGCCTCCCAACCGTCCTGCCTCAGGATTCTGATTCCCCTGCCGAACTGCGCGGCGGGTGCGGTGAAGCTGTCCGAGGATATCCTTCCCCGCACCGCCTCATAGTCCCTGCCCAGGTCAAAATATTCATACCATATTTCCAGAAAGTCCTTCTCGGTGGTATCCATGTACACGTCGCCGTCCGTTTCCCACAGCTCCAGAGCCTTGCCAAAAGCCACCCCGTACCACCTCCCGTTTCCCCGTCTGTCCCAGCGAAAGCATTGACCGCAGTCAAATATAAGCTCGGGCAGAAAGTCCTTGTTGTTTTTCAGGACAACAAGACCGTCCCGCACCGTGTAATCTTTTAATCCTTCTTTTTTCAACTGCTTATCCATATATGCCCCACACCTTTTTTATATTGTTGTACAGCCTGAGCTTTTCATGTATAATGACTATATCATCAATTTTACCTTTAAAGGAGCTTTTTCGCAATATGATTGAAAAAAATTATACGATACCAATAAATGAGCAATTTGAAAAGCTTGACGGCTGCCCCGTATGCGGACTTCACGAAAAGCTTGAAAGGCAAAATCTTGAATACATAATGGGCGCCGCGATGATGGAGCCGAATGTCCGGGTGGAAACCAACAAAACCGGGTTTTGCGACCGTCACTTTCACGACATGCTCGCAATGACAAACCGCCTGAGCATCGGTCTCCTGCTGGAAAGCTATCTCGACGAGATCGACAGGCTCACGCGTATAGACAAAGGCTGCGGCGCCAAGGAGCTTAAAGCGCGCGCCGCCGCCCTCACCCGGGCAAACAGCGCCTGCTTCGTTTGCGAGCGGGTTGAAAGTACTTTAAACAAATTTTGCGAAAATATAGTTTTCCTGTGGAGAAGCGAGCCGGAATTCCGCGAAAAATTTCAAAAGCAGCCCGAATTTTGCTTCAACCACTCGATGCTTCTTTTTGACAGCGCCGTACGTGTTCTAAAGAGGGGCAAATATGTGAGTCTCTTTGCGGAGGACCTCTTCTCGGTCACGAGAAAAAAGCTCACCCCCGTCCGCGAGGACATAGAAAGGTTTAATAAAAGCTTCGACTACCGCAACAGCGGAAAGGACCTGGGGGACGCAAGGCTCGCCGTCGAGAACGCCGTGGAGTATTTGAGCGCCCTTTCGTATAAGCGAGTGGATAAAGCCGCCGGTGATACTCCCCCCGATACAAGCCCCGCCCCGGATATCCGAAATTCTGACAAGCCCGCTGAAAACAGGGAAATCCCGAATGTGGGCGAATAGCCTTAATGAATCACTCCCCGCCGCGTAAGCGGCGGGGAGTGATTCATTATAATGCCGACAAATTTTACCCAGGTTTTACCCGCACCTGCTTACATCCTTACAAGCCGTATATTAAAATAACCTCGATACAATAAAGAGAGGATGTTTTTTAATTTATGAAAATCAATAAGGTCATCAGCATCGCGGCGGTTCTGCTCACAGTATTTATGTTTTTTGGCGGCTGCCAGGAGTCAAGCGCACCGACCGCGGCTCCAACCGCAACTGATAATGGGAAAGCCGATTGGCCCGCAAAAATCACAATAGTTCAAATGCCGGATGAAAATAACCCGGACGCGGGAAGTATTCACGAGGGCTTCCGCACCGAAATGGAAGAATATCTCGGCATAAAAATAGAGGAGCTGGAGGGCTCGGATTACACTGTCGGCATCGAGGCGATGAAAAGCGGCAAGCTTGAGGTTCTGCTTGTCTCCCCAATGAGCTATTATCAGGCGAAAAGAGTGGCTGATATAGAGCCGCTGGTCACAACCTCGACAAACGGAGCCGTCCCTTATAAAACGGTATTTATCACCAGAAGCGACAGGGACGACATCAATTCCCTTGAGGATTTGGAGGGCAAAACCTTCGCCTTCGTCGACCCGGCGTCCTCCTCCGGCTACCTGTACCCGAAAACAAAGCTTGTAACCGCTCTTGAGCTTGACCCGGAAAAGCTGGAGAACCCGAATTATTTCTTCTCCACCGTAGCCTACTCCGGAAAGCACGACTCCAGCCTGATGGGAGTGGTCATGGGGGACTATGACGCGGCTGCCGTTGCGTTGCAGATGATAAGCGGCTTGGCTGACGCCGGCATAATCAACGAGGATGACATCAAGATAATCGGCGAAACCGACGAGATACCCAACGCCTGCTTCGTAATAAGGGCGGATCTGCCGCAGAGCCTGAAGGACGCCATCAGGGATTTCTATCTGCAATATGACGACAGCGGGTATTTCGAGGCTTTTTACGGTACTCCGGATATGAAATTTGTTGAGGTTCAGGATTCCGACTATGACGTTGTCACCGAAATGGTCGAGATTCTGAAAATAGAGGAGTAGAAAAATGGAAGCCTTGTTGTCTATCAAAAACTTGAAAAAGAGCTACGATAAAAATTCTCAGGCGTTAAAGGGTGTGGATATCGAGTTCATCGCCGGAGAGTTCGTGGCTATAATCGGACCCTCCGGCGCGGGGAAGTCCACCTTTATCCGCTGCATCAACAGAATGATCGATCCCACCGAGGGCGAGATAGTCTTTGACGGCGTAAATATGGAAAAGGTATCCGGCAAGGAGCTTAGACGGCAAAGGTCGGGCATCGGCATGATATTCCAGCACTATAATCTTATAGGCAGAGTGAATGTCATCAAGAACGTCCTGTACGGAAGGCTTGGAAAAATGTCGTTTATCCGCAGCCTTCTTGGTCTTTTCAGCGAAAGCGATAAGCGGGAGGCGTATAATCTGATAAAAAAGGTTGGTCTGGAGGAGCAGCTTTACAAGCGCGCGGACGCCCTCTCCGGCGGGCAGATGCAGCGGGTCGGTATTTGCAGGGCCATCGTCCAGCAGCCCAAGCTGCTGCTGGCGGACGAGCCGATTGCTTCGCTTGATCCGAAATCCGCCGACGTCGTTATGGATCAGCTCAAGGAAATAACCTCGGAAAGAAGTCTCACCTGCATTGTGAACCTTCATCAGGTCGAATACGCGAAGAAGTACGCAACCAGGATTGTAGGTATCAAGGACGGGCTCATCGTGTTTGACGGCAAGCCGGAGGAGCTTAGCGACACCATCATCTCGGACATCTATAAGGGAAAAGAGGATCAGATGGTCCTAAAGGCGGAGTATACGCCGGTTCTGATGTCCCCCGGAGGAGCGCCTGAATATGTATCGTGAAAATGGGACGGAAAAATTTTCACTGTCACAGGTTCCAAAGCGGAAAATTCTTGCGGCCGCCGCCGGTATCACGGTGTTGATAGTGTTCGCCTTTGCATATCTGAAAATCAATCCTGTGACCGCAATTGTCTCGGTACCGGAGTTTATCTCGTTCTTTGCCCGCAATTTCCTGCCGCCCGACTTCAAAAATACCATGTCCTACCTGCCGCTTATTATAGAAACGATCATGTTCGCTGTCGTAGGCACATATATCTCCGCCGCTTTAGCGTTCATATTCGGGCTGCTGCTCTGCGAAAAAACGAACAGTATTGCCTGGCTGCGGTTTGCCGTAAGGTTTATAATATCATTTCTGCGAAATGTGCCGGTTCTGGTTTGGGCTTCGCTTTTCGTCTACATCTTCGGCATAGGGAACATGGTCGGGCTTATCGCGCTTGTCGTCGCAACCCTGGGCTTTTTGTCAAGGTCCTACGCGGAATCGATGAACGAAATCGCCGGGCGTGAGCTGGAAGCGCTTAAGGCGTGCGGCGGCTCCTACCTGCAAATCCTCTTCCACGGGCTTATACCGGAATTTATACCCTCCTGGCTCAATTGGACGCTGTTTTCGCTTGAAATAAATATCCGGGCGTCCGCAATACTTGGAATGGTCGGGGCGGGCGGCATTGGTATTATGATACAGACAAATATCCGCCTTTTCAAATATCACGAGGCGCTGTCCCTCATAATCATCCTTGTAGCCATGGTGCTGCTGACCGAGTTCGGTACAAACAAGCTGCGCAAGCTGATACGATAGGGGGGCGCTATGGACGGAACAAAAATCAGAATTTCCAGAACAAGGGACAAGGCAAAAACCTTTCTCACCATAATCGCGCTCGCCGGGGTGTTTGTGTTCAGCTCCTCCTACCTAAAGCTGGATATAGGTAAATTCATTTCCCGTTTGGCAAATGCCGGAAATGTCCTCAACAGGATGATGAACGTAGATTTTTCAGATATCGCGTCCGTGCTGTCGGCGATGCTCTCCTCGGTCTCCATCGCGGTCGCCGCCTTGTTTATGGGCTTTTTGTTGTCGATTATCCTTTCGTTTCTCGCCGCCTCCAATATCGCTCCCAGCAAAATACTGGCTGGAGGCATCAAGGGCTTCGTAGCCGTCATACGGGCGGTGCCCGCTTTGGTTTGGATACTGATGGTGGTGGCGAGCCTCGGCTTTGGCAGCACCTCCGGCATGATCGGAATTATCTTCCCGACTATGGGCTACCTGACAAAGTCCTTTATTGCAAGTATTGAGGACTTGGGGTACAATACTATTGAGGCGATGAAAACGACAGGCGCCGGATGGCTGTCCATTGTAACGAAGGGTTTGCTGCCCGGGCTTATCAGCCCCTTCTCGTCCTGGACCGCAATCAGGCTTGAGGGAAACATCGCCGAATCCATCAACCTCGGCATGGTTGGCGTCGCCGGCATAGGAAGCCATCTGATGAAGGCAATAGGCAAATATAACTACGGCGCAATCACCGTCATTATTCTTGTGATTTTCATCACCATGTTCATCATCGAGAATCTAACAAACAAGCTTAAAAAATCGTTGTAATTTGTAATATTAAATTACAGGAAACAATATTTGGAGGAAACTATGACTATGCGAAATTACGCGCGGCTGCCGGTAAAAAACGCGTACAACGTCAGGGAGCTCGGCGGTTACCCCTGCGCGGACGGGAGTGCGACGGAATATCACCGGTTTCTGCGGGCGGACGATTTGTCCCAGCTGGACGCGGCAGATATATACCTTCTGCTTAAATATGGACTCAGCGCGGTGGTCGATTTGCGAAGCGCCTCGGAGTTGGCTCAAAATCCCGATCCCTTTTCCAAAATAGCTGAGGTGAATTATATCAATATCCCGCTTATGGCGGACGACGTCGCCGATGTGACAAGGGTTATGGTGCAGCGCCCTTCCACATACCTGCGGGAAGCCTACATAGAAATGCTGATAGGTTCAACCGGCGCCGTCAAGCGGATTTTCGATTTTATCGCCGAACAAAGCGGCTGCGTGTTGTTCCATTGCGCGGCGGGCAAGGACAGGACGGGCGTTTTAGCGATGCTCCTTCTCGGGCTTTCCGAGGTGGGAAAGGGCGACATCATCGCAAATTATGAGGTGACCGGAACCTATATTTCGGAAAATCCGGCAATGAAGCAGGCGGGGCAGCAATATCCCTCCGAGCTCATGGAATCGAGACGCGAATACATCGAACCGGCAATTGACTATATCGTGTCCGCCTACGGCAGTGTGGAAAATTATTTATCAAATGCCGGGGTCAGCGCCGGGACGCTTGAAAAGGTCAAAAGCAAATTGTTGTAAAATACAGGCAGGGCGGGTCTGTAGAAAAGCGGCGCGGCATCTTCACCGCACCGCTTTTTTAGCGTGTCCTTTTTCCTGCACCCGTTTTCATAGAGCGTCCAGCCATTTCGCCACGCCGTCGCCGTCGTTGCCGCCGCAGATATGGTCGGCAGCGGCTTTTACCTCGGGCTTCGCGTTTTCCACCGCGACCCTTACATCGCAGGCCGCGAACATCGGCAGGTCGTTAAGGTTGTCGCCGAAGCCAACCACCCAGCTGTATCCGTATTCCTCACGCAGATAGTTGACCGCGCTTTGTTTGGACGCTTTATCGCTGAATATTTCCAGATACCAAAAGCCCGGTCTGTAATTGTCCTCATACATGGTCAGCTTCAAGCCGGAATATGACAGCAGCGCGTCGCGGACCGGCAAAAGCCGCTCCCGCCTGTCAAGCAGCGTGAAGTAGATAATATGCTCCCGCGATATGTGATCGAAGCCGTCGGTATGCCGGAAGTCTTTGTGATACCTGGCGATACGCTCCTCCACAAAATCACGCAGCGGCTTTTGCTCGAGGGATTCGTGGTATGTCGTAAGCTCGCCGTCCCTCATCTCGTACATAAAGCCGGTTATCTCAAACTGTCTGAGCGTCTCTATTACCGATAAAACGGTCTCAGGGGCAAGGTAATTTACCTGGGTGCAGCGCTGACCCTCCATATCGTAAATCAGCACGCCGTTCATCAGCACGATGGGTAAGCGCAGGGTCAAGCCCGCGAGTATCTTGGCGGCGGTGGCAAGCGTCCGCGCCGTTGCAACCGAGAAGTGCATCCCTCCGGCAAGCAACGCGTTTAACCTGTCCGTCGTGTACTCAGACAGCTCGGCGGAGCTGTTCAGCAGCGTACCGTCGAGGTCTGATATGTAGAGCGTCTTGTCCATCAGAGGATACCTTCTTTCCTTAGGTCTTTCAAAGTATAACAAGCGCCCATTGTTTCCGCGGCGCGGAAACAATGGGCGCTTGTTATACCGCTTAATCCTCCGTTATGTCGTCCTCGTACTCATCCTCGTCCATTTCCATATTTACGCCGGCTATCGGAGCGTTTATTGTCTCGTTCAACGTGTCCTTTACGTTTAAGAAGCAATCCAGCAGCTTGGGGTTAAACTCGCCGCATTCCCCTTTGATTATCATGTCGCACGCCTGCTCGTGCGTGTAGGCGGCTTTGTATACCCGCGCGCTTGTAAGCGCGTCATAGACGTCCGCAAGCGCAGTCGCCTGCGCCCAGATTGATATTTCATCGCCCTTCAGCTTATCCGGATAGCCCCTGCCATCCCAGCGTTCGTGGTGGTGGCGGCAGATTTCGTAGCAGTAATTAAAATACACTTTGTCCTGCATATAGTTCAGGGTATTAAGTATATCGCAGCCCTTTGTCGTATGTGTTTTCATCACTTCAAATTCTTCGGTCGTAAGCCTGCCCGGCTTTAGGAGAATCGCGTCAGGTATTGCTATTTTCCCGATATCATGCATAGCCGACGCGCTTGAGATGATTTCTATTTCCTGCTGGGTGAGGGGATAGTATTTGCTGGATTGTTCAAGCAACACCTTTGTAAGTACGCGTACGCGTTTTATGTGTTCCCCGGACTCAAGGCTCCTGAATTCAACCGTTGTACTGAGCGCGTCGATAACAAATTGGTTTGACTGCTTGATCCTGCGTTCCTGGCGCTCCAGCCGCTCCTTCTGCTGCCTGAGCTTCTCCTCCAGATTTTCCTTGTGCGAGTACAGGTCGACGATATTCCCGACACGTTTAAGCACTATTTCCGGATTGAACGGCTTGTTGATCAGATCCGATATCCCCAGCTCATACCCGGTAAGCGCCTTCTCGTCGTCGTTTTCTCCGGTAATAAGTATAACGGGTATGCTCTTGATGTCCCCCGTGTCATTCATGTTTTTAAGCACTTCAAAGCCGTCCATTACCGGCATAATAATATCCAGAAGAATTATCGCGATTTCGTCTCGGTATTTCTCTATGTATTCCAGAGCCTCCTTGCCGTTTGAGGCTTCAAGCACGTCGTACGCGGTGTGAAACAACTCATCCAGCAGAAGCCTGTTGAGCTCAATGTCGTCTACTATTAATATTTTTTTTCTTTTTAGCATTGTTACCACGCCCCATGCTTGTTATTTCACAGCTGAAGTTTTCGGGAATCTAAATAATGCGTATAAAGTGTATATTATAAGTTATATCACATTTCTCCCATAATTTCTACATAATAATTTATTATTTGCATAATTTTCTTATGTTAAATATTTCCGCGAACCGGCGGACGGCTTAAAAGTAATCGCCCGCCCTAATTACAGCTTTGCAAGTATGGCAATTTGCATCATTATACGCTACATCAGCCACCTTGAGACCACCTTTATCCTCCTCAGCGGGAAAACTGCCGCCAGGGTCAGCGCAAATACACATACCGAGACCGCCGGCACCGACAAAACCGGATTGAAATCGAGTGTGGAAATCACCTTAAATTCCCTGAAAACCGACATAACAAGGTCGTGCATCAAATATATTCCGAAGGTGCATCCGCTGAGCTCGGCGATCACCGCGGCCGCTTTCACCGAAAACCTCCTGCCGCGAAAGGCGTTTTTAAAGAAGATAAACAGTGCCACCGCCTCCAAAAACGATGTGATCTGCAAAAATCCGTACAGCGTATCCGACGCCTCTCCGGTCCTGACCGAAACGATATTCGACGCCGCCGCACATACAAGCACACTCGCCGCGCCCAGCACGTAGAAGAGACGCCGCACCCTCCCGGAAACGTCATATCTGTAAAAATAATAGCCTGTTATGAAGTAAAACGGGAATTTGCATATCAGGTCGATGGGAAATTTGTTCAGCAGCTTGCCGATCCATTCATAGTACGGCAAGTCTGTAAACTGCAAAACCGAGTTGAGAAATAACGCGGCGGCAAAAAGACCGACCGCATACTGCAATACCTGCTTATCCGCTCCCCGGCAAAACGCCCTTAACAGCGGCGTCAGGATGTAGAGACCGATCAGCATGGGTATATACCACAGATGATACCGCGAATTTATCGCGTTTTGAATAAACAGCTTTAAAAATTCCGGCGAAGCCGCCTCCCCGCTGAACAGGCAGGTCAGAAGGGCATAGAGTACCGACCAGAAAATATAGACTACAACAAGCCTCAAAACCTTGGTCTTATAGAATTCCTTTATACCGGACCTCCCTGCGGTCTCCGCCGCTTGAAGATCCGTTGATATCCCGCGCTCCCGACCGAGCAAAAACGCGCCGCTTATCATAACAAACAGCGGAACCGAACCCCGAACCAGGCTGTCGTAAAAATTGAATACCTTCCACCTGAATGAGGTCACATCAATTCCATACCAGTTCCCGGCGGACACATGCAGGAACACCACCATAAAGCAGGCGGTAATCCGCAGAAGGTCAAACGCCATATCCCGGTTTTTCTCAGTGCTGCCGTGCGGCATCCGTTCACCTCAACTCCCGGGGCGCGCCGGGCGTTAGTGCCGGCACACACCCCCAATTCATCCCTGTTCAGACCTTCCGCTATTTGCGTCCTCTGCCGCTGCCGCCGCCGCGTGACGACCCTCCGCCGAACCCGCCGCCCGAGCGTCCGCCGCCGCCAAAGCCTCCACCGGAGGAGCGTCCGCCGCCAAAGCCGCCCGACGACCTCCCGCTCCCGCCGCCGCGTGATGAGCCGCCGCCAAAGCCGCCGAACCCGCTGCCGGAGGAACGTCCGCTGCCGCTTCCCCATGAGCTTGTCTGGCGTCCGCTGCCGCCGCTGGGAGAAGAATTGGTCCCCCCGCCGCTGCCCGGACGGCTTCCCGGAGGCGGCACGCTGCCCCGGGGAGGAAATCCCCCGTAATGTCTGGGGGGAGTATGGTAATGCCTGCGCCTGCCCCGTCCGAACAGGTAGCCCCAGAAGAAGCCTCCGCCTCCGCGCGGGGTATACCCGTACGGCGCGCCATACCCGCCGTACGTACGCCTGCGCCCGGCGCTGCCGACTATTCCCGCGAAAACAGCTACGATAATCAGGATAACGGTCACGGCAAATATTGCGCTAAAGGCGGATATCCTGTCTTCTCCCCGGTTTTCAGGCGTATTGTCTACGGGATTTTGATTGTTTCCCGGCGCGGCGGCAGTACCCCCGAGCTGGGCTGAATTCTTTTGAAAAAAGTCAAATAGCGCGGACGCGGTGGCATAGACCCCGCTGTCATAGTTCCCCGACGCGAAGTCCGGTTCAAGCCTGAACTCCAATATGCCGTCTATCTCGCCCTTCGTTAAAACACGGCCGACATCGCTTCCCGGCAGCATCCAGTAATCGTCGTCCTCCACCGACAGCAGCAGGCAGACGTCGCGGCTGTCCGCGCCCGCGTCCTTAAACATCTCCTCTATCCTGTCCGATATGCTTTTGTCCCCGGTGTTGTAAATCGTCTGCACGTACAGAGCGCTTCCGTAAGCGCTCTTGGAGGCGGCGCTCTTCTCAGTGATATAGTCGACTGTGCCCTGCGAAAGTATCCCCGCGCCGTCGCTTACGTAGGCGGTGCTTTTCACCCCGCCCGTCTCGCCTGACCCCGTGTCTCCTACGGTCGAACCGCCAAGCGTCTCGATAAAGGCGCTGTACGCCTTGCTCGCCGCGGCGGAGTAGTCCTTCGCGGCAAAGTCAGGCTCCATGTATTCATCTAAAATACTGCCGATCCTCCCGCTTGTGAGCACAAGCTCAAGCCCGCTGCCCTCCGTCGCGAAGAAATCCTCGTCGCCGATGGACATAACTATAAGCAGCCCGTCGTTTTTCTCCGCCGACCCCACTCCCCACTCGTTGAACAGCTGGTGGGTGTAGTCCTCAAGCGGGGTCCCGTCGGTAAAGTCCACGGTCACAAGCACCACCTGCGGTCCCCCGGACCGGTACAGCGCATCCCCCGCGGCTATCATGCTCTGCTTCGCCGTGTTTTCGATGACCCCCGCAAAGTCGTTGACATACACCGGGTCGGTTGGCTGCGGCAAGGCGGCGAACGCCGGAACGGTCAGCGACAGAGCTATGACCATGACCAGGATAAATATCTTTTTGTTTTTCATGTCCGGCATCTCCTATCCGTACAGCTCAAGCGGTCTCAGCCCGGCGAAAAATCCGAGGATATTCGCCGGAAAGCTTCCAAGCTCGGCGTTAAATGACCGCGCGGCGTGATTGTATCCGTTTGACGCGATGGTCATCTCATGTGATGTTATATTTATGCGGCACTCCTTCACATATGTCAAATCCTTGTCAGAAATCCGCTTCTCCTCCAGCGCGTCGGCAAGGGAGCTTGCGCTCTGCGCGAGGAGCAGCTCCGCCTCATACTTCTTCGCCGGAGAGACCGCTGTCGAAAGGGCTTCCCGCGCGTCGGCGACGTCCCGCATCACCTGCTCGTCCTCCCCGATGTACCGCTTCGCCACCGTTAAAAGGTTGTGGCTGTTTGCGATTATCCTTTCAAGGTCATATTCTATCCCCATACCGTCGTAAAAGAGATTTTCAGCCTCATTTCGCATCCCTCCGAGCGATGAGGACACCCCGAAAAGCATGGCAAAAATCACCATAAGCGCTGTCAGAAATACAGCGGCGCCGCTGTTTCCAAAAAATTTCATTTTATCACTGTCCTTTCCCGCCGCCTCATCATATATTCAATATACTGTCAGTTCGTTTTGTCGCGTATCTCAAGCAGCTTGCCCTTGAGCTCGGTTTCGATTCTTCCAAGCTCCTTTTCCGCCTCCCGCCGCTTCTGCCTGCCCTCCTGCTGAATCTGGAGAACCTCATCCAGGGTTGAGATCAGCGCCTGGTTCGTGTGCTGCAAGGTCTCGATGTCCACAATGCTGCGCTCCGACTCCCGCGCCGCCTCGATCGTGTTGGTTTTGAGGGTATCCGCGTTCTTTTTAAGCAGCTGGTTTGTTATATCCGTAACCTCGCGCTGCGCCTTGATAGCGCTCTGTGAGTGCGCCATCCCAAGCGCGAGAACCATCTGGTTTTTCCAGAGCGGTATCGTGTTTACAAGCGACGACTGTATCTTTTCTATCATAATGCTGTTTGTGCTCTGCACAAGGCGTATCTGCGGTCCCATCTGAATGGAGACCATCCGGGTAAGCTCGAGGTCGTGCAGCTTTTTGTCAAAGCGGTTGCACATGTCGGCGAGATAATTCGCCGCCTGGGCGTCCTCGGGCGAGTTTGAAAGCTCCGCCTTCTTTTGCAGCGCGGGAAGCTCCCCCGCGATTATCGCCTCCAGCCGTTCACGTCCCGCAAGGATATACATGGTCAGCTCCTTGTAGTATGTCAGGTTCAGCTCATACATCTGGTCCAGCATGGCGACGTCCTTCATCAAAACGACCTTGTGCCCTTCAAGCGCGTCGCATATCCTATCCACGTTCTTCTCAACCGAGTCGTACTTTGTCTTCATGCCCGCTATTTGGCTGCCGGTTTTCCTAAAGAAAGCGAACGGTCCCTTCTTCTCCCCGGGGTCGGCGGAGAAGCCCCTGAGCTCACCCACAAGGCTTGTTATCATATCCCCTACCTCGCTCATGTCCTTTGTGCGGACGTTGGACAGCGCGACCTCGGAAAACGACGAGATTTTCTTCTGGGCGGAGACGCCGTACTGGAGAATCTGTGTGGCGTTGGCTATGTCGATTTTCTTCGCGAATTCGCTTATCTGCGCTTTTTCCTGCTCGGTCAGAGCGCTCGTGTCCGGCTTTACGGCGTTTGCGACCGAGGCAAGGTCACGCCCCGCCGTGTTTTCCTCCGGCGCTTTGTCCCCCGCGGAGCTCTCCTCCGTGTCCCCCAATATGAGCACGGGCGCCGCCGGCTCAGACATATCAGTCTCCAGAACCAGCTCCAGCTCAGGTATTTGGTTGTTTTTATCCATTGTATTCAAACGCTCCTTCCAAAATTATCGGTCTGCGGCAGATTGCTGTATAAATCACAAATCAAACGGACTGTCCAGCGGACCCTCCTGCTCGATCATGTTTTGCATAACGGCGATGTCCGCCGATATATCCATAGCCTTGTCGCCAAACAGGTCGTCAAGCTCCCTGCGAAACGCATCCACAAGCGGAACCATCATGCCCTCGATTTTTGTCATCGATTGAAGGATGTTGCCGCCCTTTTCGCGCTGCTTGGAAAGCTCGTCGTAGTTTTCCAGCAGCTTTAGGGTCGTTGGCAGGTAGTAGTTCATAAACTGCCTCAGCTGCCTCAGCTTTCCCGGATTTTCGCGGACAAAGTCAAATATTTCGCCGGACAGCCTCATAAGCTCCCTCAGCGGCGTCCTTACCTTGTCGTTCGCTATCGCAAGGTCAAGCCGCATAAACTCAGCCATATACTCGGCGGCGGTGTTCAGCAGCTCATCAAGCTCGGCGTTCCCGGTGTTCACCGGAACCGCTTTTTTAATTTTTCTCTTCACCTCGCTCAGGGTTCGGGTGTTTGGAAATACCCGCTTTACCCCATATGTCACAAGCGCGGACACCGCGAGCGCAATGACGAAATCGTACCATCTGTACAGCGGAAGCACAAACGCGTATAAAAGCCACGCAAGCCCGAAGGAATAGATCGGAAGCGCCGAACGCTTCTCCCTTATCTCGTACTCCGTCGCTCTCTGCTCCTCCGCGAGCGGCGACGGGACAACGTCCTTGTTCAGCACAAGCTCTTTTCGCTCAAGGTCTATTTCAGCGCCTTCAAAAAAGCCCTTGCTTATAAGGGACAGCAGATCCTTTGAAAGGGTTTCCAGGTCCAGCTTCAAAACGGCTTGCAGCGCGCCGATGGAAACCCGGTTACTATTTTTAACTTCTTTGTAGATTTTATTATATCTTGCCGAATACCGCACAAGCCGTATCCCCATCAGGAACGCCGCCAGACCGACAATGACCCAGACAAGAACGGACACGAGTACCCCCGGCGCATACATCCTAAAGAAGATAATCTGTATGAGCCTGACGACAAACTGTATCGCGCTTACCACCCATGAAATGCTCCCAAATACGATTAATATGACCCCCGCGGCGATTGTTGAGGAGGCCTTTTTGCTCTTTTTCAGCTCTCCTCTTCTCTCTGTGTTGTTCATTTACGACCTCCGAATAATTGACCCGATTGACCCCGGCAGCTAATTTTTTTGATATTTTATTTAAGTTTATCAAAAAAGCTTATAAAAAGCAATAAATTAGATTTTAATTATAATTTTTATTTTGTCATAAACTTTATTAAATATCATCTTAAAAATATTTAGTATCAGAATAAAAAAGCGGCGTCCGGTGACGCCGCTTATAGCAATTTAACAAAATAACGCTATGGCATTTACCGGAATATCGCATATATATTAGACTTCCCCGCGAAATTCACTTTGTGAATTTGCTTACACAAGCATTGAAAATACTTGTGTAAGCAAAAATTTCATTTTTGCGGGGAAGTCTATCGCTGGCTTCATTCCGATAAAATGAAGCGTTATTAAGTTAAATTGCTATATGTCATTTTCTCTTCAACGTGAATTTTGATTCTGTCCCATTTATAAGCCTGCCGATATTCTGCCGGTGCATAAAGACCACGATAAGCGCGATAAGCGCGGTAATTCCCACGTACCGCCATTCTCCCTCGTAAAACATATATATCAGCGGCGGCACCATGCATACGGCTATAACCGAACCCAGCGATACAAACCTTGTAACAAATACGATGAGCAAAAAGGCGCAAAACGCGATCAGAAATACCCGCCAGTCAAACGCCAGTATCGTCGCCGCCGTGGTAAGCACACCCTTGCCGCCTTTAAATTTAAAAAATACGGGAAACAGGTGCCCCAGCATAACAAATAAGCCGCCGATAAGCCGTCCCCAGAAGCCGAACAGCAGCCCGCCGACAAACGCCGCGAGAAAGCACTTGCCCATATCCCCTATCATCACAATAAAGACGGTTTTGCTGCCATAGGCGCGGAAATAATTCGTTATACCCGCGTTTCCGCTCCCAAAGTCGCGCACATCCGACTTTTTGAAGCGCCGCGAGCATATGATGGAAAAATTAAAGCTTCCCAGCAGATATGACAAAATAATCAGAAGAATATATTTTATTAGCTCCATATTCTTTATCCCAATCTCTTTCTTGTTTTTAGTTCGCGGCGGAGGAAATTTATTTCCCGCCCTGCTCTCCCCGCTGCTTCACGATGATTCGTATCGGCGTACCTTCAAAGCCGTACGCGTCGCGAATCCTGTTTTCAAGGTACCTGCGGTAAGAAAAGTGAAAAAGCTCCTCGTCGTTTACAAACGCCACTATGTTCGGCGGACAGATGCCGGTCTGGGTCATATAGTATATCTTTAAACGCTTCCCCTTCTTTGAGGGGGGCTGCATACGCGCCGTCGCGTCGGCTAAAACCGAGTTTAGCATACCTGTCGTAATCCGCCGGTTTGACGCCTCATAAACCGTGTTGATAAGCTCGAACAGCTTGTTTACCCGCTGTCCCGTGAGGGCTGAAATAAACAGTATCGGCGCGTAATCCATGTACACAAGGTCGTGCCGTATCTGCTTTTCCATGTTTTCCAGCGTCTTTGTCTCCTTTTCGACTGTGTCCCACTTGTTGACAATCAAAACGGACGCCTTGCCCGCTTCATGCGCCAGCCCCGCCACCTTTGTGTCCTGCTCCGTGACCCCGTCCTGCGCGTCTATCAGTATCAGGCAAACGTCGCTTCTCTCTATTGCCATTGAGGTGCGCAGCACGCTGTATCTCTCAATGCTTTCGTCCACACGAGCCTTTTTCCTCAGCCCCGCCGTGTCTATAAAATTATACTTCCCGTGCTTGTTTTCAAACGCGGTGTCTATGGCGTCCCTTGTCGTGCCGGGTATGTCGCTGACTATGACCCGCTTTTCACCCAGAATGTAATTTATGAGCGAGGATTTACCCGCGTTCGGCTTGCCTATAACCGCGACGTTTATAGCCCCGCCGTCCTCCTCCCCGCCGTCATATTCCCTTTCAATATACTTCATGCACCTGTCCAGAAGGTCGCCGGTCCCCAGCCCGTGAAACGCCGAAACAGGGAACGGCTCCCCCAGTCCCAGGTTGTAAAACTCGTATATATCCGGCGGAGGGCTTCCGGGCGAGTCGCACTTGTTTACCGCGAGCACAAGCGGCTTTTTCGAGCGCAGCAGCAGGTCGGCGACCTCCTTGTCCGCGGCGGTCAGCCCGGTGCGGATGTCGGTCACAAGTATGATAACGTCGGCGGTCTCTATCGCTATCTCCGCCTGCGCCCTCATAAACAGCAGCATTTCATCCCCCGTGTGCGGCTCGATACCGCCCGTATCCACAAGGTTGAAGACGCGTCCGTTCCATTCGCACTCGGAATAAAGCCGGTCCCGCGTCACCCCCGGAGTGTCCTCAACTATAGACAGGCGCTGACCCACAAGCCGATTGAAAAGCATTGATTTCCCGACGTTGGGACGCCCGACGATTGCCACTAATGGAAGCTGCATTATTTACCTGTTCCTTTCCGGTATATGAAGCCAAACTTAAATATATAACAAATATTTCAGCCCGGTCGTCCGTTTATACCAACCAGGTTAAAACATAGCCTTTCGGGGCGAAAAAGTTGGATATATGCTTTTACGCCCCGAAGGGCTTGTCTATGTTTTTTACCTGGTTGGTGTTACTATCACATCCACAAGGCTCGCGGCTGAGCTGCATGTATAGACCCTGACCCCAAGCTCCCTTTCGACGTCCGCTACTCTTGTGTCGTCCAAAAAGACGTCCTCTCCCGACCTCAGCATATCCGACGGGATGATAAGCCTTGTAATTTCTCTCCCCCTGAGACCCTCTATCAAATCCCTGCCCGTAATAAGTCCGCTTACGGTTATGCTCTCACCAAAGAATTTGTTCTTTATGGCGGCCACATCTCCGCTGATATTATTGCATTTATTGCGCAAAAGGTCAACCATTTTACTCAATATAGGCTCAAACAGCACCCCTGTCGCGAGGGTGAAGCGCTCCGCCGCCGTATCCCTGTCCAGCCGCTCCACACAGTCCCTAAACTCCCCGGTGAAGAGCGCCGCCATTCCAACCCCGTTTTCTATCTGCGGAAACTCCTCGTAAAACTCCACCGCGGGCAGCTCCCGCCGGGCGGTGATATATATCTCGTCGGAGCAGTAAAATACCCTGCCGAAGCCTTCGTCCAGGCACCTTTCCCCTATGGCGTCAACCAGCCTTATCGTCTCCTCCGCCTCTTTTTCGGTGATCTGCCTCAGGTCGCAAAGCCCCTCCCGGTACCGTGTAATACCCACCGGCACCACAGATACGCTGTTTATTCCGGGGCAGAGCGCGTACAGATCGCAAAGCGTTTTCTCAAGCTCCGCGCCGTCGTTGTAGCCGGGGCAGAGCACTATCTGCGCGTTTACCGAAATCCCGCTCCGCGCAAGCAGACTGAGGTATTCCAGCGATTTCCCAGCCCGCTTATTCCCAAGCATTTTCACACGAAGCTCCAGGTTTGTCGTGTGTACCGAAATATTGACCGGGCTTATCCTCATTTTTATAATCCGTTCGACATCCCTTTCCGACAGGTTTGTCATGGTGATATAATTGCCCTGCAAAAAGCTCAGCCGGGCGTCGTCGTCCTTAAAATACAGGCTTTCCCTCATCCCCGGCGGCATCTGGTCGATGAAGCAGAATATGCAGTTGTTCGCGCAGGACCGCGGCTTGTCCATCAGATATGTCTCGAAGCCGAGCCCCAGGTTTTCACCCTCTCTTTTCAGCACCCTGACCGAGAGACTCTTCCCTCCCCGTTCGAGCTCCACCTCGACGCTGTCCTCATAGGAGTGGAACATCAGGTCAAACACGTCGCGAATTTGGTTGCCGCCGACCCTTACAAGCTTGTCCCC
This sequence comes from Oscillospiraceae bacterium, assembly GCA_031264245.1. Taxonomy (GTDB): domain Bacteria; phylum Bacillota; class Clostridia; order Oscillospirales; family JAAYOS01; genus JAISEG01. The sequence continues at coordinate 304,604 of JAISEG010000005.1, forward strand.
CGCCCTTATCCCGAATTTTTCAGCGGGGCTGCCTCTGTCGACACAGGTTATCACATACGCCATAAAGCCTCCGAACATCCTCCCTGAAAACATGCTCATAAAAAACTTCAATCCGGCCTTAGCCGGATTGAGCAGGTATCTGAATAATGCTATTTTTTACTGTCTTCTACCTTCAGTACCTCGCGTCCATTGTAGCTTCCGCAAGCCTTGCATACTCTGTGTGGCATTCTGAAAGCGCCGCACTTCGGGCATGTGACAAGGTTGGGAGCCTCAAGCTTCCAATGTGAGCTGCGTCTTTTGTCCCGCCTTGCTTTTGATACCTTTCTCTTTGGAACAGCCATTGCTGTGCACCTCCCTCAATTCCGCCCGAAGGCAACAAATTAATACAAATTAACATATAAACTACACCAAATAATATTCCGCTTCAATGATATAGTGAATAACAAAATAATCTCAGCCGTTCTCCATCCCGTCCAGAAGCTCCTTTAGCTTGTCAAGCCTGGGATCGGTCTTCTTCCCGCACAAGCACCCGCCCTCGTTCAGGTTTTTCCCGCAGTCCGGGCAGAGTCCAAGGCAATCCTCCTTGCAGAGGTAAACCATGTCGCTTTCCAGTATGACCGCGTCCCTGACCACAGCGTCAATATCGACCTGTTCGTTAGAAATCAGCGTGACGTCCGCGTTTTCCAGGCTGTCGGGATTTTCCAGGCGCTCCGCCAGAGTGACGGCTATCTCCAGATAAAATTCCCCTTCGGCCTCCTCGGCACACCTCGCGCACCTGTAGGACACGACCGACTCACATTCGCAACTCAGCTCAATAATTCCCGCGTTGTTGGAAACCCCGCCGGTCACACGAACCGGATTTTTAAAAGGTTTTTCATAATTTATCTCCAAATCTCTCAAATCCATGTTATAATCAAATTCGAGCAAGCCCGGAGCTTCAATTATCCTTGTGAGGCTAAGAATCATTTTTTGCCTTTCTCCGCATGTGTTTACCCGCCGGAAGGCTCCTGTAAAATCAGACGGCTATGCCGTTGTTTTTCAGACCGCCATAGCGGTACGAATGGTATTATACCCATGCTAACGCTGTTTGTCAATATTTTTTCACGGCTTATTGCTCTATTTTAGGTTTAGCGCGTAAAATTTGCAAAAACTTTGCTGAGGGGTGCTGCATTTTGAAAGAGGTCATCGTCGGCGTCAACGACGCGGGTATGCGTCTGGACCGTTTTATCGGGAAGGTCTTTCCCTCCGTACCGCCGTCCCTGGTGCAGAAGGCTATCAGAAAAAAGGACATAAAGGTAAATAAAAAGCGCTGCCTGCGCGACCTCCGCATCAGTGCGGGGGACGTTATCTCGCTTTTTCTCGACGATTCCCTGCTCTCCTCTCCGACCCCCGAGTCCGCGTTTCTGCTGATAAACACCCCAAAGCTAAATATCATATATGAGGATGAAAATATCCTGCTGCTGGACAAGCCGGCGGGGCAGCTGTGCCACTCCGACGAGAGCCGGACAGCGAACACTCTGCTCTCTCACATACAGGCATACCTCTATCAAAAGGGGGAATATAACCCCGACGTGGAAAGCTCGTTCGCCCCGGCGCTGTGCAACCGCATCGACCGGAACACCGGCGGAATAGTGATCGCGGCGAAGAACGCGGAAGCCCTTCGTATTCTGAACGAGAAGATCAAAAACAGGGAGCTTGAGAAGCGGTATCTCTGCCTCGCTCACGGCAAGCCCCAGCCGCCGTCGGGGTATATGGAAAATTATATAATGCGGGACTTGAAGCGCAAGCAGGTCTACGTGTATGACAAGCCCCGCCCCGGCGCGAAAACCGCGCGGACGCACTACAGCGTCCTACAGTATAAAAACGGTCTCAGTTTAGTCGAGTGTATCCTCGTCACAGGACGCACCCACCAGATACGCGCTCAAATGGCGCACGCCGGTCATCCTCTGTACGGAGACGGCAAATACGGCGTCCTCTCCGGTGAGCATGGCGGCAGGTCGGTTCAGGCTCTGTACTCCTATAAATTGAAGTTCACCTTCAAAACCGGCGCGGGAATACTTGACTACCTGAATAAAAAGGAATTTGAGGTCAAAAGCATCCCCTTTGTCCGGGAATTCACAGGCGGCGGATATAGCAATTCCACCAACTATTGCTAGTATTGTTTTCCGTAGCATCGCACATATTAACGGCTCAGCTGCGGAAAACAAATCAATAGTAAGTGGAATTGCTATAGCCCTCCCTGTTCGGTTTGCTGCGCGCTCAAGTATTCCGGAGTATTTTGGAGTATACCGGAGCATTTTGAAGCATTTTAGAGATTAACCGCGATTCTTTCCGGATAATTACATGTTTTTTCAAATATTTTAAAGTTTTTTTAGATTTTTGTTGACAATTTGCCGATAAAGTTATATATTGAGTTTTGCATGAATTCTGCTCTTTGATGAAACGGGGGATGATAAATGTCAAGAGAGCTCATTCGCCTGTGTGACTGTGTCATGGCGTATGACGGCGAGGTAGTTTTAAACTCGATAAATCTTACAATAAACGATAAAGAATTCCTCACACTATTGGGGCCGAGCGGGTGCGGTAAAACGACGACGCTGCGGCTTATCGGCGGTTTCGCAACACCCACCTCGGGTGATGTGCTGTTTGATGGTGTGAGGATTAACGACGTTCCTCCGTATAAGAGGCGGGTCAATACCGTCTTTCAGAAGTATGCGCTGTTCCCGCATCTGAACGTCTTTGAAAACGTCGCGTTTGGACTTAAAATCACCAAGGTTCCCAAGAAGGAAATAACCGCGCGTGTGACCGAAATGCTCGCGCTCGTCGGTCTGAAGGGCTATGAAAACCGCGATGTGGACGCGCTTTCCGGCGGGCAGCAGCAGCGCGTCGCCATCGCCCGCGCGCTTATAAACAAGCCGCAGGTGTTGCTGCTTGACGAGCCGCTGGGCGCGCTGGACCTAAAGCTGCGAAAGGAGATGCAGACAGAGCTCAAGCGCATACAGCAGCAGTCCGGCATCACCTTCGTATACGTCACTCACGACCAGGAGGAGGCGCTCACAATGAGTGACACGATCGTCGTCATGAACGAAGGAGTCATCCTCCAGGTCGGCACCCCAATCGACATATACAACGAACCTGTCAACGCCTTTGTCGCCGATTTTATAGGCGAAAGCAACATTATCGACGGCGTCATGCACCGTGACAGGCTGGTGTCCTTTTCAGGCAGGCAGTTTGAGTGCGTCGACGGCGGCTTTGCCCCCGAGGAAGCCGTCAACGTCGTTGTGCGTCCGGAGGATATCGACGTTGTTCCGGTCAGCTCCGCCATGTGGACAGGGGTGGTTGAGTCCATCGTTTTCAAGGGGGTTCACTATGAAATCATTGTGGACAGCGGCGACTTCAAATGGATGATCCATTCCACCGACGCGCAGAAGCCCGGGGACACCGTGGGCATGACCCTCACCCCCGAGGACATCCACATAATGAGAAAGTCGGATAATCCCGAGGATGCCGTAATGCCTTCGGAGGAGATAGAGGCATGAAAAAGATAAAGCTTTCCGCTCTTCCTTATTCCGTCTATGCCGTCATATTTATCGTCGCTCCCATCATACTTATCATCTTTTACAGCCTAAATTACCGGCCGGACGGCAGCTTTGCCTTCACGCTGGAGCATTTCAAGCGCTTTTTTGACTTCAGCGAGCCGGTGTACATGAACGTGCTGTGGCGGTCGATACGTATCGCCCTCATCTCGACCGTGATTTGTCTGACTCTCGGTTATCCCATGGCGTATATCCTTTCCCGTATGAAGCCGTCGGTGCGCGGCATGGCTTCCTTTTTGTTTATCCTTCCGATGTGGATGAATTTCCTGCTCAGGACATATTCCTGGATGACCCTCCTTGAAAACACCGGCGTCATCAACAGCCTGCTTCTCCGCTTCGGACTGTCCCCCCTCAATATAATGTATACGGAGGGGGCGGTCATATTCGGAAACGTCTATAACTTTCTGCCGTTTATGATCCTTCCCATCTACAACTCTCTTACAAAGATGGACAACAGCCTCATCGAAGCGGCGGGGGATCTCGGCGCCAACTTCATAGACACGTTCAAAAAGGTGATATTCCCCCTGAGCCTCCCCGGCGTGGCAAGCGGAATTTCCATGACCTTTATGCCCGCGGTCACCACGTTCATAATATCCAAGCTTCTCGGCGGAGGGCAGAACGCCCTTATCGGCGATCTCATTGAAAAGCAGTTCAAATCCGTCGGGGATTGGGGCTTTGGCTCGGCAATGTCGGTTGTACTTATGGTTATGATTCTTGTCGCCATGGCGGTTATGGGCAACAGCGAAAAAGAATCCGCCGGCAGTATACTGGGATAAGGGGGAAGCATGAAAGCATTAAACAGCATCTTTAAAAATACTTACTCCGCCCTCATTTTTCTGTTTCTTTACGCGCCTATCGCCGTGCTGATAATCTTTTCCTTCAACGAATCCAAATCCCGCGGCTCCTGGGGCGGCTTCTCGCTTAAGTGGTATGCCTCGCTGTTTCAAAACTCGGCTATCATGGAGGCTCTTGCCAACACCCTGATCATAGCGGTGGTCTCCGCGCTCGCCGCCACCGTGATCGGAACCTTCGCCGCGATCGGCATCAACAGCATGGGCAAGGTGTCGCAGGGGATACTTATGAACGTCTCATATCTCCCTGTGCTCAACGCGGACATCGTAACCGGCGTTTCGCTGCTCGTACTGTTCATCTTTATCGGAATTCCTTTGGGACGGGTCTCGCTTCTGCTGTCCCACATAACCTTTAACATCCCGTATGTGATCTTATCCGTTATGCCCAAGCTAAAGCAGATGAACAAGCACTCCTATGAGGCGGCGCTGGACCTCGGATGTACGCCGTTTAAGGCTATTATGAAGGTGGTGCTGCCCGAAATCATGCCCGGCGTTGTCACCGGGGCGTTTTTAGCCTTTACCCTGTCCATAGACGACTTCGTTATTTCATTTTTCACGACAGGTCCCGGTGTGAGCACACTTTCCATCGAAATATATTCGATGGTGCGCAGAGGTATAAAGCCTGAAATCAACGCTCTGAGTTCAATTATGTTTGTGGTCGTTTTGCTGCTGCTCATACTTGTAAACGTGCGGGCGACCAGAGGTCAGAAGAAGGAACACGGGCGGCATTAGGCAAAGCGCCCGGCAAATCACCGGGCGAATCACAATATATATTCGGCGCGCCCCGGCAGGTCGCCGGCATCCGCGCTTAATATAAGTAATACCAATCTCGGTTATAAACTATCAAACTTAAAGGAGAACCCTGAATTGAGAAAAAAATTTATCGCACTTACTTTACTTTGCGCCTTGGTGCTTTCGCTCGCCGGTCTAAGCGGATGTACCGCGGACAACACCGCGTCACTGAAGGTCTATAACTGGGGCGACTATATCGACCCTGATGTAATAAAGCTTTTTGAAGAAGAGACCGGAATCAAGGTAATCTACAGCACATACGAAAACAACGAGGACATGTACACCAAAATAAAGACGGCCGGCGGCTCGACCTATGACGTCGTTATTCCCTCCGACTATATGATAAAGCGTATGGTTGACGAAGGTATGCTCGCCAAAATCGACGTCAGCAAATTGTCCAATTACAGCCTCATCGGCGACAATTTCAAGAGTCTGGAATACGACCCCAAGGATGAATACTCTGTTCCGTATATGTGGGGCACGGTCGGCATTTTGTACAATACCACAATGGTTGACGACGAGGTTACAAGCTGGGACATACTTTGGAGCGAAAAGTATTCCAGGCGGATATTCATGATGGATTCGGTGCGCGACTCCATCGGTGTAACCTTGAAGATGCTTGGTTATTCCCTCAACTCCACCAATCTGGATGAGCTTGCCGAAGCGGAGCAAAAGCTGAGGGAGCAAAAGCCGCTGGTTCTTGCCTACACCTCCGACGAGGTCAAGGACAACATGATAGCCGGGGAGGCCGCGCTTGCCGTCCTGTATTCAGGGGACGCCGTCACCTGCATCGAGCAGAACTCCGATCTGGCGTATTCCGTCCCGGATGAGGGTACCAACCTGTGGTTTGACGCGATGTGTGTGCTTGAAGGCTCGAAGAATAAGGACGCGGCAATACAGTTCATTGATTTCATGTGCCGCACAGATATCGCCGCGATGAACCGCGATTATATAAACTATTCGACCCCGCAGACAGAGGTTTTTGACGATTTGCCCGACGAGGTAAAGTATGACCCGGTGCAGTATCCGACAGATGAAATAATTGAAAAAAGCCAGATCTTTGTCGACCTGGGTGAAAGCATTTCATACTATGAGGAGCTTTGGACCCGCGTCCTCTCAAGCTAGGCTCCTCTCCCTCAAGCTTTCGAAAAAGCCCGTTTCGCCGGGCTTTTTCGAAAGGAGAGATATCCCGCGGCGGGGCGTGCCTCCGTGACGCTTTGCGAAAGCGGCGCCTGAAAAATATTGGCGGTTTAAAAAGAAAGCAATTAAGCAAAAATGTGTTGACATATTTTTTCCCTTATGCTAATATATACAAGCTGACGCTTTGGTTTCGGCGTGTGCTGGTGTAGCTCAATTGGCAGAGCAGCTGATTTGTAATCAGCAGGTTGCTGGTTCGATTCCGGTCACCAGCTCCAGAGCCGGACGAAGTCCGGCGACGTACTGCCTCAAACGGCGCGCCTGCCGGTTGAGGAGAGGAGAAATGCACGGAGCGGCGAATAAATCGGACATACTCCCGCGAGATGGCTGATTTTTCGAGAGCGGAGTGTCTTTCGACGAGGGGGAGTTCCCGAGTGGCCAAAGGGGGCAGACTGTAAATCTGTTGTCAGTGACTTCGGTGGTTCGAATCCGCCCTCCCCCACCATACGACAAGACGTCAGGATTGCTACAATCCTGACGTTTTGTCGTATAATAGCCGTTTGCAGTTATGTTTATTATCAAGAGGCTATAGAAAATACGCAGTCTGGGAGGCCGGGTATGAAATTTGTCACATTATTCCTGGGATTGTTGTTGCTCAATTTATTTGCTTTTGTGACAATCAAATTGCGCCCAAAGCTATTCAATGTCAAGATATTCAAGCCAATGCTATGGAATTTCAAGCTATCAATCTTACCATTGGTCATTATTACGGCTAATCTCTTTATTTGCTTCTTGTTATTATCTATCGGCAATTATTTGGAGATAAGCTTATTTATTCCCGCTCATATCATATTCTTTGTTGGATTATTGCTTTGGATGCTTTTTCTGCCAAACTCAGGATACCTGATAACCGAACTGAATTTGACCCACAGAAGCGAGGACGAGAAGGAGGTGCCTATTTGGTATGACATTGTGTCTGTTCTCTCCTTTGCTTTGTCGGGAATTATAAACGTATTGGCAAACATCGTAATTATCCAATTTTCTTTCCTTGTATTCTTTGACCCGCCAACCCTTACGATGTCAGATTATGACCGGCTTTCTTTCATCGGCTTTGTAATTATTTTCTTGGTGGTATTGGGAATATATATGGGTAGAGCAATTAGGTTCAATTCATGGGATATTTTGCATATCAGTTCATTTTTAAAAAAATTGAAACATCATTTTTCACAGCGTGGAGCTGTCAAAGAATCGATTTTGTATATATCCTTCAACACGATCTTTTTCTTGATAATGTATGTGACCCTCGGCATCCCTTTCTGCTTTATAAAATAACTGCAGCTTCATTAAGGGCAGGCTGCAAAAACGGATCAGGCTTCGCCGTCCCACTGGTATTTTTCTAAATCAACACAGCCCTCGGAGGAAAATTTCACCCCTTCATTTAACAAAAGGGAAATTTGTATGTTTTCGCCGCCGAAGGCAAACGCCCTTGAGACCCTGCCAAAGCGGTTAACAACCCTGAAGCACGGTATTTTCTCGGGATCAGGGTTGACATGCAGGGCATATCCAACCACTCTCGACCATCTGGGATTTCCGGAAAGGCGGGCCAGCTGTCCGTACGTAGCAACCTTTCCATAGGGGATTCTTTTGACGACATCATATATCAGGTCAAACGTATCTGACACAATTCACCTCAAAAAACAAATATATTTATTTTTCGCCTGACTTACATAGCTTGCAAATCCCGTACAAAATCAAGGTGTGCCGCTCGACTGTGTTTCCCGTCGCGTCCGCCGCGATGGCGTCTATGTCGGAAAACACAGGCATATCAAGGTCGTAAACCCTGCGGCATTTTCCGCAGTAAAAGTGGTAGTGGGTAGCTGTGTCGGCGTCAAAGCGTTCTGTCCCGTCCCCGGCGTCTATCCTTTGTATGATACCCGCGCCGGATAGGGAGGAGAGATTGCGGTACACGGTTGCAAGGCTGATATTCGGAAGGTCGGCGCGAACCATGTCGTATATCTCCGACGCTGTGGGATGGGTCTTGACCGAAGCTAATTTCTTTATGATATGCTCACGCTGGCGGGAATAATTTTTCATAGCAACCCCGTACTCTTAATATATAATATGAATAAATAATAATAGTAATCTTTACTATTATTATAATATATATTACATACTTAGTCAATACCCTGTGAAGAAATAGCAATATAACGCAACCCGCTATATTGCTCATTTCCCTGCCGTCGGCTTATCCCGCCGATTTGCGCGCTCAAGCTCCTCCGAAGCCGGAGCCTCACGGCGTTTAAACAGCGTTATTACGCCGCGGTTATGCAGGGTAAGGGCAATTTGCACGCTCACAGGCATCAAGATCATGCCAAATACGCCTATCCACACGAAGCCCAAATATATCGAAATCAATGAAATCAGTGGATTCAGACCCAGCTGATCGCCGATAATTTTAGGTTCGACGAAATTGCGCACAATAGTTATAATCATGTACGCGATAAGTATTCCAACCGAAAACATATAATCGCCGCGGAGCAATGAAATCGCCGCCCACGGTACGAGAATCCCCCCCGTTCCAAAGACGGGAAGTATGTCAAACAGCGCGATCAAAAACGCGACGGGTATCGCGTTTTTGACTCTCAGCACAAGAAGCGCCAAGGAAAGCTCGAAAAATGTCAGGCACATAATCTTTAAATACGCCTTGAGATACTTGAGGATGGTTCCGGAGAAGGTGTTTTTTATCTCTCTTACTATATTTCTCATCTTTTCCGGCATTTGATATGAGGCGAAATCCTTGATTTTATCATATTGCATACTGATAAAGAAGGAGGACATTATGGTGAAAATCAGCGCGATGAAGAACGCGGGAAACCCCTTCGTCAAATTCCCGATAAAGCTGACCCCTCTTGTTGAAAGGGAAACCACAAAGTCGTTTATCGTTGATATAAGATTTGTCTCAAACGTCACAAGAAACTCGTTCCATTCGGGCGGAAATCCGGATATAAGGTGTCCAAGCCATTCGCTCAGGTTGTTAAAGGTCGGGAGTATGTCACTTGTAAAATATGAGGGAAGCCGCGGCAGCCAGTCGGAAAGCTGCAAAACAAGCTGAATTGTGGCGAAGGTGAGTATTGTAATTAAAACGACATAGCCGATAACAATTACTAAAACCGCTAAAAATTTCTGCTGTATTTTTATTTTTTTGTTCATCCACCTTATTATAGGATGAAATATTGATGCTATTATAAACCCCAGCACAAAGGGCAAAAGCCAGACAACAACATATTTAAATGCGATATAAACAATAAGGACGACCGTACATATAAACGCCGCATTAATTAAAAACGCCCGCCTCTTTGCTGTTTTTTCATTCTCCATACTTTAAGCTTCCTCTTCATAAAAGTGTGCATACCGCAGTCGCGGCTATAGCGCTATAGGAATATAATGACACAGCGGGGCAGATTTGTAAAGCTACAATGCAAAACAACACAAAATATTACAAAAAGCTCACACACCATGCACAGTGTGTGAGCGGAAATTTGTGGGTTTCGGCGGCGCGGGCGAGGATGCCGCGCCCTACAAACGGGTTTTCCCCCACTCCCGCAGAACGCGCCCGCGCTTATACCATAAGCTCACACACATCATTTGAGAAGCGCACCAAATCCCCGGCGTCCAGTCCCTCAATAAGCGCCGCCTGCGTATAGAGCAGGGAGGCGTATTTTTTAAGCTTGTCCCTGTCATTTTCGTAGAGCGCGCAGAGGGTGGCAAAGAGCGGGTGCGCCGCGTTCAGCTCCAGCACGCGTTTAGCGGTCACTCCGCCGCTGCCCGGCATTGCTGACAGCACCTTTTCCATCTCCAGGGACAAATCTCCCTCAGCGGTCAGGCAGACCGGGGAGGATTTGAGGCGGGAGGATATCTTCACCGCGGATATGCCAAGGCTGTCCCGCATAAGCTCGAGCATGTCCTTATGCTCATCGCTCTGCTTTTCGGTTTCCTGCTTTTCTTCGTCAGACACGAGACCAAGGTCGTCGGAGGAGGCGGACATGAACTTTTTGCCCTCAAACTCGTCGAGAATCTTAATAACAAACTCATCCACGTCGGCAGTCAGACAGAGGATGTCATAGCCCTTTTCCCTGAGTATTTCGGTCTGCGGAAGCTGCGCGATTTTGGCGGCGGTTTCACCTGACGCGTAGTAAATATGCGTTTGGGCTTCGGGCATCGACGCCGCATAGTCGCTCAGAGTCACCAGGGAGCCGGTGTTGAGCGAATCAAACATGATGATGTCCTTCAGATTGTCCTTGTTCGCGCCGAAATCCTGATATACGCCGTATTTAAGGGGCAGCCCGAACTCTTTATAAAATTCCTTATACTTCTCCCTGTCCTCACTGAGCAGCTTGAGCAGCTCGCTCTTTATCTTCTTCTCAACGCTCTTGGCAATCGTTTTCAGCTGTCTGTCCTGCTGGAGAACCTCGCGCGAGATGTTGAGCGAGACGTCTGGGGAGTCGATAAGTCCGCGTACAAAGCCGAAATAATCGGGGAGCAGATCGGAGCAGCTTTCCATTATCAAAACACCGTTTGAATAGAGCTGCAACCCTCTTGAAAACTCCTTGGTATAAAAGTTGTACGGGGCTTTCGCGGGAATAAACAGCAGCGCCGTGTAGCTGACCAGCCCCTCCGTGTTATAATGCACAGTCCTCAGCGGCTCGGCATAGTCATAAAACTTGTCCTGATAAAAGCCCTTGTATTCCTCTTCGGTTATCTCATTTTTTCCCTTTTTCCAGATGGGGGTCATGCTGTTCAGGGTGTCAAGCTCGAAATAGCTCTCATATTCGTTTTCAGCGTCCTCCTTCGGACGCCGCTTTTCCCGCATTGTTTTTATCGGATAGCGGATGTAGTCGGAGTACTTTTTAACAAGTGAGGCGAGCTTGTACTGGTCGAGAAGCTCACTGTAATTTTCATCCTCGGCGTCGGCTTTCAATGTGAGAGTCACATCGGTGCCGTACGAGTCCCTGACTGCGGGAGAAACCGTGTATCCGTCCACTCCGTCCGATTCCCACAGATACGCCTCGTCGGAGCCGTACGCGCGGCTGAGCACCGAGAGCTTGTTTGCCACCATGAAGCCCGCGTAAAAGCCGACGCCGAACTGCCCTATCACCTCAAGCTCGTCCAGCTTATCCGCGTTTTCGGATTTAAAGTCCAGCGTCCCGCTTTTCGCTATAGTCCCCAAGTTTTTTTCGAGGTCGTCCCTGGTCATTCCGCAGCCGTTGTCCGACACGGTGAGGGTGCGGTTTTCCTTATCCGCGGCGAGCAATATTTCAAAGTCGTTTCTCGCAAGACCGCTGCCTCCCTCAAGCGTGTGAAAATAGAGCTTGTCTATCGCGTCGCTGGCGTTCGATATAAGCTCACGGAGAAAAATTTCCCTGTTTGTGTATATGGAGTTTATCATCAACTCGAGCACACGCTTTGATTCGGTTTTAAATTGCTTTTTTGCCATTTTCTGTGTCTCCTTTTCATTCTGTAAACATAGGATAATATATGTATTAGCACTCCTATGCCTAGAGTGCAATAGCAATTTAACTTAATAACGCTATAGCGTTATTAAGTTAAATTGCTATAATACATATATTACATCAAATACCTGAATTTTTCAATAGTATTTTTACCTCCGCTCCGAGCCGCTATTAGGCGGCGAAAGCTTGTCCAAAAGCTTCGTCGTCCAGCCGGAAAAGGCGGCGATAAGCGCGGCGTTTGTCACCGCGTGAGCCAGGTCAAAGTTAAAGCTTAATACGCAGGACGTGATAAACGCGCCCGGCTTCATCGGTATGATACCGTAAAAGAGCCCCCAGAGATTCATCCCCCAGCCGAATATAAAGCCCCACGCGAAGCCATAAACCACACGAACCCAGAGCTTGGAGCGCAGCGGCTTTCTCGCGAAAAGCCCCATAAGCCCCCAGAAAAACATCTGATAAAACGTCCAGGGACCTAGCCCCGCGAAGAGATTGGAGACAACGGCGGTGAGCATACCGCAGAAAAAACCCGCCGGACCGCCGAACGTAGCGCCGCAGAGCATAATAATAAAGGAGGCGGGCTGAACCGATGGAATGGATAAAAAGAGGGTGCGCCCCGCCGAGGCAAGCGCCACGAGTATCGCCACAACACATATGCCGCGCACTCCAAGGCTGAGAAATTGCTTCGACACTAATACCGTGATTATGATAAGCAGAACCGATATGACAATTTCCGCCACCCTTTCGCCTCCCCAAAAGCGCGGGACGTGTACCGGGCGTCCCGCTTTTCGCTATTTCTATTCGTCCCGTCCGGTACGGGCTAAAAATTCATTGCGCCTTTCCTTCTGCCGCAGCTGCCGGAAAACAATCAGCAAAGCTATGCAGCACAACGCCAGCGCGGCGACAGTGTAAAACAAGACCATATCGATGAATAAGTAGAGCGGGCTGTATTTGTAGTCGGGCGAATTTGCGATATTGCGCTCAAAGAGCTGCTCGTCAACGTGAAGCAGCGCGGCGGTAGCGTTGCTTCGGGTCAGTTTGTGTCCCGTCTCCTGTTCAAACTGAGCCGCCAAGCTGTTGTCAGTCAGGTACTGATAGTACAGTCTGCTTAAATCGTCAAGACGGATATACATCTGCCCGCCTAAATTGTCTCCGATAAAGACCTTGCGCCATCCTGACTCAAAGAATGGCGCGTTGCTGAACATGCCCGCTTCGGCGGCTAGCACCGTACCCGCTTCAACCCGGGCGGCATCCTGCATTATTGCGAAATGCCGTCCGACATACTTTTGAAAATCGTAAAAGAGCACAACACTGGTATCCTTCGCACTCATATCCGACGGCCACCTTGAGACCTTGAGGCTGCGGTCGAGTACAATTTGGACAGACCCGTCCACACAGGGAACCGACAGGTCGAGACCGTGATTCTCCTTAAGAAACTCTAAGGATTCGTACAGCGCGTTGTTCATCATCCCGCCATCACGGTCGGGCGGACCGCTATATCCTATCTTATCGTATATCGCGTAAGCGATATTCACAATAATCAGCAGGACAAGCGCCGCCGCCAACAGGATTGCCGTTAGCTTACATAGCTTTTTTATTTGGGTGATTGCCATTTGTTTTCCTCCTCTTAGCTTTAATTTATATTGTTTACACCCCACGCGTCCTCACACGCTCCGGGGTGATTCGTCTCGCGCAAACCTCCGTAAGGCAGCTGTACAGCGGATAGAGCAGCTTAAACTCCTCATTCAGCCTTTCGGCAAGCCCCTCCCCAAACGCGTCCTCCGGGTTCTCCCTTGTGTGCGCGAGATATAGGGACCTCCTGTCCAGCCACCTGCGAAGCTCAGGCGGCTCTCCGGGATACTTTGAACGCTTATAGACGTCGGAATCGTCCAAAACAAAGGTGCTCTGGGAATCAAAAGCCCTTTCCATCTCCACAAACAGCGGGTCGCGCCGCAAAACCATCCCTCTGAAGCTTTCCGCCGTTGCGGAGTCGTACAAATACATGCCGCAGCCCCACCACGCCATACGCGGATTTATTTCAAAGAAAAAGCCGGGGTACTGCGGGTAAAGCTTTTTGTCGCGCTGGATAGTGAGCCACATCGAATCGCGGTATTTGGACTTGTCCGCGGAAAAGCGGGTGTCCCGGTATATTCGTGAAATCGTACGGGTTATCTTCGGCTGGATGACAAATTCGCTGTCCAGCGCCAAAAGCGGCTCGCCCACCGCTTCGACAAGCTGCCGAAACGGCTCCAGCAGATACCTTTCATACTCCTCCCTGTGCGACTCAAACCACTCCTTCGAATCATTTATACGTACATTGAACAGAAAATCCAGCGTATCCCTTGTAAACATGACCGCTCACCGTCCTTGTTTCAAATTTCGCAGGGAGCCCAGCGGGATGACCGCCTCAAAGTCCGGCAGTATACCGATGCCGTCCGGAGTGTGCGGCGGCAGTCCGTATATGTCGTGTCCGGGAAAGGGGTTGCCCTCTATCAGCAGCGGTCCGTCCGGGGTGACCGCCACATCCCACCCGACATACCGAACCTCGGGAACCACCTTCGCGGCTCTTTTTACAAGCTCGAGACATTCCTCCCACATAGGTATGCTCCCACCCGGTATTTGCGCGCCTGAGGACGGGTGGACGCTGTATACGTTTCCCGCCTTATCTGTGGCGGGAAGGGATATTTTGCCCGTTTTTACCTCCACCGGAACCACCATGCCGCCGTTGTTGAAGTTGTCCACCTCGCTGCCGCTGCCGCCTATGCGGAGCATTGCGGTCACAACATGTACCTCCCCGTCCTTCAAAATAGTCACGGTGCGTATGGTGTTCACCGCGCCCGCGTATATCCCGGCCAGGCTGTCATGCTGGATAACAAGCTCCTCAATCAGGGTCTGACCGCCCGCGGCAAGCTTGTCGCAGAATTTGCCGTAGTCGGAAATTTCGTCCGCGCCGTACCGCTTTATGCCGTCGCCGTGCGTCCCGCCGGGAGGCTTCACGACAAACCCGCCGTGCTTCTTCGCAAACTCCTCCAGCCCCGCCGGGTCAGCGGCGTCCAGCACGAGAAAATCCCGCTTCGCGTACTGGGAAAACACCCTCAGAAACTCGGGCTTGTTGTCAAATATTTCCGCCTTTTTCCTGTCGTTCAGAGCCGAAACATACATGTTGTTTTTCCCGCGCGTGAGAATACTTTTCCGCTGCGCCCTATTCTTCGAGTACATCTCAAACAGGGCATAGTCCATATATCCGGCTTGATACTTAAAGCCGCATAAAATCATGTCCGCGAAAATAACAACCCGCGGCTTTCCTGACAGAGCCGAAACCTCCGCGGCTTTTTCCCGCATCCTTTTCGTATCCATTGAGGCTATCCTGTTTATTACATATCCAAGCCCTGACAATCCGCCGCCCCCTAAAATTTGAAGTCAACCCGTAACGCGGCGGCTTTACCACCGCAATGCGTTCGGCGTTACCTGCTTTTCCTCGAGCTTATCTCTTCCAGTACGCCCGCCGTAAACGCTTCCAGCGGCTTCACGCCGACGTCACCCTCAGCGCGGGAGCGCACCGACACCTCGCCGCTTGCCGCCTCCTGATCCCCGACGACAAGCATATACGGTATCTTGCGAAGCTGCGCCTCACGTATCTTGTAGCCCATTTTTTCGCTTCTGTGGTCACATTCGGCTCTTATGCCAAGGTCGCGCAGCTTTTTCTTCACCCCGTCCGCGTAGTCCGCCGTACGGTCGGTGATCGGAATGACCTTCACCTGGACCGGCGCAAGCCATGTCGGAAACGCCCCCGCGCAGTGCTCGATCAGTATGGCAATAAAGCGCTCGATCGCGCCGAATACCACCCTGTGTACCATTACGGGGCGGTGCTTTCCCCCGTCCGCGCCCACATACTCCAGCTCAAAGCGCTCAGGAAGCTGGAAATCCAGCTGTATCGTACCGCATTGCCACGTGCGCCCCATGCTGTCCTCAAGATGGAAATCGATTTTGGGACCGTAAAACGCGCCGTCCCCCTCGTTTATAACGAAGTCCTTGCCCGACTCCTTAAGCGCCAGACGAAGCTGCTCGGTTGCGTCCTCCCAGTCCTTCTCGTCCCCCATGTGATCCTCCGGCATGGTGGACAGCTCCACATGGTAGGTAAATCCAAACAGGGAGTAAACCTCGTCTATCAGCCGTATTACGTTCTTTATCTCGTCCTTTATCTGCTCCTTTGTCATGAAGATATGCGCGTCGTCCTGTGTAAAGCATCTCACCCGCATCATGCCGTGAAGCGCGCCGGACAGCTCGTGCCGGTGCACAAGCCCCAGCTCGCCGATCTTCAATGGCAGATCCCTGTACGAGCGCAGCTCCGTCTTGTACACAAGTATCCCGCCCGGGCAGTTCATCGGCTTTATGGCAAATTCCTCCTCGTCTATGACCGAGGTGTACATGTTTTTGCTGTAATGCGCCCAGTGTCCGGACTCCTCCCAAAGCTTGCGGGTGAGCATGATGGGGGTGGATATCTCGTGATAGCCCTCCCTTGTGTGTATCTCGCGCCAGTAGTCTATGAGCTTGTTTTTCAAAATCATGCCGTTTGGCAGAAAAAACGGGAAGCCCGGACCCTCGTCCATAAGCGCAAACAGTCCAAGCTCCTTGCCCAGTCTGCGGTGATCCCGCCGCTTTGCCTCCTCTATGCGCTCAAGATACTCCGCAAGCTCCTCATTTTTCATAAACGCCGTGCCGTAAATGCGGCAAAGCATCTTTCTTGACGAGTCGCCGCGCCAGTATGCTCCGGTGGCGCTTGTCAGCTTATACGCCTTTAGCCTGCCCGTGTCCATGACGTGCGGTCCCGCACACAGGTCGGTAAACTCCCCCTGCCTGTAAAACGTGAGCGCCGCGTCCTCCGGCAGGTCCCTGATAAGCTCGATCTTGTACGGTTCGCCCCGCTTTTCCATCAGTGCGACGGCTTCCCCTCTCGGAAGCTCAAACCGCTCGATTTCAAGCTTTTCCTTGATAATTTTCTTCATTTCCGCTTCTATGCTGTCAAGGTCCTCCTGTGTAAACGGGGTCTCGACGTCAAAGTCGTAGTAGAACCCGTTTTCAATCGCGGGTCCTATAGCAAGCTTGGCTTCGGGGTAAAGGCGTTTAACCGCCTGAGCCATTATGTGGGACGCCGTATGCCTGAGCGCGGCCTTGCCCGCGTCCGATTCAAAGGTCAGGATATTCAGACCGTCTCCGTCCCTCAACTCATCCCTCAGGTCCCGTGTCTCGCCGTTTATTTCTGCGCAGAGCGCGGCTCTGGCGAGACCCCCGCTTATTTTTTCAGCCGCCTCATACGCCGACGCGCCGTTTTCAAGCTCGATTTTCGAGCCGTCCTTCAGTTTAACAGATATCATGTTCTTCCCTTTCTCTGACTATACATACTGATTTTACCCGTAACAGTTATTATTCTGCCCTCTCAGAAAATATAAAAACCCCTGAAATGACAGCGCTCGTCATTTCAGGGGTGAGGTTTTACTCCCACGGTTCCACCCTGCTTGCGAACCGCAAAATGTGCGGATCCGCCACTTGATACCAATCCGGGTTAAAAACATAGCCTTTCGGGGAGGAAAAGTTGGATATATGCTTTTACGCCCTCGAAGGGCTTATCTATGTTTTTTATCTGAGATTGGAATAAATCCGGCTTAACGCGCCGAAACGTTCCGGTCTACTCCCGTATGCACCGCATACGGCTTCGGCGGAAAGCCACAGGGTGGTATGAAGCCTGATTTTGCGGCGGAGCTTCCAGCCCTCGGCTCCGCGTTCTCTGGAGCTGTTCTTCTTGTAGGCAATTAACTTTACTCATTCTTAAGTTAATTGACTATACCTCAGCCGCGCTTAACGTGACCTGCGTGCGGAACAAACAGCATTTGCAAAATTTTGCAGAGTTCACTTCCCTGTCATTGCCTTTAACTGTATATTTCAATATTACTCTCGCCGCCGGTTCTTGTCAAGCATTTTTATAAGAAACCACAGTGCCGGGTGTTTCCCGCCGTCGCGTTTTTGTGAGTCGCCGCGAAGAGGCGTTGGTATGAATTTATTTTGATAATTAAAAAATAACTTTCTCTCTATTGTTATAATTAACAAAAATGTAATTAATAATGCTCATATATATATATTTATATATAAAGTTGCAATTTCAATATTATTATCTATTTACTAAAATGTTAAAATGGGGTATTATTATGTCAGAAAATCTAAAAGTTAATTTCAATAAATGAGGTATCGGTGATTGTGAAATCATTTGAACTGATCGTGAAGCTTCTCGAAAAGGAATAAATCGATATCGTGTACGGCATACCCGGATCCGGGAGCGGCAAACTGTATCATCAAGGCGGCGTTAGACGCCCGGCAAAGCAGCCGCTTATTCAAATCATAAAAGTACAAAAATGGGAGGAGCAAAAACCATGTATGACTTCAAGGAAAAGGTACAGCTAGGCAACACCGGCGTGAGCATCCGCCGGATGGGTCTGGGAACCGGCGGACTCGGCGGCTCAGACGCCAGGATCGGCGCCGAGGGAGCAGCCCAGCTCATACGTACGGCATATCAGGAGGGAATGGATTTTCTTGATACCGCCGCCATGTATGGCGGGGGCAGCGCGGAGAGGGTTCTGGGCGGCATTGTCCCCGGGCTTCCCCGCGATTCCTTTACGATTGCCACAAAGGCGGGAATCTATATACCGAATCCCCCCGCCTCCGAGGAGGAGAGCAGGCGCTTTGGTCTGGGCGGCGGGATGATCAGGGATTACAGCTACGACGGAGTCATGTACTGCTTTGAGGAGAGCCTTAAGCGCCTGGGGCTGGACAGCGTTGATATTCTATATCTCCACGGACCGAGCAAATTTGACGAGGGCGGCTACCGCGCGGTATGCGAGCTGCGCGCACAGGGGCTGATCAAGGCGATCGGCGGCTCCGGGTACAACGCGGAGGGACTCTACGATTTGATGAAGAACGGGGACTTTGATTGCATCATGATCGCGGGCAGATACACGCTGATGGAGCAGGGACCTCTCGCCGACATTCTGCCTCTCGCCCTCAAGAAAAACATTTCAGTTCTCACTGCCGGTGTGCTGAATTCCGGAATATTGGCAGATCCCTACAACGTTCAAAGATACGATTACCGGCCGGTGGACGCCCCGACGCTGGAAAAAGCGCAAAATCTCGACGCGGTCTGCAAGCGCTATAATATCCCGCTTAAGGCCGCCGCGGTGCAGTTCTCGCTGGCGCATCCCGCCATTGTGAGCGTTATTGTCGGACCGCTGTCCGAGGCTGAGCTTAGAGAAAATATGCAGCTGGTGCAGCTGCCCATCCCGAAGGCTCTCTGGCAGGAAATGAAGCAAGAGGGTCTGCTGCCCGAAGAGGCTCCGGTGCCGGAGGGAATTTGACCCGCCGCACAGGAGCGCGTAAAACATATCCGAACCGTCAGGATATCTTTACAATTTAACGGCTGTCAAGCCCTCGTCCGCCCGGGCTGAGAAAAACGGGGTTTGCCGCCGGTAAAAAATTGTATGATATAAACCCGCACACAAATCAAAAAAACATAAAACAGGAGGAAGTATTAATGAAGCACTACACACGCGTACTGGCAATTCTCTTAACACTTCTGTTGTCGCTCACGCTTTTTGCCGGATGTGACAACAATCCCGCGGCGGGCACCACACAGCCTCCCGCACAGAGCAAAGATCCCGCTTCGTCTCCGTCGGAGGAGACCCCCGGAGACGAATACGTCTATAAAATGCCGATCGTCGACGACTCCTACAAAATAACCGCGTGGCGGTCATTCACCTCCACCTACCTGAGCAATCCCAATGAAATACTGTCCTGGAAGGAACTGGAAAGGGTCACCAACGTAGCTTTTGACTTTACCCTGTCCTCCAACGCCGACGCTCAGACCTCGTTTAACCTGCTGGTGGTCTCGAACAACCTCCCGGACGTCATGATTCCGGGACTCAGCGCCAAATACGTTGGCGGCACCGATAAAGCCATCGAAGAAGGCGTTTACTTGGATTTGACCGACACCATCAACAAGTGGTGCCCCAATCTGCTGGCGACTCTGGCGGAGCAGGAGATCATCGCTAAGCTCTACAAAACCGACAAGGGCCGCATGGGCGCGTTCAGCGGTATCCATATGGGCGGCGAGCAGCTGCCTTGGGTAGGACCCGGCATACGTGTTGACATGCTTGACCAGGTTGGCATAAGCGGAGTCCCCGCAACCTATGACGAGCTGCACACCGCGCTGACCAAATTCAAAAATGATTTGAATGTCGAGCAACCGCTTATTATGAATTACATGGGCTACAACGCCACCTCACATTCCCTTACCTCCGGCTTTAACGTCGCCCCCGGCTTCTACAACGAAAACGGAACGGCGAAATACGGCTTCATCGAGCAGGGGTTCAAGGACTATATCACCATGATGAACCAGTGGTACTCCGAGGGTCTTATCGACCAAGAATTTTACACACGCACCGGTCCCACCGATGCTTTCGCTTTTGATAGAATCCCGGTGGGCAAGGTTGGCGCCACTGATATGCTGATGTTTACTATGATCGAGCAATATAAAGGTATGACGGACGACCCAAATTTTTATATTAAGGCATTAGCCTACCCGCGCCAGAGCATCGGTCAGGATCTGCATTTCCGCTGGAAGGCCACCCGCGTCCTTGGAAATGGCGCGCAATTTGTGATATCCGGCAGCACCACGGATGAATTCAAGCTTGAGGTCATCGCCCGCTGGGTGGATTTCCTGTTCACCCCGGAGGGCTGGCATATCTCTAACTACGGCGAGGAGGGCGTCTCCTTTGAGGTGGTAAACGGTGTTCCGCAGTACACCGACTATGTGCTGGATAATCCAGACGGTATCCCGTCCAGCGATATGATGGCAATTGTTTCCGACGCCAACATGTTCCCCGGTCTCTTCGACTGGGAGCGCGAACGTCAGTTGGTAAGTGAAGAGGCTTGGAACTCCTACTACATTTGGGGCGACGCCTCCTCCGGCGACTGGAACATGCCTCTTATCACCATGACGGATGAAGAGGGCGCTGAGTACGCCACAATAATGGGCGACATCGACACGCTGGTCACAGAGATGATACCGCAATTCATTTCCGGTATGAAAGCAATGTCCGAATATGACGCTTTTATCCAGCGGATTAAAGCCCTGGACATAGACCGCGCCATTGAAATTCAGCAAGCCGCTCTCACCAGGTTCCTCGCGCGCTAAGTAATTCAGAATTGGGGGCTGAAAATTTTCAGCCCCCAATTCCGGCATGGTATTCTCTGTTTTTTGAAATACAACAAGTATTATTATATCGACACAGAAAGGAAGGACAAGGACAATGCAAGACACTAACATGAGCTACATATCACATGCCGGCACATGGCTGACCGACGAGGCGGGGAGGGTTGTGCAGGTACACGGAGTCGCGAATTTTGACAAAATCCCTCCTTACCTTGAGGAGATGTCGGATGAGGATCTGGCGTTTCTGGCAAGCGAGGGTCTCAACGCCATGAGGGTCAACTGGGTGTGGGAGGCGGCTGAGCCGGAACCGGGCGTATATAACGACGAATATCTCGACAGGATCGTCGCGCTCAACGACCGGCTTGCGAAGCATGGTATCCGCAGCCTGATCGGCATGTCTCAAAACGGGTTCTCCTCCAAGTTCGGCGGCTTTGGCGCGCCGCCCTGGGCAGGTATAACCCGGTATTTCGGCAGGAATAAAACGACGATGGACTATTTCGCGGAACACGGCATATTCCAAAACGCAGGGGGAATGGTGAGGTCGGAAAAAAGAGGCGAGCAGGAGATGGAGGCTTGGGACAACTTTTACGCCAACGCCGCGGCTCCGGACGACGTCGGGGTGCTGACCCACTGCATCAACACCTGGAAGCGGCTGGCCGCCCGGCTGGAGGGCAAGCCCAACGTATTTGCCATCGACCTGTTCCACGAGCCTGCCCCCGGTTACGAGTTTGAGGTCCTTCACGATGAGAGGCGGTTTTTCACCGAGCCTACGTTGTTTGAGATAAAAAAGCTGTGGCGCTTCCATCGGCAAATGATCAATGGGGTGCGTGAGGCGGACAAAAAGCACATCATATTCTACCAAGGCAGCTGCTACCATACCGCCGAGATGTACGCAAATTTCCCTGTGAATATCCCCACCGATTTTTCCGACGATAGAAACATCGGCTACAGCGAACACATCACCACCGCCGACGCGGCTACTTTAAAACCCGAGAAATTCAAGGCTCTGCTTAATAAGGCGCTGGATATTCATTGGGGACACGCCAAGGCGGCGGATATCGCGTTTGTCCTTTCCGGCTTCCGGATGCCTCTGGTGGATTCCATATATGCGGATTATTTGGATACCGTGACCGCGCGCGGCATCCCGTGGACCTACATGACCTTTAGGGGAATGCGAAATGCAGCCGATCATGAAGGCGCTAAAATGTCGTTCTTGCTGGACAATTCCAAGCCCGCCTCCCTGGATAACGCCCTTCAGAGCCGCTGGGATGCGTTTGTTGTACCCTATGCCCAGCTGACCGCCGGCA
Source organism: Oscillospiraceae bacterium (assembly GCA_031264245.1). Taxonomy (GTDB): domain Bacteria; phylum Bacillota; class Clostridia; order Oscillospirales; family JAAYOS01; genus JAISEG01. The sequence continues at coordinate 327,053 of JAISEG010000005.1, forward strand.
CTCCTCTCTCATGGAATTTTGACCGGGACACAAAGGTGATGGAATACAAATACTCCACCTCTCCGGCGGGGGGCACACCAATAGCCAACGGAGCGGCGACCGAGATATTCGTTCCCGTCCGGCACTATCCGACGGGCTATTCGGTGGAGGTAAATGGGGCGACAGTAAAATCTCACGCAACCTCGCCATGGGTGGTTCTTGAAAACGAAGCGAACGCAAAAGAGGTCAGCGTCACAGTGCGTCCCGCAGGCGATTCCTTCACCGAACGGGCAAATTGGGG
>JAISEG010000004.1 GCA_031264245.1 Oscillospiraceae bacterium
GCTGAGAACCTCCAGGCCGCTGAAAGCCGCATCCGCGACGTAGACATGGCTAAAGAGATGACAGCGTTCACAAAGAACAACATCCTCTTCCAGGCCTCCACCGCGATGCTCGCTCAGGCGAATGCACTGCCGCAGGGCGTTCTTCAGCTCCTCGGCTAAAATTCAGTTTAATATTACAAATAACAGGGTCGCTTCGGCGACCCTGTTATTTTGTTGGGGGTAAAACACCCCACTCCGCAGGGGCGGGTGCTTTACCCCCACAGTATCACACAGATAAGACCCCGCGCATATTATACATCATGATATATATTACTAAACACTGATAAGAAACCGTAATAAAAATAGTGTGCAAAACTGCATATACGCAACATTTTTGCACACTATTTTTAAACGCTTTCTAACAATGTTTATTATAAAGTATAATATGACAAGGAACAATGCTACAATGAATAATAGATATCCGCAGCCATATAATTGGGGTCCGGCGTGGAGCTGCTCTTGCCGCTTCCCCTGCCGCTGCTTCAGATGCCCCTGCATCTGTCCCCCCACTCCCCAGTGTCCCCCGTGTCCGCCTATTCCGCCCTGCCCTCCGTGTCCGCCCATTCCGCCGTGTCCTCCCTGCCCTCCGTGTCCGCCCTGTCCCCCGCCTGTTCCGCCGTGTACCCTGCTGCCGCGGGTTCTGGGATGGATGCGCAGCTCTGAGCTGTTTGGCTTTGTTCCGGGCGCGCGTATCCCGATACAGGTCCCGCCTGACGGAGTGTTCAGAGGCTGGAACTACCCCTGGGCAAGGGACAGCACCCTCATAGAATATTTTGAAAACACGGAAATGCTCCAGGCGGCAATATCCGGCGAATACACACAGGAGGCTCTCGGTATCCCGGAATCGTTGTTCAGTGAAGCCGGATGGCTGGTAGGAGATAATTTTGTTTGGGACGGCGGTACGCCTAATCAATTCTTCTCAGGCTACTTCTCAGGCGAGGTTCCCGGAGGCTGGGCCTCGTGGGAAAACGTCGAAATAGCCGACGACAGCTTGTATTCCCCCGAAACCAGGGTTGATATTCCGGGAGTTTATACCCCCTATCACTACAGCCTGCGGCGTTTTACCTCGTATCTTGATGTGGACTTCTCCTGCTACGACGTCAATTCGGCCTTTCTTGTTTCAGCTTTTCCCAGCGGCGTCGCGGATGAGTTTGTGTTCCCCTTAAACGACTCAATCTTTGTTTTCGTCAACGGACAGCTGGCATACTGGGCGTCCACCGATGTTATAGGCGGCGGAAATATCGCCCAAAACCGCCTGTATTTCTACGGCGTCCGCGGTATGACCTTAACCAAGGAATATCCGGACGACAATCCCCCTCCCGACGCGCGGTTTTTATTCACCGGCGGCTGGTACCTTACTCTGGGCGGAAGCCAGCAAATCGCAAATATCGCGCCGTTTTTGAGAAACGGGAAAAATGTTATTGATGTAATCGCGGATGATTACTACTTCGGCGGCGGTATGTCCCGAATCAACGTTTTGTTCGACACCACACCCAGGATAAGCTTATAACCTGAAAAATTCGATGGAATTTTTATACAGCGCCTCCGCCGCTTCCTCGGGCGGTATGCCGCGCAGCTCCGCTATCCTTTCGTTTATAAACGGCAGGTAGCCCGAATCGTTTCTCTTCCCCCTGTGAGGTACAGGCGTCATATACGGCGAATCGGTTTCGATCATCATGAAATCCATCGGCATTTTAGCGGCGGTCTCGGCGACACTGTACGCGTTTTTGAAGGTGACCGAGCCGGTAAACGAGATGTACCATCCAAGCCTCAGCACCTCCTTCGCGTATTCCCAGCTTCCCGAATAGCAGTGGTATACCCCCCGCACAGCCGGAAATTGCTTGATTATACCGAGACAATCCTCATGCGCCTCCCTGTCGTGCAATATGACAGGGAGACCCAGCTGCTCCGCTGTGGAAAGCTGCCGCTCAAGCGCTTTCCTTTGAACCTCCCTTTCGGAGAAACCGTAGTGGTAATCGAGTCCGATCTCCCCTATCGCCTTGACCCTCGGGTTCAGCGCAAGCGAATATATATCCTCAAAGTCCGCTTCGCCCGCCTTGCCCGCGTCGTGCGGATGTATTCCGGACGCGGCGAATACATAGTCATATTTTTCAGCAAGCATGATCGCCGCCTTTGTTGAGGCGGCGTTTGTTCCGGGTATAAGAGCGCCCGCGACGTTCCGCCCCGGCAGGGAGGAAAGCAGCGCCTCCCTGTCCGGGTCAAAGCTTTCGTCGTCGTAATGCGCGTGTGTGTCGAAATATATCATGTAAGCCTACCTTCCGGACGCGTCTGCCAATATTCGACAAGCTTCGCGGCGTCCGCGATATATAATAATACCAATCAGGTTAAAAAAGGGGGCGCATTTCGGGTGTATATCAATTTTATGAAGGAAGCTGAACCCTCCCCGCGCGACCGGGGATTAAGCTTATTGTATACCGCCGCGGCAATTAAATACAGAAAATATGTTGCGCTGGAATCGGATGAAATCTCCGCGCTTCTTCGGGTCGCGAGAAGCGCGGCGTTTTGGAGGATTCACACAGACAGAACCGACAAGGCGGTATAAGCCTTCGGTTTTTCGCCAGGCTATTCCGCAAAGCCGGGGGCTTTGCGGAATAGCCTGGCGCCTTCAATGGCGGTCATTTTTTGCAGTACCTGTCAAACCAGTTTATTATCTCCTCAAGGCGGCGTATCCTGTGTGCCGGCTTTCCGCTCCTTGACAGCTCATGGTTTTCCCCCCTGAACATGCAGAGCCGGGCTTCCACCCCGTGATATTTGAGCGCGGTGAACATTTGCAGCCCTTCGGCAAGCCAGCACCGGTAATCCTCCTCGCTGTGTATAAACAAGGTCGGCGTGCTTGCCCTGTCCGCGTATTTCAGCGGCGAATGCCGCCACAGCCTTTCGTGGTCGTCCCACGACGCGGCCGCTATCTGATCCGGGGTAAAGTAATAGCCTATATCAGTTGTCCCAAACATGGATATCCAGCTTGCTATGCCCCGCTGGGATACCGCGCAGCAAAAACGGTTGGTATGCCCGATTATCCAGTTTGTCATAAACCCGCCGTATGAGCCGCCGGTCACGGCAAGCCTGCTTTCGTCTATTTCAGGGTACTTCTCTATACACCCGTCAGTGAAGGTCATCAGGTCGTCAAAGTCCTCCGTCCCGTATTTTCCGCGGATATCGGCAAATTCCTCTCCCCTGCCGTCGCTTCCGCACGGGTTGCAGAAAAGCACAAAATACCCCCGGCTCGACCACAGGTGCGCCTCATGGAAGTACGAATCTCCAAACGCGGTTCTCGGTCCCCCGTGTATATGCAGCGCCGCCGGATACTTCTCCCCCGGCTCAAAGCCGACCGGCTTTAAGATAAAGCCTTCCACGCTTTCACGGCTGCCCCTTGTGACAATCGGCTGAGGTTGGTTCAGCTCAATATCGCTGAGAAGCGCGGTGTTGTAATCGGTAAGCCTTCTCGGTTCTCCGTCCTCCAGCCTGAAAATTTCATGCAGATACTTGGCTCCAAGCCCGTAGTAAATGATTGTACCGCCGTGTATGTCAAATCCGTCCACCGTGTCCCGCATCCTGACCACCGTCTCCAGCTCCCCCTCCGGCGTTATCCTTCTCAACGCGTTTTGGGTGTGGTCCGCGGTGGTATAGTAGATTTCCCCGTCACAGACCTTCAGGCTTGTGCCTTCTCCGTACCTGCAATCGGAGCCTGTACACGTGCCGATCTCCTCATCCGGCCGGCAAAATATCTCCGGCTTGCCGTCCCTGAGGGTGTAGAAGCTGTCATACTGCCCAAGCCCGTATTCCTTCATGTCGGAACCGCTGATGATATACCCGTCCCGGAAGAAGTCCGCAAAGGATACGCGGAGCTTGTCCTGTTCAAGCTCGACCGCCGTCCCCCCCGTCGCCGTATCATAGAGGAAAACTCCCGGCGTAAGCTCCAGCTTATTTTCATAGCGGTTAGCTATATAGACGACCTTGCCGTCCCGTACGTTCATGCCGCTTACATCGGTAAGCCCGTCGGTGACAGCCTCCGCCGTGCCTCTGTCCGGGTTGTATATGAACAGCCTGCTTCTCTTCTTATTTGTAAAGCCGTCGCCGTTGCTCCAGAACGGCAGCTCGTCAAGGACCTCATAATCTCTGTTTTCCTCTATCCGCCTGTAAGCCTCGGACCTCTCCGTCCCGTCCATGCGCGTGAAATCCGGGTCCTCCGGGTGGCAGGAACAGAGAAGCGCAAAGCTTTTATCGTCTATCTTCTTTATTTCGGTAACGTCGTACGGGACGCGGAAATACTCCGCGGCTTCCCCTCCGCGTATACCTATTTTGTTGAACACCGTGAGCTTTTCGCCCCTTGCGGCGCTATCCCTATCGCTCTGCTTTCTCAGCGCGGGAAAAAGGATAGTTTCCCCGTCAAGCCAGATAAACGACCCCGCATCCCCGCCCGAGGTAAGCTGAAAGGTTTTCTCCGACCGTACGTCAAGCAAATGTATGTCGCTTTTGTAGCCGTTGCCGTCAATGTCGGGGCTGCTTACGACAAACGCCGCGTGCCTTCCGTCGGGGGAGTATTCAAGCTTAGACAGAAATTTGTAGTTCAAAAAGTCTCTCAGTTCAAGCCTTCTCATTGTTGCGGTCATTCCTTTCCCTGCAAAACCCGCCGGGGCGCACTAAATATATTTTTCTCTCAGCAAATCAAGCTCGTCCCTGTACGCCCTTCTGACGCTTTCCGGCGACATTATCTCTATAGCGTCGCCCAGCCCGAATACCCACGACAAAAACTGAGGACTTACAACGACCTCCGCGCTGACAATAAAATATTCGCCGCCTTCCGGGAAATAAAACGCCTCTTCCCCAAACCGGTCCGCGATTATACCGGAGAAGCCGCTTTTTACCCTCATCCTGACAATTTCCTTCTTCCCTCCGTACATTCCGAAGAGAGACCTTGAATAGACGGCGGGATTAAATTTTTCAAATTTTTCGCCGCCGTCCCGCTTTAAGCCCGCAAGCTCGATGCCGCTCATCTTGTCCACCCTGTAGTGCTTTGCCATATCGGCTTCGGAATCGAACCCCACCATGTAATAGTTGTCGTCTCCCCAAATAAGCGCCCACGGACTTATCAAATATTCCCCGCCGTCTTTTCTGTATTTTCTGACTATCTTCTTTTTTGAGTTGAAGTCGATGTCGTTGTCGTAATACTTAAACCTGATTTTTTCAGCCCGGGAAATGGCGGTATGTATCTTGTCCACGTTATAATATATGCTTTCGTTCATGCTCTTGATTCTGCTTGACACGTATACCTGCCTCGACAGTGCCGCCGCCTCATGCCTGCTTGTAAGCTTTCCGATTTTTCCGATCAGCTCGGTCGATTTCTTTACCGTTATAAATTTTGAGGATTGTATTATATCGACAAGCAGCTTTAGCTCCGCAAGCTCGAACTCCCTGGACTCTATATAGTAGGCGTGTTTTTTCCCACCCGTCTTTCCGATGTCGATACCGTACTCGCGAAGCAGGGATATGTCGTCATATATGCTCTTACGCTCGGCTGAAACACCTTCCTTCTCAAGCATACCTATCATATCAGCCACAGAAAGCCGGTGCTCCTCATCAGTATTTTCGAGCAGCAGCTTTAGTATATACAGTAGCTTTAGTTTTTGTTTTGTGCTGCGCGGCATATCTCCACCTCTGTCGTCTTATTGCTGTATATTTATTTAATCAGCACAATATGATTACCAATAGGGATATAATTTTCACTTGATAAAATAACGGTCTTCTTCCCATCTCGCCGGGTTTTCATCGATGTATTGCCATATATGCCGGTATTCTTCTTCGTTTCGGATGATGTGGTCGTGGTATGAGCGATGCCATATCGAATATCCAAGTTGTTTTGTTACACGTGATTTATAAAATCTGATTATTGATGATATTGTAGGGGCGAACTCTGTTCGCCCGCCATTGTCCAATCGCCCGCCATTGTCCAATCGCTCGCTGCTCTCAATTCGCACAATCATGTGTATATGGTTTGGCATTATTACATATTTATCAATGGCTATATTTTCGTTTAATTCAAA
>JAISEG010000007.1 GCA_031264245.1 Oscillospiraceae bacterium
TTCCGCCATTCCGCGTTAAATTTTCTTACCAATAATCAATATTGCTTGCAAAAATTTGCCTTGAATGACGAAAAAATCCCTCGTCATTGCACATATTCCCAATTATCGAACGCACCCTAGTATTAGCGCCGTATTCTTGAAGCTGTCAATGTCCTCGATCGAATAAACCGTGATTTCCGGCGCGGTCTTTTTGACAAAGCCTGAAATGACCTTGCCCGGACCGATCTCAACGACCGTATCCACCCCCAGCGCCTCCAGCCTCCTCACCGACTTCTCAAAGAGCACCGGCGACTTCACCTGCCTGCGCAGGAGGTCGGGGATATCCGCGTCGTCCGAAAGGTCGGCTGTGCAATTGAACACGACAGGTATCTTCATTTCGGAGAATTTGACCGTTTTGAACCTCTCCCACAGCAGCCCGGACGCTTCCTCCATGAGCGGGGTGTGGAACGGACCGCTCACGTTGAGCGGCATAATCCGGCGGGAGCCGTATTCCTTGCACAGCGCGGCGGCGGTCTCCACAGCGGAGGTCTCCCCCCCGATGACTATCTGCCCGGGGCAGTTGAAGTTCGCGCACGCCGCAACCTTGCCCGTCGCCCTTGCCGCCTCGTCCGCCGCCCGGGTGACAAGCTCTTCGGAAAGCCCTAAAACAGCGTACATGGCGCAGGGGACGTCCGCGGTGGTCTCAGCCATGACCTTGCCCCGGTAGGCGAGAAGCTCGATGAGGGTATCCGCGTCGAAGACCCCGGAGCAGTACAGGGCGGAGTATTCGCCGAGCGACAGCCCCGCCGCGTAGTCGGGAACTATTCCCGAGGCGGCGAGAAGGTCGGTTACGGCGGCGGCGAAGGCCGCCATGCAGGCCTGTGTGTACATCGTATTTGAAAGCCGCTCCTCCCCGGGGGAAAAGCATATCTCTTTTATGTCAAAGCCCGCCCTCGGGCTGTCGAAGCGGGGTCGGATCTCAGGATAGCTTTCGTAGAAATCCTTGCCCATATATTCCTTTTGGCTGCCCTGCCCGGCATAGAGAAACGCAAGCTTCATCGTATGTGGTTCCTTTCATGGTTCCTTTCGCAAGGGAGGATTAACGCATTATCGAGCTGTCACGAAGAAGCTCCGCGGTCTTTTTGCAGTCCTCGAAAAGCTCCTTTAGGATAACGACCGCCGGACGGATTTCGGTGAGCTGTCCCGCAACCTGTCCCGCCATCAGCGAGCCGCGGTTCGTGTCCCCCTCGTAGACGGCCCTGCGCAGCGACCCCAAGGTAAACTCCTCAAGCTCCTCCTTGCCCGCGCCCTCTTTTTCCCGCAGCAGGTACTCGCGGGTCATCTGGTTTTTTATTATACGCACCGGGACGCCGCCGTTTCTGCCGGTCACTGTGGTTCCGGTGTCCTTTGCCTTTATGACGGCGAGCTTGTAGTTTTCATGTATGGGGCACTCCTCCGACACCAGAAGCGCGGTGCCGATCTGAACCCCGATCGCGCCCAGGGCGAAGGCGGCAAGCATCTGCCCCCCGCTCGCGATACCTCCCGCGGCGACTACCGGGATATTTACAGCGCCCTTAACCTGCGGGACAAGAGCCATTGTTGTAAGCTCGCCCACATGCCCCCCGCTTTCGGTGCCCTCGGCGATGACTCCGTCAGCTCCGATAGCTTCCATGCGCCTCGCGTGGGCGACGCTTGGAACAACGGGAAAGACCTTGATACCGGCGTCCTTCCACCCCTGCATATACTTGCCGGGGCTGCCCGCGCCGGTGGTGACGATTTTGACCCCCTCCTCCGCGACGACCTCGGCCGCCTTGTCCGCGTCGGGGTGCATAAGCATTATGTTGACCCCGAAGGGCTTGGAGGTGAGGGATTTTGCCAGCCTTATATTTTCCCGGAGCTGTTCGATGCTGAACCCGCCCGCCGAAACGAGCCCCAGCCCGCCGCCGTTGGAGACGGCGGCGGCAAACCCCCCGGTGGCTATGTTCGCCATGCCGCCCTGTATAATCGGATATTCAATGCCCAAAAGTGTTCTCAAATCCATAATTTTGCCCAATCCTTTCACTGACAGAGCGCGAGACCCTCAAGCCCCGAGCCCTAAAACGTAAAGTATGACGCGCCGTAGGTGAGTCCGCCGCCGAAGGCGCAGGCGACCACCTTGTCCCCCCTGCGGAACATTCCGTTTTGATTCATCTCGGCGAGGGCTATCGGAATACTCGCGGCGGACGTATTCCCATACTTCCCGATATTCATAAAAAATTTTTCGATGGGCGCGCCGAGCCGCTTTGCCGCGGTGGCGATGATCCTCCCGTTTGCCTGATGAAGGACAAAATGATCGATCTCACCAATGGCGACCCCCGCCGCCGCAAGGGTTTGGCTGATGCACTTCTTTATACTCTCAACGGCGAACTTAAAAACCTCGGAGCCCTCCATAAAGATAAAGGGAGCGGAGCTCTTACGTTTGTTTTTTCTGAACGGATTATTCGGGGTGACATTGGAGGGGCAGTACAGCGAGGTGTCGTTTCCTATCGAACCCGGCGTAAAATAATACGGGCTGTCCTTGTCCAAGCCGATGACCGCGGCGCCGGAGCCGTCGCCAAACAGGATGCAGGTGCTTCTGTCCGTATAGTCGAGCACATTGGACACCAGGTCCGTTCCAACGACGAGGGCATACTTGTCCGGGGTGTTCCGCAGGAGGGAATATGCCGTATGCATACCGTAAAGGAAGCCTGAGCACGCCGCGTTTAAATCGAAGGCGAGGGTTCCCTCGTTGAGCCCCAGGTCGCGCTGCAAAAGACACGCGACCGACGGGGTATAGTAGTCGTTTGTGAATGTGGCGCAGATCACCGCCGCAATGTCCTTTTTGTCAATTCCGGCGTTTTCTATCGCGCTTTTACATGAAGCCGTGGACATGAAGAGGTTCGTTTCACCGTCGGCTGTGCGGCGGGACTTGATGCCGGTGCGGCTTGTTATCCATTCGTCGTTTGTCTCGACAATGGTTTCAAGCAGCTCGTTTGTCAGCTCGAATTCGGGCAGATAGCTCCCTGTCCCGGCTATTTTTATTCCTGTCAAATATATAACATCCTTCCTTGAACGATTAAGATAAAAGAACGGCTGCCGGGCTTTATCTGCCCGTCTGATTCCCGATGGAACGGAATTTTTTATACCTCTTTTGTACAAGCGTGTCGCTTCTCATCTTTGTAAGGGCGTGAAGCTCCTCCCCGAGCACAAGCCGAAGCTCGTTGTACACAGCCTTGGGGTTTTTCCCCGCGCCGCCGTCAGGCTCGGAAACAATCCTGTCGCAAACGTTGTAGTCGTAGAGGTCGAACGCCGTGAGCTTCATGACCTCGCACGCCTCCCCGCTGCGTTTGGCGTCCTTCCACAGGATGGTCGCGAAGCCCTCCGGCGAGAGGATCGAAAAAATAGAATTTTCAAGCATTACAATCCTGTCCGCGACCCCCAAAGCAAGGGCTCCGCCCGAACCGCCCTCGCCGGTTATTATGGATATGATGGGGGTGCGGAGGTTTGAAAGGGTCCAGAGGCAGCGGGCAATGGCTTCCCCCTGTCCGCGTTCCTCAGCTCCGGCGCCGGGGTAGGCGCCGGGGGTGTCGATAAAGGTGATGACGGGGCGCTCGAACTTTTCCGCCTGCTCCGCCGCGCGGATAAACTTGCGGTAGCCCTCCGGGTTCGGCATTCCGAAGCTGCTGCGTATATTTTCCGTGAGGTCATGCCCCTTGAGGTGACCGGCTACCGTCACGGGGATGCCGCCGAACGAAGCGATGCCGCAGACGACCGCCTTGTCGTCCGCGTATGCCCTGTCCCCGTGTATTTCAAAGAAGTTGTCGAAGAGGGCGTCTATATAGTCGCGGACATTCGGGCGGGTGGCCGCCCTTGCGAGGTCCACCCGCTCCTTTGCCGAATACCTGTCCCGCCTGCTTAAAAGTAATGTGTCCATATATTGTTGTTCTCCCAATTAAACTGACCTTGTCTATCCCGGAGCGTTCCCGGCTATAGGGGCGGCTTCCGGGTGAAACCGCCGCAATTTCTATTTTTTCTTCCGGTGCAGGTTTAGAATGTTTATCAGAACCTCCCGCATATCGCCGCGCTTTACAATAGAATCGACAAAGCCGTGCTCCAGAAGAAATTCAGAGCGCTGAAAGCCCTCCGGCAGCGCTTCCTTTATGGTCTGCTCGATGACCCGCGGCCCCGCGAAGCCGATAAGCGCGCCCGGCTCCGCCAGTATGACGTCCCCCAGGGAGGCAAAGCTCGCCGTCACGCCGCCGGTTGTCGGATTGGTCAGGTAGGAGATGAAAAGCCCCCCCTCGTCGGAAAAACGCTTGAGCGCGGCGGAGGTCTTTGCCATCTGCATGAGGGAGAAAATTCCCTCCTGCATACGCGCGCCGCCGCTGGCGCTGAAAATAATGAGCGGAAGCTCGTACCGCGCCGCGTACTCGACAGCGCGGGTCACCTTCTCGCCGACGGCCGTCCCCATGCTTCCCATCATGAAGGAGCTGTCCAAAACCGCGCAGACGGCGGCGACGCCGCCGATTTTCCCCACGGCGCACTCACACGCGTCCCGCATGGAGGTCTTTGACCTTTGGGCGGAAAGCTTTTTGTCGTAATCGGGGAAATCGATGGGGTTTTTGGGTCCTATCCCTGTGAAAAGCCGCTTTATGCTGTCCGCGTCGAAGATCATGGTCATGTAGGTCTTGTACGAAATCTTGAAGTGATGCCCGCACTCCTTACAGACATAGTACGCCTTCTTGAGCGCGAGCTGTGTGGTATCATTTTTGCATACGGGACAGGTGATATACTTCTCCGCCGGAGGGGCGCCCGCGGCTTCGGGGCGTCTAAGCGCCTTTAGGATATTCAGCTTGTTTTTCCTGTCTGAAAAGACATTGCCCATATTTTAAACATTGCCTCCGTTGTTCATAAATTCTCCGCCGCCGCTTATGCCAATTAACGATTATTATAGCATCATGTCCTTTTCAACAGGCTTGAGGAGGTTTTCAAGGTTTGCCTCTATAAAGCCGGTATTGTACCGGCCCTTCAGGAAATCGGGGTTGTAAAGTATCATGTACAGAAGCCCCAGGTTAGTCTTGACCCCCAGCACGACAAATTCCTCAAGCGCCCTGCGCATCCGAAGTATCGCTTCGGTCCTTGTGTTGCCGTGCACTATCACCTTGGCCACCATGGAGTCGTAGTACGGGCTTATCTCACATCCGGAATAGAGCGCCGTGTCGACGCGTACGCCGTAGCCGCCGGGCAGGTGGAGGAAATCTATTTTGCCGGGCGAGGGCATAAAGCCGTTTTCGGCGTCCTCGGCGTTTATCCTGCACTCTATGGCGTGACCGGAAAAGGTGACGTCCGACTGCTTGTATCTGAGCTTTGCGCCGGAAGCGATACGCAGCTGCTCGCGCACTATGTCGATGCCCGTCACCATCTCGGTCACCGGGTGCTCGACCTGTATCCGGGTGTTCATTTCAATGAAGTAGAAATTTTGGTTTTCGTCGAGGACAAACTCGACTGTGCCCGCGTTTTTGTAGCCCGCGGTCTTTGCCGCCGTGACGGCTATGCTGCCCATCCTGTCCCGGACGGCGTCGTCTATGGCCCGTGACGGGGATTCCTCAAGCATTTTTTGGTTGCGCCGCTGTATCGAACACTCGCGCTCGCCCAGATGCACGGTGTTTCCGTAGTTGTCCGCCAGCACCTGTATTTCGATGTGGCGCGGATTTATAATAAGCTTCTCCATGTAGACGCTGCCGTCGCCGAAACAGGACAGCGCCTCGGCGGAAGCCGTCTCAAACGAGCTTACTATGTCCTCGGGACCGCTGCTTTTCCGCATACCGCGGCCGCCGCCGCCGCTGGAGGCCTTTATCAGCACGGGGTACCCCAGCTTTTCCGCCAGCTCCTTTGCTTCCCCGGCGGTGCTTACGATTCCGTCGGAGCCGGGGACGACGGGTACGCCGCCCTCAAGCATCAGCCGGCGGGCTTCGCTCTTATTTCCCAGCTTTTCGATGACGTCGGCGTCGGGACCAATGAAAATAAGCCCGTTTTCGCTGACCTTTCGGGCAAATTCGGGATTTTCGGACAGAAAACCAAAACCGGGGTGAACCGCGTCACATCCGGTTTTGACAGCTGCCGATATTATATTGTTTATGTTTAAGTAGCTCTCGGCGGAGCGTTTTTTCCCAACACAGACAGCCTGATTTGAAAGGGTTACAAAAAGCGCGTCGCGGTCAACCTCGGAGTAGACGGCGACTGTTTCTATATTCATGTCCCTGCAAGCGCGGATGATGCGTACGGCGATCTCGCCGCGGTTTGCCACTAATACTCGTTTTAACATTTTTTTGACACCATATCGGCGACATATAAATTGATTTTTTAATACTAAACCTTCTAATGCTCCGCCGATCAATCCTTATGAATTTTAAACAGCACGGCGCCAAACTCGGCGAGGTCCCCGTCCTCAAAGAGGATATCGCTGACCGTACCCGCGCACGGAGCTTTTATCTCGTTGAACATCTTCATCGCCTCTATAAGCCCCAGGACGTCGCCCGCAAGGACCTTCTTGCCCGCGGAAACAAGCGGCTCCTGCCCGGGCTCCCTGGAGCGGTAAACCGAACCCACAATAGGCGAGACGACAGTTATGATATTCTCATCCTGAGCCTGTGTACCGGCGGAGACGCCCCCGTCTGCCTTCAAGCGCTCCGGCTCTTTAGCGGACGCGGCAAGGGACGCGGGAAGGGGAGGCTGAACCTCAAGGCCCGAACCGCCCTTTTTCAGGCAAAGACGGATGGAGGAGTCCTGATACTCGAGATAAGCAAGCGAGGACCTTTCCAGCGCGGCTATTAATTTTTCAATTGAAGCTATATCCATAATATTTTTTTTAGCTTAATGAGTCGACAAGCGCGACTATTTCATCCACAGTGGAGATCTCCTTGGCCCTGTCCTCCGGCACGGATATCTCAAAGCTGTCCTCAAGCGCCATAATCAGCTCGACCGCGTCCAGGGAATCCGCTCCGAGATCGTCGGTCAGGCTCGCGCCCATGACGACAAGCGCCTCGTCGCAGTTCAATGTGTCTACAATAACCTCTTTAACTTTATCAAAAGTATTCATGTCAAAAAAACTCCTCTACTGGAAATAAAATGAAATTATAGTTAAAATAATTTAAATATATTGTATCAGGTAAGTCCATTATGTCAAGCATTTTTTTATATTGTTGAAGCCTCCCCGATATTTAAATCTATTCTACTATCACATGGCGGCGAATGCTGTATAATCATGTAAAATTTTAAACATTTTCACGTAAATTTAAAAATCCGCTTTTTCTCCTGTTTGTTATTTCATACAGCCCGGCGGAGGAAATCAGGGAGAAGAATATGCGGTATGAGACGGTATACCGAAACGCGATTTCCAAAAACATGAGCAGTATAAAGCTTCCAAGCAGATATAGGACAAGCACGGTCAAGCTGTCCTCCCGGCCTCCCGCGGAGCGGAGCAATACCCACAGACATACGAACAGCGAAAAAATGAAAACGGGCAAATCCACCATCGTGATAAGGGTCAGATAGGTTCCCCTTGCGTCCCCGGAGTAAAAGGGGGAGGAGGGGTCCTGATAGGAGGCGGTATCCGCCATATACCGGGCGGAAAACCAGGAATCAAATTTTCTCAGCCCGTGCCTGATCGCACCTAAAATCCCCATCTCCCGGTATCTTTCAAACGCCTGCCTTGCAAAGTATTCCTGCACCTGGGACGGACTCTCCGCGGAATTTATCACCGCGGTAAAGGTGTCCGCGTCTTTTTGATTCCATCTGCCCGTGGGGGAAGCTCCGACGTACAGGTTCCAGCCGTAAGAGCCGGAAGGGGAGTCGTATTTTGTGATTTCCTTTACCGCAAGCGAGTTGAGCGCCCCGAACAGGACAAGCACGGCGGCAAATACAGCGGCGGAGGTCAATTTTACCGCGGGCTTTTCCCGGACGCAGCAGAATAAATAGATAAGAAGCGCGACCGCGAAAACAATGCCCAGCGGCCGGAATATTCCGGATACGCCGCAGAGCCCGGCGCTTACGGCTATCCACCTTATGCGTTTAGGCAGGCTATCCGCCTCCCGCGATTTTACAAAGGAAAGGAAGGAGGAAAAGATGAGCGTTCCAAAGATGATCTCCGCGTTGCAGGTAGCCGAATATATGATGATGAAGGGATGCAGCGCGATAAAAAGACCGCTGCCAAGCGCCCAGGCGTCCCCGGTTTTTCGCCTTAAAAACAGGTATGCCATTACACAGAGGCATGTAACCGAGATGTGGTTTAAAGCTATCGGAACCATGCGGCCGGTCCCAAAAATTTTCATAAATAACATTAGGAACGCCGGATAGGTGGCGGTGCCGGGGAAAACCGCCTGATACATAAGGGGGGAGCCAAATCCGTTTTCCGTAAAGCGGACCGCGCTGATAAAGTTGAAATTTAAATCGTTTTCATAAAGCAAACGCACATTCAGGCTGAATATCAATTGATATATAAGGGGCAGAAATACGAGGATAAATATCTTGATGAACAAGCCCTTTTTATATTTGACCGCAAACCAAACCGCGAATACCGCGGAGGATATCATCAGCAGGTAAGTAAAAATAATTTTTGTGCCGTTGTCCGCGTGTACAAGGCTGATTCTGACAAGCTGGAACGCTATAACCGAAAAAACGCCGAACGCGGCGAGAAGCATGACCCGTTTTAATATTTTTTGCATGGGAATGTTGCCCCCTCAGTTATGTTAATGGTTTAGCTAAAGTATACCATGTGTGGGAATAACCGTCAAACTTCATAAACAGGTGGTATCATCGGCAAAATATTCTTGACAAAAGCGGCGGCAGGCGGTATTCTGATAACTGAATTATCTTTTATAAAAGTATTTGAAAAAAGATAATTCCGGCATATTTGAAAATTAATTTGACAGAGGAGTTTAAGCTATGGAAATATTTAAAGGCATACCGCAAATAAAATATGAGGGCGCGTCCTCAAAAAATCCGATGTCCTTCAAATTTTACGACGCCGAAAGAGTTATTCTGGGCAAGAGGATGAAGGAGCACCTTCCGTTCGCCATGGCATGGTGGCACAATCTCTGCGCGGGCGGCACCGACATGTTTGGCGGGGATACGGCCGACAAATCCTTCGGGCAGACGCCTAAGACAATGGAGCACGCAAGGGCCAAGGTCGACGCGGGCTTCGAGTTTATGGAGAAGGTTGGCATCGAATATTTCTGCTTCCACGACGCCGACCTTGTGCCGGAAGCGGATACGATCGCCGAAACAAACAAGAGGCTGGATGAAATCTCGGATTACATACTGGAAAAGATGAAGCCGACTAAAATAAAGTGCCTTTGGGGAACCGCGAACATGTTTTCAAATGCCCGCTTTATGAACGGCGCGGGCAGCACAAACTCGGCGGACGTGTATTGCTTTGCCGCGGCGCAGATAAAAAAAGCGCTGGAGCTGACCGTGAAGCTGGGCGGCAGGGGCTATGTGTTCTGGGGCGGCAGGGAAGGCTACGAGACCCTTCTGAATACGGACATGAAGCTTGAGCTTGACAACATAGCGAAGCTTATGAAAATGGCGGTGGAATACGGCCGCTCGATCGGCTTTAAAGGCGATTTCTACATTGAGCCGAAGCCGAAGGAGCCGATGAAGCATCAGTACGACTACGACGCCGCCACAGCCATCGGCTTTGTCAAGGCGTACGGGCTGGACAAGGATTTCAAGATGAACATAGAGGCCAACCACGCAACCCTTGCCGGGCATACGTTCCAGCACGACCTGAGGGTGTCGGCGATAAACGGTATGCTTGGAAGCGTCGACGCAAACCAGGGCGATTATCTGCTGGGCTGGGATACCGACCAGTTCCCGTTTAATGTGTACGAAACAACTCTTGCCATGTACGAAATAGTAAAAGCCGGAGGGCTTACGGGCGGGATAAACTTCGACGCGAAAAACCGCCGCCCGTCAAACACGTATGAGGATATGTTCTACGGCTTTATCCTGGGCATGGACAGCTTCGCCCTCGGCCTCATAAAGGCGGCTGAAATCATTGAGGACGGCAGGATAGACAGGTTTGTTGAGGAGAAATACGGCAGCTTCAAGTCCGGCATAG
Source organism: Oscillospiraceae bacterium (assembly GCA_031264245.1). Classification (GTDB taxonomy): domain Bacteria; phylum Bacillota; class Clostridia; order Oscillospirales; family JAAYOS01; genus JAISEG01. The sequence goes on from JAISEG010000007.1 coordinate 10,118, forward strand.
GCGAGAGGATCGCTTCGGGCAAGGCAAGCCTTGCGGAGCTCGCCGAATACGCGGAGAAGCTCGGCGCGCCGCAGAGCCCGGGAAGCGGCAGGCAGGAATACCTTGAAAGCATTATAAACGGCATAATGTTCAAATAAACAGTGGAATTGCGGCATTGACACGCGAAAAAGACGTAAGGAGAGCACACGTTGAAGTATTTAATAGGTATTGACTTAGGAACCTCCGCAACAAAGACAGTATTGTTTGACATGTCGGGCGAGGTCATCGCGTCGGCTGCAATAGAATATCCCATGTATCAGCCGCATAACGGCTGGGCGGAGCAGGACCCGGACGACTGGATAAACGCGGCGTTCAATACCATCCAGGCCGTGCTGCGGGACAGCGAGCTTCCGCCCTCCGACATAGCCGGTATCGGGATATCCGGGCAGATGCACGGGCTTGTCATGCTGGATGAAAGCAATAAGCCGCTCCGGCGCAGCATAATTTGGTGCGACCAGAGGACGGCCAAGGAGTGCGATGAGATAACGCGGAGGGTCGGGGCCGAGAGGCTTATAGAGATAACGGCGAACCCGGCGCTCACCGGCTTTACCGCTTCAAAGATACTCTGGGTAAGGAACAACGAGCCGGAGATATACGCAAGGTGCAGGCATATACTGCTGCCAAAGGACTATCTGCGGTTCAGGCTTACGGGCCAGTACGCCACCGAGGTGAGCGACGCCAGCGGTATGCAGCTGCTGGATGTGCCGGCGCGGCGCTGGTCTGAGGAAATTTTGCAGAAGCTGGATATCGACCCCGCCCTTTTGGGCAAGGTGTACGAGTCGCCGGAGATAACCGGCTATATCTCAAACGAGGCGGCGGCGGCCACAGGGCTTTCCACCTCAACTCCGGTTGTCGGCGGCGCGGGGGACAACGCCGCGGCGGCTGTCGGAGTGGGAGTGGTCGGCGACAAAAAGGCATTTGCGACAATCGGCTCGTCAGGCGTTGTGTACGCCCACACCGACAGCATAACAATAGACCCCAGGGGAAGGGTGCACACCTTCTGCTGCGCCGTCCCGGGAGCGTGGCACGTGATGGGTGTGACGCAGGGCGCGGGGCTGTCCCTCAAGTGGTTCCGCGACAATTTCTGCGGCGAGGAAGTGGGGGAAGCGGAGGCGCAGGGCGTCGACCCGTATGTCATAATGGACAAAAAGGCCGCCGGAGTACCGATAGGCTCCAACAGGCTGGTGTACCTTCCATACCTCATGGGCGAGAGGACGCCGCATCTGAATCCCGATTGCAGGGGGGTATTTTTCGGTCTGTCCGCAATCCATACAAGAAGCGACCTGATCCGCGCCGTCATGGAGGGGGTGACCTTCTCGCTTACCGACTGTGTAAATATCCTCAAGGGCATGGGGGTCGAATTCGAGGACATGTACGCCTGCGGCGGCGGCGGCTCAAGCCCGCTGTGGCGGCAGATGCTTGCGGATTGCTTTGAGCTGCCTGTGCGGACCGTGCGCTCCAAGGAAGGTCCGGCGCTGGGAGTGGCAATTTTAGCGGCGGTGGGAGCGGGGCTGTACCCCGATGTGCGGACGGCGTGCGAAGCGATGGTGAGGGTAAACGAGCCTCAGAAGCCCGACGGGGAGAATTCCGCCAGGTACGCGGGGTACTACAAGCTGTACGGCGAGCTGTACCCGGCGATGAAAGCGGAGTTCGGCAAGCTCGCGGGACTGTGATAACTTACATATAAACCGCTGTGTAAAGGCGGCTCGGACAGACCTGAAATGGAAGGCTTGCCCGGTGCCGCCTTTCTGTATTTTTCACTTGTAATACCCACGTGCCTATGATAAAATAGACTAGAACATTAGTTTTAACTTGATTTAAATGAGGAAAAATCATGGATGCGCTCAATTTATTCTCGCCTCCGACGTCGAAGTGGTTTCGTGAAAAGGTCGGAACCCCGACCGCTGTGCAGGCGGCGGGCTGGCCGCATATAGCGTCCGGCAAAAATGTGCTGATAAGCGCGCCGACAGGCACGGGGAAAACACTGTCGGCTTTTCTCGTCTTTATAGACCTGCTTATGGATAAGGCCGTCAAGGGCGAGCTTAAGGACGAGCTGTTTGTGATATACATTTCACCCTTGAAGGCGCTTGGCAACGACATACGGGAAAACCTGCAAAAGCCGCTGGCGGGCGTCGGAACCGGGGAAATTAAGGTCGCGGTGCGCACAGGGGACACCACGGCAAGCGAGCGGCAGAGCATGTATAAACGCCCGCCGCACATACTTATAACCACGCCGGAATCGCTGTATCTCCTTCTGACAAGCAAAAGCGGGCGGAATATGCTGGGAAGCGCGAAGGCGGTCATAGTTGACGAGCTGCACGCCATGATAAACTCGAAACGCGGCGCGCATCTGATGCTGTCCCTTGCCCGGCTGGACAAGCTGTGCGAAAGGAAGCTTCAGCGCATAGGGCTCTCGGCGACAATTGAACCGCTGGAGACAGCGGCGGCTTACCTTGCGCACCCTCAGGAGGCCACAGTAGTCGCGCCAGGGATGGAGAAGCTGGCGGACATCGAGGTCAACAGCCCGCTGTCAAATAAGCTGATGCTGCCCGGCTCGGTCTGGCCGGAGCTTGCGCGGATGGTGTACGGCCACAGCCGCAGTGTGCGGACTGTGATCGTGTTTGTGGAGAACAGGGCGCAGGCGGAAAGGCTCGCCTACAACATAAATATTTTCGCGGGGGACAACTACGCCCGGACCCACCACGGCAGCGTGTCGAAGGAGCAGAGGCTGGAGGCGGAGCGGGCTTTGAGGAACGGGACGCTGAAGATACTCTGCGCCACGGCGTCGATGGAGCTGGGTATAGACGTCGGGGATGTGGACATGGTGCTTCAGATCGGATACCCAAAGACCATATCGAGTACGATGCAGCGGCTTGGACGCGCGGGGCACAACCCGGGCAGGGTAAGCGTCATGCGCCTCCTGCCGCGAACCGACGCGGAAAGCATATACTGCGGACTTACCGCAAAGGTGGCAATGGACGGCGGCGTCGAGCGCTCCAAGCCCCCGGCGAAGTGCCTGGATGTGCTTGCGCAGCACCTTGTATCCATGGCCGCCGGGGACGGGTACACTGTGGACGAGGCGATGGAGCTTACAAAAAACGCGTACAATTTCAGGGATGTGTCGCGGGAGGAGCTGCTCAGCGTGCTCGAGATGCTGGCGGGGGACTATGAGCATGAGCTTGACCGCCCCGTGAGACCCAGAATACTGTACAACAGGATAGACGGCGTTGTCGAAGGGGACGCCTACAGCAGGATGCTGGCGCTGTCCGCCGGAGGGACGATCCCGGACAGGGGCATGTTCGGCGTGCGGCTTCCCGACGGGAAAAAGCTGGGAGAGCTGGACGAGGAGTTCGTGTTTGAGGCGAGGGTGGGGGACAAGTTCCTTCTGGGCTCCTTCGCCTGGCGCATCTCCGCGATAAAGAGGGACGACGTAATCGTGACCGCCGCCTCGGCGGACGGGGCGCAGCCGCCGTTCTGGAAGGGCGACTGGTTTGGAAGGGATTACAGGACCTCGCTCGCCTTCGGGGAGATACTCAGAAATCTTTCGCAGGCTTACTGCGGCGGGGACATAGCCGCCGCGCTCAAAGAGCTGAGGCTGGATGAAACGGCGGGGAAGGGCGCCGCAAACGTGATCGAGCGCCAGCTGGAAGCGACAGGCTGCCTTGCCGACGACAGGACGGTCATCGCGGAGCATTTTCAGGATCACGGCGGGGAAAATCAGCTGATGATACATTCGGTGTTTGGCCGCAGGGTCAACGCCGGGCTCGCGATTTTATTGCAGGAGGCCGTGAAAAGGGAGACGGGGCTTGACACCTATCTGTTTGACGACGACGAGGGCTTTCTCATATTTCCGTACAACAGCTCCGACCCGCTTCCCGACGGCTTGCTGGGGAAAATAGACCGCTCCGCCGCGAGAGCCGTGCTCTTCGCCGTGCTTCCCACCACCGCCGTCTTTAATATGACGTTTCGGTATAACGCCGCAAGGGCGCTTATGACCGGGGGGTCGGGGGGCTTCGGGGGAAGGGGCAGGCGCCAGCCGCTGTGGATACAGAGGCTGCGGGGGGCGCAGGCCCTCGACGGAGCTATACAAAGGAAGGACCATCCGCTTATAACCGAGACAAAGCGCGAGTGCTCCCAGGATTTTTGGGACATGGACGCGCTCGACGACGTCCTTAAAAAGCTGGAGACCGGGGAGATAACCGTTCGGGAGCTTCACAGCGATTCCCCCTCTCCGCTGTCCCTTCCGCTCAGGCGTCAGGCGGAGGCGGTGCTCATGTACGAATACAATCCGACGCCGACACGGGCGAACCGCGCGGTCGCCGAAGCGCTTCACGAGCTTGAGATGATACCGCCTTCGCCGGAGCAGCTGGAAAAGGCGGGCGAAAGGGCAAGACAGCCGGAAAACGCCATACAGCTTCATTCGCTTATGATGGCTGAGGGGGACATAGCCGCGGGTGAGGTGGACGCCCCCCTCCAGTGGCTGGAGGAGCTGGCGGGGAAGGGCAGGATAGCGTATATAGAGCCCGGGCTTTGGATATGCGCCGAGCACATGGAGGACTACGCCGCCGCGCTGGAAGGCGGCGACAGGACGCCGCTGTCGCGGATCGTTCGCCGGTGCCTGAGATACCGGGGGGCGCAGGACGCGGAGAGCATAGCCGACAGGTATTTCATAGCGGAGGCCCTGGCGAAGGACCTGCTTGACCGGCTTGTCAGCGAGGAGGCGGCCGTATTCGCGGACGGGGCTTACTATCACGCCGAGCTGTACGAGAGGGCGAGAAACGCCACGGTTCAGGCGCGGAGGCGACAGATAAGAACCCTTCCCAAGCAAAACTATCAGGCGATGCTTGTCCGGAGGCTCAGGGCGGCCGGAGCTCCCGACGAACAGCTCAGGTATGCGCTTAAGAGCCTTGCGGGACTGAGCTTTTCACCGGCGGCATTTGAAAACACCCTTCTTCCGGCGCGGGTGAACGGATACCGCCCTGAAATGCTGGACAGGCTGCTTTCGCAGGGGGAGTTCTACTGGCAGTTTGACGGCGGAGATAAAAATTTGCTGAGCTTTAAGCTGCATGACGACATAGATTGGGAGAGTGGGTTTCTCGCCGGCAACGCCGAGCTGAGCGGGGAAGAGGCGAGGGTGGCCGACGCCCTGAGAAGCCGCGGCGCAAGCTTCGCGCAGAGCCTGACGGGTGTGACCGAAGGCGGGCCGCCGCTGGAAATCCTTCTGGCTCTCGCGGAAAAGGGGCTTTGCCGCGCGGACAGCTTCGCGCCTGTGCGCAGGCTGATAGACAGAGAGAGGCTGGTCAAGGCGGCCGCCCGGCAGCGGGTGAGGTCGAGGGTCATGGCGATGGAGGGCCGGTGGGAGCTTACCCGCCCCGCAAAGGAGCTGTCCCCCCGGGAGCTGATAGACAGGGCGTTTGACTTCTCGCCGCTGCTGTGCAGGGAGACCGCCGGGGGCGTCAGGTGGCAGGAGGCGCTGGAGACGCTGCGGATACTTGAGTACACGGGTCAGGCGCGGCGGGGCTACTTTGTCGAGGGGCTCTCCGGCGCGCAGTTTATAAGGGACGGCGAGTTTAACGCGGTGACAAATATGCTGGAAAATCCGCGCGAGGACATAGTCTGGCTCTCCGCGGCGGACCCCGCCCAGCAGTGGGGCAAGTCCCTGGAGCACAGGGACAGGGAGACGTCCTTTATCTGCGTCGCGGGTACGGCGGTGGCGCTGTGCGGCGGCGTTCCGGCGGCGGTGCTGGAAAACAGGGGCGGGACGCTGAGGGTCTTTGATGAAAGCAGGCTGGAAAGCGTCCTAAATACGTTTATAAATGAGTACCGGCAGAAGAGGATTTTTCCCGAACAAAAGCGGATAACGGTCAAGTCGTACCCCGAATTTGCCGCGCCGGCGCTTGCCGCGGCGGGCTTTGCGGAGGAAATGCGGGACTTCGTGTATTGGCGCGGGATATAGCCTTTTTTTATGATATATATTTGGTTAATAGTTCAGTGTGTCAAAAAAGCTGGAAAATTGCGGGCGGGGTTAACCCCGCCCCTACAAAAAAACGCTGTGTTTTCAAAGGTTTGTGTAGGGGCGCGCACTGCGCGTCCGCGAAAAATGGTTCTTTTTCGACAGTCTGGTTAATAGTTGCAAAAGTTTTTTTAATCTGTTACACAATTGTAAAGTTTAGTTTTTTTAATGCTATTGTAATAAAATGATATATCAGGTATCATAAGAACAAATTAGGCGTTAATATTAAGTGATATTTTATCTTTTTTCATGGAAGGGGACAAGGAAGTTGTGACCATTTTGTGACCGGAACCGAGTAAGATTGTTTTACATATTAAGGAATTTTACGCAAAATACCAGCTTTGAGAATCAAACCCGAGAGTATCGAAAGGAGAGAGCAAAATGTTTAAAATCAGGAAAATTATAACCTTGGCGCTTACTTTCTGTATGGTATTATCGATCCTTCCCATGGGGGCGCTCGCGGATACGATAAAATACGGAGACGAAAGCGGAACCACCGCAACCTATTACTACACGGGGAGTAAGGATCCGAGTACCGACTCCATCGCATTTACCGAAAGCGGAAGAACCGGCGTAGAGCACATCTACAAGTATCAGCTGAATTTAGTGGGCAGCAGTGACCCGAGGGATTTGCTGTGGACCTATTGCAGCGATTTTTCCATTGCCCCGGTGGTAAATCAGCAGTATACCAGGATGGACATCGAAAAGGTCACTCCCTACAAACCGGACAACTTTTTCACTGAAAAGGAGGACCCGGCGAAGCTCAGAGCCATACTTACGCAGTCCGACCTGTTTTTGAACCTTGCCGAAATCAGGACTAATACGGGAATTTCCGGGCTGACGGCGGAGGAAGCCATAAAGGCCGTCCAGTGCGCGATCTGGCAGGTGGTCAACAACGTCACCCCCAGCGAGACTACGCTGGGAAACGCAGACAGCAACGTCCGAAAGTATTATGATTACCTGCTCCTCCTTGCGGGACTTGACTCCGACGCGATGGCAAAGCTGGAAATAAGGGAAATAACAAAGGCTTACACACCGGGGAATGCTGACACAGCATATGACGTCACCATAAACGGCGCGGTGACGGGGCTTGGCATTTCCGATGTAAACATAAACGATTTAGCGGTCACCGCCGCGCTTAAATCCGGCGGCTCGATCAATGAGAAAATAAAGGTTTATACCTTGAACGGGACAAATAAGGACCCCGCTCTGGCGGCGAATGAGTTCATGATAGTCATATCCGGAATACCGAGGAGCTCCGAGATTGACGTCAAGGTCTCCACCACTCAGGAGAATGTCAAAAAGGTCTACATCTTCTACCCGACGGGCGGCAAGGGCGCGTCCCAGACCCTTGTCACGGTTGATTCGGTGAACGTTCCCCTCACGGCGGACATCAACGTGACGCTGCCCGTAAACCACGAAAAGGTGACCTTCTTCAAGGAATGGAGAATTGGGAGCAAGACCGGTCCCGCCGTCGCGTCGGCTGTCGCGGACGGTTTGAAGTCCGTGTTTTCCATCACCTACTACAACAACGGCAACAGCTACGACGGCTTGAAGGTCATAGGCGACGTCGTCCTCAACGGCAACGCCAACTATGAATCGGGGCTGTACTTCGAGCTGGGAAAAAACTATAAGATCGAAGAGACTGTGGTCGACGGCAAGGATAACCCGGTCGGCACATATGTCAAATACTTTAAGGTAGTCCAGAACGACACCTTCCTGGAAATCGTCTGGACCGACGCGAACATGACCCCCCTCACGGGAGCGGCGCTTGTTGGGGCGAACGTCTTTACAAACGTATACACTGAGCCTACCGGCGCTGTGAGCGTCACAAAGACAGTGACCGGAGCGCTGGATGCGCTGAAGGACGACACGTTCGAGCTCACGGCGGTCTATCAAAAAGCGGGCGGCGGGGGGAGCGCCCCGTACGCTAACGCCGAGTACGAGCTGTTCACCGGAGCGGCGTCCGGGGGGATGCTTACAACAACTTCGGAAGGCAAGCTTTCGCTTAAAGCGGGTCAGACAGCGAAATTCTACGGAATCCCTGTCGGCTCCACCCTCACCGTAACCGAGAAAGCCGGCGGCAAGGCTTATTACACCTACGACACAGCCGCGAAACAGGCCACTGTTGCGACCGACGGGGAAGAGAAGCAAATCACCGTCACGAACACACTGAAAACCGGGGCTATTACCATAAACAAGGATGTGACAGGGAGCGAAGAGATTAGCTTCGCGACTATCGGCAGCATCTTCTTTACGGTTACAGACGCATCCGGAAAAGAGCATACCGTAGAGCTGACAAGCGGCAGCGGCAACCAGTCCAAAACCCTCACCCTGCCGATAGGTCCCTTTACCGTTGTGGAGGGAACTGCCTCCATGACCGGCTACAACCACACCCTCACCTGGAGCTCGGTCGCGTCCTACACATACGAGAACGGTATCCTCAGCGGCGAGGTTACTGAGGGCGTTGCGGCTGTGACCTATTCCGCGAAGAACAACTACGAAAAGCAGGTTGGAAGCCTGACGGTTTCAAAGGCTGTATCGACAGGCGCCGGGGTAACAACCGTCCCGTCTGACAAGGCATTTACCTTCACACTGACCTTCAAGGGAAGTCCGGTGGCGAACAAGGCGTATACCAGCAACAAAACAAACGGCAGCACCGGTACCGACGGTAAATTTACCCTTGTCGCCGGTGAAACCGCAACCTTTGCCGGACTCGACGCGGGCGACTACACGGTTACCGAGGCGGACGCGGCAATCGCGGAGCTGAACCTTGTGACGAAGGCTCAGATAGACGCCGGGGCGGAAAACGAAACAAACTCAGTCGTCGCGGCAGTCCCGGACAAAGGAACCGCCGAGGTGAAATTCACAAACGCCTACTCAAAATATTCGGGCAAAATAGAGATCACCAAGGTCATCGCGGGCGATTTGACAAACACTTCCACGGCGACGGCGGATAAGACGTTTACCGTGACCGCGTACGCGGTGGTGGGCGGGATAACAAGCGAGACCCCGAGCGGTTCGGTAACCATAGGCGCGCCGACCTGGAAGGGTACGATCGACGGCCTCGAGCCGGGGGTATACGCGCTGGTTGAGAGCGACACAGGAGTTACTCACTACACCGTAGTGGACAACAGCTGGAGTGTCGCCGACGGTAAGGTCACTGTCGCGAACAACGGGACGGCGGCGGCGACCGTGACCAACACCTACACACGGCAAACCGCGTCGGTCGCGATAACCAAGAATATAACTAACTACAACGAAAAATACGCGAATCATGACTTCACCTTCACCGTTAAAGCGGACGGCGAGACATGGAACCCGATGAAATACACGGTGACGGGGACAGGCGCTCCGTCGGGTGAACAAACCAGCACAAATGGAACGCTGACCCTCAAGTACGGTTGGACAGCGACGGTCACCGTACCGGCGGGAGCGGTCATCACCGTGACCGAGACTGTGCTGACGGGGTACGCCCTTGCAAGCATCACCTCATTTACAAACGGAGAGGCGACTCCCGAAAGCGCGCTTTTCACCACTTACGCGTTATCCTCCGGAACCACAGCCTCCGCGACCTTCAACAACAGGCGCGAGCTTGGAAGCCTGACCCTGAGCAAGACCTTTGCGGGGGACAGCGCGGGTGTGACCCTCGCGAAAGTCGGAACCGTAACCTTCACGGTCTCAGGTCCCGCCGACTGGACTCCGGTGGCAGCTGAGAACAGCGCCGTATCCGGAAGCACATTGGTCGTAACCCGGCCGGAGGCAGCCGGAGACGATTGGAGCTATACCCTGACGAACATTCCCGCCGGGAATTACACTGTCGTCGAGACCTACACCGATCCGTCCGGCTACACCTCTGACACGACCTATACCGTGAACAGCACAACCAATGGCAGCGGCATATCTGTCACGGCGGCGGTCAGTGACAGCGCGGAGGCGACAGTCGTGTTTACAAACACCTACAGGCTCAAGGTGGGCGCCGCCGTAATCGGAAAGACGGTAGACTACAGCGCGGTTCCCGACTTTAGCGGCATATATAACGATATAGAGTTCAGCTTCACCGCCACCTTCTCCCAGGCTGTGACCTCGACGCTGAAATATACGATCACCGGAGGAACAGAACAGACTGCGATCCTTGAAACCGGAAACAAAGAGTTCAAGTTCACCCTGAAGCACGGTCAGACAATAACCATCACAGGGATACCCGAGGGCGTAACCGTCACAGTGACCGAGACTGCGCCAGACGGCAATATATTTGAAACGCCCGTGATAAGTCCCGCGAACGGAACAATCACCAACAACGGGACGACAATCAACTTCACGGCTACAAACAAGGTCAAGGCATACACCGTAAACGTGCAGAAGCAGCTGTTTATAGGCACTGCGCTCGGAAGCAGTACACAGCTGAACGCGCCGACCGGGGGAGTGACGGCAACGGCAAGCGTAAAAGTTGTTACAGCTTCCAGTTCGGAGAAATCATACAATGTATCCTTGCAGATTGCGGCAGGCTCATACGCTTCGGTGGTGACAGCGGTTAAGGTTCCGTACGGCACGGTTTCCGTAACCGAATCCGGCGCCGTCGCGATTGCGGGCTATAGCTACGTCACCCGCGGGTACGTCGTCAACAGCGTCGCTGAAAGCGCCACCGTGCCCACCGCTGTGGCGAACGGCAGCACTGTCGTCATAAACAACTACTACACAAGGGACACGGGCGAACTGGCGGTTACGAAGACTGTTACCGCTCCGTCCGATCCGGCATTCACTGGCAAGGAGTACGCCTTTACCCTCAAGCTGGGAAGCGACCCGGTAGTGGGCGCGGCGTATACCAGCAGTGTCGGAGCCGAGAGAAATGACAGCACCGGCGAAGGTGGCAGCTTCAAGCTTATCGCCGGGGAGAAGATAACCTTCGCGGGTCTCCCGACAGGCGACTACACGGTGACCGAGGGCGATTCGAATGTCGTCGGCTACACGCTTGAGGTGACCGGCACGAGGACGGCAAACGTCACCAAGGACGGCTCTTCCGCGATAACCGTCACCAACACCTACACACTAAAGACAGGCGAGCTCAAGGTGACAAAGTCGGTCACCGGGCTCACAAATCCGGAGACATACAGCTTCAAGCTGTACAGGAGCGACAATTCACCGGTAATAAGCCACAGCTATCTGGGCAGCCAGAGCACAGGGGCTGACGGTTCGTTCACCATCACTGTCCCTAACGGTCAGACGTCAAGCACCGTAACCTTCAAGGGTCTGCCCGAAGGCAGCTACTACGTTGCGGAAGACGCGGCTTCGGCGGCCAGACCAAACTATGACGTAACAACCACCGGAGACACGTCGGCAAATCCCAAAGCCGTGTCGACGGCTCAGACGTCCGTCCCGGAAATTGAGGTGACAAACGCCTACACAAGGCATGTGGGCAGCCTGACAGTTGAAAAGAAGGTCTCAGCTCCGTCCGACGACACCGCGTTTGATGGCAAGGAGTACGCCTTTACCCTCAAGCTGGGAAGCGACCCGGTGGTGGGTGCGGCGTATACCAGCAGTGTCGGAGCCGGGAGAAATGGCAGCACCCTCGCGGGCGGCAGCTTCACGCTGATTCACGGAGAAACCGTCACCTTCGCCGGTCTCCCGACAGGAACCTACACGGTGACCGAGGGCGATTCGAATGTCGTCGGCTACACGCTTGTTGTAACAGACGACGGCGAGAAGTCCGCGGCTGTCACCAAGGACACGACCTCTCCCGTGAGCTTCACCAACACCTACACAAGGATCACCGACAAAACCATGACGCTGACAAAGACCGTCGGCGGCACAAAGCTCATCGGCGGAACCTTCACAGCCAGCGACCTGCCGAACGGCGCTTCCACTCAGTTCACCTTCACAGTCGCGGGTCCGTCCTACTGGACGCCGAACGCGGGCAACGTGAGCGGAGCAACCTCGGCGTCGGTTGACGACGGCAAGCTGGTGATCGTACTTGTGGCGGGTCAGACGGCGACCATTTCCGCTCTGCCGGGCGGCGAGTACACCGTCACCGAAACGGCGCTGGCCGTTTCCGGGTACGTAAGAAGCACGGTTTACACTGTCGGCAGCACAGCGGCTCCCGCAGGTCTTGCGGCGACGGTCGCGGTGGAGGACAATGTAGCGGTCGAGTGCGCAAACACCTACTCGCAGAAAAAGGGAGTGTTTACCCTTGAGAAGAAATATTCCGGCATAGAAGTGGCGGAGTGGCAAACCATCAAGCCTTCATTTGAGTTTACACTTATAAAAATCAATGACGGCGGAGCTCCGGACAGCTATACGGCGGACACCGGATTCACTAAAGTCGATATAACGCTGGATAATGCCAACGGCTATACGCTGCCGGCGGGAATCAACCTCCCCGCGGGCACATATATCCTCACCGAGACGACAAAAGATGTAAGCAAGTTCACCTTTATCTCGGCGGCATGGGCGGACGGCGGCGGCAATATAACCGCGCCGAATGTCTCGGCGGACGGCATGTCCATACTCTTCACCGTCAGCGCGGACGACGCGGCGGATGAAAATATAAGCATAGTCTGCACAAACACCTACATCAAGGACGGCGCTGTCCTTCGCGTGACGAAGGAAGCGGTCGGCTACGCGGGAGAGGATGAGTTCGAGTTCCTCCTTGAAAAGGGCGGAGTAGCGTATGAAACGAGCTATATACTTCTCTTGGATGACGACGGCACGGTGGATACCGACGAGGGTGGTGCGGCGATAAACCACCCGGCGATAAGTGGCGTATTCAAGCTTAAAGCGGGGCAGACGGCGGTGTTCGCGGGTCTGGATACCGAAACGGTGTATACCGTGACGGAGCGGAATCTGAACTCCGACAAGTACGCGCTCAGCGGCAGAAGCTATACCGCCTACCAAGCGCCCAGCGATAACCCGCTGGCGGCACCCGGCGCCGGAACGGCAGTGCCTGTCGCCGACGGCGGCAGCGCAATCGCCGCGACAATGGCGAAGAAGCTGACGGAGGACTTCAATCCCGGACTGCTCTTTGTCTTTGAGAATACCCGCCACACAGGAAGCCTGAAGCTGAGCAAGGTCGTTTCCGACCCGGTCTACAACGGCGAGGCGTTTAAGTTCTACCTGCACTTCACCAATGCGGACGGCTCGGATGTGATATTTGCCGACCTTGTGAAAGCAATGTTCCCGTCGCCTGAAAACGTGCCTGCAAACGTAACGGCAAACGTGACGGACGAGTGTCTGGAAATATCGGTAACGCCGACCGGCTCGGTTGTGATCCCCAAAATACCGGCGGGGCTGAAATACAGCCTGACCGAGGACAACAGCGAGTTTCTCTACGACTCCGTATACTCGGACGCCGAAAGCAATAAGCTTATCGAAAAGGGCGTACAGTCCGAGGTTACGGTGACAAACACCCGCAACACCGGGACCGTCTCCATCGAAAAGAATGTGATAGGCGGCAGCGCCGGGGACGAGACCTTCACAGTCAAGGTGACCTTCCACACTCCGGCGTATGCGGAGAGCTCCGAGCACTTCAAAATTGACCTTCCGAGCTGTGTGCCGGAGATAAAACCGACAGCTTCGGGAACTTCCGGAACAGACGTCATATTCACAATTGGCATCAAAAACGGAGAAAAGGTGACAATAAGTGAAATCCCATGCGGCATTGCCTACGATTTGCAGGAGGTTCTGTCCGCGGGCAGCAAATACCAGACGAGAATAATCGGATATGACGGAAAAGTGGATCCCCAGCCTCCGCAGCATGCAGGCAGCAGCAAGGAGGACTACAAAAAGGACGTCATCTACATCAAAAACTATCTCATCCCGTACAACACCCTTGTAGTATCCAAGAGCGTAACCTCAAACGACAGCGAGGTTCTGGGCTATGCGTATCCGTTTACGCTTAAGCTGGACACCCAGGATGGCACCTATCTGACAAAGCTGATAGATGAGCTCAAGGAGAGAAACGCGGCTCTGAACGTAAAGGCAAGTGATGAGCGCAAGGCGATTTTGCTGGAGATAGAAAAGCTTGAACCCACCGATCCGAAGCTGACTGAATTGAATGAAGATCTGAAAGCCGTCGAAGCAAAGATAGCCAGATTCGGCGAAATCGGCACAAAATTAGCACAGAATATCTATGTCGAGTTTAACGACGACGGAAACATCCTGTTTTGGCAGACGACGCCCCCGTATAAGCTCAATATACAGGAGCAGGTGAAGGCATACAGGAAGAATGGCAGCGAAATAACCGATTCGACCGAGCTGGAAGAAATTGGATTTGCCCCCACGTCTGATAAGGGCGTATATTCCTTCAAACTAAAGGACGGTCAGCATATCAAGATCATAGGTCTTCCTGAAAACACAGCGTACAGCGTACAGGAAACAGATATCGCAGAACCTGGACTCTGGCAGGAAACCAAGATTAACGGAACGCCTTACACTGACAGAGATGAATTGATTTTCGGCGGAGTGATCATTGATGGCAGCAGTGAGGAAAAGAGCAACATCGCGGAATTTGAAAACATATACGACGATGTGACAGGAAAGCTTACAGTGACCAAAAGCTGGTCCGGCAGTGTCCCGAGCAACCTAACACGGATAAGGGTACAGCTTGTGATCAATGGCGATCCGTCAACCAACGAGGAGCATGTAAAGTATATAATCAAGGGCGAAAACGACGTCTGGTCCACGGTTGAATTCACCGATTTGCCAATCGGTAATAAATACGCTGTACTCGAGACTGTTCCGGGCGGTTATACTGCCAGCTATTCAAGCAATGGCATTACGCTCGATAGCGAGGGCATTACGCTCGATAAAGAAAACAAGGATTCCGCCGCGATAACCATAACCAACACATATAATGTGCCGGATATTCCGACGTCACAGCAGCCGTCGCCGTCGCCGTCCGCGAGCCCGAGTACCCCGCCGTCGGCGTCGCCGTCACCGTCGGGGTCGCCCGAACCGTCAACCTCACCCGCGCCGTCCTCAGAGCCGTCGGCGTCACCCACGCCAACGCCCGAAGTCGTGATTCCGCCTGAGATACCGAGGCAGCCGGGAACGGAGCTGGTTCCCAAGGACGACGGATATGAAGTCATTGACGAGGACGGAACCCCTCTTGGAAAATGGACGTATGACGAAGAAGAGGAAGAATGGGTATACGAGGAGTATCCGCCGCTTGGCAACCTGCCTGTGACAGGCGGAGCTGAAATGAACTTTATGCTGCTGGTGGGCGGCGCGCTGACAGGAGTGACCGTGCTGCACAGAAGAAAGAAATACAGAGTAAAGCATGAGGACGCGCAGACTGAGTAAGCATTTTATCGGAGTAACATCAACATCGTAACATCGAAAAGCGGTGAACAGAAAATTCTGTTCACCGCTTTTATAGCAATTTGCATTATCATATAGGGGACGCGCCCCCGCGCGTCCCGCAGCCTGTCGCGAAAGAACCATTTCTCGCGGACGCGCAATGCGCGCCCCTACGGACGCAAGATTTTCCCGCGCCCCCGCGCGTCCCGCAGCCTGTCGCAAAAGAACCATTTCTCGCGGACGCGCAATGCGCGCCCCTACGGACGCAAGATTTTCCCGCGCCCCTGCGCGTCCCGCAGCCTGTCGCGAAATAACCATTTCTCACGGACGCGCAATGCGCGCCCCTACGGACGCAAGATTTTCCCGCGCCCCCGCGTGTCCCGCAGCTTTCCGGCTTCTTTGACACGCTGACAAAAAGGGAGACCGGCTTTCGCCGGTCTCCCTTTTTGTCAGCTTAGAGTTTTAATTTTGCTTTGTGATTACTCAGCGTCCTCGTCCTTTTTCCTTGATTTGAAGAATACGCCAAGTCCCGCAAGTCCTGCTCCGAGAAGTCCGAACGCGGCGTTCGAGGTTGTCGCGACGTCGCCGGTCTTCGGAATGATTTGGTCGATGATTTCTTCATCATCCGGAGGAACTATCGCGTCGAGAGGAGGATTAATTTCATCCACTGTCTCTTCTTCGGGCGGGTTGGGGTTGCTCGGGAAGCTTGGGATTTCCGGACGGTCTATCGGAGAAACCGGGATATTCGGGATCAGCGGGATTTCCGGTATCTCAGGAACGGTGGTTTCTGTAAGCTCGTAGTTGAGTACCACTACATAGGTGTTTCCTGCTTTCTCAAGCGTGAAGCTCATGGATGTGAGGGTTGTGCCATCAAGCGTTCCGCTTACGTAGCCGTAGGATGAATAGATGCCGCCACTATCGTTGCCCTTGTAGAAGTCCGTGATGATCGTCACTCCTTCGTTGTGAATCCCCGGCGTGACAGTGCCGGTAACAGTGTTCGTCGCGCCGCGCACGCCGTCAACTATACGGGTGTAGTTGCGGATCACCTGATAGGAGTAGTAGTTTTTCTCGTAGGTGTTTTTGATTACAAGACCGAGTTCTTCGTCGTAGCTGTAGTTAACGATGAAGCCCCTGCCGCCTAAGGTGATCATTCCGCCTTCATCTATCGTCTTGCCTTCCTTGACTTCTCTGAAGGTGTATTTTATCTCTTTTCCTTCTGCGTTATACACCGGGAGATTTGTAAAGCGGATTACCCACTCGCCCTCGTCGTTCGGTGTAACCGTGGTTGTCACAGCGGTTTCGCCGTCAAATACCTGTGCTCCGTCGGCGAAGAGAGCGACTGTGATGCTTTCGGGAAGATTAACGCCCTCAGCGTCCCACACCTTCAAGCCCTCAAGAACCTCGATGTATTCCTGGTTTACCGTGTTGGTTATGAGACCCGAAGCGGAGTAGGTGACTGTGTAGGTGTGGTCTCCGAATACGACCTCTGCGCCGTTTTTGAGAGCATTGCCTTGACTGTCAAGCTCTTGTACCGAGTATTGGTATGCGTTGCGCTCGCGGTCATACTTGGGAAGCTCTTCAAAGGTGTACTTCCAGTCGTTATCCGCTGAGAGCTCCGGAGCGCTTGAAGGCATCGGCTCGCCGTTGCGGAAAAGCTGTACTGTGACTGGACCACCCTTAGGTCCGACCCAGTTCTTCTCGACGGTGAAGGGGATAAGGGGGTTGTCGCTGATGTTGACTATTGTGCGCCTGTCTCTCAGCACTCTGCCGGTGAAGCCCTCGATCGAGTCCTCGGTGATGGTGTATCTGATTTCGCGGCCTGTTGTGTCATTGTACTTCTTAAGTCCCTCGAAGGAGTAGCTCCAATTGCCGTTTTCAAGGGCTGATTCAGCGGTGACTACCGCGTAGCCGGTGTTGGTTTCGTCGTCGTCACCTTGATAACGTACTGTGATGGACTCGGGGAGAGTGCCGTCGGTCGGGTATATCCAAATCTTCACGCCGCTGACAGTCCTTTCGCCGTTGTTAAAGGTGTTGGTCACGGTGAGTGGTGTTGCCGGGTCGAAGCTCGCGGTGTAGCGGTTGTATATCGCGCCTATGCCTGCCGCGCTTTCGCTGATGGTATAGATTATCTCCTGACCGTCCTCGCCATAGATGGGAACTGTGAAGGTCGCTGTGAAGATGTTCTCATCCTCGGTTCCGGTCATCGCGTTTGTCTGAACCGATTCAACCGTTCTGCCGTCTGCCCTGAGCGATATTGTGTAGACCGGGCGGAGCTCCGGATTAAGCTCGTCGTCCCATATCTTTGTTACGGTCAGGTTCTGGGAACCCGGCTCGATGGTGTTGGTGAATACGAAGTTATTCTTGCTGCTGCCGTCGGTCGAGGTGGTGTAGCCTTCGATATCCGCCTCAGCCGCCGAGTACACTATTTCCTGCCCATCAATATACTTGGGCATGTTGCGGGTGTTGGTATAACCATCTACGCTGGTCGTGACTGTTGCGGTATACTTGTCTCCCTCAACCGCTGTGCCGTTAACCTTGCCGGTCACGGTGATTATAGCTTTGATGCCCAGTTCGGCGCGCTGTTCGTCAGTGTACGGGTCTCTCCAGTTCTTTACGACCGTTACCGAAACTTCGTCGCCGTTAAGGGTATTCGTGACCGCTTCAGCTACGCCGTCTTCGTCCGTATCCGCGATGGTCGCCGCGTATAAGTCGATCTTTGTGATTTCTTCTATGGTGTAGATGATTTCGTTTCTTTCGTCATCGTACTTGGGGAAGTTGATTAGCTCATCATTCGAACCTACAAACGAGAAAGTGAAATCTGACCAGCTGTAGGTAACTTCGCCTGTCGGCTCGTTGTCGTCATCAAGGACGTCGGTCTCGGTGGGGTAGACTGTGGCTATTGCGACTGGCTCAGTAGCCCCGTTCGCAAAGAGACCAAACTCGATGGGATCGCCGGTCGTCGGGCGTGTGCCAAATTCGTTGTTGCTGTCCACCCATGTCTTGCTTCCGCCGAAGGTGAGGTACTCCTGATCAAGCGTGTTGGTTATAACGTAGCCGTTGCCCGCGGTGCCGATATCGGTGGTCGTATAGCCGCCGACGCTGTCGCTCACGGTGTAGACTATCTCATGTCCGTCTTCGGCATACTTGGGGAATGTGCCTTCGAACGTGAACGTGTTATCCTCGGCAAGGGTAGTGGTGGCAATTGCGGTATCGCCATTATCGGCGTAGAGGTTTATGGTTACTTCGCCTTCATAGACTATGCCGCCGTCGACCCATACCTTGGTGCCGTTGATGGTGATATAATCCTGGGATATTTTGTTGGTTATGGTAAAGTTGTTGCTGGCGTCGCCTTCGTTTGGATCGTCGAAGCCAGTAAGCTCGGTTGCTTCGACGACGGTGTAGGTGATATACTGACCCGAACCGTCAAAGGCGTCAAGGTCTGTAAAGGTGTAGCTCCAACTGTCACTTTGAGGAAGGGTAATCGTGTGCTCAGTTGCTTCGCCGTTGGCGTAAAGCACGAAGGTAACCGGAACCTTTTTATCAGTCGGAGCGATCCAGACCTTGTTTACGGTGATATCTGTCGTGTCCTTAGCCGTGTTGGTGATTGAATATCCGTCGATATTGGTGGTGTAGCCGGGAAGATCTGTTTCGCCGGAAACCTTGTAGGCGATGGAAGCGCCTGTGGCTCTGTCGACCATCGGCAGGTCGCTTATAGTGTACTGCCATTTCTTCGCGTCTGCTGTGGCGTTAGCCGATTTTGTCATGGTATAGGTTCCGTAGTAAGCCCAGTCGTTGCTTCCGATTTTCTGAGCCAGCGTGAAGGTGATTGTAGGAAGATTGGAGACAAGCGAATCCGGTACCTGCCAAATCTTGGTGACGGTGATGGAGCCCGGCTTCGGGTCGTAGTCGTTAAGGAATATCTTGTTGCCATCTTTTATAAAGAAGGTTCCGTCGTACTCGGAAACAACGGTAACAACGCCGTAGTTTACGCTGATTTCATAGGTTTTTGTGCTGAGAGCCGCCGTTCCGCCGATGTCGACCCTGGTCTCAGACAGGATGTAGTTGTGCCCGGAGGGGATACCGGTGAATTTAACCTCGCCTGAACCATTGGAGGTCGCGATACCGGCAACTCTGTTCGGAGCCGCTTTTTCGGTGAGGGTAAAGGTAGCTCCATGATAGACCTTGCTGTCGCTCGCGGTGCCGATCCTCTTGGTGAAGTCGAACGCGCCTGTAAAGCCCTTGACCTTCGGGACGGTGAAGTTAGCGATAACCGGCGTCTTCGTCAGGTTTTCCCCGTTTTTCACAATGTAATAGTCTAATGTGGTTACGCCGTTGGTAAGTAACTGTGTAGCGCTGGTAAACCCGGTGTACAGATTATCAAGAGTTACCTTGTACGTATAACTGTACTGGAACCAGCCTGCATAATCGCCTCCGACAATTTTTTGACCCGATTGTTCCTTCAAATCCCAAGACAGCTCGTTACCTTCAAATTTTTGGTTTGAGTTAAGAATGTTGTCGGAATTCCAGACAATATGGTCGCCCATCGGATCGCTTACGACCCAAGCGTCGGCGAAAGTGGTTATAGTTTTGGAGATATTCTCAAATATAATCGGGAGATCTTTTGTGGTCGCCGCGAAAACATTTTCGCTTCCGCAGATTGTCTTTAAGGTGTCTATAGTCGATTCAGCATACGCAACCGCGTAAAGCGACGCCGAATATCTCGGATATGATCCTGTTGTCGCGCCGTTCTTGATCTCATTCGCCCGGCTTTGCGCATATGTCGTGTTGCCGTTTCCGTTGCTTGGCAGTGAAAGACTTGTGCTGGAGGTGCTGTGATTTCCGCTTCTGTTCGCATCACCATCGGTAAACAGGACAACATTGTTATTCTCGATCGCTCCGCCGGCTGGGATCGGCAGAACACGGTTTCCGCTGATACCCGTTCCGCTCTTGATATAGAGGTTACGGGCGACTGCCAACCCGGACTCGATGCTGGTATAATATCCGTTTGTAGCAGTGTTGTTATTGTTGGTGAAAGCCTTCAGGGTGCTCAGATAGTTCAGCACCGCCGCTTTCCCCGCCGCAGTGGACACATTCACCCAGTACGTCCCTGAAATTTGCTGGGCGACTCCGCTGGAACCGAAAAGCACGATTCCTACGTAACGATCCGCTTTGCCGCTGTCATCGGCGAAAGTGTTTATAAAGTCTGCCGCCGCACTGCGCACAGCCGCGAAACGTGTCTGGTTCTCTGTGATGGTATTATTGTTTCTGTTATAGTGCGAGCATGAGTTCGCATGTGTGCCGTAACTCCCGCTACTACCGCTGCCGCACTCGGCGCATCTGTACATGGACCCTGACATATCGAGTACCAGAACTACCGATGCGTCGGACGGGGTGACGTCGTTCTCGACATCCATCCTAGTCTTAACGTCGAGCGTAATGCTGAACTCATTTTCCGGTCCGTTGGAGGCGATTGTCTTGGACACCGCCACCCAAGCCGAAGACCTGTTTTGGACGACAACTCCTTTTTCGTTGTAGAGCGTCGTCCCGCCCTGTAGAGCGATCTGGTCTGACGCGCCGTACGCCATGGCGCTGCCCAGGGGCAGCATACCCAGCAGCATCACCAGTGTGATAACCAGTGACAGGGTTTTTCTTAAACCAAGCTTCTTCATTGTTTTTTCTTCCTTTCAAAATGTAATTATTGCTCTCAGTTGGTGGATAATGGTTATTCCGGAGGAATAACCACGTATGTCACGTGACATACGAAAAATTTGATGCTGTTTTCGATTTGCTTGCGATGGTTTTTCTTGGTGCTGTATCACTCTATGATGCGAGTATAACCACTCTCGGTCACAGGACGGTCACATTTGGCAAGTTTTGAGTCATTTACCAAATATTTTTTCAACTGGACATTGATAATCGCTGACCTATGATCAAATAATAATGTAAACCGGTCACAAATCAGTCACAAATCGCCGTTTTTGTGAAATTATTGTGAAAATATGTATTCCGGCGCGCAAACAGCCGGATATCCGGCGCACCTCCGCAGTTTTATACATTATAATATATTTTTTAAAAAAAAGCAATTAATAAAATTTTACTAATATTTTCTATCGGAATAATTTTTTTAACAGTGGGCAGATTAAATATGCGGATTCACTTTTTTAAACTCAAAAACCGGTTTTAAGCCGGAGAAACGGAGTATATCATGGTTATGGATAGAATTGCTTTAATAATAAGTATAATAGGCGCTATCAATTGGGGGCTTATCGGCTTATTCAGATTCGATTTTGTCGCTTATCTCTTTGGAGGAATGACACATTCTGTAAGCAGGGTTATATATACAATAGTCGGTCTTGCCGGTGTTTGGTGTATCTCTCTCTTGTTCCGCCAGGAAGATAGAGTAAAGGACTAAAAAACCCTTGCACAGCGCGGGTTTAGCGGCAGTCTGCAAAAACAGCTCGAATTGCCGCGGCGCGATGTCAAAGCCGATCGCTTTACAGCAAACGCCTTTCGCGGAATACCGCGAAAGGCGTTTGCTTTACAGTATCATCTTCACGGTCGTCCACAGCACGTCGACAAGCTCGTCCTTTATATCGCTTTTGGCAAGTATTCCCGCCTTGAGGTCGGAGTTGAAGTCCCCGATTTCGCAGGAGTAGGTGTCGTTGCCGGACAGCAGGTAGAAGTGGTACCTTGTCTTGTCAAGCATGTGCAGCATGGTTATCATCTGCCCGACGGTGAGCAGGGGAATGGTCTCGCTTTTCACAAAGGTGGTCGGCTCCTGGAGCAGGAAGTCCTCATCCTCCTCGGTTTCGCCCTCCATTATTTTTACATATCCGTCGGTCAGGCGCAGATCGCTGAGAAACACCGTGCCGTTGTCGCCTATCTGTATGTCGCCGATTGCGAATTCAAGCCACCTGTATTCATCTGTTTCAGCGTTGACGCAAATTTGGGAAACGGCTATGTCATAGCGCTCCGGCTTCCAGATGCTTCTCAGGTTTTCCTGCTGGGAGGGGGTCAAGGCCTCGATATCCTCAAGAGAAATTCTCTGTTTCATGCTAAAGCTCTCCATTCCTTTAATTTTTTATATAGCTTATAGCAATTTAACTTAATAACGCTTCATTTTGCCGGAATGAAGCCAGCCATATATGCGATATTCCGGTAAAATGATATAGCGTTATTTTGTTAAATTGCTATAGCAATTATATCAGATTTTTTTGATATTCGCAACTGTGCACGGAGATTGTCACAAAAGGTTGGAAATTCCCGCAGCCTGTGGTATAATAGCTTAATAGAATATATTAACAAAAGAGGGTTATTAATATGCCGGAAAGATTTTTATACGAAACACATTTGCATACCAGCGAAGGCAGCGCCTGCTCGATGAGCACCGGCGCGGAGCTTGCCGAGGCGCACAAAGCCGCCGGTTACGCCGGGATGATTGTAACCAACCATTTCTTTTACGGAAACACCGCGGTGGACAGAAGCCTGCCATGGGAGGAATGGGTGAGGAGGTTCTGCACAGGCTATAAAAACGCGAAGGCGGTCGGGGATAAAATCGGATTACAGGTGTTTTTCGGCTGGGAATCGTGCTACAGCGGCACTGAGTTTTTGATATACGGCTTGGATGAAAATTGGCTGCTTAGCCACCCTGAAATAAAGGACTGTTCGATAGAGGAGCAGTATTCGCTTGTGAAGTCAGGCGGCGGACTGGTCGTACACGCCCACCCATTCCGAACGGCGTTCTATATTAAAGAGGCACGGCTGTTTCCCGAGTATGTTGACGCGGTCGAAGGCTGCAACGCCACACACAACAGCCCCCTGAGCACCAGTCACAAAAACCCGGACTTCGACGCGCAGGCGCGGGAGTACGCCGCCAGGCACGGTCTGCCGGTCACCGCGGGCTCGGACACACATTACACAAATCTCTTTATGGGCGGCATGGTCTTTGAACGGCGGCTCACCGGCATAAGCGACTTTATTTCCGCGGTGCGCGGCAGGGAAGCTGTGGAATACCGCGACGGGACCGAAGCTTTCCGGCAGTGACGGCGCTTCTCGTTCGGTATACAGCATGTGACTTTATTTGACATATTTCGTTTATTATGCTAATATGTACCATAACAGCGTTTGTGGCAGAAGGAAGGACAGGCATAATGAACAAAATTAAGATTATTACAGACAGCACGGCGGATTTGACCCGCGAGCTTTACGACAGGTATGACATATCCGTCGTGCCGCTTCAAATCATTTGCGACGACGTTTCGTACACAGACGGCGAGGTTACGCAGGAGGAAATTTTTTCCTGGGCTGACAGGACGGGGAGAACCCCGAAAACGGCGGTCTCCGGACTGGAGCTTTCGGTTTCCGCGATAAAGCCGCACTTGGACAAGGGCGCCGAGATAATCTTTTTCGGCATCTCGGAAACGATGTCCGCCTCCTGCAACCTTATGCGTATCGCCGCGAAGGAGCTGGAATGTGAGGATCGGGTGCATGTAATAAATTCGCAGAATCTCTCCTGCGGCATCGGGCTTCTTATCGCGGCCGCGGCGGAGCTTGCCGGCGGCGGTATGCCCGCGCGGGAAATTGCCGGCGTTGTTGAGGGCTTGCGGGACAAGGTGCGCGCCAGCTTTGTCATCGAGACGCTTACATATCTTCACCGCGGCGGCAGGTGCAGCGCCCTCACCGCCATCATAGCCAACCAGTTTAATCTGAAGCCGAAAATCATTCTCAGCGGCGGTAAAATGTCGGTGGGCAAGCGTTACCGGGGCAGCCTGGACGCTGTTGTGAGGAAATACACGGAGGACCTGCTGCCCGAGATGAAAAACGCCGATACCAGGCGGATTTTCGTCGTAGACACCTTTCTTCCCGATTACATATATCTGCGGGACGAGGTGGTCAGGCATATCGAGTGGCTCGGCATTTTTGATGAGATATGCGTTTGCAAGGCGGGCGGGGTCATTTCAAGCCACTGCGGTCCCAACACGCTGGGTATAATGCTTCTGCAAAAGCAGTAAATTGCAAATTATTTGCTTACAAAATACCCTGGGGGCGGTCTTTGACCGCCCCCAGGGTATTTTATAAGCTTTTTCGTTGGTACGCCTGATTGGAATCGAACCAACGCTCCCGGCTCCGGAGGCCGGTGCTCTATCCACTGAGCTACAGGCGCGTATAAAAAAATTTGTGACCTTGTTCATTATAACAACCAGTCCGCCCAAGGTCAAGACAATTCAGAAAATATCGGAATAAAAAAATATACCCTGAATCTTACACACATAAATCATTTTTTACAGATAATAATATCTATAACTGTTAATGTACGCGGATTTTTAACGGTTTTGGCAAATTCAGGAGTTGTCATATGAAAAATTTTGATAAAGGAGAAACAAAAATGGCTAATTTAACTTCAAAAGAGCTTACCGCTATCGAGGACCAGCTCAACTGGGAGGACGTATTGGTAAAGAAGTATAAATCGCTGGCTTCACAGTGTACCGACGCCACTATAAAGTCGCAGATGGAAGAGATTTCGCAGAAGCATCAGAATCATTATAACCGCCTTACAACCTTCCTCCAGTAATCAAACGGGTCATTTATTACAAATTTTAATCAGTGAAGTAATACAATACAAATTAAAGCGCCTGTCAGCGCTTTGGAATGGGGTTTAAAATGAATTATACAAGTACAACAATGAACGACAAGGAATGTTTAAACGACGGTCTCATCAGCCAAAAGCAGATAACCTCCTCCTACAATACCTTTGCGGGCGAGTGCGTAAACACACAGGTGAGGGATGAATTCCTCTGCATATTGAAGGAAGAGCATGAAATTCAGAGCAATCTTTTCTGCAACCTCCAGTCGCACGGCTGGGTCGCTCCCGCCGCCGCCGAACAGCAAAAAATAGACCAGGCGAGGCAGAAATATCCCACAAAATAGCGATGTCCGGCTGTAACACGGGACGGGTGTTTTATCCCGTCCCTTCTCCTATTGTTTACTGCTGTGGGATATGATATAATATTCGCAAAGCGAATATTATATACAGGCAAAGGAGGGTATACCATGCGGGACGCGGTATTTTCCGCTCAGGGTCTGACAAAAGCATACAAGGGCTCCGCGGTTCTGGACGGGGTGAGCTTCGCGCTGGAACGGGGTAAAGTCTACGGACTTGCGGGGCTTAAAGGGTCGGGCAAAACCACCGTTTTAAAGCTCATGGCGGGAATAGCCGCGAAGGACTCCGGCGAGCTGCGGTTTTTCGGCGAAGAGCCGCCCGCTTCGGTCGAGGCGCGGGGCAAGGTGGGCTATATGATTGACGGACCCGTTTTTTCTGAAACTATGAATGTCAGAAAAAACCTTGAAATGGTGCGCCTGCTCAAAAAGGTCGGGAACAGGGAGCGGGTCGGCGAGCTGATGGATATGCTGGAGCTGAGCGGCGAGGGGAACACGGACCAGCTTGTTTTCCGCCAGCAGCTCGGGGTACGGCAGAAGCTGGGCATAGCGGCGGCGCTTATGAGCGACCCGGAGCTTGTCCTGCTTGACGACGCGGCGGGCGGTATCGACCCGGCGTACAAATCCGCCTTTGGCAGCCTGCTTGTGAAGCTGACCAGTGAAAATTCGCAGGGGCGGCCGTCCAAAACCGTACTTATAACCGGCTCCCGTCTCACCGATATGATCGGCTATTGCGACGAGCTTTTCTTCCTTGACAAGGGGAAAATCGCCGCTCACGAGACACGAAAAAGCATACTTGACAGGTGCGACATAAGGTATTCGATAAATACGGTCAGCTCCGAGGCGGCCGAGCAGACGCTGAAAAAGCTTTTTTCGCCGGGGGAATACCAAATAACCTCGGAGGAGAGCTTCGACATACTCTCCCCGCGGGTAACCGAGGCTGAACTGAGGCGTATGCTGGAGATAAACGGAGTTTTGGTAAAGAGTATGCAAAAGCAGGGGATAAGCATAGAAGAATTTTACCATGGAATAGTGGATGCGGGTATAGTGGGAGGTGGGGAAAATGCTTAATCTGCTTCGTGTGGAGCTTTCCCGGTCGGTACGGCGGACCTCCGTCCTGATTGCCCTTATCTTTGTCGTTATATTTGGGTGTATGCTCATCTATCCGTCAAACGCCTACGCCTCCCTTACGCAGAAGAGCGCTTATACGGACAGCATGAACAAGGGGAATATGACCGAGGATGAGTTCTACGAAAGAATGAACGAGGACTTTCGCAGGAACTACGCAAGCACCGCCATGTCCTCGATGGGGCTGCTCGGCTTTTTGTCGGTCGCCTGCGTCGTTCCCTTCGCGGTCAAGTCGGACTTTACAAAGCGCAGGGTCGCCGAACAGGCCGCCATCGGGTACGGTCGGTTTTCGATGCTCGCCGCAAAGCTTTTGTCGCTGTGGATAGTTTGCTTCGCCGTATTCTTAATCGGGCTCACAGTCAGCTATCTGACCTCCCCCGGCGTGTGGTGGGGGTACGTCTCCGCCGCGGATATCCCGCTCATATTGCAGTACATCCTGCTTGACGCGGCAATTGTCGCGGTTCTCGCCTCGGTTTGCATGGTGGGCGGATACATTTTCAGGGGGTCGGTTCTGTCGGTCATATTCTCCCTCGCCCTATACCTCGCGGTACTTGTCGCGTTTGCGTCCATGTCCGGCACAACCGGATTGGCGGACGGAGCTCCCGCGGTTTTCCTGCTGTGCTCCTGTGCGCTTATCCCCGTCTCGCTCGCGGTCTCATGGCTTGCCTACAGGAAAGCCGACTTGTAAAAAACGCTGAGCCCGTTCTTCGCGGACGCGCACCCGCGCGTCCGCCGCTCCGCAATTTTCCGTCTTTTTACACGCTGTTTACAATGTGAAGCGCCCTGCCGCGTAAGCGGCGGGGTGCTTCACATTGTAATAAATATTACCCCTTATATTTTGTCCTTCGTGTTTTGAGAAGCGGAATGAGGGACATAATGAATACAGCCGCTGGTGTGATTCCCGGGCGCCGCGCTAAGGCTGCCGGACACGCGGTCCAAAGTGCAAACGCCCTCCCGCTGGTAAATACATTTGTCTGAACAAGAAAGCATAATGTTAAATTTCCCCTTCCTTCGTGAGCCGGAGTATATCCCGGGTGAGAGCCGGAACGTAAAATTTAATAATTTCTTTAATATCTTTTCCCTTCAACCGGGAAATAATACAATTGACAATGGACAGTGGACAGTGGACAATTGAGAGTTGAGAGTGGACAGTTGACAGTTGGAGACGGAGAACGGGTTGGGAGACGATTGTTTGTAGGGGCGCGCATTGCGCGTCCGCCGTCCACCAGTGGACAATTGAGGACAGTGTGTAGGGGCGACCGAGGCGGTTGTCCGCCATCTTAACGCAGAAGGTAACGAACGAGCGCCCCTACCCTCTTTGGCAAAGAGGGTGCCCCCGAAGGGGCGGGTGTTTTACCTTTCGTAAAGAGGGGCGTCCCCAACTGTCCACTCTCAACTCTCAACTCTCAACTGACAACTGTCCATTGTCCATTGCCAAACAACGGAGGTGTTTTTACCATGAAAAAAAGTATATTTGCCATTATTGTCACCGCTGTTCTCTGCGTATATCTCTTTGCGGCATACGGCGGCAGGGAGGCGCGGATTCCCGCCGAGCTTCACAGCCCCCAAACGAGAGATATTTACCTCAGCGCGGAGGCCGCCGGGAAAATCCGCGAGATACGCTCACGGTCGCTGGGCTCCTCCGGCTACGCTGTGGTTGACAGAATTTTTGTCAACGTCGGCGACAGTGTGAAGGAGGGGCAGATAATTATGAGCCTTACCTCGGAGGGGGTAAGCGGCCTTGCGCCGGACGCTGCGCTTTTTAACAATCTCGTGATAAACGAGCTGTCGGAGGAAGGGCTCTACAGCGCGGTCAGCGGCCTTGTCGCGCAGGAGACCCGGAGCGGCTACATCGCAAGCCCGTTTGACGGCATTGTCACCTCCATAAATGCCGCCGAGGGTGAACAGGTTACGCCCTTTACAGTGTGCGCAAGCATATCCGATTACAGCCGTATGCAGGCGGTCGTAAATGTCAGCGAAAAGGAGCTGCCCAACCTTGCGGTCGGTATGCCGGCAGTGGTAAAGGTCACAGGCTCGGGGCTGTCATATGACGGCGTAGTTATCGAAATACCGCCGAAAATCACCGCTTCATCAGCAATTATAGGCGGAGGGGACAGCTACTCCCCGGTGGTTATAGAGATATATGAGCCGGACGGATCCCTCTTCTCCGGGGCCAGCGCCAGCGCGGCAATCCATATGAAAAAGACTGAAAACGCGCTCACCCTGCCGTACGAGGCGGTGCATCAGGACGCGGAAAATAACGAGTACGTTTACCTTCACAGGGAGGGGAGAGCTGTAAAGCAATATATCTTGACGGGAAAAGAGCTGAGCCGGTATGTGGAGATCACCGCGGGACTGTCCGCGGAGGACGCCGTCCTTATTTCAAAGGCGGATATATACGACGGAGCCGCAATCGAGGTGAGCAATGCGGCTGACTGACATATTGCGCCTCTCCTTTATAAACAGCACGCGGGGCAGACTGCGCACCGCCTTTACAGTCATGGCGATCGCAATCGGGGTTGCGTCCACCTTGCTTGTCGTCTCGGTGGGAAACGGAGCGTCCCGCGCGGTGCAGGGCGAGCTTGAAAAGACAGGGCTGAGCGGAATATCGCTGTATCCCAAGAAGGCGGCGCTGGATTCCGGGGTGAATATAACCGGCGAGGACGCGGTGCAGGTCATGTCGCGTGTGAAAGATGTAGACACAGCCATGCCTCTTGTGTTAAAATACAGCTCGTACAGATTAAAAAACTGGATCGGCAATCTCATCATCTGCGGGGTCAACGAAAGCCTGAGCGATGTTATGTCCCTCGAGCTTATGTACGGCAGGCTTATAACAAAGGCGGAGGTGGCTTCCGCATCGCCTGTCATAATACTGGACAATGAATTTGCCGCGATGGCTTACGGCCGGGAAAACATAGTGGGAAAAACTGTGGAGGTAAATATAGGGGGCAGTAACAGGGAATTCGAAATTGTAGGTATAATCTCGTCGCAGAGCAACGGCATTTCCCGGGTAATAGGAGATGTGATACCGAATATTTCATACATGCCGTACACGACCTATTTGAAGTACAGCGGCGAGCTTTACGTCGACCAGATAGTTATCAATACGCAGGACGACAAGGTAGGGGAAAGGGCAGCCGACCTTCTCAGTACGCTGCACGACGTCAGAAATGGCTTTAAATATGAGAATATCAGCGGGATACGCTCCCAAATAGATTCAGCCATGACAATAATTTCGGTGTTTATGGGCGCGGTCGCCGCCATATCCATGGTGGTTGCGGGTATCGGCATAATGAACACCATGCTCTCGGCCGCGGTGGAGCGCAAGCGGGAAATCGGCGTATATATGGCGCTGGGCGCTTCGCGGCGGGATATAATGCTTAGCTTTCTTTCCGAGTCCGCCTATATCTCGGTCATGGGCGGGACGATAGGTGTGGCGGCAGCTCTTGCCATACTTTTTGCCGCAGAGCGTATCACCGGCGTGAATATGAATCCCGGAGCCGCGGTAATCGCCTGTTCGGAGCTTGCGGCGGTGCTTTGCGGAGTGGTTTTCGGGGTTTTGCCCGCCGTAAAGGCGTCCCGCATGAAGCCGATAGACGCGCTGCAAAGCTCTGCCTAGTGAAATACTTGTGCAATGAAATTCACAAAGTGAATTTCATTGCACAAGTCTAATCAATGTCAACAGGTTAAGGGTATCCCTGTAGGGACGGTCGCCCTCGACCGTCCGAAAACAGGCAGGTTTCGCAAATTACATACCGTTTTACCCGCAAGAGGAACCCGAATTATGGAATTTATTAAAACACCCAACCTCCCGTCCGCAAGAGTGGAAACGGTTGTTCTTGCAGGAAACGGGACAGGGGAGTGGGAGAAGCTGAAGGCTTCGCTCGAACGGCGCGGCATAGCCGTGCTGGAGCTTGAGCGGGACCTAAACCTCGCGGAGGAGGTAAATTACCACACCGACTTGATTTTTCATCACCTCGGCGAAAATTCGTTCGTGTTTTCAACCGAAGAAAACGCGGTAAAATTTACCGAATATTTCAGTAAATTTCATAGAATCGCGGCTCAAAGCCTGAATATCCGCACGCTGGAATATGCTTTGAGCGGCAAATATCCCGGCGATGTGCCTTTAAACGCGGCTGTGGTCGGCGGCAGCGTCATATGCAATATGAAGCATACCGACCCGGAGCTGCTGCGACACTACGGGCGCGCCGGGTACAGGCTGATAAACGTCGCTCAGGGCTACGCGAAGTGTTCGGTTTGCGCCGTTTCGGCGGACGCGGCGATAACCTCCGACCCGGTCATTTTAAAGGAGCTTGGAAACGCCGGAATCGACGCAATCTATGCAGACCCCGCAAAAATAATTTTAAACGGCTGCAAACACGGATTTATCGGCGGCGCGGCCGGAAAGCTTTCACCGGATACGCTGGCGTTCACAGGAAGAATAGATCATCTGCCGGACTGTGAAGCGATCCTGGATTTTTTAAGCCTGCACAAGGTTCGTCCGGTTTTTCTCACGGATGAGGACATTTTCGACGTTGGATCGATAATGCCTGTGACATAGGGGTCTCGATAACACTCTAATATTTAAACTAGAAGGACCCCTTACATAGTGCGGACTTTGGGTCTCGATAAAGAGTTCCCCTGCCCCCACTTCAACAAAATTTTTATTTTGTTGAATAGCCTACGCGAGCTCCGGAGGGCAACGTATACAAAATACACAAAAGAATCAGCGAACAAGAAAGCTCCGGCAACTCAACAAAACATGTGCATTTTGTTGAATAGCATATGTGGGAAATTCCAGGAGGACTTACGATCGTCTGTCCCCCCGTCCCCTGATTATTGATTAATTTTATCCCGGAGGTGCTTTCCATGGACTACCGTTCCGAGGCTCCGCAGCTTATAAAGGAGTTTCTCATCTTCCACGAAACTATAAAAGGACATTCAAAAAAGACCGTAAACGAGTATTATCTCGATCTGCGGACCTTTTTCAGGTACATAAAATATAAACGAGGGCTTGTAAACGCCGATATAACCGAAATCTCCGGCATCGATATATCCGACGTCGGCTTGGAGCTTATCGCGTCGGTCACCCTCACCGACGTCTACGACTTTTTGAGCTACCTCAGCCGGGACCGGGAAATAAGGTACAATCTTCCCGCGGCCGGTACGGGTCTCAGCGCCTCCTCCCGTTCGAGGAAGATCTCCTGCATACGCTCGTTTTACAAATATCTGACCGAAAAGGTTAACATAATCTCGGAAAACCCGGTCAAAAACCTGGATTCGCCGAAGCTGAGGCAGTCACTTCCCCGCTACCTCTCGCTGGAGCAGAGCATAAGCCTGCTCGGCGCGGTAAGCGGCAAATACAGGGAGCGCGACTACTGCATCCTCACGCTTTTTTTAAACTGCGGGCTGCGTATTTCCGAGCTGTGCGGCGTCAATATCTCCGACATAGTCTCGGACAGCATACGCATCCTCGGAAAGGGCAACAAGGAACGCACCGTTTTTTTGAACGACTCCTGCATGGCGGCTCTGGACGACTATCTGACAGTCCGGCGTTCCCTTCCGGCTGTGGAGCACAGCTCCAGAAACGCGCTGTTTATCTCGAGGGAAAACAGGCGCATCTCCCCTTCCACCGTGCATGTCCTGGTGAAAAAATACTTTGCCGCCGCCGGTATTGACCAAAAGCAGTATTCGGCGCACAAGCTGCGGCACACCGCCGCGACGCTGATGCATCAAAACGGTGTGGATGTGCGGACTCTTCAGGAGATACTGGGACATGAGAACCTGAATACCACTCAAATTTATACGCATGTTGACAACAATGAGCTTCGCCTCGCCACAAAGGCAAATCCGCTGAACAAGGTCAAAAAACCGAAATAACAATCAGTTGACGACAACGACGGGGTAAAACACCCGCCGGGTGCATTGCCACCGTCGGTGGCGTTACGGCAAACCCTCTTTCGCAAAAGAGGGTGGCGAATGTCGCCGAAGGCGACAATGCAATGCCGGGTGGTTTTACCCCGTCCCCCAATTGTTAATTATCCTCATGCGCTCCCGCTCCCGGACCGCCCAGCTCGGGAGGCAGCCCGCCCATACGCGCGAGCACATCCGGCGGCAATTCCTCCTCCGGCTTTGCCTCCAGCGCCTTTGCGGGCCGGACTATATATTTGTCCACGATGGGATAGGTGGTAAACTGTATGAGAAAGCCGCAAAACGAAAAGAGAAACAGCGGGACAACTATGACCTCCGCCACCGGATGCAGGAATAATGCGAGGAATCCTGCGGCGGCGCAGCAAACCAGCGCGAGAGCGTTGCGCCACAGTCCCAGCACCGCGAATATAGCGGAGTTTTTGATTATTCCGAGCACAGGCAGCTCCACGGTGACCGCGAGTTGATAGAAATATACACGCATCGCCAGGTAGAACACAAAGAGCACAAGGCAGACATATTTCCATATGTTAAAGCCCAGCGCCAGACCGCCCTCCGCGCCGGTTATCGAAACAAGTGAGAAGCTGAGCAGCAGTATTATGACCGCAAGCGCGTCAAGCAGGCTGAACACTATCCCCTGCCTGTGGTTTGACACCGTGCGGGTGAAGAAATCGCTGGTCCAGGTGTGCTCCTGCCGCGCCATGTTTCTCATCATATAGGTGAAGCCCATGGTAAACGGACCTTGCAGCATTACGGAAAGTATCACAAGCGGAGCCTGCGCGTTTTCAGGCAGCGCCTCCAAAAGTATCCGGATAAGGTCGAGGAGTATCGGCAGCTGCACCTCCCCCTGCACCGGTATCCTTGTGATGAGCCAGCCGTATAAATAGCCGTAAAAAAGTATGAATATCGGCGATATTATAATAAAATAGAATATATTTATCATAACAAGTCTGAAAAACTTTCTTCCCACAAGCTCAAAAAACATAAAGAACGCGGTCTTTTCGGGAGCGTCCTTGTCCACTCCCCTTCCGGGTCTGCTGTAATTTCGGGTAAATAATCCCATGGTCACAAATTCCTTTCCGTGATGTTTGTATATTATTATAGCATATATTGACTATAAATAGCAATACGTTTTTATATAATATAACCAAAGCTGTGAAAAAGAATACTCTAAACCGCGCCCGCTATTTCATATGGCGGTTTTAATTCGTGTTTCCTCCCATGCTTTTCGTTTGTGCGCTCGTGTTTGTGAGTAAATGCCGATATGTTTTGTCCAGGATAAATGCGCCAAGCGGGGCGGTAAATAATATTGAGAGTACCGCAACGGTGAGAATAATATCGCCGTTGGGCAATCCCATCGCTAACGGTATTCCGCCAATTGCGGCTTGAACAGTTGCTTTTGGTATGCCCGCAAACGTACAAAACAGACGTTCCTTCCGGTTTAGATTTGTTTTTATAAGGCATAGCAAAATACCTGCGGCTCTTATCAGCAGCACCGCAACAAGCATGACAACCGTTTTCAATATTGCGGCGGAAGCGTAGCCGATATTCATACTTGAACCAACAAGAACAAATAAAAGTATTTCCGCCCCCACCCAAAGCTTGGAAAACTTGGTTGATATTCTTTCAGCGACGACAGGGCGGCGTAATAAAATAATCGCTCCCATAGTCATAACTGAAAGAAGCCCGGAAAAAGGCAAATATTTATCCGCAAATTCTTCCAAGGTTATGAATAAAAAGGCGACACTTAATATAACAATGATTTTTACAGAATCGCGCATATGAAATTTTTTGAATACAGCGGATAAAATAAAACCCAATAAAACTCCGAGCGCAATACCTAATATAGCGGAGACGGGTATCAGCGCAAATCTGACAGCCGAAACCCCCGTACCTGCCGCAAGCCCTAAAAGAGAAGTGAAAATTACAATATTCGTT
Organism: Oscillospiraceae bacterium; assembly: GCA_031264245.1. Classification (GTDB taxonomy): domain Bacteria; phylum Bacillota; class Clostridia; order Oscillospirales; family JAAYOS01; genus JAISEG01. The sequence continues at coordinate 44,394 of JAISEG010000007.1, forward strand.
ATATCGTCAACCGAATCGCCCGCCATAATCATTTGCGGTATTTGCTTATTCGTTCCGTAGCCTGTTTCCATTAGCTTTAACATTCTCGGAGTTATTACGGCGGGGGAAGCGGAAGCAATTACCGCGGCTAAAATAGCGGCGTCTAATACCGGTAATTTGAAGAGATAAATTCCGAAAAGAATAGTCCCGCCCATTTCAAAAAATGCGGGTATTAAACTCAATAAAACAGCAGGACGCCCGACCTTCTTCAAATCGTGCAAATCTAACGAAAGCCCCGCTTGTGTGAGTATGATGATCAGCGCCAACTGGCGCAAATCGGCGGAAATGTTAAGTATGGAAGCGTCAAGCAGGTTAAGGACATAAGGTCCCAAAACAATACCGATAATCAGCATACCAATCAGGCTTGGCATTTTCAGCTTTTGGAAGATTGAACCCAAAAGCAGCCCGCAAAGAAAAATTAACGCTAAACTTGTAAGCATATTGTTCCCCCTCCCGTGAAGCGTAACAAAACGCTGATAGCTCCACGACAAAAATAATCGTAGAAGCTATCAGCGTTACGCGGTTTAGGCAGCTGTTTAACACAATATGCCCCGGAGAGCTTCATCTCCGTGTTAACTTGTCTATGTTATGTCAAATTGCTATAGCTTACGCGCGCGGATGATACCTGTTGTATACATCCCGCAGCTTCTGCTTTACAAGGTGGGCGTACAGCTGGGTCGAGGAGACGTCGACATGCCCCAGCATCTCCTGAATGGAGCGGATGTCGGCTCCGTTTTCAAGCAGATGGGTCGCAAAGGAGTGGCGAAGGGTGTGCGGTGTTATTTGCTTGTCGATTTTAGCAAGCTCCTGATAGCGCTTTACTATCTTCCAAAAGCCCTGGCGGGTTATTCGCGAGCCGCCCAGGTTGACAAAGAGCGCGGTTTCGTTCGCGTTTGAAACCATCTTGCTCCTGGCGGACGAGATGTACTCGGACACCGCCTGCACAGCCGCGGGATACAGCGGGATTATCCGCTCCCGCCGCGCGCCCTCGCAGCGCAGAAAGCCCGCGCTTATGTTCACATCGGTCACGTTGAGCGAGGTGAGCTCGCTCACCCGGATTCCGGTCGCATACAGCAGCTCGAGCATAGCCTTGTCCCGGTAGCCCTTAAAATCTACGCATTTCGGCTGCGCCAAAAGGGTTTCCACTTCTTTTCCGGATAAAATTTGCGGCAGCTTGCGTTCCACCTTTGGCGACACAATTCCCAAAAGCGGATTTTGTTCGATTTTCTTGTCAAGTACAAGGTAGTTGTAGAAGCATTTCAGGGACGCTATGTTGCGGGTCACAGTCGAAAGCGACTTGCCCGCGTTTTCCATTTGCTTTATGTAGGCGTTTACCTGCCCGTCAGTTACATCAGTGAAGGCGCCGCCGCCGTTTTCGCTGAGATAGGCGTGAAACTGCCCGATATCCCTCATGTAGGAGGTGACTGTGTTTTGTGAAGCTTCTTTAACCGTCGTTAAATATACTTCAAATCCCTTTATTGCTTCTTCCATTTGTTTCTTCCTTCATATTTCATACGATTTGCAGAAAGGTATCTGCCACCCAGGCCGCAAGCCCCGGAGTTATCAGCTTTTCCATAAGCGCGCACAGCAGCAGCGCCGCGATACAGATAAAGGTTCGGGCAAAATACCCGCTGTCAAGCATCTGCCCCGAAATTTTCTTCCCCACGCCCCGCGTCACGGAAAAGAGCATACCGGAGGTCAAAAAGCCCTGCGCCGCGAAGAGCATCAGACACGGGAACACAAACAAGCACTGTACCCCGAATACGCAGAAGGCAAAGGCAAGTCCGCTTCCGCCGTACAGCCGCGCAAACGTCGTAACGGCAAAGGAGAGGAAAAAGCCTCTCACTCCAATGGTAATGGGTATCAGCAGCGCCCCGAACGCGGAAAACCCGAAAAAGAACACGATCACAGGGTACTTGAATGTGTTGTACATCACCTCGAACATGGCGGGCTGCCCCACAGCGGAGTATTCCCCCGCGCTTGCTATAAGCGCTTCGCCGTCCCCGCCGTACGCGGCAAGCAGGCACCCGATAAGCGCTCCCACGATGAAAAAAGAAGCGAGCAGCATTGCCGCCGAGGCGACGGCTTTGTTGTTTTGCGAATGAAACGCCGAATAAATAAACTTCCTCATAGCTTCCGGACCCCTGGCCGGCGGACACAGGCTAGCCCCCTGTGAAAATTAATAGAGTTTTCCACAGCTCATGCCCGCATATCCTATAGATATGATTTGAAGCCGGATTCTATACTATTGTTTGACAATTGCAAAGCTGACCCGTTACAATCCGGACATTTCCATCCGGATGCTGTCGAAAAAACATCTCTTTTTCGCGGACGCGCAGTGCGCGCCCCTACACACAACGCTTTTTGTAGGGGTGGCCATTGACCGTCCGCAATTTTCCTGCTGTCCTGACACATTACCGCCCTGATAGGACGCGTTTACCGTCCTATTTCCCTCGCGCGTTTCGTGCAGGCCTCCATCCCCAGCCTCACGCTTTCGGAAAAGCCCGCCTGCTCCATCGCCTCCAGCGCGGCGAAGGTGGTGCCGCCCTTGGAGGTGACCTGGGCTATCAGCTGGGCGGGAGACCTTCCCCCGGCGGCTTCACCGCCGGCGGCGGTCGCAGCCGCGTCGGAGAGGGTGAGCAGCATCTCGGCCGCGCCCTTCATGGACTGGGCGGCGAGCAAAAGCGCTGTGCCGTAGTCGATTCCGGCGCTTACGCCATATTCCGCCATAGCCTTTATAAGTGTAAAAAAGTACGCGGGGCTGGAGCCGTTTATCGAGACGACCTCGTTCATCTTGTCCTCCGGCAGCAGCTTCACAAGCCCGGCGGAGGAAAACATCCGCATCGCCTTGTCCCGGTAACGCTCCGGGATGTCCCCGGAATATGTCATCGCCGCCGCGCCCTGCCCGCAGAGGATCGGGGTGTTCGGCATGACCTGCACCACATGGCAGCCGCAAAATTTCTCCCTGAGATATTTTGCCGAGACCCCGGCCAGGATGGATACTATGCATTTTCCGATGATATTTATACCTTTGCACTTTTCCACAACCTCGTCGATGTTCTGCGGCTTAACGGCGAGCAAGATTATCTCCGCGCTTTCCCACACCCCGGTCTCGGAGGTAAATACGTTTAAGCCCATGCTCCCCGCGAGCTCTCTTCTTTCGGCGGCAGGATCGAATATGTATACGCCGCCGCGGGAAAATTCGCCCGCGTTCAACGCCGCCTTTACTATCGCCTCGGCCATGCTTCCAAAGCCGACGACCCCCAGTGTTCCCCTGTCCTCCGTCATCTCAGTCTGCCTTTCAAATTTGATTGACATAATACGCATGGGGATAATATATACCAATTCAAAGCAAATTACAAGGGGATTTCTAAGGTTTTTCCATATTTGTTTAAAACGCCAAAGTTTTATGTAAAATTGATTATGTAAACCTGACAACCGCGGCACCCCACTCCCCCGCCGCTCCGAAGGCAAAACCGCAATATCTTGGGAGTAAAAAATTATCAGTTACTACATGTATTTTCGGAGGGGTTTGCGGCGTCCCTGTAAACAGAATAAGAAACACTGCCCGCAAGCCGCGCCGCCACCCCGAAGCCCCATCCTAAATCAGCCACATCAGCATCACCCCCCCCCGCCGAGCACAGCGCCGCCCCGCCCAATCGTCCGTGCAAAATAGTATACAGCCCTATGCAACCACTAATTGTGGCTGCATAGGGCTGTATACCATTGCACGCATTGCATAATTATGCAATGCGTGTCCTGTACGGCGATCGCGGGGGGAAACACCCGTCCCCCGCTAAGCGGGGCGTTCATTATTAATGCGACCGCGTCAGCGGTCGCATCTCCCTGTCAGATAGTCCAGAGACACGCCGAAGTAGTCGGCAAGGGCGCACAGAACTTCTGCTGACGGACCGCGTTGCCCGGTCTCCATCATACTGATCTGCCTGTTCGTTATTCCGACCGCTTCGGCAACATCACTTTGCTTAACGTTTTTTTTGCAGCGCAGGTATTTAATTCGCTCAGAGAAAATTTCTTTTGAAAACATCTAAAAACCCCCTTGACAATCCACCTAAAGTAGATTATTGTAAGGATAGCCTAACCCACTTTGAGTAGACTGGCAAGAAAAAGGAGTGAACCCGCCTTTGATACGGCATGAATCAAGGCTCGTCAGCGGTCGCGAGCGACCGCCAAAGCAATCGCGCACTCCACCCTCTTCTTCTCTATGTCGCAGCCCAGCTTGTAGGCCTTGTCTATCCTGCCGGTGGAGGCGAGGTTTGCCGCGTTGCACCCGCCGCTGCAATAGAACTTTGCCCAGCAGTCCCGGCAGTCCTCCCGCGTGTAGATGTTGAGCGCGCTGAATTTGCCGGAAATCCCGAGGTCAAGCTCCTCCCCGTACACGCTGCCCATCAGGTATTCCGGCTTCCCCGCAAACTGGTGGCACGGGTAGATATCACCCTGCGGAGTGATCGCGACATACTCAAAGCCCGCGCCGCAGCCGCGCAGCCGCTTTATCACGCAGGGACCCTGCTCCAAATCGATGTTGAAGTGGAAGAAGTTGAAGCTGCCCCCCTCCGCCATTATTCCGCACAGCCGCTCATATTCGGCGTATATCTCAGGCAGGTCCCGCTCGGTTATGGCGTAGTCCAGTATCTCCTCCCGCTCCGAATCGGTGAGGGTGAAGTCCTCGGACACCACCGGCTCGACCGAAAGCTGGTCAAAGCCCAGCGCCGCCATATGCAGGATATCCTCGGAAAAGTCGAGGTTTTTCCGGGTAAACGTCCCCCTGACGTAGTAGTCCTTGGACTTGTCCCTGCCTTCTATAAGCTCTCTGAATTTGGGGACGATTATGTCGTAGCTGCCTTTGGCGTTCACCGTCGGGCGCATAGCGTCGTTTATTTCCTTCCTGCCGTCGAGGGACAGCACCACGTTGCTCATCTCCCGGTTTATGTATTCGATGCTATCGTCGTCCAGCGCGACCCCGTTGGTCGTGATGGTAAAGCGAAAATTCTTGTCCTTAAACCGCTTCGCGTATTCGACCGTGCTCTTGACCGTGTCCATGGCCATAAGCGGCTCGCCGCCGAAGAAATCCACCTCTATGTTCCGCCTCGCGCCCGAACGCTTCACCACAAAATCTATGGCTTTTTTCGCGGTTTCGGGGCTCATAAGCTCCCGTCCCGTCCCGAAATCCCCCTTCGCCGCAAAGCAGTATTCGCAGCGCAGGTTGCAGTCGTGCGCCACATGCAAGCAAATCGCCTTTACAGGCGCGGTTCCCAGCAGCTTCGCCGTCTCCGGGTGAACATAGTCGTCGCCGGAGAACAGGAGACCGTCCTCCTGCAAGCCTCTCAGCTCGCTCCACCCCTCCAAAGCCTCAGCCGCCGTGCAGCCCTGCGTGAGGGCGCGGGAAATTGCCTCCGGCGGGCAGCTCTCCGCCACCTCACCGACCTCGACGGCGAAATCCAGCAGGTCATAGGCGAGCTTGTCCAGCTCCAGCACAGCCCCGCTGTTCACGTCCAGCACTATATATTTGCCGAGAAGAGAAAATTTATGTATCATAATATGACGCCACACCTCTGCCTATATTTGTTGTTTTGGATTGCTTCGCTTTGCTCGCAATGACTGGGGTAAAACACCCGTCGCCTGCGGGCGACACCCTCTTTGCGAAAGAGGGTAAGGACGAACGCTTCGCTAATTAATAATTGAGTACGGGGAGCGATTGTTTGTAGGGGCGCGCATTGCGCGTCCGCCGCCCCTCGCCCCTACCCTCTGTTTTCACAAACGTCTCCAATGTCTCCCTGCGGGAGCCATCTGGGGAGCCGTCAGAGGGTTTGCCGTAATGCCGCCGAAGGCGGCATTGCCGTCCGAAGGCGGCATTGCCGCCTTCGGGCGGCAATGCAGTCAGTGGGTGTTTTACTCCTGTCCCCAATTATTAACTACCCCCGCAGTGCCGGCTATATTTGTCTCCCGGTGGTCTTATCGGTAAATACGATATCATAATCGTAATTCAGAACCTCAGCTATCTGCTTCAAGTCCTTTTCGGAAAAATTGTCGCGTTTCATTTTACCGCTAATTGTCGGGACGCTCCTGTTTAAAAGCTTTGCCAAATCCGTAAGTGTCATCTCACGGTCGACCAGAAGCATTTTTATCTTCTTTGCAGCGGACAATTTATCACCTCATTTACCTAATATTATACGTGTTTTAACGAATTTAGTCAAATAAAAAGCGAATAATATTCGCAAAACCCAAAAAACACTTGACAGTGTTAATTTTTCAGCATATAATATTAGTTAATAAACTAACTTTGTTAGAATATAACCTAAATTTCAGGAGGAACTCACTATGATAATCCGTCAGATAAGTGAAAATCATTGGAGGCAGGTTTACAGTCAAATCACTACATATGGCAGAGCCGCGCCGATGTCGCTGCAAATCGATATAGACATAAGCTGCAACGGGGTGGACTACGTTTTGAAGGTGCAGCCGCAGAGCGGCAGGAAAATCGCCGCGCTGCAAGCCCTCGGCGTGTATCCCGGCACGGACGGCGGACGGTCCTACTGCATGATAGAAAGCAATCTGGTGCTTTCCGCGCTGCTTGAAATCGTAATCTATCAGGGCGCGGAGAGGCGGCAGACAATCAAAACCACAGACCGGCTTTAGCGCGGTCTGTGGTCAGGCTGTCGAAGAGAAATCTTATTTCTTGAGAAATTTTATTTCTTGAGAAATCGCTATTTCTTGTTTTCGCAGCTTTGGTTTGCCACTGTGCAGGAGGTCTTGCACGCCGACTGGCAGGAGGTTTGACATTCCCCGCAGCCGCCCTTTGCGGCGCTCGCCTTGAGTGTGGCTTTGTTTATAATTTTGATGTGCTTCATAATATACTCCCATTTATACTTCGAATATTTATACTTCGAACGCTTTTACTTCGAAATTTTTTTGCGGAGGTTTGGACCTGTTTTCTTGTTCCTGTTTTTTAGCATAGCCCCGGAAATACTTCCCGCAAGCCCGGACAGGAATATCTGGACTCCCCCGTGCGAAGGCAGGAAATTGCTGTAGAAAATCAGCCCGATGAGACAAATGATCAGGAATACGACGATTCCCTGCACCGCTCCGACGATCAAAAACCGGCTTCCATGCCTGCCCGCGGCGAGAAAGCCGCCGCCGATTGTGCTGATAAACAGCACCACCATCAGTATCGCCCCGGAGGAGCCCTCGCTCATGTTTCCAGAGAGTATGATCCCCGAAACCGCCAGCAATATCAAAAGACAACCCGCGACAGAAACCCCGGACCCGATCAGAACCGCCTGCGCAAAACGCTTTACATTGAATCCGCTTTCTTCATTACCTTTATGCATACGATCACTCCCTAAACGTTTTGTTTAAAGAGTATTCGGCATGTACCATAAAAAGTACAGGTTTTAAATATTTTGTTATGAACCTATCACCGCTCTGTGGCGGGAGGCTCAAATGAACCCCGGCAAGCTTTACTGCTGAGCCGGAGCCTCGCCCTTGCCCGTCGAGGATACCGCCCAGCGCATGACCTGGAGCTGGGTGCGGTCCTTGCCGCTCTCAATGGTGATGACGTCGTCCTTTATCGCGGATATCTTGCCGACAATCCCGCCTCTGGTCGTGACCTCATTCCCTACGGACAGCTCGCTGAGCATCTTCTGCACCGATTTCTTCCGCTTTGACTCCGGACGAATGAGCATAAAATAGAAAACAACGATAACAACCGCGAAGGGCAGGATGTATGAAGCGATCATGGAGATATCAAGACCTTCTGCCGCCGTCAAAAATGGCAATGTTAACAATGTATTTTCACCTCCTTATCAGATTTTGTTTCGCGGGGGAAAATTTTTGCCGCATAGCAAAAATTACTAATATTGCGCTATTTTGTTATTATAATGAATATATTATATTTTTGCAAGCAATTTATGCAAATAACTCAAATTTAACTCAAATTCTTTTGCCGAGCAGCTCTTTTTTCTCCTCCATGAAGCGGGAAAAGCTTCCCTCCTCTATCGAACGGCGTATGTCCGCCATCAGCCTGTTGTAAAAATACAGGTTGTGCATGACCGCGAGCCGCAGGGCAAGCAGCTCTCCGGCCTTGAACAAATGCCGCAGGTACGCGGCGGAGAAGCTGCGGCAGAGACGGCAGCCGCACTCCGGGTCCACCGGGGAGGGGTCGCGCTCATACTTTTTGTTTTGTATGTTGATTATCCCCCTGCCTGTAAACAGGTGCCCGTGCCTGGCGTTGCGGGCGGGCATCACACAGTCGAACAAATCCACCCCCCGGCACACCGCCTCAAGGATATTCACCGGGGTTCCCACCCCCATGAGGTACCGCGGCTTATCCTCTGGCGCCTCGGGGCAGACCGCCTCCAAAATTTCGTACATCGTCTCCGCGGTCTCTCCCACCGCAAGCCCGCCGATGGCGTAGCCGGGCAGGTCCAGCTCCCGTATCCGCCGCATATGCTCGATTCTCAGGTCCTTATATATCCCGCCCTGATTTATCCCGAAGAGCGCCTGTCCCCTGTTTGTCACAGCCTCGTCCGCGCTTTGGCGGGAAAGCTCCTCCTTGCATCTCACAAGCCAGCGGTAGGTACGCATACAGGAGTCCGCGACGTAGCCGTGTGTGGAGGGATTTTCGACGCACTCGTCAAACGCCATGGCGATGTCCGAGCCCAGAGCCGACTGTATGCGTATGCTGTCCTCCGGCGACATGAATATCCTTCTGCCGTCGATGTGGGAGCTGAAGCTCACGCCCTCCTCCGAAATTTTCCTCAGCTTCGCAAGCGAAAAGACCTGAAACCCGCCGCTGTCGGTGAGAATAGGTCTCCTCCAGTTCATGAAGCCGTGTAACCCGCCGGTTGCATGTAACCCACAGGTTGCATGTAACCCGCCGGTTGCATGAAGCCCGCCGCCAACCTCCTTGATCACATCCTCACCCGGTCGCAGGTGCAGATGATAGGTGTTGGACAGCTCTATCTGACAGCCGATCTCCTCGAGGTCCGCGGCGTCAAGCCCGCCCTTGATCGCCGCCTGAGTGCCGACGTTCATAAAGGCGGGCGTCTGAACAGTCCCGTGCGGGGTATAAAGCTCCCCGCGCCGCGCGGAGCCATCGGTTGATATAAGCTTAAACATGTCCGTCCCCCGTCTAAAATTGTCAACTGGGGAACGGCGGACGCGCGGGTGCGCGCCCCTACAAGCAATCGTCTCCCCACTCGTTCTCCGTCCCCAACTGTCAACTGTCAATTGTCAACTCTCAACTGCCAACTGGGGGACGGCGGACGCGCAATGCGCGCCCCTACAAACAATCGTCTCCCCACTCGTTCTCCGTCCCCAACTGTCAATTGTCAACTGTCAACTGTCAACTGCCAACTGGGGGACGGCGGACGCGCGGGTGCGCGCCCCTACAAGCAATCGTCTCCCCACCCGTTCTCCGTCCCCAATTGTCAACTGTCAATTGTCAATTGTATAAACCCCTCCCCCGCCCTTTCGACAAATTCAAAGGTGTATTCGGGGGTGTACAGCTTCGACGGCTCCAGCTTCTCGCGGGTCAGCAGGGCGTAATTTCTCTCAAGGTACCCCCGTATGTCCGGCTTGCTTATTCCGCGGAACTCATACAGCAGACCGTCCGGGCAGCTCAGCATATCCCGCCACAGCCCGTCACACCAGTCGAAGCGGTGAAAAAGCCAGTTGCTTGTCATGAGGATATTCTCCCTGTACGACGCGACCCAGCTGTTGTCATTATACCCGCTTTTGTATAGGTCAACCGCCTCCCTGTCCCACAAATAGTCGGCGTACAGGTGCAGAAGCACACCCATGAAAAATTCGTTTTTGCAGTCCGCCTCCCTCGCGTAGCCGCGCAGAGCGTCCAGCCTGTCCGGCAGGTCCCGGAAATGGTTTTTGTCCTTTTCCAGGTATGTGCCGTTGAACGCGTCCGGGGCAAGGCTGCCCACCATGAAGGGTATCGGCATATCCGGTTTCAGCTTCCTCGCGAGCAATATGTGGATCATGGATGAAGGCATTGTTATCTCCCATTTTTTTGTTGCCGCGATATAACGCGGCATCGAAACCCAAGTCTGCACAAAGTCCCGGAATATGACGCCCTGTGGGCGTCATATTCGTAATGCGGTTCACCAAATTCAGATATTAGAGTAGAATCGAAACCGCTATGCCCTAAGCATAATATTTTCCTTTTTGAACATTATCCTTCCGAGCGCCAGCACCACAACCACAAACAGCGCGCTTTCCCCCAGCGTGACGAGGAAATACGGTATGTTCTCCATACCTGACAGCACCATTTTCAGGCAGCCTATCGTGTTGTACACAGGGATGAAGGCGGTTTGGAATGTAAAGTCGCCGGCTTGCTTATATATCGTAGTGAATATCGGGATGTATGACGCGAGCATTACGAAGGTTCCGTAGCTTGACGCCTCCTTCACGGTGCGCGCGTAGGTGGAAAGCAGCACATGGATGCCGCTGAACATCAGCGCCATAAGCGCGATGATCACTATGGTCAGCGCCAACGTGACAGGCGGCAAGCCAAATCCCTTTACATCGTCCAGCCCCATAGTCATGGCTCCGGGGTTGAGCAAATAGCCGAGAGCCATGCCCAGTACGCTCGACGCGACCATCAAAAACGACATTGACAGCACCGCCCCGAGCTTTCCCGCCAGAATATCGCTTCGCCGCGCCTTCGTGCAGAGAAGCGGCTCAAAGGTACGGCGTTCCTTCTCCCCGGCGAAAAGATCCACCGCCGTCGACATTGCGCCGACAGAGAGGAAAATCAGCACCATCATCGGCAATATCATGGACAGCACCATGCCCGCGCCCGCTTCCTCGCCGCCCAGCTCCGCCTTTAACGTGCCGATGGAGATGTGTATCGGGGTGAGCTCCGCCAGCGACACGCCCATCTGAGCCAGCTTTTCCTGCTGGACAACCGAGTTGTAGGCGTTAAGCAGGTTTATAAAATAGCTCATGCTGGCGGAGGAGGCGGATTTGTTTTCGTCGTACATAATTTTCAGGCTTGCGGGCTCTCTGTTTTCTATCGCCGCAAGACCGTCGCCGTCAAATGTGACCGCTATCTGGGCGCCGCCGGAGGACAGCTCCCCCGCCGGGTCGGCATTGCTGATGACGGATATTCCGCCCTCCCCCGCAAACACGCTGTGGCTTAAAAGCGTCTCCAGCGCCGCGAGCTGTTCCCCCGGCTCCGTGACTATGACGGTGCTGTTCTGCGCCTGCTCCTCGATACCTGTCAACGCCGAGCCCATCATCCAAAACATCGCGGGATACAGCAAAATCGGAAGTATCAGCGAGACCAGCAGACTGCGCCGGTCGCGGAAAATATCAACTATTTCCTTCCGGAAAATAATTCCTGCGTAGCTTTTCATTCCTCGTTCCCCCTTCCGGCAAGCTTGAAAAATACTTCCTCAAGCGACCCGCAGCCGCTTGAATTGCATAAATCCTCTATCGTACCGCACGCCATCAGGCTGCCCTTGTGCAGTATCCCGACCCGGTCGCAAAGCCGCGTGATTACGTCCAGGTTGTGGTCGGACAGGACAATCGTCTTGTCCTTGCCCTTCAACTCGAACACAAAATCCTCGACGTCCTTGCGGCTTGTGACGTCCAGCCCCACCATAGGCTCGTCAAAGAGCATGACCGTCGGGTTATGTACGACGCTTCTGGCAAGCGCCGCCTTCTGGCGGGTGCCCTTCGAGAGCTTCTTTGCCCGAAAGCTCAAATACTCTGTAAAGTTGAAGGCTTCGGCCAGCTCCTCCGCCCTTTTGTTCGCTTCCGCCTTGGACATGTCGTTTAACTCGGCAAAATACACAATATTTTCCCGCGCGGTCAGACGCTCATAAAGTCCGGTGTCCCCTCCGAAAAGCAGCCCGACGTGCTTTCTTATCTCGTCGGGTTTTTTAATCAGGTCAATACCGTTGATACTTGCGGTGCCCGCCGTTGGGGTTAGCATGGTCGCCAGCATACGAAGGGTGGTGGTTTTTCCCGCTCCGTTTGCGCCGAGCAGTCCGAAAACCTCCCCCGGCTTCACGGTCAGGCTGACGTCCTGCACAGCCCTTACCGCCTTGAAGTGCTTTGTAAGTCCTTGCAATACAAGCATATTTGTGTTTCTCCTCTTAATTACTAATTATATTGTACATTCTCAGCATGGTGATAAACGCCTGCTCCCTTGTGTAGTAGCCCTGCGGGGTGAACAGGTCGGCGGAGGTCCCCTTCATCAGCGGCTCGTTATATACGCCGTCGATACAGCTGGATATAAAGCTTATTTCATTAGCCGACCACGAGGAGAAGGACTTCGAATCGCTGAAGGCGACCGGCGCGCCGTTTGGTTCGGCGTAGCCCGCGACGTGCAGCGTCCTGTACAGCATTGTCGCCGCCTGCTCCCTTGTGATGCTTCCGTCCGGGTCGAAGCGCTTGTTGCCGTAGCCCAAAACGATGCCGAGCGCGTTTGCCGCGAGGACGTTTCTCGACTGCGTATCGCTAAAGGTGTCCGCCTTTACGCTCACACCCTTGAGGGTCAGGAAGTCGTCTATGGACAGCTTTGAGTACACCTCAATAAACCCGACTATCAGGTCGCTGAACTCGCTTCTCGTGATGTTCTGCTGATAGCCGCTGTTCAGGGTCTTGGGGATAAGTCCCAGCGCGTTTGCCGCGGTCACATATTCCGCCGCCCAGTAGGACGGCTCGGTGGCGGCTGGTATGGAAGCCTCCGAATAGCTGACAAGCTTGTGGTCGGCGGAGAAAAATTCCAGCGTAGGGTCGAAATATTTTCTGTAGGTCATGCCGCCGCCGGAGGCAAACCTGCCCTTTTCATATATGCCGCCGGAGTCCCAGGTGGCGTCAATGATCGCCCACCTGCCGTCTATAAACGCCTCGTTCCAGATGTGGTTTATCCTGCTGCCGGTGAGCGTATCGCTTGTCCAGTCGTCCTCCGCGTATATCCCAAGCCCGTAGCCGGACACCACCTTTGCGGGTATCCCGGCCGCCCGCAGCAGCGCGGCGTTGAGATTGGAATAGCCCTCGCAGGAGGCATATTTGTTGTGCAAAACTCCGAGGGAGGTTTGGGTGCTCCGCACACCTGTATCCAGCTCGTCATAGTTGTAGGAGATGTTTCCCGCGACCCAGTCGTGTACCGCCCGCGCCTTGGAGTAGTCGCCGGTCTTGCCCTTTGTTATCTCGGCGGCAAGCCTGTATATTTCAAGGCTGTCCGATTGGATGGAAGCGGTACTTTTTAGGTAATAGCCCAGCGCGGCGGAGTCGGTTCTCCCTCTTTTAAATATTTCGGTGTTCTGAGAGTATACGGGGGAAAGGGCAAAGCTCGGCGCTCCCCCGCTTAGCTTAACAGGAAGCTTGGCCTTCCATACGTAGCTGGTGTACGTGCCGTCCCGTTCCCTGCCGTAGAACATATGCAAATAGTATGTGCCGTCCGAAACGCCGGAGGCGTCGTAGAGCGCGCTGTAACCATCGGCGGCTGAATACGAGCGCTCCAGCACCTGATCGTTCAGCTTCTTCTCGCTCGTGGGAGAGGATGTAAGCCACAGCCAGATAAATTTATACTCCTCCGTGTCCGGTATGCCGCCGATATGTATCGCTTTGCCCCGGGCGGAGATGCGGAAGGCCTGTCCCGGATCGTTTGACAGGGTTATCGAATCGGTATACACCGCCGCGAATGAGGGTATCGTAAGTGAGATAACCGCCGCAAAAGCAAGCAGCAGCGATACCGCGGGGGTTAGTTTTTTCTTCATAGCTCTATTCCTCACACCGTTTTACCGGATATCCTCCTCATAATTATAGCTTGACAATAGCTTTACATAAGTATATACGAATTGCTTATGATTATCAACAAATATTTTTATTTGATGACGGGATAAACGCGTGAGCATATAGACATTTTCTAAAAAATATATTATAATATATAATATATTATATGTTATACACAACTTCGCAAAAAGAAAGGATGACAGACAACATGAACGAGACCTTGAAAAACATATTCTCCCGCTACTCCTGCCGCGCGTTTAAGGACGAAATGCCGCCGGACGATATCCTGAATCAAATCACCGACGCCGCCCTTGCCGCTCCCAGCGGGATGAACGCAATGCCATGGCATGTTACCCTCGTGAAGAACAAGGGGATAATTGACGGCTTCGAGCGGGACGCCATGGAAGTCTTAAAAGCGAACCCGGACAAATCAATCTACGACCGGATAGCCTCAAGGGGCGGGAAGATATACTACAACGCGCCCGCCATGGTGATGATATCCATACGTGACGGCGGGGAGCTGGACTGCGGTATCCTGTGCCAGAACGTCGTACTCGCCGCCGAAGCGCTGGGGCTTGGCAGCCTCATATGCGGAATGGCGGCATTCCCCTTCTCCGGGGAAAAGGGCGGGGAATACGTGAAGAAATTCGCCTTCCCCGACGGCTATAAGTTCGGCGTTGCTGTTCTTCTGGGCTATCCCGACGCGGTGAAGGAGCCGCACGAGCCGGACAGGTCAAAGCTCTCGGTCGTGCAGTGACCAGCTCCGCGCGCCTCCGGCGCGGGTGTGCTTGCCGGAGGCAACGCCTCCCCCATCGAACACTTGGGTTCGATGGGGGAGGCGTGAAAGCAATAGTTTGAGGTACTGCTGTTATGATAATGAAATACGACTTGCAGCTGTGTATTTACAATGACGAGTTTATGTGCTCCTTATCTGACAAGATGCATATAACCTCGCCGGAGCAATGCGAGGATTGCATAATACTATCCTTGAAATATGAGACCTATGTTGAATATAAAAAGAAGCAGCTGCAACGCAAGTCAAGCAGATATAAGGGCTTTGACAAATGACCGCCGCTCAGGCTGTCGAAAAAGAACCGTTTTTCGCGGACGCGCACCTGCGCGCCCGCGATTTTTTGACTTTTTTGCCAGGTCGTGCGGGGACCTGGCAAATATTGTTTGAAGCGTATAAACATGTCGAAATATGTGCCAAAATAAGTATAATATCCAGTATTTAAGCGAAGAATAGTGTTAAATTATGTCGAATAAATAAATCTATCTTTTTCCTCCCCTGTATATATGCCCCCCGCGGCGGGAATACTTCTCATAAGGCAAAAGAGCTTTCGAAGCCGAACCTTGGAGGCTCGAATATACGCTTTGTGGGGAGGCTTTATATATTGCAGGGCAAGGTAGAGATTTGCGGAGTTAACACATCAAAGCTAAAGGTATTGAAAAACGCGGAGACGGACGAGCTGCTCAGAAGGACAAAGGCGGGCGATAAGGACGCGAGGGAACAGCTTATCGCGGGCAACCTCAGGCTTGTACTTTCCGTGATACAGAAATTTACAAACAGGGGCGAAAACATCGACGACCTCTTTCAGGTGGGCTGTATCGGGCTTATCAAGGCGATAGACAACTTCGATATAACCCTCAACGTAAGATTTTCCACTTATGGGGTCCCGATGATTATAGGGGAAATACGCAGGTACCTCCGTGACAACAGCAGCATCAGGGTCAGCCGGTCAATGAGGGACACCGCTTATAAGATATTGCAAATTAAAGAAAAGCTGCAAAACGAGACACAGCGGGAGCCCACGGTTGAGGAGATAGCGAAGGCGCTGGAGATAAAGCGTGAGGACGTGGTGTTCGCGATGGACGCGATAATGGACCCTGTGTCCCTGTATGATCCGGTATACTCGGATGGCGGCGACGCCATTTGCGTCATGGATCAGGTGCGGGACACACGGAACACCGACGAAAACTGGACTGAGCACATCGCGCTTTCGGAGGCGATAAACCGGCTGGGCGAGCGGGAAAGAAATATCCTGGCGATGCGGTTTTACGACGGCAAGACCCAGATGGAGGTTGCGGAGGAGGTCGGCATCTCACAGGCGCAGGTGTCCCGGCTTGAAAAAAACGCTATCAGCCAGATTCGTAAAAATATATAATAACACTGAGCCGCAAAAATTTTTGCGGCTCAGTGTTATTATATAAATTATATCGCAGTCTGGCGTCGGCGTTATCCCTCTTCGGTCCACTTCCCGCCGAATTTATTGTACCAGCCCTTGGGATACATAGGCTTCGGATTTTTTTCGTACAGCGACGTGTCCGGCTCGGCCGATTCGCCCTCCCTGAGCTTTCTGCCCGCGATGATTATACGCAAATCGTCTATTTCGTATGAGCAGCAGGTCAGAAGCACAAGCTGATCCTCCGGCCCGACGTCCACCCCGGTGAGAAATATGGAACGCTTGGTGATTTCCTCCACATGCGCCGTAAAGGCGTCGTCGTCCTTGAACACGGCGTTGGGATAGTAGTAAAAATATTCGTCCTTGCTCGACCCCGCCATGTAGAACACGGAAAATATCTTGTAGCCCGCGTCCTCATAGAGGCTGTCGAAGGTGAATACCGGAGTTTTCTTCAGGAAATCCAGGCTTTTAAAGCTGTGCAGCTCCGAAAACATCCCCCCGGTAAAGCGGTGATGCCCAAACAGCGCGAGGCTGCGGTTGTTTACGAGCAGGTCGGCGCTCTTGTCAAGGAACGGCACGCCGTTGCGGTACGGCTCCCTGTTAAAGTTGTGGCTTAGATAATACTCGTTGTCCTCACAGTATACAACGGGGAAATCTATCCCGGTGTTAGGTACCCTTATCCAGCCGACAAAGTCCTCGTTTTGTTCGTAATAGCTCAAAAACTTATCCATTATCACCGGCTCGGGGGTCGGAGTCGGAGACGGCGGCGGGGTCGGCGATGGGGACGGCTTTGGCGTCGGCGATGGGGTCGGGGACGGCGGCGGGGAAGGCTCCTCCAAAACAGGCGCGTCGATATTATAGAAATAGTTATACGCAAAAATTCCAAGCGCGGCAATGCAGAGAATACCCGCTATGATAAAAACCAGCGCGCCCCTGTTCCCCCTGTTCATTGCAAAACCGCCTCCCGTTTTTTTGTTGACATTTAATATTCTATCACATTTTTTTCCCGACGGCAATTCTACTTTTTCTTCCCGGGCATAAAATTATAGCAAGGGTATCTTCATTAACGGAAATTTTGCGCCTTTTTTTAAATTTTCTCCGGTTTTCCCTCACCGATCTGATAAACAGCTCATATAATTGAAATGAGACGTCTTTTAAAGTTAACCCGCCTTATTACACCATGGCAATTTTTAGATTGGAGAAGGAGACGGAAATGGCTGACAATAAAAACATGGATTCACTGGTAAAGGCATTGCTTAGCTCTGCGCAGGGCGCGCAGGTAGTGGGAAACATGGATAAGCTGAAAAGCTTCACGTCGAGCAAGGAAGGTCAGGAGCTTTTGGTCCTGCTTTCAGGCAGCGGCGGGGATGAAATCAAAAAAGCCGCGGCGGCGGCGGTCGGCGGGGATAAGGACAGCGCGAAAAGAATGATGACCTCCCTGCTCTCCACACCGGACGGGCAAAAGGTGGCAAAAAGCATTGTCGATCTGATGAAATAGATATTGCTCTTTCTATAAAATCTGGACAGGAGAAGGGTTCATTGCCTGATTTATATTATGGATTTATTATCTGAAATATTGTCGTCGCCTGAAAAGCTTGATCAGGTAATGTCGATAGCAAAGACTTTTCTGGGCGATAATTCAGCGCCCGCCGGTGAAAACGCGGCTCCGGCAGCCGCAGCGCCCGGAAACGCCGTACCGGCGTCCGCGATAAGCCCGGTGCCCGCCGCCGAGGCGCTTCCCGCTCCCCCGGCAGGGGGCGGCGCACCTTCTTCAGGAGGCGGCGGAAACGACTTCGGCGCGATATTGGAGGCTCTCCGGCCCATGCTGTCCTCAGCGCCGCCGTCCGCCGCCCCCGCCGCCGCCTCCGCGCCGGGCATGGGGGATATACTGTCGGGGCTGGACCCGAAGATAATGTCGCTTGCCATGAATTTGCTTGGGGAATATTCGAACGACGATGAAAAGATAAAGCTGCTCTACGCGATCAAGCCCCATCTTTCACACGGGCGGCACGACCGCCTTGACAAAGCGGTTCAGATGTTCCGCATATCAAAAACAGTCAGGGCCCTGATGAAGGGCCTGTCCGATTAGGCTTCCCGGCGGCGGGTTACCGCTCCGATTACCAAGCCCCGCACTAAGCTTTATAGGGAGGTTCATAGCTATGTATTCCAGACTTTCCATGGGCGGCGACGACGTCTTTGTCGCGGCGGGCGAGGCTCAGCCCCCGCGTGAAGAATATCACGACCCGCACAATATCCGCCTGTCAAATCCGGAGCCGCGCCCGGTGCCGGCGGACAGCCCTCACGAAAGGGGCGCCGGACTTCTCGGCGGGATAAGGGGTGTCCTCGGCAGGTTTGGGCTGAAAGACATAGACCTGGGGGATATAATACTTATACTTGTGATCCTGCTGCTCTTCCTGGAGGAGGGGGAAAACGACTTCCTTCTCATAGCCGCGCTGTTTGTGGTGGTCGGCTTCTTTTAGACAAATCCATGAGCCTATAAATAGGGTGCAATGCCCGCTAACGCGGGCATTGCACCCTATTTATAGGTTTTAGTACCTCATGGGGTTTTCGCCGTATTTCTTTGTAAAGTAGTAGGTGGTCACAACAATCCCGGCCGCGACCGACGTGTTTAAAAATTCGTATATGATGACGCTCCCGATCAGACCGACCGAATACATGGCCGGGAATATCTGATACACGAGGAACAGCGCCATTCCAAGGTAGATAAAGCTGAAGGAGCACCTGTGGGTAGCCGCCAGATGAATTATAACCCCGAGCGAAACCAACACCAAAAACAGCAGAATCCCGTCGTATCCGGCAATCAGGAAATTGACGGCGGGGGTGTCGGTCAGCGTCGCGAGAGCCTCCTTCATCGAAAAAATGCCGTCCGCGGTGTTGTCCGCGATGAAGCTGTCGACTCCGTTTTTGTTTATCTGGTTTGCGGCTATTACGTTGGTCAGCATAGGCCACGCCTTGCTCATTATGAGGTTTGCGCCGCCGCAGCCCAGACCCAGCGCGACCCCGCCGCCGTAGCCCGTGTCGTCCCGCATGGTCATCCGCGCGGCGACATAAAATCCGACCGAGTAGAACAGCGCGTGTATAAAGCCGTAGTACAGCGTATAGCCGGTCCCGGTGCTGTAGATGAAGCTGTAGATATCGCCGGAAAATTGCTGCATAAGTATGGCGTCAAAGGCGTTGAGCAGAAACGAGTCGAATATGACATACATGATAAGACCCAGAAATATCGCGGACAGGTTCATTCTGGCCCTCTTCGAGAAAAAGACCACAGCCGCGACCGGAACCGCCGCCGAGACCGCGGCGCAGATAACCATACAGACTATCGATGAAACAGGTATCAATTATTTCCCCTCCCTAAATGTTTGTTGATAAGGATAAATTTTATCCCTTGATAAAGTAAAAGTCGTCCTGCCATTTTGTGGGGTTTTCATCAATGTATTGCCAAATTCGCCGATATTCCTCCTCGTTGCGAATAATGTGGTCGTGGAATAATTTTTGCCAAATAGAAAATCCAGTTTGTTTTGTAATATACCCCTTAAATTGATTCACAACGGTGGATATTGTAGGGGCGCGCATTGCGCGTCCGCCGCTATCCGTTTGCTGCAAAACCAAAATCATGTGTATATGGTTAGGCATGATAACATATTTATCCAGCATTATATTTTCGTATTTTTCGCTGATTTTCTGCATGGCAATTTCTACTTTCCTGCCGATTTCAGACGGACGCGCAATGCGCGCCCCTACATCAATACTGCCCAACAACATATGCCTGCCCTTGATGCATATTGTGATGAAATAATATCCTGTCTGCGAATAATCATATTCTTTAAGCCTGATATTTCTCCTCACAGGCAGCTCTTTCATAATCAGTAGTCCTCCCTATGCCAATATTTCACTGAAATATTGGTATCAAAACCCTTTTCCTATGTCCCGCCGGTAGTGCATATCCTTAAAGCTGATGGGCTTTACATAGCTGTAGGCGAGGTCCCTCGCCGCCTTAAGGCCGTCCCCCAGCGCCGTGATCCCAAGCACCCTGCCGCCGGAGGTCACATATCTGCCGTCTTCCTTTTTGGTGCCGGCGTGATAGACCGAACCGCCGCTTTCCTCAAGCCCTTCAATCACGTAGCCGGTGGAATACTTGCCGGGATACCCCCCGCTCGCAAGCACGATACAGCAGGCGGGACGCCCGTCCCATTCAATTTTCAACTTGTCCAGCCCGCCGTAAGTCGTTGCGAGAAATATTTCGAAGAGGTCGCTTTTCAGCCTCGGAAGTATGCACTGCGTCTCCGGATCGCCGAAGCGGGCGTTGTATTCGATAACCTTAGGTCCGTCCTTCGTCAGCATGAGACCGAAGTAGATGACCCCCTTGTACTCTATCCCTTCGCTTTTAAGGGCGTTCAGCGTAGGGGTAAATATCTCCCGCTTACATCTCGCCGCGATTTCCCCGGTGTAGTGCGGCGAGGGGGAAAACGCCCCCATACCGCCGGTGTTCGGTCCCTCGTCGCCGTCATACGCGCGCTTGTGATCCTGTGACGACGGCATCTCGGCCAGGGTATCACCGTCGGAGAAGCACAGCACGGTCACCTCCGGTCCCTCCAGCCACTCCTCTATGACGACGCTCCGGCCCGAAGCCCCGAAAACGGCGTCCTTCATCAGGGAGATTACCGCGTCCTCACCCTCCTCCGCTGTCCGGCACATGTACACGCCCTTCCCGAGCGCGAGACCGTCCGCCTTTACCACCAGCGGCGCGCCGGTGCGCCGTATGTACCCTATCGCCTCGTCAGGCTCGGAAAAGACCTCGTACCGTGCGGTCGGGATGTTGTACCTTTTCATCAGCGACTTTGAAAATACCTTGCTCGCCTCCAGCGCCGCCGCGTTCGCGCGGGGACCGAAGGCGGGTATCCCCAGCGCCTCCAGCCTGTCCACCAAGCCCAGAGCCAGCGGGTCGTCCGGCGCGACCACTACGTAGTCCGCCTTCTGCTCCACAGCCAGCCTGCACTGCCCGTCAATATCGGCCGCCTTTACGTCGAAGCACTCGGCGATGTCGGCTATGCCGCCGTTTCCCGGGGCGCAGATCACCGTGTCCACCTTGTCGCTTTTCACAAGCTCTTTAATGATAGCGTGCTCACGGCCGCCGCCGCCAACTACAAGGACCTTCATATATTCCTCCATTTATCACGGGATGTTTTGCGGAGAATTAATTTTATTTCATATATCGCTTGCGAAGCAAGCGATATATGAAATAAATAAATTATCCGATTTTAACCCTGTTTCCCTCCACCGTCAGCCTGCCCTCGCAGAACAGTGAAACGGCCTCGCACAGTATCACCCATTCCGCCTCGGTCATGACCCGCCGCTGGAGCGTCTCGGGTGTGTCGCCGTACAATACCTCCACCGCCTTTTGGAGTATTATCGGTCCCCCGTCACATTGCTCGTTGACAAAATGCACCGTCGCCCCGGAGAGCTTTACCCCGCTCGCCAGCGCCGCCTCATGCACGTGCAGCCCGTAGAAGCCCTTGCCGGAAAAGGCGGGGATAAGCGCGGAGTGTACGTTGAGCACCCGGTTTTCAAAGACCTCGGTGAATTCCGGCGAGAGTATTATCATAAACCCGGCAAGCACGACAAGTCCGACGTCATGCCTGCGCAGCGTTTCAACGATAGCGTGTGTAAACGCCTTTCTTCCCTTGTAGCCGGAGCGGAGCACACATTCGCTCTTTATCCCCGCGTCCTCCGCGCGTTTCAGCGCGTACGCGTCCGTAGAGGAGGATATCACCAGCGCAAGCCTGCCGTTCTTTAGCTTGCCCGCTTTTTCCGCGTCTATCAGCGCTTGCAGGTTTGTTCCGCCGCCCGAGACCAAAACAGCGATGTTTACCATATATCTATGCCCCTTTCCCCGTTTACGCACCCGCCGATCAGGTAGGCGCGCTCCCCCGCCTCG
The DNA here is from genome assembly GCA_031264245.1 of Oscillospiraceae bacterium. GTDB lineage: Bacteria > Bacillota > Clostridia > Oscillospirales > JAAYOS01 > JAISEG01. The sequence goes on from JAISEG010000007.1 coordinate 66,348, forward strand.
ACAAGCGCCTGCATCGCCATCCCCGCGTCGTTTCCGTCCACCACAAACGCAAGCCCGATACCCATGTTGAAGGTGTTGTACATGTCGTGCTCCGAGATGCTCCCCTTTTGCTGGATGACGTCAAATATCGCATGAATGGGGAAGGCCCCCTTGTTTATCCGCGCCCTGATACCGTCCGGCAGCATACGCGGGATATTTTCATAAAAGCCGCCGCCTGTGATATGGCTCACCGCCTTGATTTTCACCTTGGAAGCCACATGCAGCACCGGTCCGACATATATCTTCGTCGGCTTCAAAAGCTCCTCCCCGACCGTCACCGAGAGCGCCGGGTACTTCGCCTCCAGGCTTTCCCTGTCGTCCCCCAGCACCTTGCGTATCAGGGAAAAGCCGTTTGAATGTACGCCGGAGGAGGCGATGCCGATGATGGCGTCGCCGTCCTTTACGCCCCGGCCGTCAATGATCTTCACCCTGTCCACAATGCCGACGGCGAAGCCCGCCAGGTCGTATTCATTTTCCGGGTAGAAGCCGGGCATCTCGGCGGTTTCGCCGCCGATAAGCGCGCAGCCCGCCTGCCTGCACCCTTCCGCCACGCCGGAAACTATCTTTTCCACCCTTTCCGGCAGATTCCTGCCCATCGCCAGGTAGTCGAGGAAAAACAGCGGCTTTGCCCCGCCGCAGACAATGTCGTTTACACACATCGCCACACAGTCGATACCGATTGTGTCGTGCCTGTCCATTTCAAACGCTATTTTGAGCTTTGTCCCGACCCCGTCGGTCCCGGACACCAGCACAGGCTCGTCCATGCCCGAGATATCCGGCCGAAACATGCCGCCAAAGCCGCCCAGTCCGCCCAGCACGCCGGGAATCACCGTGCCCTCGACATGCTTTTTTATAAGCTCGTTGCTCTTGTAGCCGGCGGTCACATCCACCCCTGCCGCCTTGTACGCGGCGCTGCCGATGTTATCCAATATTTCCGCCCTCCCGGCCGTCTCCGAGTATGCGCTTCATTATCTCGTTGTACGCATCCTCCACGCCGCCCATATCGCGGCGGAAACGGTCCTTGTCCAGCTTTTCATGCGTTTTGGCGTCCCAGAAACGGCAGGTGTCCGGCGAAATTTCGTCCGCGAGCACAAGCTGGCCGTCCGCGGTCTTGCCGAATTCCAGCTTGAAGTCGATAAGCTCGATACCAAACCCCAGCAGGTATTCCTTCAGCACCTCGTTGACCTTAAAGGCGTATTTCGATATCGTCTCCAGCTCCTCCTTTGTCGCGAGCCCAAGCGCGTATATGTGGTAGTCGTTTATAAGCGGATCGCCGAGGTCGTCGTTCTTGTAGCTGAATTCAAGGGACGGAGCTTTAAGCAGCGTTCCCTCCTCAACCCCGTACCGTTTGGAAAAGGAGCCCGCCGCCACATTCCTGATTATCACCTCGAGCGGCACAATGCGTACCCTCTTCACCGCTGTGTCACGGTCGTTGAGCTCCTCGATCAGATGGGTGGGTATCCCGTTTTTCTCCATCAGCTTCATAAGGTGGTTTGTCAGCTTGTTGTTGATAACCCCCTTGCCCGCGATGGTGCCCTTCTTCTCCCCGTTGAAGGCGGTCGCGTCGTCCTTGTAGGATACTATACAAATCTGCGGATCATCCGTTGAATAGACCTTTTTCGCCTTACCTTCGTACATCTGCTCTGCTTTTTTCATAGCTTAATACATCCTTCCTTATTAAGGCTGTGTCCGGTTATATAGTCGGGTTAACTTAAGAATGAGTAAAGTTAACCCGACTATAGGACACAGCCTATTCTTTCACATCCGGCGCTCGGCGCCGTTCAGCTTTCCGGAAAGCTCGAGGTCCTTCGCTTCCACAGCCGCGGTCATTTCCAGCTTGAAGTCGCGGAGCCGCACAGCGATTTCCCTGTCCGAAACCGAAAGTATCTGCGCCGCCAGTATCGCGGCGTTCTCCGCGCCGTCGATGGCGACGGTCGCCACCGGAACTCCGGCGGGCATTTGCACGGTGGACAGAAGGCTGTCCAGACCGTCAAGGGTGGAGGATTTTATCGGCACGCCGATCACCGGAAGGGTCGTGTTCGCGGCAAACGCCCCCGCCAGATGGGCCGCCTTGCCGGCGGCGCAGATTATGACCCCAAAGCCGCTGTCTATAGCCGACTTCGCGAATTTCTCCGCGGCGGCCGGCGTCCTGTGCGCCGAGATCACCCGCGCCTCGCATGGGATATCAAAGGCTTTTAAGCGGTCAAGCGTCTTTTGCATGACCCCGAGGTCACTGTCCGAGCCCATTATAACGGCAACTTTTTTCATCGATCACTACTCCTGTAAAAGAAATATATTAAGAGAAATATGGTAAAAGAAATGAAGCTCACCGGCAATTTTATTTTATATTAAAATCCGCCGCTTTTCAACATGATAAAACATATCGGGGAAAAATTGTAGTCTCTTACAATAATCACCTGCCATTTGCCCCGGGTTTTAGTTGGAGGAGCAATAAAATCACACCAGTATGTTTTTCTCCGCCAGTATAGAGCGCATAAGCGCGACCCGGCTGTCCCAGGAGCACTCCCTGCCGTACTCCATCCTTTTTCGAATCAGCGTATCGTCCTGTTCGCTGAGCGCACGGCGGCACATCTCGTCAAAGTCCCCGCCTCCCGACGCGATGTATACCGCGTCCCTGTAGTCGTTCACCTGGAGCGGCTGCGGGGTTGAGACGACCGGCTTGCCGGTGCAGAGGTACTCGAAAAATTTCAGCGGGCTTACGTCCGCCGCCAGCTCGCCCGCGCGGAAGAGGTTGAGGCACACGTCGAACCCCGCGACGTAGCGGACAAGCTCGCTGTGCGGCTTTGCCCCGAGCAGATGTACGTTGGGCAAACCCTCAAGCCCGCTTATATCCGCCCCGGGCAGCGGCGCGCCGATAAACACAAACGACCACCCGGGATTCCTCCCCGCCGCCTCCCTGACCAGCGTATAGTCTATGCACTCCTGAAGCGCGCCCACAAAGCCGAGCACCGGCCGTTTAAGCCCCGCTATCTCCTCCGCGATTTCCCCGCTGTAGCCGTGCGCCGCGCTGAACATCTCATAGTTTGCGCCGTTGGGTATCAGGTGGCAGTCACTGCTTACGGCGCTGAGCGTCTCATGCAGTCCCTTCGCGGTTGAAAAGACGACGTCGCACAGCTTCGCAAGCTCCGCCTCCATGCCCTCGACAACCTCCCTTTTTATCAGCCCCGGATATGCCCAGTGGCGGTCGACACAGTCGTAGACAAGCGCGCTGTGCGGCACCTTCCGGACGATATCCACGCTGGACGGGTGGTATATCCAAAGCACGGCGTCCGACCCGTGCTTTAGCACCGCGTCCGACCCGTGCTTTTGCACCGAGTCCGACCCGTGCTTTTGCGCCGAATCGATAAACCCGTGCTTTTTCATCTTTTCCCGCACGTAGGAGGAAAGCCGCTTCTGGTTTATCCGGTTGACAGCCCTGTACTTGTTGTACAGCGGCAAAACGGGGGGCATGGCGTAGACGGTTATGTTCTCCGCCACCCGCTCCCCTTCCTCCCTGTACATCGAGATTCTATTCGACGCGGACTTGTCCTTCAGCGGCGCCAAAAAGGTCACCGGCGGCTCGAAGTAGAGTATCTCCGCGTCGGTCATCCGGCTCATGACCTGCTGCTTGCGGGTCGGGTTGGATTTCCAGTTTGTTGTTGAAAGGCATACTATCCGCTTCATGTTGGTCTCCTTCACGAATTTGTTCGTATGGATTGCTTCGCTGCGCGGGGGCGGGGGTAAAACACCCGGCTCTGCAATGCCGCCTTCGGCGGCATTGTCGCCTTCGGCGACATTCGCCACCCTCTTCCCGCGAAAGAGGGTAAGGGCTGCCGTTCGTTACTCTCTGCGTCTCTCGTCCCGACCCTCTTTCGCAAAGAGGGCGCCGACCGCAGTCGGCGGGTGTTTTCCCCTACGAATTTATCAGCTTCTCTGCCATAACAAAGTTCCCGTTTTCCAGCGTTTTCAGCCGCTCCACCGACCGTGCCAGCGCGTCCTTGTCCAGCAAAAGCGCCTTTTCGATAAATTCGCGGAGCCGCTCCACGCTCACCTCCTCAAGGGACATGCAGTAGTCCAGCTCCATGTAGTCCATAAAGGACATCACCTTCGGGTCGTAGGATATCCCCACCAGCGGGACCCCCTGCCCCGCCGCGAAAATAAGCCCGTGCAGCCTCATCGACACCACCACCCGCATACGGGAAAGCACCCCCATCGTGATCCGCGCCTTCCCTGTGCCTTGCGCCAGTATGAACGGAGTTTTCATATGCTCCGCGATCCTCCTCGCCGCCTCCGAGTCCTGCCTGTGCTCTATGGGGATGAATACCGTTACGTACCCGTACTTCTCCGATATCATGTCCGCCGCCCGCGCGAATACCGCGGCCTTTTCGTCGAAGCCCTGCCAGCTTCGCACGGCAAAGCAGATATATTCCCGCGACCCGTCTATCCCGTTTGATATCAGCGCCGAGTCCACCATTGCCTCCTCCGCGGGGGACAGGCGGAAAACCGGATCCGCCGCCAGTATTATCTCCGGCTTTGTCACACCCAGCGCCGCAAGCTCCTCGGCGGACACCCGTTCCCTCAGGGTGATCGCGTCCACCGAGCTGTTGAGTGCCTTTCTTGTCCGCTTTCTGTTCCGCTGCTTTGATATGGGGCCGATACCGCAGCCGAACATCATCACCTTGCAGCCGCACAGCTTTGCCAGCCTTATTGTCCAGAGGTAGAACAGTATCGAGCGTGTGGAGGTGACGTCCTGCATAAGGCTGCCCCCGCCGTTTATATAGAGCTTGCTTTTAATAAACGCCCTCACCGCCGAGAAGGGGTTGAAGGTGTACACCGAGTCCGCGCGGTAGCTTTTCCGGGTGCTCCTCGGGCTTCTGGACATGACGGTGATCCTTCTGTCCGGGTCGATATCCCGCAGCTCGCTGATTATCGCCTCAAGTATTGCGTCGTCGCCCGCGTTGCCTCTGCCGTACGCGCCGCAGACCGTTATCCCGGGCAGCCTCCGGGCGTTTTTCCCCTCCCTGCGAAGCGCCGTTTCGTATATCCTCTGCTGTGCGGATATGGTCGCCTCTATGGACATCATGCCCGCCGCCTTGCGGTACAGCCGCTCCGCGAATTTCTCCCTCAGCTCCCTGTCCTCCGCGTACCGGGTCAGATACATGGCAAGCGTGCTGTCGTCGCCGGGGTTAAAGAGATATCCGTTCGCGCCGCTGTCGATGAGGGACCCTATCCCCCCCACATCCGAGGATATGGTGGCGCACCTCCCCCGCGCGCCTTCGGTTATCGAGTAGGGGAAGCCCTCCGAAACCGAGGTCAGCAAATTTACGTCTATCGCGCGGAAGAAGTCCTCAGTCCCGCTGAGCCAGCCCACAAAGAACACCCTGCCGCTTATCCCCAGCAGGTCGGACAGGCTTACAAGCTCGTCGAGAAGCTCCCCGTCCCCCGCTATCATCAGCTTTACCTGCTGCGGGGTCTTTGCCACGGCGCGTAAGAGGGTGGGTATATCCTTGACCGGGTTGAGCCTGGCCGCGATACCGCAGAGCATGTCCCCCTCCTCAAGCCTGATACCGTAGCCCGCAAGGTATTTTTCCCGGTCGAAGCCCCGGTCGGTTGTGCCGAAGTCGAGACCGTTGTAGATGGTAAAGATGCCGTACGGCGAAAAGCCCCTGTCGATGAGCATTTCGGTCACCGTGTCCGCAACCCCGATTTTGTACCTTATCAGCCGCAGGGCAAGCTTGTTTATCGTCCCGTAGGTCAGCGCGCCGAGCGGCCGCCCCATGTAGTCCAGCTTCGGGTCGGAGTGAACGGTTGAGATAACCACCGCTTTTTCCCTGATTTTCAGGTAGCAGCCCATCATGTTTCCCTTGGCGCCGTGACAGTGGACGAGGTCGTAGCCGCCCTGCCTGTAGAGCCGCCGCAGCGCGCCGAAGTCGGCAAGCGGGTTTTTGTTCGCGATTATTTCGACGTCTATCCCCAGCGACGCGGCTTCGTCGGCAAACCCGCCCTTTCGAAAGCTCACCAGCTTGACCTCTATGCCCTGCTTCATAAGCCCGGTCAAAAGCGAATATATATGCGTTTTCGCGCCGCCGACGTCGCCGCCGCCGATAAGATGAATAATTTTCATTGCGTCCTCAACCTTGTGTTCATTATAAACTTTATATAAATTGCTAAATCTGTCTTGTTATGGCATAAAATATATTGTACAATCGACATTATACAGTAACAAGCTGTCAAGGTCAACACGCGGTAAACAGCATAACTCTGTCAATGGCAAGGAAAGGATATCGTAAAATGAAGGTAGTAAATGAAAAAGGCAAGCTCTTCGGCGTAATAAACCTGGTGGATCTGTTTGTTGTCATATTTGTCCTGCTTGTGGGCGCGGGGGTGGTGTGGAAGGTTTTCGGCACACAGGTCAACCAAATCGTCGCCTCACCCACAGACATAACCTTTACCGTCCGGATCAAGGGCACACACCCCAGATACTATGACTCCCTGACCGCAAACGGCTTCCCCCAGCAGATTTTGGCAGGCGACTCGTTCATTGCCGACGCCTACATCGTCTCCTGTGAAAAGCAGGACTACATCACCCAGGTTATAACCAGCGACGGCAGGATAGTTGACGCGAAGGACGGCACGAAGATAGACGCGCTCGTCACCATTCAGGCGAAGGTCAGCGACACCGCCGCGATAAAGCTGGGTACGCAGGAGATACGCGCCGCCAAGGAGTATATAGTCAAGACAAAATATTTTGAAATGTACGGCACCATCGAAACCATTTTGATTGACAGGTAACGTTCTTTCACCGCAAATTTTTAAAGTCAGAAACGGCAAGGTTAATTTGGGGGAGCAACAATAATGCTTGACAACATACTTCGCGGCAGCTTTATAAATACCCTGCTGCAACGTCTCCGCAGTATCTACAAATACAGCTGGATCGCGCTTTTTATCGGCGCCTTCACACGCAGCTACGAAAGCTCGGGTACAAAGCGCCTGTGGGAAAGGGTCTTTGGAGCCTCTCCTTCGGCGACGGAAAGCTCCGGCTGGACCGCCTTCTGGACCCGCTTCAACTCCGGGTGCTCAAGGCTGGGGCGGCAGGTGCGCCCATACGCGGAGCAAAGCCTGCTTTACCGCTTTTTTACCTCTCCGGCATACAAAGAAAGCTTTTTTTACAAAGTATTTTTCTCCCGCGGGACTCACCGGCTGATAGTTGTGATATTTGCCCTCTACCTCCCGATAGACTGGGTTTTGCGCACCTATTCCCCCGTCGCGGCGCTTGCCTCGGGCTGGGACGAGATATTTTTGCTGTTCACCCTCGGTTATGTACTCTTCACCCGCGTTTTCTCCCCAAAAGCCATGGGCGCGAAAACTACGCCGTACGATATCCCTCTTCTCATCTTTATCGGGCTGGGATTTTTTCTCATGTGTACCATGTCCCCTTCCCTTTCGGTCGCGGTTTCAGGGTACAGGGCTGTCGTGCAGTACATGCTTTGGTTTTTCCTTTTGACCCGCGTGATGAAATCTGAAAGCGACGTAAATATTTTCTGCGGAATCATGGTTGCTGCCGCCACCCTCATCGCCCTGCACGGCATTTACCAGTTCATCGTCGCGGCGCCAATCCCCGCCAATTGGGTCTCGCAGGCGGAGGTCGGGGTTCGCACCCGGGTGTATTCGATATTCGGAAGCCCGAACATAATGGGCTGCTTTATGGTTATGTTTGCCCCGCTCACCGCGTCGTACGCCTACCGGGTAAAGCCGCTGTGGCTTAAAATTCTCATCTGGGGCTGCGCCGCCTGCATGTGCCTCGCCTGTCTGGTGACGTTTTCCCGCGGCGCCTGGCTGGGAATGGCCGTAGCCGTCTCCTTCTTCGCGGTATATAAGGACCGCCGCATTATCGCCCTCGTCCTTTTGGCGGCGGGTGTCGCGGTGTTTATCCCGCAGGTGGTAAACCGTATCACCTTCCTCTTCACCGACGAGTTCGCGCTTGCCAACAACTACGGCGGCAGGGCCGGAAGGTGGCGCGAGGGCATGAAGATACTGAACATGGCAAATCCGTATTTCGGCTACGGACTCGGACGCTTCGGCGGCGCGGTCGCCATGCAGAACAGGACAAATCTTTCCATTAACTACTTCTATATGGACAACTATTACCTGAAAACCTTGGTGGAAATGGGTTACATTGGTCTCACCGGCTATATTTTCGTCCTTGTCAGCCTGCTGTTCACCGCGCTTCGCAGCATATTCCGCACGAAGGCGCGGAGCATTTCACCCGGCGTTATCGGGCTTGCCGCCGGAATGATAGGGGTGCTTGTCCACTGCTTCACCGAAAACATCTTTGAGGTGCCGTATATGAACGCCTACTTCTGGGGCATGGCGGCGATGGTGGTGTTTGCGGGCTTTGGCAAAAAAGCGTCCGGCAAATCCTCGCCGGGTTAACCCCGCCCGCGAAAAAGAACCATTTTCCGCGGACGCGCACTGCGCGCCCCTACACGCCCTCCAGAAACACAGCGTTTTTTGTAGGGGCGACCATTGGTCGTCCGCAATTTTCCGGCTTTTCGACAGTCTGAAGCAGTCAGAAACTATTGTTTCTGACTGCTTCATCCGGGTTACTTATCAATTATAATATATTAAAATCTATTAATAACGGCTTTCACCCGGCGGTGTGAATAAAGTTAATTTATTCACACCCTTTTCATGTGATTTGTTGGTTATTTAAGTCCCTGCTCGTAAGCCTGGATCATCTTTTTGACCATCTGTCCGCCAACTGAACCAGCCTGGCGTGATGTGATATCGCCGTTATAACCCTGCTTAAGGTTAACGCCTACTTCGTTTGCCGCTTCCATCTTAAAACGGTCAAGAGCTCCTCTAGCTTCCGGAACAAGTGTCTTGTTACTACGTGCCATTTTTTCTACATCTCCTTTAGTAATTAAAGAATATTTATATTTAAGCTTATCAGCAACACATTTCAATTTTTTCGGCGCAGCCTTTGATTGAAATACCGTGTGATTTAACCACACATATCCCTGAGAAACTTAACAAGCATATTTTTCACCGAATATCACATTTTATTTGTGGGAGTTTATGCTAAATTTTCTAAAGTTTTTTCTTATACTAATCACTAATTAGAAGCATACTAAAAATCAAGCGAAAAGCTTTGATATATGCGGTTTTCGCGCGGATTTTTAGTGTGCTTCTTATTTGGGATTAGTATTGATTCAATATACATTAATATATGTTGAAAAAATATAAATATCATACCGCCCCGCTGAATCTTTCAGCCGAGGTCACCATCTCAAATATGCCGTCCATCCCGTCCGCCCGTATGACGTACCGGACAATATAGTCGCCGCAGTCCACACCGAACTCCATTCGGTACCCGCCGCCCGCGTCGCCGCCCATGTCCTCCAGCCTCAGCTCAAGAGCGCGGCTTGTAAGCTCCTCGGCTTTGAATATCGGGCTTGACGTCACCTCTCGGCTGTCCTTCGGTATCGTCCCGCTGTGCGGAATAGGATGCCTTGTTATGTCGTAGCTGTCCTCGTCCCAGACAGCGGCGGCAAATATGGCGTCAGACGGAGCTTCGGGATGTATTTTTATCGAAACGTAGTTATGTCCCGCGCTGTATAAGACGCTGAAGGACATGTCCGTCTCGTCCTCGCCATACAGATAGCAGCTTTCAAATTTGTAGCCCTTTAGCATAGTTACCGGCATAAAAACCCCAAATACCGGGGTCAAAAATATATCCTTTTCGCTTATTTGGGTAAATTCCCCGCTGTCCTTCTCGATGACGCTGTCCGAAAGCAGGCCTCCGGGGACCTGCGAAGCGGTCACACTGGCGAAAACGGGCGCGAAGCCGTCCGCGTCCCCGGCTTCCGCCGACGCGGCCTTTTCCGGTTCCTCTCCCGAAAGCATTGCATCCCCGTCTGAGCCTGCCGTCCGGCCGGGCAGCAGGGCGCCTGCCGCAAGGGTCAGCACAAGACATCCGGCGAGCAGGGCGAGCAGGACTATTATTCCGGCTCTGCCCGGCGGCCGGCATATCTCCGACATTTTCCGCTTAGTGTCCAAAACCAGCGCTTCCTCCGGCGCTATGCCGCCGAGCTGTCTTTTGTACAGGTTTTTATCTATCAAGCCCACCCCCTCTCAGGCGTCCCGCAAGCCTTCGCCTTGCCCGCGCGAGCTTCATCCGCACCTCCGATTCGCTTTCCTCCAGAATATTGCTTATTTCGGCGGTTGAAAGCCCCTCATAGCAGTACAGGTGCAGCGCCGTCCGGCAGCTGTCCGGCAGGCTGTCCAGCGCCGCGCCGAACGCGAGACCTTCGTCAAAGCCGCCTCCGGTCACGGCGGACCGTCCCTCCCCCGCCGCTCCGGCTGCCTGCCTCTTTCCCGGTTTAGGCGGATCGCCCGAACAGCTTGCCGCCGCCCGCAGAAACCATTCCCTTTCCCGCCCGCTGTCCGCGAAGCCGGGGCGTTCCTCCATATACCGTAAAAATACCTCCTGGTATATGCGGTCCGCGTCCCTCCTTTTCCGGGTTCTGGCAAAGGCGAGACGGTACACCATGTCGGAGTACCCCTCAATAACCCTGTCAATACGGCTGTCAGCGCCGCGCGGAAGCTTCTTCATGGCTGTGACCGTTCCTTCATTATTTCGGACTTTCAGCGGCTTTATCTGCCCGCACACTCTCCAATTCGACAAGCAGCGCGTTCAAATACGCGCCCATCAGAATCGCCGTACATATGACCAGCAGCCACATCGCAAGCCCCAGCACGGTCCCCACACCTCCGTACAGCACCGAATATCCTCCGAAGATGTCCATATACCTCTCAAACATCAAGGAGATGAGCGCCCAGCTCAGGGTTGAAAACGCCGCGCAGATAAGCTTGTTTCTCATCCGTATCTTGACTCCCGGGGTGAAGGCGTAGAGCGCCAGTATAAAGCCGAAAATCCACACGTAGGTCACGAGGTTTCCCGCCAGCGCGACAATCTTTTCCCCTATCCCGAGCCAGCTCGCCGCGAGTATGATAAGCGGCTTGCCAAAGACCCATACGGATATGCTCACCGCGATGGCCACAATAAACCCGACCATCATCACCGCCGCCGTCAGCCTGCCCCTTATGATGTTTGGCGCGCCGCCGCTGTGAAGTATGCTTATCCCCCGCATCAGCGCCCATATACCGGCGGACGCTGACCAAAGGGACAAAATTATGGACGCTATCGTCAGCTTGGCCGGAGCCGCCGCCCCTTCGATAACAACTTCGACCAGCGTATAGACGGACGCCGGCATTAAAAATTCAAGCATCTCCCGGTCAATCGTAAATTCAAGGCGGCTCAGCGCCGAGACCAGAGCCAAAATCATCGGAAACAGCGAAAGCAGCAAAAAAAACGCGGTCTGCGCGGCGACACCTATCATCCTGCTTTCAAATATCCCGCGTATGAACCTGTAAAAGATGCTGAGCCTCCGGGTGGACAGCAGCTTTTTCTCCGTGTCCGCAAGCCACCGGCGGAGCTTCCCCGTCCGTTTACGAATCATCCTTACTTCCCCATATTCTATATTTTATACCGTCTCCTCAAGAAGCCTTACAAGCTCCTCCTCCGAAAACCTGTACACTCTGTCGCAGAATTGGCAGGTCACCTCGGCGCCCTGCTGCTCCCGTATCATCGCGTCGATTTCAGCCCTGCCCGCGCTGATTATAGCCGCCTCCACACGCGCCGCGCTGCAATAGCACCTGTATTCCGCCTCCCCCTCGTCAAGCACGCGCGTTTCAAAGCCGGAAAGCACCCTTTCCAGTATTTCGCGCGGCGCAAGCCCGCCCCGGAGCAGCTCGGTTATCGCTCCCGCTTTTATGACCGACCTTTCCAGCCTCTCCGCGTCGGAGTCGTCAGCTCCGGGCATCAGCTGCACAAGGTACGCTCCGGCGTGCAGTATCTCGCCCGCGCCGGAAACCAAAACGCCCGCGGCGCAGGCGGTGGGTATCTGTTCGCTCTCCGCGTAGTAAGCCGCTATGTCCTCCGCGATTTCGCCGCCCAGCAGTGAAACAGTCCCGATATACGGCTCCCGCATATTCAGATCCTTTATCACCGTGAGCGAGCCCTCCGCTCCCACATATCCCCCGACGTCCAGCTTGCCGTCCGGTCTGCGCCCGCAGTCAAGCTGAGGGTTTTGGGCGTAGCCCCGCACATTTCCGCCGCTGTCCGAAACAGCCACAATTGTCCCGCCCGGTCCGCCTCCCTTGAATTGCAGTGTGACCGAACCGCCGCTGGCCTTCAGCCCCGAGCCCATTATGGACGCGACGCTCAGAACCCGTCCCAGCGCGGCTGACGCGGTAGGCGAGGTGGAATGTATCTCCGCGGCGCGGCTGACTATGTCGGCGCTGTCTATGGCGCTTGCGGTGATTTTGCCGTCGGCGCTTATCATTTTAACTGTTTTTCCCATATATAATTTCCGCCTGATATTTATTTAATCTATATAATATGATTGTTGATAGGGATATAATTTTTCACTTGATAAAATAACGGTCTTCTTCCCATCTCGCCGGGTTTTCGTCGATATACTGCCATATGCGCCTGTATTCTTCTTCGTTTCGGATAATGTGGTCGTGGTATGAGCGATGCCATATCGAATATCCAAGTTGTTTTGTTACACGTGATTTATAAAATCTGATTATTGATGATATTGTAGGGGCGAACTCTGTTCGCCCTCCATTGTCCAATCGCCCGCCATTGTCCAATCGCTCGCTGCTCTCAATTCGCACAATCATGTGTATATGGTTTGGCATTATTACATATTTATCAATGGCTATATTTTCGTTTAATTCAAA
>JAISEG010000002.1 GCA_031264245.1 Oscillospiraceae bacterium
TTTCGTCATTCAAGGCAAATTTTTGCAAGCAATATTGATTATTGGTAAGAAAATTTAACGCGGAATGGCGGAAAAAGACCCGTCATTTGGGCATGTTAACAATTATCGAACACACCCTAAACACCGCAATAAAATTAAAAGAAAACCAAGCCTGAAAGGACGGCGTAAAAAAATGAGTTTATCAGGGAAAACGGCGGTTTGCACAGGCGCCGGAAGAGGAATAGGCCGGGCGATATGCGTAAAGCTCGCCAAAAACGGCGCGAATGTGGTGATCAACTACGTCGGCAACGACCGGGCGGCGGGGATGACGAAGGAGCTGTGTGAGGAGGCCGGCGGGGTGGCCGTCCTGTGCAAGGCGGACGTCGCCGACTTTGAGGACTGCGCTAAAATCTTTAAGGTCTGCGAGGAGAGCTTCGGTTCCCCCGACATACTCATAAATAACGCCGGAATCACGCGGGACAACCTCATCATAAGGATGACCGGGGAGGATTTTGACAAGGTTATGGACGTCAACCTCAAGGGCGCGTTCAACTGCATAAAGCATTGCTACAGGTCCATGGCGAAGCGGCGCGGCGGCAGGATAATCAATATAACAAGCGTCGTCGGCATCAGCGGAAATATCGGACAGGCAAACTATTCCGCGAGCAAGGCGGGGCTTATCGGGCTTACGAAGTCTGTGGCGAAGGAGGTCGCGAAGCGCGGCGTCACGGTAAACGCCATAGCCCCCGGGTTTATCGAAACCGAAATGACAGAGGTTCTCCCCGAGGAGGTCAAAGCCGCAATGCTTGGGAGCATCCCCCTCTCCCGGTTCGGGAGCGCGGAGGATGTGGCGGAGCTCTGCTGTTTTCTCGCCTCGGACAGAGCCGCCTATATCACCGGTCAGGTCATATGTGTGGACGGCGGCATGGCGATGTGATTCCGGTTCCGGATAATATTGCTCCATGCTCAGCTCTTCCTCGAAGGACATAAAGGAGATTATGATTTTGAACAGACGCGTAGTTATTACAGGGATGGGCGCCCTGACCCCGCTGGGAAATGACAAGGATACCTTCTGGGCTTCCATAAGGCAAGGCAGGTGCGGAATCGCGCCTATAACCCTGTTCGATACCTCAAACCACAAAGCAAAGCTTGCCGCCGAGGTGAAGGTCGACGGCAGCGACTACCTGCCCGCGGGCGAGGTGCGCAAGATGGACAGGTTCACCATGCACGCGGTCATCGCGGCGGACGAAGCGCTGAGGGACAGCGGCATAACGGGCGAAAACGCCGATCCCGGCAGGTGCGGCGTGATTGTCGCGTCCGGAATCGGCGGGCTCGGCACAATCGAACGCGAGCAGATGCGCGGAACCGAAAAGGGCTTCGACCGGGTTTCCCCCTACTTTATACCTATGTCCATTTCAAATATGGCGGCCGGAAGAATCTCGATAAGCTCCGGCTTTAGGGGTCACAGCGAGGCTGTGGTCACCGCCTGCGCGGGCGGTGTGAACGCGATAGGCGACGCGATGAGGATGATACGCCACGGATATCTCGACGCGGTCCTCTGCGGCGGGGCGGAGGGATGCATCACCCCCCTTGCCATCGGCGGCTTCACCTCCATGAAGGCGCTCAGCGAAAGCGGCGACCCGAACCGCGCGTCCATTCCCTTCGACCTGGACCGGGACGGCTTTGTGATGGGCGAAGGCGCGGGGATACTTATGCTTGAGGAGCTGGAGCACGCGAGGAAGCGGGGCGCGAAAATCTACGCGGAGGTGACCGGCTACGCGGCTACGTGCGACGCATACCACATAACCGCGCCCGACCCGACGGGTCAGGGCGGGGCGGACGCAATGCGGCTGGCGGTGGAGGACGCGGGGCTTCGGTCGGAGGATATCGGCTATATAAACGCCCACGGCACCTCCACCCCGCTCAACGACAAGGGTGAAACCCTGGCTGTGAAGAAGGTCTTTGGGGACAAAGCCTACGGCATACCCATAAGCTCGACCAAGTCAATGACCGGGCATCTTCTGGGCGCGGCAGGCGCGATAGAGGCTATTATCTGCGCGTACGCCGTGAAGGACGGCTTTATTCCCGCCACCATTAACTACGAGAAGCCCGACCCGGACTGCGACCTCGACATTGTCCCGAACGTCGGGCGGAGCGCACCCGTCAAGCACGCCATGTCAAATTCACTGGGCTTTGGAGGCCACAACGCCTCCATCATCATCTCGCGCTACGACGGCTGATACGGCGGGCTGCTGACACAGTGCGGCAATTGAAAGGAGCGTTTTAATATGGAGCTTACAAACGACCGGATACGGGAAATACTTCCCCACAGATATCCCTTTCTGCTTGTGGACAGGATAACGGATTTTGAACCCGGAAGCTGGGCGAAGGGGATAAAATGCGTGTCCGCGAATGAGATGCACTTTTTGGGGCATTTTCCCGGTATGAGCGTCATGCCCGGCGTCCTCATAATCGAAGCGCTTGCGCAGACGGGGGCTATCGCCATCCTCTCCGAGCCGGAAAACAAGGGCAAGCTTGTACTTTTCGGCAGCATAAAAAACGCCCGCTTCCGCTATCAGGTCACGCCGGGGGACGTGCTCAGCCTGGAAGCCACCCTCACAAGGAAGAGGGGCGCTGTGGGAGTGGGTCAAGGGGTTGCAAAGGTTGGGGACAAGGTGGCGTGCACCGTCGAGTTTACCTACGCGCTTGCCGACCCCGGGGAAAAAGAGTAGTTTAAACCCATAACCCCAAAACTTTTCTCCTGTTTTTCTTCGTATCACGCTTGTATTTTTGATAAAAGCTGGTAAAATAGCTATATATTTACCGCCGCTATATTTACCGCCGCGAAGGTTTGGAGGAAAGAAAATGAGTAAAAAAGGACCGTATTATATCACAACAGCCATTGCCTACACATCCCGCAAGCCTCACATCGGCAACAGCTACGAGATGGTGCTTACCGACGCCATAGCGAGGTACAGGCGAATGCAGGGCTATGACGTTTTCTTCCTCACAGGCACGGACGAGCACGGACAGAAGATTGAGGACATTGCAAAGGAAGAAAATATATCCCCGAAGGAGTATGTCGATAAAATAGCCGGGGAGATCATCGGCATAGCAAAGCTTTTAAATATAAGCTACGACGGCTTCATACGTACCACAGACGGTTATCACGAGAAAGCGGTTCAGAAAATATTTAAAAAGCTCTACGACCAGGGGGATATCTACAAAAGCTCCTATTCCGGCATGTACTGCACCCCGTGCGAAAGCTTCTGGACCGAATCGCAGCTTGCCGACGGCAAGTGTCCCGACTGCGGGCGGAAGGTGGAGAGAGCGGAGGAGGAAGCGTATTTTCTCCGGCTGTCGGCATATCAAAAGCGGCTCGAGGACTTCCTTGAGCAAAACCCGGACTTCATTTACCCCGAGGCGCGGAAAAAGGAAATGGTCAACAACTTTATCAAGCCGGGCTTGCAGGATTTGTGCGTATCCAGAACCTCCTTTACCTGGGGCATACCTGTGGACTTCGACCCGGGGCACATCGTCTACGTCTGGATCGACGCCCTTTCAAACTATATCACGGCCCTCGGATACGACCCCGACGGGTCCTCCGGGCAATATAAGAAGTACTGGCCCGCCGACGTCCACATCATAGGCAAGGATATCCTGCGTTTTCACACCATCTACTGGCCGATAATACTTATGGCGTTGGGCGAGCCTCTGCCAAAGCAGGTGTTCGGTCATCCGTGGATGCTCTTCGGCGAGGACAAAATGAGCAAATCCCGCGGAAACGTCATATACGCCGACGACCTTGTAGGGCTCATCGGGGTGGACGCAGTGCGATACTATCTCCTCTCCGAGATGCCGTATGTGGCGGACGGCTCAATAACCTACGAAACGGTGGTGGAGCGCTTTAACTCAGACCTCGCCAACGTGCTGGGCAACCTTGTCAACCGCACTGTGGCAATGTCGAACAGGTATTTCGACGGGGAGATACCCGCCCCCTCCGAAGCGGAGCCCGCCGATGGCGAGCTGTCGGCCCTGGCGCTTGACACCGCAAGGTCCCTTGACAAATACATGGAGGAGTTTCGTATAAGCGACCTTATGAACTCGATTTTCACCCTTGCGCGCAGAAGCAACAAATACATCGACGAAACCACCCCGTGGATACTTGCGCGGGACGAGGCAAAAAAGGCGCGGCTGGGTACGGTGCTGTATAACCTGCTTGAAAGCATCCGTTTCCTGGGTACGATGCTCACGCCGTTCCTTCCCGATACCGGCGCGGAAATACTCAGGCAAATCGGCGCGGGCAGCGCGGATTTTGACAGCCTTGCCGCCTTCGGGGGACTAAAACCCGGAGGACGGGTCGGGACAGCCACTCCCCTTTTCAACCGCATCGACCAGGAAAAGTTTTTAAGCGGGCTGGTCAAAGGGAATGAGGCTTCGCAGGAGCCCGAGGTGAAAATTGAGGGCGTTGCCCAAATCGGCATCGACGACTTCTGCAAGGTCGAGCTGCGTGTCGCCGAAGTCACCGCCTGTGAGCCTGTCAAACGCGCGAAGAAGCTTTTAAAGCTCACGCTCAACGACGGCGAGGGCGGGCGGACAGTCGTCTCAGGTATAGCGCAGCACTACACCCCGGAGGAGCTCACGGGCAGGAAAATCATCCTGGTGGCAAACCTACAGCCCGCAACCCTTTGCGGTGTTGAGAGCAGGGGCATGATACTCGCGGCGACCTGCCCCGACGGAGCTGTGAAGGTCGTGTTTATGGACAGCTCGGTTCCCGCGGGCAGCAAGATAAGCTGAAAAACCGGGGGTTTATATAAACTCTTATTAAATATTAAAGATATAGACCGGCTTCCGCCGGTCTATATCTTTATCTCATCCCCGCCGGACGCTATGCCGCCGCGGTTTTCCTGCAACACCGCGTTTACCAGCCCGACAAATTCCTCCACCTGCTCGGGTGAGCGCCCGATATAGAGCGAAGCGTCCAGCTTTGAGGAAATATCGCTTCTGCCAAGGGGAAATTCCGGGTCGTCGGCAAGCAGCTCTGCCAGGTTGTTGGAAAGCCCTTCGTCCTTTACCCTGCTGCCCGCCATGAGGGAATATTCGCGTATCTTTTCGTGAAGCCGCTGCCTGTCCCCTCCCGCTTTTACCGCGTCCATGAGTATATTTTCCGTCGCCATGAAGGGCAGCTCCTCCTGTATGTGCTTTGCTATGACCTTCTCATGCACGGTGAAGCCGGACGCGATGTTTATTACTATGTTCAGCACGGCGTCGGCGGCAAGGAAAGCCTCCGGCACGCTTATGCGCTTGTTCGCGGAATCGTCCAGCGTACGCTCAAACCACTGGGTGGCGGAGGTCATCGCCGGGTTCGCGGCGTCGGCGATGATGTACCGGGACAGCGCGCAGACCCGCTCGCAGCGCATGGGATTGCGCTTGTACGGCATGGCGGACGAGCCGACCTGGTTTGCCTCGAACGGCTCCTCTATCTCCTTCAAATGCGACAAAAGCCGCATGTCGGTCGCGAATTTTGAGGCTGACTGCGCTACTGCGGACAGGGTGGACAGCACGAACGCGTCGTACTTGCGTGAATAGGTCTGCCCCGACACAGGCACGACGGCGTCAAAGCCCATTTCTTCGGCTATCAGCCGCTCCAGCTCGGCGACCTTGCCGTGATCCCCGTCGAAAAGCTCAAGGAAGCTCGCCTGTGTGCCGGTCGTCCCCTTCGAGCCTAAAAGCTTGAGGGTGGATATCCGGTGGACGACCTCCTCCAAATCCATAAGGAACTCGTTTGCCCACAGGGTCGCGCGCTTGCCCACCGTGGTGAGCTGGGCGGGCTGGAAGTGGGTAAACCCGAGGGTGGGCAGGCTTTTGTATTCCGACGCGAAGGCGCAGAGCTTTTCAAGGACGAGCAGGAGCTTGCCCTTTATCACCTCAAGCGCTTTTTTCATTATGATGATATCGGTGTTGTCGGTCACATAGCAGCTGGTCGCGCCCAGATGGATGATCGGCATTGCCGCCGGGCACTGCTCCCCGTAGGCGTGGATATGCGCCATAACGTCGTGGCGGAGCTTCTTCTCCCATTCGGCGGCGCGGTCGTAATTTATGTCGCCTGTCATCCCCTCCAGCTCGGCGACCTGCGCCGGGGTGACGGGCAAGCCGAGCTTCATTTCAGCTCCGGCAAGCGCCGTCCATAGCTTGCGCCAGGTGCGGAATTTCATATTCGGGGAAAACAGGTAGCTCATTTCGTCGCCCGCGTAACGCGAGCTGAGCGGGCTTTCGTATCTGTCATGCAAGTCCATTATTATTTCGTTAGGAACGCCTCCAGGCGATCCAGCCCTTCCTTTATGTTCTGCATTGAGGTGGCGTAGGACCAGCGGATGTGGTTCGGCGCGCCGAAGCCCGTGCAGGGCACGACCGCCACCAGCCCCTTTTCCAGAAAAGCGGTCCCGAAGTCGTCCGCGTTGTTTATCTTTATGCCGTGCAGGGTGCGTCCGAAGTATTCGCTCACATCCATCATTACATAGAACGCGCCCTCGGGACGTATGCATTTGACCCCCGGTATCCTTTCGGCGCGGCTGAGGAAGTAGTCGCGCCGCTGCTCAAACGCCCGTCTCATATCCTCAATGCCGCCCTGCTCCCCGGAAAGCCCCGCGAGCGCGGCCTTCTGCGCGATGGAGTTGGGGTTTGAGGAGGCGTGGCTCTGGAAGTTCCCCGCCACCCTCGCGACCTCCGGCTCGGCAAGCAGGTAGCCGATACGCCAGCCGGTCATGGCGTAGGATTTGGACACGCCGTTTATGAGTACCGTTATCCGCTTTATCTCCTCGCTGAGGGCGGGAAAGCTCTGGAACCTCAGCCCGTCGTACACCAGCTTGTAATATATCTCGTCGGCTATGACGTAGACGTCCTTTTCGACGCAGACCTCCCCTATCGCCCGAAGCTCCTCCGCGGTGTACACTACGCCGGAGGGGTTGGAGGGCGAGTTGAGTATAAACGCCTTTGTCCTATCGGTCACGGCGCCTCTCAGCATATCCGCCGTCAGCTTCCAGCCGGTGGCCTCGCCGGTGTCAACGACGACCGGAACCGCGCCCACCATCTTGATAAGCTCATAGTAGCTGACCCAGTACGGCGCTTGCAGTATCACCTCGTCGCCCGGGTCGCACAGCGCCGCCAGCGCCAGGTAGAGGCATTGCTTCGCGCCGTTGGACACCACCACCTGCGCCGGGGTGTAGGTGACGCCGCAGTCGGCGGCAATGCGGCCGCAGACCGCGCGGCGAAGCTCCTCTATGCCGCTGGAGGGGGTGTAGCGGGTGAAATTTTTATGTATTGCGTCTATGGCCGCGTCCTTTATGTTATCCGGCGTGTCGAAGTCAGGCTCCCCCGCCCCGAAGCCGATAACGTCGATACCGTCGGCCAGCATTTTCTTGTACTGGCTGTCGATGGCAAGGGTTGTGGAGGCTCTGACCGCAGAGGCGAGTGATGAAAGCTGTTTAGGCATACTTAAATGTCTCCTTCGCAAAATATGCAAGTTTTTCGTGAGGGTTATTTCATAATGAAGAACCCACCGCTGTACATTGTTATATATTATATGCTGAAAACAAAAATTATGCAACACTTATTTTATCGCTCCACCGATTAAATTTTGCAAGCCGCAAGCTACACGTCTTGCAAAATTTCCACCAGCTCATCCCACTCTGCCAGCATTTCGTCCAGCCGCGCCACCTCGGTCTCCTTCTCCTCAAGCAGCTCGGTCAGACGGATGTGGTCGGACGACGCGGCGTCGATTTCAGTTGAAAAGGAGCTCACCACCAGCTCCTGACGCTCGATGTCCCGCTCCAGGTTGGTCAGCCGCTTTCTCATCGCGTCGTGCTCGCGGGAGCGTTTCTTCGGCGCGCCCCCGCTCCGCCGCTCCGCAGCGGGGCTGTCCTCCGGCTTTGCCGCATGGCCTGTCTCCGGCAAGGCTGTAGCGGCGGAAGCCGCCTCCGCCGCGCTCACCCGCTCGGCGTACTCCCGGTATTCGGCGTAGCTGCCGTCAAACTCGGTGATTCCGCCGTCCTCCACCGACCATATCCGCTGTGCGAATTTGCCCACAAAGTACCTGTCATGCGAAACCAGCAGCAGCGTGCCTTCAAACTCCTCTATCGCCTGCTCTATCCACTCCCGCGAGCGGATATCCAGATGGTTTGTCGGCTCGTCGAGAATAAGCATGTTCACTCCCTCATACATTAATATGCAGAGCTTTAACCTGCTCTTCTCCCCGCCGCTCAGCTCCATCACGAGCTTGAACACGTCCTTTCCGGAGAAGTTGTACCGCCCCAGCAGGTTTCTCGCGGTGGAGGGCGCGATTTTCAGCTCGGTACACAGGCAGTCGAGGACGGTGGTTCGTTCGTTTAAGAAGCTGACCTTCTGCTCGAGATAGGCGCGCTTTATCCCCACTCCCCACTTTATCCGCCCCGCGTCGGGAGGCTCCTCGCCTGTCAAAATTTTCAGCAGGGTGGTCTTGCCCGAGCCGTTGGAGCCGATGATCGCGACCCGGTCGTTCATTTTAAGCTCAAGCTCCGCGTCGGAGAACAGGGTGCGCCCGCCGTAGCTCTTGCTCAGTCCGGAGACCTGCAATATGTCGTTGCCCGGACGGCGCGCGCCGCCGAAGGAGGCCTTGATATTCCTCCCCTGCTTTATGATTTTGGGCAGCTCCTTGCGCATACGCTCCACCCGCTTCTCCATGGCGAAGGCGCGCTTGTGCTGCTTTTCGGTGTTGTTGCCGTGCATACGCATGATGGTGAACTCGAGCTGGCTTATCTTCTTTTCAGCCTGGTTTATCTTCGCCTCCGCCGCCTTCAGCCACTCCTCCTTGAGGTATACGTACTTGGAGTAGTTGCCCTCGTAGACGGCGGCGGTGAGGTTTTCTATCTCGATTATTCTGTCCACCACCCGGTCGAGGAAGTAGCGGTCGTGGGATATAATCACCGCCGTCCCCTTGTAGCTCTCAAGAAACTGCTCAAGCCACTCCACCGACCGCATGTCGAGATGGTTGGTCGGCTCGTCCAGCAGCAGCAGGTCCACATTCATAAGTATCAGCCGTCCCAGGTTTATCCGGGTCTGCTCCCCCCCGCTCAGGCTTGTAAACAGGCTGCCCAGCATTTCCCCCGGAATACCCAGCCCGTTTGCCACACGGCGAAGCTGCGCGTCGGTCTGATACCCGCCCAGGGTCTCGTACGCGGAGGAAATTTCCCCGTACTCGCGCAGAAGCGCCTTCTGTTCGGCGGAAGCTTCCGCGCCGCCGCCCTCCGCCAGCCTCCGCTCCAGCGCGTCCATCCGCCTTTTCATACCCTCAAGCTCGGCAAACGCCGTGCGGAGCACCTGCTCGACTGTGGAGCCGCCGGAAAAGCTGGGCAGCTGATCCAGCACCCCGACCTTCACCGAGGGCGGGATGTAAACGCTGCCGCTGTCGGACTCATACACGCCGGAGAGCAGCTTTAGCAGCGTCGTCTTCCCCGCTCCGTTCGAGCCGACAAGTCCGACGCGCTGCCCCTTCTGCACCTCAAAGGTGATGTGTTCAAGTATTGTGACGTCCCCGAAGTCCTTGCCCGCGTCGGAGACCGATATAACCGACATTGCTTCCCTCTTTATCCGATTTTGTTATCTGTATTTTAACAAAAGCCGGGGCAAATGAAAACCCTTTTTGCAAAATAATGCGGCGCGGCTTGACATATACCCCCGAGCGTGGGATAATTGACACAATGCAAACGATTACTTTTTACAATTAACTATCAACAATCAATAATTATACGAGGGGTGTGACAAATGATAGACAACAAACACGCGATAGCGGTCATCGGCTGCGGAGGAATGGGCGGCAGGCACGCGGAGGCGCTGGACGAATTTGACCGGGTGACGCTGGCGGGTATCGCCGACCCGGATCCCGCGCGGCGGAAATTCGCGGGGGAGCGCGGCTTTAAGTTCTACGAAAGCGCCGGGGATATATTTGCCGACAGGGATGTGGACAGCGTGCTTATCGCCACTCCGAACCACATACACATGGAGCTTGCAATTGCCGCGATGCGGGCGGGCAAGCATGTAATATGCGAAAAGCCGGTCACCCCGACGAGCGCCGAGCTTGAAAAAATCATCGCCGTGTCAAAGGAAACGGGCAAGGTCTTTTACCCGCGGCAAAACCGCCGCTGGGACAAGGATTACCTCATTATCAAAAGGATATATGACCAGGGGCTTGTGGGCAAGGTCTTCAACATCGAAAGCCGGGTGCTGGGCTCGCGCGGCATACCCGGCGACTGGCGCGGGAGGAAGGAATTCGGCGGCGGGATGATGCTGGACTGGGGCGTCCACCTGCTGGACAGACTGCTGATAATGGTGCCGGAAAAGGTGACGCGGGTATTCTGCGCGCTGACCAACGTCACAAACAAGGAGGTAGACGACGGCTTTAAGCTGCACATGACCTACGAAAGCGGGCTTACCGCCGTAGTCGAGGTCGGCACCTGCCACTTTATAAAGCTCCCGCTCTGGCTCATTGCGGGGGAACAGGGCACCGCCAGCATAAAGGACTGGTCCAACGAGGGCAGCATCTTCCGCCTGGTGAGCTGGGAGGACAGGGACGCGCTGCCCATAGACGCGGGCGAGGGCTTGACAAAGACCATGGCCCCCCGGTTTGAAAACTCGGTGGAGGAGGTCCCGCTGCCTGACGTCGAGTACGACAAGCTTGAGCTGTACAGGAACTTTGTCGATGTGACCGAGGGCAAGGCCGCGCAGATAGTCACCCCCGAGCAGGCGCTCCGGGTGCTGAGGCTAATGGAAGCGGCGTTCCTCTCCGCCGAAACACATTCGGTGATCGAGTTCGAGAAATAAAATTTTTGGAGAAAACCATGGCTACTATCCAAGAGGTCGCGCGGCTGGCGGGGGTTTCCACCGCAACGGTTTCCCGCGTTTTAAACGACAGCTACACGGTAAGTGAAAAACGAAAAAAGCAGGTCCTGGACGCGGTGAGGGCTTTGGATTACCGCCCGAATATTATCGGGCGGAATCTGAGCCGCAACGAAAACAGGACCATCCTTGTCGTGTCCGGCGCAATTGATGGCGCCATGCTCCGCGGGGCGCATTCCGCCGCGAAGGAGCTGGGCTATGACGTCATACTCTCCTATTCGGAAATCGGCGACCGGGGGGACGCCTTGAAATACTTTGAAAACGGGCTTGCGGGCGGGCTGCTGTTTATCAACTTTTTTGAGCCGGACGAAGCGGTAACCGGCCTGTGCCGGAAATATCCGGTGGTTCAGTGCGCCGAATACGTCGATATCCCGGAGGCGTGCTTCGTGTCGATACACGACCGGGAGGCTTCGTATGAAATAACCGAGATGCTCATCAAGCAGGGGCGCAGGCGGTTTTCCTTCTTCGCCCCGTACAAGAGTAAGTATAGGGAGCTGCATTTCGCGGAGGAGCGCAAAGCCGGATTTTTGCAGGCGCTCAGCGATTACGGCATACCCTACGACCCAGAGCTGACGAGATATATAAGCGTCAGCCTCTACGACGAGGCGAAGGAGCAGGCCATGCTTTTGGCGCAGCTGCCCCCGGACAAGCGTCCCGACGCGGTGGTGTGCGCGCAGGATATTTTCGGCATAGCGTGCGTCAACACCTTTAGGAACATGGGTATCCCGGTACCCGGCGAAATCGCGGTGACAGGCTTTGACAACCGCGGGCTTTCCCGCCAGTCCACCCCTATGCTCACAACCGTGTCACAGCCGTTTTTCGAAATGGGCGCGGAATCGGCAAGGATGCTCATCGCGATAATGAACAAGGACCCGGATGTGAACCGCCGGGTTTTCCTAAAGCACGAAATCATAATCAGAGGATCTACACAATTGACAGTTGACAATTGACAATGGACAATTGGGGGACGCGTCAGTTGAGAGTTGAGAGTGGACAGTTGGGGACGTGCCCTGCGGGGGGAAACACCCGCGAAGCGGGTCGTTCCCCCAACTGTCCACTGTCCACTGTCAACTGTCCACTCTCAACTGTCAACTGTCAATTGCCTATCAGTTTCGAAAATTCGCCTGTGCTTTGCACGTATTTTATGCCGCTCCAGTGTCCGGGATAGAGGGAGCGGTATTTTTCCGTGGCAAAGCGGCTGTCTATGAGCATCGCCACACCCTTGTCGGATTCGGAGCGTATCACCCTGCCCGCCGCCTGCAAAACCTTGTTCATCCCGGGGAACACGTAGGCGTAGTCGTAGCCCTTGCCGTTCCTCCGGTTGAAATAGCTGCGTATCAAATCGCTTCTGAGGTTGATTTTCGGCAGCCCCACCCCGACGATGACCGCGCCGCTCAGCCTGTCCCCCTTGAGGTCGATACCCTCGGAAAATATCCCGCCGAGTATGCAGAAGCCGACAAGCGTCTCGCTGTTCCGCCCGTCAAACCGCCGCAGAAACTCCGCCCGCTCCTCCTCGTCCATGATGCTGTTTTGGAGCAGGGTGTCAAAGTCGGGGTGCGCCGTGACGAAATCGACGTAGGTCTTGCGCATGTACTCATAGGACGGGAAAAACACCATGTAATTCCCCTTTTTCGCCGAAACCACACTGTAGATCGCGTCGGACACAGCCTGGAGGCTCCGCTCCCGGTCGGCGTACCGCGTCGAAATGCCGAAGTGCGCCGCGAGCAGGAAATTTTCCCTGTCGAAGGGGGACGGGAACGCCACCGCCCTGTCCTCCTCCCTGCCGCCCAAAAGCTCCTTGTAGTAGGAAAGCGGGGTGAGGGTGGCGGAGAAGAGTATCGACGACCTCGCGCGTCCAAGCGAGCAGTCTATGATGTGGGACGGGTCGAGACAGAAGAGGGTGGAGGTCACCTCCCCGCCCAGCGTCTCGGTTATCGCGGCGAAGCGCTCGTCAAACAGCTCCGCGATCCCCAGATAGGCGTTCACCTCAAAGAATAGGCTCAGCACAGCCTCATTCTGCGGGTTTGCGGTGAATCGCTCCTTACTCAGCCACCCTCCGGCGGCGGTCACAAAGCCTGTGAGCAGGTTCTCAAGCTCCCCGCTTCTCCTGCCGCTCACCTTGGTTATTTTAAGCGCCTCACGCCCGGAAAGGACGCATTTCTCGGTGATCAGGCTGTCGGGCATATCGCTCCGGACAGGGACGTCTCCCCAGGGCGGAATATCGGCGGCGTCCGCAATGTCCGGCTCCTCCCAGCCCTCGCCGTTCAGCGAACCGGAGGAAGAACCCGCCGCCTCCTCCTCAAGGGAGCGTCTGAGGTTAATAAAGAAGTTGCTCACCTCCGCCGCCGCCTTCCTCAGCTGCCTTGCCTCCGGGCTCTTGCCGCGCAAATCCCTTTTTATCGCGTAAAACGACCGCTTGTTTAGCTCGCAGGTGTGCATGTCCCGCACCCTGTCGGCAAGGTTGTGCGCCTCGTCGATGAGGAACACGTACTCGCCGCCGCCCCCCGCGAAGAAGCGGCGCAGATACGCCCGCGGGTCAAACACGTGGTTGTAGTCGCCGATTACGAGGTCGGACCACAGGGCTATGTCAAGGGAGGTCTCGTGCGGGCAGACGCTGTGCTTCCTCGAATACCGCTCGATTATGTCGGGGGTGATGAGGTCGTTGTTGTCCAGTATGTCCAGCAGCGCGGCGTTTGCCCGGTCGTAGTGACCGCGGGCGCAGGCGCAGCTTTCCGGATTGCACACCGGCTCCGGGCAGAAGCATATTTTGTCCTTTGCCCGGAGGGTCACGGATTTGAAGCGAAGCCCCCTATCCAGCAGCAGCCGCAGGGAATCCTCCGCCACAGCCCGGGTTACCGTCTTTGCCGTTAAATAAAATATCTTTTCCGCCTTGCCCTCGCCGATGGCTTTTATCGACGGGAACAGGGTGGAAATCGTCTTTCCGATGCCGGTGGGCGCTCCGGCGTACAGCCGTGTGCCGGCGGCGACCGTCTTATACGCCGCGACGGCAAGCTCCCGCTGCCCCGCCCTGTACCGTTCGAAGGGGAAATCACAGCCCTTGACAGAGGTATCGCGCAGCTCCCTCCAGTCCCGCTCGTAGCGCATCCACTCGCCGTACCCCGCTATGAGGCCGGCAAAGAAAATCTCCAGCTCATCGCGGGTGTACTCCCGGCGTTCCCGCCGCAGCTCCTCCGTCTCGAGCTGGTAATAGGTCACCTGCACCGTGATTTTGTCCGCGTTCGCCGCGTCCTCACGGGTCTGCGTCAGCATGTAGGCGTAGCAGAGGGCCTGTCCCCTGTGGGTCTCAAGCTGCTTGCCGAGCACCTCGAGCGGCAGGGTGGTGGACTTTATTTCGTCGATTATTATTTTGCCGTCCTCGTGCAGGATTCCGTCGCAGCGCCCCTGAAGCAGAACCGGCGTACCCGCGATTTCGGTAATGAGCTTTAACGGCACCTCGACCTCGTAGCGGCCGTCCTCGGCCTTTTGCAGCCTTCTGTGCGCCGCGCCGCCCCGCTGCATGGCGTCCGGCTCGGAATACCTGCTGTCGATATCGCCGCTGCGCAGCACTGTCGAAACAAGCTTTGTGACCGATATGGCAAGCGGTTTCATATATATAAAATGCCCTCCGGAAAGAAATATATGTTCTTTTTTATATAATAACATATGTTCTGGGAAAATGCAAGACCATTAATAACTAACAATGAAGGTTGTACGCTTTACGGGCGTTCTATTTGGTGACGCTATTTTTCCTCTCGTACTCCGCCTTCATCTGGGCGATAGTCTCGTCGCTGTAGCCCAGAGCCTTGTACCCGCTGAAATCCCCGTACTCCGCCCGTATCTGGGCATTTTTCAGAGTTTGATTGTAGGAGGTTTCGGAGGAGTAGCGGGAATCGCCCAGGTCGTCCCGCCCCAGCGAATAATCCCACTCGGTGCGGTAGCGGTCGTCACTTATGCTGTTGCGGTAATCGGTGTAGGCAAAATCAAGGTTCTTCCGCCAGTCGCCTATCGTGTCGCGGTAGCGTGAATACTGCGAATCGTCCATGGACTGGAGCAAGCCCAAATCCTTTACCTTCTTCTCTATCCCGTCAAGGTACATCGAATACGCAAGGCTGTACAGCTCCGGTATGGAATCCGCTATTTTGGAGGTGAAGTAGTCGCCGGACTGCTGCGCCGCCGTCGCGGCGTAGGAGCTGGCAATTCCGCCTGTGGCGGCGGCGACGTCCCCTATCGTATTGTTTACGCTGCGCTGTCCCTCACGCAGGTATGCCGCCTTTCTCTGCTGAAAGAGCGGGTCATCCTCATGGTCGTAGCTGAAATCCTTAAAATTCAGCACCTCGTTCAGCAGCGCGTCGGTCTGCGCCTTGTACTGGCTCTGATAGTCCGGCGCGGGGGAATAGGTAAAGGAGGACGGCTGGTAGTTGTAGTCGTAGTACGACGAGTAGGTCGGGGTGGAGCTGGAAACGGGGATGTATTCCGAACCGTCCGCGCCGCCGCTGTAGCTGTATTTTTCCCGAATCTCGTTTGCCTTTTGATTCCACTGGGTGACGTTGGGGTCGTTCCATGGGTCGCTGCGGGTGGAGCTTGCGTATGCCTCCTGATAGGCGTTTTTGTAGCTCTGTATGGCGTTATAGTCGTTTATATTTGCGTTTTTTATGTCCTCGTCCGTGTTTGTCCCCTTTGGGGTATATGTGCTCATAGCGTTTTACCTCCCTGACATAGTTTGTGTGTAATTACAGCCCGCGCAGGACGATGGACGGCGGACGCGCGGGTGCGCGCCCCTACAAGCAATCGTCTCCCCACCCGCGTTCTCCGTCCCCAATTGTCAACTCTCCACTCTCAACTCTCAACTGACACGCCCCCCGTCCTCAACTGTCAACTCTCAACTCTCAACTGGGGGACGGCGGACGCGCAATGCGCGCCCCTACAAGCAATCGTCTCCCCACCCGCGTTCTCCGTCCCCAATTGTCAACTGTCAACTGTCAACTGTCAATTGACACGCCCCCCGTCCTAAACTGTCAACTGTCAACTCTCAACTCTCAACTGTCAAAAGCTTCCGCCGTCTACGTTTATCCCCGCCCGCTTTGTGATGGTAAGCTCGCCGTCGGAGGTCATGTACATCGCCGCGCCTCCGCCCCTGTCGTTCAGCTCAAACCTGAACCGCCCCGCCGACTGGTCGTAGCCTGTGACAAATTTTTCACCGCTTTTCCCTCTCAGCTCGATGAGCTCGCCGGATATGGCGGTTCCGCCGTCCTGACTTTTTATCGCGGTGACGTCGGTGGAAATTTCGATGATGTTGGAGGAATCGAGGCTTGTAAGGGTGTATTCGAGCTGCTCCTGAAGATATCTTATGTGGTTGTACATCTGCTTAAGCGCGGTCTCAGACTGTGAAAAATCAACGCTTCTAAGTGACTGCTCAAAAATAGGCATATTTTACCCTCAAACTTTCGTGAGCAGTCACATGTGACTGGCTCAAATATAGGCATATTTTACCCCCTTTTGACAGTTGACAGTTGACAATGGACAGTTGACAGTTTAGGACGGGTCCTGCGGGGGCAAACACCCGCCCCTGCGGGGGCACCCTCTTTTGCGAAAGAGGGTAGGGGCGCTCGTTCGTTACTCTCTGCGTCTCTCGTCCTTACCCTCTTTCGTAAAGAGGGTGGCATCGCAATGCCGGGTGTTTTACCCTCGCAGGACCCGTCCCACAACTGTCAACTGTCCATTGTCCACTGTCAACTGTCCACCGTCTCTACCCTCTTTCGTAAAGAGGGTGGCATCGCAATGCCGGGTGTTTTACCCCCGCAGGACCCGTCCCCAACTGTCAACTGTCAACTCTCAACTCTCAACTGACACGCCCCCCGCCCTCCAACTGTCAACTGTCCATTGTCAACTGTCAACTGTCCATTGTCCATTGTCCATCGCTGGTCAGGATTGATACCTGTGGAAATATCGCGTCAGCGAGCGTATCTTGCAGCCGCCGATACCTGAGAAGCGCACCTGAAAGCTGTCGCACCTGGCGGGAAATATCGGCACGTAGAACACCCTTGCCCTTTCGTCGTGAGTGGTGTACACCGTTTTCCAGCCGGAGCCGTCGGTGTTCACTTCCACCGCGAGCCATGCCCCGTCCTCCAGCTCAAACTGTACGCTCAGGCGGGAGTAGCCCTTCTTCTCCGCCGAGGCTTCGGTGAAGGGCGCCAGCTCGCACAGCCACGGTATCATCTCCTTTTCATCCGTTATGGCGTAGATACCGTTGTCCTTGGCGTTTATAAAGTACACCGTGCCGTCCAAAAAGGTGAAGTCCAAAGCCTCGGTGTCGTCCTCCTTGAGCCAGAAGCCCCTGAGCGTATCGAAGGTGTACAGCCCCCACTTCCCCTCCGACTTCATCGAAACGTACAGCGTTTCGCCGTCCCCCTCCGCCGCCGCTTCGTCGAAGCGCTTTGTCCCGAAGGCCACGGATATCAGCTCCGGAACGCCGCCGGTGTAGGCGTAAACGCCGCCCCTGCCCTTGAAAAACAGGGTTTCGTTTATCACCCTTGCCGACTTTGCGCAGCCCCGCTGTATCCCCTGCACCTGCGAGGTGCTTATCTGATAGTTTGACGGCTTTGAGCCGTACAGCTTATGCAGCGCGTCCTCCTTGAAAAAGCAGATGTGGGACGCGTATGGGACGACCCCGGTAAACTCCCCGTCCGAGCCCACCGCCACCGCGAAGCTGTCGGTGGAAAGTCCGTCATACCTGTGGAAGTTGAACGGATCGCCCAGCGCCGAGCCATAGACGGTCTGCCCGCTCACCCCCCAGATGCGGTTGTTGGATTCGCATATGTACGCAAGGTCGGGAACTTTACGGTGTATGCGTATGCTTCCCGGCTCCGCCCCGGCTGTAAAGGTGTTGTCGTAGAAGGTGAGGGTTCCCCCCGTTGCCTCGCGTATGATAGGAAGCTTGTTGTTTTCAGGGTTTGCGGAGCAGCCGGTTATCTCCACCGCGTCCCCCGGAGCAAAGCTGAACGGCGCGCCGGAGGTGATAATGCTGTTTGATGTAAAGGTTATTTGGTTTACAGACGAAATGTACAGCTCCTCAAGCCCGCCGAACTCCCCGGTCTCTATATCGTAGTAGAGCTTGTCCGGAAAGATGACCACCTTGTTTCCGATGGAGGCGAAATATTTCTCCCCCTCGGCTACGCTGCCCACCCTCACGCCGTCGTAGTGGAAGCCGTCCCCGTCCACAACGCACAGCGCCCCCTTGGAAAAGAGCGCGGTGGGGGAAGTGTAGCCCTCAAGCCGTCTGCGCCCCTTGCGCTGGGATATGGACGGATAGTTCCTTGACGAAAGCGCGATGCTGTCGCTCAGCTCCCCCTCCCTCGCGCCCTCGGAGTAGTTCAGCCCGCCAAATGCGATAAGCTGTCCCTTTGTTATCTGCTCGGAATATTTCAGCGGCGGCAGTTTCATGGCTTGCCTCCTCCTGTTCATAAGATTGTTGATTGGATTTGCGGGAAACGGGGTAAAACCAGTTGAGAGTTGAGAGTGGACAGTTGAGAGTTGGGGGAACAACCCGCAGGGCGCGTTTCTCGTCCCCAACTCTCAATTGTCAACTGTCAATTGTCCACTGTCCACTGGGGGACGGCGGACGCGCAATGCGCGCCCCTACAAACAATCGTCTCCCCACCCGTTCTCCGTCTCCAATTGTCAACTGTCAACTGTCCATTGTCAACTGACGCATCCCCCGTCCCCAACTGTCAACTGTCAACTGTCCACTCTCAACTGCTCTGATAATCAATCCGAAAGGATTGATTATCAGAGCCGAAACCCCTTGGCTGAGGGCGGCAAATTTGTGCGTATATATTGCTTTTTGTAGTCCTGGAACATCTCGTTGAAAAAGGACATGGAGTTGTTGTAGCCCGCTATTTCGCGGCTGAGGAAATCTATCATGGCGTACAGGTACAGCGCATAGATATTTTCGTACGGACCGTCCGCCAGCAGCGGAACGTCCCTGTCCCCGGAGAAGTCGTAGGCGACGGGGGTGTCCCGCTTCATCACCTCAAGGCTTATCCTTCCGTCCAGCTCATTTATCCATGAGAAAAGCAGCCTGTCGTCGTATGGGTTTGGCTTGGTTTCGCTCACCTGCCTGAGCACCTTGTTTATGGTAGTCATTGTTACCCCCCAATTGTCAACTGTCAATTGTCAACTGTCAATTATTTACAGCAGCATCAAACGCGCGGCTTGGTTTGTTACGGCGCTTTCCGCCTTGTTCTCCATGAAGAACATGCCTGACCCTGTCCCGCTGTCGTAGGCTCCGCCGCTTACAAAATGGCTTGCGGGGGCGATGGCGGCGGTGTCGCTGAAATATGTGGTGGCCGAGCCGTTGAACTCGCAGGGTACAAAGCCCAGCTCATTGGACGCCAGCATCTTTGAAATATAGCCGCTGCCGGAGACGTCCGCGATTTTCCCCCGGTTGTAGTAGCCTATGCCGGTGTTGTTGAAGCCGCGGAACGCCGTGTAAAGGTTGTAGGAGCCGTCCACATACATGCCGTCCAGAATGGCCGACATGTTGCCCCACAGGTCCTCAAGCCCCAGCGCCTTGCACTGTGCGGTCACGCCGGACTCGCCGTAATCCATACCCTTTGCGTTTGTCGCGCCGGTGGTGTTTTTGGCGGTGGTGTTTGTCCGTCCCGAGCCGGTTGCCGCCTGCGCGCTGAGGCTTTTATTCATTATTATGTACAGGCACTGCAAAAGCACATGCGCGTAATAGGACATGATATCGAAGCCCGCGCCGTTCGCCTGGGCGTACAGGCGGTAGTTGGCAATGCTGGCGGAGGAAAACACGGTGGCGCCGGAGTTGGAGTGAAGCCCGGCGAAGCCGCCGCTTGTAACATAGTTTCCCAGGTACGCCCCGAGGTAGAGTTTGTCCCTGTCCCCTTCGGTAAACCGGGTGTGGGCGTAGTAGCAGAAGCCATCCTCCGCGGCCGAGGGGTGGTTTGTCACCTTTACGTCGATGAAGCTGCCGTTCCGGGTTATTTTGTAGCCTATTTTCGGGAACTCGACCATGACGTCCTTTCCCGTCGTCGTTAGGCTGACGGTATTGCCGGCCGCATCCTTGGCGAAGTTGCTCCGGTCCAGATAGCACTCCACCTGTCCCCCGCTGACTATGCAGGGCTTTATGTCCTTGTATATCGGACGCTGGTACCATTCGGAGCCTCCCGGCAGAAAGCCCACAGCGTCGTCGGTGTAGGTGAGCGCCAGCAGCGGGTCGGGGTTCGCAGTGTCGATCCTCACGCCGTAGACCGCGTACTCCCTGGGTATGCAGCTCATGCGGTTTATGTTGTTTCCGTTTACCGCCTCCGCGGCCGAATAGGTGTAGAAGTGGTAGTAGTAGGAGGTTCCCGGAACAACGCCGCTGTCGATAAATGGCAGGTCCCTGTACGCGTCGCGGGAATTGCTGTCGATAACGACGACCCCGTCGCCGATACCGTCCGGATAGGAGCCCAGCTTTCTTACCACCCTCGTGCCGAACCAGTTGGAATCGTCCGGGTCGCCGTATTTGATATGCACCGTGCCGTCGCCGGTGGTGAGCGAAATGTCCCGCACGTTGCCGGGCACTGTGCCGCCGCCGCCGGTGGTGAGTATGCTCAGCCACTCCCCGTCCTTTTTCACCCACAGGCAGTTGTCATAAAACCGCAGACCGTGCTCGCCTTCACTTTTCAGCGCCGATTCCTCCATGTGGTTTTCAAAGCTGTCTATCTGGTACTGGAGCTGCTGCGCCTGCGAGGGGGTCGGCTCGGCGGGGGTAAAGGCGTCGTAGTTTGCCTTCACCTCGAAAAATTCCTTTACCGACCGCTGTATAACGTTCGGCTCACCCGGAGAAAAGCCCTCCACCGTGACCGAGCACCAGCCGGGGGAGGTCAGCGCCTCGCCGGGGATAGCCGATTTGTAGGTGAGCGGGTATATCAGAAGCTCCGGGCTGAGCAGCACCGCGACAGGGCGCTCCCCCTTCGCGTCGTGCCAGACAAGCCGCTTTGTATACGCCTCCCAGCTTTCGTCGAAGGTGATGATTATGCCGGTGGCGTTGCCCTCGCCCTGTACCCCGGCGTCCTTTGAGCTCTTGTCGAGAAACTCGCCTTTTACGTTAAGTATTATCTGTCTTTCCTGTTTCATGGGTGTGAGCTTTCCCCCATTCCTTGAGTGTTGTTATCTGTGTTAATTGTCACCGGCGGGAATAGCAATTTGGCATAGCGTAGACCATATAAATTGCTATAGACCAAGGACAATTACCTCGCCGCCGAGTGATTTGTATTTCAGGCTTCCATCGGTCGATTCGTACAGTGTGCCGTTTTCCGCGTCCCCGTCGTCCAGCTGCCCTGTGATGGTGTAGCGCGCCGCGCTTACGCTGTCCGCCGTCACTGTCCCGGCTTCGGCGGTGACTGCGGTGACTGTGGTGAAAATCCCGCCCGCCGCGGCTGCCGAGGCGACAAGCACATTTCCCGACCCGCCGCCGATGAAAAGCTCCGAGGTGTCGGCGCACCATCCCGGCTCCCGCTGTATAAGCTGCGGAAGCTGCGCCCGGTTTCCCGATCTAAGCTGTATGGTATCAGACATTGCGTCACTCCGTTCCTGATGAACAATTGACAATTGACAGTGGGCAATTGACAATTGGTGTTTTACTAATCCGCGAGGTATTTCTTCGCCTCGCCCATGAACTCGCCCGCGTGCTTCTGCATCAGCGCCGCCGTGTATTCGTCCTGCGCCATGGATTGATCCAGCACATTTTTTATGTAGCGGGGTACCTTCACCGCCACTCCCCTTTGTATCTGGAAGCTCTTGCCGTTTACCGCCACAAACACGTCGTCCTTGTACCTGGTTCCATCCTTAAACAGACGTATTTCCACCAGCTCATTGAGGTTATCCTGTTCCGCGCCAACCGCGCCGCCGCCGGTTTGAGCCTTCGTAATTTTCTTCTTAGGTTCAGTCATATGTGATATTCCTCCTTTATTCATTGCGGTCTCGATACCGCGTTATAATCTGAATGATACGGGTAAAACACCCGCCCCCGCGAAGCGGGGCGCGCCGTCCTAAACTGTCAACTGTCAATTGTCAATTGTCTGAGGGGCGGCGGACGCGCAATGCGCGCCCCTACACACCGTCTCTCAATTGTCAATTGTCAACTGTCAACTGTCAATTGCCTGTGCCGTCGCTGAAGGTCGAGGTGGTCTCGATACGTACCATGTACTGCTCGCAGAGACGCTCCGCGGTTTTTGAGGCCTTCCAGCCTGTCGAGGAACGCTGGTTCAGCGGGTCGGCGGTTCCGGCGGAGCCCAATTGCTTGATTATGTGGGTAAGCCCGCCGCCCTCAATTTCGGTGACGCCGTAAGCGTTCGCGCCGATGATAAGGGTGGAGTAGACGTCCCTGTCGTCCGCGCCCGCTTCCGGGAAGATCTTCGCCTCGCTTGTCTCGACGAAGCGCACGTTTTCTATCTTGCCTATCTCGCCCTCGTAGATGCCGTCGGGGTCGGAGTAGGTTTTCACATTCACCCACTTCGGGTCGTTCATCAGGTCGTAGGATACGTCGGGGTGGATGATTCCGACATAGCTTGTGTCCACAACGTCGGCGTTCATGGTTTTCAGGAAGCGCACGGCCCTGCGTATGGCGTCCACCGTGAGGTAGTGGTTGCCGCTCGCCGCGCCGCCGACGAGAGCCGACCTTGAAGCGACCTGCCCCTCGGCGTATTGCACGTTTGTGCCGCCGTTCAGCACCTCGCGGGTGATGGTGTCCAGCGTGCGCCCCGCCTGTCCGCCGAGAAGCTTTGTCGCCTGAGCCACATTGTTGTCGATGGCAGTCATCTCCAGCATGTCGCTCAGCTCGATAAAGCCGCCGTACTGCATGACCTCGGAGGTGACCACCGAGGTGTTCAGCTTCTGCCCGTCCGGGGTGACTCCCTCGGTGAGAGGGGTGAGCGCCTTTAAAAGCGGGTCGTATTTGCGGAATTCGACTATCTTGCCTCCGTTCTTGGGGATAGGGAGCTTCTGGGCGAACTGGTCGTGCACAAGCTTCGGCTCGGCGTGGTCTATGAGGTATTTGGAGTAGAAGGTTCTCATTTCGTCGGTGAGACCTGTGTCGGTGGTTACGTTTGTGTTTCCCGCGAAAAGCTGAAGGTCAAATTTAATGTTGTCTGTCAATGTGTTTTCCCCCAATCGTTTTTTGTCTGTCGTCCGGTGTCTGCTGCTTATGGTTTGCGGGTTGTCGTCGGCGCGGCGGGTCTGCGGGTTGTCGTCGGCGCGGCGGGTCTGCGGATTTCCGACGGACGACCGGGGCGGTCGTCCCTACAAAACGACGCTTTCGCCTTTGGCGGCCCGTTTTGCTATCTGCTCGCGCTCTTTTCGCGACAGCTTGGTCACGTCGTTTTTCAGCGTCACCCCGCTCTGCCCGAGAACCCCGTTTTCCGCGGGGCGCGCGCCCCTTCGCCGCAGCGCTTCCAGCACCCGCTTCTCCGCCCTTTCGGCGGCGGCGCTTTCATACCTGCCCCTTATCTCGCCCAGATGCATTGCCTCGTACGCGCTTTTCAACGTGTGCCCGCTTCTTATGAGCGCGCCGAACGCCGGCTTTTTCAGCTCCCGCGCCAGCTCGAAGCCGGGATACTCCGCCGCCAGCTCGCCCGCCTGGGCAAGCCAGCTTTTAAGCGCGGATTCCACATACGGCTTTACTCCGCTGGTTTTGCCGTCCCCGTTAAAGAGCTTTGATATCACTTCACTTTGAGCCTTACGGTAGCCGTTTTGTTCCAAATCGGCGCTGTTCCCGTCCTTTTCCAGCTGTGAATAAAGCCTGTTAACCGCGTCGGCGTCATTTTCGTCTATGCCGTACCTGCGCAGCAGCAGCTCGACCACAGGGGTCTGCGCCGTAAGCTGCTGTTCTGTGAGCTTGCTCCTCTTGAAGCGCTTGTTGATAAGCTTCTGCACCCGCTCATCGAAGTATTCCTTGTACTCCCCCTGAATGAGCCGCTCGAATTCGGAACGCCTGTCCTCTGTGCCTGAGCTGTCCCGCTGTTCGCTCCCGGCGTCGGAGCGCGGAGCTCCGGCGGGATTTTCGTCTGAGGCAAAGCTTCCCGCTTCCCCTCCGCCCTCGCCGGTTTCGCTGACGCCTCGATTTTTGCCGGTGCCGTCAGACCCTTCGGCCTGACCCGCGCCGGTCTCCCCGCCGCCGGCCGAAGGAGCTTCGCTTCCCTGTGCGGCGGGCGCGCCCTCCGCGAAGCCGAAGCATTTCAGGTCCAGCGCGGGTATGCTGCCTTTTTCGTTAACCATTGAAGTCCCTTTCCCGACAAAATAACGCATGGTTAAGTTAACGTTATCCTTTGTCGTACCGACCGCGGCTTAGTATTATAAGCCGCCGCCGGGCAGCTTCAACCACTGCCTCGGTAATAATAACACCGGACGGACAAAATCGAGAGTGCGTTTAATTGTAAAAATATTCCAGCCGAGTCCAATCCGTATCCCCAGAGAAAAAACAACAAAAAAATACCCGGGGAGGGAAATCCCCGGGAAGGGCGGGCAGCAAACCCGCCGTGAAATTTGCCGGCGGATTTCACGGCAAATATATTCACTTAGCTTCTTTTTATATTAACTTCTCTTTCTTTTTCTCTTCTCTTTATACAGTGAGCGCTCACCGCAAACGCGGTGAGCGGGCAATAAGCTTTTCAGTCAACCGCAATATCGCAAAAAAAGAACAACATAAATACAGTTGAGAGTTGAGAGTTGACAGTTGACAGTTGAGGACGGAGAACGGGTTTATTCAGTTGAGAGTTGAGAGTTGAAAGTTGAGAGTTTAGGACGGTGTGTAGGGACGACCGACCCGGTCGTCCGCCGTATTCGTCTCTCAACTGTCAACTCTCAACTCTCAACTGTATCATATGGCGTATCCGAAGCCGTTCAGATACAGGATATTTTGTATAATGATGTGAGCCTTCCACCAGTTTTGGCTTACAGCCCATTGCTCCGGGTATTCGCTCCAGCTCCACGGCACATTCCACGAACCGTCGTCAAGCTGGGTGTTCAAAATAAACTCACATTCGTTTTGCGCCGCTTCCTCGTTGCCCGCATAAAAGCGGCTGGTTTCGGAGCGGAAGAAATGGGACGGTCTGCATACATAGCCGCTGCCCCAAGGTCTGCCGGCTTCGATACAGCTGTGCACATCCTTTTTCAGCTGAACGAGCAGCCTGTCAAGGTCGATAACAGACCTCTCCTCCGCGCTATTACAGCATTCCCACAGCCGGATGTAGCAGGAAACGAGGTGCATGTCGGGGACGCCGCCGTCCTCCGGCTTCCTGCTCAGGTAAGCCTCTGCCGCCTCGCCCGCGATGTCCTTCGCCTTTTTGTACAGATTGCCCTGCTTGTCCCCGTATTTGAGGATGAATCCGGCGAGCGCGGCGGTCGGGTTGTAGGAGCTTTCTTGCCCCGCGTCGTATTTCCACCAGTCCGCGCAGGGGTAAAGGTTGTTGCTTTCAATGGCGCCTGGCCACCTCCCGTCCGCAAAATCCTTCCCGCTGTCCAGGTAATACATTATCGACTGCACGGTGGGATGGGTGTTGTCCCGAAGCCGCAGCTCGTGTATGATTTCGGTGGCGGCCCATGTCTGAACAGGCGACGATTCGGGATTTAAGCAGTCAGGCTCAAGCCCGTGACCGAAGCCGCCGTCCGTGTTCTGATAGCGGGACAGGGAAAGCAGCGCCTCCTCGCGGTCCTCGTTTTCAAAGTGGAACCGCCATCTGGCGAGATCGACGGGGCGGGCGTTGCGGTATATGAAGAGATACGCGTTTTTGAATACGTCGGTATACATTGCGATTTTCCCCCTAACAACAATTTTACCTGGGTGTTAACGCGTTTGTCCGATGTTTTTAAGATACTCCGTATTTATCCGATAATTATTATATTGTATCCGCATATAAATGTCAAATAAAGAGAGCATTAATTGTTTACCCGCCATTGTCTTTAAGCTGTTTTTTAATTTCCTTGATTTTTTCCAGCCTGTCCCTTACCTTCGCTTCGCTGCCCTGATTTGTCGGCCGGTAATATTCCCTGTCCGCAAGCGAATCGGGCAGGCAGCGCATAGCCGTCAGCTTTTCCTCGGCGTCGTGCGCGTACTGGTAGCCCTCGCCGTAGTGAAGCTCCTTCATCAGCCGGGTCGGCGCGTTTCTTATCTGTAACGGCACAGGCTCGCTCAGCATTTCCGCCGCGTCCCGCGCCGCCGCTTCATAAGCCATATAGACCGCGTTGGATTTCGGAGCCAGCGACATATATGTCACCGCGTGGCTCAGATGCACGGTACACTCCGGCATACCGATAAAGTGGCACGCCTGATACGCCGCCACCCCGATTTCTATCGCCCGTGAATCCGCCATGCCTATGTCCTCGCTGGCAAACCGCAGCACCCGCCGCGCCACATACAGCGGGTCCTCCCCCGCCTCAAGCATACGCGCAAGCCAGTAGACCGCGGCGTCCGGGTCGCTGTTTCGCATGGATTTGTGCAGGGCGGAGATGATGTTGTAGTGCTCCTCCCCGTTTTTGTCGTACAGAAGCGACTTTTTGCTGATACACTGCTCCAGCACCTCCCTTGTCACCACAGTCCTTCTGCCGTCGGTGTCCGAGTTGAGTATCACCATTTCAAGGGTGCTCAGCGCCACCCTCGCGTCGCCGTTCGCGAACGCCGCAAGCATCCTTATAAATTCGTCGGATATATCTATCTCCATCCCGCCGAAGCCTAATTTGCTGACTAGGGCGTTTTTCACAAGCTCGCACAGGTCCTCCTCGCTCAGCTCCGAAAGCACAAAGACCTTGCACCGTGAAAGCAGCGCGGAGTTTATCTCAAAGGAAGGGTTTTCGGTGGTCGCGCCGATAAGTATGACGCTCCCCTTTTCGACATACGGCAAAAAGGCGTCCTGCTGCGCCTTGTTAAAGCGGTGTATCTCGTCGATAAAGAGTATGGTTTTCTCCCCCATCAGCCTTCCGTTTTCCGCCCTGAGCATGACCTCCTTTATCTCCTTTATCCCGCTTTGCACCGCGCTGAAATCTATAAATTCGGCGTTGGTCCTTCCGGCGATTATCCGAGCGAGAGTGGTCTTGCCCACACCCGGAGGACCCCAGAATATCATGGAGCTGACGTTGTCGCTTTCTATAAGCCTTCGCAGCACCTTGCCCTCGCCCAGCAGGTGCTTCTGACCCACGTACCCGTCCAGCGTCTCGGGGCGCAGCCTGCTTGCCAGAGGGCTTCCGGTCATCCGGTCGTCAAAAAAAGATTGCTGGCTCATCACGCGCCCCCCATTTTCAGTATCATAAATTAATTATAACAGCGCTGACCGGAGTTGTAAACAAACCTGTGTTATTTAATAATATTTTTGTTTTAAACCTTGTTATTTCCCATAAATAGTATATAATATTATTACAAGACATTAAGTAAACGCTGATTAATGCGCTTCTCACCTGTTGGCGTGCAGTATTGCCAACAGGTGAGAAGCGCTGCGAAGGTAATTAATCAGCGCATACTTAAGTAAACGCAGGGGGGGCTTGAGATGGCTAAAAGCTACGAGGATTTAACTGATTTGCATTTTGACGTTTTGCGGGAGATTGGAAACATCGGCACCGGCAACGCCGCGACCTCGCTGGGTATGATGCTCGGGGAGGATGTGGATATTATGCTCCCCAAGGTCAGGCTTATCGACTTCAGCGAAAGTATTCAGGCTCTCGGCGGCGCGGAAAACATATCGGTAGGCGTGCTTGTCAAATTTTCCGGCGAAGCCAGCGGCATGATAATGTACCTCATACGGCTGGAGGACGCGAAGAGCATTGCGGACATACTGCTCGGAAATGAGTCCTCCGAAGCGGGGGACGAGCCCGCCAACGACCTCAGCGAGCTTGCCAGGTCGGCTATACAGGAGATTGGAAACATACTTTCCTCCTCCTACATCATGGCTATTTCCTCGCTTACCGGGCTTTCCATCGACATATCGGTGCCGTATATCGCCATCGACATGTCCGGCGCGATTTTAAGCGTGCCTATGATAGAGTTCGGCACGCTGGGAGACAAGGTTCTGTTTATAGAGGAAGCCTTCCACACCAAGGACAGGAAGCTCGACGGAAGCGTCATAATCTTCATGGAGATGGATTCGCTTAAAATAATGATGGAAAAGCTTGGAATCGAGCTTTAAGGAACAGTCGAAAAATAAAGCTGATATCCTGCCTTGTCCTTTTGCCGCCATGCTGCGTCAGAAAATCTTGCCGGGTTAATCAGGGCTTGATAAACCGTATAAATTCAATAAAAATATTCCGGGACTGTTTAATAGTTCCGGAATATTTTTATTGGATAAAGAAAAAACTATTCTTGATTTCAAGTTTATAATACTAAACACCAAACACCGATAAGGAGTTTTTTATATGCCGATAAACAATGTAAATGTGACCCATCTGCCCATGCTGGCGCTAAACGAAATACCCACCCCGGCGGCTGACGCCAAACAAATTACCGCCCTTATGAAGCAGGGCGGCAGAGTTCAGGGCTATCAGCTTTCAGACGGCACCGTTATAAACAAATACGACGCCGTACAGCTTGCCAAGCAAGGCGGCATACGCGGCGTAGGTATCGCGCTGAACCGCGGCAACGAGTACCTCAAATCGCTGCCGGACGGCAACGAAAGCACCAACCTGAGCAACCTCCCCTCAATCTCGGCGGTAAACCAGGGCTGATAATAATAGACTTCTTGCAAAACCGAAGGTTTTGCAAGAAGTCTATTAAATATCCCGCTGTGACAGGCGCGTCCCGCGCAGACTCGGCATTGACAAGAGCCGTTGCGCGGTGATATACTTAAGCCTGAAACGAGGGAATTTATTATGGAAAATGAAATTCTACAGCAAATACTTAGCGAGGTTAAGGGCGTAAAAGAAGGTCAGGTTGTGCTTGAGCGCGAGATTAAGGACGTCAAAGAAGGTCAGGCTGTGCTTGAGCGCGAGATTAAGGACGTAAAAGAAAGTCAGGTTGTGCTTGAGCGCGATGTTAAGGACGTAAAAGAAGGTCAGGCTGTGCTTGAGCGCGAGATTAAGGACGTAAAAGAAAGTCAGGCTGTGCTTGAGCGCGAGGTTAAGGACGTAAAAGAAAGTCAGGTTGTGCTTGAGCGCGAGATTAAGGACGTAAAAGAAGGTCAGGCTGTGCTTGAGCGCGAGGTTAAGGACGTAAAAGAAGGTCAGGCTGTGCTTGAGCGCGAGGTCAAGGACGTAAAAGAAGGTCAGGTTGTGCTTGAGCGCGAGATTAAGGACGTAAAAGAAGGTCAGGCTGTGCTTGAGCGCGAGGTTAAGGGCGTAAAAGAAGGTCAGGTTGTGCTTGAGCGCGAGGTTAAGGGCGTAAAAGAAGGTCAGGCTGTGCTTGAGCGTGATGTTAGGGAAGTAAGGTCGGAGCAAAAATTTCTGTCGATGGGATTTAACAAATTAGACCGTAATCAAGCTAAACTGGAACAGGACTTGCGCAGTCTCAACGGCTACATAATCGTAAAGGTTGAGCAGAACCTGGAGCCCACGCTCGGACTGCTGTCTGACGAAGTAAAAACTATTTCGGAACGCACCAAACGCCTCGACGAAATCGACGAAATACAGGATGATATTTCTGTGTTGAAAAGCGCGGTTCGCGCGCTGTCGCAGGAGATAAAGGAAATTAAACAAGCTATGTGATATCAATCTCGGGTAAAAAACATAGACAAGCCCTTCGTGTCGTAAAAGCATATATCCAACTTTTACGCCACGAGGGGCTATATTTTTAACCCGGATTGATGTATTCTTTGCTGACTGTCCAAAAAGAACCGTTTTTCGCGGGCGGGACAGTGGACAGTGGACAGTTGACAATGGACAGTTGACAGTTTAGGACGGAGAACGGGTTTATTCAGTTGAGAGTTGAGAGTTGACAGTTGAGAGTTGTGGACGAGAAACGCGCCCTGCGGGTTGTTCCCCCAACTGTCCACTCTCAACTTTCAATTGTCAACTGAGGGTCTGGGGGCGGGTCAGCAAAGAATAACTCCCCCGCACGAAGTGCGGGGGAGTTATTCTTTGGAGGCGCCACCCAGATTTGAACTGGGGAGTCGCGGATTTGCAGTCCACTGCCTTACCACTTGGCTATGGCGCCGTAAAATATTTTAGCTTACTTTATCTTATGCAACACCGGCAGCGAATGTCTGAATAATTTTCACATTCTCTGCCGGCATTTTGGATTGGAGCGGAAGACGAGATTCGAACTCGCGACTTTCACCTTGGCAAGGTGACACTCTACCACTGAGTCACTCCCGCATAAACAATCGAAAAAAGCTTGCCGGAGACCGAAGCAAATTCAATTGTATGGTGCCTCCGGGCGGAATTGAACCACCGACACGGGGATTTTCAGTCCCCTGCTCTACCGACTGAGCTACAGAGGCATATATGGCGACCCGGAAGGGACTCGAACCCTCGACCTCTAGCGTGACAGGCTAGCGTTCTAACCAACTGAACTACCGGGCCACATAATCCACAGATAGAGGGACTCTGCTAAATGCGGATTATAATATCCTGACAAGCAGAATATGTGGTGGGAACAACAGGGCTCGAACCTGTGACCCCTTGCTTGTAAGGCAAGTGCTCTCCCAGCTGAGCTATGCTCCCGTATATTGCGTTTCTGCAACGAAGGTTATTATAACCTGTAGGAACAATGTTTGTCAATACATAAATTTTAAATTTT
Organism: Oscillospiraceae bacterium; assembly: GCA_031264245.1. Lineage (GTDB taxonomy): Bacteria > Bacillota > Clostridia > Oscillospirales > JAAYOS01 > JAISEG01. The sequence continues at coordinate 30,629 of JAISEG010000002.1, forward strand.
TACGCTATGCGCGAAAACCGGCTGTCCATGGGGAGAATGAACCTGGCAGCAACGCGGGGACGGGGGGCAAAACACCCGCAGGACCCGTCCCCCAATGCCTCCTCCGGAGGCAATTTATTCATTATTAATTAGCGGACGCGTCAGCGCCGCGCCACCGTGTTTATGATTCGCACCACCGCGGAGCTGAGAACGATATTTACGGCGAATTCCAACAGGAAGTTGACCCCCGTGAGCCCTATAAACGCGTAATACACGACCGACGTATCCCCTGCCCACTGGATCAGAGTGTCGCGGAACAGCAGCATCATCGCGGCGATAAATATTCCGGTGTTGACGATCGGACACACGACCGCCGCCGAGAAAACTCCCGCGTAAGTATTCCTTCTGGAAAACGCGGAATAGACAAGCCCGGATACCCAGCCTGCCGCCGCGCCCTTAAAAATGCAGAGGAAAGCCGTAAGCGCCGGGTTGACGTTCCATAGGATGTTGCCGCCGGCGTCCGCGCCGCCTATGCAGCCAATCAGCACCACCACCCCGAATATTCCGCCGAAGAGCGCGCCGGCTCCGGCGCCGTATATTGCCGCGCCGACGACGATAGGAACAAGCGCGAGGGTGATGGAGAACGGTCCGAACTTGATGTAGGTGGCGATTATTTGGAGTACCACAATTACACCGGCGAGAATTGCCGTGCCAACCAGACGGTTGGTCTTTGACGCTGGGTTTCTGCTCATAGCCATGAAAATAACCTCCTGCTGTCACCCACTTCCACAGCAATATAATTGTTAATACAATTATATTAACAATCACAGATTGCATTTGCTGTTATGTGGTGCAACGCATATATTATTTGAAGATACGCCGCAAATATTAATTTTTCGATAATTTCCAGTGTATCCCCATGATTTTAGTATAGCAGGGAAAAGCGTTAAATGGAAGGGTTATTCCCCCGGTTTAACACCGAATTTTAATATTCTATCGCTTTTTCTTTTGTGTGTTTTTAATATATTGCGCGTTTTTGACATATATCGAATACAGCCCGTCCATCAGCAGCGAGCCGTCAAAGCTTATCTCCCTTTTGCAGTGCTTCAGCAGGTTTTCAGCTATGCGCCCCGTCGCGATTATCTTCGCCTCCTTTGGAGGCGATGCCCCAAAAGGAGGCGATGACTCCCCCAGCTCGCCGCAAAACCTGTCCAGCATACCGTCCAGCATGGACGCAAAGCCGTAGATCAGCCCCGAATGCATGGACTCCACCGAGCTTTTGCCTATGACCCGCTGCACCTCGCCTATGGAGATCTGCGGAAGCTGAGCGGTGGCGGCGGCAAGCGCGTCGTAGGAAAGCCGCACCCCCGGACAGATTGCGCAGCCCTGATAGCACCCGTCCTTATCCACCGCCGAGATACAGGTCGCGGTCCCCATGTCCACAAGTATGAAGGGCGGCGCGTACTTGGCAAGCGCGCCCGCGGCGGTGGCCACGATGTCCGCGCCCAGCTCGTTGGGGTAATCTATGTTTATCCTTACCCCCGTCTTTAACCCGGGACCGACTATCAGCGGCTTTTTCCCGGTTATCCCGCTCACCGCGTCCTCCACAAGCGCCGTCACGGGCGGCACCACCGTGGAGATTATCGCGCCGGTGATATCCTCCGGCGCTATGCTGTAAAGTGAAAAGACATTACGCAGCTTTATCTTCATTTCGTCCGGAGTGAGGGTGTATTCCGTTGCGACAGAGGAGCTGAAAAGCTGTTTGCCTTCACAGTCATAGACCCCCAGGGAGATTGTACGGTTGCCGATATTCGAAGTCAGTATCACAGGGGTTCTCCTTTCCGGCAGTTTTTTCTTATGGGTTGCTGCGCTAAAACTCGGCGCTGCCGGTTGTGCGCGGGAACGGGATGACGTCGCGGATGTTCGAAATGCCTGTCAGATACATTATCATCCTCTCAAACCCGAGCCCAAAGCCGCAGTGGCGGGTCCCGCCGTAGCGGCGCAGGTCCAGATACCACCAGTAATCCTCCTCGCCGAGCCCCAGCTCCCTGATCCGTTCGAGCAGCGCCTCCATACGCTCCTCGCGCTGGCTGCCGCCTATCAGCTCGCCCACTCCGGGGACAAGCAGGTCCATCGCCGCCACAGTCCTTTTGTCGTCGTTCAGGCGCATGTAAAACGCCTTTATCTCCTTTGGATAATCGGTCACGAATACGGGACGCCCCACAAGCTCCTCGGTCAGATAGCGTTCGTGCTCGGTCTGGAGGTCGCAGCCCCAGAACACCGGGAATTCGAACCTGTCCTTCACCTTTTCAAGCGCCGCCACCGCCTCGGTGTAGGTCATACGGGCAAACTCCGAGCCGAGTATGTGGTTTAGCCTGTCCAGCACCCCCTTGTCGATGAAGGAGTTGAAAAACTCCATCTCGTCGGGGCATGTCTCGAGCACATGCCGTATGATGTGCTTTACCATCGCTTCGGCAAGCTCCATGTCGTCGCCCAGGTCCGCAAACGCTATCTCAGGCTCTATCATCCAGAACTCGGCGGCGTGGCGCGGAGTGTTTGAGCGTTCCGCGCGGAAGGTCGGACCAAAGGTATAGGTTTTCCCGAACGCGAGGGCAAAGGTCTCCGCCTCCAGCTGACCGGACACGGTGAGGCTTGTCTCCTTGCCGAAAAAGTCGTCCTGATAGCTTAGCTTTCCGTCCGCGCCCCGCTTCGCGCCGTCCGGCTCCAGCGTTGTGACCTTGAACATCTGCCCCGCCCCCTCGGCGTCGCTGCCGGTGATTATCGGGGTGTGGACGTAGACAAAGCCCCTGCCGTGAAAGAAATCGTGTATCGCGAACGCCGCCTCCGAGCGCACGCGGAATACCGCGTTGAAGGTGTTCGACCGCGGGCGGAGGTGCGCGATTGTGCGCAGGTACTCCAGGGTGTGCCGCTTCTTTTGCAGCGGGAATTCGGGGGTGGACGAGCCCTCCAGCACAATCCCCGCCGCCTTCATTTCCAGCGGCTGCTTCGCCTCCGGGGTGAGGCATATCTCTCCCCTGGCGACAATGGCGGAGCCGACGTTGAGCTTCCTTGCCTCCTCAAAGCCCTCCGTCCCCGCGTCCATGACGATTTGCAGACCCTTCACGGTCGACCCGTCGTTCAGCTGGATAAACGCAAACGCCTTCGAATCGCGCACCGTGCGTATCCAGCCGCCGATTTCCACAGTATGCCCCGAAAAGCCGTCCGGCGAAGAAAATATTTCCTTGATTGATGTAAGCTTCATGCCTGCCTCCGATTTTTTTGTCCGTGACCGGAATTTTATTTGATTATATATAATTTGTTTCTAAATGTACAGTATAATGACGGATTTATCTGATCATGCTTCCTCCCCATTCAACTGCGGTAAATCCGTTTCGCTGAAAAGGGGTTAAAGCTTGTTCGGGTATGAAAACCGGTGTTTCGGCGGGCTTAAAGGTCATAAATACTCTAAGAATATTATCAGGTTCGGGCGTAATAGTCAGCCTTGCTGTGTCTGTATAGTCAGTGCCCTGAAACGAAATTATGTTATACGGATTATTTTGCATTTGCGGCAGCCAGTAAACAATAAACTCGTTATACTCAGCGGGAATAAGCCCCATATACGCAAGCTTTTCCTGTAAAAAAGCAATAGTGTCGCCGCCTTTGACAACAAACCCCTCGCTGATATCATATTCTCCCGCGCCGTGCCCTTCCCAGAAAAGGTAGGAGTATTCCATTCCGTCCTTTTGATTGATGAGCCTGCCGTCGGGATAGGCGGTTATTTCCCAGCCGTTATCATAAACCGGATAAGTATGATCCAAGGTTCCGTCATAATCAAGCTTTACGGTGATCTTGGTCGTTTGAGTAGGGTACAGATAGATTACAGGTTTGCCGACATATATATCCTTGGGGTCTATGGGCGCTTCTCTTTTAAAATATTTCGCGAGCAGTACAATGGCTGCTATAACGATCACGAGGATAGGGACAAATATCAAAAATTTCTTTTTCACGCTAAATCTCCGTTCGTCCGCAAAGCGGTGTTATTACACTTGATTATATATAATTTGCGCATAAATGTCCAGCACTGATGAACAATTGACAATTGACAATTGACAATTGACAGTTGGGGACGGAGAACGGGTGGGGAGACGTTTGCTTGTAGGGGCGCGCAATGCGCGTCCGCCGCCCCCCAGTGGTCAGTTGACAATGGACAATGGACAGTTATTGGACGGGGGACGTCCCCAACTCTCAACTGTCCATTGTCAACTGCCAATTGTTTACCCTAATTTACGGAATAAATGAACCGGTATACGATGAGGTGATATAAATTTGGCTTGCGGGTTTTGCCGAAATATGTTAGGATAGACAAACAAGAGGGTGTAGGTTACTGACAATGCCGCCGTTCTTCCCCCGCAGATTTTATGCAGAGGGAGGAGGTGGTTGCCAATGGGGAAAAAGCAGCTCCGCTTTGCCATATGCGTCGTTTTGACGTTATGTCTAATGTGGTGGTTAGCTCCAAAAGCAATGTAGCCGTCCCCCGACCAAAGGTAACAGCTACATAGCTTAAAATCTTATGGGCGGCGTGTCGGATTCCGGCACGCTCTTGTACTTTTAGTATAGCATATCTGTCAGGATTGTCAAGAGCCGCTTTACAGACTATATAAATTGCTATAATTTTTTGTCTATATTGCTTTGCCCTGTCGTCCATCCCGCGCTTGATTAAATGACCGGGATATGGTATCGTAAAGCGGTCGAAATAATGGTCTTACTTGAGACCGGAAACAGAAAGGAAGCCGATATGCCGCGAGTGTTTAAGCCCGGAAGGGCGCTTCTTCCCAAGGAAGGCTTTGAAAAATGGAGCTGTATAGCGTGTGACCAGTATACCTCCGAACCCGGCTACTGGGAGGAGGTGGAACGGCTTGTCGGGGACAGTCCGTCTGCATACAGGATATCCCTCCCTGAAATTTACCTCGAGGACGGCGGCGTCGGGGACAGGATAAAGAATATAAAAGCCGGGATGGACAGCTATCTTAAAAACGGCGTGTTCGCCGCCCCGGTCGAGGGCTACATCTACGTCGAACGCACCCTGAGTAACGGCAAGGTCAGACGGGGGCTTGTGGGGGTATGCGACCTGGAGCAGTACGATTTCAGTCCGTCCAGCCAGTCCCTGATACGCGCCACCGAGGGCACGATACCGGAGCGCATACCTCCCCGCCTCCGGGTCAGGCAGGGCGCGGCGCTTGAGCTGCCGCACGTTATGCTGCTGCTTGACGACCCGGAGGACAAGGTATTCTTAAATTTATCCCGCAGGGATAAATTTAAGAAGCTGTACAGCTTCCCGCTGATGATGTCGGGCGGAAGCATCGAGGGCTTCCTTGTGCCGGACGAATGTGCGAAAGGCATTGACGCGGCTATCTGTGAAGCCGGGCGGCAGGACGTTTTCGAGAGAAAATACGGGGTCCGCGGGAAGGGCGCGCTGCTTTTCGCGGTGGGAGACGGCAACCATTCGCTTGCCACCGCCAAAACCTGCTATGAGGAGCTGAAAAAGACCCTTTCGCCGGAGGAGGCCGCGGACCATCCGGCGCGGTACGCCCTTGTCGAGCTTGTGAATATCCACGACCCCGCGCTTGAGTTCGAAGCCATACACCGGGTCGTCTTTGATGTGGACCCGGAGCACCTGCTGCGGGAGCTGAAGCTTGCCGACGGGGAGGCTCGCGGCGATTCGGCGGACGGGCGCGCGGACGGTCAGACAGTGGAATTTATATACGGTGGCGGGGCGCGGACAGGACGCTACACCTTCCAAAGCCCGACCTCCAACATAACCGTCGGCACGCTGCAAGGCTTCCTCGACTCCTACCTGGCGCGGCACGGCGGAAGGCTGGACTACATACACGGCGAGGCTGTGGTACGGGAGCTTGGCGGCGAAAAGGGAAACATCGGCTTTATCCTTCCGCCGATGGAAAAGGGGGAGCTGTTCAAGACGGTCATACTGGACGGCGCACTCCCCCGCAAAACCTTCTCCATGGGACACGCGAACGACAAGCGCTATTACCTGGAGTGCAGGGAAATTTTGTGAGATACGCGCAAGCCCCCGCCGACCAACGGTCGGCGGGGGCTTGCGCGTATACACACAATTGGCGGGCGGGTTGACCCCGCCCCTACAAACAAACGCTGTGTTTTCAAGGGTTCGTGTAGGGGCGCGCATCGCGCGTCCGCGAAAAATAGTTCTTTTTCGACACGCTGAACCCCCGCCGACCAACGGTCGGCGGGGGCTGCTCGTATACATATTAATCAGGAGCCGTAATATTCCGCGGCGATTTCGTTCCACTGGGCGAAGGTCTCGCCGCCTCTTCCCTTAAAGAAGTTTTTGATATTGTCGAGAAAATCCGGCTCGTACGCCGATAGCTTGTCAAAGATTTCCTTTATCCGTTCAAGCTCCCTGCTTATCGCTTCGCTTCTTGACCGGCTTTCCTGCTGTAGGGTCTCAGCCCATTTCTGACGGTTTTGACTGAGCTTTGAGATGAAATTCAGGTATTCGCCCTCGTTGAGGCTGCCCTGGGTCATACGCTCGTAGAAGCCCTCGCCGCCGAAGCGTTTGGCAAACTCGTCAAATTCGATTCCGTCGCCCGCGCCGCCGGCCTTTTCCGAGACGCTGCCGTAGAACTCTATACCAAGCTCGCGCAAAATATCCTCGTCATAAAACTTGCCCACCGCGTTCAGCAGACCGTCAGCCTCCCCCTGCGACAGAAATCTTGAGGACGCGTATTCCAGCTGCTTTACCGCGGACTCGCGGATAGTGGAGCGGAACTCCACCGTAGCGCCGGGCATGGTGATAGACGCCTCTATCCCCCCGGCGATGTGGTAGGAGTACGAGACGCTCTGCGGGATTTTGCCGCCCATGCGCTTGTATATCTCGTTTACCAGGGTGTTGTCCTCCTCATGCTCGGTCATATCTTCAAAGTCGGAGTCCTGACGCCGCTCAAAGCGGGCGTAGTCCGACCCGAATTTATCAAAGTGCTTGCTCATCTCGGTAGAAACGGCGCTGCTTTGCCTTCCGCTTATGGCGACCTCGTACGCGGAATTATATTTTTTGGGCGTCGCAGCCTCCTGCTGCGGCTTGACCCTCGAGCGCTCAGATTGAGCAGCTTCGGTTTTCAGATATGTGCTTTTGCTTAAGCCTTCAATCTTCACGGCGCTCATCCTCCCCTAATAGTCATAATCCTCGTTCCATCTATAACCGTCTATTAACATTATCGTAAAAAATTATAAAAAATTAACACTTTACAGAGAATTTTTTATATTTATACTAATCCGGAGACAAAATTACAGCTATCCCAGGTAAATCTTTATCAGATAATTCGTGTCGTCGAGGGAATAAAGCGCCCTGCCGCTGTCCAAATCGTCAAAGCCGCTGTTTTTCAGCGCCTCGAACAGCTTGTAGATTTCCCCGCCCTCGAACAGCGCGCTGCTCACCGACAGATACGCCTCAGCCCCGGTGCAGCGCAGCTCCGCCAGGCTTCTCCCGGACGCCATCGAATCGTACAGCGCCGCCAGCACGGCGTTCGGACTGTAGCTGTCAAGCATTCTGCCGTTTCTGACAAAGTAGTTCGCGGCCGTCGCCGTACACTGCGGCAGCGGCGGCGTCCCTCCCGCCATGTGGGTTTTTTCTATCTCCCCGGTGGTTATGCAAAAGTACATATGTGACAGCTCGTTTCCCGCCGCCTCCTGCTCGCCGAATACCGGGTCGCCCCACGTCGAGTCTATGTAGTAGTACTCGCCGTCCACCTTGACAAGGTTCCACGCGTGGGCGTCGCCGTTTATTATCTCGCCGGTGACAAACGCGCATTCCAGCCCCAGCCGGGTCAGAAGGTATTGGGTCGCTCTCGCGTAGCCGCCGCACACGGCCAGCTTCTCCGCGAATACGCCGTATATGGTCTGGTCATGCTCCGAAATGCCGTACTCCGTGCCGTCTATTATAAATTCATATACCGCAAGCGCCTTTTCATATTCGCCCGCCCCGCTGTTCGCCGCCACAAAGCCGCTCACCGCCCGCTCAATTTCCTCCGCGGCGGCGTCCCGCTCCTCCCGCGTAAAGCAATATTCTATCCCGTAGATGAGGTGGTCGAACTCTCCCTTCACCGTCACGGTGGTAGATATCCCGCTCTCCACCCAAAAAATTTCGGGGTAGTCCGCAAGCACACAGTCGGAGATTCGGAAAACCTCCTCGCTTTCAAGGTAAAACGGACCCGTCTCCGCCTCAAGCTCCAGCATAGCCCCGGCTATCATGTCGTAGACGAGCCGCTCCTCCCCGTTCAAAAAGCCGTACGCGTACCTGCCTTCGCCCTTCTCCGGCACCGATTCCCTGGACGGGGCGCCGACCCAATCCGCTTTTTTAACGGCGGTGACAAGCTTGCTTTCGTTCACCGGAGCGGAGCTGGTTTTCGATGAAATGCCGGTGACCTCCGGAATATCCCACCCGGGAGCTGTCACGGAATCGGGAGCGCTCCCACAGCCGGACACAACAAGAAAAACGGCAGCCGCCGCAACAAACAATATCCTAAATTTATTTATGCCGCATCTATTCATAAATCATCAACTGCACCGCGCCCCCCGTCCCCAACTGTCCATTGTCAACTGTCAACTGCCAATTGGGGAACGGCGGACGCGCAATGCGCGCCCCTACAAACAATCGTCTCCCCACCCGTTCTCCGTCCCCAACTGTCCATTGTCAACTGTCAACTGTCAACTGTCCATCAGGTATTTGCTCACATGCATGAGCGCCGCGCCCACCGAGGCGTCGTATTCCCCGAAGCTGCCTACCCGCAAAAAATCCGTCCCGGCCGTCAGCGGCCGCCTGCCCTCCAGCTCACGCCGCAGCTCCGCCTCATATTCCTTTATATATTCGCTCATCTCGCCGCCTATGATAATTTCATTGTCAAATATGGTGTGCAGGTTGTCAATCCCAAGGGCGAATACCCGGAGATAGTCCCGCCATATTTTCCGCTTTTCGCCGTCCCCCTCCCGCAGCTCCTTAAAGAAGCCGGAGAGCCCGCCGGAGCTGTTCCTTGCCAGTACGCCAGACGACACATACACCTCGAAGCAGCCCCGCCGCCCGCAGGAGCAGACCTCTCCCCCATCAACTACGGTCATGTGCCCGAATTCCCCGGAGCGGCTGTTCAGGTCAAAGGTGTTTTCCCCGGTCAGTATCGCGCCGCCGACTCCCCCGCCCACAAGCAGGTATATGGCTCCGTCCCCCCTGCCCTCCCCCCACAGCTCGGTCAGGGCGGCAAGCTTTGCGTTGTTGGCTATTGTCACAGGCTCGCCGAACAGCGCGCGGAAGCGGCAAAGCTTGAGCGTGCCGATGCCCAGCGTGGGGGCGAAGGTCATTTCCTCCCCGCCGCTTTGAATTATTCCGGGCAGCGAAATGCCTATCCCCAGCAGCTTCTCCCTCGGATAGCCGCAGCGAAGTATGACGTTTTCACAGATGCCTTTCAGCGCCGCGTAATACTCCTCGGAGTCGTTAAACAGCAGGTCGTGCTTCTCCTGATGTATCACCTCCGCGCCCAGATTGACCGCGGTGATACGCAGATGGTTTTTAGTCACCGCGATACCCAGCGAGTATCTGGCGGAAACCACCACCCTGTTTATCCTCGGCTTTCTCCCGCCGGAGGACTCCAGCGAATCGGTTTGCTGCACAAGCCCTTCCGCCGCAAGCTCCTTTACTATGTTAAAGACGGTCGGCTGGCTCAGCTCCAAAGCCTTCACCAGCTCCAGCACGGTCATCCCGCCGTTTTTATAAAGCAGGTTGAGTATGCTCCGCCGGTTCTGCCGCCTGACCTCCAGATTGCTTATACCCTTATCCATAATGACCTCAAATTTATCGTCACGATATTTTGTTCAGTATAAGTTATTCCCCGTGTTCTTGTCAACTCTCAACTGTCCACTGGGGAACGGCGGACGCGCAATGCGCGCCCCTACAAACAATCGTCTCCCCACCCGTTCCTCGTCCCCAACTGTCAATTGCCAACTCTCAACTGTCCACTGGGGAACGGCGGACGCGCAATGCGCGCCCCTACAAACAATCGTCTCCCCACCCGTTCCTCGTCCCCAACTCTCAACTGTCCATTGTCAACTCTCAACTGACGCGCCCCCAACTGTCCACTGTCCACTCTCCACTCTCAACTGACGTGTCTCTACAAACATTTTTCCAAAACGTACTCTCATATTCCGCCGGTGTGTGCTATCCTTTTTATGCAGCGGCTCTATATAAAAAAACGGAGGAGGCTCCGGGGGAAAGGAATTGGTCATCGGGATATGGAAAGGTTATCATCGGCAAAAGCATATATTCAGCTTGCCCTCTCGGTCCTGGGCGGGTGGATAGCGAAGGGCATGGGAGGCTGGGATTCGGCGCTTGGGTGCCTGCTGCTGTTCATCAGCCTTGACTACGTGACCGGCACTCTCGTCGCCGCGGTTTTCAGGGGCAGCAAAAAGACGGACACCGGCGCGCTTTCAAGCGCGGCGGGCTTCAAGGGGATATGCAAAAAGCTGGCTGTCCTGTTTTTGGTGGCGGTCGCCCACGCGATGGACACGCTGACCGGAAGCGGGATTATACGCAACGCCTGCGTGCTGTTCTTCATCGGCAACGAGGGCATCAGCATACTGGAAAATATCGGGCTGATGGGGGTTCCGCTTCCCGGCAAGCTGAAGGAAGCGCTTGACATTCTGAAAAGCGGCGGGAATAATTGACGGGGGGTGTCCGGCACAATGGGCATAAGCATAATAAAAATCAGCTATAAGTGGAACGGAGCGCTTGTAAGGAGACGGTCGACGGACAGCATTGTTTTGCACCACTGCGCGTCAAACGGGCTCACAGCCGAGCGGATACACGCGCTCCACCTGTCCAACGGCTGGGCGGGCATAGGCTATCATTATTACATACGGAAAAACGGGGATATCTTTACCGGACGCCCCGAGGACACCGTTGGCGCCCACAGCGGCGCGTCGAACGGCTACAACGCCCACAGCATAGCGGCGTGCTTTGAGGGCGACTACGAAACCGAGGCTGAAATGCCGGAGGGTCAGCTCGCGGCGGGCGCGGGGCTGATTTCGGATATCCTGCGGCGGTACGGCGGGCTGAAGCTGATACGCCACCGCGATATTTCGGCGACGGCCTGCCCCGGGAAAAACTTTCCATACAAGAAGCTGGCGGAAATGGTTAATGCTAGTAAGGAAACAAAGGGAACGGAGGAGGTGGAAAAAATGATTGTGTACAATAATTACGACGACCTTCCCGAGTGGGGGCGTGAAACGGTGAAAAAGCTTATGGACAGGGGGGCGCTTATCGGGGATGAAAAGGGCAGCCTGGCGCTCTCCTACGAAATGCTCCGGGTGCTCGTAATAAACGACAGAATGGGTCTGTACAGCTGATATTTTTATGCCCGGCGTTTACAATACCAATCCAGACAAAAAACATAGACAAGCCTTTCGGGACGTGAAAGCGTATATCCAACTTTTTCGTCCTGAAAGGCTATGTTTTTAACCTGAATTGGTGCAAAGTAAACGCCGGGCAATTCAGTTTACAATACCCGCTAAAAATGTAAAAAATAACCACGTTGCAAAACCGTAAAAAAGATAATATAATGTCAAAAAAGGTAAAATTATTTAAATAAAAAACACGTTAAAAGGAGAGATACCACAGTATGAACGCTATAAAAAACTTGAAAATCAGGTCAAAGCTGTTTCTTGGGTTTGGAATTATCACGATCCTAACCCTCATAGTCGGCGCGCTTGGATGTATCGGCACCTTGATGATCTCAGGAAATGAGACCTATCTGTATGACGGACCGATGCAGGCGATCATCCACTCGGAAAATTTGCTCACCGCAATCGACACACAGCGCATAAATTACCGCGACATGCTCATCCACATTGACGACAAGGCGCAATTTGACGGCGCGCACGCAAAATATAAAGCCGCGGCCGACGAGTTTACATATAAGCTTGAGGAGTATAAAAAGGTCGGGGACGCGGGGGATTACGCTCAGGTCAAAAACATATACGAAAAGGTTTATCTGCCCAGTGTCAGCTCGCTTGAGGAGAGCCTTGTCGCCGGAAATAAAGCGCGTTCACTCCAAATAATTATAGATATACTGCCGGATATAACTCAGCTGAACAATGAAATAGACCAGATGATAAGCAACGCGGAGAAGCTCGCCGCCGACACTGATAAACAGGACACACAGTTAGGCAATGTTATTTTCGGCTGGATTTTGACGCTCTCGCTGCTTTCGGTAACCAGCGGGGTCTCCCTTGCCATTATAAACACGAATATAATCGCAAAGCCGGCGAATAAGCTTGTCGCGGCGGCGCACAGTATCGCGGATGGCAACCTGGATGCGGACACGGATATCGGGACAAGGGATGAGATCGGGGTTTTAGGAAACGCCTTTACCGACATGCTCCGCGCGTTTAAGGAGCAGGCGGAGGCGCTGGAAGCCATCGCAAACGGCGACTACACCGTCAGCATACGTGTCCGCTCGGACAAGGACGCGGTTAACCGGGCAATTTCGTCAATGCTGGACAAAAACAACGATGTGTTCAGCGAAATAGGCGCCTCCTCCTCCCAGGTGTCCATGGCCTCGCGGCAGATAGCCCAGGGCGCGCAGACCCTGGCCGCCGGTTCGACCGAGCAGGCCGCCTCCATACAGCAGCTGTCCGCGTCTGTAAATGAAATATTCGCCCAGGCGAAGATGAGCACGACCGAAGCGGAAAAAGCGTTGAACGACGTTCAAAAGGCGGGAGAATACATGCAGAAGAGCATGACCTCCATGGACAAGATGAACGAGGCCATGAGAGAGATAAACGAAAGCTCGCAGAGTATTTCCAAGGTAATCGCCGTTATCGACAACATCGCCTTCCAGACAAATATACTTGCCCTGAACGCCGCGGTCGAGGCGGCGCGCGCGGGGCAGCACGGGAAGGGCTTTGCCGTTGTCGCGGAGGAGGTTCGCAGCCTTGCGACAAAATCCGCGGCGGCCGCGGCGGAGACGGCTGTGCTTATCGAAACAAGCAACCAAAGGGTTGCGGAGGGCAGCAGGATAGCGAAGGAAACGGCGGAAAATTTGTCCGCTGTGGCTGAAATCGCGGGCGCAAACGCCGTGTCTATGAACGCCATCACACAAAATTCGAAGAATTCAAGTAACGCCATCTCCGAGGTCACACAGGGAATAAATCAGATTTCCACTGTGGTGCAGGGAAATTCCGCCACCTCCGAGCAGTCGGCGGCCGCGGCGGAGGAGATGTCCTCGCAGGCTCAAATGATGAGCGAGATGGTTTCGCGCTTCAAGCTTCGCGGCGGCTCGAACGTGAAAAACACACTTTATTTAGAGGATGACTTGACAAATCACCGGTTTTAGCCTTATTATATTAATATTATTTACGGGGAAGAGCGGCTCCGCTGCCACAAAGGCAGGAGCCGCTTGTCCGTGAAAGGAAAAAGCTGGTATGCCGGAGGAACATAGGGCAGTCAAGCTGCTTGCGATGGTTGGCGCCGCGGCGGCGCTTTTGATAATTCTCACCCTCGAGCTGATGATGGCGGCAGGTATTTTGCCCTACGGCGAGAATACCGTTATCCGCACGTTCGGCGCGAGGGCGAAGGATTTTGAGAAGGTCGCGGAGTATATGCTTACGTTGGATAATCACACAATTTACCGCCTGGATTTTTCCACCCGGGAGCTGTATAAGACCGGGTCGGGAAATGAAAAATACATAATCAGCGACAGGACAGGACGCCGGAATATGTATTCCTCCGGCGACGCCGCGGTGGACAGCGCAATCGAGGGCGTGTTCTCCGCGAAGCGACCCGACTACATAACGCGAAACGGCGACGCTGTGATTTTCTACATGTCCGGCTCGCTGTCCCGGGGGTCGCGGGGCATCCTGTTCGCGCCGGACTCCGTACCCGCCCCGCTTGCCCGGGGGAAGGTCGCCGCTGTCCCGGGCGACGCCGGCTGGTACTACTTTGAGGAATCGCCCGAATAGCGCCCGCCCCCGCAAAAACACTCCCCGCCGCGTAAGCGGCGGGGAGTGTTTTTGCGGGGGCGCCCTGCAGGGGTTTTACCTGCCGTCCCCCAACTCTCAACTCTCAACTGTCAATTGTCAACTGGGGGACGGCGGACGCGCGATGCGCGCCCCTACAAGCAATCATCCCTCCTCCCGTTCTCCGTCCCCAACTGTCCACTGTCCACTGTCAATTGTCAACTGACGCGTCCCCCAATTGTCAACTGTCAACTGGGGGACGGCGGACGCGCGATGCGCGCCCCTACAAGAAATCATCCCTCCTCCCGTTCTCCGTCCCCAACTGTCCACTGTCAACTGTCAACTGTCAACTGACAACTGTCCATCGTATTGCCTGAGCAGGTTTTTTGCGATGGAGCATTGCCCCCATCTATATTCGTCCGCGCACAGCACATATACATATTCCCGTCTCGCCTTGGCGGACGCGAAATCCAGCCGTCCCCCCTCGCAGAAAACCCTGCGCTTTTCCACCAGCTCATACTTGTAAAAAGGACACGCGTATATCAAAGCCATGGTATTACCTCCCTTCCCTTTTCCTTTCTGTTTCCGCTATTTCCGCAATTGCCTCCCTCACGCTTTCGGGGAGGATGTGCCCCGCGCCTTCAAGCTCTCGCTCGGTTTCATACAGCTTTATAAAGTGCGCCCGGTCGGCTGTCTGGTTTTCCGAGCGGCACAGCTCCGCGTAGCCCATCGCGTGTACCACCCTTCCGGTAAGAGCGTCCATGCTGTCCAGCGCCATGCCGCCCCTTGCGTAGCCGTAGGTCCTCACCGCGCGCAGCACCGTCTCCCACGCCTGAGCCGGGGTTTGGAGGCTGCCGAACAGTATCTCGTTTGCGAGCCGCCTTATTTCCCCCGCCGACGGCGCGAAGCTTGAAACGTTTTGCACCGCGTATTTCCTTACCGCCGTCTGCGCCACCCGAAAATCTATGTCCGAAAGTATGCTGTGAAGGACCTCTATGTTGTACCGCACCTCCGCGGGGTCGCTGGGTATGCGGTAGGAGGTGTATATCGCGGACAGCATGGTCATAATTTTTCCTGTTTCAGCCTTTGTCATATGTCAGTTACTCCAGCTCCCCTATCACCGCCGCCGCCGCGCCGAGCCTTGAATAGCCCGCGCCGCCGGAGCGCTTCGAGCCGCCGCTCCTTTCCCAGCTTATCACCTTCTGCTTCCAGCTTTTCACCTTGTCCCCCTTGCTGTCCACCCAGCCCGCCGCCTCGAAGTAGTCGAAAAACCTGTCCGGGTCAACGCCGTTTCCCCGTTTTTCGCAGTATTCCCGCACCTCCTCCCGGGCGGGCGGTTCAAATTCTACCCTTCCGCCGGTCCCCGGCACCGCCCGCGCCGAAGCCGCTCCCGGTTCTCCGTCCGTGCCGCCGGTCTCCGGGAACACAGGCAGGGTAAGCGGGGAGGGCCTGTTTATCTTCTGGTGCTTTTTAAAGTTGCGGATGAGGTAATACTGCTGCTTTCCCTCCACATATATGGAAATAAGCCCGAGCTGCTCCAGCTTTAGCAGGCCCTCCCGTATCCTCCTTGCGGTAATCGAGTCGTACGGAAATATATCAGCCTTGATAAGCTTGGGGCTTGCCCTGCCCACGCCGCTGTCCTCCGCGAAGCTCCACAGCCCGATAAACAGCAGCCTTTCCTCGTACCGGCACTTCCCTATCTTCTCATCCCGCCAGAAGTCCGGCGCTATCATCCTTTTCCTCGGCGTATTTATCACTTCCCAATACTAAGTATCATTCATAGAGCCAGCTCAAAAATTCCTCTTCCCTGTCCCCGACAAAGTTGTCTATCAGATCGGCGTCTATGACCATCGCGTACCTGAGAAAGTCATGCAGATAATTTTCCTTTACGTACCGCGCCTTATCCTCGGCCGTAGGGGGTAAACGCCTGCCGCCGCCCGGCGGCGCGCCCCATTTCAAAAGCGAAGCGGTCACCGGATGGTCAGGCGGCGCGCTGCAGTCATGCTTCATATTTTATGTCCTCTTGTATATATTTCCTGTTTTGCGAAATAATTAAAGCAGCGAGGTTTAGTTGGGGGGCAATACTCCGAAATATAAATTTTAACTTGAAGGAGAGGTATTATGCCAAAGGACAGCAAATCCGGTTCAAAATCAGCAAAGAAGATAAAGGGCGGGGGCAACAAAAAGAACGACGCTCCAAACTTCTTCCCGTCCGATTCGGACAATGACTTTTCACAGGCGCGGGGAAAGGGGATATAGCGGCTATGGCTAAAAAGGGTATGCGAAGACCTGACCCGGAGCAGCCTCACGGCACCGAAAGCAACCGTATACAGCACTTTCCCAAAAACGAAGTGACCCCGGTTCCCGAGCTTCAGGGAAAAGCAAAATCAAAAAACCAAAAAAGCAAGCCGGTGATTCTGCCGTAGCATTAATTCGGCAATGCCGTCCATGGACGGCATTGCCGTCAACTGACAATCCCCCGTCCCCAACTGTCAATTGTCCACTGTCCACTGTCCACTGTCAACTGACAACTGGGGGACGGCGGACGCGCGGGTGCGCGCCCCTACAAGCAATCGTCTCCCCACCCGTTCTCCGTCCCCAACTGTCCATTGTCCACTGTCAACTGTCAACTGACAACTGGGGGACGGCGGACGCGCAATGCGCGCCCCTACAAGCAATCGTCTCCCCACCCTTCCCCCGTCTCCAACTGTCAACTGTCCACTCTCAACTCTCAACTGACAATCCCCCAATTGTCCATTGTCCACTCTCCACTCTCAACTGTCAACTGACGCTATCTGTAGAAGCTTGTCCATTTAAAGCCCAAAACCTTTGCCACCTTTTTCGCTATCCTTCCCGAGATATTTTTCCCTCTCGCGCCGGACTCCAGCTGCGCGTAATAGCTCTGTGAAATACCCGCCTTTTTTGCGACGTCCTTTTGCCTCAGCCCTGCCGTTTTTCTTGTTGTTATCAACCAAGCTCTCTCTTCCATATGACCTCACCGCGAACCACATATAGAGGTTCGCAACCCCTCTTTCGTTATTTTCTGGGAATCAAATTACATATTGTGGTTATAATAGCACTTAATCCTCCGCATGTCAATACTAATTGTGGTAATATTCATAAAAATAATATTTCTTTTCTTGCTTTGTATTGCTTTTTGTGATTAAATTAAGACACACTAATATTTGGTATTTCCCCGCGATTACAGGTTTTCAGCCCGACCGGCAGACACGAACAGGCTGACTGTGGAAAGGAGCAAGCATGTTTCGGTTTCGTATAAAAGCTCTTCGAAAGGAAAAAGGCTATTCCCAGTCCGAGCTTGCAAAAATAATAGGAATCTCCCAGTCCGCGGTCGCGAGCTGGGAGTCAGGCGTGCGCATTCCCACCTCGGACACCTTGCAGCAGCTGGCGGAATTTTTCGAGGTATCGGTGGATTATCTGCTTGGAAGAAGCGGCGACCGCGACATAAGGCCGCTGGCGGCGGACGGGCAGGATACCTTCGTCGCGATCGGCAGAAACGGCAAGGTAGTGAAAATGGAGCTTACCGATGAAAAGATGAAAATCCTTCTTTCAATCATTGACGCGCTGAACAACGACAACGACCCCCAGCTTTAAGGGCGGATACTATTGCCGCCCCGGTTAAACCCCGCTATTTTCTGTTTAAAAGTATGTAGTCGGTAAACAGGTAATACAACTCCCTTTCCAGCTCTGAGCGGAGGAAATAAGCGTCGTTTTTCTTCCTCCCCCGCTCCTCCCTTTCATAGTGCAGAAGCACCCTCTTCCACCTCATATGGGCGGATTCATAGCTGATGTTGCACAGCTCGGCTATATCCTCCACACACCGCGCGTTGAGCCCCCAGAGCACACAGGACGGGGCAAGCAGCCTTGAGGCAAAGACATTGGCTTCGTGCTCGTCGCTTTCATATGCCCGCTCGGATTCAAACCTGATTTTGTTGTACCGCTCCGGGTCACAGTGTCCCAGCAGGATATGTCCCAGCTCGTGGGCGACGGTAAAGCGCTGCCGTCCTATGCTGCATTTCTGGTTGTAAAAGATGATTCCTCCGACGGTGAATCCGTCAGTTTGATGCGATAAATCCAAAATTAGTTGCTTTGATATTATTTTGCTCATATTTGCGTAGCTCACGACCCGGATACCTTCCCTTTTACAAATATTTGCCGCGCTGACGGGCAACTCGCGGACATTGTGCTTAATCAGTGTTTTAAACGCGATATCACATGCTTTTACATAGCTTTTATAGTGGATTTGTCGCACCCCCAATCTAACGACAGAGGCTTTTACAGAAGCTGCTAATTTTTGGTATATTTGATAACATTACCAAAATTTTATATATTTTTAAAGCGGAATCATCAATTTTGGTTCACATCTTTGGTTCACATCGGCAACAAATCCGCCACATCAAACGGAGAGGAAACGAGTATGCGTATAAACAAGAAGAAATACACACCCGGTTATTCAGCTGATGAAATAAACGAAATACGCTTTATGACCCGGGAAATAGAAAGCATACAGGCGGAGTTTGAGCGCGCCGCGAGCCCCGATATACGCTTTGCTTTCTCTGATTATATAACATTCGTTATAAGGCATGAATGCGACAAATATTTTAACACCGCAAACGCGCTCTACACCGCAAATTACGCTGATTTTAATTACTTTTATCTGGGTGAGATCAAGGATATACTCTTGACTGAGGACGCCCGGTACAGCGGGCTTGCGGCAAAGCGGGTGAAGGAATATGTGGTGGATTTCTTCTTTGAGCAGCCGCCCAGCATGTTTGAAACAAGCCGGTTTTATTGCTCGGGCGAGGTATTCGCAAAGCACGCGGAGGACGTGTTTATCAGATTGCATCTCCTCCGGTCGGACAAGCTGCATACCATTTCCTATCTCTACAGCAGGCTTTGCCGGGATGACAGGCTCGCGGGGCGCTGTGACCGGCTTACATATTTGCTTCGCCAGTGTATCGCGCTGACAAGCCCGCTCACTCCGCTGCGCAATTGCCTTGTGGATATACTGGAGCAAACGGTGGAAAACCCTGTTACCTCCAAGACAAAGGCGCTGTGTATACTGAACGGCTGCAACGACATCGGGCTCTAATGGGGTCTCGATACCGCGTTATGATCTGAGTCGGAAATAACAAAAAAATCTCCCATGAAATCAAACTGATTTCATGGGAGATTTTTTTGTAACAAGAACCTCTATATATACTTGCCGCCGTCTATATTGGTGCAGTTTATGCTGCCGTTTTTGGCGGTGGCGTCCCCGGCGATGCCCTGACAGGTTATCGAGCCGCCCGCTTCGCAGCTGCCTTCGACGTCGCCCGCCGTGATGTTTCCGTTTGAGGACACGTCCCCCCCGACGTCGTTACATTCCACCTGCCCGCCCGCGTTCAGGTCGCCCTCGACGTCGCCGCATTTGACGCTGCCGGCGGCGTCCAAATCGCCACCAATATCGCCGCATTGCATACTGCCGCCCGCCGCCATGACGCTGCCTTCGACGTCGCCGCAGCCGAGATTGCCGTTTACGTTCACATTTCCCCCGATGTTCTGGCAGTTCATGTCGCCGTAGCAGATGACATTTTGTATTTCGTCCTCGCAGTGGAGGGTGAACTGCCCGCCGGAATCCTGCTGCTTTACTATCCTTCTTCCGACGAAGGCCGCAACCCGCAGCGAGTTGTCGTCGTCCCACGGAAGCCAGTCAAAGCTCATTTTGATGCCTGGGTCGTACTTTTTTACGCCGGAGTTAAAGACGCTGGAAATTCCCTTGCCCACATCGCTGATAATATTTTCCACCGCAACCCCGATGTCGTTAAGATTCCTTGAGTTAAATTTGCTGTGGTACTGATAGCCCCGCCGCGGGTCCTGAGCCTCGCCCGCCACATTGTTGCACTTTATACCGGTTCCGGCCTTCGCGCTGCCAAGTATGTCGCCTGTACAGCCTATATGCGTCCCGGCGTGAGCGTCGCCGCCAATGGCGCCGCATGTGATCCCGGTGCCGCACTTGACGCTCCCTCCGACATTTCCGCTTACGCTCATGTGCAAGCCTGACGAGGCATTCCCCTTTACATCGCCGCATTCCAGATGTCCCCAGCAGTCGACCTCCTTGGCTTCCCCGTCCAGCTTTAATGTAAATACATCCCCTAAAATAAAGCCCTTTCTGCCAATTTCCTGACGCTTTATCAGCTTTTTGCCAACAAATGCAGCCACATGCAGCTTTCCGTCGTCCAGCCACGGAGTGTGTATGTCCTCCACATATATCCCGTCCGCCTCAAGGCTGTTGTCCAGAGCGTACAGAAGCCTTTCCCCTTCGTCAACACTTACGGTTCCGTCTCTGACAAGCTCCAGCACTTTACGCACATTGTCACTCATATTCGCGGTCATCCTTTCTTGTAATAGCCTTAATTTGTATTAATAATTTGATATTAATTCAGCCTGTCGAAAAAGAACCATTTTTCGCGGGCGCGCAGTGTGCGCCCCTACACGACCCCCCAGAAACACAGCGTTTTTTGTAGGGGCGACCATTGGTCGTCCGCAATTTTCCGGCTTTTTGACACGCTGATTAATCATTGCTTCTTTAACAGCTCCAGCGCTTCGTCCGCCGTCAGCTCGCCGTTTTTCAGCCTGTCAAGTATCCCGGTCTTTTTCTCCTCAGAATCGCCGGCGTCCTTTGGCGACTCGTACCCCATCGCGTCGATGATACGGTCAAGCTGCTTTTTCACAGTTGGGTATGAGAGGGAAAGCTCCGCCTGTACCTCCTTCAAATTGCCCGCGTTTTTAATAAATATCTCTAAAAATTTCAGATCCTCGGCGGGCAGCCGGAAAAAGGAGGGAAATGAGAAGCTCCCCTCTATCCGGGTGCCGCATTTTTCGCACTCAAGCGACCTTATGAATATCGTTCCGGGACAAACCGGGCAGCGGTCCGGCGCGGATGGTCGTACCATTGTATCACTCCTCCTGTTTTTTCGGGTTTGCGGGAAGTCTGCCATTTGGTATTAAATACATTTTGATAGTAGCATTAAAATTTAATATTGTCAACAATAATTTTAAAATTATTTAGTTTATTTTAAAATTATTCAAATTACCACCAACGCAAATATAAATTCGCCAAATACGGGGGGTGTAATCGCTGTGTTTCAAATTTTTCCTTTAAAACATAAACACATTCCATACCCTCAGCATAATCTGAAATGCAAGGCATTTTTTGATATATTGCTCCCCCTGCCGGGTGAGCGATAATACCCACTACGGCAATTCGCTTGCCGAAAAAGCGAAGGTCCGTTATCTGCTTAGGTCTACTGGAACAGCAGAAACGAGATATGGAGAAAAAATATGCAAAACATATCTTACAGCTTTTTTCTGGGGGCTAATTCTGCTGCCGGATTTTCGTCTCTATACGATTATCTAATAGATTTAGAGACCGCAAATGACGTCTTTGTGATAAAGGGCGGTCCGGGCAGCGGAAAATCATCTTTTATGAAAAGGGCGGCAAGCGCTCTCATCGAGCTTGGAGCCGTGACGGAGTATATCCCGTGCTCCTCCGACCCGGATTCATTGGATGGTATAGTATTCCCCGAGCTAAAGGTCGCATTTGTCGACGGCACATCACCGCACGTAGTCGAGCCCAAGTTCCCTTACATAACCGACAGATACCTGCACACGGGAATACACTGTGACCCGGAAAAGCTCACCGGCGTGAAGAAGGAGATAAAACGCGCCTTTGCGGCGTACCGCGGCTGTTACCCGAACGCCTACAGATGTACAAACGCGGCAAAGCTCATAGGAGATGAAATGTTTGGAACCGTCATCTCGTCCGGCGCGATAGAAAAGACCCTGCGGCGCACAAAGGGCGTCATAAAGCGTGAGATACCAAAGCTCGCCGCCGCCGCCAGTGAGAAAAAGCGCTTCCTCTCAGCCATCAGCCCGAAGGGTCTCGTCTTTTTGAACGACACTGTAAACACGCTGTGCCGCAAGGTTTATGAGCTTGCAGATACCTACGGCCTCTCTCATTTTATGCTGTGCAGGATAAAGGACGCCGCCCTCGAAGCGGGACACACCATCTACAGCTGCTACAGTCCGTTGAACCCTGAAAAGCTGGAGCATATCCTCATACCCGCCCTCTCTCTCGGATTTGTTACGTCGAACAATATCACAAAGTACGAAGGCACACCCTACCGCCGCATAAGGCTGGACGCATACCTGGACCCCGACGTCCTGATACGCAACAAGCAGCGCCTGAAGTTTATGAAAAAGACAAAGCTCGCCCTTCTGGACGAAGCCGTCAACGACCTGAAGGAAGCGAAGCTGAGCCATGATTCGCTGGAAAAGCTGTATAATCCCGCCATAGACTTTGACGGGCTGTACGCCAGCGCGGATGAAATGAGCAAAAGCCTTCTGAAAAAATACGGGCAGACGTTGACAGTTGACAGTTGACAGTGGACAGTTGACAGTTGACAATTGGGGGACGCGTCAGTTGACAATTGACAGTTGACAGTGGACAGTTGGAGATGGAGAACGGGTGGGGAGACGATTGCTTGTAGGGGCGCGGTAAAACACCGCGCCCCTACAATACCACACCGAAAGCATCATACATTAAAGCCTAACGGACGCGCGTGCGCGTGTCCGTTAGGCTTTTGTAATCGCAGCTATTTTCATTAGCGAAGCGTTCCCCAACTGTCAACTGTCCATTGTCAACTGTCAACTGTCCATTGACGCGTCAGTCGTCCTTCAGCGAATCGTCGATTTCGAGGCTGCCCTCTTCGCTCACCGCGACGATGGTGTCCGGAGCGTCGGCGTCCTGAGTTTTTTCATCGGCGACCTGTTCTATAAGCGCGCGTATGCTGAGCCAAACCTTCTGCTTTTCGTTGTCGATGCTTGTTATTTTGCAGTCGACAACCTGCCCCTCCGAAAGGGCGTCGCCGGGCTTGCCGATACGCTTGTCGGAGATTTGGGAGATATGGATAAGTCCGTCAACGCCGGGAATCACCTCCGCAAACGCGCCGAACGGCATAAGCTTGACCACCTTTGCCTTGATAATATCCTGCTCGTTAAAGCCCTCGGTAAACCGTGCCCATGGGTTGTCAGCCGGGTTTCTTATCCCCAGCGAAATCTTTTTCTTCTCCGGGTCGAACGAGATGACATAGACCTCGACCTCGTCGCCGACCTTGCACACCTCGGACGGGTGCTTCACCCTTTGCCAGGACAGCTCGGAGATGTGCGCCATTCCGTCCACCCCGCCGATATCGACAAATACGCCGTAGCTTGTCATCGACTTCACAACGCCACCAAACTTCATTCCGACCTCGATGACGTCCCACACCTTGGCGGCCCTTTCGCGGTTCAGCTCATTGTCCACCAGCCGGATAGAACCGACGACACGGCGGCGCGCGCGGTTGACCTCGGTAATTTTAAGCTTTACCTTCTTCTTAAGCAGCGCCGAAAGCTCGCCGTCCTTGGGTACGCCGGTCTGGGACGAAGGGATAAATACCCTCACTCCCTTGACCACCGCAACGACCCCGCCCTTGTTATCCTCAATTACGGTGCCCTCCATGGTGGCCTTGTTTTCGCAGGCTTCCTCGACGTTTTCCCAGCCGTTGACCGTGTCAAGACGCTTTTTGGAAAGCATGGCCGTGCCTTCCACATCGTTGACCCGAACGACAAAAGCCTCGATTTCGTCTCCTACCTTATATATATCCTCCGCTTTAACAGTGGCGTCCTCGCTTATCTCGGTCATGGGTATGTACCCCGCGTGCTTTGTACCCAAGTCGAGATATATTTCGCCCGTGGAAAAGCCGGTTATGATACCCGTAACCTTTTCGCCTGTTGTCAGCGTCTTGAAGGATTGGTCGAGAAGCTCTTCAAAGGACAGCTCCCTCTCCTCGGTCTCGGATTCCGGGGACTCTGTCCGGGCAGCCGGGTCCGCGGTCTCCCCGCCCGTCCCGTTCGTTGCGGCGTCGCCGTTTTCAATGAACTCCGGGTTTGATTCCGCGACAGTCGAAGCTGAATCAAAATCCTCTCTGATATCCGTCCGCTCCTCGGCGGGCGAGAGTTCATTATTTAAGTCTTTTAATTCGTCATTCATCTTCTTCATGACCTCCTCAATGATCCTCTTCGGTGTGGACGCTCCGGCGGTTATTCCAACTGTCAGGTAGGAATTTTTAAGCTGTAGAAGCTCCTCCGGAATGTCGTTTGCGTCTTCGGCAAGCGCCGCAATGCCGCATATCTCCAAGCACAGCTCATAGAGTCTGCGGGTGTTGGCGCTCTGCCTGTCTCCGATAACGATGACCGCGTCACAAACCTCAGCAAGTTTTGCGCTCTCCTCTTGCCTCAAAGAGGTAGCACTACATATTGTACCAAAGGTTTTGAAATTTGTACACTGTTTTTTTACTGTTTTACAGGTATTTTCCCAAATATTCAAATCCATGGTGGTCTGGGACATCAAGGAAATCGGAAGATTTTTGTTGTTTTCGTCAGCATTTAACCACTTTTCAAGCCCTTTGTCGTCCTTAAAGACCAAATATCTGTCACATCTTGTACAAATCGCCTTTATTTCAGTGTGCGCCCCATCGCCTATTATTATTACCAGTCTGCCCGCCGAAGATTCCTCCCGGGCAATCGTGTGTATCCTTTTTACAAAGGGGCAGGTCGCGTCCACAAAATCCATCCCCCGCCGCTCCAGCTCGTCGTACACCTCTTTCGCCGCGCCGTGTGAGCAGATGACCGCCGTCGCTCCGTCCTCCAGCTCGCCGACACTGCCGGCCATCCCGATTCCGTCCTTTTCCAGCGACCTTATGACATTTTTGTTGTGTATTATCGGACCGATGGTTTTGGCGTTTTTCCCCTTAAGCCCGGCCGCAAGCTCCACAGCCCTGTTTACGCCAAAGCAAAATCCGGCGTTTTCAGCTAAAATCAGCTTCATCGCGCGCCATTTCCCAGTTCAAATATTTTTCCCATCATCTCATCCGCTATCCTTCTGTACGCCTCGGAGGTGGACAAGCTCTTGTCCTTTACCGGGTAATACGGCTCCCCGAAAATGACGTCCACCCTCTTAAAGCTGAACATCGGCTTTCTGCACGACGTTATGTAAACCGGAACTATCGGCGCGCCGCTCTTCACAGCCATGAGGGCGACCCCGGTCTTTGCCTGCGAGCCGTCGGCGTTATCCACCCTTGTCCCCTCGGGGAATATTATGAACTTATCCCCGTTTTCCAGTCCTTCTATGGTCTTTTTTATCGCGCCCATGTCCGATCTGCCCCTGTCGATGAACACGGTGAAGGGTTTGATTAAAAATCCCAGCGCGGGCACTCGGGAAAGCTCTATTTTCGCCATGACCTTCGTGTTTTCGTACGCCTTCCTTTTCATCGCCAGTATCATCATCACAGGGTCGAGCATGGAGGTGTGGTTCGCGCAGAGAATACACCTGCCGTCAGGTATGTTCCCGCTCCCGGCGGATTTTATCCTGAAGGTTATCCTGAATATCCACGCGATAAAAATGATGTAAAATTTAAGCAACGACATAGCTTCTCCAAAACCTCCGGGGAAATTTAGTAGTTATTGCGTTTTGTAAAATTCAGATGGTAGAGCAGGGATGAAACACCCGCCCCTGCGGGTGTTTTCCGTACACTAATTATTAACCCCAAACGGCGCGGTTCCGTGCTTTTTAACAAGCCCGTCGTATATCACACGGGTTATCGCCTCGACGCTCGCCTCAAATTCGTTTCCCGTTGTGTCCACGGTGACCGCGTCGTCCGCCGCCATCAACGGCGCGGCGGCGCGTCCCGAGTCGTTTTTGTCCCGCCATCGCAGATCGGTCAAAACCTCGTCATACGTGACCTTCCCGCCCTTGCCCGCCAGCTCTTCATATCTGCGGCGGGCGCGTTCCTCATCCGAGGCGGTGAGGAATATCTTTACGTCGGCGTCCGGAAGTATCACCGTGCCGATGTCCCGCCCGTCCATAAGCACGCTTTCGCGGCTTGCCAAATCCCGTTGAAGCTGTAAAAGCGCCGCCCTTACCTGAGGTATTTTGGACACGTTGGAGGCGTACACCGAGGCCTCCGGCGTGCGTATCTCCCCGCTCACGTCCTCGCCGTTCAATATTATGCGCTGACCGCCGGCGTCATGCGAAATAGTCACCTTTATCTCGTCAAGCAGCCCGATTATCGCGGCGGCGTCCTCCGAGCTCACGCCTTTTCTCCGCACGTACAGCCCCACAGCCCGGTACATAGCCCCCGTGTCCACATAGACACAGCCGATCCGCTTTGCCACCTCCGCCGAGATAGTGCTCTTCCCCGCGCCGGTGGGTCCGTCTATCGCCACCTTGAAATTATACATATCCGTTCCCCCATTGTAATATTAACCGCATATTAACCGTTCAGCACGCTCATGCCCGCGGCGTAGGCTGTCGACCAGGCTATCTGCAAGTTGAACCCGCCTGTGTACGCGTCCGCGTCTATAATCTCCCCGGCAAAGTATAAGCCTTTACAGAGCTTGGACTCCATGGTTTTCGGGTTTATCCCGGACAGCTCCACCCCTCCCGAGGTTACCACCGCCTCCTCCACGGGACGAAGCCCGGACAGCTCTATCCTGAAATCCTTGATAACATCGGCGAGCCGCCGCCGTTCCTCCCGCGTGACCGAGTTTACCTGCCTGCCCTTTATCCCCGCGCGTTCGGCGGCTATAGCCTGCATTGCCGCCGGAAGCAGCTTTGCAAGCCCGTTTTCCACAGTCCTGTTCTTGAACTCCTCAAAGTCGCGCAGCAGCCGGGCGTCCAGCTTTTTTTCGTCCAGCGCGGGCTTCAAATCTATGGACACGAAGTACCCGCGCGTCCCGAAGTCCCGCAGGTGCGCGCTCATACTCAGTATGCAGGGACCGCTCAGCCCGTAATGGGTAAACAGCGCCTCACCGAAATCCTCAAACACAGCCTTGCCCCCGCCCTCATGCGAAAAGGCTTTAACCTTTACATTCTTGAGCGCAAGCCCCTGCATCCTGCCGCAGTCCGGGTCCTCCGACTCAAGCCCGGTTATCGACCCTCTCAGCGGCGTAACAGTATGTCCCAGCGCCTCGGCAAGCCTGTAGCCGTCCCCGGTGGAGCCTGTCAGCGGATAGGACCTCCCGCCGGTGCAAAGTATGCAAGCTTTACACGAAATGACCGCTCCGTCCTCAAGCCGCACCCCCGTGACCTCCGAGTTATCACTCAAAATTTCAACCGCCCTGCCCTGTATGACCTTTACCCCCGCCTGCCGCATGAGCCTTCTCAGCGTCTCCACCACATCCCGCGCCTTGTCCGACTCGGGGAACACCCTGTTCCCCCGTTCGACCTTGAGCCTCAGCCCGTTTTCCTCAAAAAAGCGCATGGTGTCCGCCGGGGAAAACGCCATGAGGCAGCTGTATAAAAATTTTCCGCCGCCCGGCGTGTTCTTTATCACATCCTCGGGCGGGCAGCTGTTGCAGACGTTGCACCTGCCCTTGCCGGTTATGCCCAGCTTCTTGCCGGTAAAGCCGTTTCGTTCCAGCACTGCGCAGACAAGCCCGCGCCGCCCGGCGGTCACGGCGGCCATCATACCCGCCGCGCCACCGCCGACAATTAAGACATCAATGTTTCTTTGTATTACTTGTTTTGAATAATTCATAATAATTTTCATTCCATAGAGTAGAGGCGGTGGCGCTGCGCCTGCCTATAATAACAATATCTTTATTCATATAATTTTTTCATCAACGTCTCTCTGTGCCGTCTGTTTCAAACTTTTCGTATGTCTCGTATTCATCCCAAATATCCTCAAGCACGGCGAAGGTCTCGGAAAGCTCCCCGCGTTTCTTCATGCCTATCGACACCACAAGCGCGTTTATCAGACTCAGCGGCGCGACAAGTGAATCCACAAACGAAGCCATTTCGCACGGCGCGTACAGCGTACACTCGCCTATTCCCGATATCGGAGCCCCGGCGCAGTCGGTGATAGCGATAAGCCCCGCGCCCCGGTCCTTCGCCAGCCGCATACCCCTGAGCGTCCGCTTGGAGTAGCGGGGGAAGCTTATCCCGATGACCACATCCTCCCCGCCGACCCGGAACAGGTTTTCAAATATGTCCCCGTCGCCCGGCGACCCGCCCACAACCGTCACGTTGTTAAAAAGCAGCCTGAAATAGAAGCCCAAAAAGCCCGCGAGGAAGGAGGAGGTGCGAAGCCCCAGTATATATATGTTTTTTGCCGCGAGTATCATGTCCACAGCCCGGTCGAACACCGCCGCGTCCACAGCCTCCATCGCGCCGCGTATCTTGTCGATGTCGTTTTCCATGACGCCGCTGAGGATGTTCTGACCCTGCATCCGCTCCCACGCCAGCTCTATGCGCTGGAGGGAGGTGAGCCTTGTGTGCACTATCTCCCGCAGCTCCCTCTGCATGTGCGGATAGCCGGAGTAGCCCAGCTCGGTGGCGAAGCGCACCACGGTGGATTCGCTGACGTTTACCATCTCGCCCAGCCTGTGCGCGGTCATAAAGGCGGCCTTGTCGTAGTGCTCGGATATGTAGCCCGCGATCCTCAGCTGCCCCTTGGACAGCCTGCTTCTGCTCGCCTCTATCCTTGTCATCAAATTGTTGTTCATATGTGCCGCTCCCCTGATCAAGCTTTTCCGTTTTTGCCTGTGATTTTTAGAATTCTTCTGATTTGGATTTCAGTGTAAGCGACTTTAAATATCTTATCTCGTTTTTCTCAAGGTAACGCCACTCCCCCGGCTTTAGACCCGCAAGCTCAAGTGTGCCCTCGCGGATTCGTTTGAGCCGCTTTATCTCCAGTCCGACCTCCTCGCACATCCTGCGTATCTGGCGGTTCTTGCCCTCATGTATCGTTATCTCGAAGGTCATCCTTCCCTCCCCGGAATTTGTGACGTACGCCGACGCGGGGCTGATTTTTTCCCCGTCCAGCTCTGTGATTTTCGTCAGCCGCTCCACAAGCGAGATATCGTTTCCCGCCGCCGAGACCCGGTAGACCTTCTCCACCTCCCGCCCCGGATGGGCAAGCCCGTTTGCGAGCGCGCCGTCGTTTGTCATCAGCAGCAGCCCTTCGGAGTTCAGGTCGAGCCGCCCCACGGGGTAGACCCGTTCGGGACATTCCCTGACCAGCATGTCCACGGATTTGCGTCCCCGCTCATCCTTCATCGTTGTGACGTAGCCGCGAGGCTTGTACAGCATTATGTAAACCAGTTTCGGCGGAGCCGCCAGCACCCTGCCGTTCACCGCGATGATGTCCCTTTCGATGTCCGCGCTCTGTCCCAGCACGGCGGCGCTTCCGTTCACCGTGACCCTGCCCTGCTTTATAAGCTCCTCCGCGGCGCGCCGTGAGGCGACCCCGTAGGCTGAGATGATTTTTTGAAGTCTGTCGGTCATATAATATGTGTTCCAATCCAAGTTAGTTTTTTGTGGCAGAGAGGGGAATCCAACCTATTATCAGCCATGTTCGATAATAAAGTCAAGCGCGGATTTTTCATCAATCGTTCCGTCCGCAAGTCCAAGACCTATTTTGATCAGCTCGTCGTCTGTGCAGTTCAGCTTAACCCCGTTAATTTCCAAAAAAGAAATCATGGCAAGGATGCCAACTCTTTTGTTGCCGTCAACAAACGGATGATTCTTTATTATTCCAAAGGCAAGTCTTGCAGCTTTACTTTGAAGTGTGGGGTAGACGGAGACGCCGCCAAACGATGAAAACGGAGCGGCAAGCGCGGATTCAAGCAAACCCACGTCTCGTATACCATCCGCTCCCCCGCTGTATTTGATGAGTATTTCATGTAAAACGACAACTTGCCCCACACTTAATTTCTTCATTTGGCAAGCTCCTTAAACGCCTCCAAATGTCGTTTTACAATCATTTCTCCGATTTCCTTTACGACAGCGTCATCGGCAAATTCTTCCCTTTGAAATTGGCTGTACTCCATCAGGACATATCGGGGCACATTATTTTTTAAGATTACGGCGACCCCGTTTTCATCTACAAGCTTCGCAACCCGGGAAAAATCCTGACTGGCTTCGTTGATTGAAACTAAATTGTTTGTATTTATATCCATGAAAGCACTCCCCTCAAAGGCTTAGTCCGTTTATCTGATGTTGTTTTTTTAAATCTGGTATAATGTCCGCTCTGCGGACATTATACCAGAATATTTACCCCATAACAATATTTTTGGCAAATTCGCTTATTTTATCCAATAAGCCCCTTCTCCCCTTCAAAACACCCGCGTCGTCGTCGAAATAGAGCTTTGTCCGCCCGACCTCTTCGCCGTCCAGCATTATGACCGCTTCCCCGGCGTACCCGTCCTTCTGAACAGGGGCGTAGACAAACCTGCTGAGGTAGAGCTGGGTTTTAAGCGCCGCCCTCTCCTCCTCCTTCACGCTTACAAGCACGTTCTCCCCCGCGTACACGGCGACCCTCGGCACATCCCCCGATATCACCGGGAGGTAACAAAGCGCGTGACCCTGCGATATCACCTTTTCCACCGAGTATTTTGAAAAAGCGTACTCATACAAGGCCCTGTGGTCGCTCCAGTCGCTGGGCGCGTTGAGGGTCACGACAATAATTTCCCTTCCGTCACGCTCCACCGCGGATACGAGGCAGCGCCCCGACCTGGAGGTGTAGCCGGTTTTGACCCCGGTGGCTCCGTCCACCAGGCGAAGCAGCTTGTTGTGGTTTCTCATGGATCTTCCCGCGATGCTTATGCTCCGCGTGCCGGCTATCTCCCGAAAGGTCTCGTTTTTCATGGCGTACGCCGCCAGAAGCGCCATGTCCTTCGCCGTCGAATAATGCCCTTCCTCGTCAAGCCCGTTCGGGTTCATAAACGACGAGCTTTCCATGCCGATTTCTGCCGCCGTCTCGTTCATCCAGCCCACAAATTTGTCGATACTGCCCGACGAATCGGCGATCGCCCTTGCCGCGTCGTTGCCGGACATGAGCATAAGCCCGTATAAAAGCTGCTCTATCGTCAACCTTTCGCCCACCCTCAGATACATCGACGAGCCCTCGGACAGGTGCTCCTTTGTTATCGTTATCTCCTTTTTTATGTCAAGCCGCTCTATCGCCGTTATGGCGGTCATTATCTTTGTCGTGCTCGCCATGGGCAGCGTTTTGCCGGTGTTTTTCCCGCCTAAGAACCTCCCCGAAGCCGTGTCATACACCGCGTACGCCATGGCTGAGGTTTTCGGGAATTCCTCCGCCCCGTGCGCAGTCCCGGCAATCGCCCCGGCGCATATGTTCACCGCGGCGGCGGCGGATATTATCGTAAAAAGAATTTTTCGCAGCTTCATAAGCTCACCCCTCCCATAAATCAAACCGCAGGTAAGCTTCCCCGCAAACCTCCGGTTTTGCGGGGAAGCTTACCTGCTATTCTTTGACGCCGGGGCTGAGTTTATACGTTGTAATTGTTGATCGGCGTGGCCGCGGGCTGGGCGGCGTCCTTGTCCTTGCCGAACATGCTTGTCACCTTTTCGATGAGGTCAGGCGCCATTTCAACGATGCGGTCCACAGTAGTCCCGGCAGGCGGGTTGACCGGCAGCAGCTTCACATTGCCGCTTGACACCACCAAAAACGCGACGGGAATGATGTTTATCCCCGCTCCGCTTCCTCCGCCGAAGTTTCCCTTGGCGTCGTTTGGGTGCTTGCTTGAAAATTCGCTGCCTCCGGCTCCGAAGCCCAGCGAGAGCTTGGAAACCGGGATAATGCAGGTGCCGTCCGGGGTGATAATGCTGTCCCCGATAATGGTGTTGACGTCCACCATTTCCTTTATTTTTTGCAAGGTCACTGTCATCATGTCTACGATTGGCTTATCCATTTTGCTGACATCCTTTCTTTCGTTAAATTATTTTATTATACTTTAGAAAATTTATTTTCAAATTTTGCCCGCCGTCTGGTTTTAATAAGCTCTTTTATAAGCTTTCCCCCAAGCGAGAAAAGTATATACGTAAAGTGCCAGATTTTAAAATAAATATCGACGTCGGCGTATACGGAGGATTTATTCGCGGTAAAATCGAAATCGACCCGCAGATAATACGCCCTGACCCTCCTGTTATTTTCCAAATACGGCGAAATTATACCCGCGGCGGTGCATAAATTTCCGTACTTTACCGCGGTTTTCGCCGCGTCCTCCCCGCCCGCCACAATGCGGATATCCAGCTTGTTTGCCGTGAGCCATGAGGCGAGCCGCTTTGCGGCGTCCATCGCGGGAGCTATCATGTTTTTTAAGAAGGAGGGATCGAAGCTTTTCTTCCCCTTCTTTTTTTCCGCCTCCGGCTTCTCTTTTTTTATTTTTTCCGGCTTTGCGGCGCGGGATTTTTTCACCCTCCGGGGGTAGAGCTTCAGCTTTACAAAGCCCAGCCTCAGCCTCAGCAGGACGCCGTCCGGCGAATACTTGAAAATCACTCCCACCCGCATGAGGTTGAAGGCGAAAAGCAGGAGAAATATTATCCCTATGGTATAAACCGCCCTTATAGCCGTCACCCTCCCGCATAATAATTTTGAGTAAACAGGACAGCCCGCGCCGCTACTCCCCGCCGCCCCCATCGAAAAGGCTCACCGCGCCCTCCCCGTCCTCCGGCGGCGTTTCCTGCCTGAACGGTATCTCCCTGCCGTAAGCGCCGCCGTCCTCCGAATCGTCCTCAGGGGACAGCTCGATATTTATCAGGCTTTCGTCGAAGGACAGCTGCCCCTCAGGCAGTCCCGCGCCGAGCTGGTCTATCTGGGGCAGCTCGTCCACCGCCGATATCCCGAAGGTGCGCAGAAAGGTCTTTGTCGTGCGGAACAGCCTGGGCCGCCCCGGCACATCCAGAAACCCGCAGTCCTCCACCAGTCCCCGCTCCGCCAGCAGTCCCACCGTGTAGGAGCTGTCCACCCCGCGTATCTGCTCGATGTATGCCCGGGTCACCGGCTGGTAATACGCCGTTATCGCCAGCACCTCCAGCGCCGCCTTGCTGAGCTGGGGCAGCTTTCTCAGCTCCAGCGCCTTTCGTATCCATTCGGAGTATTCCCCGGCGGAGGTCATCTGGTAGGAATCCTCAAGCCGTACCACACGCACCCCCCGGCGGTCAAATTTGTAGTGATCGGCAAGCCCCTCGATTATCCGTTCAAGCGTTTCGGGCTCCACCTCCAGCGTCATAGACAGCCTGTCGAGGGAAACCGGCTCGCCGGAAGCAAACAGGATACCCTCCACCGCCGCCTCTATTTCCTTGATTTCCATTATAAAGCCCATGCACGAAGCAATGCACAAATCGGACATGAAACATACATGGGCTTCGCGATTTCCATTTCTGTGTTTTTTAATTCTTTCACGCTAAATGACCGTCCTAAGATATTTTATAAATTTCACTAATTGGTGATGGGCATCTCCTCGGCGGAGGCGCGGATGACGTCGTTGCTTTCCCCGGTTATCTCAGCCTGCCCGTCCCTGCAAAGCTCAAGCACCGCCAGAAAGGTCGCCACTATCTCGGAGCGGGACCGGCAGCCCCTGAGCAGGCTTCGCAGGGTGTAAGCCGGACGGAAGATAAAGCGCTGGATAAGCTCGGTTATTTTCGCGCTCAAGGAATACCTCTCCCTGCCCACTATCCCCTTGAAGGAGGAGGCGGGGGGCGGAAGCTTGCGGTTTGTCCGGGTCTTGATGTCCTCTATCGCCCGCACAAGCTCGTCGCCGCTGTGCCCGTGCCGGTAGGTCGTGTCCCGGGGCAAGGGCTCCGGCTGCCGTGTATAAATATTGCGCCCGATCTCGCTGCGCGCAAGCATGAAGCCCGCCCCCGCCTTCATCCGCCCAAACTCCTCCATGCGGCTTCGCTCCTCGAGCGACTTTATCAGCTGCTCCATCTCCGCCCTGGTCTCGTCGTCGTCGATAGCCAGCAGCATCCGCGTTTTCATGTATACCAGCTGCGCCGCCATCGCCACAAAGTCGCTGGCGACCCCGAGGTCCAGCTGCTCCCTCACCGTGATATACTCCATGAACTGGTCGAGTATGAGGGATATTTTTATGTCCTTTATCTCCACCCTGTTCTTTGACAGCAGGTGAAGTATGAGGTCGAGAGGACCGTCGAAGTCCTCGAAGTCCTCCTTCGACTTTACAACGCCGTCGAGATGGAATTTTAATTCGTCCATAATTAAATCTTTCTCACATAAATTGAAGCTTCAGCAGAGCCTAGCGAAACAAGCCCGCGATAAAGTCCACAGGCGTCCCGGCAGCCCGCAGCATCCCCTCCATCACCCATGAGCGGGCGGCGGCGAGCGGAGTGTCGATAAATCCGAGAAACAGTATCGCGTACAGGATTATTATACCATATCTTTCGTATTTCAAAACCCTGTAATAAACATTATCCGGAAAAAGTGAGAGCAATATCTTCGAGCCGTCGAGCGGCGAGACGGGAATGAGGTTGAATACCCCAAGCCCGACGCTCACGGTCGCCGTGTACAGCAGCACATTGAATATCACCTCCGCGGCCGCGCCGAAATAGGGTACGAAGGTCACCATTATGCAGAGCATCAGCAGCATCACGAAGGCGAGGATGAAGTTTGACGCCGGACCGGCAAGCGCGGTTATCGCCATGTCGCGCTTCGGCTTTTTGAAGTAGCGCATGTCCACAGGCACAGGCTTCGCCCAGCCGAAGCCCAGCAGCACCAGCATTATAAACCCGAAAATGTCGATGTGCTTCAAGGGGTTCAGCGTTATCCTTCCCAGCTGCTTTGCGGTCGGGTCGCCCAGCTTCATCGCGGCAAAGCCGTGCGAGCACTCGTGCACCGTCACGCATATGAGCGCCGCCGGGATGAAGTAGAGGTTGATATTCCCAAAAATTCTTTGAATAAAGTCCAATGAAGCCTCCTTCGCTGTGCTGCGCTAACGAATAATTTGGGGACGGGTGTTTTTCCCCGTGTCACCATGAACGTCCCCCGCGTGTAATTCTGAGCGGTGGTATAATGTCCGTCTGCGGATATTATATCAGCAAACCCCAAAAAACACAACTACAGCCTTTCCCCGTCCTCGGTGTAAAAGCCCTCCCTCACATAGCTCACATAGTCAGGCCGGAGCTCCTCCCCCAGCGACTGTATGAAGAGCCTCGGGCTTATCGGAGCCTCCTTCACCGTGAGGTCGAGGGTTATCTCCGCGCCGTTTGCCCGCGGTTCTATGCTCACGCTTTTGATGTGCTCCTTCAAATCTACGGTTTTGTCCCCCTTCTTCGACCTCTTCACTACGGGGATTTCATCCCGCCCCAGAAGCTCCCCTATCCTCTCGGCGGTGAGCGGACTCCCTGCGTCGTATTCCAGCTTAAGCCTGTACCGCGCCATCCGTATGTCCTTCGCCGGAGTGAATTCCTCCTCCGCGGACAGTATCTCAAGCCCCTCCGGCATGGCGGCCTTCAGCGCCTCGAGCGCCCCCTCGGCTCCCGTCCGGGCAAGCTCGCAGTCCAAAAGCTCGTTTTCCCCCGCGAAGCCCACCGGCAGAGGGTGCGCTATGGACAGGCAGGGGTGCGGGTTGAAGCCCTCGCTGTGCTTCAACGGCAGACCGGCGCGCACAAACCCCCGCGCAAAGGTGCGCATGATGTCGAGGTGGGAGAGGTAGACCGCCCGCCCCGACTTTGCGAATTTTATCCTCAGCTTAAGCATCGCAGGCTCCCCCTTCAAGAAAGCAGTCCGCCCCGCAGCCGGTGCACTGCGTACGGCAGTCCGGGGTTAAGGCCGATTTGTACGCCGCCTCCCGCTCCCTTATGTGGTGCGCCTTGCGCACTCCGACGTCTATGTGGTCCCACGGCAGTATTTCATCCGTCTCCCGCTCGCGCAGGGCGTAGAAATCCGGGTCTATCCCGCACTTTTTAAACGCGTCCAGCCACAGTCCGAAGTCGAAGAAATCGTCCCAGCCGTCAAATTTGCAGCCGCTTCTCCATGCGGTCTCCAGCACGTCGGAAAGCCGCCTGTCCCCCCGGGCAAAGACCGCCTCAAGGTAGCTTGTAAGCGGCTCGTGCCAGCTGAAGGACACGCTTTTCGGCATGTGGCGGCGAAGTATATCCTGCTTTCTCCTGAATTCGGCTATGCTGTTTTGCGCCTCCCACTGAAACGGGGTGTGCGGCTTTGGAACAAAGCAGGAAACCGACACGCTTATCTTCACCCCCCGCTTTGACGCCGCGGTCTCTTTGGCAAGCTTCGACATCCTGTAGGCAAGCTCGCATATCCCCTTCACATCCTCGTCGGTCTCGGTGGGCAGCCCTATCATGAAGTAGAGCTTGAGGGTGCTGTACCCTCCCTCGAAGGCAATGCGGCAGGTGTTCGCCAAATCCTCCTCCCGCACGTTCTTGTTTATCGCGTCGCGAAGCCGCTGGGTTCCCGCCTCCGGCGCGAAGGTGAGCCCGCTTTTGCGCACCTTCTGCACCTTCTCCATTATCTCCATGGAAAAGTTGTCCGCCCGCAGCGAGGGAAGCGACAGATTGGTGCTTCGCGGCTCGCAGAATTCGAGAAGCGAATCGCACAGCCCGGAAAGCTGCCTGAAGTCGCTTGTGCTGAGGGAGGAGAGGGAAATTTCCTCGTAGCCGGAAAATTCGCAGGATTCCACCGCCTGCCGTGTGAGCGTCTCCGCCGACTTCACCCGCACAGGTCTGTAAATGTATCCGGCTTGACAGAACCGGCAGCCCCGCATACAGCCGCGAAACAGCTCCAGCACCACCCGGTCGTGTATGACCTCGGTGGACGGGACTATCGTCTCGACGGGAAAGTACATGCTGTCCAAATCCCGCACCACTCTCTTGCGAACCGACTGCGGCGCGCCGTTTACAGGGGTAACAGCCGCGATTTTCCCGTCGCCGCCGCAGCTCACCCCGTAGTCTGCGGGTATGTACACCCCGCCTATCCCCCTCAGCCTGTCCAGCAGCTCCCGGCGGGACAGTCCCGCAAGCTTTGCGGCTTTACAGCACTCCATCACCTCGACGTTCATTTCCTCGCCCTCGCCCAGCACAAATACGTCTATAAAGTCGGCGAGCGGCTCCGGGTTGTAGGCGCAGGACCCTCCCGCGATCACCAGCGGGTGGCTTCCGTCCCTGTCCTTCGACCGCAGCGGAAGCCCGCCCAGGTCCAGCAGACCGAGGACGTTTGTGTAGCTCATCTCGTATTGCAGGGTTATACATATCACGTCGAACTCATTGAGCGGGTCGCCGCTCTCCAGCGCGTACAGCGGGATATGGTTGTCCCGCAGCTCCTTTTCCATGTCCGGCCACGGGGAAAACGCCCGCTCGCACCACACTCCGTCCATGTTGTTTTTCAACCCGTACAATATTTTCAGCCCGAGGTTGGACATCCCTATCTCGTACACGTCCGGGAAGCAGAACACCACCCGCAGGTCCACCTCGCCCTTGTCCTTTATCACCGCGCCGTATTCGCCCCCGGTGTACCGCGCCGGCTTCTCCACCCTGTCAAGTATTCTTTTAAGCTTATCGTTCATTGCGCCACCATATTCTCTTTGTCGTTTACTGTATCAATCAGCGTGCGAAGCACGCGCTTCGCTTCCCCTATGACGTAGAAGGAGCCGCAAATCAATATCGCCTTATCCTTCCCCGCGACCTTAAACGCGAGCTCCACCGCCTCCCCGATGCTCCCGGCAGTCCGGGCGTCCTTGCAGTGCTCCCTTGCTATTTCGGCGGTTTCCCCGGCGGGAAGCGCCCGTCCGCTTACGGGTGTAACCGCGATGAAGGTGGCGGCGCGCCGCGCGATTTGAGGGATGCAGAGGTCGTATTCCTTGTCCGCGAGCATACCCATGACCGCGACAAGCTCCCTGCCGCGAAGCAGGTCGTCCGCCGCGTCCCCCAGCGCCCTCACCGCGTCGCGGTTGTGCGCCGCGTCAAGGATGCACAGCGGGTCCTTGCTTATAACCTCCAGCCTGCCCGCCCACTCCGTTTCGCTTATCCCCTCGGAGATGGATTGCTCGGTCACGCTGTAGCCCCTGCGTTTAAGCGCCAGCCCCGCCTCTATCACCCCGAGCGCGTTGAATACCTGATGCCGCCCCATGAGCGGCACCGTGGTCTCGATGCCCTTGTAGCGTATTTTAGAGCCGTAGAAGCCGGAGTCGATTATCTCTGCGGCGTTTTTGTCGGGGAAAATGAACTCCGCTCCCCGCTCCCCGCAGACGCGTTTGATGATTTCATATGCCTCGGGCGGCTGGTCGCAGTAGCAGACGACGCTGGAGCCGCGCTTGATGATGCCGCATTTTTCGTAGGTGATTTCAGCGATGGTGGAGCCCAGCAGGTGCATGTGGTCGAAGGATATCGAGGTGATCACCGCCACCTCCGGCGGGTCGATCACGTTTGTGGCGTCCAGCCTGCCTCCCAGCCCCACCTCAAGGGAGACGAAGTCGCAGGCTTCGTCCCGCCAGAAGGTGAACGCCATCCCGGCGACAAGCTCAAACTCGGAGGGGTGGATAAGCCCCCTCTCCCCCATCCCGTCGGCGTATACCTTCACCTTTTCGGTGAGGGCGGCGAGGGCGGCGTCGCTTATCGGCTTGCCGCCGAGCTGTATGCGTTCGTTGAAGCGCTCGAAGTACGGCGAGATGAACATGCCCGTCTTGTAGCCCGACTTCAAAAGCACCGAGCCGGTCATCGCGGTGGTGCTGCCCTTGCCGTTTGTTCCGGCGACGTGCACATATTTCATCGCCTTCTCAGGGTTGCCCAGCTCCGCCAAAAAGGACTCTATGCGGTTCAGATTCAGCTTTGCGTTGTATCTCTTTGTGCTGTGTATATATTCGAGGGCCTCATCGTAATTCATGTCTTTGACCATTCCTTTGGATTATTGCTCCCGGACCGGGAGAGCCATATTATCTTTCAAGCCCTTCGTTGGCGTGCTTTCTTACCTGATTGATATTATACTCAGCTCAAGCCCCTGTATCACCGCGGTGAGCTTTTTCAGCTTCTCGCGCTCCGCCTCGACGACGCTCGCGGGGGCCTTGGAGGTAAAGCCGGGGTTGGACAGCTTGCCTGAAATCATAATTTCTTCCTTTTTCGCCTTTTCCAGCTCTCCCTCAAGCCGCTTGCGCTCCTTTTCAAGGTCCACAAGCTCGCTTACCGGCATGAAAACCTGCGCCTCCGCCGTGGCTGCGATGGAATAGCCGTTCAAATTCTCCGGCGGGGAATCGGTAAACTCAAGCCCGGACGCGTAGGAAAGCCGCAGGAATATATCCCGCATCCCGTCAAAGACGGCTTTTTTGTCAGTGAGCAGCAGAAGCTTTACCTTCCTTGAGGGGGGGACGTTCATCTCGGCGCGGCGGTTTCGTATCGCGCGGATGGCGTCCATCAGTATACGAAGCTTCTCCTCCTCCTCCGGGGAGCACATGGCGGGGTCGTATTTCGGCCACTCCGCCCTGATGAGCGGGACGTCGCCGCTTTTCGGGATAAACTGCCATATTTCCTCGCTTATGAACGGCATGAGCGGGTGCAGCAGCTTGAGGGCGCCGGAGAGCACGAACGCGAGAACCCTTTCCGCGTCCAGCTTTTCGCGGGAGCCTGCCGGGGCGTGAAGGCTGGGCTTTTTAAGCTCGATATACCAGTCGCAGTAGCTTTCCCAGATGAATTCGTAGAGCTTCGCCGCCACAAGCCCGAACTCGTACTTCTCCATGTTCGCGGTCACGTCGGCGACAAGGGTGTTGTACTTTGAAAGTATCCACTTGTCCTCCGGCAGCAGGGCGTCCGGCAGCGCGCTGTCCCCTGCCTCGAGGTTTGTGAGCAGGAAGCGGGAGGCGTTCCACAGCTTGTTTGCGAAGTTGCGCATGGACTCGACCTTTTCGGTGGTAAAGCGCATGTCGTTTCCGGGGCTGTTGCCCATTATCAGGGTCATTCTCAGCGCGTCCGCGCCGTATTTATCTATAATTTCCAGCGGGTCGACGCCGTTTCCCAGCGACTTTGACATCTTGCGGCCCTGGTCGTCGCGGACAAGCCCGTGTATCAGCACGGTTCGGAACGGCTCGCTCCCCATCTGCTCGATGCTGGAAAAAATCATCCGCGAAACCCAGAAGCCGATTATATCGTAGCCTGTGACCAGCGCGTCCGTGGGGAAAAAGTAGTCGAGGTCGGGAGTTTTCTCCGGCCAGCCGAGGGTGGAAAACGGCCAGAGCGCCGAGCTGAACCAGGTGTCCAGAACATCCTCGTCCCGGGTGATGTTTTTCCCCCCGCATTTCGGGCATACAGTCACATCCGCGCGGCTGACCTCCATATGCCCGCAGTCGCCGCAGTAGTAGGCGGGAATTCGGTGCCCCCACCAGAGCTGGCGCGAAATGCACCAGTCGCGGGTGTTTTCCATCCAGTTCAGATACGTCTTTGTAAAGCGCTCCGGCACAAACCGTATAGTCCCGTTGTTCACGTATTCGACGGCGGGCTTTGCCAGCGGCTCCATCTTGACAAACCACTGCGCCGAGGTTATCGGCTCGACAGTGCTGCCGCAGCGGTAGCACTCGCCGACGTTGTGGCTGTGCGCCTCGGTCTTTACAAGGAAGCCGCCCTCCTCGAGGTCGTGGATAATCCGCTTTCTGGCGTCGTAGCGGTCAAGCCCGTAATATTTCCCGCCGTTTTGGTTTATTTTCGCGTCCTCGTCGAGAACAAGTATTTCGGGCAGCCCGTGCCGCTTGCCGACCTCAAAGTCATTGGGGTCGTGGCAGGGAGTTATCTTTACGCAGCCGGTGCCGAAATCCTTGTCGACGTATTCGTCCGCGATGACGGGTATCTCCCTGCCCATCAGGGGGAGAATCAGCGTCTTTCCAACCAGATGGCTGTACCGCTCGTCGCCGGGGTGTACCGCGACCGCGGTGTCGCCCAGCATGGTTTCGGGGCGGGTGGTGGCGATACAGACAAATTCGTCCGAGCCCTTGACCGGGTAGCGGATGTGCCAGAAGTGACCGCTGTGCTCGGAGTATTCGACCTCGGCGTCACTGAGGGCGGTGCGGCAGTCGGGGCACCAGTTTATTATCCTGTGACCCTTGTAGATAAGCCCCTTTTCATACAGGCGGACAAAGACCTCCTTCACCGCGGAGGAAAGCCCCTCGTCCATGGTGAAGCGCTCCCGGGACCAGTCGCAGGAGGAGCCAAGGCTTTTTAGCTGCTGGGTTATGCGGGAGCCGTACTTGTGCTTCCAGTCCCACACAAGCTGGACAAAGGCCTCCCGCCCGTAGTCGTAGCGCGTCTTGCCCTCGGTGTTTCTCAGGTGCTCCTCGACCTTTATCTGGGTCGCGATACCGGCGTGATCCGTGCCGGGTACCCACAGCGCCGAAAAGCCCTGCATACGCTTGTAGCGTA
Organism: Oscillospiraceae bacterium; assembly: GCA_031264245.1. Taxonomy (GTDB): domain Bacteria; phylum Bacillota; class Clostridia; order Oscillospirales; family JAAYOS01; genus JAISEG01. The sequence goes on from JAISEG010000002.1 coordinate 71,916, forward strand.
TGAGGACGTCCTGCCAGGTTTCATCCAGGGCGTGCCCCATGTGCAGCTGCCCCGTGACGTTCGGCGGCGGGATCACAATGGTGAAGGGTTTCTTCTCCGGGTCCCGCTCGGCTGTGAAGCAGCCGCCTTCCTCCCACATGCCGTAGATTTTATTTTCCACCTCTTTGGGGTCGTAAATTTTAGACAGTTCCTTTCCCATAGCCCTCAAATCCTTTCTGATACTAAATAAAAACGCCCCGAGGCATAATTGCCACAGGGCGAACGTGTACTGTCCGCGGTACCACCTGTATTCCCGGGGATAAACGCCGCAGCACAAAACCGGCGGGATATTCTCGGGCGCTTTATCGCTTTCTCTGTAACGGGAGAACCCGTCGGCTCCTACTGTCCGCGAAAAGCGGATTTTAAAGCCGAGGCTCGGGGACGACCTTCCGCGCGGCTGAAACGGAAGCCTCACACCACCGGCTCCCTCTCTTTGCCTCCCGCCCTGCGCGTACTCCTTCCCGTCACTGCTTTTGGAAATATTAACACATTTTAAGTCTATCACGCATACACGGAGATGTCAATATAGAAAAAAGACCGGTATTTTATATCTGCTTTCCGGTATCTCGGAATGTAAAAATCCCGTCATATTCACAGTCCAATGCGTCGGCGATCATGCGCAGCTCTTTTTCGGTAAATTTGTCTCGAGAAAGTTTATTATAGAGATATGAACCGTCATACCCTAATTTATCGCTTAATTCTTTTATTGTCATGTCACGTTCTAACAGAATAGATTTTATTTTTTTTGCCATACTCATGATATTATAACACCTCTTTTTATAAGAGTAATTATATGCTGATTCGAGACGAAAATCAAATATAGAATTATATTTACTCAAAGATGAGAAAAAATACTCTTGACAAATATCTCCCTATAGAGTATTATATCTCATATAAGAGATATTTGTTTCAAATATGAGTAAAAACCAGCCTCAAATTTTATAGAGGCATGGAGATGTCAATACAGAAGAAAAGACTTGTGCATGGGAATAATGCTGGTGGCGGGTGTTTTGCAGCGGCAAAATCCTATATCTGCTTTCCGGTATCTCGGAATGTAAAAATCGCGTCATATTCGCAGTCCAATGCGTCGGCGATCATGCGCAGCTCTTTTTCGGTAAAATTGTCCCTGTCGAGTTTACTGTATAGATTAGAGCCATGGTATCCTAATTTTTCGCCAAGTTGTTTTATTGTCATATTTCTTTCGAGCAGAATTGTTCTAATTTTTAATGTCATACTCATAATACTTTTCACCTTCCTATGTCAATTATACATTGAAAAATGTAAATTTACAAACAGAAAAACAATATTATAGCTCAGTAAGTAAAATTACGCTTGATAAATTACTTTTTTAAGAGTATTATTATAACTGACAGAAAAATAATCCTCTTAAAAGTATTAATATTATGCGGCAAAAATTTTTTGCGAACAGCGGGAAAATCCAATTAAATAAAGGTAAACCCACAATTTTATTACACAATACAGGAGGGCGACCATGGTAATACGACAGATAAAAGTAAATCATTGGAGGCATGTTTCCGGGCAAATCATAACATACGGCAGGATAGCGCCAATGTCGCGGCAATTCGATGTAGACGTAAATTGCAACGGAGTAAACTATGTTTTGAAGGTGCAACTGGAAAAGAAACGGAAAATCGTAGCCCTGCAAGCCGTAGGTGTGTACCCCAATAGTGAGGGCGTTGGCGGGAGGGGTTATCGTTTGATAGAAGACAATACAATGCTTTCCGCGCTTTTGGAAATCGTCGTCTATCAAGGCACGGCAAAACACGCTTGGTCCAATTACGCGACCATGTAGGGCGCGACGCCATCATCGCGCCGTTTATACCCCAGGGTAGGGTGTTTTGTCGCGACACCCCCGGTTTTTGTTTTTTTATTGCGAAAAAAAACAAAATGGTATATACTGACCTTTGAACCCAAGGGGACGAATTTTACAGGGACGCGCGAAAGCGCCCTTATTTCGATCAAGGAGCGTATATGCTAAAAGGCGAACTTAAAGAAAAATTTCTGCGGCTGAGAAGGGAGCTTATCTCCCTCGATTTCTCCATGCTCAACGACATGCAGAAAAAGGCCGCGCTTGCCACCGAGGGACCGCTCCTGGTTCTCGCGGGCGCGGGCAGCGGCAAGACTACCGTGCTTATCCAGCGCATAGCCAACATCATAAAATACGGCAGGGCGTCGGACAGCGACGACATTCCGGACTACATAACCGAGGACGACGTCAGCTTCCTTGAGGGCTACCTCGCGGCTCCGAACGGCGACGAGAGGGAGGCGGTGGAGAAGCTCTGCGAGCTTTACCCGGCGGCCCCGTGGAATGTAATAGCCATAACCTTTACAAACAAGGCGGCGGGAGAGCTAAAGGCCCGGCTCACGGAGCGCCTCGGTTCCGGCGCGAACGACGTCTGGGCATCCACCTTCCACTCCGCGTGCGTAAAGATACTGCGGCGGGACATAAGCAGGCTGGGCTATTCGGGCGGCTTTACCATCTACGACACACAGGACAGCGAGCGGATGATGAAGGGTATCCTGTCCGACCTGAATATTGACGACAAGGCGATCACTCCCAAGACGGTGCTGCGCTCCATTTCAAGGGCGAAGGACAGGATGATATGGCCGGAGGAATATATCACCGCGTTCCCCGACGAATCCGACTACTACGCCGGCAAGGTCGCGAAGGCTTACGCGGAGTATGTGAAGAGGATGCGCGCGGCAAACGCGGTGGACTTCGACGACATAATCCTGCTTGCCGTGACGATACTTCTGGGGCATGACGACGTGCGGGAGTATTACCAGAAGAAGTTTAAGTATGTGCTTATCGACGAGTATCAGGACACAAACAACCTCCAGTACCTGCTGGCAAAGCTGCTTGCGGGCGGCTGGCAGAACATCTGCGTCGTGGGGGACGACGACCAGTCCATCTACCGCTTCCGGGGTGCGACGATTGAAAATATCCTCTCGTTTGAAAGCCAGTACAAAAGGACGAGGGTCATAAAGCTTGAGCAAAACTACCGCTCCACCGGCAATATCCTGACCGCCGCGAACGGCGTGATAGAAAACAACATGGGCAGAAAGGGCAAGGCGCTCTGGACGGACAACGGGTCGGGGGAAATGGTCACGGTCTACAACGCGTACGACGAAAACGACGAGGCCGCCTTCATCACAAGAACGGTGCTCGAGGGGGTCGCGGCAGGCGGGCGCTTCAAGGATTATGCGGTGCTGTACCGGATGAACGCGCAGATGAACCGCATAGAGGAAGCGTTCAAGCGCGGCGGGGTGCCGTACAGGGTAATCGGCGGCACACGCTTCTTTGACAGGCAGGAGATCAAGGACGTGCTGGCATACATGTGCCTTGTTGACAATCCGTCGGACAACCTCCGGCTGGAGCGGATAATAAATGTGCCGGCCAGGGGGCTTGGGCAAAAGACGGTGGAAACCGTCGCGTACTTCGCCGCCTCGCTTGAAAAGCCGATGTTCGATATAACCGCCTCCGCGTCGGAGTATGAGCCGCTTTTGCGCTCCGCGTCAAAGCTTCACGCCTTTGCCGACCTGATACTGCTGCTGCGGGAGCTGGCGGCGGCGCTCCCCCTCGACGAATTTTACGACGAGCTTCTGTCAAAGACAGGCTATTTAAAGATGTGGGAGGACAAGGAGGCCACCGAGCCTGAGGTCAGAACCCGCATAGAAAACATCCTGGAGCTCAAGAGTAACATAGTAAATTACATGGAGGGGGCGGAGGAACCGTCGCTTGGCGGCTTTCTTGAGGAGGTGTCCCTCTTTACCGACATCGAGCGGTACGACAACGACGCCGACGCGGTGGTGATGATGACGATACACAGCGCGAAGGGGCTGGAGTTTCCCGGCGTGTTCCTCGCCGGTGTGGAGGAGGGGCTGTTTCCGGGCTACAGAAGCTCCGGCTTCCCGGAGGAGCTGGAGGAGGAACGGCGGCTCTGCTACGTCGGAATCACCCGGGCGCGGCAAAGCCTGTATATACTGCACGCGCGGCAGAGGATGCTGTTTGGCAAGACCTCCTACAACCAGCCCTCCCGGTTTATAGGCGAGATACCGGAAAACTGCGCCCGGACGCGGGTTTCCGAGCTTATCCCCCAGGTCAGGGAAAGCCGCGTCCGCATGGATCCGGGCAGAACGGAACCGATACGCCCCCGCGGCGGCTTAAGCATTTCCCCGGCAGCGTCCGCCGGACCGAAGCTTTCCCTCAGCAAGGGGGATATGATAAGGCACGCCGCGTTCGGCGAGGGAATGGTTTTGTCGGTAAAGCAGATGGGCGGCGACGCGCTGCTTGAGGTGGCGTTTGAAGCGGTCGGAACCAAGCGGCTCATGCAGAAATCGGCGGCGAAATTTATAACAAAGCTATAGGGGCGGGCTATGAACTATTTTGATATGACCCTCACAAAAAGCGAAATAAACGGGAAAAATATACTTGCGCTCTCACATCTCGGCGACGGGGTGTACGAGCTTGCGGTGAGAACCTTCCTCTGCGCGGACCACACGTTTACAAACCGAAGCCTGCACCTCGAGACGCTGAAATACGTCTCCGCGTCCGCACAGGCAAAAGCCTTTACACTTATAGAGGATATGCTCAGTGAGGAGGAAAGGGCTACGTTTTTGCGGGGGCGCAACGCGCGTATCAGGTACACGCCGAAGAGCTGCTCAAAGGCGGATTACCACACGGCGACAGGGCTTGAGGCGCTGATGGGGGCGCTGTACCTCGGCGGAAGCAAGGCGCGCATATGCGAGCTGCTCGACCGGATATTCGAGAACAAAGAGCTGTTTGAGCCTTAGCGCGAACGGCCGCTTCCCTGCCCTGTGTACAGGCATACCGCTTGACACGCGCAAATTTCTGCTTTATAATGCAACATGTCCAAATCTACATACATGGAGGAAAAGCACATGACAGATACCACCGCGCCCAGGACAATGGAGGAGGAGCTGAACCCGGAGGGAGCAAAGCGGGTCAAATGGTCCGAGTTTGTTGAGACCTCGGTTCTCGACTTTTTCGACGGGCACAAGCTTGAGAAAATCACGGTTGAGGACGGTAACGGGAACAAAGCCAAGCTCAGCCGTACAAAGGACAACGGAATAAAGGTGGAGCACTCCTCAACCACCATACTGTAATAAAATATGACTGATGAAAAAACAAAGTTTTTTCATCAGTCATATTTTATTGACTTTTCCCAATAAAAAGCGGCTATGGCTATTGAACTTGGGGGAGAATAATAGTATATTATTATCCATGAAACAGCTTACAGGAGGAAACGGTAAATATGCTTAAGGACCATATCTCACAGTTTAAGGGCGGGCTTGCGGACGGCGCTGAGCTTCGCGCCCAGCGCAACACCAACCGCGCCGTAGCGATACTGGGCGGAAGCCTTGTCACCAACACCCGCTCGGAGCGCAGCGGGGTTTCCTCGCGGGTGTACAAAAACGGGGTGTACGGCTTTGCCTCGGCGGCGGAGTACACGCCTGAGCGTATCGGCGAAATCGTAAAGGCGGCGACGGAAAACGCCGTGTTCCTGGACAGCCGGGTGAAGAAAAGCAAGCCCGCCCTTCCGGTCATCGGCGGCGGAAGAAGGACGACAAATATTCAGGAAAACGACCCGGAGCAAAAGCTGTATATCGACTTTGCGCGGGAAATCGACGCGTATATAGTGAAAAAGTACCCGAAGCTTGCCAGCCGAATCGTCCAGACCCGCTGCGACTCGATGGAAAAGCTGCTCACAGTCAGCGAGGGGTACGACTCCTATTCCCTCATGCCCAGAAGCTTTGTCTATATAATCCTCACCGCCGAAACAGGCGACGGCGCCACCACCGACCTCTTCGACGTACACGGCGGTCACGGGTATTTTACCGACAACTTCACCACCATCGACAAGCTTTACGAGAAGATAGACAAGCAGTATGAAAAGCTGATGCTCAAGGCGGAGGGCGTCTACGCGGAGGCGGGTATGAGGGACGTTGTGCTGTCCGGCGACCTCGCGGGTATACTCGCGCACGAGGCTGTGGGGCATACGGTCGAGGCGGATCTGGTGCTTGGCGGCTCCGTCGCCGCGCACAATTTGAACAGGCGGGTGGCAAGCGAAATTGTCACCATGATCGACTACGCGTATGAGATGGACGGCGAAGCGGTCCCCCTCCCCATATTTGTCGACGACGAGGGTACGCCGGCGGAGGACGCGGTTCTCATCAAGGACGGCGTCCTCACAGGCTATATGAACAGCCGGGAGTCGGCGCAGCGCTTTGGAGTCAAGCCGCAGGGCAACGCGAGGGCGTATGAATTTTCCGACGAGCCGCTCATAAGGATGCGCAACACGGCTATCCTTCCGGGAAAGGACAAGCTTGAGGACATGATAGCGGCGATAGACGACGGGTACCTGCTCACCGACACGAACAACGGGCAGGCGGACACGACCGGCGAGTTCATGTTCGGCATATGCATGGGCTACGAGATAAAGAAGGGCAAGCTCGGGCGCGCCGTAAAGAACACCACCATTTCCGGCGTAGCCTTCGACATGCTGAAAACGGTGGATATGCTGTCCGACGAGATGCAGTGGACCTGCTCCGGCATGTGCGGCAAAAAGCAGCCGATGCCGGTGGGCATGGGCGGTCCCGCGGTAAAGTGCAAAGTGAACATGGGCGGACGGTAGGTCTGATTCTATAAACCGGAAAGGAGCAATGCCGACCGCGTATGAAGTCGGCATATGATATATATCACTATGAAAACTAACAGGGAAATTGCGGCTTACGCTCTCGGGGAGCTGAAAAAGGCGGGCGCGGATTCCGCGCAGTGCACGGTTTCACAGGGAAAGGGGGACGAGCTGAACGTCGACGGCGGTGAATTCAGCCTCATGCGCTCGCTGTTCACAAGCTCGATCAGCCTAAAAGCCATAAAGGGCGGGAAAAAAGGCGTCGCCGGCACGAACCGCATAGACAAGGAGGCGGTCGACGAGGCGGTAAGGTCCTGCATCCTCTCCGCTGAAGGCTCGGTTGAGGATCCCGCTGAATATATTTCGCCGGATCAGGGGATACACAGCTTCACCGCCGGAGCCGCCGCGGGGGACAACGGAAAGCTGTTTGACAGGATAGACGGGTACATGAAGGCGGTGAAGGCGGAGTACCCGAAAATTGTGCTGGAGCAGCTCATCTCCTCCTACTCGGCTTCGGAGCGGCTGTATATGAACACCAACGGCACCGAGCTCACCTTCAAATTCGGGCTGTACGGCTTCGAGAGCATGTTTTCCGCGCACGAGGGGGAAAAAGCCTCCTCCTTCAACGGCTACGGCGTCAAAACCGACAACCTTGACTCCGATTTTATGGACATGGGCATGATGCGGCAGCTGCTCGGGGAAAGCGAGCGGCAGCTGGATACAAAGCCGGTGGACGGAAAGTTTGTGGGTACGCTGGTCATCACCCCCGCGTGTACCCTGGACCTTCTCGGCTCGCTGCTCAGAAACTGCGTCACCGACACGGTGCTCATCGACGGGACAAGCCCATGGAAGGACAAGCTCGGTCAGAAGGTCGCGGACAGCAAGCTCACTGTTTCCTCGAACCCGCTGGACCCGCGAATCTGCGACGGCGAGAGGGTGACCGCCGACGGCTACGTGAGCGAGGATTACGACATCCTCCGCGACGGCGTGCTGACAAGCTTTTCGCTTTCACAGTACGGCGCGAAGAAGAGCGGCAACCTCAGGGCGAAGAACACAAGCTTCAGCATTGTCATCGCCGAGGGGGACAAGAGCGTCGATGAGATAATCGCCTCGGTGGACAAGGGAGTGCTGCTGGGCAGATTTTCAGGCGGAAGCCCGGAGACGAACGGCGACTTTTCCGGCGTCGCGAAAAACAGCTTTCTCATCGAAAACGGGAAGCTATGCGGCGCGCTGAGCGAGACGATGATAAGCGGGAATCTTCTCGATATGGTGAACAATGTGCAGGCTGTGTCCCGTGAGACGGTTTGCGACGGCGCCAGCGTGCTGCCGTGGATAGCGTTCGGCGGAATAACCGTTTCGGGCAAGTGATGCTAATTGCAGAAAAACTCGCAAATTTGCGTAAAAAATATAAATTTTCTATTGCATTGCACCGTGAAATGTGGTATGATTCCAAAGTTGCCGGGTTTACGCCCGGGAAAATTTGTAAATGGCAGTCCTCTGCCGCCCTGAACGTCTATGCGGCACGAATGCTATAAAAATAACGTCCGCGGGTAAAATATCACCCGGGTGGTTATTTGGAAGGGAGGATAATATTATGGATCTCATAAAAACCCTGACAAGGGATTATATGAAAAGTGAACTTCCTAAATGCAGCATCGGCGATACCGTCCGGGTGCATGTCAGGATAAAGGAAGGCAATCGTGAGAGGATCCAGATCTTCGAGGGAATTGTTATCGCCAGAAAGCACGGCGGTATCCAGGAAAGCATCACCGTCCGCCGTCTGAGCTACGGCATCGGCGTTGAGAAGGTATTCCCGCTTCACTCACCCAGCATCTCCGACATCACCGTCATCAGAAGAGGTAAGGTCAGAAGGGCGAAGCTCTACTACCTGCGCGGAAGAGTCGGAAAAAGGGCAAGGGTCAAGGAAGATATTTAGTGCTGAAAATCAGCCGGGGGTCAGGATTATAGTAATCCTGACCCCCGGTCTTTTTTGTGAATGGGTTAGCAGAGTAGTAATAACAGGTCTCATTCCATGTAGAATTCCGCCGCCACAACCCATATTATACGCCCGTACCGCCCGTACTCACTATTCCGGAATATCTCCTTGACAATGCGGTAATGCCCCGGTACCCAGTCAACGCCGCTTGGTTCAGCGCCCCTGGGCACCCATCCGATGTCACCGGGCACCCAGTGCTGAACAGTCCTTATCTCCTTGGGAGGCAGTTCAAACATGATGTCGTTGTGTCCCGTGGAGCCCATGTAGTACCACTCGCCGTCCAGTTCAATCTCGAAGGTGTTGTCCCTGCCATAATAAAGATGGTCTTTAGTGTTGTTTTTAAATAGAAAAGTGAGATTGCGCCCCGACTCTGCGCTGACAACTCTGAACACCGGGAACAGCCGGGCGGGAGGATCCTCGCTGAGCCGCACATCAGAGAGGGGTTTGAATGCTTTGATCCGCTCCGCGTCCTCCGGCGCTGTTCTAACGGTGGCAAAAAACTGCCGGTAAACCGCGAAAGAGAGAACTGCCAGAAATATCGCTGATGCTGTCAGCAAAATTTTTCTGAGTCTGGTCATCACTAACCTCCTCCCGAAGAGAGCGGCTGTAACAAAGACGGCGCGGTGAAGACACCGCGCCCTACATGATGTACTGTGTCGTTTTTTGCGCAATATTCAGCCGTTTACCTAATATTTATCCCGCCAGTTTTTCACCGGCGCGTGATGAAGCTCGAAGTCCACAAGTATGATATCGTCGCCTATTTTGCATATCGAGTCCCACGGTATCACATAGTCCTCCCCCAGGGGGAATATCCCGAATTTGCAGGGTCCCGGCACAATAAGGGCGATGACTCTCCCGCTCACCACATCCACTTCCACATCGTTTACAAAGCCCAGCCTGCACCCGCTGTGTATGTTTATGACTTCCTTTAGCCGCAGGTCAGCTATCCTGTTTCCCATTGACGCCAAGTCCCCTTTCAAACGGTATGGCTTTTACAAGCGTTTAGTATTATAGCAGGCAACCTTCTCCTGCTATAATATCTATATGCGTCCGTCTGAAAAAACATATGCGTTTATGATAATTTTATCCTATGGCGTTTTGTATAATTTCGCTTTTTGACCGCCCTCACAATTGCTGCAATTATCACGGCGGCAACGGCAAGCGCTATTACCGCCGCCGCCAGCAGCATAAAGAATATCCTGTTCGGGCTTTTCAAAATATCAGTAAGGCTTTTGCTGTCCGTCATCAGCTTCCTGCCCGCCGGAGTCTCGTATGACCGGGGTATATCAGGCAAGCCGTTTGAGACGTCAAAGGACTCCAGATACCCCGCCAGCGCCGCCCATTCCTTCAGCTCCGTCCCGCCGTCATATATGATGTGCGGGATGAAGTCGGTTATCTCGTTCCCTTCGCTGTCCTTGGGAGCAAGCTTCAACAGCCCGAAGGATTTGCTCTCCACCTCGCTGAGCATCTGGCAGGAATAAAGCCCGGACACCACCCGGTAGAGCCTGTCCTCCTCCAGCGGCACGCTTCCGTCCCCGGCCGCAAGCCTTACGTCGGTGACCCTGTTGAGAAACAGCCTGTTCGGATTGTACTCGTAGATAAGCCCGTTCATATACAGCCGCGCCTGCGGCATGATGTCGGAGACGGAGACGTCGATTTCAGCCACTGTTTTCAGCTCCGCCCCGGTGAGGTACACGCTGACCAGCGGATAGCCCGCGAGCCCGTCCGCGCCGATACCAAGCGAGCTCACATCGAACACGTCGGCCGCGGATATGTCGCCCGCCGTAAACGAGCTGCGCACCACCCCCGCCGGTACGACCGATACGTCAACGTTTACGTAGCTCTCCCCTTCCGCCTTTTTCACGGCGTAGGCATACGAATCGGATATCAGGTTTCCCAGCGCGTCGTCGCCCTGCCTCCTCCCGAATTCGTCTATGGCGGCGAAGCTAAAGTCCGACCGCGCTATGGGCTTTAGGAAGTCATAGCCGAACCCGGCAAAATATTTTTCCTGCACCAAGCCCCGGAAGCTCTCTATCTCATCCAGTATCTCCCGATCCTTTTCCACCCCGGAGCTCACCGGAATCAGCTGATAGTTCTTCACACTCACCACAGAGCCGCTCTTTACAAGGGTGATGTATCCCACATCATAGCCGTAGCTTCCGCATGAGACTATCAGCGTGTTCCCCTGCTTTATCGGCCTGTCAAGCCTTGTGTGGGTGTGTCCGCTGATTATCAGGTCGATGCCCGGCGCCTTTTTCGCAAGCTGTACGTCCTCGGATTTGCTTTCCTTTTCATTTGTTCCGCTGTGGGAAAGGCAGATTATCACATTCGCCCTGCCCTCCGACTTTATCTTGGCGACCACCGCCCTTGAGCGCTCTACCGGGTCGAGGAAATAAAGCCCGCTCTCCGGCGCGAAGCTGTCCGCCTCCCTGCCCATTATCCCAAAGACCGCGACCGTTATCCCGCCCTCGGTAAAGTAGGCGTAGTCGCGGTAGCCGTAGTTCTCGAGAGCCCGCTTCAGCTCCTCCGCGTCCCGCCTTTTAGCCTCGTCGGCAAGGGTCCGCTCCCAGTCGATGTTGGATATCACAAGCTCGGGCAGGGCGTCGCCGCTCAGCACGGCGGAGTTCAGCATTTTCGTAAACCCGTCCGCCTTGTAGTCAAATTCGTGGTTTCCCAGCGTTGTGGCGTGATACCCCAGCTTGCCCAGCATACGTATCTCCGCCGCGTCTGAGGAATATATGGTCTGGAAGGGCGTACCCATGGAAAAATCTCCCCCGTCCAGAACAAAGGTGGCGGGATTGATCTGCCTCAGATCGTCTATTATCGTCTTTACCCCGGCAAGTCCGCCCTTTTCAACCACCTCTCCGCCCGCGCTCACCCGGTCCGGGTCAAAGTGCGAGTGTATGTCATGGGTAAAAACCACCGAGACGTCGGTAACGGGTTCGGCGGCGTCCGCCGGTACCGCCGCCAGTATGATTACCGCCGCAAATATTAAAGCCAGCTTCTTTAAGCAATTATTCATTATTTATTATTAATTAGTTAGCGCAGCGCGCTAACGATCTCCTCCGTGTCAGCCGCTATCACAAATTCCTCATCGGTGGGTATTATCAGGGTGCGCACCCGCGAGCCCGCCGCCGATATGTCGGCGAGACTGCCGTTTAAAGCGTTGTTTTTTTCATCATCCACCCCGATACCCATGAATTCAAGACCTTCATATACATTTTTACGGACTTCCCTGTTGTTTTCACCTATGCCCGCCGTAAACACCAGAACGTCGATTCCGCACATGGCGGCGGCATACGCCCCCACATACTTCTTGATGGAGTAAGTAAAGCAGTCGAGAGCCGCCTGCGCTCTCCTGTTGCCCTCCGCCGCCGCCCGGTCGAGGTCGCGGAAATCCGAGGAAACGCCCGATACGCCCAGTACGCCGGACTTTTTGTTGAGGATGTCGATCGCGGTGGAAATATCGTCGATCTTCTCATTTTTCATGATATATTCGATTATGGCGGGGTCGATGCTGCCCGAGCGGGTACCCATCGGAACCCCCTCCAGCGGAGTAAGCCCCATGGAGGTGTCCACACTTCTCCCCCCGTCTACCGCCGCGATGGAGGAGCCGTTGCCGAGATGGCAGGTGACAATCTTGAGGTCTGAAACCGGCCTTCCCAAAAATTCAGCCGCCTTGGCGGACACGTAGCGGTGCGAGGTGCCGTGGAAGCCGTATCTCCTGATTTGATACTTCTCATAATATTCATAAGGAATGGCGTACAAATACGCCTTTTCCGGCATTGTCTGATGGAACGCCGTGTCAAAGACCGCAACCTGCGGGATATCCCCCATCTCCTTCTCGCACGCCAGAATCCCGGTGAGGTTTGCCGGATTGTGAAGCGGTCCGAGCGGGATACAGCGCCTTATCGCGTCTATTACCGAATCGGTGACAAGCATTGAGCCGGAAAACTCCGAACCCGCGTGGAGCACCCTGTGTCCCACCGCGTCGATTTCGCCCATGCTGGAGATGACGGAGCAGTCCCCGGCGGTCAGAAGCTGTGTGACCTCACGGATAGCGTCGGAGTGGGTTTTCATGCTTTTGTCGGCGGCGAACACTCTGCCGTCGCCGGTCGTGTGCTTGATTTTGCCGTCGATGCCTATGCGTTCGCAAACACCCTTCGCCAAAACGTCGGCGTTTTCGGTGTTGAAGAGCTGGTACTTGAGAGATGAGCTTCCCGCGTTGATAACCAGAATTTTCAAAAAATATACTTCCTTTCGGCCCCGGCCGTTTCTTGTTGAAATTATCGGCCGCTTGTCTTATAATCATTGTATAGGCAAGGTATAATCTATACGATGATTATTTTTACGAACCCACATTTTACTATAAAAAAACATATTTCGCAACAATAAAATTACAGAAACAGAGAACAGCAGATAAAAAATAAACCGCTTGTCATTTCTCAGGCGACAGATGACAGGCGCGCGATACATTATAGTTATCCCGGTCGCCTGAGAAATGGCGGTTCATTATGAATGTTATAGGCGTCATCGCGGAGTACAACCCCTTTCACATGGGGCACCTGTACCACATAGCCCAGACAAAAAAGCTCGTCGGGGAGGACAGCCCGGTGATAGCCGTGATGAGCGGCAACTACGTGCAGCGGGGCGACTTCGCCGTGTTCAACAAGTGGACCCGCGCCGAAGCCGCCGTCAGAACCCTGGGCGGCGCGGACCTCGTCATCGAGCTGCAAGCCCCGCACTCCTGCGCCTCGGCGGAGCGGTTCGCCTCCATGGGGGTGAGGCTGCTGGACGCGTGCGGCGTTGTCACCCACCTCTCGTTCGGGAGCGAGGCGGGCAAAACCGACGACCTTCAAACGGTGGCAGCTTACCTTGAAGGTGAAAAATTCAACAGCCGGATCGCGGAGGAGCTGAAGAGCGGCATCTCGTACGCGGCAGCCCGCCAGCAGCTGTGCAGCGCGGACCTGGGGCGGGTCGCGGAGACGCTTTCGACCCCGAACAACACCCTGGGCATAGAGTACCTGCGCGCCTGTATACGGCAGGGGTCTAAGCTCATCCCGGTCACGGTGGAGCGCCGCGGCGCCGAGCATGACAGCAATTTCGCGGTCGGCGACGTTGCCTCCGCCTCGAACATACGCAGAATGATATTCAGCGGTCAGGCATACAGCGCCATGAAGTACCTGCCCGAGCAGTCCATTGAAATAGCTATCCGCGATATCTCCCGCGGCACCGGACCGGTGAGCCTCGAACAAAACAGCGCGTCCATTCTGTCCTACCTCCGGCGGCTTACCCCGGAGGACTACGCAAAGCTTCCCGACGTGTCGGAGGGTCTGCATATGCGGCTGTATACCGAGGTGCGCAAGTCGCGAACCGTCGCCGAGGCGGCCGCGAACGTTAAGACGAAGCGGTACGCCATGTCCCGAATCCGCAGGATACTTCTCGCGGCCTATCTCTCCATAACAAGCGAGGTACAGGGGCTGGAGCCGCAGTACCTCAGGGTTCTCGCCCTGAATAACCGCGGACGGGAGCTGCTTCGCCAGATGAAAGGAAAAAGCCTCCTCCCCGTCGTCACAAAGCCCACCGAAATAAATGGACTGAGCGGCGAGGCAAAGCGGCTTTTCGACATCGAGGCGCTATGTACCGACCTCTACACCGTCAGCTATCCCTCCCCCGAGCTTCGGGTTGCGGGCAGCGACTTCATATACTCCCCCAAGTTCCTTGAAAGCAGGTAAAACGTCCCCCGCCCCCAAATTGTCAACTCTCAACTCTCAACTGTCCACTGTCCACTCTCAACTGTCAATTGTCCATTGTTTCCGGGTTCATGGAGGTCAGCACAAACCCCTTTTGAAACTTTGTGCGCCACCTGATGGAAAACATGCCGAGCACCGAGAATATCACCGCCCCGGCAAAGTTGACAAGCAAGTCCTTCATCGTGTCGATAAGCCCGATGTCCAGGTAACCGACCCACCTCTCCCCGTTTATCACCACAGATTCTACCGGTATCGTCACCGGAGTGTTTACCCCGTCAGGGTTCAGCATAACCGAGGTTATCTGCATAATTATCCTGTCCTTTTGCATATCCCTGGCAAAGAACCAGTCCATGCCGAACTCGAAGAATTCCCACAGCACTCCGATAGTCATTGAAAAGCAAATTGAAACGAGAGCGACAAATATTGGCGAGAGCGAGATGGAAAATTTTTCGCTCCTGTTTAAAATATCGATCAGGGAAAACCCGATCGCCGCCATCAAAAAGCCGTTTATGGTGTGCAGTATTGTGTCCCAGTAGCTGAACTTTAAGTAATATTCACGTATTTCGCCCAAAATCTCCGCCGAAAATATGAATAGCAGGATAATAATTTCAAATGTGTCGGGAACGTCTATTTTGATCCTCTTCTCCACAAATGACGGGATCAAAAACAGAATAAGCGTAAGTATACACATAAACACGCTGTTGTAATCCCTGTTGTAGGCCTGCGCCACCATAACAAATATGACTGACACCCTGAGCACAAAATACACTCCGGCGAGTATCTTTTTCCCTCTTGGCATCTCCCTGAATTCCGAAACCGACCTGCCCAAAGACCTTCGCATTACACTTACCTCCCACTCTGTATAATCAGGTTAATTTGCCATCCGTGTCTATTTTCAAACCCTTTTTCCCCAAATGACAGCTCACGAGGTACAGCAGCGTACCCGCGGCGGCGACAATGCCGAGTATCACATACAATACCCCTATGTCCACCGCGCCTATAAGCGCGCCGCCCATCAGTATACCCACTATCGCCGCCACCGAGCACAGCGCGCTGTTCAGCATCTGCGCCGTCGCCTTCAGCTCGTCCGGAGCCATCGAGTAGATATAGTTTCCTTGCGCGGCGATAAAAAGCCCGTTTCCAAGTCCGCGCAGGGTGGAAATCAGCACCAGCTGCCACAGCGCCCCCGCAAACGAATCCAGAATCAGTTCAATCCCGAAGAAAACTCCCGACATAAGCAGCATTGAGCGCAACGGAAATTTTCTCCGCAAATATCCGGAGAGAAACATCAGCATGGGCACCTCGATAAGCGCCACGTACCCCGTGATAAATCCGAACTGCGCGCTGTCCGCGCCGATCGAGGTTATCAGGTACGGCATAAACACCCCCGCGCCGTTTAACGATATGCTGACGCACACTGAAAATATCAAATGCGATACATAGCTGTAGTTTTTAAACAGCCTGTCTACCCCCATCTCCCGCATCGAGAGCTTTTTGCCCTTTATCGCGTCGGACTTTGTCCGTATGCTCAGTATAAGAAAGGGTATAAGCAGCACAGGGGATAAAAAGAAGGTAGCCCTCACACCGATTTTGGGAAGTATCATCCCCATCAGAAAGCCGGTAAGCGCGAAAAAAAGCGAACCCAGTCCCCTGATGGAGCCGTAATTCATCCGCCGTTCGTTTACCGTGCGGACAATCCAGTTGTCAACAAGCGAAATGGCTGGGTTTTTGAAGAAGTGGGCTGCCGGCACAATCAGATAGACAAGCGAAATCCCAAATATAGTCGCCCCCGCCGACATCGGGATAAGCGGAAATGTCACAAGCATCCCTATCACGCAGATGATAACTATTTTTCTTATGGAACGTATCCTGTCGCTCGCCGCCCCCCAAAATGGGGTGGCGAATATGGATATCGCCGCGTTCAGCGCGTTTATCATACCCACCTGCGAAGGGGTGAAACCGGATTGCTGGAGGAAAACAGTCAGATAGTTGCCTATGGACAGCGCGGCGTGAAAAAGTACCTGAAGCCCTGCATATGACAGGAATACCCTGTTCTGCTCGTTTTCAAGGAATATTTTTGTTCTGCCCTTAATCAGGGATGGACTTATCTTCATGCTTCTCAGTGTGGAAATGCCGTCCCTTATCCTCATTGCCCGCCTCTTCCCTGTGAATAAATCATAAAATAGATTAAATAATTTGTTTGCCGCAGCTTCATATTTTTCTTACCCAGTACAAAAGCGCGAACCGCCGGCCCTCGTTTACAAAGCCGTTTTTTTCAAGCACACGCATAGACGCCTTGTTGTATGGCTGGGTCAGCGCGCTCACCCTGTCAATGTACGCGTATTGCCGCGTCCCGGCAAATTCCAGCAATCCGCCCAGCGCCTCGGTCATAAGCCCTCTGCCGGAAAACGCGTTTCGCACCGAGTACCCGACCTCGGTTTCAGCTCCGGGCAGTATCCCCTTGAAGCCCAGCTCTCCGGCAAGCTCCCCTGTCGAAAGCAGTACAATCTGCCACATTGTGGAAAACAGCCATTGCTCCGGCCGCTTCAAAATCAGCTCGAGGCGCCTCTCGTAAATCAGCCGCATATCTGCGCCGCCCTTGTCGTACTCTGTAAATTTCGCTCCGATTTCCGCCGCCGCGCCGGACGGGTCTGTGACCGCGCGCTTCATCTGCTCCGGGGTAAAGGGCGCAAGTCTCAGGCGCCTTGTGGTAATTTCCAGCACTACAACCTCACCGCCGATATTTTTATATCCAATTGCTGTTTGAACCCCACCGACCCCGGTGAGGTTCATCATATATTTTACTAGGCAAATACAAAAAATGCAAACAATTTTTGCGGTTCACATCATTTTTGCTATTTCCTTCTTCAGCCTCAGTATTATCCGCTTTTCAAGCCGTGATATGTAGGACTGGGAAATGCCCATAATATCCGCGACCTCCTTCTGCGTCTGTTCGTTTCCGTCGTCCAGACCAAAGCGCATGACGATGATGGAGCGCTCCCGCGGTCCCAGCTTACCGATGGCTTTTTTCAGCATTTCCTTGTCCACCTCATCCTCAAGCGGACGGATTATCACATCATTTTCGGTGCCGAGCACATCCGAGAGCAGCAGCTCGTTTCCGTCCCAGTCGGTGTTTAGCGGCTCGTCGATGGACACCTCGCCGCGCTGGTTGGACGTCTTGCGAAGATGCATGAGTATCTCGTTTTCTATACACCGTGACGCGTAGGTGGCAAGCTTTATCTTCTTGTCGGGGTCATAGGTGTTTATCGCCTTGATAAGCCCTATCGTACCGATGGAAATAAGGTCCTCGATGTTGATTCCGGTGTTGTCGAAGCGCTTCGCGATGTACACGACAAGGCGGAGGTTGTGCTCTATGAGCACACGCTTGACATTTTCGTTGTCGTCGTGATAGCGGCTTATGAGATACGCTTCCTCCTCGGCCGTCAGGGGTGCGGGCAGGGTGTCGCTGCCTCCGATATACATCACCTTGTCCGGTTTTCTCCGTATCAGCCGTTTAAATAACCCCTTCAGCCTGTCAAGCATTTTCATCACTGTGCCCATCCTTCCTTATCCTGAAAATTATACGCTGTGCAGCGCGCAGTAGCCCGCTCCCTCCGACACGGCGTTCGGCGAAACCGCTATCATTGTCCCGCGTATTTCCTTGCCGTCCGCCCATATCCTTTCCGGCGCAAAGGCGAGCATCATGCCCTCCCCCGCCACCGTTCGGTACGGCACTATCCTAAACCTGTCCGCCGCCCCGGCGTCACTCAGCTTTTCAATGGCCCGGGACGGGCTTCGGTAATCCTCCGGCTCGAGCAGGGTTCTGCACTGGTAGGAAAACAGGCTTTTTACCGCCGCGGTCTCACAGATCATCACCCTGGAATTTGTTATCGGGTCGCGCAGGGTGTTGCCTGTGTCCACAAGGGCGGAAAAGGAAACGGTCTTATTGTTCATTTCAACCGTTATCTTTACAATATCGTTTTTCATGGCGTGTGTTCCCCCGCCGGAGAAGAAGGCGGAGAGCAGTCCGCAGCCGAGCATGGCGGAGAGGATAAGCAGAGGCACCCGCGCCCACATCGGTATCGAAACGCCGCCGATAAAGGTGGCTTCAAACGTCGTAAGCGCCGCCGTCACCGCCCCCGCAAACAGGCAGGAGACGGCAAAGAATATCACGCACCGCTTTATAAACTGCTGCCTTGTGTCAAATCCGAACGCGATAAGTATACATATCAGCCCCGCCGCCACAGCCCCGGCCGCCCCCAAAAATTGGAGACCAGGCAGGCAGGCGGCTACCGAGTACAGCGCCCCGAATACGGCGGCGAGCAGCAGCCTTCTCCGCTTAAACGGCAGCCCGGAGAACCCTGCCGCCGCGGTCAAAAGCAGGTAATCCACCGCCAAATTGACGACAAAAACCACATCAGCGTATATCACCCTCACCCGCTTCACCCCTCACCCGCGAATTTATTTTGGCAAGTCCTATTATATCTGTGCCGGGGCTGTGAAATATGTCAAACAAAAGAATCAAAGCCTATAAAATTAGACCCGGGACATCCAGTCCCGGGTCTAATACCAATCCCAAATAAGAAGCATACTAAAAATGGGACAAAAACCGCATATATCAAAGCTTTTTGCCCCATTTTATAGAATGCTCCTAATTAGTGATTGGTCTAATACTGATTGAGCGCCATGCGCGGCTTACGGAAGTATATATCCCGCCGCCAGATATATTTCGTACCATTCCTCTCTGGTCAGGCTGATTTCAGCGGCTTTTACGCAGTCCTTCAGCCTCTCCAGCTTGGTTGTGCCGGTCACCACCTGCATCCTCGCGGGATGCCTGAGTATCCACGCCGCCGCGATAGTCGTGTTTGAAACCGAATATTTCGCGGCAAGCTCGTCCAGCTTCGCGTTGAGCGCCGGGAAGTCCTTGCTGCCCAGAAATACGCCGGCAAACGTTCCATACTGGAACGGCGACCACGCCTGTATCGTTATGTCCTTGAGGCGGCAATAGTCGAGGACGCTGCCGTCCCTGCCCGCCGCCGCGTCGGACATCATGTTCACGTTTATCCCGTTTGTTATCATCGGGGCATGGGCGATGCTCAGCTGGAGCTGGTTTGCGAGAATCGGACGGGTCAAATACCTTTGCAGCAGCTCCATCTGCATGGGATTGTGGTTTGACACTCCGAAATTTCTCACCTTTCCGCTCCGGTAAAGCTCGTCGAACGCCGCCGCGACCTCCTCCGGCTCGCACAGGGCGTCCGGCCTGTGCAAAAGCAGTACGTCAAGATAGTCGGTTTTGAGCCTTGAAAGTATCCCGTCCACCGACTCGAGGATGTGCCGCTTTGAAAAGTCGAACATTTTCCCCGGAACAATGCCGCATTTTGACTGCAATATCATCTTTTCGCGTACCGACGGAGTCATTGAAACCGCGTCGGCAAAGACGCTTTCACACGCTCCCCTGCCGTAGATGTCCGCGTGGTCAAAGAAGTTCGCGCCCAGCTCCATCGCGCCGTTTATGAAGCTCTCCGCGCTCTTTTTGTCCATCCCGTATATCCTCATACAGCCGACAGCTATTCTCGGCGTCTCAAGATTCGATTTCCCAAGGGTTATTTTTTCCATCCGAATTTCTCCTTAATAAACTTATTTCCCCGCGCCGTCAAGGCGCCTAACGTTCCCCAACTGTCCACTGTCAACTGGGGTACGGCGGACGCGCAATGCGCGCCCCTACAAACAATCGTCTCCCCACCCGTTCTCCGTCTCCAACTGTCAATTGTCCACTCTCAACTCTCAACTGTCAACTGACGCGTCCCCAACTGTCAACTGTCAATTGTCAACTGTCAATTGTCTCTTCCGTTCCATATTTTTCATTTTATTTTCTCTCTTGTGTTCATACATCCGCGAATCCGCAATGCTCAGTATTTCGCTGGGGGACAGCTTGTTGTCCTTTTTCACATGTACTGTGCCAAAGCTTATGCTGTACGAATACGGCAAGCCCTCGTTTGCCGGAACTTTCCCTATGTTTTTCGCTGTGTTTTCCATGAGGAGCTCGGCGGAGCGGTGATCCGTATTATTTAAAAGCAGCATAAATTCATCGCCGCCGAGACGCGCCGCTATGCCGTCCCCGGAGACCGAAGCCAGTTCATATCCCGCACAGATTATGTACTTGTCCCCGGCTTCGTGACCGAAGTTGTCGTTTACATGCTTTAAATTGTCCAAATCCACAAACACAAGCGTAAATTCCCGGTTTTCCTCCAAAAAGTCGTTGAATGCCTTCATACCTCCGAGACGGTTGTGCAGACCCGTCATGCTGTCGTGATAGGCGTGAACCTCCAGCTCCCCAACCCTCTTCAGGCTTTCGCTTATGTCGTTTAATACAAAGGCGGCCGCTCTCTTCTCATCCCATTGGATATTGTAGCTGTAGACCTCGTAGTAGCGTGAGCCTACGGAAAACTCCTTCCCCGCTTCACCGTTTTCCCCCTCATATTTGAAATCAGTCAGCTTCCTTATAAGCTCGTTCTCAAGCCGCAGCAGCCGGTCGGCGGCTTTGTTTGAATAGAGGAGGGAAAGGCTTATGCCGTCCGCGACGACCAGCGCCTGAGGAGTGTTTTCTGTGATATTGGTGAGCAGCTCATTGCTCTGGACCAGAGCCTTGTTCTTTTCTTCGCTGGCGGTTATCTCGTTTTCCAGCTTGGTTCTCCTGAAATCAAGCTGGTCTATCATCGTGTTAAACGCTTCGGCGAATTCGCCCATGAAGTCTATGCGCTGTGTATAGTCGCCCTTCGCCACCTGCTGGGACTGCCAGGTCATATGCCGCAGGCTTGCCTGGAGCGATTTCAGCGGAGCCGCAAGCTCATTGTCGGCGGGAGGGAGCGGCGCGCTTAGGTCGCCCTTTGCCAGTGAAAGCAAAAGCGCTCTCTGCTCATCAAGACATTTCTTCAAAAATTTGAGACCCTCGCCCAGATTCTGGTATTCCTGCGAAAGCTGGGCGGTATCTAAAACAGCGTCCCGAGGACTGTATATGATATTTTTAAGATATTCAAACAGTATTTCCGGGGTCTTGTCCATATCCAGTCCTCCGTTTTCCCGTTGTTTACCCTAATTCAGACCGGGAGCCTGAACCGGGGTTGTGCAGTCTTAGCCGTTTGCCGTCGCCCTAAACCTGCATACCCTGTCGCCGCTTGCCCAGCAATCGATCTCCTTGACCTTGTATTTTTTACCTGTGTAGACCTCTAAAATACCGGAAATAAAGCCTTCGTCGTAGGTGCAGACATTCTCGTTTGTTATGTCAAGACCGCTGCAATCCAAATCCTGCCCGACCGTGAGGATCATTTCGCCTGTGCCGGGGTCAACCGACTCCATGCGAAGTATGCCGATTTTCAGCGATTTCAGCGACTTCTGAAGCTCTGATATAAAGCTGTTGAAGTCAAGCGAGGTATCCAATGTGTTTTTCGCGTATTCAGTGCCGGCAAGGAACCCTGACGCGTAGAAAAATTCGTTCGCTTTTTCAAGCCCGAATTCCTTGGTGAGAACATCCAGCATCGTATACTGCATAAGCCTGTAGACGATGACCGGCATATCCTCTCCCAAATCTCCCCTTCCGGTTTTTATGTCGCCGAGCTTGCTCCACGAAAAATTGCTGTGTGAATCACTTTTAAATACATTCATCTTCAAACATTCCTTTCCACTTAATATGCTGCAATGCCCAGTTTCTTACTATATATATTTACTATTTTAATAATATAACAAATTTGACGCTTAGTCAACATTTCTGTTATACAAATAAAATGAACCGTATGAACCCCGCAAAGCAGCAAAACTGACCGATGTGCGCATCGGTCAGTCCTGCTGTTTTGCCGCCCCCCGCGTGTCAAAAGGTTCTGGGGTATCCCCGCGGGAAGGCTCATCCTTATCTCTGGGGAAGCGGGACGTACGGTCGCTTTTCAGTGATGCTTTTGTATGCCGGCCGAATGATCTTGCCGTTGTTTACAAGCTCCTCCAGCCTGTGCGCGCTCCAGCCCGCGATACGGGCAATGGCAAAAATGGGGGTGTAAAGCTCCGCCGGCAGATTCAGCATATCATATACAAAGCCGCTGTAAAAATCGATGTTCGCCGAAACGCCCTTATACATTTTACGCCTTTCAGCAATTATTTTAGGGGCGAGACCGGCTATCAGCGCGTACAGCTGATACTCCTCCCGCCTGTCCTTTTCCTCGCTCAGACGCTGCACGAAGGATTCGAATATCACCGCGCGCGGGTCTGACAGGGAGTAGACGGCGTGACCGATTCCGTATATCAGTCCCGAACGGTCATACGCCTGCTTGTTAAGCAGCTTTGTAAGATAATCCGCCACCTGCGATTCGCTTGTCCAATCCTTGACGTTCCGCTTGAGGTCCTCTATCATGCCCATGACCCGCAGATTCGCCCCGCCGTGCCGGGGACCCTTGAGACTGCCAAGGGCGGCGGCAATGGCGCTGTATGTATCGGTGCCGGAGGAGCTGACGACGTGCACCGCAAAGGAGGAATTGTTGCCGCCGCCGTGCTCGGCGTGTAAAACCAGGGAAAGGTCTAAAATATTGGCTTCCAGCTCGGTGTACTTCTGATCCGTTCTCAGCATGGACAGAAAATTTTCGGCAATGGACAGCTTCGGGTCCGGCTGGTGAATAAACAGGCTGTGTCCCTTGTCATAGTGATTATGCGCGTGATACCCGTACACCGCCAGCAGCGGGAACTGCGCTATAAGCGCAATGCACTGCCGCAATACGTTTGCCACCGACACATCATCAGGGTTATCGTCATAGGAGTACAGCGCCAGCACGCTTCGCGCCAACGCGTTCATCATGTCGCCGCTCGGAGACTTCAGGATAAAATCCCGCGCGAATTTAGGCGGAAGGGTTCCGTAATCCTTTAGCAGAACCAAAAACTCTTCGATTTCCTGTTTGGTGGGCAGCTCCCCGAAAAGCAGGAGATATATGGTCTCCTCGAATCCGAACCGCTTCTCCTTTTGAAAGCCCGCGACAATCTCCTTTACATCTATACCCCGGTAGTGAAGCTGTCCATCTATAGGAATCTCCTCGCCGTTTTCAATCTTTTTGGCCGTGACGCTGGAGATATTTGTTAACCCCGCGAGAACCCCGTTGCCGTTAAGGTCGCGCAAGCCGCGAAAAACCTTGTTGCTGACATAGAGCTCGTCCGGAATGGAACGGCTGATACATTTGTCCGCAAGGGCCAGAATTTGAGGCGTTACTTCGGAATAGTTCATTTTACTTGTCATTAATTACCTGCCTTTCTCAATAGCAATTTGTTATACCACAGGCGTCCAGACCACAGTGGCATATGAATTTGACCGACATATTGTCATCATTATACCATAGGCGTTTACGCCGTAATGGTATATTTATTTAATCACGGTATAATAACCGCTTGCGGTTATTATACCATTTATACAAGATATTTGCAAGTTTACCGCGGCAGGCTGACAAATCTGCCCCGAGTACGGCATAGGGGTGCAAAAATTATTGTAATTACCCGCGGCGGATGTTATACTAAACGCTGATAAAAGCTATAACATACATCCCGGTTAATAGGAGGACAATATGGGAATAACTCTTGGAATTGACATAGGCGGCAGCACAACAAAGATCGTAGGCATCGACGGCGGCAGTATCATCACCCCTCTGCTTGTCCGGGCGAGCGACCCTGTCGCGTCGCTTTTCGGCGCTTTCGGCAAGTTTGTGGACGAAAACTCGCTGTCTCTTTCAAACATAGAAAACGTAGCCATCACAGGGGTAGGCGCTTCACATGTCGAAAAATCCATCTACGGTATCCCAACCACACGGATGGAGGAGTTCCTGTGCAACGGGTACGGAGGTCTCTGCCTGTCTGGGCTCGACGAGGCTGTCATAGTCAGCATGGGCACCGGCACGGCGCTTGTCAACGCCTGCAAGGACGACATACGCCATATAGGCGGGACAGGCATGGGCGGCGGTACGCTTCTGGGGCTGTCGAGCCTGATATTGAATGTGAGGGATATAGATTATCTCATTGAAATGGCGGCCGGCGGCGACCTCCGCCTGGTTGACCTCACGGTCGGGGACATCTCCAAGGAGGTTCTGCCCGGACTCCCTTCAAACAGTACGGCGTCCAACTTCGGAAAGATCAGCGACGAGGCGGGCAAAAACGACCTCGCCCTGGCCATATTCAACCTGGTGTTCCAGACAATAGGGATGATGGCGGTGTTCGCCACCCGCGGCACAGACCGCAATGATGTGGTGCTGATAGGGAACCTGACGGCTATACCGCAGTGCCGGGAGATATTCATGTCACTTGAGCAGCTGTATAACTACCACTTTATTATTCCCCTCCATTCGGAGCACGCGACTGCCGTCGGCGCGGCGCTCGCTTTGCTGAAGAACAGGCAAGGCGTAAAGCTGCCGTAAGCGCGGCGGATTCGGACGCGCAGGGGCGCGTCCCTGCAAAAGACGTCGCGTGTGTAGGGGCGCGCACTGCGCGTCCGCAAAAACGATTTTTCGAAAAAGGGGTCTTGTTCCCGCGCCGCGCGCGGGAACAAGACCCTTTTGTTATAGCCCCAGCAATTTTACGGCGTTTTCTCCAAATATCAATTCCTCCGCCTTTTCGCCGAGCCTGAGCTTCTTAACAAAATTTATCTCTGCCGGCGAATCGTGCCACGGGCAGTCGCTTCCGAACAGCACCCTTTCGACGCCGTGAGCCTCAATTATCTTCGCCGCAGTACCCATTTCAATGTATCCCTCCGACATGGAGGTGTCGAGCCATACGTTCTCCAGCCCCGCTATATGCGCTAAAGTCTCGTCGGAGCAGAGTATCCCGCCCAGGTGCGCGGCGACTATTTTAAGCCTCGGGAACATGCCCGCTATACGCTTCACCGCCTCGGGTCTCCCATGGATCACCTCGGGCGAAACCGGGTCAAAGCCCATGTGGAACACGGCGGGCAGAGCGTAGCGCTCCAAAAGCGCGTATATCTCAAGCATCCCTTCATCGTCTATGAAGAAGCCCTGATAGTCCGGGTGAAATTTTACCCCGTAAAGCCCCTCCTTCTTTATCCTCCTGACAGCTCCCTCCGGGTCCTCCGTCCTCGGATGTATCGAACACATCGGCAGCCTGTCCCCGCTCTTTATGGCCGCGCAAAAATCGATCGCGTCATTCTGCCTCTGCGGATTGGTCAAAACGTTCAGCACAACATAGGCGTCTACGCCCCACTGCTTCATCTTTTCCCCGGTGTCCTTAAGCGTCCCGTCGGTCGCCGCGCCAACCCCCGCCACCTCCTTTAGCTCCCGGACGGTGCGCGACGCAACCTTGTCGGGGTATATGTGCGTGTGAAAGTCGATTATTTTCATAATTATGTTTTCCTTAAACTCGAACCGGGCCGAATATCCTTCGACCCGGTTTCTTCAATATCTATAACGCCAAAAAGCTCCCCTGTCCCGGAATACTATTTGCCGGACACCATCTTTGCGACCTCGTCCGCCAGGTTGTCGCTTCTCTTCTCAAGCCCCTCGCCCTTCTCAAAGCGGACAAACCCCAGGATTCCGATGCTTCCGCCCAGCTCCTTTGCCACAGCGTCGCAGTGCTGCTTCACAGACTGCTTGTTTTCCTTGACATACGCCTGATCCTCAAGGCAGTTTTCCTGATAGAACTTGTTCATGCGGCCGGCGACGATCTTTTCCGCAACCTCGGGCGGCTTGCCCTCCTGCATGGTCTGGGCCATGAGGATGGAACGCTCCTCCTCAAGGGTTTTGCTGTCCACCTCGCTGCGGTTCAAAAAGCGCGGATTCATAGCGGCTATCTGCATCGCGACGTCCTTTCCAAGCTCCTCTATCGCCGGCTTGTTCGAGATACCCTCGGCCTTCAGGCTTACAAGCACGCCGATCTTGCCGCCCATATGCACATAGGACACGTTTGAGCCGGTGTCAAAGCGGGCAAAGCGGCGGATCCTGATGTTTTCCCCGATCACCAGCACCTTGTCGCGCTGGAGGTCGGCAACCGTCAGCTCGCTGTTTGGGTACGGCATATCCATGAGCGAATCGAGGTCGGCGGGATTGCGGGAGGCTATAACGTCCGCCACATCCTGCGTAAATTTCATAAATTCGCTGTTTTTCGCAACAAAGTCGGTTTCGCTGTTTACCTCGCATATAACGCCTACGCCGTTTTCGTATACATTGGCGTAAACTATGCCCTCCGACGCGATTCTTCCGGCCTTCTTCGCCGCCGCCGCCAGACCCTTCTCACGAAGCAGGGTGACTGCCGCGTCCATGTCCCCGTCGGTGTCGGTAAGCGCCTTTTTGCAGTCCATCATGCCGACCCCTGTCATCTCGCGCAGTTTTTGTACGTCTTTTGCTGTAAATGCCATTGTTTTTATTCCTAAAGGATACCCCCTTGGGGAGTCTCCTGTCCCTTCGTTAATTTTTCATGTTTTCATATCTAAAAAAATATATTCTAAGCTTCTTCCGCTTCGTCATCTTTTCCGGCAGACTCTTCCGCCGCCGCTTCGCCGATGACAGCCTCGTCAAGGATGATGTCCTCGCCCTGATGACCCTCCTGCACGGCGTTGGCGATAGTCTGCGAAATAAGCTTTATCGCGCGGATAGCGTCGTCGTTTCCCGGAATCACATAGTCGATTTCATCCGGGTCGCAGTTGGTATCGACGATAGCGACTATCGGAATACCCAGCTTGTGCGCCTCCGCGATGGCGTTGCGTTCCTTTCTCGGGTCAACTATGAAGAGCGCGCCGGGCAGCTTCTTCATGTTCTTGACCCCGCCGAGATACTTTTCAAGCTTTTCGATTTCCAGATTCAGCTTGATGACTTCCTTCTTGGGAAGCATGTCAAAGGTTCCGTCCTCCTGCATCTTGCGAAGCTGAGCCAGACGGTCTATGCGGCGGCGGATGGTTTTGAAGTTTGTGAGCATCCCGCCCAGCCACCTTGCGTTTACGAAGTACATGCCTACGCGCTCCGCTTCCTCGCGGATGGCGTCCTGAGCCTGCTTTTTCGTTCCGACGAACAGTACGCTGCCTCCCTCGGCGGCGACGTCGCGCACGAAGTAATACGCTTCCTCCAGCTTCTTCACCGTCTTTTGAAGGTCGATGATGTAGATGCCGTTGCGTTCGGTGAAGATGTAGGCCGACATTTTCGGGTTCCATCTGCGTGTCTGGTGTCCGAAGTGAACACCCGCTTCCAAAAGCTGCTTCATTGAGATAATAGACATTTATTGTTCCTCCTTCGGTTACTGCCGGACGGGCTTAGAGCCTGTCACAGCGTACCTCCATCCGCGGATTTTGATTTTAGGCAAATTACGTCCACCGGATGGACGCACCGGTTCGCCTGTCCGCGAATGTGTGTATTACCCGGCGGCAAGGCTGAGATTTGACGTCAAAGCAAAGCCACGCCGGAATAAACCGCATGAATATGAACATGCATTACGTATGTTAGCACACAAATCCATATTTTGCAACACTTTTTTTGAAAATGCCGGGTTCCGCTTATTTTCAAAGTTGCTTGCAAGGCTTTACGGTCCGAACAGCGGAAGCTTGACAGCCTAAAGTATACTTCGAATACGCGGAAACGTCAATTTAGGCCAAGGCTGTGATTTTGACTATAGACTATATTTGCCCAATCATGTATAATAATAAAATGAATCTACTATTAATGATTGGGAGGATATCGCCATGATATCTTTTATTCGGAAATATTTGTTTGGAAATTCGGATAAAAATCATGCCTCCCCTTATATTTTCCTGATCCTGTGCGTTTATTGCGTAATAGTTCCCGTCTATACATTGTTGCTTTTCAACCTCGAGGCTATGATAATAAGGTGTGTTTTATCCGTCGTCATGCTCGCCATCTATGTGGCGGCGGACCGAAGTCCGCTCAGCGCCACGGCTACGGCGTTTTTGTCGCCGACGCTTATGACCGCCGTTCTGACGTTCGGGGCGATTTATTTCAAGGGCGACGGACTGTTTTTCTACTATATAAATTGTGTCGCCATGATTTCGCTTACATATTTTTCAGCCAAGGGGCTTGCCGCGCACACTTTAACCGCGGGCGCCGGGCTGGCGGTCATACTGTTTGTATTTAAAATAAATCTGCTCGGCGAAGCGTATACAATGCTTTATAACATCATTACCTTCATGGTATCTATGGCGTTAAACGTGATATTCTATACCTTTTGCACGTTTTGCATAAGAATGTTCGACGAGCTGACCGAAGCGAAAAACAACGCCAACCTCGCCGCCCAGGCCAAAGGGAACTTCCTTGCCAATATGAGCCACGAGATACGCACCCCCATGAACGCCATCATCGGCATGACAAATATCGGAAAAGCCGCCGCCGACGTGGAGCGCAAGGACTACAGCTTTATGCGCATCGAGGACGCGTCGCACCATCTTCTCGGCGTCATCAACGACATACTGGACATTTCAAAAATCGAGTCCGGCAAGTTTGAGCTTTCCCCGGCGGAGTTCGACTTCGAAAAGCTGCTCAAGCAGGTGGTAAGCGTGATAAATTTTCGCATAGATGAAAAGGAGCAAAGATTCAGCGTCTATATAGACAGGTCCATCCCCAAAATGCTGATAGGCGACGACCAGAGGATAGCGCAGGTAATAACGAACCTCCTGGGCAACGCGGTAAAATTCACCCCGAAAAAAGGCGCAATCGGTATTAAAACATACTTTTTGGGGGAGGAAAACGGCGTTTGCAAGATAAAAATCACCGTGACTGACAACGGAATCGGTATCAGCCCGGAGCAGCAGGAAAAGCTTTTTCAGTCCTTCCAGCAGGCTGAAAGCAGCACCACACGCAAATTCGGCGGCACAGGGCTGGGGCTTGCGATCTCCAAAAACATTGTCGAAATGATGGACGGTGAAATTTGGGTCGAGTCCGAGCTTGGAAAGGGCTCCGCCTTTTCCTTTACCTTCTGTATGCGGCGCGGCGAAATGAAGGAGCAGAAAGCGCAGAAGATAGACTGGAAGAGCATCCGTATTTTAGCCGTAGACGACGATATGTACATTTTGCAGGACTTCAAGGGCATCGTCGAAAAATTCGGCGCCTCCTGCGATATTGCCGAAAACGCCGCAGAAGCGCTCAAATTGCTCGAACAAAACGGCGGCTACAATCTGTTTTTTGTGGATTGGCGGATGCCTGACATGTCCGGCGTCGAGCTTGCGAAAAAGATAAAGGAGAGTGCGCGGGATAAGAGCCATTCCTTTGTCGTCATGATTTCGGCGGCGGAAAGCAGTGTGGTTGCCGAAAAGGCGAAGGGCGCGGGCATATCCAAGATAATGATGAAGCCCCTCTTCCCCTCCACCGTCGCCGAAGTGATCGGAGAATATTTCGGCTCGGAGGAACCGGAGGCAAACGACGAGAAGGAAAGCATCGACAATGTTTTCGAGGGACGCCATATCCTGCTTGCGGAGGATGTGGATATCAACCGCGAAATCGTGCAGGTTCTGCTCGAGCCGACCGGTCTGGAGATAGACTGCGCGAAAAACGGCAGGGAAGCCGTAAATATGTTTAAAGAAGCGCCTGACCGCTACAATATGATTTTCATGGATTTACAGATGCCGGAGATGGACGGTTACGAGGCGACGAAGGCGATTCGCGCTCTGGATATCCCGTGGGCAAAGGATATTCCCATCATTGCCATGACCGCGAATGTTTTTAAGGAGGATGTGGAAAGATGCCTTGCGGCCGGGATGAACGGTCACGTCGGGAAGCCTATCGATTTTGACGAGGTTTTGCAGAAGCTGCACAACATATTTGACATCCAGCGCGGGTAACTTATTTTTACTTTTGCCAGTAAATGTTTTTCAAAAATCCTTTACAACTAATTTAAAAAGTGTTATAATCAAATCAGGATTTATTCTTAAAAATGACAAACAGGGAGGTATAATTTATTGTGGATGTAGCATCAATTGTCTGGCTGGTCCTTATTGTTGTTTTTCTCTTCGCGGAAGCGGCGACGGTTGGCATTGTCTCGGTATGGTTCGCCGCGGGCTCGCTGGTCGCCCTAATACTCTCGCTTTTCAAGCTGCCTGTGGGGCTGCAAATCACCGCCTTTATCCTCGTCTCGGGACTTTTGCTGTGGCAGACCCGCCCCATCATCCAAAAGTATCTCATCAAACGCAAGGTCGCGACCAACGCGGACCGGGTCATCGGTATGACGGCCGTCGTCACCGAAACAATAGACAACCTAAACGGGCTGGGCGAGATCCATGTCGACGGCAAACGCTGGACGGCGCGCTCCCTGGATGACGAAATCATCGAAAAGGGCGGGCATGTGGATATCCTCAGCATCGAAGGCGTCAAGGTAATTGTAAGGCCCGCCGCTAAGGCTCCGCATACGGACTCTCCCGTGGTCTGAGAGCCTGCTCTGATCCATATTGGAACAGGCTCTGAAAATACTCACAAAAACAGAAAGGAATGGGTTTTATTATGCCATATGTACTTATTACCTTAGCCGTTATCGCCCTTATAATCGTTGCCTCCAACATCGTCATTGTCCAGCAGGCAAGGGCGTACGTCGTCGAGCGCCTCGGCGCGTTCCACTCGGTCTGGAGCGTCGGTCTCCACTTCAAAATCCCGCTTCTTGAAAAGGTAGCAAGGAAGGTCTCCCTCAAGGAGCAGGTGGTTGACTGGCCCCCGCAGCCGGTTATCACCAAGGACAACGTCACCATGTCCATCGACACAGTCGTCTATTTCCAGATAACCGACCCGCGCCTCTACGCCTACGGTGTGGAAAACCCGATGTCCGCCATCGAAAACCTCACAGCCACAACCCTTCGTAATATCATCGGCGACCTCGAGCTTGACCAGACCCTCACCTCCCGCGACCATATCAACACAAAGATGCGCATCATACTCGACGAGGCCACCGATCCGTGGGGCATCAAGGTAAACCGCGTCGAGCTGAAAAATATCGTTCCGCCGCGTGAGATACAGGACGCGATGGAAAAACAGATGAAGGCTGAGCGCGAACGCCGCGAGGCTATCCTCCGCGCCGAGGGTGAAAAGAAATCCGCCATCCTGGTCGCCGAGGGTGAGAAGGAATCCCAGATACTTCGCGCGGAAGCGAAGAGGGAATCCCAGATACTCGAAGCCACCGGTGAAGCCGAAGCCATACTCAAGGTTCAGGAGGCTCTCGCCGATTCGATCAAATTGCTGAACGCCGCGAGCCCCTCCGAAGCGGTTATTAAGATAAAGGCGCTGGAGGCGTTCCAGAAGGCGGCCGACGGCAAAGCAACCAAAATCATCATCCCGTCGGAGATTCAGGGGCTTGCCGGACTTGCCGCCTCGGCAAAGGAGTTGTTTGTCGACACAAACATGAAAGCATAGAATACATAGGACGCACAAAACGAGCAGTTGTATAAAGCCCTATGGCTTTACACAACTGCTCGTTTTATTACCCCGTCCCCAACTGTCAACTGTCCACTGTCAACTGTCAATTGTCCACTGTCCACTGTCCACTCTCAACTGTTTGCGTTGTGCCAAATCTCCTGCACGTCGTCGCTGTCCTCCATCATCTCTATAAGCTTGTTCATATTTTTGACGTCGTCCTCGTTTGTCAGCGTGACGTAGGTCTGCGGCACCATTTCTATCTGCGCGCTTAAAAACGCGTATCCCAGCTTTTCCAGCCCTTCACGTACAGTGCCGAAGTCGTCCGGCTCGGTATAGATGTAGAACACATCCTCCTCCGCCTCAAATTCCGCCGCGCCCGCTTCTATCGCGTCCAGCATCACCTGCTCCTCGTCCAGCTCCTCCTGTTCGATAACGATAACGCCTTTTCTGTCAAAGGACCAGGACACACAGCCCGTAGCGCCCAGATTGCCGCCGTATTTATCAAAGCAGTGCCTTACGTCCGAGGCTGTGCGGTTCCTGTTGTCGGTCATCGCCTCAACGATAACGGCAATGCCGCTGGGACCGTAGCCCTCGTAAATAACCGTCTCATAGTTTGACTGGTCGCCCGACCCGGCGGCTCTGGCTATGACCCGGTTTAGGTTGTCGTTTGGCACATTTGCCGCCTTAGCCTTGGCGACGGCGTCGCGCAGCTTGGAGTTGGTCTCGGGGTTCGGACCGCCCTCTTTAACGGCTACGATTATCTCCCGTGACACCTTTGTAAATATCTTCGCGCGCTGCGCGTCTGTCTTGCCCTTTTTCGCCGCAATATTTTTCCACTTCGAATGTCCCGACATATATACGCTCCATTCCATTTATAAGTTAATCTGACTATATAATCTCATTCGCATTATACCAGCACAGCAGCGTATTTTCAAGCCTTAAGCGAAATACCCGACCGGAAAGAAAAAACTGTTCCATTTTGTCGAATATTTGGTATAATCTATATTATTATCAAAAGCTGAAAAAAGGGGAAGAAAATGAAATTTATATCAAATACATACAGGACATACAGGACACACCGGCGCGCAGCCCTCCCGCTCATTGCCCTCCTGCTGCTTGCCGCGCTTTTCGGAGGGTGCAAGCCCGAGAGCGGCGACCCCGCGGTCTCCCCCGGCGCACAGGCCTCCCCCGCGCCTTCTCAGGCTGTAAAGCCGTCCGGGACCGGCTTCCCGAGCGGTTCACCCGCTCCGTCCGAAGCTCCCGATGCCGTCTCACAGCCGCCGTCCCCCATCCCCACCCCCTACATAGACAGGAGTAAAAATTACATCTTCTTTGAAGGGGCGCTGCTGGGTTCATATGAGGACGGCAAATGGTACAGCAATATGCCCAGCTTTTATGACTTTGAGGTGGACACAAAGGCATATTCCATCGGCGATATACTCTGCCGCGACGATTTAAACGCGTATTCGGACAGCGCCTTTCTCGGTACGCCCGGCGAGGTGACTCTCAGCTTTTCCGGCGGCGGCGCCGTCCTGTCCGACCCGGCAAAAAACCTGGCGCTCAAAGCTCTGTCAGCTCCGGTTTCTTCTGACAGAGGGCTTTTCCTTCTTCCCACCTTTCTCGGAGGGGAGCTTTACGGTCTTGAAATCTCACCCTTCGGCGCGGAGTGGGACTTCGGCTATTCAAATAAGGACCGCGTCGCGCTCACAGCCGCGCACAACCCCCTGCCAAAGAGCTCCGCCTCTTTGAGCGCCCCGTCGGCGAAGGACGCCTCCGCTGTCTTGTCGGAGCTTGAGAAGCTCGGCATACCCGGCGCTCCGGTGGATATCCGGTATGTCTATGAGCTTGACTTCGACGGCGACGGAACGGCCGAGCGCCTGATCATAGCGCAGAACTCACCCGTTGACGGCGAAGTCGCCCTCTCCGCGCGGGAGGTGCTTGTCGGTGATTCCGGAACCTATGTCATGGCTCTTTTGAACAACGGAACCGGTTATTCGGTTCTCTTCTCGCACGGCATACCGTACTACCTGGATATCGACCTGTACAGTGAGGAGCTGACGGATGAAAGGCTCGAGGAGCTTAGGACGTCGCTGAGCGCCTCGGACATCTTCTCCGAGCTTTCGTACGGAGGGGTCTATGAGCTTAATGGCGATGGCAGCTATGAAATCCGGCTGAGCCTAAAGGTGAGCGAAGGCGTCTCGAACCATTTCGCCTCGCGGGGAAAGGACGGCGGCTGGAGTATCGTAATGACGACTTTTTCATGATATAAGCGCCGGTCAGACCTCAGGTCCGACCGGCATTTCAGGCTGTCGAAAACGCGCCGTTTTTGTAGGGGCGCGCATCGCGCGTCCGCGAAAACGCAGCGTTTGTTTGTAGGGGCGGGGTCAACCCGCCCGCAATTTTCCGGCGCTTATTACAAAGCTCTCGCGTATTCGCCGTACTGCATTTCCTGCTCTCTATAAAGCGCTTCCTTAGCCAGAAACGCTATCACTTCCTTGTTGCGCGGTTTCCTGCTGCTGTCCAGTCTGTTATGCCCAAAATACCTGCCCCAGCTCTCGATATCTCCGTTTTCCCACGCGTCCTCTATAGCCACCCGTATCGACCGCTCCACCCTTTTCCAGGTCGACCGGGAAAGCAACGCTATCTCCGGGTACAGCTCCTTCGTCAGAGCTCCCATAATAGACGGGTTTTCATTTATCAGCCTCACCGCGATTTTCAGGTATCCATATCCCCTAAAGTTCATACGTATACCAATATCCTTCAGCCTTCTATCCAGCTCGGTGCCATTATCAATGTTGCTTGTATTTATCTCCGAAGG
The DNA here is from genome assembly GCA_031264245.1 of Oscillospiraceae bacterium. Taxonomy (GTDB): domain Bacteria; phylum Bacillota; class Clostridia; order Oscillospirales; family JAAYOS01; genus JAISEG01. The sequence goes on from JAISEG010000002.1 coordinate 106,562, forward strand.
CGGGCTTTCATCCGCTCTGCGGTTGTCGATATCTATAATTATTTCTTCAAGGTAGCACGGTTCAAAGGGTTTTGTCAGGAAATATTTGATATCAAACTTGTTTGCCTCCTCCACCGCCTGGTTGTTGCACAGCTTGGTCAGGATGACTATTTCAGCGGAGTTCCCCTCCTGTTTAAGCCTTTTCATAACCTCAAAGCCATAAATTTTTTTAAGCATTATATCCATTATGATAATTTCGGGCTCCAGCATTTCCGCCAGCTCCAAAAGTTCGTTGCCATCCTTAGCAATACCTAAAATATTTATCCTTCTGTTCAAGCTTAATCTTTCCGCCATAAGCAAACACGACTCTGTATCACTGCTGTCGGCGAGCAATATATTTATTTGACCCCGATTACTACATTTTCCTTCTGCCACAACGAACTCCCCCCTATCAAAAGTATTTGTATTGCTCCCGCACTTAGAAATAGTTAGTTTTGCAGAAGTAATATATTACGGCATTGCGGAAAATTCCTCCTAATTCGGCTTCTAATATTTATAAATAATGTACCATAAAAACCACTATTTTACAATATGCCGTTACCAATTTTTGAAAGTTATTTTTTCGACATAATTCGACAATCACAGACTCCGCGCAAAGCGCATCAATCAGCGTTTACCTGGGTCGTGCCCGCACCACCGCCGGGCACGGCCTAGTACGCGGCTCCGAACACCACCATTTTTTTCGCGGGCTTTCCGCAGACCGCGCAGCTGTCCGACAGGCGCTCCTGCCGGGACGGCATACAGCGCGAGCCCATACCCGTCCGCTCCTTTACCATGTCCTCGCACGCTTCATCGCCGCACCACATGGCTTTTACAAAACGGGGGCGGTCAGAGGTTTTTTCGTTCATTTCCTCCAGTGACAGGGCGGTTACAGTGTTTTCCTCAAGGTTCTTTTTTGCCTTGTCATAGATAGCCTTTTTGAACCGGCCGAGCAGCGCCGCGGCCTCGGTCTCTATATCGCTCAGCGGGACGGTGCGCTTTACCCCGTCGTCACGGCACACCGCGACGCAGGAGCCGTTTTCGACGTCGCGGGGACCTATCTCAACCCGCAGGGGTATGCCGCGCATCTCACAGTCGGCATACTTCCAGCCGGGCGAATTGTCCGATACGTCGGTTTTGACCCGGTACCCCGCGCGAATAAGCCGCGCCTGTAATTCCCCGGCTTTTTCCAGCACTCCCGGCTTGTGCTGGGCGACAGGGATTATGCATATTTGAACGGGAGCTATGTCCGGCGGGAGCACAAGCCCGTTGTTGTCGCCGTGAGTCATTATGATGCCTCCGATGAGGCGGGTTGAGATCCCCCATGAGGTCTGGTGCGGGTGTACAAGGTTGTTCTGCTTGTCCGCGTACTGGATTTCAAACGCCTTCGCGAAGCCGTCGCCAAAGTAATGGCTTGTGCCGCTTTGCAGCGCCTTTCCGTCATGCATCATCGCTTCTATGGTGTAGGTCTCCCGCGCTCCGGCAAACTTCTCCTTCTCGGTCTTCATGCCGCGTATGACAGGGATGCACAGATAGTTTTCAAGCAGGTCGGCGTACATATCAAGGATACTTAGCGTCTCCCGTCTCGCGTCCTCTTCATCGAGGTGCAGGGTATGCCCCTCCTGCCAGAGAAACTCGCGGGAGCGGAGGAAGGGACGGGTGGTTTTTTCCCACCGGACTACGCTGCACCACTGGTTATACAGCAGCGGCAGGTCGCGCCATGAGCGCAGTATATGTGAAAAATGCTCGCAGAAGAGGGTTTCGGAGGTGGGGCGGACGCAGAGGCGCTCCTCCAGCTTTTCGTTTCCGCCGTGTGTGACCCACGCCACCTCGGGAGCAAAGCCCTCGACATGGTCCTTCTCCTTTTGAAGAAGGCTTTCCGGGATGAACATAGGCATGGAGACGTTCTGATGTCCGGTTTCCTTTATCATGCCGTCAAATATTTTCTGTATGCCCTCCCATATGGCATATCCGTAGGGACGAATGACAACACAGCCCTTTACGCTGGAGTAGTCGGCCATTTCGGCTTTTTTTACTATGTCGGTGTACCACTGGGCAAAGTCCTCCTCCATTGAGGTTATTTCATTTACGCGTTTTTCAGGAGCCATTTGTTTCCCGTTCCTTTCAAAGTGGATATTTTTTACCGCAGGTTATTATACCATAGGCGCTTGCGCCGTAATGGTATATAAATTTAATCGGCGTATAATGTCCGCTTGCGGACATTATACCATAGGCGCTTGCGCCGTCATGGTATATAAATTCTAATTGGCGTACAATAACCGCACGGCGGTTGTTGTACCTGATTTTACCACACCCTCCGCCAAAACTCAAGCGCGAAAGCATTTACTTGCAAATATACGGAAAACAATAGAGGGGGTTGCTTGTTACCCTCTGCGTACCCGGCGTTTTCCGTCCTACCGTCGCCACAGGCGCAGCGACGGTACAAAAAAGGAACGGTATACCTCGTTCCCTAATTGTTAATTGTTAATTGTTAATTGCGCCTACCCCTTGACCTCCATGATCACGATGTCCGCGACAGACGCGTTTGTCTCGCCTATGACTATATCTTTGATTTTGGAAACCTCTTCCGCCACAAGCCCGCCCTCCGGCGACGACACAACTATGTCTATGCCCGTGTCGCTTATGTATGCCACACAGTTTTCAAAGCCCTTGGCCATGACAAGGCTTTCGATTTGCGCTTCCTTGAGCGCCTGTGTCGCTATGAGGTTGAAGCTCTCCAGCGCGGCGTCTCTGGCCTCCTGTGACGCCTCCGTATTTTCAGAGGACTGCTTGAGTATGCCCAGCGAGCTGTCCCGCGCCTGCTGTCTGGTAAGCCGCGCAACCGCGAAATAGTCGCCGCTTTCACCCTCTGTTTTCATGCTCACAATGGTGTCGCCGCCCGCTTCGCCCAGCACAGCCCCGTCGGTTTCATACGGGTCCTTTAAGCTCAGCACAGAGGTTCCCTTCGGTATGTCGGCGCCGAGACCGGCGTCCTGCGGGACGTCGTTTCCGTACGACCAGTTTAAGTACACCGCCACACATACAAACAATATAACTGTCGCGAGCACCGCGTTCTTTTTCCAAATTTTAGCGTTCAATTTCTACCATCCCTTCTGCCTTTCAGCATGAAATGCTTAGTTTGTTATTTTTGCCATCACATCAAAATTATCCGGTTTTTCGGCGAAATTTAATCCGACTTATTTAGCGGATCAAATTATCCGGAATTTCGTTTGACCACGGTTATTTTATCTGAGCCCAGTCCGGTAAGCGCCGAAACGGCGTTTGTCACCTCCAGCCTTACAGCTGCCCTGTCACCTCCCTCACACACAATAAGCGCTCCCATGTACTCCGGATAGATACGTTTGACGACAAGCGCCTTTTGCAGCCCGGAGCCTGCGGAAACCGTGACTGTCTGAACGTTTATATCCAGCGCGTCGGATGTTTCGCTGAGCGCCCTGTTTGACTGGCTGTCCGTTTGATAAACAGTCTCCATAGTTGACTTTAGCGTTAACACCACCTCCGTTTTTCCGACCCCCTCGATCTCTCTCAGGGCGCCGCTTATTTTTTTCTCTACCTCCCCCAGTTTATATTCCTCGTATTGTTCACCCGCCAGACTCTCCTCGTTTGAAACCGCCTTGCTGTCCGAGGAGGACGGAAGGATAAGTAAAATTATTCCCGCGCAGATGATTATCAGCAGGTACTTGTACTTGTCGGCGTATTTCTTTATCAGCTTCAAATAATCGTTTTTAACCATCTTTTTCATTCCATTTCTGTTTTTCCTTCGGCACTCCCAGCTCGCTCTCGATAAACCTTTTCAGCTCCTCCGCGGCGCTTTCAGCTCCGGAGTACGTGCCTGTTATTTCGGCGGGATAGGGGTAGGCGTCCTTCGCGGCCTTTGTTATCACCGTCACATCACAGTCAAGCTGTAAACTGTCCGCCTTTTGCAATATATATGTGCGTGTCCTGTCTTCTATGATAAGTTTTATCTGCGCGGAGCTGTTAAATATCAATTTTTCCTCATAATCCTCGTATTCGGCGCGGTACTGCGCCTGATAAAACGCCATATCCTCAAGGTTAAAATCCTTCAGGGGGGAAATGACCGAAATAAACAGAACCAGCCCGCCGATAAACCGGACTATACTGCGCATATGCCCCTGCGGCGCTATGGCGGCCGCCGCCGACACTATGATGGACGCCGCGGTAATTCCCAGTATCCACGTCTTCAAGACTTCCACAAATTTTCACCGTCCCCTATGTTGATTCCTGTCATGGCGACATGAGCGACATGAGCGACACGGTGGATATTATCATGACGAGCGCGCTTGCCCCCACCATACCCAGCATTATCCCAAACGCGCCCGCAAGGTCGTCTGTCAGCTTTGTGAGCCGCCCATTGCAGAAGGGCGCGCCCACCGCCGAGGCCGCCTTGAAAATGATGTACTGCACACCCAGGCGTATAAAGGGACCCAGGCATATCGCGAGGACGCCGAGCAGTCCGAAAATGCCTATCGAGCTTTTCACCACCTGCGCTCCCGCCAGCACCGTTTCAGCCGCGTCCGAGATTATCTTTCCCACAATCGGCACCGCGTTTGAGACGACGAGCTTTGCCGTCTTTGCCGTCACCGCGTCGGCGCTGCCCGAAACGATCCCGCTCACAGTTATGTACGCTGTAAAGACGGTGAGCAGCAGACTCAGCACGGTTATGCATATCCACTTCAAAAAGCCGCCCAGCTTTGCGAGTATATCCTCCCCCAGCGCGCAGTTGGCCGTCGCTACTGCAATATATGCGTACAAAATCGGCAAAAGAAGCTTGTTTATAATTGTTATGAGAATATCGGAAAAAAATATTGCCGCCATATACTTCGCCGCTGACGAAACAGGCTTTCCTATCGTGCCCGCCACCCCGGCAAGGGTGGCCAAAAGCCCCTTTGAGAAGATGTTAACCGAGTCCATCATCTCCCTGCCCATGCCGATGAAGCTTGTGATATCCGTGACCGCGCAGGCGGCGATGGCCAGCGCCCCGACTATGGGTATGTACCCCGAGATTTTGTCGCTGCCCGCGTCGTAAAACGATTGCGCCAGCCCGCACAGCATCATAATTATCAGTATTACCGAGGCGGAGCGCAGGCTGGACGCAAGCGCGCCCTTCACCTCGCCGCCGCTGCCGTTTATAAGCTTTCCCAGCCCGTCGTCCAGCGATATCCCTTTTATTTCAATGTCATCGAGAATATTCCTGGCGTCGGCGGGCAGCTGACCCTGAAGCTCCTCCAGCGGAATGGCGGAAAATTGACCCTTTATCACCTCGTCAATCCCGTCAGACGGATCGGCGGCGAGATAGCCCGATGGCAGAATTATTATTAAAAAGCAGATTATTACTGCGTATTTTCTCTTCATATCTGAAAAAATGAGCGTATAAGCTTGAATACCGAGGAAAACAGCGGCAGTGACACATACAGCGCCGCCGCGCTCCCGGTCAGCTCAGCGTACGCGCCGATAGCGCCCTCCTTGGCGTCCCTGCACGCCTCGGCGGTTATCTTTGTCACGATGGAAATGCCCACCGCCTTGAATACCGGCGAGAGTATGGCGGGGGACAGCCCCGCGACCTCGGCAAGCTCATCCATAAACACCTTGACGGGACGTATCATGTTCGCGGCGAAGTACAGTATAACAATCCCCGCCGCAATCGTTATGAGAAAGGAATACGCCGGGTTGTCCTTTTTTAAAACAAGCACGCACACCATAGCCACTATTCCGACCGCCGCCGTTTTAATTACTTCATTCAAGCCTTACACATCCCCTTTCCGCTGCTTTTCCCCTATCCCTCTTATCCCTTTACGACCCGGTCAAAACCCAAAGAGCGATTTGATGAGGCTGAACAGATTGCTTATTTCCTTTACTATAATCATCATCACAACGATAAGTCCCGCGAGAGTTGTCATCATCGCCTGCTCGTCCCTCCCCGAACGGGTCAGCAGCTGGTTGAGTACGGCGACGACTATGCCTATGGCGGCTATTTTAAAGATTAAATCTATTTCCATGTTATTATTGCTTCCCTTCCTGCCCGGAATAATCGTTTATATAACAGACTTACGCGAAGTCTGCTATATGAATATAATGGCGGCCGTTATCCCGCAGCTCACTCCCAGCGTCATATATACCTTTGACGAGCGCTTGCGTTCCTCCTCCGCCTCCTCAAGCCTCTTTTTAAGGCGGGAAACAGCGTATTCGATAGCTTTCGCCTGTTCCGCGGCTTCATATTTTCCTATCACCCCCGCAAGCGACGCCGCGATCTCCTTCGTCCCTTCGTCACACTCAAGCTTTTCCGCGCTTTTAAGCCAGCACTCCTCAAACCGGGAGGAGCCTTCCTTTTCAAGCCTCGCCTTGCAGTCCGCGAAGAAGGGGGAAGCCTCCCCCGCCGCGAGGGCGGCCGAAGCCACCGCCTGTCCGACCGGCGAGAGGTTGTATGTAATTTCAGCCGATAAGACCTCAAGCGCCTGTATAAGCCCGCCTATGACCTTCACCCGCTTTTTCAGCCTGTTCGAAGCGTCAAAGCCGATGAATGCAAACCCCGCCACAAGCAGCGCCGCGCCGATTATTCGTATCATCCCGGTCTCACCTCCGCCCTTTTATGCGGCAAGCCCGCCATTTCTCCGCCTTGCCGCACAAATTTTCACAGCTCACTCATACGCGTTATTTTGACCCGCCTGTCCTCGCCGCCGCCCTCGAGCAATACGACGTATTCAAAGAGCCTTTTCAGCTCCGGATAGAGCGCGCGGCTTTTCAGCTCCTCCCCGCTGTACGCGTGACAGGTGGCGATTATCGCCACTCCGCAGCCGCCCGCGTTTTCCACCGCCGCAATATCCTTCGGGTCGGTTATCTCGTCCAGCGCTATTATCTGCGGAGACATGGTCCTCAGCAGCATCATCGCCCCGTCCGCCTTTCCGCAGCCGTCCATAACATCGGTTCTGGGACCGAGGTCAAAGCCGCTCACCCCGTCCGCCATCGCCGCTATCTCGCCGCGCTCGTCCGCAACCGAGACCCGCGCCCCCGAATTTGAAAACAGCCGCACAACATCCCTGAGAAGGGTAGTTTTCCCCCCGCCGGGCGGCGATATGATCAACGCGTTTTGCAGCGGCAGCAGGAGTGAGAGGTACTCAAAAACCTCCTTGCCCGCCCCGATAATTTCCTTTGCTATGCGAAGTGAGACCGAGGAAAAGGTCTTTATCGCCGATATGCCGCCGTCCTTTATGACCGCGCTTCCGCATACGCCGAGCCGGTGCCCGCCCTCCGCCGTGATATATCCGTTTCTCAAGCTGTCGCAAACCGCGTGCAGCGAGCCCTTCGACGCGCCGGACACGGCAAAGGCTATGTGCTCCGCGGTGCACAGCTTGCCCGCGTCCGGGACATACTCCGCGCCGCCGAAGCTCACCGCGAAGGGCTGTCCCCTTCTTAGCCGGAACTCCTCCGCAGTCTCCTTCTCCCTGTCGGACAGCAGATGCGCGTACTTCCTCAGCTCAGGCGGCAGAAATTCCGCCGCTTCAAAATACTTTTTCAGTCTTGCTTCCATACTTCTTCACTTCTCCTCCCGGGACAACCTTCTACACAATCATATTTGCGGCGCTCACCATTTATGCATAAAAAAATGTAAAAACAGAGATACCATTTGTGTTGGTATCCCTGTTTTTTACATTACTCTTGTTGACTGTCTGTTTTAGTTTTTCGGCGCTTCCTTTCGGATACTGAACTAACCCGTGCACCTAAATGACATTCTCATGCCGTTTAAATCTATGGAGCAATTTATCATTTTTCGTAGTCTTCCATTTTCCCCACGACCCAGCCCAGCAATAAATGCTTTTCCACCTCTTCAAAAGGTACTAACTTATTTTCGACGCCATTAGTCAAGGTTATCCGCTTTCCCATCGTCCAGCCTAATGCTTGGTAACGGCTCACATCTTCTAATGGTACAAGTTTATCTATGGCGCCATTGTTCATGTATTTACACAATTGTACAGGCTCAGAAGCTTCGGCATCCATAATTACATTAGTACGCTTAGAACCTCTGGTTTTCCAAGAACCATCTTTTTGTTTGTATGTAGCCACCCCGCGTTTATCCACATGTTTGAGACCAGACGGTCCTTGAAACGACCCAAGCCACGATATAAGTCCCATACACATCCTCCTTACGCGCGCGCAATCACTCTACAAACGTTTATATTTGCGTTGAATTGAGGCTTTTATTTTTTGAACCTCAGCATATTCGGCGTCAAATTCCACAAGCTTTGAATTATTTATTACAACACCATCAAGAACAGAGCCTGCGGCAATCTTTTCAATAATTTCTATCGCTGACATATACAATTCGCTCCATGATTTATCATTGCCGAAGGAATCGCAAATTGTGCCAATTTCTTTTGCAATTTCAACCAGCTTTTTTACATTCGGAGTAATGACTTGCTTCACCTTGACTAAACTGGCACGAAACCCAGGGTCTAAAAAGTTAGCATACCTGCCGTTGACATCGGCATACCAAGCATTAAAATCCCGCACTATAGCAGTTGCAAGCTCTTCTTGCAGCACATCAAGCTCTGACAGTTGATTTTGTTTGACAATTTTATCGCTGCCGACCAATATAATTACCTTCTTTCATTTAGATTCGTGAGAGAAACGACTTAAATAAATCGTAGAATAGCCGCTTGCGGATATTATACCATAGGCGCGCACGCCGTAATGGTATATTTATTTAATCAGCGTATAATAACCGCCATGCGGTTATTATACCACCGTTCCAAGTCCGGAGCAACACCAAAGTTTTTTGCCGATATCAACGGCGTCTGAGCGAAGCGAAGAATCTTTGTGCTCAGGGCGACACGGGAACAAAACACCCGGCGTCTGCGTCCCTGCCCTCTTTCGCAAAGAGGGCGGCGAATGTCGCCGAAGGCGACAATGCAATGCCGGGTGTTTTACTCCCGTTCCCCAATTGTTAATTGTTAATTATTTTTCAGCTTTGAATCAAATATCTCCTGCAACATGACCGGGTTCCCTCTTCCCCCGGTCTTTGCCATCGCCTTACCCATGAGCGCCTTCAGCGCCGCGTCCTTGCCGTTTTGGAAATCCCTCACCGATCCTTCGTTTTCCCGTATCACCTCGCCGGCCACCCGCTCAAGCTCCGCCCTGTCGTTTACCTGGGTAAGCCCCCTTTCCTCCACCAGCGCCGCGGGAGAGCCGCCATTTTCCCATATCTCGCTTATCAGCTTTCTTGCCGTCGAGCTGTTTATAACGTCGTCGCCCAGCATGTCGCTTATCTCCGCGAGGGCGGCGCGGTCAAGCCTTATCTCCCCGTCCCCGTCGCTTCCGGTCAGCCTGAATATGTCTGAGATTATGATGGAAGCCAGCTGCCCCGGATACCTTGTCAGCTTCACAGCCTCGTCGAAATAGTCCGACACCTGCTTCCCGGTGATGAGCAGCTCGCTGTGGTAGCCGCTCAGACCGTATTTCTCCATATACTCCGCCTTTCTCTCGTCGGGCAGCCTCGGAAGGGAGACCTTGTACGCCTCGATAACGCTTTCCTGCGTCACTATCGGCATGAGGTCGGGGTCGGGGAAGTACCTGTAGTCGTCCGCGTCCTCCTTTATCCGCATCGCGGAGGTGGTTCCGCTGACACTGTCAAACCGGCGGGTCTCCTGGATAATCTTCTCCCCCGACTCCGCCGCCTTTACCTGCCGTTTGTACTCCTGCTCGATCGCCTTTGCCACAAACTGGAAGGAGTTCAGGTTCTTCATCTCGGTTCTTGTGCCGAACTCTTTGCTCCCCTTGCCGCGTACCGACAGGTTCACGTCGCACCGAAACGAGCCCTCGTTCATCCTGCAATCGCTGATGCCGGTGTAGAGAAGTACAGCCCTCAGCTTTTTCAGATATGCCACCGCTTCGGCGGCGGAGCGTATGTCCGGCTCGGAAACGATTTCGATAAGCGGAACGCCGCAGCGGTTCAAATCGATGAAGGCTCCCTCCTCCCCGTCGCTGTTTTTCCCGTGTACAAGCTTTCCCGCGTCCTCCTCGATGTGGATTCGGGTTATGCCGATACGCTTTGCCCCGTACTCCCCCTCGATATCCACATACCCGCCGGTGCAGAGCGGAAGGTCGAACTGTGAAATCTGGTACGCCTTTGGAAGGTCGGGGTAGAAGTAGTTTTTCCTGTCCTGCTTTGAATACCGCGCTATATCGCAGCTTGTGGCAAGCCCCGCCTTTATCGCGTACTCGACCACCTTCCCGTTCAGCACCGGCAGCGCGCCCGGCATCCCGGTGCAGACAGGGCAGCACTGGGTGTTCGGCTTCGCCCCGAACGCCGTGCCGCACCCGCAGAATATCTTGCTTTCGGTCTTCAGCTCGCAGTGTACCTCAAGACCGATAACCATCTCATAATCGTGAATTATTTCGGTCATATTCCCGCACCCGTTCCTTTCATTCCACATTCCAAAGCGTACGCGGTTCTGTACAATAACGGCTCCCCAAACGCCGCCGATATCAGCTGGACTCCCACGGGCAGTCCGTCCGAGTCCGCGCCGCAGGGCAGCGATATCGCCGGTACCCCCGCAATGCTCACCGGAACGGTGCACACGTCCCCCAGATACATCTCCATCGGGTCGCTCTTCTCCCCGAATTTGTACGCGGTGGTCGGAGCCGTCGGGGAGAGTATTATGTCGCAGCGTTTAAAGGTCTCCTCAAAGTCCCGCATTATCAGCGTCCTCACCTGGAGCGCCTTTTTGTAGTACGCGTCGTAGTAGCCCGCGCTCAAAACGTAGGTGCCGAGCATTATGCGCCGCTTTACCTCCCTGCCGAAGCCTTCGCTGCGGCTGTTTTTATACAGCTCCTCTATGCCGTCAAACTCCGCGCTTCTGTAGCCGTAGCGTATCCCGTCAAACCGCGCGAGGTTTGACGAGGCTTCGGCGCTGGATATGACGTAGTAGGCGGGCAGCGCGGTTTTTAGCGACTCCAGCGATATTTCGTCCACCTCCGCGCCCTCGCTTTCGTAGAATTTTGCCGCGTCCAGCACACACTTCTTCACCTGCGGCGATATCCCTTCCCCGAAGAACTCCTTCGGCAGGGCGATTTTCAGCCCCTTCACCTCCCTGCCTATGTCCGCGGTGAAGTCGGTCACGCTGTGCCTCACCGACGTGCTGTCCAGCTTGTCGCAGCCGCAGATGGCGTTCATGACCATGGCGGAGTCGTATACCGTCCTTGTCAGCGGCCCTATCTGGTCCAGCGACGAGGCAAACGCGATAAGCCCGTACCTCGACACTGTTCCGTAGGTCGGCTTCATCCCGACCACCCCGCAAAATGACGCGGGCTGGCGGATTGAGCCGCCGGTGTCCGAGCCCAGGGCAAACGCCGCCTCATTCGCCGCCACCGCCGCCGCCGCGCCGCCGGAGCTGCCCCCCGGCACCCGCTCCGGGTTCACCGGGTTTTTCACAAGCTTGTACGCCGAGTTTTCGTTGCTCGACCCCATGGCAAATTCATCCATGTTGAGCTTTCCCAGCGTTATGCAGCCCTCCTCCTCCAGCCTGGTGACAACAGTGGCCGAGTACGGGGCGATAAAATTGTCCAGCATCCTTGAGGCGCAGGTCGTCCGCACCCCCTTGGTGCAGATGTTGTCCTTGATACCCGCGGGCACCCCCGCGAGCGGCGGGAGCTTCTCCCCGGCTGCCCTCCTTGAATCTATCTCCCCGGCGCGTTTCAGCGCCGTCTGCGGGGTGACGGTGAGATACGCGCCTATCTCCCCGTCCGCCTCCTCCATGCGCCGCGTATACGCCGTCACCGCCTCCGCGGCGGAGATTTCACCCTCGGAAAGCCTCGCCGACAGCTCCCGGACCGTCATTTTGATTATATCCTCAGCATACTTTTTCATGTGTATGACCCGTTCCTCTCCATATTTATTGCTCCTCCAACTAAACCTTGCGTTATTCAAATACCTTGGGTACGAATATCATATTCTGCTGCACCGACGGGGAGCCTTGCAGTATCAGGTCGGACGGAAATGACGGCAGCATTATGTCCTCCCTCAGCACATTTTCCACCGGAGCGGTATGCGCCGTTATCTCCACCCCGTCTGTGTTGATTCCGTTCAAAATCCCCGCAAACTCAACTATTTCGTTCATCTGCCTTGTAAAGTCCTCCGCCTCGTACTCCGCTATATTCAAGCGGGCGAGGTTCGCTATGGCTTTTATGTCCACATCCCGCTTCACGGTTATTTGCCTCTGCTCAGCCCGCTCCTCTCCGCTGACACCGATTCCAAGCGCCTCAAGCTGGGACATATCCACCCCAGACGGCGCGTCGGTCATCAGGCATACCGCGTCCGCCGTCTTTGGAAAGGCGATGACCTCCCGCAGCGACTCCGCACCGAGAAGCAGCATCACAAACCTGTCAAGCCCGAGGGCAAAGCCCCCGTGCGGCGGCGTGCCGTACTTGAAGGCGTCCACCATAAAGCCGAACCGCTCCCTTATCGCGCTTGGCGATAAGCCCAGCGCCCTGAACATCTTGTTCTGCATGGCGCTGTCGTGTATCCTGATGCTGCCGCCGCCAAGCTCGGTGCCGTTGAGCACTATGTCGTACGCGTGCGACCTGACCGCTCCCGGGTCGGAGGCGAGCTTTTCCATATCCTCCTTATACGGCATGGTAAACGGATGATGGGTTGACATAAACCTGCCCTGTTCCTCCGAATACTCGAACAGCGGAAAATCCGTCACGAACAGGAACTTGAAGTCGTCCTTCCTTCTCAGCCCTCTGAGGTCGGCGATGTCGCACCTCAGTCCACCCAGCGTTTTTCTTACTATCTCCGGCGTGTCGGCGCAGAACAGGATAAAGTCCCCGTTTTCCGCCCGGAGGTCCGCGATTATCCGCGCCATATCCTTCTCGGATAAAAATTTGGTGAGTATGGAGTATATTTCGCCGTCCTCCTTGAGCATTATCCACGCCATTCCCTTTGCCCCGTAGGAAATCGCCCTGTCGGTCAGCGCCTCTATGTCGCTTCTCGACATGTCCGCCCCGCCCTTTATGCACAGGGCGCAGACCTTACCCCCGCTCTCCGCCGCTTTCCTGAACACGGTAAAATTGCTGTTTCCCGCGGTTTCGGTCACATCCGTGATTTTCAGCTCAAAGCGCATGTCCGGCTTGTCTGTTCCGTAGCTGTCCATGGCTTCCCGCCACGTAATGCGCGGAAACGGCGCGTCAAAAGCGATTCCAAGCGTCGATTTCATCACATGCTTTACCAGCGCCTCGATGTGACCTATCACATCCTCCTGCTCCACAAAGGACATTTCCACGTCGATCTGGGTAAACTCCGGCTGCCTGTCGGCGCGCAGATCCTCGTCACGGAAGCACTTCGCTATCTGATAATACCTGTCTATCCCGCCCACCATAAGCAGCTGTTTAAATATCTGCGGCGACTGGGGCAGAGCGTAGAAGCTTCCCTTCCGCCCCCTGCTCGGCACGAGATAGTCCCTTGCCCCTTCCGGCGTTGATTTGGTTAAAATCGGCGTATCCACCGATATGAAGCCTTCGCCGTCCAAATAATCCGCCGCCGCCTTCTGTACGCTGTGGCGAAAGCGCAGATTCCTCTGCATCGACGGCTTTCTCAGGTCGAGGTAGCGGTATTTCAGCCGCAGCTCCTCCCTCACGGCGCTGTCGTCAATGGAAAACGGCAGCGTTTTTGCCGCGGACAGGACCGTAATTTCCTCGGCCATCAGTTCAATTGTCCCGGTTGCGATGTTCGGGTTCAGCGTCTCCGCATCCCGGCGCCGAAGCTTTCCCGCCACCGTGATAACAGACTGGTTTTTCAGCCGCTCGGCGGTGTGAAAACCGGCGCCGTCAATGACGCTCTGGTTGAAAACCACCTGTAACGTCCCCTCCTTGTCGCAGAGGTCCAGAAATATAACTCCGCCCATGTCCCGCTTTGTCGTCACCCAGCCGGAGGCAGTCACACTCTCGCCTATCTGTTTTTCGCTGAACGCCCCGCAGTACTCCGTTCTTAACATGATTCTCTCTCCTTACATAAAAATTTGCAATAAAAAAAGCCCGTTCGTTCCCATAAAAAATGGGACGAAAGGCATATAATCCTTACGCGGTACCACCCAAATTGACAGACCATAGACGGCTCTGCCCCCTCATCGGCACAGAAGCTTGCTTCGATGCCTATCGGCTTTAACGTTCCGAATACGTCCGGTCCTACACAATAAACAGCAAGCAACGCCGTTTATCTTCGGCCGGCAACTCAGGGGCGTTTTTCCTTCAAAAACATGTACCGCAATCCCACCGCCTGCGGCTCTCTTCAAATTTTACAATAATTTTTGAAATACTCTTCCCGTCATCGTCTTTAATGGACTTCTTTCTAAAGAAGTCATCAGGTAATATTAAATTATGCTTGCATTATATTCCAAGCAGTAAGCTTTGTCAACAGGAAATATTAACAATTTTGTGAGGCGGGGCGTTTGCTATTTAGACGAAGGAAAACTCTCAACTCTCAACTGTCAACTGGGGACGGCGGGCGGGACAGTGGACAGTGGACAGTGGACAGTTGAGAGTTGGGGACGAGAAACGCGCCCTGCGGGTTGTTCCCCCAACTGTCAACTGTCAATTGTCAACTCTCAACTGCCAACTGGGGGACGGCGGGCGCGCAATGCGCGCCCCTACAAACAATCGTCTCCCCACCCGTTCCCCGTCCCCAACTCTCAACTGTCAACTGTCAATTGTCCACTGTCAACTGCGTCCCCGTTCCCCACTCCCCGAACTCCGCGAAGTTTATATAGATGTTTCCCTTTTCCGCATCAAGTATCCGCGCAAGCTCGTTTCCGAGTATCTGCGTAAGCTCCGCTTTCTCCTCTTTTTCAGCCTTACCAAACAGGCGAAGCTCGCAAAAGACGCACACCTTGCGTTCGTTGTTCATGAACATGTCCGCCTCGCCGGTTACGGACACCATTGTTGCGGCGGCGGTCTTTCCTCGGATAACGGAGATGTTGTTGGAAACTATTTTGCATATTTCAGCCTTTTCCATCTCGGTCAGACTTTTTCCTACGGTTACGTTCACATACGGCATTGCGGTTCTCCTTTATATTATAGGGGTTGAGTCAAAATTAATTTTAACTCAACCCTCACTTAATTTGCTCAGGACACTATTTTGCTGTGCGGCACAGCCTTCCCGTCGTCGTCCCCGCCCTCGGGAAGCTCCATGACTATCTCTTTTCTCTTGAGCAGGGGTCTCACGTTTTCGGTCACACATTCCTTTGTGATTACCACCGCTTCAATCCCCTCCTCCGACGGGATGTCGTACATGATGTCGGTGAGCACACGCTCGATGACCGCGCGAAGCCCCCTTGCGCCGATGTTGCGCTCGATCGCCTTGTCCGCTATCGCCTCCAGGGCGTCGCTGTTTATCTCAAGTGAAACGTTGTCCATCTCAAGCAGCTTTTTGTACTGCTTGACAAGCGCGTTTTTCGGCTCCACAAGTATCCGGATAAGCTCCTCCCTCTCAAGCGAGCGGAGCGGGGCGATGACCGGCAGCCTGCCCACAAGCTCCGGGATGATGCCGTATTTCAAAAGGTCGTGCGGCTGAATCTCCTTCATAAGCTCGTTTCTCGAGGTTTCGTTCTTGCCCTTGATGTCAGCTCCAAAGCCGATGCCCTGTTTGCCGATTCTCGATTCGATGACCTTCTCGATGCCGTCAAAGGCGCCGCCGCATATGAAGAGGATATTTTCGGTGTTCACCTGAATAAACTCCTGGTGCGGGTGCTTGCGCCCGCCGGTGGGCGGCACGTTGGCGGTGGTTCCCTCCAGAATTTTGAGCAGCGCCTGCTGAACCCCTTCCCCGCTTACGTCCCGCGTGATGGAGGCGTTTTCACTCTTTCTGGTTATCTTGTCAATTTCGTCGATGTAAATTATGCCCTTTTCCGCAAGCTCCACATCGTAGTCCGCGGCCTGAACAAGGCGCAGAAGTATATTTTCAACATCCTCGCCGACATATCCCGCCTCGGTGAGGGTGGTGGCGTCGGCAATGGCGAACGGTACATTCAAAATTTTAGCCAGGGTCTGCGCGATAAAGGTCTTGCCAGAGCCGGTGGGTCCCAGCATAAGGATGTTGCTCTTCTGTATCTCAACGTCGCTTATGCTTTTGTAATTTATCCGCTTGTAGTGGTTGTAGACCGCAACCGCCAGCGTCTTTTTCGCGTCGTCCTGACCGATAACGTATTCGTCAAGAAAATGACATATATCCCGCGGCTTCAAGCTGCTTTTTATACTTCCGTGATGTGTTTCCTGCTCATAGTAGTCGTCTGTGAGAAGATTGATGCACAGGTGCACACATTCGTCGCAGATGCGCACGCCGGGACCTGTTATCATCCTTTGCACCTGCCCCTGCGGCTTGCCGCAAAAAGAACAGCGCACCTGTCTCTCGTCGTTTTTTGTCATAAATAAAAGTTCCTTCCGCCATAGTATTGCTCCGCCGGTGAGTCCGAACCCCGCGCCGCAAGGCGTATGCCCCTGCCCCGCGTCAGAAATCATAACAGGTCTTGGCGCGAGGCTTGTTAAGCGGAGCAATTCTCCGGCTTTTATGCCCTATTTCTTTTCAAGTATCTTGTCAATAATGCCGTAGGCGACAGCCTCCTCGGCGGTCATAAAGTTGTCCCGCTCAGTGTCCTTCGCCACCTCTTCGACCGGCTTGCCGCAGTTCTTCGCGAGTATCTGGTTCAGCTTATCCTTCATCTCCTGTATACGCTTGGCGTGTATCAGGATGTCGGTCGCCTGCCCCTGCGTGCCGCCGGAGGGCTGATGGATCATAATTTCCGCGTTCGGAAGGGCGATTCTCTTCCCCTTAGCTCCGGCCGAGAGCAGGAAAGCCCCCATGCTCGCCGCCATGCCGATGCATATTGTGGACACATCGCACTTTATATACTGCATCGTGTCATATATCGCCATGCCGGAGGTGATGGAGCCGCCGGGGCTGTTGATGTAAAACTGTATGTCCTTATCCGGGTCCTGCGCCTCAAGGAAAAGAAGCTGCGCGACGACAAGGCTCGCCGTCACATCGTTGACCTCCTCCGAAAGAAACACAATGCGGTCGTTGAGCAGGCGTGAAAATATGTCGTAGGAACGCTCGCCCCTGTTGGTTTGTTCGACAACTACTGGTACTAAGCTCATAATGCTGCCTCCGTCCTTTGATAATTTGATAATTTGATAAAAAAGCTTATTATTGCTCAACCGAGCAATATACCGCAGAGCTATTCGGCGTCAGCGGACTCCGCTTTTTTCGCGCGGGTACGCTTCTTCGGTTTTTCTTCCGCTTCGCTCCCGCTGTCCGCCTCATCGGTCTTGCCGCCGGTCTTTTCCTCCGGCTTCTTTTCCGCGGGCTTCTTCGCGGCCGGCTTTTTCGCGGCAGGCTTCTTTTCCGCCGCCTTTTCCGCCGCCACCGCTTTTTCCTCAGGCTTTCCCGCGACCGCCGCGTCTATAACCAAAAGCGAAGCCTTGTTTCTCTTCAGATCCGAGCGCAGATTTTCCTCAGCCAGAAGTATCTTAACCTGATCCACAGGCATTTTATACTGCTCAGCCATTTTATTATATTCTTCGTCAAGCTCCTCGGCGCTCACTTCCACATTTTCCAGCTCCGCGATCTTGTCAAAGGCGAGGGAGAGCTTGACCTGACGCTCCGCCTGCGGACGGTACATCGCCGTAAACGCGTTCATGTCCATGCCGGTCATCTGCATGTACTGGTTGAAATCTATGCCCTGAGAGGAGAGGTTATACGCAAAGCTTTCAAGCATATTGTCAACCTGGGCGTCGATCATCGCATCAGGGATGTCGGCGGCGACCTTTTCCGCCACAACGTCGAATACCGAGTTTTCAAAGTCCTGCTTTATCGTTTTTTCCCGCGCCTCGCTGAGCTTTGCCTTTACGTCGTTTCTGTATTCCTCAAACGTGTCGAACTCGGACACGTCCTTGGCAAATTCGTCGTCCAGCTCAGGCAGGTTGACCTGCTTTACCTCGTGCAGCTTCACCTTAAACACCGCCGCCTTGCCCGCCAGCTCCTCCGCGTGATACTCCGCGGGGAAGGTCACGTTCACATCCAGGTCGTCCCCAGCCTTACAGCCTATGAGCTGCTCCTCAAAGCCGGGTATAAACTGCCCCGACCCTATTTCAAGCGAATGGTTTTCGCCCTTTCCGCCCTCAAACGGCACGCCGTCCAGGAAGCCCTCGAAGTCGATAACGGCGGTATCGCCTTCCTTTGCCGCCCTGTCCGCCGTCTCGATGCTGGAGTTGCGCTTTCTGGTCCTGTCGATTTCGTCGTCTATCTCCGCGTCCTTAAGTATAAGCTCGGCCTTTTCAGCCTTGATGCCCTTGTAGTCCGAAATTTCGACCTCGGGCTTCACCGGCACAGCCGCCACAAAGGTATACCCCCCGGCGTTCACCTCGGTTATATCCAATCCCGCCTTGCCCACCGAGTCCAGCCCGGACTGTGCAAGGGCTTCCTCAAAAGCCTTGTCATATGAAGCGTTCACAGCGTCATTCCAGAAAAACGACTCCCCGTACAGCTTTTCAATAATTTTTCGCGGAGCCTTCCCCTTGCGGAAGCCCGGAACCGTTATGTTCTTCGCGGATTTTTTGTAGGTTTCCCGGATAGCGTTTTCAAATTCCTCCGCCGTTACCTCGATGGTAAGCTCGACAATGCTCTTTTCCTTTGGCTCTGTTTTTACTAGCTTCATTTTCTGAATTCCTCCTGATTTTTTCCTGCTCCAAATCGATCTTTTCCATTTTATCAGATTATTTCGAGTATTTCTACACTTTTTTAAATAATTTTTAAAGGCTTAAAACCGATATGGTCCCCGGACGCCAGCTTATACTCGGTTTTATCCACAATACCCTCCACACACCGCCTTCTGCTGTGCCCGTGCAGATGTCCGTAGAAGCACTTTTCGACGCCGTACCGCAGGAGCAGCCCTGTGATTTCCTTGTAATCGTACCCGGCGTAGACCGGCGGATAGTGCAGAAAGGCAAATATCCTGTCCGCGCCCGAAGCCTGTCCCGCCTTCAGCGACGTCTCGAGCCGCGCCACCTCACGCCGGTATACCTTGTCGCTGCCGTCCCCCCTGTCCTCCTCGTAGAACCAGCCCCGGGTTCCGCACAGCGCGATATTTTCGTATAAATAGCAGTTGTTGTGCAGGATGTTCAGGTCGTTAAACCCGTTTAAGGCGAAAAAGGCGTTCATTTTCTTCACGGTTTCCCACCAGTAGTCGTGATTTCCCTTCACAATTATCTTCCTTCCGGGAAGTTCGGAGATGAATTTGAAGTCCGCCGCCGAGCTTTTCAGATTGTCCGCCCAGCACAAATCCCCGAGCAGAACCACAGTGTCCTCCGGAGAAACAGCCTTGAAGCCCTCTGTAATTTTATCAACATATCCGACCCACTCACCCCCGAACACATCCATCGGCTTTGACGCCGAAAGGGAGAGATGCAGGTCGCCAATCGTGAAAAGAGACATTTCTTTTCCTTTCACATTATCTCAAATTTAATTTTCTGCTCTTAAATAATATGGAAAAATATCATTTATCTGGCTTGCATTTTTTCTTCCCCGCCGCAAAAACTAATCTTGCTTAAATACTGTTCTCCAACTGTTCTCTATAAGATATCGGCTTGGGAAAGCTAAAGGACAGCATCCTTAAGTATTGGACTTCTTAACAAAAAAGGGGAGTAGAAAAATGTTTGATTATACTGACAAAAACAATGTTTTAAACGGCGTTTCATGCAGCGCGGTAAACTGCGTATATCACAGCAGCGGCAACATGTGCCACGCTCCGGGGATAGCGGTGGGCACCGACAACGCGGACAAGAAGAGCGAGACCCTGTGCTCGACCTTTGAGTGCTGCAAATAACAAATAAGACCGCAGTGTTTTATATAGAGTAATATTTGCTGCGGCAAATATTACTCTATAAATTTTATCACGCTTGCGGGCATCTCCCCCGCGTCAACCGTATCGCCGAAGCGTGAAACCGCTGTGCGAAGCGCGGCGATCTGCGCCGGAGGCTCGACCCCCGTCATTTTTTGCAGCGTGTCCACAAGCTCCGCGCCGCCGCCGGAGGGTTCCGCGCCCAGAGCCTCGATTATACTGCCGCAGAACTTATATGGGTTGGCTGTGGATACCACCACGGTCTTTCGCCCGTCCCCCGTCGCCGTATAGTATTTGTCCTTTACAGCCTCGGCCACCGCCGTATGCGTGTCGATAAGATATCCGCACTCGTTCCAAAGCCTGGCGATCGCAGCCCGTGTGGCGGCTTCATCGCAGTAATCAGCCCAAATCAGCCTGTTCAGCTCCGCCTTCACAGCGCCGTCCACAGTATAGACCCCTTCGCCGGCAAGCCCCGCCATAAAGCCTTTTATCTTTACAGCGTCCCCGCCGGAAACGCAGTAAAGCAGACGCTCGAGGTTGCTCGATATCAATATATCCATGGACGGCGAGATGGTTGTAAAAAATTCGCGCCTTCTGTCGTAGCTTCCGGTGGCGATAAAGTCGCTGAGTATGTTGTTTCTGTTGGACGCGCATATCAGCCTTCCCACAGGAAGCCCCATCTCGCTTGCGTAGTAAGCCGCCAGTATATTCCCGAAGTTGCCTGTAGGCACGCAGTAGTTGATCTCCTCGCCGAAGGTTATTTCGCCGCTGTTCACAAGGTCGCAGTAGGAGGAGAAGTAGTAGACTATCTGCGGAAGCAGCCTCCCCCAGTTTATCGAGTTCGCGGAGGAAAATTTGTAGCCTCTTTCCGCCGCCGCCCGCTTCATCCCTTCGTCCCCGAATATCAGCTTTACCCCTGTCTGGGCGTCGTCAAAGTTGCCCTTCACCGCCGTCACTCCGACGTTTCCCCCGGCCTGCGAGGTCATTTGCAGCTTCTGTATGCCGCTCACCCCCTCGGACGGGTAGAACACCATTATCCTTGTGCCGGGCACATCCTTAAACCCTTCCAGCGCCGCCTTTCCGGTGTCGCCTGAGGTTGCGACAAGTATGAGCGCGTCCTCCTTCTGCCCCGTCTTTTTAAGCGAGGCGGTCAAAAGGTAGGGCAGAATTTGCAGCGCCATGTCCTTAAAGGCGCAGGTCGGTCCGTGCCAAAGCTCCAAAAAGTAATGTGCTATGCCGGGTTTTCCCGCCGCCTTCTTTATCGGAGCGGCGGCGCCGCTCCCGAATTTTTCACATGAATACGCCTTTTCGCAGTATTCCTTCAGCTCCCCGGCGGAGAATCCGTCCAGATACATACCCATTATAAATGCCGCGCGTTCGGCGTAGCCTAAGCGGCACAGGCTTTCGATCCGGTTTTTTTCAAGCCTTGGAATTTCGACAGGCAGCAGCAGCCCGCCGTCCTCCGATATTCCGCGCGCTATCGCCTCCGCGGCGGTGAGCCTCACGCTTTTGTCTCTCGTACTTGTGTAAAGCATATTTTATCCCTCTTGTCCCGGAATATTTATTTCGGGTTTCACGCCCCGAACGCATTTTTGATGTGATTATACCGCGCCTCTTCCAAATCCCGGCCGGGCAGATAAATCTCGAGCACATCGAATCTCGGTTGAAGCCGGACGCCGCTCCGCTGAAGCCATTCCAACGCCGCCGCGGTGATCCTCGCCTGTTTTCTTTTGTCCACAAGCTCCATCGCCTCGGAAAAGGAGTTGTCCTTTCTAAGCTTAACCTCTAAAAATACTATGTATTCGCCGTCCTCGCATATTATATCCACCTCGCCGAACCTCGTGTGGAAATTCCGTCCGGCTATCCTGTACCCGAGCCCCTCCGCAAAGGCGGCGGCAAGCCTCTCCCCGATCTCCCCCCGGGTCGGCTTCGGCGGCTCGCCTATACGCTTGTAGTATTTCGTTAAAAATGACTGACGGTGCAGGCCGCACGGTCCGTAGCTGTAAAGCGCCGAGTAGTGCTCAGCCGTCCCGTAGCCCTTGTGCCGCTTAAAGTTGTACTCCGGGTAAAGCTCGTGCAGCCGCACCATCTCGCGGTCCCGCAGCACCTTGGCTACTATCGAAGCCGCCGCTATCGAAGCCGACTTGGAGTCTCCCTTTACCACCGTCCTTGCCGGTATCAGAAATCCGCTTTGGTAGTCCCCGTCGACGAACACGCCGTCGCACTCCACCTTTTCCAGCAGTCCGTGCACCGCCCTGTTCATGGCAAGCATGGACGCGTTTCGGATGTTCAGCGTTTCTATCTCGTCTATCTCCGCCCGCGCCGCTGACCAGTCCGCGCTGTCCGTGATTTTTTCGAACAGCTCCTCCCTGCGCTTGCCGGACAGCTTTTTCGAGTCGTTCAAGCCCTCGAGGTATCCGTTCAGATGCACCGCCGCCGCGTACAGCGGACCCGCCAGAGGTCCCCTGCCCACCTCGTCGGCGCCGCAGTACACCACGAACCCGTGCATCCCGGCAAATTCCCTGTCAAAGCTGTACAGCCCGTCACACATTAAAAATATCCTCCGCGGTCTCGAGGGTTATCCTGCCCAGCTTGCCCCCGCGAAACTCGTCCAGCGCGATAACGGCAATCCTGTTGTAATCTATCTCGCCGCCGGAAACCAGGCAGCCCCGCGCCTTCGCCGCCGCCTCCAGCATCTCAAGCCCCGTGCCGGCAGCCTCGATTTTGAACCTGTCCCGCAAATTCTGCGAATATCTGGGAAGCAATGCCTCGAAAAGCCGCATCGCCAAGGTCTCGATGTCCATGATTTCGTCGCGTATCGCCCCGGTGAACGCCAGATTCATCCCGGTGGCCGGGTCGTCAAACCTTGGCCAGAGTATCCCCGGCGTGTCCAGAAGCTCCAGCCCCCTGTCCACCGAAAACCACTGCTTTCCCCGCGTGACGCCGGGTCTGTCCTCGGTTTTTGCCCGCTTGCTCTTTGTTATCCGGTTTATGAGGGAGGACTTCCCGACGTTCGGAACCCCGACTACCATGGCGCGCACCGTCTTGAACTGTCCTTTTTCGGCGTACCGCTCTATCAAATCCCCGACCGCCTCCTTCGCGGCGGGGATGAATTTTTCCACTCCCCTGCCCGATTTGCAGTCGGTCTCAATGACGCGCAGCCCTTCGGCGGAGAAGTGTTCCGCCCATTTTTTAGTTTCGTTAGTGTCCGCCATGTCCGCGCGGTTCAAAATAATTACCCTGGGCTTGCCCGAGGTAAGCTCGTTTATATCGGGGTTCCTGCTTGACAAAGGTATCCTCGCGTCAATGATTTCGCAGACCACATCGCAGAGCTTCAATGTTTCCGCTATCATCCGCTTTGTCTTTGTCATGTGCCCCGGATACCACTGTATGTTCATCCTTTTACCGTTCCCAGCTTGTTAAACGGATATATCCGGAATATCACACGCCCGATTATAAGCCGCTCGTCCACCATTCCGACCGACTGCCTGCGGCTGTCGGTGCTGTGGTTGCGGTTGTCCCCCATCACAAAGACATGCCCCTGCGGCACCTTCACGGGAAAGACCACATCCTCTTTTCGCCTTGTCGGCTCGTTTATATACTCCTCGTCGAGAAGCGCGCCGTCCACAAACACCTCGTTTGTGTCAAAGTTTATGTCAACCGTCTGACCCTCGGTCGCGATTATCCGCTTTACAAGCGGCTCGGTCATAAACGACTCCTTGCGAAAGACGACGACGTCCCCGTTTTTAGGGGTGTAGAACAGGTCTGAGATAATAATCCTGTCCGCTTCCATAAGGGTGGGCGTCATGGACGGTCCCTCCACCCCGATAATCCGCGCGAAAAATGTAAATAACAGCACAACAATAACAATCGAAAAGGTCAGCGCCTGCGCCCAGTCATAAATCTCGCTTCCTATGTCTATGCCGCTGTCCTCCGCCGTCTCCCTGCTGCCGCCGTTCTCCGGAATACCGTTGTCCTTATCCAAGTCCGCACCCCCATATATAAGCTTTTATATAAGCTTTATTACAGCCCCGTCAAATTTGCTTTGCGATTATTATACACAAAACAGCCCTATAAAAAAAGGCTTAAGCCGGATAATTTTCGCACACGTGAATATTTCGTTATTTAAGGCGTTTCAGACGGCCATATCACATAAATATATGGCATATTGCCCAATAGTGCAAAATCCCGCGTTTGCTGTTGACTATAAAGCCATAAAGTTATAAAATACCTTGACAGGTTATCTAAGGCAACCAGGCGGCACGGTAACGCGAATTTTCACAGCTGCTTATCATTTTTCCGGCGGCAGATGATAAGTGATGTCCGATTGATTTTAAGCCCCGGGGAAATGGTGGCGCGCTATGCAATATATGGGACTTAACGAAATCAGGGAGAAATTCCTTTCTTTCTTCGAGAGCAAGGGGCATCTCCGCAAACAGAGCTTTTCCCTCGTACCCGGCGGGGACGCGTCCCTGCTGCTGATAAATTCGGGTATGGCTCCGTTGAAGCCGTACTTTTCAGGCGAGGTCACTCCGCCGAGGGCGCGGATGACGACCTGCCAGAAGTGTATCCGCACCCCCGATATCGAAAGGGTGGGAAGGACGTCGCGGCACGGCACCTTTTTCGAGATGCTGGGCAATTTTTCCTTCGGGGACTACTTTAAGCGTGACGCGATAAATTGGGCGTGGGAGTTTTTGACCGGGGTGATGGAGATACCCCCGGACCGCCTGCACGTGTCGGTGTTTTACGAGGACGACGAGGCGGCGGATATATGGTTAAACGAGGTGGGTATCGATCCGTCCCACCTGTCCCGCCTTGGCAAGGAGGACAACTTCTGGGAGATCGGGCAGGGACCCTGCGGACCCGACTCGGAGATATTCTTTGACCGGGGCGCGGAGAACGGCTGCGGCAAGCCGGACTGCAAGGTGGGCTGCGACTGCGACCGTTTCGTCGAAATATGGAACCTGGTCTTTACCCAGTTCAACAACGACGGCGCGGGAAACTACACCCCGCTCAAGAACAAAAATATCGACACCGGCATGGGGCTTGAGCGGCTCGCCTGCACTATGCAGGGGGTCTCGAACCTCTTCGAGGTGGACACCATACAAAATATAATGAAGCACGCCGCGCGTATCGCGGGTGTGGAATACAAAAAGGATGAGAAAACCGACGTCTCGCTCAGGGTTATAACCGACCATATACGCTCGACGACGATGCTTGTCTGCGACGGAGTGCTCCCCTCGAACGAGGGCAGGGGTTATGTGCTTCGCCGGCTGCTCAGGCGGGCGGCGAGACACGGCAAGCTTCTGGGCATAGAGGGACCGTTTTTGAAGGAGCTGAGCGAGACTGTTATAAGCGAGAGCCGCGCCGCGTACCCCGAGCTTGCCGAGAAGCGCGAGTTCATCCAGAGCGTCATCGCGATGGAGGAGGAACGCTTCCGCCTGACTATCGACGCGGGGATGAAGCTGTTGGCCGACCACATCGCGCGGATAAAGGAAAGGAACCTGAAGGTTCTGGACGGCGGGGACGCGTTTAAGCTTTACGACACCTACGGCTTCCCCGTCGACCTCACGCTGGAGATACTCAGCGAAAACGGGCTGGACCTGCTGACCGACAAATTTGAAGAGCTGATGCGGGAGCAGAAAACCCGCGCGCGCGCGGCAAGGGCTTCGCTGGGCGACCTCGGCTGGGCGTCTGTGGATTTGGGGCTGGACAAGGACTTAAAGACCGAGTTTACCGGCTACACAAGCTTTAAGGAAGCGGCGAGGATACTCGCTATCGTCTCGGACGGGGAGCTCGCCGCGGTGGCAAGCGACGGACAGACCGTTTCGGTCGTTCTGGACAAGACCCCGTTTTACGCTGAGAGCGGCGGGCAGGTCGCCGACCACGGCAGGATATTTACAAGCGGCGGAACGCTCGAGGTGTTCGACGTTAAAAAGACAAACGACGGCAAATACGTGCATTCCGGGCGGATGACCGGCGGCAAGCTTGAAACCGGCGAGGTGTGCGAGGCTGAGATAGACGCGGAGCGCCGCCGGAGGATAGCCCGCGCGCACTCCGCCACCCACCTGCTGCAAAGGGCGCTGAGAAACAACGTTGGCTCCCATATCGAGCAGGCGGGCTCGCTGGTCGAGCCGGATGAGCTCAGGTTTGACTTTTCCCACTTCCAGGCCCTGTCGGCGGAGGAGCTTGCAAGGGTGGAGCGGGAGGTCAACGACAGGATACTCGAGGGGCTGACCGTGACGGTCAGCGAAATGCCCATCGGCGAGGCGAAGAAGCTGGGCGCGATGGCGCTGTTCGGCGAAAAATACGGGGACGTCGTCCGTGTGGTAAAGATGGGGGGGTACTCCACCGAGCTTTGCGGGGGCACACACCTTGACAACACGGCGAAGGTCGGACCGTTCAAAATAGTTTCCGAGGCGTCGGTAGCCGCCGGGGTGCGGAGGATAGAGGCGAAGGTCGGCAGCGCGGTGCTCGACGACTACGACAGGCTCAGCAATGTGATTCGCGGTGTGGCGGAGCTGCTCAAGACCTCTACGGGCGACCTTCTGATTCGCGCAAGGCAGAGCATGGAGGAGAACCGCCAGCTGAGAAGGGAGCTTGAAAAGCTCCGGGCGAAGCAGGCGGCGGGCGAGGTCGAGGGGTATCTTGGGGGAGCAAGGGAGATAAACGGGGTCAAGGTCATAACCTTGCATATCAAGGACGCCGACCCGCAGGCGCTGCGCCAGATGGGCGACTGGCTTCGTGACAAGGAGCCAAACGTCGTCGCGGTCCTGTGCGGCGGCGGCGAAAGGGTGAATTTCCTTGCCGTATGCGGAAAAGAAGCCGTTAAGAAGGGCTTTCACGCGGGCAATATCGTCAAAGAGGTCTGCTCCGCGGCGGGCGGCAGCGGCGGCGGGAAGCCGGACAGCGCAATGGGCGGCGGGAAGGAGCCCGCTCGCGTCTCCGGCGCGCTTGCCATGGTGGACGACCTCGTGCGAGGTGTAAAGGCATAGCGCTTTATCGCATACTCTAATATCACCAGCTTATTTACCGGCAGAAAGGATGGTCACAAATATGAGCGATTGCCTGTTTTGCAAAATTATCGGCGGGGAAATCCCGTCGGCAAAGGTGTATGAGGACGACAGCGTATACGCGTTTAACGACATATCCCCGCAGGCCAAGACGCATATTCTCATCATTCCAAAGACGCATATTGACTCCGCCGCCATGGTAACGGGGGAAAATTCAGCCGTTTTGGCGCATATATTTGAGGTCATACCCAAAATCGCCGGGGAAAACGGGCTGGACGGAGGCTTCCGGGTGATAACAAACGTGGGGGAAAACGGCAGACAGTCTGTAAAGCATCTGCACTTTCACCTGGTGGGCGGCGAGCTGCTCCCGGAAAAGCTGGTATAGCGGCTTTATGCGTAAGCTTGCCGTGTTCGCGTTTTCCTTTGCCGCCTGTATGCTTCTGGCGGAATATTTACTTGGCGCATGGATAGTTGTCCCCGCTCTCGCGGCGGGGGCAATTCTGATACCCGTCAAAATTATTGTCCGCACAAAAAGGACAAGCCCGCCCGCCGCGCCGGAAAAGGTCATATCGGTCGCACTGCTTGCCGTCTGTCTGGGCGGCGTGTGGTGGTGGGGCTACGAAAAGCTGTTTTACTCCCCCGCGGCGGAGCTGTTTGACAGCGCGGGCGTGATAAGGGCGGAGGTCATAAGCTACCCGGAGGAGTATTCCTACAGCGCGGGAGTGACGGTGAGACTGAAGGGTGTGTTCGGCAGTCCGCGGGTGAATCTGCGGCTCAAAGAAACATACGACCTAAAGCCGGGGGATGTGATCACCCTCCCGGCTCAGCTGAGCGAGATAGCGCCTGACGGCGGCTTCGACTTTACGCGTTATTACCGCTCCAAGCGCATATACCTCACAGGCTCCCAGACCGGCGATATCGGGATAGAGAGGGCGGACGGCGTGCCACTTCGCCTGCTGCATGTGTTTGTAAACAGGCGGATGAGCGACAGGTTTGACCTGCTGTTCGAGGGCGGGGAGCTGGGGCTTGTAAAGGCGCTTACAACGGGAAACACGGGGGAAGTAACCGAGAGCTCAATGCTGTCCTTCTCAAATACGGGACTCTCCCACATCATCTCGGTTTCCGGTCTGCACATCTCGATAATAGCCGGTTTTGTGCTCGTTTTCTTCAAGAATAAGAGGAAAGCCGCGATTATCATGGTCGCCTTGATATTTGCCTTCCTGCTTGTCACCGGCGGCGCGGCGTCCACCGCGAGGGCGTGCATTATGCACTCCATCGCCCTTTTGGGGGTGGCGCTGGGGCGGGACGAGGACCCGCTGAGCGCCTTTGCCGCGGCGCTTCTCATATTGCTTGTCATCTGCCCGTTCGCGGTCACCGACATAGGCTTACAGCTGAGCTTCCTGTCCACCCTCGGAATACTGCTGTTCGCAACGAAAATTTCGGTGTGGTTTTCCGACGCCGCGTTTAGACGGTGGAGGAAGGGTGTAAAGCTAAAAAGCTTTATTGCCGGGACGCTTGCGACCACCTTTTCCGCCATGCTGCTCACCGTGCCGGTCACGGCGTTCTACTTTGGAAAGGTGTCGCTCATTTCCCCGGCGGCGAACCTGCTGGTGCTCTGGTTTGTGTCCCCCGCCCTGCTGCTGGGGCTTGTATGCGTGGCGGCCTCGTTTATAAGTATGCCGCTTGCCTCGGTAATCGCATGGGTGACCCGGCTGCTGCTCTCCTACATAATCGTTGTTCCCGAGTTTCTCACACGGCTTCCCTATTCCGTGATATACACCTCCGAGCCGTACGCGGTCTTGTGGATAGCCGCCGCGTATGCCGTAATCGCGGTGTGGGGCTTTGCGAAAAGGGAGAAGCCCCGGGGCAAGCTCTGTGTCTCCGCCGCCTTGGTCATGCTTGTAATAGCGCTTGTATTTACCGGCCTTTCCCGGAGATCGGGCGAGCTTACAATAACGGTGCTTGATGTGGGTCAGGGGCAATCGGTCGCGGCGTTTTCCGGCGGCGGCACGGTTCTGATAGACTGCGGCGGGAACAAGTGGAACGGCGCGGGAAACGTGGCGGCGGAGTACCTTCTGGCGCACAACAGGGGCACGGTGGATTTGCTGATGCTCACTCACTTTCACGCCGACCACACAAACGGCGTCGAGGACCTTTTGAAGTTTATAGCTGTAAAGGCGGCGGCTATTCCGGATACCCCCGCAGGCGAGGCGGATATCATGGAGGCATACCTGGAGGACGCGGGGGTCGAGGTGATCAGAATAAGCGAGAACACAGAGATACCCTTCGGCTCCGCCATTCTCACAATCTTCCGCCCTGTGGCTAAAAGCGGCGAAAATGAACAGGGAATATGCGCGCTCCTCCGTACCGGCGACTTTGAGGCGCTTTGCACCGGGGATATAAGCTCCGCTTCCGAATATATCCTTGTCGAGCGGGAGGACTTGCCCGACGCGGAGCTGTTGATCTGCGGGCATCACGGGTCGGCGAATTCGACCTCCGCCCTGCTTCTTGAGACAATAACGCCGGAAATCGCCGCGATTTCGGTAGGAAAGAACAGCTACGGGCATCCCACCGGGAAAACGCTGGCACGACTGGCGGAAGCCGGCTGCGAGATATACAGAACCGACACGGGAGGCCACCTGACCGTGACGGTGACGGGCGGCCGGGTAAAATAGACCTTATGCAAGCTCACTTTGTGAGCTTTGCATTAAAGTCTATCCGGGACACACACGACACAAAACAGGACACATTCCGGGGAGGTGAAAATAAATGCCGCCTGAAAAGAAACGGGACACGCTGGCTATCCTTAAGGACGACCTGAAATCGGGAAATATCGGCAGCCTATATATCTTCCATGGGGAGGAGAAATATTTAAGCGAGCACTATCTGGGGCTTATGAAAACCGCGCTCATCAGCGAGGATATGCAGCAGTTCAACCTCTTTTCCTTCGACGGGAAGGGGCTTGACCCGGACAGCTTTGTCGACGCTCTGGAGAGCGCGCCCATGTTTGCCGAGAGAAAGCTCGTCATAGTGACCGATTTGGACGTATATAAAGCGCCCGCCGCGCTGAAAAACACGCTGGAGGCGGCGCTGGAGGACATTCCGGAGTACACCTGCCTCGTTTTCGTGTACGACTCGCTGGAGTACAAGACGGACGCGCGGGCGAAAATACACAGGATAATCAAGGAGTACGCCCGGGTCATCGAATTTCCCATTCAGGAGAGCCGGGATTTGATCTCCTGGCTTAAACGCAGGTTTAAGGTCCACAATAAGCTTATAGACAACAGTACCGCGGAGTATATGCTGTTCATATGCGGAAAATCGATGACCGCGCTTATAAACGAGGTGGAAAAGGTCGGCGCGTACTCCTCCGGCGGGTCGGTAACACGGCAGGACATCGACGCGATATGTACGCCGGTGCTTGACGCGGTGGTGTACGACATGACGGACAGCATAGCGGAGGGGCGCTTCGACCAAGCGTTTAAGCTGCTTGACGAATTGAACGCCATGCGCAGCGAGCCTATAGTGATACTCGCGGCTATAGGCAGGCAGATGCGCCAGCTCCTCTGCGCCAGGGAGGCCATTGACTGCGGGGGAATCGCCTCCGCCGCGAAACATCCGGGTTCGGTCGGCAATAATTGGGGCGGCGGCGCGGAGGATCTCTTTATGACCGCGGCGTCGCTCAGCTCCAGATACATAGCGGGCAAGGTCATGTCCCTTGCAAGGCGCAAACCGGCGGAGTGGTACGCGGAGGCGTGCAGGCTGTGTATCGAGTGTGACTACGATATAAAAACCTCGGCCGGGGGCGGCGTCGACCTGTTGAAAACAATGCTGCTGCGCCTGTCCGAAAGCAATGGCAAGTGAGTGAAAGTGAATGAGTGATAACAAAAAGAAGAGGATAAAGGAAGTCATTATCTGCGAGGGGCGCTACGACAAGAATACTATTTTGCAGGTTGTGGACACATCGGTCATCGAGACAAGGGGCTTTTCGGTTTTTACCGACAAAAAGCTTGTGAATTTCATCCGCGGGCTCGCCGAAAAGAGAGGGATCATCATACTGACCGACAGCGATTCGGCGGGGTTTTTGATAAGAAACTATTTGAAGGGGGTCATCCCGAAGGAGCATATAAAGCACGCCTACATACCAAGCGTAGACGGCAAGGAAAAGCGAAAGCGGGAGGGATCGGCGGAGGGCAAGCTCGGAGTCGAGGGGATGCCGCCCGAGGTGATACTTGAGGCGCTGAGAACGGCTGGTGCGGAGTTTATCGGCGGGGACACGCCGGTTAAGGGCTGTGAAATTTCATTTTCCGACATGTATGAGGCGGGGCTGTCCGGCTCCCCCAACAGCGCGGTGAAGCGTAAGGCGCTGTTGAAAAGGCTGGGACTTCCCGAGTACATTTCCGCCTCCGCCATGGCGGAGCTTATTGGGGCAATGCTTACAAGAGAGGAATTTTTTGCCGCCGCGGAGGAAATTGGGAAGAATATAAGCTGATATACCAATTTGCATTACCATAGACTTCAAATTGCTGTATGATCCGCAATAATCTTTGACTTGACAGTGATAATAGTATATAATACGTTATTGCGGAGGTTAAACGCCCGGCTTTTGCGGTACAATGTTATTTTATAAACTAAAAAAATTGCTTAAAAAAGTAGGAGGAAAGCTTAAATGTCAGGCATCAAAAAAGTAGCGTCAAACAGAAAAGCTTTTCACGACTACTTTATCGAAGAAAAGTACGAGGCGGGAATCGAGCTTTATGGAACGGAAGTAAAATCGGTGCGGATGGGCACGCTTAACCTTAAGGACGCCTATTGCTCGGTTAAGGACGGTGAGCTTTTTGTAAGGCAGCTGCATATAAGCCCGTACGAGAAAGGGAATATTTTTAACAGCGATCCCCTAAGGGTGAGAAGGCTGCTTATGCACAAGAGGGAGATTTCAAAGCTGCACGGCAAGGTGCAGAAGGAGGGCTACGCTATCGTACCTATCTCTGTATATCTGAAGGGTCCGTACGTAAAAATTGAGGTGGCGCTTGCAAAGGGAAAGAAATTGCATGACAAGCGTGACGCCGCCAAGGAAAAGGACGCGAGCAGAGAAATGGACAAGGCGATAAAGGAAAAAAACAGGTAAAATTGTGCTAAAGCAATGTGCTAAAGCACATTTGAAGAAACCCATAACAATGTGCTAAAGCACATAGCGCTAAAGCACATAGAAGAAGAGGTAGCATACAGGTATGAGAAAAAGCGTGGTATTGTTTTTAGCGGCTGTTTTAGCGGTTATAGCGTCAGGCTGTTCCCTGTTTGGTATTGGGATCCCCGGCAGCGCAATTGGAATAATCGGCGGCGCGGACGGACCTACGGCAATACTTGCCACAGATAAAGCAAATGATGGAACAAAAAATGAAAACGAGGTGGACGACATGCAAAATCCGGTAGTTACAATAGAAATGGAAAACGGCGGGAAGATAGTTATAGAGCTGTATCCCGACAAAGCGGAAAACACCGTAAATAACTTTATCTCTCTTATAAACAAGGGCTTCTACGACGGAGTTATTTTCCATCGTGTTATACCCGGTTTTATGATACAGGGCGGCGACCCTGACGGAACAGGGATGGGCGGACCCGGATACACTATAAAGGGTGAGTTTGCCAACAACGGGCATACGGTCAACGACATCACACATGACCGCGGCGTCATCTCGATGGCAAGAAAGGGCAATCCATACAACCCCGCCTCGGCGTATGACACGGCGGGCAGCCAGTTCTTTATAATGACCGAGCTGTCGCCGCATCTTGACAACGACTATGCCGCCTTTGGCATGGTAACCGAAGGGATGGAGGTTGTGGATGAAATTGTATCGGCGGACAGGAACAGCTCAGATAAACCGTTACAGGATCAGAAAATCAAGACAGTTACAGTAGAGACCTTCGGCGCAGAATACAGCGAACCGGAAACCATTGCCGAATAAAGCGTTTAATGCTGGGCAAACGGTAAAGCTGTTTGCCCGGCGATAATAATAGCAATAATATGGGGGCGTACCGGTTTCGACGGGGATGCCGGGGTATGATAAGCGGGTCGTGGCGCCATTACACGTTAAAAGGGCAACCTTTATAAATTAAGTAACGAAAATAATTTCGCTTACGCTGCCTAATTAGGCGGCCGTTCGACCCGGGAGTACCACGGCCCGGGCTCGGGCGTCGATTAGTGGTGAACGTGCCTATCGCGTCCTCGGACGCGTCGCAAAGCTTTGAGCATAGGCATGAATTATGAAGCTACCGAATCTTTCAGTCCGCCGGCAGACGGTTAGATAAGGGAATTTAAATTGTCGGCTGCACCCGGAGAAAATCATACGGAAGTATTTTCGGACAGGGGTTCAACTCCCCTCGCCTCCACCAAAGTCATCGCTGGCCGAACACCAGGCGAGACGATAATCGTCTTCCCGTATGGCGTCGTGCTGGCGTTAGAAATACCGAGCAAGCGTTGAGCCTGCTCGGTATTTTCATTTTGACTCAGTTATGTTATAATATCATTATTCTCATACGTCAATTTAATGTTGTCAATGGAATGGTTTGTTTATGATTAAAAAATACGAAATAAAAATGTTGGGTACCCCAAAAGTTATCATCGATGGCGCTGAGATGAGGGTTCAGCAAAAAAAAGCGCGGGCGCTTCTTTTTTACCTCGCGGAAAAAAACAAGCCGGTATCCCGCAATGAAATCGTCGAATTGCTGTGGCCTAGAAACGACCGGACGTCCCGGCATAATCTCAGTGTGTTGTTAGGCTCGCTGCGCCAAAACGCGCCGGGTCTTATTGTCAGTGACAGTTCGATCTTGCGGATATCCCCGGAGGCTGCGATTGATGCTGTGGAATTTACCGCGGGATATTCGCAGATCGATCTCTTCGGCACGGATAAAATAGAGGCTCTTCTGAGCCTGTACACGGGTAATTTTCTCGACGGCTTTGATCTGACGGACGCAGAAGCGTTTCATATCTGGAAAACCACCTCGGCTGAGGCTTACATAAAGACGCTGACCCATATGTCGTTGGTCCTGTGCCGCGAAATGGTTCAAACGGGCAGATGCGGACAGGTCGTCCGTATAGTGAACAAGGCGATCCAATATGATCCGTATAACGAGGCGTTGTATTGTCACATGATGGCCGCCCATTACTTCGTCAACGACCGGCCGGCGGCCAGCGCGGTCTACAACGACCTGAGGCATATCTTAAACCAGGACCTTGGCATACCTCCCTCTGACAGAACCATGGCGCTTTATCAGTCCATTTTGGACAACACGCTCGACCGGCCCGCCGACCCGCCGGGCGGTGCGATGTATAAAGCCCGCTCCGCCCGGGGCTTGACGCAGCAGCCGGAGAACATTGAGCTTCCATTTTGCGGCAGGGACAATGAGATGGCATGGCTTGTCAAACAAAAGGCAAGCAACTTATCCCTGATTATCGGACCGATCAGCTCGGGTAAAACCCGTCTGGTAACCGAATACGCATATTTATCCAACAGAAGACTGATCCGGGCGGAGGCGAAACCGCTTGAGTCGGAGCTGCCGTATTTCCCGATCATCAAGGCGGTACGGTCGATGCTGTCCTTTGCAAATATATCCTCCGTTTTAAGCGGCATCAAAGACTCTATGCCGCAGAGCCTGTGGGATACTATTGCCGTGAAGATTCCAGATCTCCAGGAGCATGGGACTTTTGAAAGCATCGCATTTGACCACTCCGCGTTTTTGGAAGCGATCAACCGTCTGTTTTCCGCCTTGGGAAAGCAGCAGCCGACCATGCTGTTTTTGGACGATATCCAATGGGCGGACAAGTATACCTTGTCGCTGCTGCAATATATGGTCTTACAAAAAACAACCAACGATTTAGTAATCGTGGCAGCCAGAAGACCGGGCTATGGCGAGGACGCGCTCGCCGCGTGCATCGGCTCACTGCTTCAAGACAGGCGGATAGACATCTGTTATCTGGAAATGCTTGACTTTGCCTCTGTCGGCCAAATCATCCGGTTGTTTTTTGAAAATGTCTCGGACGAGGATATCAACTGGTTTTGGGAAGTATGCGGCGGCAATCCGTATATGCTGAGCATTATGCTGGAGGAGGTTATCGCGCACAAGGACGAGATAGACGAAGCTCCCGGTTCATATGTAAAATACTGTGCCGCGGGGTTGGACAGGATGCGCAAAAGCATACCCTATACATTAAAGAAAAATGAGGTAAAGCTTATTGAGGCGGCGATATATATCAATGACGGCTTTACCGTCCAGATGATAAAAGATATTGTCGGGATGAGCGACCGTGAAATATTTTATGCTTTGGAAGGGTGCGTCTGCTATTCCATATTCCGAAAGGGCGAGGATAATAAATTCTATTTTAAAGGCAAGAGTATCAGCAGTTCTCCTTACTTTTTTAGCAATTGATAAAATATTGATAGTTTATTGACCGAATAAGTTATTTCTTATATAGCCCCCGATGTTAGAATAATTATAAACTAACAGAGGGGGGCTTTTTTTATGCCTGATATGCGAACGCGAATCTTAGGGAAAATGACAAACATGGAGGTGGAGGAGTATTTAAAAAGAAGCGATGTTATCTTTATCCCGGTCGGAACCATCGAAACCCACGGGACCTTCCCGCTCGATATTGAGACCACCGTTCCGGAGGGCATCGCGCTGGAAATGGCGGAAAAGACCGACGGGCTTGTGCTGGGCGGGTTGCCTTATTTCTTCTGCGGCGCGACGACCATCGCGCGTGGCACCGTCCAGATGAGCGTGAAAGACGGCGTCCAATACCTCGAAAAAATCGCCCATTCGCTGCTCAACCAAGGCTTCCGGCGGCAGATTTACCTGTCGCTGCACGGTCCGGCGTTCCTCACCGCGGGGACCGTCGTCATCGACTTCTTCGACGAGACCAAGGTGCCCATCACCTACCTGGCGCTGGAGATGGCGGCGCAGGTGGCAAGCGCAAAGGGCGTGTTTGTGGACATGAACGCGCTTTGTTACGGCGCGTATAAAAAGCTGAACAAATTGGACGAGCTGGTGGTGGACCCGAACGCCGAAGAAAACAGCAGGGTGGTTGATTTAGGCCATATGCCCTCCGGCGTGGAAATGGAAAAAATGATCAGCAGCATGGCATCAAGCAGCGTGGCGGCGAAGTACCAATACTTTTTCGGCAAATACGCCCATCCGTCCGGAGCTGTGGGGTTCTATTTTGACGAGCCGTCAACCCACGGCGGGTCGTTGGGGGCGCTCAGAAGCATTGAGGAGCGCGACCGGCGGGGTGAAGAGGGACTGAAAGCCGTCGCTGATTTTGTCGACGCGCTGGATATGCCGGAGTATGTCCGAAAAATGCGGGAATTGGACGAATGGACGCAGAGCTTCATCATGCCTAAATACGGCAAATACCTGCCCCGGAATAAGTTTCCGGACCCCAATTGTTGAGTGAATAAAGCCTGGCTTTACTCATGATAAAAAAATTTTAAGGAGACCATAAAATGAGAAAACGCATTTCATCTTTTCTGGCAATCCTCCTCGTTTTGTCGGTATTCGCAGGCTGCAATAATAACAGCGGTACGCCGACGTCAATGCCAACGCCAACGGAAAATGCCGGCGGCGAAAAGTCAAACCTGCCTCTGTCTGACACGCCCACATCCTTTTCGTATTGGTGTGGAACAATGAACCTGAGACCCACCTCCGGCCTGCAAACATGGGCAGACAGCGACGTCTTTAAAGAGCTGGAGAAACGGACAAACGTCAGTGTCGATTTCATACATCCCACCGGCAGCTCCATTGCTGAATTGTTCAGTTTGCTGCTGGCCGCCGGCGATTATCCCGATGTTATGGCGGGTACTTCGGTCGGTCCATGGCCCGGCGGTTATGACAGGTACATAGCCGACGGCACCATCATAGACTTGCGCAACCTGTATGCGGAATTTGCCCCGAATATCACCGCGACCATCAATCTTGATCCGGATCTGCTCCGCAATTGTATAACCGACAGCCAGTATATGCCGGTCGTCCCGGTAGTACAGTATCAAAGTGTGATAGGACCGACGGGTGGTCTGGGCTTCCGCGGCGACTGGCTTGACGAACAGGGGATCGATCCCGGCAGCATTGTCACCTATGACGACCTGCGCGTTGTGTTGCGCCAGTTGAAAGATGCATATAACCTGCAATATCCCTATCTCTACAACTTTAGGTTTCAGCCGCTGATGGAGCTGCATTTGTACGGATTCAACTCAGGCAGCAAATTTATATTCGATGATGACCGAAATGTCCTGTATGCTCCCATGCTGGAAGATTACCGCAATTATCTTATCACATACCACTCGATGATGCAGGAGGGGTTGATCGATCCGAACCTGGCGGAGTACACCACTGTTTACGATTTCACTCCTTATTGGCTCAGGGAAGAGGTCGCCTTTGGATTTATGATGGCGTTCTGGTCGGGTGACCATATGTATCAGCAGGGGCTGACAGATGACGCCAATTTCTATCTCGTCGGCATTGACGAGCCTAAATTCAACCCCGATATACCGCTGCACACGGGGGATACGACGGCATATAATTTCCAATATTCTTTCCGCACCGGCGTTTCGTTCAGCACACAATGCAGGGACCCGGAGCTGGTCATGAAGTGGTTTGATTATTGCTTTACCGACGAGGGCAAGCTGTTGACCAACTACGGCATTGAAGGCATACATTTCAATTATGTCGACGGGGTGCCCACATGGAGCGACCTTATTATAAAAAATCCCGACGGTCTGTCGCTCGAGGACACGCAGCAGCGGTATCTCTGGCATTTTCCGATGTTCTGCGATTTTGACAAGGAGCTTCTCACATATTCGGATCCCCGCCAGCTTCAGAACATCACCAAATGGCAGTCAAGCACCGACCGCAAGTGGTGCCTGCCAACCAACTACACGATGACCGCGGACGAGAGCTCTGAATACTCAACCCTGTTCGGGGATATTCAGACATTCGTCAACGAACAGACCATGAACTTCCTTGTGGGCAACATCGACCCCAACGACGATACCGCTTGGAACAATTATGTGCAGCAAATCGAATCCATGAGCATCGCCCGGGTCAACGCGCTGATACAGGCCGCATGTGACCGTTATTACAGCCGCTAAAATATGCAGCTGCATTCCCCGCCGCATGGCGGGGAATGTGGAATATCTGTTTGAAAATGAAAGGATGATAAACATGTCAGAAAAAATGCGCACACGGTTTTTGCCCAAATTGACCAACGCCGAAGTGGAGAAATACCTCGAACGCAACGACATTATCTTTGTACCCATCGGCACCATAGAGGCACACGGGGAATTCCCCCTTGACGTGGAAAATACCGCACCCGAAGCGTTTGCATTCAAGATGGCGGAGAAAGTGGACGGTCTGGTGCTGGGATCGCTGCCGTTCTTCTTCTGCGGGGCGACCACCATTGGCAAAGGCACGATTCAAATGAGCGTGGCAAAGGGTGTGGAATATCTCAAGGAGATATCCTATTCGCTGCTGAACCAAGGCTTCCGGAGGCAAATTTATGTTTCCATGCACGGTCCGGCGTTCCTCACGGCCGGCACGGTGGTCATCGACTTCTTTGACGAGACCAAGGTACCCATTTCATATATTGACTTGGGGGACGCTATCCGAACCGCCGGAGAGGAAATCCCAGGGTTCCAATTTTCGCAGTTGAACGATGTGTTTTTTGGCGCGTATGAGATACTCAACCGAAAAGACGAGCTGCTGATCGACCCAACCGTAGATTATCCGGCTAACGTTTTAAATATGTTCAAACCGCAGCCCACCGATCCGGAGGAATTGAAAAGACTTAAAAAGTATGGCAGCGGTGAGAGCAAAAACGTGGATTTCTTCAGCTATCTGCGCAAATTCGCCAACGGATCGGGCGCGGTTGGATTTTATTTCAGCGAGCCCAACGACCACGGCTGGGGCATCGGCGCCCTACCGTCCATCGAGGTGCGTGACCAAGCGGCCAAGAGGGGCGCGGAGCTGATTGAAAAAATGGTCGAGACTTTCGACATGCCGGAGTATGTCAAGCAGATGAGGGCGCTGGACGAGTGGACGCAGAACTATATCAAGCCCAAATATGGAAAACATCTGCCCAAAAACAAATTCTCCGAGTGGCAATAAAGGAGATGACTCAATGAGTATCATTCTGCGATCCGACCGGCTTGAGGCAGCAATAGATCTTCCGGGACAGGGATTGAATACAACCGTGCGGTTTGACCGGGCCGGCTTTATCACCGAAGTCACGCTGGACGGCGTCCACACCTTTTGCCGGCGCGAACCGGACAACCTCGACCATCCGTGTACAGGGGGCGTCGGTTTGTGCAGCGAATATCGATTGGAGGAGGCGTACGCCGACGCAGAAGCCGGTGAGTTGTTTCTAAAACCTGGGGTGGGGCTGCTGCGCAAGCAAGACGATGGACCATACCGGCATTTTGTCCGCTATCCGTGCGAGCCTCTGACGGTGGAGTATCAGTTTGATGTCCATCAGGCTGAATTTGTCACATTACCCGCCCCGCACAACGGCTTTGCGCTGCGGCATAAGAAGGTTATCAGTCTGGAGGGAAATACGCTGAGTATGCGTATGGAGGTGTCCAACGAAGGGGAAAAGCCGGTTTATCTAACCGAATACTGCCATAATTTCATCTCCCTCGGTCGTCCGACCGGTCCGGATTACCGGTTGGCGTTCCCCGGCGGAATCAACGGGTATGAACCGTCGCCTTATGCCAATGGGGAGATTGCCAAGCTGGACAACGCCTTATACTCCTTCAACGCATATTCGCAGAGAGCTTCCATGTGGATGATTCCCGGCGGCGCCGTCCGTCAGGATACCGGGTTCCTGTGGCAGCTGAGTCATACCCAAAGTCCGCTGTCTGTGACCGAAGCAGACTCTTTTCATCCGGCCGCCATTGCACTATGGGCTATTGACGATATCATATCGCCGGAAATATGTCACTCCTTCAGTCTCGACATTGGTAAGACAAGGACATGGGAGAGAAAATGGACGTTTTGCGTTTCATGAGCTGAACCGGCTCCGCAAACGGCGCCTTGAAATGTGGTGTTGGCGGTTAAAATAGCGTATAACGCGGTCTGTCCTCACCAAACAACCAATGCCTCAGCCAGTCGTCAAGGAAAATCGCAAAGACTGACAGTGGTATCCAAAGCACGGTATATAACAGGCATATTTGCCCCATCAGATTAAATGGCAGGCGGCTGTAATCCCAAACTCCCAGCCCAAGCCAGACGTTTAAAATCAGACCTGAGATAAATTCGATCACAGTTACTATCACACATGAAATCAACGCTTGCTGAACCAAGCCTAAGTGCCAGGGGAAGTAGTTGTTGATTGCGCCAATCAGTACAAAGCACAGCCCTCCAACAACAAACATTGAAAAGGTGCTGTGACCGCGCCAAATTATCTCAATGCAATAGTAAATTATCCCGCCAAAAAGAAAGAGAGAGAACAGCTTATTAATTGTACTGACTCGTTTAACATTATCCATTGATTTCACCTATAGCAATTTAAATTGAGTAAGCTGCATTTAAAATGATGTGGCGTTATTATGGATATGTCTAAATGAGATAAAAAATACCGCAATGGCTTGCTTTTTCGAAGTAAGGTAATCTTCTAAAATAAAGCTAACCCGCCCCAAGGCCGGGGCGCATGAGGCGTGCCTTTTCAAAGGCACGCCTCTCTTTTGACGGCAGCTGTCAGCCGAGCTTTACATATCCTTGGCGTAAGCCGGTCGCGTGCGCAAGGACTTTGCAATTACTCAGAAAAGAATCGGTCCGCGGCCCGCAGCACCCGCTTGAACAGCGGGAATTTATCCCCGCTGTTCAAGCGGGTGCTCCTCCCCTTGCTCTTCTCGGTTTCCGCGTGAAGCGCGTTAACCCGGGCGTCCTGCGTAAAAAGCTCCTGAAAATTGATGATTAAGTCGGCGCCCGGATTATGCCGCAAAATATATCTTCCGTCGGAAAATTGCTCCCACGCCTGCGTATTGTCCATCAGCATGGTCTCCATCATCTTGAATATCCTGTCCTTCAAACCGGCGTCCAAAATTGGACACGCGACCTCCACCCTCCGCTGCGTGTTGCGTGTCATCAGGTCCGCCGATGAAATATATATTTTTTTCTGGGAGCCTGTCCCAAAACAGAAGATACGGGAATGCTCCAAAAACTTTCCGACTATGCTGATAACCCGTATGTTCTCGGTGGAGTTCTGGATTCCGGGAATCAGGCAGCATATACCGCGCACGATCATGGATATTTTGACCCCGTCGCGGGCGGACTCCGTCAATTTTTCAATAATATCCTTGTCTGTGAGCGAATTGCATTTTATGATGATACGCCCCTCCTCCCCGTTTAGCGCCCTTTGCCGCTCCGCCTCGATAGATTGCAGAATATTTACCTTGAAGTTGCCCGGCGCGACCCACAGATGGGTGTAGTGCCCCTCCAGATTCCCAAGCAGCAGGTTTCCGAAAAAGCTGGCGGCGTCGCGGCCAATTTCCTGGTCCGATGTAATAAGCGAGAGGTCTGTATACTGCTTGGAGGTTTTTTCGTTGTAATTCCCTGTTCCGATCTGGGTGATGTACTGAACCTTCCCGAATTCCCTTCGGGTGATCAGGCATACCTTGGAATGTACCTTGTATCCCACAAGCCCGTAAATTATGCGGCAGCCCGCTTCCTCCAGACGCTGCGCCCACTCAATGTTGTTCTTCTCGTCGAAGCGGGCGCGCAGCTCCATGAGCACAATGACCTCCTTGCCGTTTTCCGCCGCCAGAATCAGTGATTCGGCGAGCTTGGACTGCATATCAATCCGGTAAAGCGTAATCTTGATCGAAAGCACCGAGGTGTCCTCCGCCGCTTGGCGGATCAGCGCAAGGAAGGGCGATATACTCTCAAAGGGATAGGAAAGCAGCAAATCCTTGCCCGCCGCAAGCTTCAGCATATTCGCCTTTTTGTCGGCCGGCAGCGTTTCAGCGGGAATATGAGCGGGCCAAACAAGACGCCTGAACGTTTCCTTTCCAATAACGCGGTCAAGTGAAAAGCAAAATGACAGGTCCAGCGGCGCTGCCGAATAAAATACCTGCGAAACCTCCAGAGAGAGCTTTTCACATAGAAATTGCAGCATCTCTCGGCTGGATGGATATGTGAGTTCCAAACGTACCGGCGAGAGACGCTGCCGTTTTTTGAGCAAATCCTTCATGTGTTGGCGGTAATCAATCCCCTCGTCGGGAAAATCCTCCTCCATGTTGATATCCGCGTTTCGTGTGACCGCAATTATGTTCTTCTCCAATACTTTATGAGTACCGAACGCGATATCCGCAAAATACATGATGACATCCTCAGGCAAAACAAAGCGGCAGCCTCCCTCTTCCAGCAGCACCAGCCTGTCCATCTCGGGGGGCAGCGCGATCAGCCCGAACAGGCGTCCCTTTTTATATTCCAGCGTCACCGCGATATGCAGCTGCTTATTGGTCAAATGGGGAAAGGGGTGCCTGGAGTCGACAATTTGCGGGGACAGCAGCGGCATAATGTCCTGTGTAAAGCGTTTTTTCAAGGATTTTATCTCGTCGGAGTTCAGCTCCCGGGTTCTCAGCAGTTGTACGCCATGACGCGAAAGCCCCTCTGTTACGGAGGAGTAAGCCTGCTCCCGCTGCACATACAGCGGTGCGGCGGCGTGGAATATTTCACCGAGCTGTTCCTGAGCGGTCATGCCGGTTTTGTTATCTCTGTACGCTTTGTCCAAAAGCGCGTAATCCATGAGGGCGCCGACCCGGATCATGAAAAATTCATCCAGGTTGCTCGTAAAAATAGAGATGAACTTGAGCCTTTCGAGTAAAGGCGTCTCGATCCGGTTCGACTCCTGTAAAACCCGCTCGTTGAATTTAAGCCAGGATAACTCCCTGTTCTGCATGCAAGCCGCCGTATCCTCAACCTCCGCAAGCATGGGTGGCATCCCCCTCTTTCAAGATTCGGTCAATCAAATATCCCTCCCGCACGCCGTAGTCGCTGACGAGAATGTTTTCGCAATTAAACCTTTTGATTGCCTCGCGGAGAATCATCAGTCCCGGAACAATAGTCAAGGTGCGCTCGGGAATCAGCTTGTACACGGTGCGGTAGATTTCGCTGTCGCTGTTTTTCAGCTCATTCAATATTTTTTTTACAAATCCCGCGCTCATCTCGTTTTGACCCTTTGGCAGGGAAAACAGGCTTCGGGAAAGCTTGTGCGCGGCGCGTACCGTTCCCCCAACCCCTATCATAAGCGGGAAGTTTTCTTCCGGGCTCCATCCGAGGTTATCAAGCTGTTCACGAATCTCCTTTTTGATATTTTTACGCTCATTTTCGGTCGGAATCATCTTGCCTATAAATCCGGTGTAAAGGCTGAGACAACCGACCGGCATACTTGCAAACCGGACAGGACGCGCATTTTCAAACCGGACGAGCTCGGTGCTGGCGCCGCCGATATCGATGAGAATACCTTCCCCACATTCCATGAAGTGGGACGCTCCAATGTAATCCAGGCGCGCCTCATATTCTCCGGACAACACCTCCGGAAGCAGACCCGTGTCCTGCCGTATCATTTCCAAAACCTGCTCCTGATTGAGGATGCCGCGCAAGGAAGCGGTAGCAAATACATGTATCTCGTTTTGCTCCACAAATCGAATCGCTATCTCCTTGAATTCGCATAAAATATCGCATGCCTTGCGAATCCCGTCGAGCTCCAGCATGTTCTTTTTTACATATCCGGCGAGTCCGGCGACCTCCTTTTGCCGTATCACGGTCACGATTTTATTCTCCTCGTAACGGTAGATGCAAAGGCGTATGGTATTGGAACCCAAATCAATTATTGCATAATTCATTGCGCAACCCACTTTCTCTCTGGTTTTGTTTATAGTCCGGTTAAAATAATTATCCATTACAGGTAAATTCTATCAATATTTCTGTAAAGACCAATATCCCGGTCAGGTAAAATTTGTGAAAATATATATTGCAACAGACCTCATGTCCGATAGTTTTTCCTGTATTGACCGGGCTTATGCTGTCCGCATCGATTCATGTTAAGCTGCATATAAAAACAGAGAACGGGCGCTTAATCCAGCGCCCGTTTTTTTGATGCTTAATGCCAAATTTTTACTTTATTTCACCGCTTCCATAAACCTGTGGAACACCGCCGCGACCTCGGCGCGGGTTGCCTGCCCCTGCGGGTCAAAGCGGTTATCCGGCTTGCCGTTGATGATCCCCTGCATGACGAGGGCGTTCACCGGGGTCTTCGCGTAGCCGCTGATGACGCCGTCGTCCGAAAACGCCCTCCCGGCTGCTGTGTCAGGCGGCGTTTTGCCGGAAAACTGCTCGTACCGGTGGAGTATCGCCGCAAGCTGTTCCCGTGTGATGGTGTCAGCCGGACCGAACTTGCCGCCGCCGTAGCCCAGGATGATTTCGTTTTTCGCGCCCCACTTCACCGCGTCGGTGTAATACTGACCCTGCGCCACATCGTCAAACGGATTGTCCAGC
Source organism: Oscillospiraceae bacterium (assembly GCA_031264245.1). GTDB lineage: Bacteria > Bacillota > Clostridia > Oscillospirales > JAAYOS01 > JAISEG01. The sequence goes on from JAISEG010000002.1 coordinate 151,062, forward strand.
CCGGACACGCCGGGATTCCCCGCCGCGCGGTAAAGTATGGTTATAATCATGCCTCGGGTCGTGGACGCCTGCGGGCTGAATTTATCCGCCGCCGTGCCGTTCATCAGACCCTGGGCGTATACGTACATTACATCGTCGTAGAACCAATCCTTAACCGTCACATCGGTGAAAGGGCTGCCGGGAGCGAGCGGCGTTTCTTCGTCCGGAATATCGATGACAATTTCCGTATTGCCGGAGCCTCCCGTCCCTCCCGTATTCCCCGTCTCGCCCGAGGGGCCGCCGCCGGCGCGGGACACATGGATGATATAGGCAGGCGAGGGCTTTTTGGTCCCGGAGGAGGTTTTGGCGTCGAGGTCCACCCGCGCCACCATCATGTCTGTAATCGTGATAGTCTGCGGGGCGCTGCCGGTATATGTGAAACGAAGGGCGCCCACCTTCAGGTTGCCCTGAAAGGCGTTTGTACCGGTCCAGAAGCCGAAGCTGTGGACTCCGTTTGAGGTGATAAACGGATAGGCCGCCGCGCCGGAAACGTCCGCCCCGGGGGTAAAGGAGTTGAAGGTCAACCCGCTTTCATCACTTAGGGTCAGTCCGAATTGAATACCCGCGTAATACTCGCTTTCGTTAACAACCAGGTCAATTTCAAAGGAATAGCTCTGACTGCCCGCGGGCGCTGTGACGCTCACCTCTGCCGCCGCGAGAGCCGGAACTCCGGGAAACATGCCGAATAAAATAATTGCGATAAGTAATGCCGGTAAAAAGCGTTCTCTGTGCTTAAGCCTCATGTGAGCTATTTCATCCTTTCTCCGCTAAAATTTTCTTAAGTATGCACCCCTGTCCGCAAACGGGTGCGGACAGGGTGTGCACAGTTAATCGAATCGGTTACCGGGTATAGTTCAGATACAGACCAAGAAGGTCGATCATATCCACCATTCCGTCGCCGTTCACATCGCACAGCGCGGCGGTGATCGCCCCGCCCTTCATATCATAGGCGATAATCAGACTGTTCCAGCGCGGGTCTCCGCTGCCAATCTGGCAGTACAGAACCATAATCGCAAGGTCGAGCTGATCGACCGCGCCGTCCTTGTTCAGGTCGTAAACCGAGTAGGTCGCATCTATGGATGTCACGGCTCTGTCCTTGCCCTGCTCTATGCCGCAGTCCAGGTACTCCATTCGGTCCTTTCCGTCACTGCCCGTGACAAGTCCTGTGGCCTGAATACCGGTGAGGGTCATAGCCGCGTCTCCAAGCCCCTTGGCGTAGTGGATTATTTTGGCGACGTCCACAGACACCTCGGAGCTGATCGTCGCCTGTGTGCCGTAGCCGTAGATCAGCGTGACCTCGCCCTGCCACAGACCGCCGTCAAGCTCTCTCCAGGTCACGGCGGAGCCTGAGCCGGCAAGCGCCGTAAAGCCGTTCAGCGTCTCCATATCCTTGAATTCCAGGAGATTGCCGTCCGCCGTGAAGGTGAGCTTCACTGTGCTGACTCTGTCGAGACCGCGAAGGGACACGATATATTCCACAGGCTCGGTCACAACGCTGGTCTCGTTTGTTCTGATGGAAGCGAGCGGCTTATCGGCGGGGACCTGCGCCGGAGCCTTGCTGAGGGTGAAGGTATCCACAACGTCGCTCACCGTATTGCCCGCGCCGGTGCGGTAGGTGGTGAAGGTCAAAGCGTCCGCCGTCACATCCACCTTGGTGATGTTCGGCGTGTTCTCCTGGTTGCTCGCCGCGACCCACTCCTTGCTGCTGTTTACGTTGGCGTAATATTTGCTGCCGGAGGCGGAGTTCGCGGTGATGTACACCGTCTGCCAGCTGCTGCCCGCCACATTTTTCGTTGGGTCAACCGTGTAGGCCGCGGTGGCGTTCGCGCCGTCGGCGGTATACCCGGAGGTGATGGGAGCCGTACCGTTCATTACATAGGAACGGGTGTACACGTGATCGTGCCCTTGCAGCACTGCGTCAATCCCCAGGTCCCTGAAAACGATAGGCAGCTCGCTGCGTTTGAGAATGATTTCAGTGTCCGTCACATGGGTCGCGGAGGAATAAACCGAGTGGTGGAAGGTCACGATTTTCCACAGCGGATCGGCTCCGCCGTTTTGCGCCTTGTACGCTTCAATTGCCGCGATTATAAACGCCTTGTGCTCGGCGGTGCTCGTGTTGTTGGTGTTGATGCTCATGAGCAGCGCGCCGTCGTAGCTGTACCAGTAGTCGCCGCCGGAGGCGGTCACGCCGAGGCTCGCGCTGCTGTTCGGCATATTGAAGTGCTCCTTGTAAATCCCGCCGCCGTTGCCGGTGTCGTGGTTGCCGATGTTGGTCGCCAGCGTCACGGAGCGCAGGTAATCGGGGGTCAGGAACCCGTCGTACTGCGTCTCGACATTGCTCGTCTCCACCTGGTCGCCCAGAGAAATCAGGAAGCTTACGTCGGGGAACCAGGCTTTTGCCTTGTTCAGTGTCGCCGTCCAGCCCTCGGTATCCTTGCCCGCATTGCCGGAAGAACCGATTTGCGGGTCGCCCGCCGCGAGGAAGCTAAAGCCGCCGTCAAAGCTGCCGGTCTTAAAGCTGTAGACGTCCGACCATCCCTCGCTGTTGCCTGCGCGGTAGACGTATTCGGTGTTCGCCGCAAGCCCGGTAATCGCCGCCTGATAGCTGCCAAAGCCGGACACGCCGGAGGTCGTACGGGCGGCGTTAAAGGTCTGGTGCGAAACCGGGAAGGTATCGCCGGTCATCGCGGACTTGAACGCCAGCTGTACCTCGCCCGCCGCAGTGGAGTCGCTGTACCATACAACACTGCGCTGCGCTTCGGTCCCGCCGATGTTCAGGACCGCGTTCTTCACCGCCGCGGTGGGAACGGGGTCGGACCCCCAGGCGCCGTCCGCCAGGCCGCGGGGGAGCAGCTTTGAATTGCTCAGGTCGGAGCTGCGGAAATCGACCTGCATAAAGTCGGTTAAGTTGTTGTCTGTGTCGGCGTACTTCTCACCGTCCGCGCTCATACGCACGAAGCCCTTCTGCTTGGACTGCGCCGCGCTGTCACCCGCGGGAACACACGCCGTTTCGTAGCCGTCCACCGTCGGTTTTGAGTTGTCGTTGCCGGACACACCGAACATATCGACATACCCCGCGAGCTTACCCGCGCCGTCGCCGGTGAAGGGGTTGTTGAGCGCGCTGTCTATCGTGGTCTGACCTGCCATGATGACAACCTTCACGCCCTTGTTATACGCTTTGCCGAAAGCGGCTGTGAAATCCTGATCGAAGGTCCTTTCAGTGAGGTCAAGACGCCCCACCGTGCCGCTCGGCGCCGAGCCTGTCGCTCCCATATTGACCAGGAAGGAGCTGTGCGCCGGAATCGTGCCCACAAGATCCAGCCTGAGCCAATCCGGCGTCAGGACGGTATCCATGCTCTTGTATTGCAGGGAGTAATTGCCGGTGAGGGTCACCGCTTCGTCGCCCGGGTTGTAGATTTCAACGAAGCTGTGGGTGCCGGAGGAAGAGTTGTCGGTGCCGAAGTATACAAAGCCGATCACCAGCGCCGCCGCTGCCTTCGGCTGAGCCGGAGTTATCTCCGCAAGGTCGCGCACCCGCAGGCGGTTGCCGTCCCCGTCAACCGACGCGAGACCAACCGCCGTGATCTCCGTGCCGACAGTCACAAAGTCCGGGATACCGGTCGCGCCGGTTGCGCTGTTATGTATGTATCCCTCAATCAGCAGCCGCGCCGCGCCGGTTCCGTCGTCCACTATGACCGCGCCCTTTTGCAGGTCAACGCTTACGACTGTGCCGGTCACTGTGACGAGCAGCCCCTCGCTGGCCTTGGTCATGCTGCCCGCCGTCGTCATCTCTTCGGGGGAAATCGGATTTTTCGCGGCGTCAAGCAGGGTTATCGCGTCGGACTCCTCAATGCCGTCCGGAATTCCGAGCTCCTTATCGCCGAGATATTCCTTGATGACCCCCGATATCCGCACCTTCTGACCGACATAGAGCTGCAGATCGGTCACCGGATGTATGCAGATGCCGCCGGTGTTATCCTGGATGTAGATGCAATCGAAAAACGCGTTGTCGCGTGACGCCTCAGCCGAGTGGGTGGTCAGTATGCCCTCAACGGTGAACGCCTGACCCGGCGCGCCCTGCCGCGCTTCGGCGATGGCGCTCACAGCCGCTTCTCTTTGCAGTGTCCTTATCATCGCTTCGGCGATGTGGTGGTTGAGGTAAGCGCTCTTATCGACCTCATTGTAGGTCGTGAAGAACACGCCGCCGCCGATGAACGCCGTGCCGCCGCCGGGCAATTCCTCCTGCGCGGCGAATACGATGTCGCTGCCGGTCCCGACGTCTGCCGCCTTGCCGGCGCTGCTCGAATCGTAGCTGGATACGCCCGTGATTCCGGACACCACCGGAACCGTATTCGCGCCTGGAATCAGGCTTGCGCCGCTCCAGATGCGGAAGTTGAGGTCAAAGGGCAAGCCCTGCATCCACTCAAGCTGGGTGTTGTAGGTCAGCTTTTGCTCTATTGTGTACACGCTGGTGCTTCCGCCCCAGATCAACTCATCGCTGTTTACCTTCGTCGTCGCCCCGATTTCGTAAAGGAGGTTGTTCAGCATAACCGAGGTCTGGTAATTGCTGTCCTCGCCATAGTCGGCGCGCGCCATGATTATAAAGCTGCCGCCGTTATCCGCGTAGCTTTTCAGCACCTGAATATCCTGCGCGCTGAAGTTGGAGCGGGCGGCGCTGCCGCTGCGGTTTTCCGGCGTCGTGATCAGCACCGCCGCCGCGTCGGAGAGTATCCCGTCGGTCAGCGCGTCGGCGTAAACGAACACAATGCCGTCCCCCGCCAGGTTCTGCTCGATGGCGGCCAGACCGCCGGAATATTGACCGTTGACATACATGTTGCCGTGCGAGGCGTCCACGACAATCCTTGTGATGCCGGACGGATCCTTCGCCGTAAGGCGGGTCGTATAGGTATACGTCTTTTCCGCGCCGTTCACCGTGCCGGTCACGACGAGCTTGTAGACGTTCAGACCGACCTGCGCGGGGGTGACGGTCGTGCTGTATGACGTGAGGCTTGTGACGGTGAGCGAGACCGTATCATTTTTAATCAGCTTGTCAGAGCTGTCATACACCGCGACTGAATTTACATAGAGCGGATATGAGCCGTAGTTGAAAAGCTTGACGTCAAGACCGATCGGGCTGCCGACAAGCGGCGTTCCCTGCGCGAACTCGGCGCTGGAGATGCCGGTCTCATCGACTGTGACGTTGGACGATACCCACACCGGCGCTGTGAGGATCATGTCTCCGTCGGCTTGGACGATCTTCACATAGTAGTAGTCGTAGTCGGGCGTGAGGTCGAAGCTGATGTCCGCCGTATCCCCTGTGACGTTCTGTGACCAGACCGCCTGACCGCCCTTTGTGATGAGTGAAACGGTGCCAATACTCTCACTGTGTTCTGTGATGCTGATGTCAAAGTGCAGCGAACTGGGGGTCGAGCTCATAATCGTGCCCATCGGCTCGTTGTTGACGAAATAGAGCACCTCAATGTTCTTGTCCTCCGTCGCGTAGACCCTGCGATTGCTGAGCGCGTCGTAGACGTTAGCCCGGGTCAGGCTCTCCGCGAGCACGACGGTGCGGTGATTATTCGCGATGCCCCAGTTGGCGCGGTGGTTGTCCTGATTGTTCGAGGGCGCGACGTGCCAGCCGAGGGACAGCGCGCGGTCGTAGTACGCGTCGGAACGCCAGTAGCCGGTGTTGAGCTGCTTGTTCGTGCCGTCGCCGTTGCCGACCTCGATCAGGTTCATCACCTTATCGACCGCCGGGTTGTAGTACGCGAAATCGGAGAAATCGCCGAAGGTTGTGCCGGGGTGATTAAACTGGCTTATGGACGCCGGATACTGTGCTATTTCGTCGTAGTACCGCTTGAGACCCGCGCCGCCCGCGGTGTTGTAGTATGGGTCGTTGCGGCTGACATAGCCCGGCGTGTTGAAGGTGTTGATGTGGCCGTACTCCTTGTTCGACCAGGTCATCTCAAAGCCGGCCAGCGCGACGAAGCCGCCATCCTCATTATACTTATCGGCGGCGGCAGTCATATTCGTCCAGCGGCTGCCGTTCGCACCTCCGCCTGTCGCCATGTTGCCGAGGTTTGAGCTGCTGTCGAAGTAATTGGAGTGATCCGTCACGGCGAAGAAATCGAGGTCAGCCGTGTAGCGGGCAGCCGTGTACGCGTCGTCATAGCTGCCCGTGCCGTCGGAGTTGCTTGTGTGCGCGTGAAGCTGACCGAAATACGGGCGCAGGTTGTTTGCCGGTGACGAGCCGTCGTCATAATAAGTGAATGACGAGGCGGCGCTGTCCTCCATACCTTCCTTCACGGCGTAGGCGGTAACCGTCGCCGGGAAGTCCGTTACGGTGAACGGTCCGGCGTATGTACTGTAGCCTGCCGCGCCGACCTGATACTTAATTTCCGCGCCTTCGGTCGCGCAGGAAAGCGTAACATCAACGGTTCCCGACGTTACGATAGTGCTGGACTCCGGGTTTGCCGTCACGTTTGCGACCTTCTCAGGTTCCGGGTTGGGATCAGGAGAGGGGTCCGGCGCATTGCCGTCGCTGTAGACGCCCCTGATGATAACATTGTTGATGTTGCTCACCCCGCCGGAGGCGACTGTGCCGCCGTTGAGGCTGGTGTTTGATGCCTTGTACAGACGCAGCAGGATCGAATCGGCGTTATCCAGTGCCGCCGGAAGGCTAAAGCCGCTGTATGTCGTCGCCAGATTGGTGGACGCAATCGCTATGGACGAGCCATTTATCTCAGTCCATGTGGCGCCGCCGTCCAGTGAATAACTCATGGCGAAGTCTCTCGGTCCGGTGTTTGATGAGCGCTGGGAGAGTGTGATATCCAGGTTTGTGAATCCGTCGCCGGAGAACGCAAGCTCCCAATAAGCGGGCTGAGGCGTCCAGTCGGTCAGATTCAGGCTGCCGGTTGCATATCCCGATATCGTTTTGTAGTGGTTGCTCAGCGCCGCGCCGTCTTGATTTACGCCGCTTGTCGCCGGGACGTTTCCGCGGTCGGGCTCGGGCGGTATAGCGCTGTACGACCACCCCGCGACGGTCGCGATCACACCGCTTACGGGGGGCGGGTCCGCCGCGAATGCCGCCGGGCAGAGGCTAAACAGCAGACAGATTGCGAGCAGCAGCGAAACCGCCCTGTTGATTGCTCCAATGCCGCTTTTGCTTCGGATCGATTCTAACATAAAAATGCTCCTTTCAAAATGTGGGTTCAACATACCTCTTATATAAACGCGATCAGCGCCGGAGGTGTCAGGCGCGTTTCGCGTGGTTTTTGGGAGTGGAGCCTGGGGAGGCAGGCGGCTTCCTGTTCAGCAGCGCACACAGCCCCGCCGTCAGCGGCACGGCGACGATGACGGTCAGGCTTCCTGTAATGCCGTGCGCCGTCTCCACCGCCATGTAGTCCGAGCTGAGCACCTGGTCGAGCCTCGCCCCGTAAGCGATCAGCGACAGCAGCGTCGCAAGCGAGCTTCCGACAAACGCCATGATCAGCGTCATGCACTGTGCCCCGATCATGTCACGACCTATTGACATGCCCGACCGGAAAAGCTCCTTCAGGTCGATGCCGGGCTGTTTTTCACGGATTTCATACATGGACGCGGCGACCGAGACGCTCATGTCAATCACCGCGCCGATGGAGGCGACAAGCACTCCGGCAAACAGCACGTCGCCGATTTTCAGCCCCGTTTCCCGCGAGACGAGAATAAGCTCCTCCGCCTCCCCGATGTTGTAGCCCGTCAGCTTCAGCAGCGCGGATATGACAGCAAAGAACAGCGCTGAGAGTAAAATACCCGCCGACACCGCGGCGAGCGCGGTATAGCTCTTTCCGCTAAACCCGCCCAGCAGCAGGATTGAGAAAACCGCGATAAGCAGCACCGTAACTATGCTCATCGCCACCGGCGGCCACCCGCGGTAGATGGCGGGGAGCAGCAGGGCGAAGATGAAAAACATAGAGATTCCAAGCCCCAGTACGCTTCGAAGCCCCTTAAACCGCCCCACGAGCAGCATAAAAACGACAAAAACCGCAAGCACGGCTAAAAGCCCCGGCATGCGGTCATAGTTATACAGCGTATAGTATGGTGAAATCCCCTCCGGTCTGTCCGCCTTGACAATTACCGGCTGACCGGGCTTCACATATATGTTGTGGGTGGTGGAGAGGTCGTTGCTAAGGGTCACTTCCTGTCCCTTCATGGGACCGTTTTTGAAGCGCACCGTGACCTCTTGATTGCCAAGGCTCCAACCGGGCATACCGCCGGCCGGCTCCACCGACTCGCTCAGAACGGCGGTCACCGCCGCCTTCTCATAGCTGATAGTTTTATAATTGTACATGGTATATGTAACAGGATTATATGCGTTACCCGCCAGAATCCCAACCACCAGAATCACGAGGATGAAAACGGTGACCATCATCGGAAGCTTATTTTTCAGACCGGCTGTTTTTCCTTTTTGTGTGCTCATAATAACCGCTCCCCCTTCCGATAAGACTTGAATTATACAAGGCTCCTCAAACAGCCAAACCGACCAGTCCACATTCGGCGATTAAATCTTATCAACGGCTTGTAAAATGAAATAGCTGAATTAGGCAAAGTTCAGGTAAATTCTGGACGGGCAATTATTTCTTCCCGGAGCCCGGAGGCATTGCCTCTCTCGTCGAACACTTGGGTTCGACCAGCGATGATTTTGGTGGAGCGTTTGCCGGTCGTTTTTTTCGCCAATAATGCAAGGCTCAATTGGCACAGCAATAAACCAGGGTGTGACCATACTATCCGGATTTCGGATAGTATGGTCACACCCTGGCAGATAGCCGGCTTTTCCGGCGCCCCGGAAAACAGCTCACTCGACCTTCAACAGCGCCAGCTCCGCGCATACCCGCTGCGCCTCTTCGCCAAACAAACACTGCACATAATCCCCGCGGGCGGAATGACGTTCTACGGTTGTAATACCAAGCTCCCGTCCGCTGTCCGTTGGCAGCTTCGCGCCGTCCGCGGCTTCCAAATATCCCGCGTCGATCAACAGCTTGTTCAACCCCATGCCACTGGTTTTCGGTTTGCCGTGCCGCAGAAGGACAGCGTTGATGTTATCCGCGACACGGGAGATTTGCAAAGGCTCTGTTTCTATCCGAATCTGCTCCAGGAACAGCTCCGGAGTAAATTCAGGCGGCTTTTCCTGTGACCGGGCGACCGGTTCCTCCTCCCGCAAAAGCTGCAAAAACCGTGCGCCGTACCGCTCCAGCTTGATCTGCCCCACCCCGCTGACCTCAAGCATTTCCTCCTCGCTGAGCGGATGGATTTGACCCATATCCACCAATGTCGCATCGGAAAAGATGACGAACGCCGGAACCTCCTCTTCCCGCGCGATCTTCAGCCGCAGCTCCTTGAGCTTGGCAAACAAACCTTCGGACAGCGCATATTTCGCAATTTTCTCCTGCCGCTTTACCCGCTTCTCCTTTGTGGACGCTTCGGGCTTGCCGCCGCGAATTGTCACATGAACGCCGCCGAACAGAACCTCATTCGCCTTTGCCGAGACGCTGAGATAGCCGCCGTCGTGAATATAGCCGAGCGCGGTCAAACGGTTTGCCAACTGCCGTATGTAGCTGCGGGACGTGCCTTTCATTATCCCGAAGGTGGAAAGATCGGTGAAATCCTCCGACTTGCCCAGCAGAATATCGGCGGTGTGGGTAAACATGAAGCGCTTACCCGCCTTGTTCAGCCTCAGAATGTGGGAAAGAAGCTTTTGCGCGTCCACCGTGACGTCGGTTTCTTCAAAATTGCCGTTGCAATTTCCGCAGTTTCCGCAGAAGCCGCCGTTTTCGAAATCCTCCACGGTGGGTTCGCTGAAATAACGGAGCATATACTGACGCAGACAGCCGTCCGTTTCACAGTACCGCTCCATTTGAACCAGAAGCCGGCGGTTTCGGGCAATCTCATGCGGGTTTTGACCTTGATTGATGAGGTACAGGGCGGTGCTGACGTCCTTGCGGGCGTAGAACAGGATACAATCGCCCTGCAGGCCGTCCCGTCCGGCGCGTCCCGCCTCCTGGTAATAGCTCTCCACATTCTGCGGCATGTTGTAGTGGATAACAAACCGCACGTTGGACTTATCTATACCCATGCCGAAGGCGTTGGTCGCAACGATGATCTTGACTCGGTCATAGAGAAAATCATCCTGCGACCGGCTGCGTTCATTATCGGAAAGCCCCGCGTGATACCGCGCCGCCGAATATCCGTCGGCAATGAGCTTTTCGGCGACGCTCTCCACCTCCTTGCGGGTGGAGCAATAGATTATGCCGCACGCGTCATTTCCCTTCAGATACTTTACAAGCGCCGCGTATTTATCCTTCGGCTGTTTGACTTCAAAATACAGGTTGGGGCGGTCAAACCCCGTAACCTGTATGAGCGGGCTTTGCAGCGCCAGCGCAGCAAGGATATCTTCCCGCACCTGCGGCGTGGCGGTCGCCGTGAACGCCGCCAAAACAGGGCGGGATGGAAGCCCCTCAACAAACCTTGGGATGTCCAAATAGCTGGGACGAAAATCCTGCCCCCACCTGGAGATACAATGCGCCTCGTCCACCGCAAGCATCGATATTTGCAGCACCCCGGCGAGCTCCAGCATGGATGGGGCAAGCAGCCGCTCCGGCGCAATGTAGATAATCTTATACTTCCCGCCGCGGGCGTTCGACGTCGCCCGGTTCCACTGGGCTTCGGTCAGCGAGCTGTTGATAAACGCCGCCGGGATCCCGCTTGCAGTCAAGGCCTGCACCTGGTCGCGCATGAGCGAGATCAGCGGTGAAACGACCAGAGTCACTCCCGGCAGCAGCATGGCGGGAACCTGATAACACAGCGACTTTCCCGCGCCTGTGGGCATGACCCCCAAGGCATCCCGGCCGTGGGTGAGCGCGTCGATAAGCTCGGCTTGTCCCTCCCGGAACTCGCCGTAGCCAAAGAACCGTTTCAGGACTTCAACCGGACTTCCCTCCCGCGCGGAATTGGTCACTGCTCCTCACCTCTTTCACGTCAGCCGTTATCTGTTGAAATTGCTCCGGGTAAACGCCGATCAACGCCGAAATCACGGGACAAGCTGATTTTTCAGAGCCTCGCCCTTCTCGGCCGCTATCAGGCTTTCGAAGGTCGTTTCCGCTATCGCCCGCATCGCCTCCCTTGTAAAGAAGGCCTGATGGGAGGATACGATCACGTTTGGCAGTGACAGCAGTCTCGCCAGCTCGTCGTCCTCGATGACCTCGCCGGAAAAATCCTCGAAGAAATAATCCCCTTCCTCCTCGTACACATCCAGCCCCGCGCCGCCCAGCTTGTGGCTTTTCAAGCCGTCTATCAGCGCGTGAGTGTCGACAAGCGCGCCCCTCGAGGTGTTTATCAGAATACACCCGTCCTTCATAAGCGAAACAGACCCGGCGTTTATGATGTGGTGAGTTTCCTTCGTGAGCGGACAGTGCAGCGAAATCACGTCCGAGCTTTTGAACAGAGTCTCGAGGTCGGAGTATTCTATGGACGGGTCGTCCGCAGGGTATGGGTCGTAGGCTATCACCCTCATTCCAAAGCCCCTGCATATGCTGATAAACACCTGCCCGATTTTCCCGGTGCCGATGACCCCCACAGTCTTTTTGTACAGGTCGACCCCCATAAGACCGTTTATGCTGAAATTTCCTTCGCGGGTGCGGTTGTATGCCCGCGGTATCCTGCGGTTGACAGACAGCAAAAGCGCCGCCGCGTATTCCGCCACAGCGTTTGGGGAGTACGCCGGAACACGCACCGCCTTTATTCCCCCAAGCGCTGAAAGGTCCACATTGTTGTAGCCCGAACACCTCAGCGCGACGAGCTTTACCCCGACCTTTTCAAGTATCCCCAGCGTTTCCCTGCCGCAGTCGTCGTTTACAAATATGCACACAGCGTCATAGCCCTTCGCGAGCCACGCCGTATCCGCCGACAGCTTATATTCGTAGTATTTTATTTCGCAGCCGTACTTCTGCGAAAGCTTGTCGAACCACTCTTTATCATATGGCTTTGTGTCATAAAACGCTAGCTTCATACCTTTTCTCCCATTCCGTCACTGTCCGTTATTTGTATTACCCCTGCAACTTATCAGCAGTAATAAGGTTGTTGATAGGGATATATTTTCACTTAACAAAATAACGATCGTCCTGCCATTTCATCGGATTTTCGTCGATGTACTGCCATATGCGCCGGTATTCTTCTTCGTTGCGTATGATATGATCGTGAAATCGCGGCTGCCACATTGAAAACCCTGCCCATTTAGTGACATACGATTTGATATTGCGCACTACCTGATGTAGGGACGACCGCCCTCGGTCGTCCGCATTTGAAGTTAAATCGTCCTCATCTTGCATTAAAATCACAATCATGTGGATATGATTGGGCATTATTATATATTTATCAATTTTTACATTGTTTTTATTCGCAGCTTGTATTGTTTCTTCAATACACTTACCTACCGGCGTTAATTCGACGAACGGACGACCGGAGGCGGTCGTCCCTACAATCCTACCCAACATTGGATGTCCGTCTTTCACACATATCGTAATAAAATACGCCCCTGACTGCGAATAATCATACCCTTCCAATCTTATCTTTTTCCTTACAGGTGATTCTTTCACGGCATATTTTCCTTTCTTTAACCTTCGCCCTGCAAAGCCAGGACGCTATTTGTATGACAAATAGGAGGCTTGCCACAGCCACAGCCGCAACGTAGAAAATGCTTATAACCCGATACACCAAACTACGCCATATTTATCCGTTACATACCCCTGTAATGGACTCCACGGCAATTCAGCCAAACCATCAGTTTGCCCTCCGTCACGGAGTACGTCATATGCTTGCATTAAAGCGTCTTTATTATCAAATCCAAGGCAAATTACCGTCACATTTCCTTTTGTTATTTCGTGCGGCGCAAGCGGTGCAATGGCTATATTGTTACCCATAATATCTATTTCAAGATGAATCGGCTCATTTTCAGAGCCCATCGCGAGAGATATTTGAGTTGCATTAAATGCTTTTTTATAATGTTCAAATGTTTCAAATAAATCTGATGAAAAAATTTGCACAGTTAGTTGATTCATACTCAATTCCCCCAAAAATATAAATTTTCTACGCGTCCCCTATATCCCTATCAACAATCGTAGTAATACTATTCTTGTGCAATTGTGCCGTACCGTATACCCGCCGCCTTATTTTTTGAAAGCATCGACGTAATCAACAGGAATCCTCTCCTGTAGATCACGGCGATGCTTTAAATGTTTATGTTAACTTTCAATTGTCATCTGTTAATGGTTTTTCCCGCTCTGCCGCTGACCTTTCTGAGCATAAAGTTGACAGCCTCGAATGTCGCGCAGTATTTATCCACCGACGAGACGATATACGTCTCTATGTGCCTCGGCGTCTCGGTGCAGGAGGGCCACATGTGGTTGAGGATTATTTCCTCCTCCTTCCCTGTCAGCTCGCACAGGGTTCTGGCGTTTTCCAGAGCCTGCCTGGGATGTATATACTTGTGGTGCCGCCTAAAGCCCGAGGTTTTATAGTCATAGAAGAACAAATCATGGAGCAGTCCGCCCCTCGCGGCCGCCCTTGAATCGAAGCCCAGCTTTTCCGCCAAAAGATATGAGTAGTAAGCAACGTTTAAACAATGCTGAAGCCTGCTTATGTCCATGTGATGCCTGTATTCCGCGAGCCGCTGAACCATTTCCGTATCAGCCAAATCCTCGATACAGTCGTAAAACGACTGTGCCAATTCGCTGTTTTCATCATCCAAACGTATTTTAGAGCCCATCGCTTTAATATATATCACTAATAAAACCCTCACAAAACCGTAATGTCATACTAAACCGCAATATGAGTATCAACAAGTGCCATGATAGCATAATTTCAGCCGGGATTCAAGCACATAATTTGCATGGAAAACCTTATTATTCCAAAAAACAGAAGAAAAATTCAGAACCTGTTCTCATAGCCTGTCGCAAATTTCTGCCCGCAAGCCTCAGCTGTTTACCCAGCTGGCGGCTATCCTCGCCGGAATCTGCCATAAAATAAGAAACAGCATCAGATTGAACGGACTTGCCGCCGCGGGAGCGTGGATATACATGAGCAGAAACATGATAAGCATACCGATCACAACGCTTGCCGCCGATATTATCAAACAGGTTTTAGTCGCCTTTTTCAGGCTTCTCGCGCATATCAGACTTTCGACATAGTGCCCCAGCCCCTCCCGCCCGATAACGGCGAGCGGCTTTGAGGGGGTCTCCCTGTCCCCGCCGGAAAGCGCCAAACGGTCGGCAATGGGCGGAAAATCAGCCGTATCGGTGGAAATCTTGAACTTCGCCTCTATCATGGAGGGGGTTATGTTGAAGTCGCGAACGGCAAATACCGGGGTGATATTGTTTCTCGCAAGTACCGTAAGCGCGTTTTTAACCGGGTTGTTTACCGTGTAGTTCACCGCGAAAACACCCGCAAGCTCCTGATTTATCGCGACAAACACAGTGCTTTTGATGTTCACGTCCCGGGGTATCTTTATTCCGGTTCTCATCATAAACGAGCCGCTGCCCGCCAGCACGTGATTTCCCGCCACAATGCCGCCAACCCCGCCGTTCTCGTAAAATTTGAAGTCCTGAACCTCGGTCAGCGCCCCCGCCTGATCGCTGAGAAGGTCGACAAACGGCTTTGCCAAGCCAGCGCCCGACATGGCAATCAAGCTGGCGGAGTAGGAGATGACCCGCTCCACAGCGTACCCGCCGAATATTTTAAGCCCGTTTAATGATATGCTCCCCGGCGGGAAAATATCATTGTCGGTTAAAATCAAATCATTCGCCAGGCTGAGCTGCTCCGCCGCCTTCCAGCCCGCAATCGCCTCCCCCATAACACCCAGCCGCTTTGCCGCCTTGTTGAAGGTCAGATAGAACGGCATCGCAACCGAAAGCGGCGCCGCCGCCGCGCTTATGGCGGCAAGACAGAAGAAAAACCGGTGAGCCTGACCGTTTCCGATCGAAGCAATCGTGGAAAACGCAATAGACGCGACAATTGTTATCGGAGAAAGCACAGCCCATACCCTTCGCGCCATATCCCGCTTTTCGGTTTGGTTGACAAAGTATTTCACCTCGTTTACACGCTGCTTGAGGTAAGCGTCATAATTTTCGTACACGTCCCCCTCCAGCGACACAACATACGGCTTTGACATCGCGGACACGGTTTTGTAGGAGCGAAGCTTCGCGTGCTTAAATTTATTTCTGTAGTACGCGGCAAAGGTCAGCGACACCGAGACCGCCGCGGCATAGGGGTAGTAGCCCTCCCAGTCGGGACGTACAATGATCATAACTATGTGAAGCAGCGACGCCGCCGCCGCAAACGCAACCGAGCTTTCCATGTTCGGTCTGAGCAGGATTAAATCGCGTATACCCACCGTCACAGTCTCGATACACATCACCATGACGATCACTTGCAGCGCCGCGCAGGCGAATAGAAAAATA
Source organism: Oscillospiraceae bacterium (assembly GCA_031264245.1). Classification (GTDB taxonomy): domain Bacteria; phylum Bacillota; class Clostridia; order Oscillospirales; family JAAYOS01; genus JAISEG01. Next base: position 166,589 of record JAISEG010000002.1, read on the forward strand.
AAGGGGGAGCTTATGTAGGTAAACGCATTAAGTACCGGCAGCCCCAGCTTTGGCGCAAAGGTTATGTAGCACAGCAATATGTCGCATACAACGCAGACAAACAGCCTCAGCTTCATCCTGCCTATCAGGCTTATTATGCCGTTTGCCGCCCCGACTATGTCGATGCTTTCTTCGTATCCGGCTTCCTCCTCCGCCTCCCTTTCCTCTGTCTCCTCCTCATAAAAAAGGGAAGCCTCGATTTCCTTTTCCTCCTCCTTTGAACCCTCGTTCTGCCCGGCAAGCCCCGCGTCCGATCCAAAGTACTGGGAAAAATTCTCCGCAAACAGCTTGTTCGCGTCCTTCGATTCCTTTATTACCTTCCGCTTTTTCGGCTGCTCAGCATCCTTTTTCTTTCTCTTGAACAAGCCCCGCTTTTGTTCGGGCGCCTCCTCTTCCTCATCCTCAAAAATATGCGCCTTGCCGCCGATTGATTCGCCCCTCTTGCCTTTCTTCTGAACCCGTTCCCCGTCCTCGCCGGCTTCGACGGCGCTGAAGGTCGCGGCTATCAAATCCGCTATCTTCTTTTCGTCGTCCTCGAATTCATCCCCGGCCGGCGTCCCTGCCCCGGGCGCCTCGGCTTCAAGGTCATTTTGAGACCCGGCGGACGGCTCAGCCGCTTCGTCATACTCAAACCTTTCCTCGGTTATGATGGTATCTATCTGAACTGTTCCGGTGTTCAAGGTTTTAAGACCGCCGTTTTTTTCCTCTTTTTGCTCCGGACTGTTTCCGTATTCCGCCAATATATCGTCGAGGGAGAAATCGTATTTGTCCTCCTCCGAATAGCTCACAAGCAGCTCGTTGTAAGACGCGTCCCCGCTTTTTACAAGCTCCTGGGTATTATTAAATTTTTCGTCTTTTCTTTTTGCCATAATTACAGCTTCACAAATCATACCCCGGCAGCGCGGTCCTGTTCGGTATTACCGGCGCTGCGCGAATGGATAATTATTCTTCCTTTCGAAAAATGGGAGGTCCTTCCCCTCATCAAAACGGCTGCAGCCTCTGCCTGACCGCTTCGTACAGCACCACGGCGGCGGCGGCGGACGCGTTGAGCGAGCCTACCTTTCCAAGCATGGGGATGGAAACCCTGTAATCGCAGTTTTCAAGCACAAGGCGGCTTATCCCCTCCCCCTCGGAGCCGATGACTATCACGCACGGCACATTGAAATTTACGCTGTACAGCGGGCTTTCACCCTCGCCTGCCGCGCCGAATATCCAAAATCCGTTTTCCTTGAGCTTTTTAAGCGCGGCGGTAAGGTTGGACACGCGCGCCACCTTCATATGCTCCAGCGCGCCCGCCGACACCTTGGAAACCACGGCGGTAAGTCCGGCGGACCGTCTCTTCTGAACCACCACCGCTTTAGCTCCGGCGGCTTCCGCCGTACGGATTATCCCGCCCAGGTTGTTGGAATCGGTGATCCCGTCGCACACCACAAAAAGCGGCGGTCTGCCCTTATCCTCGGCATATGAGGACACAGCCTCGTTTACGACCTCATCGAAGTCGGCATATTCACGCGCCGGGATGTGCGCTATTACCCCCTGATGCGCCCGCGTAACGCTCATAATGTCCAGCTTTTTCCTGTCCACCTCGACGATTGCGGCGCCGTTTTCCCGCGCCGCCGCGACGATGTAGCCCAGCAGCCTGTCCTGTTCCTTTTGGACAAACAGCTTGTCTATCTTCCTGCCCGCCCTGCACGCCTCGAGCACAGGATTTCTCCCCTCGATGATGCCGTCCGTTTCGGCGTCGGAGACGCTGTTCGACCTTGTTATACCGTTGTTTAAATTATTTTTTTTCATCTTACCTCATATTTTGCCATTCATGTTTGTTTGCAATGTAGATATTATACCATAGGCGCGCACGCCGTAATGGTATATTTATTTAATCGGCGTATAATGTCCGCTTGTGGACATTATACCACATGTTTTTTTGTATTTAAAGTAAATACTTCTATTTTAATAAAATGGTAATGCTTTTTGTCGAATTGTTAATATATTTTAATTTAAATTTGTGAATACTGTAATATAGGCGAACACTGTAATATTAAGCGGAAATCTATAAGGAAAGATGACGGTATAAATATGAAAAAGAATAAAAACAAGGGCGCGGATAAAATCGTACAGGCGGGGATATATCCGTCGGACAGGGAGGCTCACGGACACGCTCCGGTGACAGACGATATCCATGTGAAGGAAGCGCGGGACTGGGTGAATCACAACAAAAAATAGTACGCTGTATTGCAGTATACTATAATTTGTTGTATAATTCTAACTGTTGTATATTGTCCGCAAGCGGACAATATACAACAGTTAGAATTATATTTGAAAGATACGGAGTATCCTTATGAACCTTATAAATAAACAGGTAAAGCTGACCTCCTCCAATATTTGTTTATCTCTGTGCTTCTCTCTTATTTTCGTATTTTTTCTCCAAAATTTTATGTATTACCTCACCCTGCCGGTCATTATTCTGAGTACAGCCTCCCTCTTTCTCGCGCTTTTGCTGCTCTGCCTTCACCTGAATCTTTCAAACAGCGGTCTGGCGCTCGCCTTCACACTCGCCGCCGTCGCGATGGTCGCGCGTGTGCTGATGATAGATTTCCGCTCGGGGGACTACAACTCGTTTCTGGGTAACTGGGTGCAGTATTTTCGCGACAACGGCGGCTTTTCCGCCTTGAAAAGCAGTATCGGCGACTACAACTTCCCCTATCTGTACTTTCTATCGTTCTTCTCCTACCTGCCGGTCGACGACCTGTACCTCATCAAATTTTTGTCGATTTTCGCGGACATTCTGCTTGCCTTTTACTCAATGAAGCTTGTGTCCCACTTCACAAAAAACGAAAATTTGCAGTTTCTCACCTTTTTTATCATCCTGCTCCTGCCCACAGTTTGCTTAAATTCGGCAAAATGGGCGCAGTGCGACTCGATATACGTCCTGTTTGCGGTCATGTCGGTCTATTACATGTTTAAAAATAAGCCGCTGCTTGCCGTTTCGATGATCGCCGTCTCCTTTTCCTTCAAATTGCAGGCTATTTTTATCCTTCCCATATTCGCGGCATTTGTGATAACAGGCAGGCTGAAGCTGCACCGGCTGTTCGCGTTTCCGGCGGTCTTTCTTCTCGCCGCCCTTCCCGCCATCATCGCGGGGCGCGCGCCGCTGGACTCCATCCTTATCTATTTCAATCAGACCGGCAGCTACAGCTCCCACCTCTCCCTAAACGCGCCGTCCATTTTCGCCTTTATCCAGAATCCCCCCGCGAACACGGCGCTGTACTCGATAGCCGGAATAATTTTAGCCGCGGTTTCGGTGTTTGCCGTCCTCTTTGTCTGCTATATAAAGAAAAAGGAAATTACAGACAGGCATCTTCTTGAGCTTATCTTATTCCTGTCCGTTTCAATACCCTTTTTCCTCCCGTCCATGCATGAGCGCTACTTCTATCCGGCGGACGTCTTTTCGGTGATATGCGCTATCTCGCTGGCGAAAAACCTGTTTGTCCCGGCGCTTGTCCAATTCGCGTCCTGGGTCGGCTACGACGCCTACCTCACGGGGTATTACAGGCTGAATATACGCTTCGGCGCAACCGCGGTGTTCCTTGCGCTTGCCGCGGTTGCCGTATCGGTTTACAACGACTTATTCAGGGGAAAGCCCGGCGCTGTTCCCGACTCCGCGTCCCCCGCCGCTCCTCCGCCGCAGACCGAAGCTCCGCCTCCCCCGCGTCCCGGAACGGAGGCGAAACGGGAGCTCGTCGAAATGCCGGAGCCGTTCGACGAAACCACACAGGCGCTGCTTGAAAAGCTGGGGGTGAGCAGTATCCCCCCGGTTTCCCTGCTGATACCGGAGAAGCTGGACGAGCTTTCGGAGACCTTTGACGAGCTTGTGGAGGCTATGAATATCGATGAACTCTCTCCCGGCAGCACCAAAGCCGCTTTGATGACAAAGCTCCGTTCGGGTATCGTCAAGCTGTATGAATACACCGAAAATAATAGCAATTCCAGATAAGAAACATTAGAATTAAAGAAGGATGGTCACAACAATGATAACCGTACAGACTAACGGCGCCATATATAAGGGCGGCTCACTCCTCCCCGCCGGGGGGGAAAGCGCGGCGGACATAAGCAGCAAAGCCCGCGCTCGGGAAAAAACTATCTCGTACAAGCTCCTCTCGTCGCACAACACCTCCGGCAGTATGGATAATCTGAAGCTGCGCTTTGACGCGCTCGCCTCGCACGACATCACGTATGTCGGAATAATCCAGACCGCGCGGGCAAGCGGGCTTACCGAGTTTCCCCTCCCCTACGTCCTTACAAACTGCCACAACAGCCTGTGCGCCGTCGGCGGAACCATCAACGAGGACGACCACTTATTCGGGCTATCCGCCGCGAAAAAGTACGGCGGCGAGTTCGTGCCCGCCCACCTTGCCGTCATCCACACATACATGCGTGAAAATTACGCCAAGAGCGGCGGCATGATTTTAGCCTCGGACAGCCACACGAGGTACGGACCGGTCGGCAGCATGTCGATAGGCGAGGGCGGTCCCGAGCTTGTCAAGCAGCTTCTCGGCCGTACATACGATATCAAATATCCCGAAATAACCGCCGTCTATCTGTCCGGCAAGCCCCGTCCCGGCGTCGGGCCGCAGGACGTCGCCATTTCTCTGATCGGCGCGGTGTTCGGCGACGGTCTTGTAAAGAACAAGGTGCTGGAGTTTGTCGGTCCGGGGGTGAAAAACCTGTCGATGGATTTCCGATTCGGCATCGACGTCATGACCACCGAAACCACCTGCCTCAGCTCCGTTTGGCAAACCGACGGGACTGTGCGGGAATACCTGACCTGTCACGGACGCCCCGGCGACTTTGCGGCGCTGGAGCCGGAGGACGGCGCGTACTACGACAGCGCGGTGTATATAGACCTTGACAAGGCCGAGCCGATGATAGCCCTCCCCTTCCACCCGTCAAACGCGTATACCATAAGGGAGTTCAAGGAAAACATGACCGACATTTTAGCTGCCACCGACGCGGAGACAGCCAGGCTGCTAAAGCTTTCCGCGCCGGGCGGTTCGCTGCTGAGCAAGGTGCGCGGCGGCAGGTTTATGACCGACCAGGCGTTTGTCGGCGGCTGCTCAGGCGGCCTGTATCAAAATATTATGCATATGACCGATATCCTGGACGGCGGCTCCATAGATTCCGGCGCGTTTTCCCTCTCGGTCTACCCCGCAAGCCAGCCCATGATGCTAAAGCTCACCGAAAACGGTTCCCTTTCCAAGCTTATGCAGGCGGGCGCGGTGATACGCAGCGCGTTCTGCGGTCCCTGCTTCGGCGCTGGGGACACTCCGGCAAACGGCGCGTTCTCCATACGCCACTCCACCCGGAACTTCCCCAACCGCGAGGGCTCAAAGCCGTCGGACGGTCAGATATCCTACGTCGCCCTGATGGACGCGCGCTCCATCGCCGCCACCGCGGTAAACGGCGGCGCGCTCACCTCAGCCTTCGAGCTGGACTCCCCGCCCGCAAACGAGGTCACAACCGACTACACCCACAATCCTTCGCCGTATAAGCGCCGCGTCTACTTCGGAGTTGGCGAGCCAAAGCCGGAGGAGCCGCTGGTATTCGGTCCGAATATCGCGGACTGGCCGGAGCAGCTCCCGCTGCCGGAAAATCTTTTGATCGAGGTCGCCTCCGCCATATACGACCCCGTCACCACCACCGACGAGCTCATCCCTTCCGGCGAAACCTCCTCCTACCGCTCGAATCCCATGAAGCTCGCCTCCTTCACCCTCTCCAGAAAGGATCCGGGCTATGTCGGGCGCACCCAGGCTGTGGGGCGGCTTGAGACCGAACGCAGAGCCGCGGTTTTGTCGGGCGCTGCCCCCTCCGCCGCGCTCAGCGAGTACCTCGGGGAGCTTGAGATGGAAAGCTGGGGCATCGGTTCCGCCGTATTCGCCCTGAAGCCCGGTGACGGCTCGGCGCGGGAGCAGGCCGCCTCCTGCCAGAGGGTGCTGGGCGGCGTGGCGAACATCGCCGGAGACTACGCGACGAAGCGGTACCGCTCCAACGTAGTAAACTGGGGTATGCTGCCCTTCACCCTCAAAAACGCGGACAGCTTCGGCATCAAGGCCGGGGACAGGGTCTATGTGCGCGGCATACGCGCGGCGCTTCTGGAGAATAAAACCTCCGTACCCGCCGTATTGTCGCGGGACGGGAAAGAAACAGCCATAACCCTTGACCTGCCCGCCATGAGCAGGGATGAAACCGACGTAATCCTCGCCGGATGCCTGATAAATTACTACAATACCAAGGATTGAAAATAATAATATTGGGGATAAAATACATCAGGCAGGTGAAATCACCTGCCTGATGTATTTTATCAAATTTTATTCGTCGCCGTCCTCGTCGTCAGGGAATCCGATTTCCAGCTTTTCGCCGCAGCTCGGACATTCGAAGTAGCCGTCGTGGTACATTTCCTCGCTGATTTGTATGGGCTTCCCGCAGGAGGGGCACTCCAGCTCAAGCGATTCGATATCCCCATGGGAATGGTGGTGATGCCCGTGCCCGTGTCCGTGTCCGTGCGAATGACCGTGAGGGCAGCCGCAGCCTCCGCAGCCCTCCTCGTCTCCGTCCTCGTCCTCGTCCTCATCCTCAAAGATCGAATCGACGAATTCAACAAGGTTTTCCACTTCCTCCTCGACCTCGGTCATGTCGTCCTCGAGGTCGGATATGTCCTCGTTTAAGTCGTCAACCTCGTCCGCCAGCTCTTCAAAGGCGTCAACAAGAGCGATCAGCAGCTTGCGTTCAGGCGTGCTGCCGTCAATGCCCAGTCCTTCACAAAGTCCTTTTAAGTGCGCAGCCTTCTTTTTGATATCCATTAGCAATCCTTTCTGTTTCAGCTGTTATTTGTAGTTTTATTTATAATCTAATCACTGCTTCGCGCGCTCGAGATATTCGCCCGTTCTCGTATCTATCCTGATAAATTCCCCGTTGTCGACAAATATCGGCACACGCACGGTGGCTCCGGTTTCCAGCGTAGCGGGCTTTGTGACGTTTGTCGCCGTGTCCCCCTTCACGCCGGGTTCCGTATCGGTGACCTGAAGTATGACGAAGGTCGGCGGCTCGACGCCGAAGACATTGCCCTTGTACGACAGCACCTTCACATTCTCGTTTTCCTTGACAAACCTGAAGTTCTGGTCAAGCTTGTCCTCGTTCAGCGGAACCTGCTCATATGTCTCGTTGTCCATAAAATAGTACAGGTTTTCGTCGCTGTAGAGATATTGCATATCCTTTCTTTCGATGAACGCCGTGGGAAAGCGTTCGGTGGGGCTAAACGTCCTTTCAACCACTCCGCCGTTTATGATGTTGCGGAGCTTTGTACGTACAAAAGCGGCGCCTTTGCCAGGTTTTACGTGCTGAAACTCCACAATCTGCATCACTTGCCCGTCCATCTCGAAAGTGACGCCGTTTCTGAATTCGCCAGCTGATACCATAAATAACCTCCAATTATTCTGCGTAAAGCAGCATATAAACATATAAAATTTAAGTATATAGCGTCAAGCGCATATTGATTTTACACTATATATCCACTCAGCGCAACTTTTTTTATAGAATAATCAAATCTTTTTTTGCCCCCGTCAAATTTTCGCAGCCGTTTTCCTTCAAAACTATTACATCCTCTATCCTGACCCCGAATTTGCCGGGCAGATATATCCCCGGCTCAGCCGAAACCACCGCCCCCGCCGGCATTATTCTCTTCTCCGACGGCGCGGCGTTGGGCAGCTCATGGATCTCGATGCCGAGGCTGTGCCCAAAGCTGTGCCCGAAATACTCCCCGTAGCCCGCCTGCTCTATCACCCGTCTCCCCGCACTGTCAATCTCGGAGCCGACGATACCCGCCTTCGCCGCGGCAATACCCGCCAGCTGCGCCTCAAGCACGGTCTGATAGACCTTCCTCATCTCGTCTGTGGCGTGACCCACCGCCACTGTCCTTGTCATGTCGGAGCAGTAGCCGCCGTACACACAGCCGAAGTCCATGGTTACAAAGTCGCCGGGCTCTATCCTCTTGTCACTCGGCTGACCGTGCGGCATGGAGGAGTTCGCGCCTGACACGACGATAGGCTCGAAGGAGACCTTTTCCGCGCCGCCCAAAAGCATTCTGTATATAAGCTCCGCCGTGATATTATTTTCAGTTACGCCGGGCTTTATTATTTTCAGCGTTTCCTCAAGCGCCAGTTCAGCGATCCCCTGCGCCTTTCTCATTGCCTCGATTTCCCACTGCTCCTTGGAGGAACGAAGCTCAAGCAGCGCGCCGCCTATCCCGGCAAGCTCGCATTTAAGCGCCTTTTCAAGCCGGTCAAACTCCGCGGCGCTGAGGCTCTCATCCTCGACCCCCAGCCTTTTTATCCCATGCTCCCCGATGAGGCGGTTTACGATGTCGTCCCTCCTGTTTTCCGCGTCTGTCATCAGTATGTCAAAGCCCTCTATCCGCTCCGCCGCCTCAATATATCTCGAATCGGTCATGAACACCTGCTTGTCCGGCAGTATCACCGCCGTTCCCGCCGAGGAAGGGAACCCGGTCGCGTAAAACCTGTTCGCGTATGAGGTTATAAGCAGGGCGTCCACCCCGCATTTTGTCAGAAGCCCCGCCAGCTTAGCCGCGTTATTATTCATAGCCTGCATACCCTCATTTCTTCTCCTGTTATAATACGTTTTCAAGCTCCTCATAATATATGTGCTTCATTTCCAGCGCGTCCTCAGCCTGGGTTCCCGCGGATTCGCATATAAATCTGGGGGAGTAGCCCCGCTTCACCAGCGCCCTTGCGACAGGTCGGAAATCAGGGCCGAACTCGGTATTCTCAAAGGTCAAATGCCGCTTTTCCCCGCCCGCCGTGTACTCTATCTTTGAAAAGTGGGAGTGAAATACGCTTGCCCGCGCGACCCCCAGCATATTTTCCATTTCATCGAACAGCTCCTCCGCCTTCTCCATGCCCTCAAAGCCGCCCAGCGTCCGCGCGTACAAATGCCCAAAGTCGATGCAAGGGATAAGCCTTTCGCTTACGCGGCAGATTTCCAGAACCTCCTCGTAGGTGCCCAGCTGGTTTATCTTCCCCATGGTTTCAGGGCAGAGCATGATCTCCCCATAGCCGCTTCGCTCTGTCTCGTCAAGGATTATCCTCATCGCGCCGATGGTGTTTTCCAGCGCGCCGCTTCTCCCCATCCCGCCCACAGAGCCGGAATGGACGACGATCCTGTCCGCCCCCATATGCTTCGCGGCATTGCAGCTTTGCAGCACATATTCAATATTTTTTTCAAGGTTGTTCGGATTGGATAGGCTGATAAAGTACGGCGCGTGCAGTGAAAGCTTTATGCCATGCTTTCTCGCCTCGCCGCCCAGCTCCTCCGCGGTCTCGTCCTTTATCCTCACTCCCTTTCCGCACTGGTACTCGTATACGTCCAGTCCCAGGTCGTATAGCCACCCCGGAGCCTCAACGGAGGATTTGTGCGAGGCGGTAAAGCTGTCCGAGTTTCCCGCGGGTCCAAAAAGCGCATAGTTGTCCGGCATTTGCTGACCACTCCCCTCCCGGCTTGCAATATAGCGAATGCTATAATATATAGCTTTAGCTATAATATATAGCGATGCTATATTGCAATCTGAAAATCATTTTTTGTTCGCCTTCGCCGCCCTGTTTATAAACGGAGCCTCAAGAAATCTTCTTAGCTTAAAAAGAGGATTTTCCCCCATCCCTCTCGGATACACGGCGCACGCCTTCATTCCCGCGCGTTTAGCTCCGAGGACGTCGGTAAATATCTGATCCCCTATAACGCATATCTCCTCCGGCGGCAGCCCCATGGTTTTCGCCGCCCAGACAAAGCCCTTTCCCAAAGGCTTTTTCGCGTTATGTATGTATCCGCAGCTCACCGCGCCGCCTATTTCCTTCGCTCTCTCACCGCGCCTGCTGTTCGAGATGATGCAGAGCGCTATCCCGCCGGCTTTTATCTCCCCGCACCACCTTAAAACCTCGCCGGACGGAATACTTTCAGAGTATTTGGCAAGGGTGTTGTCTATGTCAACCGCCACTCCCTTTATCCCGTTTCCGCGCAGGAAACCGACCTCAATATCCTCAATATTCTGAAATACAAAGTCGGGAATCAGCTTTTTAAGCATATTCACCTCGTCACTGCAGCAATTTAACAAAATAACTCTACAGATATTGATACCATAAAAATTATGGTCAAGTTTTGGGGGTTTCATCATATATATCAAACAGGTTGATTATTATTACTTCTGCATCAAACAGTAGTAAAAGTTTTGCAGACCGAAATCCCATATATGCAAGCATTTAAGTCTGCAAAATTAACTGCTGTTAAATGCCCAAGTAATAGTATAGCATAAGGATTATCTTTTAACAACCGCAGCTTGCGATAATATTAGACTTCCCCGCAAAGCACACGGTGAGTTTTGCGGGAAGTCTATTAGGAAAGGGGTAAGCCGTATATATATTGCCCGGCTTTATTATATCCGGCATGTAAATGTCATGCACTTTACACTCTGCACCCATCCCCGTGACACGCGCGAAGCCTCCGGCAGCGGCTTTACCTTGTGTCACATGGCATACCGAATCGGTAAAGATAGCCGCCTTTACAGAAATGGACTGGGAGGGAACGTTCGCGGCGGGCTTATCTCGGTAAGTGATTTGGGTATGGAGGAGGATACAGTCTGCTCAGACGAGCTTTTGTACGAAATAGAGCGCGAATGTAACCTGCGCGGCTTTGAAGGCATAGTCTTTGACTTTGAACGTTCCCCCGCGGGGTTCGCCATGAACTTTATCTATCACGCGGCTATATATTTTTCGGGGCTTGGTATGACCGTATATGTACCCGAGGCCTTCGCGCAGGCGGCGCCTTCCGCGGTCATCCTTATATCCTCGGCGGTGACCGGCGGCTCCTGCGCGGAAAGCTACCGGAATACTGTTTTAAAGTATTCTCCCGAGAGGCTTGCGCTGGTTTATGAGCCTATATGTATGGACTTTATCATGCCCTCTCCGTCCGGCAAGGATGATTATATAACACAGAACCAGCTTGACTCGCTCATAGCCCGGGAGCACGCCGTTTCATACTTCTCACAGGAGCTGTGCGCGTACTATTTTACATACCGTGACAGCGGTTCAAAAAGCCACTTTGTCCTCTATGACGATGAAAACAGTATGCTTAAAAAGCTGGGACTGGCAAGGGATTGCGGGTTTAAACAGGCTTTTTTGCTGTACCCCGAGGCATACGGGGTTTTAGATGTTCTAAAGGAAATTTAGCTGTGATAAGATGTTATTTTACTGTTTTGGGACTGCGGCTGTCCGCAAAGCGGCGCGGTGAGGACACCGCGCCGTCGGGCTGTCAAAAAAGAACTGTTCTTCGCGGGCGGGGTCAACCCGCCCGCCTGTAATTTCTACGCTACCTTTACGATCGTGACCGAGTTGCCTCCGGGTCTAAGCGTGGCGGGAGGAGTGAAGTTTCCCCACAGCATCACTGATACGGTGGCCCCCACAGCTAAATCCACAAGTACCGTGGAATGATATTCACTGCTAAGGATGTCCACCCTTCCGGAGATCCCCGGCGTATAGGAAGCGCCGTTGATATATAGGCTGGCATAATTGTTGGTTTGCGCCGCAAGGTTCAACTGATAAGAAACGAGATAGGTTCCCGCGCTCTCAATTGTAAATATTGTGTTTTCGGCGTTTATTGTTATATCCGGCGATAAAATTTGACCGACCGGAAATGGTATGGCTGACGCAACGCTTATTGTCGGTTGACTTTGATTCGACCCAAAGGCAACATCACTGAACACGCTGCCCGTAGCTCCCGTCGGACCCGTTGCTCCCGTCGGACCCGTTGCTCCTGTCGGACCTGTTGCTCCCGTCGGACCCGTGGCTCCTGTCGGGCCCGTTGCTCCCGTCGGACCCGTTGCTCCCGTCGGACCGGATACTTCTTCATACAGCAGCAGCGACGCCTTTATGGGAACAACTGATGAATATACAACATCGGACGGGGACGCGTTTACCAGCGACAGTGTTTCACCGGCGTACGTGACGTCAACAATCCCAAAACCGGATACTTCCCCTGATTTTACAGATGAATCGCCTTGAATAAATTCGCTGCCTGATGAAAGCAGCGCAAAAGTAACCCCGCTGCCCGACAGGCTGGTCTGTGTGGCTACAAACCAATGAACTATATATTTACCTATTTGATTAATTGTTATTACGCCTGTTGCCGGATCATACTCTATGCCTCCGGAAATTAACGGCACAGAGTTGAAGAAAACATTTTCCGCCGGGGCTATTCTGCCCGTGTTTGTACGCTCCACGTGTAATTTTGTATTGCTCATTTAACCTTCCTCCCGTCATATTGCCGTTTCCAGGATCACAATGTTAGCCTGTACGGGTGTTCCTGCCAGTGCTATAGTATTCCCGCTTACGTTTATAAGTGAGATCGTTGCCGGCGTCGCTCCAACGGTGACAAGCGCGGAGCCTGAAACCTGTCCGGTTACAATCGGCATTGAGCCCGTGGAGTACGGGGAACCATCCACGTCTACAGCAAAGCTCACATCCGCGCTTCCCGCCGTGCCGTCCACAGCGACCCACCATGTGACATAGTAGTTTCCGGCCAACGCAACCGTGAAATCTCCTGTTGCAGCATTGTAGCTGATATTTATGCTCTGATCGTTCAAAACCGTATCAAAAATTATTGGGGAAACGTCGTCGATTAACGAACCCGCTGCCAGCTGTAATTGCGCCTGAATTCCTCTGAGCTGTAATGCGGCGCCTGTGACTCCCGTCGCTCCGGTTGGACCGGTGGGTCCCGTAGAACCGGTAGGTCCTGTCGCTCCCGTCGGTCCGGTTGATCCCGTCGGACCCGTTGCTCCCGTTGCTCCCGTTGCGCCAGTAGGTCCGGTTACTCCCGTTGCTCCTGTCGGACCGGTTGGTCCCGTTGGACCGGTTGGACCCGTCGGACCGGTTGCCCCTGTGGCTCCTGTCGGCCCTGTGGCTCCGGTTGCTCCCGTTACTCCCGTAGGACCTGTCGGACCTGTTGCTCCCGTCGGACCTGTTGGTCCTCCGGAAGGTCCTGTCGGACCGGTTGGTCCGGTTGGTCCCGTCGGACCAGTCACACATGAGGAGCATATATTACATCTTGATCTGACACAGTAATATCCCACATTGCATTTACACTGTCCGCGGCAGCAATGGCAACGATTGCATTTGTAATAGCATTTGTATAAATTATGCATTTCCATATCCATATTCTATCCTTTCTTGTTACACTAAACCTCCGGTTAGAAGGTATAATGTCCGCAAGCGACCATTATACGCTGATTAAATAAATATACCATTACGGCGTAAACGCCTATGGTATAATGTCCGCAAGCGGACATTATACCCTGATACGGCACTGTGTGCCTTTAGATAAATATACCATTACGGCGTGCGCGCCTATGGTATAACGTCCACAAACGACCATTATACCCTGATTAGAATTAACATCAGGCCAGCCTGATGCTGTAATTTGTGCATTCCGGCATAGCCTGCCGAAAAAACAAGTTTACATAATCAGTATATGCCGGTACAACCGAATAGTGTTTTCGGGAAAAAGCGCAACAATGTGAACCTGTATTTTCGGTTAAATACAGGTTAGTATAGAAAAAGCGGTGAGGACGGTTGATTTTAAATCAACCGTCCTCACCGCTTTTTATTAAATTTAAATTTTTATTGTACTGAGATAAAATCTCATCTCTATTACTTAAATTTCTTTTTCTTTGCTCTTGCGGCTTCAGATTTCTTGCGTCTCTTAACGCTGGGACTCTCGTAGTGCTCTCTTTTTCTCAGCTCGGAGAGTACACCGGCCTTAGCGCAATTACGTTTAAAGCGTTTTAAAGCGCTGTCAAGGGATTCGTTTTCCTTAACACGGACTTCAGACATTTATTTTCCCTCCCCCCAAATTAGAAATAACCAAATCTATTTTTCTAAAAAAATATTAAACAAAAAGTTTGATTATATAACATTATAACGTTTTTTTGACGGTCTGTCAATATTTTTCTGCCCGGTGTTCAAAATTTATATGCCGCGCACTCTAGTGTGTGTTTGGTAATTGCATATATTCCCAATTACCAAACACACACTAAATACGGGACGTCCATCATTTCACAATCAAATTTACAAGCTTGCCCTTTACTATGATCACCTTGATAATCTCCATGCCCTCGATAAACCGGGCGGTTTTACTCTCCGCCTTCACGGCGGCGGTAAGCTCCCCGTCGGACACCCCCGCGTCAAGCTCGACTGTGCTGCGAAGCTTGCCGTTCACCTGTATCGCAAAGGTGACCTTTTCATCCCGGGTTTTTGTCTCGTCGTACTTCGGCCATTCCGCGGCGGACAACAGCCCCTCAAAGCCGAGCATCTCCCAAAGCTCCTGCGCGCAGTGAGGCGCAAACGGGTCGAGCAGCTGCAACAGCATTGCCACATCCCCCTTTGTCGCTCCGCCGTCCTGGTACATGTTGAGCAGCGACATCAGCGCCGCGATGGCCGTGTTAAACTTTAACTCCTCGATATCCTCCGTCACCTTTTTGATGGTTTTATGGATAGCCGCCTCATATTTTGCCGAAACGTTCAAATCGTCCGCAGCCTTTTCGGACAGATTCCACAGCCTTTCAAGAAACCTCTTGCAGCCCTTCACCGCGGCGGAGGACCAGGTGGCGGTTTTTTCAAAGTCGCCTATGAACATTATATACAGCCGCAGGGTATCCGCGCCATAATTTTTTACTATGTCGTCCGGGTTTATCACGTTCCCGCGCGACTTCGACATCTTTTCTCCGTCCTCAGCCAAAATCATGCCGTGACTTGTGCGCTTCATGTACGGCTCGGAGGTCGGAACCACCCCGATGTCATACAGGAACTTGTACCAAAACCGCGAGTACAGCAGATGGAGCGTAGTGTGCTCCATGCCGCCGTTGTACCAGTCGACCGGCATCCAGTAATCCATGGCTGTCTTTCCCGCAAGCGCGTCCGTGTTACCCGGATCTGTGTATCTCAGGTAGTACCAGCTGGAGCCCGCCCATTGCGGCATCGTATCCGTCTCCCTCTCGGCGGCGGAGCCGCACCTCGGGCATTTTACCTCCACCCAGCCGCGTATGGCGGCTATCGGGCTTTCGCCGTTGTCGGTGGGTTCGTAGCTCTCCACCTCAGGCAGGACAAGCGGCAGCTCGTCATATCCCAGCGGCACATGCCCGCAGTGCGGGCAGTTGATTATCGGAATCGGTTCCCCCCAGTAGCGCTGGCGAGAAAACACCCAGTCGCGCAGCTTGTAGTTTACCGCGGTCCTTCCAAGCTTCTCCTTCTCGATATAGCTTGTTATCGCCTTTTTCGCCTCCTCGACCTCAAGCCCGTTTAAGAAGCCGGAATTTACCATTGTCCCGGTATTTGTGTCTGTGTAAGCCTCTTTTTCAACGTCGCCGCCGCCCACAACCTCGATCACCGGCAGCCCGAACGCGCGGGCGAATTCCCAGTCTCGGGTGTCATGCCCCGGCACGGCCATGATAGCGCCGGTGCCGTAGGACATGAGAACGTAATCCGACACAAATATCGGTATCTCCTCACCGTTTACCGGATTGATCCCGCGTACACCGTCAAGCCTCACCCCGGTCTTTTCCTTGACAAGCTCGGCGCGCTCAAAGTCGGATTTTCTCGCCGCTTCCCTTCGGTACCCGTCCACCTCGTCAAAGTTTTTCAGCTTGTCCCTCCACTTGTCTATGAAGGGATGCTCCGGGGACAGCACCATGTAGGTCACACCAAACAGAGTATCCGGGCGGGTGGTGAAAACGGTCATCACCTCAGCCTCGGTGGTCCGGAAATTCACCTCAGCCCCCTGCGAACGGCCGATCCAGTTGCGCTGCTGCGCCTTTACGCGGTCGGGATAATCCACCCCGTCAAGACCATCTATCAGCTTTTGCGCGTAGTCGGTTATTTTGAGCATCCACTGGCTCTTCTCCTTGCGTACGACCTCGCTGCCGCAGCGTTCGCAGACTCCGTCCACCACCTCTTCGTTGGCAAGGACGCACTTGCAGGAGGTGCACCAGTTGACCGGCATCTCAGCCTTGTATGCAAGCCCGTTTTCATACAGCTTGAGGAATATCCACTGGGTCCATTTGTAGTATTCGGGGTCGGTCGTGTTGATTTCCCGCGACCAGTCGTAGGAATAGCCGAGCGCCCGGCACTGCTCCTTAAACCGCTGTATATTATTTTCGGTGACGGCGGCGGGATGAACCTTATTTTTTATCGCGTAATTCTCGGTGGGCAGCCCGAAGGCGTCCCAGCCCATAGGGAGCAGGACGTTATAGCCCTCCCTGCTGCGCTTGCGCGAAACGATGTCCATTGCGGTGTACGGGCGGGTGTGCCCGACGTGCAGCCCGTCCCCCGAAGGGTACGGGAACTCCACCAACGCGTAAAACTTCGGCTTATCGGAGTTGTTTTCAGCTCTGAAAATGTCCTTTTCCGCCCAAATTTTCTGCCACTTTTTCTCTATGGATGAAAACTCGTATTTCATAGTTATGACCTTATCCTTCAAACTTTTGTACTAATTGCAATCCACAACTACACTCAGCTCTGACCGAGTCCCTCAATCTCAATTTTAGGCGCGTCTCCCCACAGCTTTTCAATCGAATAAAAGCTTCTCGTGTCCTCAAGAAACACGTGCGCAACCACCGAGCCGTAATCGATCAGTATCCAGTTGGAAGCCTCGTAGCCCTCGATGCTGAGCGGGTAGAGGTTCTCCGTCTCCTTCAGCTTGTATTCAATCTCATCCGAAATAGACCGCACATGCGTGTTTACATTCCCCGTGCATATGACGAAGTAATCGGCAAGAACCGTCAAATTCTCAATCTGCAATACCTTAACGTCCGACGCCTTTTTGTCGTCGGCAAGATGCGCTATCCTTTCTGCCAGTTGTCTGGAAGTCAAGCTTGAACTCATATTCGCTCCATTTCTCCGCGCCGTAGGTACGCTTACGCCGCGTTGTTTATTTAGTTAGTGCTCCGGTGTCGCCGGTACAAAATCGCTCTGACCGCCGTCCGAAGGCTTCTGGGTAGTGGCAGCCGCCGCGTCCTCTCCGCTTGCCGCGCTGCCGCCTGTGATCCTCGGTATCGGAGTCGATTCGCCGCCGGGAGCCGGGGTTGTGGCCGGAGTGGGCGTCGCGTCCGGCACGGGGGTCGCGGTCGGAATGGATGTTGCCGCTGGGGTGGGGGTTGCGGCGGGCTTGGAAGTGGCGGCGGAGGAGGACGAGGAGGTCGTCTTGCTTCCGCCTGAGGAAGAAGAGGAGGTCTTGGACAGGGACTGCCTGTCGACTATGTCGACGTCGGTAATGTCCTTTGTGTATGGGTTTATTGTCGAATTGATAAGCTCCAGAGCTTCCGATTCCGTAACAAATACGTATGAAAGCGATTTGTATGATCCGACTACGATAGGCAGGGTGTGGAATTCAATCCCCTCGTCGGTGTCAAGCTTCAACGCCTGCTCGCCGAACCACATGATCTCGCCCAGCGCGAGGTCGGTTTTCACATACTCGGCAAATATATTCGCGAACTTGCTGACCTTTGTCAAATTGGACAGCTTGAGCGTCTGCTTTGCCGTAGCCATAAGCAAATCCTGCGTCCTTGATATGCGCCCTAAGTCCTGCCCCGTAGCCGCGTTCCTGAATCTGACGACCCCCAGAGCCTTTTCCCCGTTGAGGTCGGTCATGCCCGGCTGGAGATCGATGTCCACCTTTCCGTTGTCGTCGCGGTGGAACATTTTTATCGGAACGTTATATTTGACCCCGCCGATCGTGTCGACCAGCGCCTTAAAGCCCTCATAGTCAACCAGAGCGTAGTTGTCGGGACGGAAGCCTATAACACTTTCGACCTCATCCATGAGCATGTCGATTCCGCCGGTGTTGTACGAGCCGTTTATTTTGGGAACGCTCCGCTTAGCGTTTACATATGTGTCCCGCGGGATGTTTACAACGTCGACCTTTCCGTTTTTCACATCAAACGCGGCCACCATAAGTACGTCGGTAAGTCCGCTGTTCGTGCCCGCGAGAAGAACCGTGTAGAAATCCTCTTTTCTGTTATACCCCACAATAGCGGGCTTATCCGTCCCGTCCGGGTCGTCCGGATCGGGGAAATTTCCCACATCTATGTCGTCGCCCATATTCGGGGGCGGGACGGCGGTGATGGAGGGCGGCCGGACAGCCGACTTGTACAGCGCGAAAATAAACGAGAGCAATATTACAAGGAAACCGCCGGTTATAAATAACGCGCGCCGCACGCCTTTTCCGCGGCTCCTTTTCCTTTGTGTTTTTTTGTTCTCCGGCGGGCTTTTCCCCGATCCCGGAGCAGACCCCTGTCCCGACGACCGCTTACCCGAAGCCGAAGCCAGCTTTGTTTTACTTAAACCCATTTTTTATGACCACTCCCAAGTATCTCCCGTACCCAACAGCGGGAGTAATATTAGTATTATTGTCTTTTTTTAAGAAGAAAGTTATATGCTTCTATTGTGTCCGGATGAATGACCGACATTCTTCCGCACAGCTCCCTTATTGCCGACGCCGCCGCCAGCAGGATAGCGTAATCAATGTCGCTGTATGCGGCTAAACGTATTTTGTCCACTCCGTCAAAGCTCCTGGTCTCCTCGATGACGTCCGCGACGTATATAATCTTCTCAAGCAGGGACATATCCGCCCTGCCCGTGGTGTGCCACCTGATTGCTCCCGCAACCTCCCCGGGAACCGAAAATTCCCGCCTGCCGAGCTCCGCCGCGGTGATCGCGTGAAGGACGGAGGGACTGTCGGTATCGGAAGATTTTGTAATTATACCATATTGTTTACATAATTTCAACTGTTCCGCGGTTCCCAGTTTCTTTGTGCTGTCGTGCAGCAGAGCCGCCGCCTCCGCCTTAAGCGTATCCGCTCCCCAGCGTTCGGCGAGCCGTATGGCTTCCCGCGCACAGCCCGCGACATGCGCACGCCTTTTCTCACCCGCAAGCGCGGGAGCCTTTTCCCGAATCAGCTCAATATCCAAAGCAAGCTTCCTTTCAACCTCCGCAGGGCTTAGACGGCATGTCAGACCGTCAGACCCCTACAACCTGCTATACAGCCCGTTTTTCACAATGTATTCACCTACCTGCGGCTGCAAGTACTTGCTTTCCGCGCCGCCGCGGATAAGCTCCCTCAGCTCGCTCGAGGATATGTCTATGACAGGGTTCTTTAAAACCTGACAGCTCGCGCCGTACCTCTCCGCCAGGAAATCCGCCTGCCGGTGGAGCGCCTCCGCCTGCTCCAGCTTCCTTGACAGGGCGCACAGCCCCGCCAGAGAGAATATTACCTCGGCGTCCTTCCACATGTGTACGCTTTCGAACATGTCCGCCCCCATTATAAGGGTGAGCAGCGCATCGGGATACAGGTCGTGCAGCTCCCAAAGGGTGTCCGCCGTGTAGCTCGCCCCCCGGCGCGCGATTTCGATCCCGCTCACCTCGGCAAATTTAACCTCGGAAAACGCCAGCCTTGCCATTTCGAGCCGCTGAGCCGCCGTCGCCGAGCCGTCCGAAAGCTCCTTGTGCGGAGGGACCGACGCGGGTATCACCAGTACCCGGTCGAGCTTCAGCTCCCTTTTCACCTCCTGCACAGCTATCACATGCCCCAGGTGCGGCGGGTCGAAGGTTCCCCCGTATATGCCGATTTTCTCGTACTCTCTGCCCATTCACTTGCGCCCTTTTATCAGCGGGTTCTTCGGGTCGGGACGATAAAGCACAAACCTGCTGCCTATGACCTGCACAGGGTCGCTTTCCGTCGCCTCCGCCAAGATAACCGCCGCTTCTCTGGCTGAGTACTGCGAATTTTCAAGCACGCGGAACTTCACTAGCTGCCGCGCCGTCAGCGCGTCGTCCACAAGCTTGATTATGTCGCGGTCGATTTCGCCCTTTCCTATCTGCCCGATAGTGTCTATGGGGTTTGCTATGGCGCGCAGCTCGGCGCGTTCCTTTGACGTCAGCATTCTGTAAATCCTTTCATGCGGGAGCAATATTGCCGCGCTTATCACAGCTTTTTCGCAAATTCCTCTATTGCCCTCGCCCTGTGCGATATTTTATTTTTTTCCTCCGGCGATATCTCCGCCATAGTGCGCCCAAGCGAGGCTGCGATGAATACAGGGTCGTACCCAAAGCCGCCATCCCCGGACGGCGCCTCGGCTATTTCGCCCTCGCAGCTCCCTTCGGCGGTTATTACCCTGCCGCTCACCGGGTCCACACACGCGATACAGCTTACAAACCGGGCGGAGCGGTTTTTGACCCCCGCCATGTTTTTAAGCAGCAGCTCATACCGCTGCCTGTCGCTTTTGCAGCTGTCCCCGCCGTACCTCGCGGAGTACACCCCCGGCTCGCCGCCCAGCGCGTCCACCACAAGCCCCGAATCGTCGGAAATTGCGGGCATACCGCTGAATTCGGCGATACGCCGCGCCTTGATAAGCGCGTTTTCCTCAAAGGTTGAGCCGGTCTCCTCAATTTCCCCGGAAAATCCGATATCCTCCAGGCTCAGCAGCTCAAACCCCTTTTCCCCGAGTATATACTTCATTTCCTCAAGCTTTTTCCTGTTGTTCGACGCGATGACCGCCTTCGCCTTCTCCATCAGCGTTTATCCTTTCCAAAGATATCAGAACGAGTTCTCATAGCAGCGCTTCTATAAAGCTCTTCGCCTCGAACGGCGTCAAATCGTCAACCTTCTCGCCCACACCGATAAATTTCACGGGTATTCCCAGCGTGTCGGCTATGGCGATGACTATGCCGCCCTTCGCCGTCCCGTCAAGCTTTGTCAGCACAACCCCGCTCACGTTTGCCGCTTCCTTAAACTGCGCCGCCTGCATAAGCCCGTTTTGCCCGGTGGTCGCGTCTATCACAAGCAGGGTCTCGCGGGAACAGCCGGGAAGCTCCCTGTCGATTATCCTGCTTATCTTGCTAAGCTCGTTCATCAAATTTTGCTTGTTGTGCAGGCGTCCCGCCGTGTCGCATATCACAACGTCGCAGCCCCTGGCCTTTGCGGCGGCGCAGGCGTCGTACACGACTGCCGCCGGGTCGGAGCCCTCGTTCTGCCGGACGATCTGAACCCCGCTTCTCCCCGCCCATATCTCCAGCTGGTCGGCGGCGGCGGCGCGGAAGGTGTCCGCGGCGCAGAGCAGCACCTTTTTCCCCTCCCCCGCGTACAGTGACGCCAGCTTTCCTATCGTCGTCGTCTTTCCCACTCCGTTCACCCCGATCACCAGAATGACCGACGGTCGGGTGTCCAGCCTCACCTCCGGCTCCCCGTTTTCAAGGAAGCCCCGGAGGATATCGGCAAGCGCCGCCTTGATCTCCTCCGACGATTTGAGCTTTTCCGACTTGGCGCGGGCTTTCAGCGCCTCCACAGCCTTGAGCGAGGTTTCGACCCCGATGTCTCCCAGTATGAGCGTCTCCTCAAGCTCGTCGAAGAACTCGTCGTCCGCCCTGACAAAGCCGCCGAAAAGCTCCTCTATCTGCCCGGAGACCGCCTTCCTCGTCTTTTCAAGCCCCTTCTTAATCTTATCAAAAAATGACATATCCTATCTCCATTCGTCCGCTTTGCGGACGCTCAAATATATATAAAAAGACGCGGTTCCGCGAAGCGGAATGTCGGCGGCTCTTTACGCCGGCAAGTGTCTTTTTATCTGCGTGAAAATTTTTTCACGCTATCTCCATATTTACTCTTTTAATTGACGTGAATCCCCAGCTCCCGCTCGGCTTCGTTTACGTTGAGGGAGAGTATCTTCGACACCCCGATCGACTGCATGGTCACGCCGTAAAGTATGTCGCTTTCCTCCATGGTGCCTCTGCGGTGGGTGATTACGATGAACTGCGTCTTGTCGCAGTATGTCCGCATGTACTGGGCAAACCGCTCGACGTTCACCTCGTCCAGCGCCGCCTCTATCTCGTCCATGACGCAAAACGGGGTGGGGCGCACCTTAAGTATCGCAAAGTAGAGCGCGATCGCGACAAATGCCTTCTCCCCGCCGGAGAGCAGCGTAATTGTTTTCAGCGCCTTTCCGGGCGGCTGTACCCTTATCTCGATGCCGCAGCCCAGAATGTCCTCCTCGTCCTCAAGCTCAAGCCGCCCCTGCCCTCCGCCGAACAAATCCGCAAAGGTCTGGGCGAAGCATTCGTTTATAAGTGCGAATTGCTCTGAGAATATCTCCTTCATTTTTTCCGTTATCTCGGAAATGATGTTTAACAGGTCGTTTTTTGACTTGTCAACGTCGTCGCGCTGGGCGGTGAGATACCCGTACCTCTCGTTTATCCTCTTGTACTCCTCGATCGCTCCGATGTTTACGTCTCCCAGCCCCGATATCTCCCTTTTAAGCTCGCCTATCCTGCGGTTTGCCGCGGATATGCTGCTTTGCACCGCCGCAACCTCCCCGGCGGTGGAGCGGGTAAGCCCGTAAGTGTCCCACAGCTTGTCAAGCAGCTGCTTTTCCAGCAGCTCCGCCTCCGTCTTTTTCTGCTCCAGCCGTCCGCGGTCACGTTCGACATTGATTATTGTCCTGTTTTTCTCCTGGCTCTCCTTCTCCGCCGACGTGCGTCTTGCCTCAAGCCGGAGCTTTTCCTCCACCAGCGCCGATATCTCGCCTCTTATCCCGTCACATTCGGCGGAAATTCCCTTCACCGCCTCGGTTTTTTCGGCAGCGCCGCTGTTTATTTCCTCTATCTGAAGCTTATATTCCGCTATAAGCGCGTCTCTTTTCCCGATGTCAGAGCTGTACTGCGCGTCCATGCCTTTAAGCTCGTTGAGGCTTTCACCAAGCGCGTCACGCTCGCTTTGAAGCCCGCTTCTCTCCTCTCGAAGCTGTGAAGCCCGCTCCGCCGCCTCGCCTCGCCTGCCGCTAAGCTCGCTTCCCGCGTCGCCAAGCTCGGATATCCGGCTGACAACCTCCTCGAGAGAGGAAGCGGCTTTACTTATATCCTCTTCGATCTCCGCAAGCCGCCGGTCAAGCTCGTCCAGCCGCTTCTCCAGCTCCGCAAGCTCACTCTTCATCGCCCCCGACGTATCCTCAAACAAATCCAGCCGCTGCCGCAGCGACTCAAGCTCGCCGCCCGCCTTAAGCGCGGTATCCTCCGCCGCGCGCTGCTCCGCCGCCGCGACCTCCGCCTCATACTCAGCCGCGCTGACCTCACGCTCAAGCTCCTTAAACTCCGCGTCCGCCGCCGTCAGCTTGTCCCGCGTCTCACCAAGCCTTTCACGAAGCGCGCCCAGCTCGTTTGTCCTGCTGAGTATCCCCGTTCCGCTGCCCGCGCTTCCCCCCGTCATCGAGCCGCCCGCGTTTATTATCTGCCCGTCAAGGGTGACTATCCTGAACCGGTAGGAGTGCGCCTTCGCCATCCGGATAGCGGCGTCCATATCGGTCGCCACCACCGTCCTGCCAAGGGAGCTCAGCACTATCTCGCGGTACTTTCCGTCGCAGCTCACAAGCCCGCTCGCGATACCGACAAAGCCCTCCTCTGTGAGCTTCTCGTTCAACTCCCTGCCCCTTATCGCGGAGACGGGGAGAAACGTCGCCCTGCCGCCGTCCTTCCTTTTAAGAAAGCTTATCGCCGCCTTGCCGTCCTGCTCGTCGTCCACCACAATGTTCTGCAAGGTCTGACCCATGGCGGTTTCTATGGCCAGGGTATACATATCCTCAACCTTGATAAGGGCGGAGAGCGGACCGTCTATGCCGCTGAGTCCCCCGCGCTCACTCTCCTGCATTATAAGCTTTACCGCGCGGGAATAACCCTCGTAGTCCCGCTCCATATCGCTGAGCAGCTTCACCCGGTTTTCCGCCGCGTGGTGCTGCATGGTGAGCCTTGTGCGTTCCTCGGCCGCCTGTTCCAGCTTCTTTTTGCGGTTGGACAGCCTTATCCCGTACCCGGCTATCACATTTTTCAGCTCCTCCGCCGTCGAGGAAGCCCGGTCCAGCTCCAGCTTCTTTTCCCCGTATTCCGCCGCCGCCAGGTCTCTCACCGCGCCGGCGCTCCCGATATCCCCGTTCAGCTTTTCCCGCCTGACCCGAAGCTCCTCCGCCGCCGACAAAACCGAGGATTTTTCGACATTCCTCTGCGCCAGTATGCCCTCATAGCCCTGCCGTCTCAGCACAAGCGCCTGCTCAGTGCTTTTCGCGCCCTCCGCTTCGCTCAGCAGCTCTTCACTCAGCCTGTTTAGACGGGCAAGCTCCTCATTTGTTTCATCAAGCCTCTGCTCCGTCTCCCTTATCCTGTTTTCACGTTCCCTTATCTGCTCGGAGAGGGACTGCGCCCGCCCGCTCTGTTCGTCCTTTTCCCCCTCGAGCCTCGCTATATTTTCACGCAGGTTCGCGGCGCTCGCCTCCATGACGGCGATTTCGCTCTCCGACCCGCGAAGCAGCTCCTCCCGCCTGGAAAGCAGACCGCGCTTTTCCTCGGCGGCGATGTCCTTCTGCCGCATCTCTCCGGTCAGCCGCTCCACCGTCTCGTACAGCCCGGTCAAAAGCCCGCTCTCGCTCTCCAGCTGCGCCGACAGAAGCTCATAGCTCTCCAAAAGCTCCGCCGAGCTCTCCTTCAAGGACGCAAGGCTGTGCATCCACACCGACACCTCCAGCACCCGCAGCTCATCCCGCAGCAGGAGGTATCTCGACGCTGTCTCGGACTGCTCCCTCAGCGGTCCGACATTTAGCTCCAGCTCCGCTATCTTGTCGTTTATCCGCACCAGGTTTACCTCGGTGCCCTGGAGCCGCCTCTCCGCCTCCTCCTTGCGATACCGGAATTTGGATATACCCGCCGCCTCCTCAAAGATATCGCGGCGATCCGAGCTTTTGGCCGACAGTATCTCGTCGATCCTGCCCTGCCCTATCATCGAATACCCGTCCCTGCCGATGCCGGTATCCATGAAAAGCTCGTGTACGTCCTTGAGCCGCACGCTCGTCTTGTTGAGGTAGTATTCGCTTTCGCCGGAGCGGTAATACCGCCGCGTAACCATGACCTCGGAGGAATCCATGCTGAGACGCCCCTCGCTGTTGTCAAGTATGAGCGAAACCTCCGCATAACCGACAGGTCCCCTGAGCTGGGTGCCTCCAAATATAACGTCCTCCATCTTTGCCCCGCGCAGAGCTTTGCTCGACTGCTCGCCGAGCACCCAGCGGATTGCGTCCGAAATATTCGATTTTCCGCTGCCGTTCGGTCCGACAATCGCGCTTATTCCCCTGTCGAAATTCAGCTCCGTCTTGTCGGGAAACGACTTGAACCCTTGCAGTTCAAGTGATTTTAAATACAAATTAACTTCCTCACAGGTATGTACAGTAATTCCACTAACTAACTATTGATAATATTGCTTTCCGCAGCATCGCATATAAGGACGGCTCAACTGCGGAAAGCAAATCAATATTAAGTGCAATTGCTATACGTAATAAATATTATTTTAGCAGGATACGGATAATTTTTCAATTAAAACCCGGATAAATTTATAAAACTTTTATAACGGGGGACACAGAACGGCAGCGTAGCCGTCAATATCCCCCTCAATCACCTTTATCCTCTTTATCCCGTACCTTTCCTTCAGGCGGTTTACATTGCATTTCCTCTGCCCCACCATCATCGAGGTTCTGCCCCTGCCCACCGCAATGGTCACCGTATCAGGCACACAGCCCGCAAGCTTACAAAGCTCCGCCTCCGCGTTTTTCAGGTACAGCTTCGATTTGCACAGCTCCCCGAAGGCGGGATGGTATACCCCCGCCGCCACCTCACCGGAAAGCTCCTCCGTCGGGTTCAGCCCAATTCGAATCACCCGTATCCCCGCCTCCTCAAAAAGCGGGATAAGCCCGGCGCATATTTCGGCGGCTTCGTCGGTTTCAAGCGGCGTGTACCTGCCCTCCAGGTACATTTTTTCAAGCGCGGTATTCCTAATGACCGCAGTGGGGTAGATTCTGACAAGGTCGGGACCGCACCCTATTATCTCCCGCGCGGTATACTCCGCCGAGCCTTCGTTTTCGCCGGGAAGCCCTATCATCATTTGCAGCCCCAGTGTAAAGCCATACGCCTTTACCAGCGCCGCCGCTTTTCTCGTGTCACGGGCAAGGTGTCCCCTGTTCGACTTTATCAGTACGCTGTCCTCCATCGACTGCGCCCCCAGCTCCACCGTCCCGACCCCATATCTTCTCAGCCTGTCCAGCGCGGCGGCGTCCACACAGTCCGGCCGTGTCGAAATCCTGACTGAGGACAGCTGTCCGCTTTTTACATATTCGTACGCCGCCCGCAGATATTCCTCCTGCCTGCCCGCATCGATAGCGGTAAAGCTCCCGCCGTAAAACGCAAGCTCCGGCAAGGCTCCCACTTTGCCTATGCCCTCCCGTATCAGGGCGTGCAGCTCGTCCATATCCGGCTCCCTTGCCGCCGCGATAGAGCGCTGGTTGCAGAATACACAGTCCCGCGGACAGCCGAGATGCGGTACAAAGACGGGGATTATCGGCGACCCGCCCCGCTCATACATCCGTGCGGCCATATCTGATGAGCGAGTCCCTGGCCGCGGCCTGCTCCGCTTCCTTTTTCGAGCGTCCCGTCCCCTGCCCCATCACGGTCTCGTTTACAACCGCCTCGCACACAAATTCCTTGTTGTGATCCGGACCGTTTTCACTCACAAGCCTATACAAAAGGACACTGTCCCTGTCCTTTTGGACAAGCTCCTGAAGCTCTGTTTTGTAGTCGGCGTTCTTTGTCGCCTTACGCAGCGATTCGTTTGAGAGGATAAACCGCTTTATAAATCTTTTGCTCTCGTCGACGCCGCCATCGATGTATATACCGCCTATTATGGCCTCTATAACGTCGGCGAGTATAGAAGCCCGGCTCCGCCCGTTTGTCGCTTCCTCCCCTTTGCCCAGCAGCAGATACCTGCCCAGTTCAATTTGTTCCGCTACCGACACCAAATTTTGCTCGCACACCAAATTCGCCCGCATACGGGTAAGCTCCCCCTCCGGCACCTCCGGCTGTGAGAAATACAGGTAGTCGGCTGTGGCAAAGCCCAGTATCGAATCCCCCAGAAACTCCAGCCGTTCGTAGTTTACGGTCCTTCCGCCGCGGCTTTCGTTTGTATACGAGCTGTGCGTCAGCGCCGTTTCCAGCGTCGCCTTGTTCTTGAAATTGTATCCGATGGTTTTTTCCAGCATATGGTCCCTCCTTTATATTTTATAACAAGTAACCCTCGTATAAAAAGCGCCCCGCGTTTAAGCCGGGGCGCTCACTTTTCTTATTCCGGCGAACGGGCTGTTATAAGCTCCACAACGTCGCCAATTGTCGTAAGTCCCTCAAGAACGCTGTCCTCTATCTCACCCAAGTCAAATTCCTCCTCCAGCATCATGGAAAGCTCGACCAGGTCAAGCGAATCCGCGCCCAGGTTTTCAACAAAGTTCGTTTTCGTCGTCAGTGTGCTTTCATCAACTCCAAACTGTTCCGCGATAAGTCCCGCCAATTTCTCAAAGAGCATCCTAATTCACCTCCCCAAAAATAAATTGTTGATATCCAGGTAAGCTGATATCTGAATAATAAAAATTTTACACCAATAGGTTCTCTTCAACATTCCCGGCTAACAAAATATTATTTATATTTGCTCACATTGTCAAGAGCTTTCTATAATTTTTTAATATTTTATTCTGCACCCCCTCCCCGCGGGGAGGTTCATTGTTCGCCCTGTTCAACCTTCATATACTCTATGTTTTCCTGAATACTCTCCACTATGCCCGAATCGGTATATTCGATAGCCTGCTTGATAGCGGAGCGGATGGTAAACGCCGTCGCCGAGCCGTGCGCCTTTATGACCGGCTTGGAGATGCCGAGCAGCGGCGTGCCGCCGGTCTCGTTGTAATCCATGAGCTTTTTAAGGTCGCGCAGGCTGTCCTTCACCGCGAGCGACGCCAGCTTGGACAGGGTGTTTTTGGTGAACATCTCCTTTAGCGCGTCCACAAAGAAAAGCCCGAGCCCCTCAATGGACTTCAGCAGTATATTCCCCGAGTATCCGTCAGCCACCACCACGTCGCAGCCGCCGAACATGATATCCCTGCCCTCAACGTTTCCGATAAACCTGATGCTTCCCCGCTCCCCCGCCTCCTTTAGCAGCTTATACGTCTCCTTTTGCAGCGCGGTGCCCTTAGTCTCCTCGCTGCCCACATTCAGCAGCCCCACTCTCGGCTCCGGTATATTCAGTATCTTACGCACATAAAAGCTGCCCATGTACGCAAACTGCACCAGATACTCCGGGGTACACTCCACGTTCGCTCCGCAGTCTATAAGCAGCGCCTTGCCCGTCTTTGTGGGGAGCAGCGGGGGCAGCGCCGCCCGTCTTATCCCGCGTATGCGCTTGATCACCAGGGTGGACCCGGAAAGGAGGGCGCCTGTGCTTCCCGCGGAGACAAACGCGTCCCCGACCCCCTCCGCCAGCATCGCAAGCCCGACCGCCATCGAAGAATTTTTCTTTTCCCTGACCGCCGACGACGGATCGTCGGTCATCTCGATCACTTCCGGCGCGTCAACTATTTCTATGCCCTTCGGCAGCGCTCCATACCCGTTTTCATGAATAACCTCGAGTATTTTTTCACCCTTACCAACGAGGCACGCCTCAACTCCAAATTCCTCGGCCGCCATAATCGTGCCTATGACCGCACTCCCGGGCGCGTTATCCCCGCCCATCGCATCCACTATAATCTTCATATCAGTCGTCCGCGCGGCATAAACGTCACATCCCGCCGCGCCGCCTCCTTCCCTGTCGGATTAATTTTGGGGTATGTCCAGCCCCGCCCGCAATATCGCTTTATCCAGCGCCTCCAAGGCCCTTTCGCTTATTTTCAGGTTTTTATCCCGCTTTTTCAGCTTTCCCGCACCAATGGAGAGCGGCGTCATTATTCCGAAGTTTATATTCATCGGCTGGAAGTCCCCCGCCGCGCCGCCGCTGATATACGCCGCGAGCGCGCCTGTCGCGGTGTCGCTTCCAAGCTTGAACGGAGCCACACCCAGCAGCCTTCCCGCCATGGCTGCGGCCGCGTATAAGCCCGACGCCGCCGATTCAATATACCCCTCGACCCCGGTCATCTGACCCGCGAAGCTCACTCTGGGGCATATTTTAGCCTCGTAGAACCCGCCCAGCAGCTTGGGAGAATTGAGGTATGTGTTGCGGTGCATGACACCGTACCGCACAAAGTCCGCGTTTCTGAGCGCCGGTATCATCGAAAAGACCCGCTTCTGTTCCCCGAAGGTAAGGTGCGTCTGAAAGCCGACAAGGTTGTACAGGGTACCCTCCCTGTTGTCCTTTCTCAGCTGAACCACCGCGAAGGGCGGCTGGGAGCTCCTCGGGTCGGAGAGACCCACAGGCTTGAGCGGTCCGTAACGCAGCGTTTCATACCCCCGCCGTGCCATTACCTCCACCGGCATACAGCCCTCAAAGACCTTTTTGTCCTCGAAACCGTGTACCGCAGCCTCCTTCGCATCCTTTAATGCTTCCCAAAAAATTCTGTATTCATCCTCGGTCATCGGACAATTTATATAGTCCGCGGTGCCTTTGTTGTACCTGGAGGCAAAAAACGCGCTGTTCATATCTATCGTTGCCGCGTCGACGATAGGCGCCGCGGCGTCGTAAAAGCTGAGCGTGTCCTCCCCGCCGAAAAACCGGATAATATCCTGCGCAAGCGCGCCGGAGGTGAGCGGACCCGTTGCGACTATCACATCCCCGCTGTCCGGTATCGCGGAGACCTCGCCTCCCGTGAAGGTTATCCCGCTGTGGGAGGTCAATTTCTCCGTAATCTCGCGGGAAAACAGCTCCCTGTCCACCGCGAGCGCGCCGCCTGCCGCAACCCTGTGCCTATCCGCCGCGTACATGACAAGGGAGCCCAGCCGACGCAGCTCCTCCTTCAGAAGCCCCGGCGCGTTTTCAAGTCCCGCCCCCCTCAGCGAGTTGGAGCAGACAAGCTCGCCGAAATTTCCGCTGTGATGGGCGGGGGACATGCTCTCAGGCTTCATGTCGCAAAGCTCCACCTCTATGCCCCTGCACGCAAGCTGCCACGCGGCTTCGCTTCCCGCAAGCCCCGCTCCGATGACCTTAACCTTCGGCATCCCCCGCCTCCGTTTTCTTCGCTGTCCTTTTAGCCGGCTTCTTTGCTTCGGATTTTGAAGCGGAGGTTTTATCCGGCGCTGCCGTCTTTTTAGACCCGCTTTTTTTCGCAGCGGCGGTCTTTTTCGCAGCGGCTTTCTTCGCGGCCGGCTTCTTTGCCGCCGTCTTTTTCGCCTTCTTTTCTTCCCCGGCGGTCTCGGAGGTCTCGCCGTCCTCCGTTTTTACCCTCTTTTTGTAGCCCCTCTTGTCCTCCGGGAGGAAGAGAGCGCATTCCGGATTGACGCAGAAGGGCTTCTTCTGTCCCTTGCCGGACAGCTTGAACATTGTCAGCCCACATTCGGGGCACTGATCGGCGACCGGGATGTCCCATGTCATAAAATCGCACGCGGGATGGTTTTCGCAGCCGTAGTAAGTATAGTTGTTTTTTGACTTCTTCTTGAGCACCGATCCGCCGCACTTGGGGCAGAAGCCGGGGGTCGGCTCGGTTATCGCCTTTGTAAATTTGCAGTCGGGGTAGCCCGGGCAGGCGAGAAACCGCCCGAAGCGGCCGCTTTTGATGACCATGTTGCGCCCGCACAGCTCGCAGACGACATCGGTCTCCTCGTCCGGCACCTTTATCCTCTCGTTCTTGAGCGCCTCCTCAGCCTCCTCCATCTTCTTTTCGAAATCGGAATAGAAGCTTTCGAGCAGCCGGCGCCACTCCTGCTTGCCCTCCCCCACCTCGTCGAGCTGCTTTTCCATCCTGGCGGTAAACTCGATGTCGATGATGTTGTCAAACCTGTCCTTCATAAGCTGGGTGATCACCTCGCCCAGCGGGGTGGGGCGCAGGCTTTTTTGTTCCTTTATGACATATTCCCTGCTCAGTATTGTTGAAATAGTCGGCGCGTAAGTGGACGGGCGGCCCACTCCGTTCTCCTCCATCGCCTTTATAAGCGACGCCTCGGTGTAACGCGGAGGCGGGATGGTGAAGTGCTGGCCCGGCAGAAGCTCGGCAAGGGTGAGCGCCTGACCCTCGGAAAGCGCGGGAAGCTTCGCGGTCTCCTCCTCGTCCGGTTCGTCCTTTCCCTCCTCGTATACGGCGGTAAAGCCCGCAAAGTTTATCCGCTGGCTTGTCGCGCGGAAAATATACCCCGCGGCCTCGGTCTCCACAGCCTGGGTGTCATATACCGCGTTTTCCATCTGGCAGGCAAGAAACCTGCTCCATATCAGCTTGTACAGCCGGTACTGGTCGGAGGTGAGCGAATCCTTGATGTCCTCGGGAATGAGCGTCACGTCTGACGGGCGGATCGCCTCATGCGCGTCCTGCGCCGTGCTTTTCGTCTTATATTTCCTCGGCTCCTTCGGCAGGTATTTCTCACCGTACCGGCTGGAAACCAGCGCGCGCACCGACTGTATGGCTTCGTCGGATATGCGAAGCGAATCGGTTCTCATGTAGGTGATAAGCCCGACGTTGCCGATACCCTGGATATTTATTCCCTCATACAGCTGCTGGGCAATCGACATCGCGCGCCTGGACTGCATACCCAGCTTTCTCGACGCCTCCTGTTGCAGCGTCGAGGTTATAAACGGCGGCGCGGGTGAGCGTCTTTTCTGCCCGTTCTTCACCGAGCGGACGGAAAACGCGGCGTCCTCCACAGCCCTTTGAACCGCCAGCGTCTCTTCCTCGCTTGAAAGCTCCAGCTTCTCCGTCGTTGTTCCGTAAAAGCCCGCCTTGAATATGTGCCCGTCCGCGACGCTCAGCAGCACGTCGAGGCTCCAGTATTCCACAGGGACAAAGGCGCGTATCTCGTTTTCCCTGTCCACGGCGAGCCTTGTCGCCACCGACTGGACCCTGCCCGCCGAAAGTCCCCTCTTTATTTTCCGCCACAGCAGCGGACTTAGCTCGTAGCCCACTATCCGGTCGAGAATCCGCCGCGCCTGCTGCGCGTCGACAAGGTCCATATCAATAGCCCTCGGCTTTGATATGGCGTCTCTGACTACGTTCTTTGTTATCTCGTTGAAGGTCACCCGCAGCGCCTTATCCTCCGGGATTTCCAGAAGCTCCTTCAAATGCCAGGATATCGCTTCCCCCTCCCGGTCGGGGTCGGTCGCGAGATATATCTTATCGCTCTCCTCCGCCGACTTCCTGAGGTCCTTTATCATGTCGTCCTTGCCCTTGATAGGCTGATAATCGGGGATAAAGCCACCCTCGATATTCACCCCCATCTTGGACTTCGGCAAATCGCGCAGGTGTCCCATCGACGCCTTGACCCTATATCCCGCGCCAAGATATTTTTCTATTGTTTTAGCCTTTGCGGGCGATTCGACAATAACTAAATCCGCCATTCACTCTGCTCCTTAAAATAGTCCAAAAATCATTTTAAAAATAGATCGCTCAGCCCGTGCCTTTTCCCCGGGAAGGATACCACTATGCCGTCCAGCTCCAGAAGAGTGAGTTCGGCAAGCACGTCCCGCAGGCTGAGACCGGTGAGCCCCATGATATCGTCCACCTGTTTTGGTATATCCGCAATAGATACTATAATCTTCCTTCGGCATTCTGTAAAGTCTTTTATTTTTTCGCTCAGCGGCGCGCGGGGCTCCTCTTCCTTTTCCGGCGTATCGTTTTTCCTGTCCTTAGCGCGGGATTTTACCGTGAGCATGGTATTTGAAATAACCGCGCGGTCCGCGCCTTCACCCCGCCCGGTTATCAATATCTTATGTGGAAATACATTTGTGTATTCGCTGAGCACGTCCCACGCGTCCGAAACAAGCTTTGCCCCCGACTTGATGAGGTTGTTTGCGCCCTCGCTCTCCCTGACATATATGCTGCCCGGCACGGCAAATACGTCCCGCCCCTCCTCAAGAGCGTAATTAGCGGTTATGTTTGTCCCGCTGTGCCTCGGAGCCTCCACCACAAGCACCCCCAGGCTCAGTCCGCTCATTATCCTGTTGCGCACGGGGAAATGTATCCCCAGCGGCCGTGTTCCGGGCGGATACTCGGAGATGACGACGCCGGACGCGATTATGTCCTCGTATAGCTGCCTGTTCTCCGGAGGATATACCACATCCACCCCGCCGCCGAGCACAGCCGCCGTCATTTTTCCCGCCTTGAGCGCCCCGATATGCGCGGCTGAATCCAGCCCCGCCGCCATACCGGACACTATGTAGCCGCCGCCCGCCGCGATATCATGCGCCAGCCGCTCAGCCGCGGTCACACCGTAGGCGGTGCATTTTCGCGTCCCTATGACCGCTATCGCCGCTTCCTCGTCGAAAACCGGCATAGTCCCCTTATAATACAGCAGGATAGGGGGAACTCCGATATTTTTCAGCCTGTCCGGATACTCCGCGTCCTGCATGGTCATAAGCTTTATTTGCCCACGGTCGCAGGCTTCAAATATCCTGTCCGCGGTCTCAAAGCTCTTGTCGCCGAGTATATCCGCTTCCGCCCCTGTTATCCCGTCCGCCTTCAGGTAATCCCCGCGCTCGGCGTAGTAAAGGTTCTCCAGCGTTCCGAAGTGACTGATAAGCTCCTGACACGCCGCCGGTTTAATTCCGGTCTTTGATGAAAGCCAGACCCAATATTTCAGCTGCGCCATTTTTTATCACCGCACCCTTCCTTATTTGACGCCCATACCAATCAGTGTTACAGACTGCCTCTTTTTGCCTCCCACATGGTTATGGCGGCGGCCTGCGCCGCGTTGAGCGATTCGGTCCCGTTTCTCATCGGTATTGCGTAGCTCCCCCCGCACAGCCGGAGCAGGGCGGCGGATATCCCGTTCCCCTCGTTTCCGATGACCGGGGTCACTTTGTCCCACTCTACATTCCTGATATCTGTCTCGCCGTCCGCCGCGGCCGCGTACAGCGCCGTCCCGCCGCCCAGCGCCGCGATTATCTCCTCCGTGCCGCATTCCATTACCGGCACCCTGAAAACCGCTCCCATCGACGCCCTGACCGCCTTATACCCAAACGGATCGGCGCAGCCTCCGTGCAATATCACGCCTGCCATCCCCGCGGCGGCGGCGGTGCGTATTATTGTCCCTACGTTTCCCGGGTCCTGCAAGCCGTCCAGCAATATTCCGCCCTTCAGCGTTACCTCCCGCCTTTCAGGCAGCGCGGCTGTAAATATCACCCCCTGGGAGCTTTCCTGCGAGGAGATATATTCAAACAGTCCGTCCGGCAGCGAGACGATCCTCACACCGCCCGGAAGAACCGACGTATCGAAGCTCTCAGCCCCGCCGTCCGACAGTATAACAGCGCTTATGTCCGAGCCGGAGGAAACGGCGTCCAGAAGAAGCTTGGAGCCCTCGGCTATGAACATACCGTGTTCACGCCGGTATTTCCTGCTTGAAAACAGCTTAATTACATGCGCGATGAGCGGATTCTTTTTTGATGTAATGTACTCCGGCATTTATATCACCGCACCTTTGCTTCCCCTGTTAAAAAGCTCAAGTCTTCAAGCCTTCCCGTCCGTAACGGAGGTCAGATCGTCGTCTTTTCCAATCAAAACCAGTATATCACCCTTGTCAATAATATATTCAGCCGAGGGTGAGGCTGTGAATAACGTCCGGTTTCTGTTGTGCGCCGCAAGGACGGTAATGCCGTACCTTGCCCGTATATTCAGCGTCCCTATCGACTTGCCCGCCCAGTCGGACGGGGCGCTGCACTCTATTATGCTGTAGTCCTCGGACAGCTCGATGTAGTCGATCATGCTCGCGTTGGACATGGTCTGCGCAAGCCGCTTTCCCATGTCCCGCTCAGGTATAAGAACCCTGTCCGCCCCCACACGCTCGAGTACACGCTTATGATTTTCATTTTTCGCCTTGCATATGACCGTCTTCATCCCCATGTCCTTGAGCAGGAGGGTCACAAGCACGCTGTCCTCAATGTTGCCGCCTATCCCGACAATGGCGCAGTCAAAGTTTCTAACCCCGATCGAACGCATGACCTCTTCATCCTTCGCGTCACATACCATCGAATGGGTCACCCTGTCCGCAATGCTTCCGACCTTCTCCTCATTTTCGTCTATGGCGAGCACCTCGTTGCCTATCTCCATCAGTTCCTCCGCCACAGCCGAGCCGAAGCGTCCAAGTCCGATTACAATATATGATTTTCTCATTTGCGCTTATCCTCCAAATTCCGGAATATCCGAGCCTATCCTATCAATATCTGCGTATCCGGATAGTGTATCTTTTCTTTCCTTGTGCCGGTCACAAGGGTGGATATCCCAAACGTCATCATTCCCACCCGGCCTAAAAACATCAGCGCCGCGAGAGCCGTGAGCGACGGCGCACTGAGCGTCCCGAGTGACTCGAACCTGAGCCCCAGCGTCGTCACCGCCGAAAGCGCGATACCAAACGCCTCCCCCATATCGAGGCTGTCACATACAAGCAGCACAGCCATCCCCGCGGTCAGCGAGACGAGCACAATAAAAAACATCGTCATACAGTCGTGTACTTTCTCCTGCGGCACGTGTCTGCCCGCGATGTTTACCTCCCGCTTCCCTCTTATCGTCTCCGCCGCACTGATAACAAGTATTGCCGCCGCCACAGTCTTTAAGCCCCCCGCCGTAGACCCCGGGGAGCCTCCGATTACCATAAGTATCACGGTCAGAAGCTTTGAGGGACCGGTCAGGAGGGTGTGGTCGACAGTCAGCATACCCGACGTTCTCATCGCGGCGGACTGGTAGAGCGCGGCGAGCGCCTTGCCCGGAAGGGAAAAGCCCCCGATAGTGCCCGGATTTGAGTATTCAAAAACAAAGTAGAGCAGCCCGCCCAGAGCAATAAGCAGCCCGCTCATCACAATAACCAGCTTTGAATGGAGCATCAGCTCGCCAAAGCTTCTTTTCCGGTAGATATCCTCCCACACAAAAAATCCGAGTCCGCCCACCACAATAAGCCCGCCCAGCGTCAGGCATACTATCGGGTTAGTTGCGTACTCGGAAAATCCGGCGAAGGAAGCGGTCTCTCCCATCAGGTCAAGCCCGGCGTTGCAAAAAGCCGACACCGAGTGAAAGATACCCTTTATAAGCGCGCCGAAAAAACCAAATCTCTTCCAGAAGCAGAGGGTCAGCAGCACAGCCCCCGCCCCTTCAAAGATAAGCGTACCGTATAAAACGTGCCGCACCGTTCTGACGACGCCGTTGATATCATTCAGGCTCAGCGACTGAACCATTATAAGCCGTTCCTTCAGACCTATGGTTCTGCCGAGCAAAAAGGAAAAAATTGATACAAAGCACATGAAGCCCAGCCCGCCTATTTGTATCAAGGCAAGCAAGACCCCCTGACCCAGCGGCGACCAGTAGCTCCACACGTCCCACATCGTAAAGCCTGTGACGCACACCGCCGAGGCCGAGGCAAAAAAGCTGTGGATAAAGCTTGTCCCCTCCCCGCTTTTTGAGCACACCGGGAGCATCAGAATAAGCGTGCCGGCAAAAATCAGCGCCACAAACACCAGCGGCACAGACCTTGTGGGACTCAGCCTATCTATTCTCCTGAATAACTTTTTTATCAACATACAGCAGAACTTCAATCCTCAAAAAATTTATTTTTCTGCAAACCGGTCTCTGTTATTCAGCCGCCGTCAGGCTGTTTATGACCTTCACGGCGGAGGCATATCTTTCAATATACTTCCCGTCGTCCTTTTTGTCATATCTCCAGCCCTTGACGCACAGGTAGTAGCCTGTGTCCACCACCAGAATACGCTCAAACACGGGCAGGTCATTTACATAATAAAACGGATCGGTATCCGAGGCTATCCCGAAGTCGGCAAGCGACTCGTAGTTGTCCGCTTCGAACCGCCCTCTCAGCGTCTCGTCGAAGAGGAACAGCACCTTGTCGGCGTCCGCCATGAACGCCATGTCCAGCGCCTGGAGCTGAATTGTCCCTGTCTCAGTGTCCGCGGCGATACCCTCCAGCTCGCTGCTGTCAAGGGTCGGGGTATATACATCCACCCGCACAATGACCTCGCCGTCGCCGTTCACATCCCCCACGGTCTCTTCGATTACGCTCTTCAGCTCCGCGAGATCGTCCTGCGTGAGGATATCTATCGTCCCGACCGACAAAATGAAATCGGGTCTATTCCCGCTGTACGCGTCATGCAGCAGATATACCGCCATCGCGACGCCTATTACGGCAATGACGGTTATCAGTAAGTAATGGGGTACAAACACATTTTTCATCCAGTACCCAAACGTCATTTTTCGTTTCTCTTCCGCCATGCTTATGACCATCCTTCCTTGTCCATGGGATTTTGCCCGGTTATACGGCAAACCCCTCGGCTATTCGGCGGGCTTCATCGTCGGGAAAAGCAGTACGTCACGTATGGACGCGCTGCCGGTAAACAGCATTATCATCCTGTCAAGCCCCAGCCCCATGCCCCCTGTGGGCGGCATACCGTACTCCATCGCGGTGACAAAATCCTCGTCTATCTCGAATTCGCCCTCTATGGCCTTCTTCTTCGCCTGCTCCACGAATCTCTCCCGCTGATCCACCGGGTCGTTCAGCTCTGTGAAGGCGTTGCCCATCTCCCGTCCGAAGATGAACGCTTCGAAGCGCTGGGTCAATCTTCCGTCATACTCCGTCTTTTTCGCGAGCGGGGATATCTCGATCGGATAATCCGTGATAAAGGTCGGCTGTATGAGCTTGTCCTCCACATACCGCTCAAAGAACAGATTGATTATATCTCCCCGCCTGTGCTCATCCTCGTAGTGTATTTCATGCTCATCCGCCAGCGCCTTCGCCGCCTCGTCCGTCCCGACCGCGTCGAAATCCACGCCGGAAAATTCCCTTATCGAGCCTATCATCGTCATCCGCTTCCACGGGGTGCCGAGGTCAATCTCCGTCCCCTGATAGACAAGCCTTCCGTCCTCGCACAGCTCCGCCGCCACAGCGGCGTACAGAGCTTCACACAGCTCCATCATACCGTTGTAGTCGGTGTACGCCTGGTACATCTCAATCATAGTAAACTCGGGGTTGTGCTTTACGGACATCCCCTCGTTTCTGAATATGCGCCCTATTTCAAACACTCTCTCAAACCCGCCGATAATAAGCCTCTTTAGGTATAGCTCCAGCTCGACCCGCAAAACCATGTCTATGTCGAGGGTGTTGTGGTGGGTGCGGAAGGGGCGCGCGGCGGCGTTTGTGGCGTGATTGTGGAGCACCGGGGTCTCCACCTCCATAAATCCTCTGACCATCAGCTCCCTTCTTACTATCTCGATTATTTTCGCCCTCTTATAGAAGGTCTCGCGCACCTCCGCGTTCATTATCAAATCCAGATAGCGCTGACGGTAGCGGAGGTCCGTATCCTTTAGCCCGTGAAACTTTTCCGGAAGCGGTCTGAGCGACTTTGACAGAAGGACGACCTCGTCCGCCTTTACCGAAACCTCGCCGGTCTTGGTCTTAAATACCTCGCCGGTCACACCCACTATGTCCGCTATGTCGTATTTTTTGAAGCGGGCATATTCCTCCGCGCCTATCCCGTCCGCCCTCACATAGACCTGTATATTCCCCGCCCTGTCCGCAAGGTCGCAGAAGGACGCCTTTCCCATGCCGCGCTTCGACATGAGCCGCCCGCTTATTTTGACGGTCTTCCCCTCAAGCCGGTCGTAGCCGCCCTTGATATCCGCCGAGAGGTGGGTCTGGTCAAATATAGTCCGGTCAAACGGGTCGAGCCCTATCTCCTGAAGCTCCCGAAGCTTGTCCCTGCGTATTTGAAGCAGCTCGGACAGCTCCTCCGCCGTCTGCCCGCGGTCTGTCTCCGGGTTTACCGTCTCCGGATTTACTACGTTGTCCTGCGGCATAACATTATATCCTCTCAATCCGTTTATTCAAAATAAACTCAAACTCCTAACCAATTTGCGAATTTTAAAGGGCAATATACCTGAAACTCTCCGCAAATTGGTACAAAAAGGCATTTTCGGCGTATCGCCAAAAACGCCCCCTGTCTCTATCTGCTTATTTCAAGTACCTTAAAGCTCATCACACCGACCGGCGCTTCAAAGGAAACTACCTCGCCCTCCCTCGCGCCCACAAGCGCCATACCCAGAGGGGATTCGTCAGAAATGCGGTTGTCGGAGGGATTCGCCTCCTTGGAGCCGACAAGCCTGTATTTAAGCTCCCTCTCATTTTTCTGGTCGTAGAGCCTGACGGTACAGCCTATGTCGACAACATCCTTTTGCATGGTGCTCTCGTCGATAATGATCGCGTGAGCCAATATGTCCTCAATTTCCGCGATACGGGAATAAAGCTTTCCCTGTTCGTTCTTGGCCTCGTCATATTCGCTGTTCTCAGAGAGGTCTCCAAAGGAGCGCGCTTCCTTTATCTGCTCCGCGACTTCCCTCTCACGAACTGTTTTTGAGTAATGAAGCTCCTGTTCATATTCCTTATATCTCTCTCTTGTAAGCTTGTGAACCTTTTCTGTCTGTAACATAATCCGTTTCCTTTCTTTAGGGAGGCTGCCACGCTATTGCACCAATTATTAAGATATAATTATAATTACTGTTATGCAAAAAGTCAATAGCGTTAACCGCTCAATACAAAATTACAATGAATGTGCGTCTATTTATTTACTGCTCCCCCAACTAATCCATGCCGGGCTAAACGCAAGGTTTAGTTGGGGGGCAATAGATAATCTCTTCTACCCGGATATCTTCATTTTTTATCGCGCCCGCCCCGTACAGCGCCGTCAGCAGCGTCTGCCTGTCGTACCCGTTGAATTTCTCGTAGGGGTCCGCGGTATCCACCAGCACATCCTCCACCGCCGTCAGGCCTTCGTTCGTGTATTCCTCGCAGAGCACAAGCGCGCGCGGTCTTTTCGTCACCTTAAGCTCGGCGGCGGGCGGCTGATAAATTATATAGAAATCAGCCGTACACGCGACCTCCGCGGTCATGTTCACCGACAGCCCATAGTCAAAGCGCAGCGATTCGCAGTAGCCCTCTCCCCCGCTTCTCAGGCATATCGACAGCTTCCCCACCCTTGGCGCCAAATATCTGACCGCCCTGTCCAAATCGGAGGACGCCCGGGTTGCAAAGATGGAGACGGCGCCGCCCTTCGTCTCCTCCAGGCACTTCTCCGCTATAAGCCCCGCCGCTCCCGTAAGAAGCTTTTTCCTGTCCGGCAGACGCAGACCGCTCTCGTGAAATATGCGGCTGTGAGCGAGACCCTCCGGGTATATCACCTCGGTTATCCCACTCCCCAAAATAAGCTCCGCCGCGGCGATATACCTCTTCTCGGTGAGCCTCTCCTTCTCGTCGGAGAACCCGGCTATATTCACCGACAGCGCGCTGACCTTAAAGTCCGGAATTTCTTCGGCGCTCACCCCAAGGCTCCTGTCAAACCGCCCGAAAAACCGCTTAAACCTGTTTCGCGGCAAAGCAATGGCGTCTATAATCGCAAACATCCGTATATTTTCCCCCGTGTATATTTTTGCCTCCGGCTTCTATGTGCAAATATATTCAGGTGACGCAATATATATTCGGATTATGCCCCGGCGGTTAAACAGCAATTTGGTTTATCCCTCGGCGCGTTTGGCCTCGTAGGTTATTATCTCCGTTTTCAACACCTCGATCGCCTTTTGCAGCTGATTGTCCTCGCTGTGCTCGAGCATCAGGTAATTCCCTTCAAAATTCAGCTTCACCTCATAGTCCGGCGTAACTCCCGTGCCTATCAGGCTCACTCCGTTCGGGGTAAAATACTCGTTTGTGGATATGTTGATGGCGCTGCCGTCGGACAGCGGCTTTGTCACCTGGGAGTACCCCTTTCCGGTCGTCGCCGTGCCGATAACCGACGCCTTTCCGTACTCCTGCAACGCCGCCGCAAAGAACTCCGCCGCGCTGTAGGAGTTTGAGTTTATAATGACCGTCATGGGCAGGTCGATCTCATTTTCGTCCGAGTGATCCACGCTTGCGTTTCCGTGCTTATCCCGCATTGTAAAGAGAACCCCCTGCGGGCACAGCAGATCGAGCATGGACACCATGACGTCCTTCATCCCGCCCGGGTTGTCCCTGACGTCAAATACAAAGCCCTCAACGCCCGCTTCGAGTAATTTTGCCACAGCGTCGGTAAAATTGATGTCGACACGGCTGTCAAAGTTATCAATTTTTACATAACCGACATTGCCCTCAAGTATCTCGGAGGTCACCGCGTTTATGAGATAGGATTTCCTCATGACATTTACGTTTCTCGGCGTGTCCTCACCCCGCGAAATAACCCCCAGCGTCACCTCGGTGTCCTCTTCGCCCCGAACCTTCATCACTGTAGCCTGATAACCGATATCCTTTACAAGCTCTCCGTCCACCGACAAAATTTTGTCGTATTTTTTAAGCCCCGCGGTTTCGGCGGGCGAGCCGGCGTTGACCTTTGCCACTGTGAGCGCGCCGCCCTCCTCGTCGTATACAACGGTCACTCCGATGCCTATCTGCTCGTTTCTCATGCTCAGCTGATAATCGGCGTAATTCTTGGCGCTCATATAAAAGGACCACCTGTCCCCCGTAGCGGCAACCATACCGTCAGCGGCGCCGTCCGCCAAAGCCTCATCATCATATTCCCCGACATAGTAATTTGTTATTATATCGTGTATATCGGCCAGCTTCTGGAGATAAGCGCTCTTATCCTTTTCACTCGAAAGCTGGGCGGCAAAAATATTTTCAACAGAGAGGAAGGTAATCGTAAAGGTCAGCGCCGCCACCAATATCATAATACCCGCGATAGTCGCTATGTTAAATCTTTTCTTCATCACATCAAGCCTTTCGCTTATAATACGCTGTTTTGTATAATAAGCCCCGGGGCAGTCAAGTACCCCGAGGCACATTATACCATAGGCGTTTACGCCGTAATGGTATATTTATTTAATCGGCGTATAATGTCCACTTGTGGACATTATACCACAGGCGCGGAGCGCCGCAGTGGTATATTTGTTTGATTGGCGTATAATGTCCACCTGTGGACATTATACCATAGGCGTTTACGCCGCAGTGGTATATTTATTTAATCGCGGTATAATAGCCGCTTTGCGGCTATTATACTAAATACTAAATATAATCGGCATATTAAGTTTAGTCGATTATAATACGGTCTTAAATAAATATCAAGTCTATTATAGCTAATAATCAAATAAATATTTATCGTTAATTGCAAAGCGTTCTATGACTTCTTAAAAAATTGCATGGGATTGATGTATGTTCCGTTTTTACTTATTCCAAAGTGCAGGTGCGGTCCGGTCGAATACCCAGTAGACCCGACAAGTCCGATCTTCTCACCCTTTTTAACATCCGCGCCCTTTTTTGTAAGTATCTGCGACATATGTCCGTATAATGTGGTATATCCGCCGCCGTGATCGATAACGACATAGTTCCCATAGCCGTTGTTCCACCCCGCGATTATAACGTTTCCGCTGTTCGAGGCGACTATCGTCGTGCCCTTGGGCGCTGCTATATCCGTGCCGGTGTGCGCGGTGTATTTCTTGAGCACCGGATGGTATCTGTTTGGATTGAACTCGGAGGTGACGGTGTAGTATCCCGGAAGCGGCCAGCCCCATTCGCCGCCCACATAGACGGAGAGCTTTGCCAGCTCCTTTATCATCTTGTTGACTTCGGCTTCGGCTTCCCTTTCCGCCTTCTGCGCGGCTTCCAGGGCAGCCTTGTACTCCGCCTCATCCGCCTCAAGCTCGGTTATGAAATTGGCCTGCTCCTCATACCTCTGTTCAGCCTCAAGCTTTTGCCCCTCAAGCTCCGCCTTTATCGCGGCGTGCTCGGTCCTGTCCTGCTCAAGCTCGGTTTTTGCTGTAACTATCTCTTCGCGTATTTTCCCAAGCTTCGCCATCAGCTGCTTGTCATATTCGATGATATCGTTGATAACCGACGTCCTGCTGAGCAGGTCGGAAAAGCTCTCCGCCTTGAGCAGCACTCCCCAGTACGAAGCGGAGCGGTTCTCCTCCATCGCGCGGACCCGCTGCTTGAACAGCGCGTACTCGGCGGCTTCCTCAGCCTCGGCCGCGGCAATTTCACTCTCCTTCACCGCTATCTGTTCGTCAAACGCAGCAATAAGCTGGGTGGCGTTTTCGATCTGCGATTCGATGACGGAAATCTGCTGGTCAAGCGCCTTTTTCTGACTTATGGCGTTATTTTTCTCCTTTTGAAGCTGATTGAGCTCACTTGTTATGGCGCTCTTTTCATTTTTTAAGCTTGACGCCTTCTTTTTAAGCGCGTCGAGCTCAGCCTGACTCACAGCCCCGGCGGTTCCCACAATAGTAACTATTACGGACAGCAGCATAAGCGCCGCCAAAAACAGCGCCAGCGCGGCTGTAATTTTTTTGGAGTGCTTTCTCAACATCTCATCATCCTTTCGCTTTTGCGGGGTATAATCAATTATTGCTCCACTTATAAAAAGTGAATTCTTAAACCCTCATAAATTTTCTTATCGTAGTGACGCTTCCGCCGATGCCGACAAGGAAGCCCACCCCCATAAACACCAGCAACAGCATAGCCGATATGTCATAAAAGCTGACAAGCGCCCCCATCTGAGTGAGCGCGGGAATATTCTCCGCCGCAAAGTTGTATATGCCCCACTGACCAAAAAAAGCTATAAGCCCGCCTATAAGCCCGAGAAGGAAGCCCTCAAACACAAACGGCCAGCGGATAAACGAGTTGGTGGCTCCGA
Organism: Oscillospiraceae bacterium; assembly: GCA_031264245.1. Classification (GTDB taxonomy): domain Bacteria; phylum Bacillota; class Clostridia; order Oscillospirales; family JAAYOS01; genus JAISEG01. Next base: position 210,413 of record JAISEG010000002.1, read on the forward strand.
CCATTTTCATTATCGCGATCTCCTCCCGCCGGTCAAACGTAGCCAGCTTTACGGTGTTGGAGATAATAAAAACCGACACGGCAGCCAGGACGGCGGCTAAAATATATGTGATTATGTTAACCGTATTTTTAAGCGTAATTATCCCCTCGGAAATCTCAAAGCTCGCGCTGACCTTGTCTATCCCGCTTATCTTCTTCAGTTCCGCGCAGGTCTGCTCCATCAGATTTATATCCTCAACGTAGATACGGTACCTGTGCCGGAGGATATCCTCGCTTTCCAGCCCGTCCAGCAGGTAGCCGTCGTCGCCGAGACTTTCGTGGTACTGGGCAAACGCCTCGTCCCGCGAAGTAAACTGCGCCGTTTTTACATTTTCGACGGCGTAAATTTTTGTACCCACCGCCAGCGCCTCGTTTTCCGACAGGGAATCGTCGATAAATACCAGGATTTGGTTGTCGTCCTCCACCTTCTGTATGACCTCGTTGACGTTAAACGACAAAAGCGCGAAGCTCCCCATTATAATAAGGCACGCCACTATCGCTCCGACAGCGGCAAAGCTTGTAAAGCCGTGCTGTAGTATTCCCTTTATCCCTTCACGTAAAAAATATAAAAAATTGTAACCCTTCACTATAAAGTTCCATTCCGCCGGTAATTGATTATTGAAAATACCCGGAGTGTTTCATAACCTCACGTACGCCGAATTATCCAACACTCCCTTGTTCCTTAAATATGTTATGGCTTTGCCTGCGCGACCGGCATACATCTGGCAAAGCTCTCGTTCTCTTCTTCCTCACGCCTGTCGAAAAAGAACCATTTTTCACGGACGCGCACTGCGTTTTTGCAGGGACGGCCTTTGGTCGTCCGCCGTCCGCAATTTTCCGGCTTTTTTGACACGCTGACAGGTTTATACCTGATAGTATCCGCCTGTCCTGTCGCTGACAATTTTCCCTCCGTCCAGCGCGATGACCCGCTTTTCAAAGGAGTTTACTATGTCGCGCTCATGCGTTACCGCGATTATTGTGGTGCCCAGCTGGTTTATTTTTTCAAGCAGCTGCATAATTTCCTGTGACCTGAGCGGGTCGAGATTCCCCGTCGGCTCGTCCGCGATAATGACCCTGGGATTATTTATAAGCGCCCGCGCAATTGAAACCCTCTGCTTCTCTCCGCCGGAGAGCTCGCCGGGGCGGCTTTTCGCTTTGTGGGCAAGTCCGACAAGCTCCAGTATAACAGGAACCCTTTCCGCGATCTTCTTTGGGCTTGCACCTATTACCCTCATCGCGAACGCGACGTTTTCATACACGTTTTTGTTGTCAATAAGCCTGAAGTCCTGAAATACGACCCCAAGCGTCCTTCTAAGCTTCGGTATCTGTGACTCCCTTATATTCAGGAGGTTGAATCCGTTTACAAGCAGCTTGCCGTCGGTGAGCTGCTCCTCCGCCGTAATCAGCTTTACGACGGTGGATTTTCCGGAGCCGGACGGGCCGACCAAAAACACAAACTCACCGTCGTCTATCCGTATGTCTATGCCTTTAAGCGCCTTTGTGCCGTTGTCGTATGATTTGTAGATGTTTGCAAAGCGAACCATTAATATTTGTTCTCCCTGCTGGCTAAATATTTCCGAACCATGAGGGCAACCTTAAATATGATGGCATGGTCGAATTCCCTGAGATCAAGCCCGGTGAGCTTCTTGATTTTCTCAAGGCGGTAAACAAGCGTGTTTCTGTGGACAAACAGCTTTCTCGAGGTCTCGGAAACGTTGAGGTTGTTTTCAAAGAACTTGTTGATGGTGAAGATAGTCTCGGAGTCGAGGCTGTCGATGGTGTTCTTTTTGAATACCTCGGACAGGTACATTTCGCACAGCGTCGTCGGAAGCTGATATATCAGCCGCCCTATCCCCAGATTTTCGTACGCGATTATAGCCTTTTCGGTGTCAAAGACCTTGCCCACTTCTATTGCCACCTGGGCAGCCTTAAATGAGTCGGCAAGGTCGCGGAGATGCCCCGCAATCGTTCCAACCCCAATAACGGTCCTGATATAGAGCTCGGTGTTGATGGTTTCCTCGATGGTCTTTGCCATATGGAGAATCTCTTTAAGCTCAACCGATTTCTTGACCTCCTTTACAAGGGCGATGTCGGTTTCGCTCACGCTGATAACAAAGTCCTGCTGATGGTCGGGGAACAGGTTCTGGAGCACATCCATTACCGCGAGGTCGGTCCGCTCCTCCTGCCGTATGAGTATGACGGCGTGCGGCGAATCGTTGATGAAGTGCAGCTCCCTTGAGCGGATATATATATCTCCGGGAAGAATGTTGTCAAGGATAATATTTTTTATGAAGGTGGACTTGTCGTGTTTTTCGTCATGTGACTGCTTTGCCCCGTTGAGGCATATCGCAGCCATTATACACATACTCGCGGCCTCGTCGTCGTCGCCGCTGACAAATACGGCAAAATCGAAAACCCCGCCCATAGTCGGAAGAGCCTTGTAGGTGTTCCCATCGATTACCGAAGCGCCGTCGGTCTGGGAATGGATCATACCCGCGGCAATTTCCCGCTTGTTTCCCATAAGCCCCAGCTCGCTGCACGCGATAATACTTCCCCCGGTATCAATGACTCCAATGGTTCTGTCAGTCGCTTCCTTCATTTGAAGAACCAGTCCCTGAAACATTCTGCTTGACATATAAACCTCCATTTGCCCACAAAGTGGGTATACAAATTCATGCTATTATATATAATAACTTTTTTTTTTCTATTTTTCAAGCATAACTTTACATAATAATCGATTTTTCAGCAGATTTTTTTGTTTCAATGAATAAGGCGCCATAATTTTGAAAACAAATGTATGCTATACGAACTAAAGGGCGTACGGAAATTCCATACGCCCTCGTCAGCTATACAGGCATTGCAACTGAACCTGCAAATTTACGCAATATACACTCTAGTTGGTGATAGTCTTCTCAGTATCCTTGTCAAATATGTGTATCTTGTTGGGGTCAAATGCAACCTTTATCTTGTCGCCCGATTTGGCTGTCGAACGGTTTGAAACACGGGCTGTAAACTGCCTGCCCTCGCAAACGAGATACAGGAAGGTTTCGTTGCCCATAAGCTCAACAACTTCAACGTCAGCATTTACAAGGTCATTCGGGAACTGTGTGAGATAGACCTCTTCATCATGTATTATTTCGGGACGGATGCCCAAAATAACTTCTTTTCCGATGTACGCCATAACCTCCGGCTTACGTCCCTTGTTCTCGGGAAGAGCTACCTTTGAATCTCCGAACTTGGCGTAAGTAACTCCGCCTTCGTCGATAAGAGTGGCTTCTATGGTGTTCATCTGCGGCGAACCGATAAATGTGGCGACGAAAAGATTTGACGGATATTCGTACAGATTCTGCGGGGAGGATATCTGCTGGATAAATCCGTCCTTCATGACAACGATACGCGTACCCATCGTCATAGCCTCAGTCTGGTCATGGGTAACATATATAAAGGTCGTCGCGAGTCTGTTGTGCAGCTTTGTAAGCTCCGTACGCATCTGCGCGCGCAGCTTGGCGTCAAGGTTGGAAAGGGGCTCGTCAAGAAGGAATACCTTTGGGCTGCGGACTATGGCGCGACCCAGCGCAACACGCTGGCGCTGACCGCCGGACAACGCCGCCGGCTTACGGTCGAGAAGATGCTCAATTTCGAGTATACGCGCCGCTTCGTCAACCCGGCGCTTGATCTCATCCTTTGGTATGCGGCGAAGCTTGAGACCGAAGGCCATGTTTTCGAATACCGTCATATGCGGGTAGAGGGCGTAGTTCTGGAAAACCATCGCGATATCTCTCTCTTTAGGCGGGATATCGTTGCACCGCTTCCCATCTATGTATAAGTCCCCGTCGGAAATTTCTTCCAGACCCGCTATCATACGAAGAGTCGTCGACTTGCCGCATCCGGACGGACCGACAAGGATGATAAATTCCTTGTCCTCGACATCCAGATTGAAGTCGGAGACCGCCACAACTCCGCCGGAGTATTTTTTGTATACGCTCTTAAGGGTTACACTTGACATTTATTTTACCTCCAAATTAATCGCCAAAAAGCATATAGGTACTATATCACAATTCTAGTCTCGAGTATATCCCTATAATCAACAAATAAGTTTAATCTGTTTTGTACAACCTGACTATTTCTTTAAGAAAGTATTAACAAATCAAAAACAGACAAAACCAAAAAATTATCGCATTAAAACGTATGCCGGAGGACAGCCGTTTAGACCGTCCTCCCGCAAAAAATAATTATTCTTCACTTTCGAGATGCTTCGTCTCCTCTATAACCTTCTGCTGCACGCCCGCGGGAGCCTCCTCGTACCTTTCAAACGTGAGTGTAAACGATCCCCGTCCCTGTGTCATCGAGCGCATATCTATAGCGTAGGACGCCATTTCGGCCATAGGCGCCTCGGCCTCGACAATCTGTTCGCCCTGTCCCGCGGGGTTCATCCCCATTACACGGCCGCGCCGCTTGTTCAGATCGCCGATTATATCTCCCATATAGCTGTCCGGTATCTTAACCTTGAGCAGCCCGACAGGCTCCATCAGCACGGGATTCGCCTGAGTCAGACCGTTCTTGTAGGCGATGGAGGCCGCCATTTTAAACGCCATTTCAGATGAGTCGACGTCGTGATACGAGCCGTCCACCAGCGTCGCCTTAAGTCCGACTACCGGGTAGCCGGCCAGTACGCCGTGCTTTATGCAGTCGCGAAGCCCCTTTTCAACGGCGGGATGGAAGTTTTTAGGCACGGACCCGCCGAATATCTTTTCTTCAAATATGAGGTCGCTGCTCTCCTCCGCCGGCTCAAACTCGATCCACACGTGACCGTACTGACCGTGTCCGCCGGACTGCTTCTTGTGCTTGCCCTCCACCTTGACCTTTTTCTTTATCTTTTCGCGGTAGGGAACCCTCGGCTCCTCAACCTTGGTGTCGGCGCCGAATTTGCCTTTAAGCTTGGAACGAAGCACGTCGATGTGGATATCGCCCAACCCGCTGAGCACCATCTGCTTGGTCTCGGCGTTCTGCTCCACCGCAAAGGTTGGATCCTCCTCGGAAAGCCTGCTCAGCCCCGACGCGATTTTCTCCTCCCCGCCCTTGACCAGCGGCATTATTGCCATCGAGTAGCAGGGCTCGGGGAATTCGATCCCCTCAAGCTCAATATTGTTGCCCGGCTCCCTGAGCGTATCCCCGGTCTTTGTATACGAAAGCTTCGATACCGCGCCGATATCGCCGCAGACCACCTCGTTTATTTCGGTGTTTTTCTTGCCCTTTACACTGTAGAGATGCCCGAGCTTTTCCTTGTTTTCGGCGCGCGGGTTATCCAGCGTCATATCTGTTTTGACGGTTCCGGACACGACCTTAAAGAATGAAAATTTTCCATATTGGTCGGAAACGGTCTTAAACACTATCGCCGCCGCTTTTCCGTTCGGGTCGATGGGCTTCCCGGCTTCCCCCCGTCCCTCCAGCGGCGACGGCGCAAAGCTGCATATCCCTTCGATGAGCGCATATGTCCCTATCCCGCTCACTGCGCTGCCGCAGAACACCGGCGCGACAGAGCCGGTGCGCACGCCTTCGCGGATGCCGGTTATCAGCTCTTCGGTTGAAAATTCTTCCCCGTCGAAGAATTTTTCCATGAGCTCCTCCGAGGTCTCGGCAACGCTTTCAGACAGCACCGAAAACATGTCGCCCAGCGTACCCTGCAGCGAGTCCGGCACAGGCATCTCCTCCCTGACGCCGCCGTTCATTTTAAACGCCTTCTTCCGGACGACGTCGATTATGCCGGTTATTTTCCCGTCGACGACGGCGGGCATTGCGACCGGGCAGGCGGAAACTCCGAATTTCCCCCGTATCTCCTCAAGGGACTTGTTGAAGTCCGCGTTTTCCTCGTCTATCTTTGATATATAGTACATCTTGGGGATACCGTTGTCCTCAAGCCTTTTTACCGCCTTTTCGGTTCCGACGTCAACTCCGCTCTTCGCGCTGAGCACAACAATTCCGCAGTCGGCTACGCGCAGGCATTGCAATACCTCCCCCTCAAAGTCAAAGTATCCCGGCGTGTCCATCGCGTTTATCTTGCAGTCGCCGAAATAGACCGGTACCGGAGTTGCCGCAATGCTTATCTGTCTCTTTATCTCCTCCGGGTCAAAATCGCAGACTGTGGTCCCGTCTGAAATTTTTCCCAGACGGTCGGTGCCCTTGGTTAAGTACAGCATACTTTCGACAAGGCTCGTTTTGCCTTCTCCGCCGTGTCCCATTAAACATATGTTCCTTATATTTTCGGATTTCGCCATTGTGGTTCCTCCCCTGATTTAGTTATACGTTATCGAACGGCAATTACTCGTCCATTATACAGCAAATATATGCCTTATACAATAGTTTTTTTATGAAATATTGCCATATAAAAAATATTGCCATATAATTGCCCGGACGGTTGAATAACCGCAAAAATGGTGCTATATTTAAAAATGATATTATTAGGCGCTCAGCGCCGTGAAAGGTGGCAAGTGTAAATAAATTTACGCTTGCCAAAAATTAAATTAATAAACCACTTATCATTTCTCAGGCGGTGGATGGTAAGTGCGCACAACCTATAACTATTCTTACCGCCTGAGAAATGGTGGTTTATATGATAATCAAATCAATCGCGCATACCGCGTACAGGTGCTCCGACATGGAAAAATCGCTGGACTTTTACTGCAACGTGCTGGGCTTGTCCCGGGTTTTCGACCTCAGCCACGGCGATAAGCCCTGGATAATCTATCTCAAGGTCTGCGGCGGGCAGTTCATCGAGCTTTTCTACACCGGACCGGAGGAAACGGTCGAGCAGGCGAATAGTGCATCCTACACCCATCTGTGCCTCGAGGTGTTTGATATCCATGAAGCCTGTGAGTCCATAAAAAGCAAGGGCTATCCCCTGACCTCAGAGCCTGTTCAAGGCATTGATTTGAACATGCAGGCGTGGGTGGCGGACCCCGACGGCAACCGCATTGAGCTCATGCAGATAAACGAAAATTCGCCGCAGGCGAAGGCTTGAGGTAACGTCAATCCCCCTGAGAGAACGCGCCGCGTTCTCTCAGGGGGATTATTACATGCTACTCCACATTTTTCAGCGACTCGACCATATCTATCCGCGCCAGCTTATAGTTCATCACCAGGTTGACAAACACCGCGAACGCAAGGGACAGCGCCACCGCGTATATGTAGCTTGGAAAATTGATTATCAGCGGGAATTTCAGCAGGTCTATCTCCACCGAGGCAAGCACAAACCTGTGAAGGAAAATTCCCCCGACAAGTCCCAGCGCGATTCCCATAAAGGTGACCGCCCCGTTTTCCCTGTACACATACATCGCAAGCTCAGTGTTATAGAACCCCAGCACCTTGATGGTCGCCAGCTCGCGTATGCGCTCTGAAATATTGATGTTGGTCAGGTTGAACAGTACCACCAGCGCAAGCATACACGCAAGCGCTATCAGCACGATTGTGACTATGCCTATGGCGTCTGTCGATTTGCTGAGCCTGGACAAAAGCTCCGCCGTGCCTATGACCGCCCTGACATTTTTGTTTTCAAGCATTTCCCGGGCAAACTCCCGCTCATTTCCGGTGAACGCCAAAACACTGTTTGGGTACGCCCGCCCGCCGTTGAGCTCGGAATATACCTCCCCGGACATGTAGATATAGTGCATCACGTAGTTTTCCACAATGCCCGCCACCCTGACCGTGTGCGTCCCGCCGTTTCCCGCCGTCATGTCAAAGCTGTCCCCGACCGACACCCCCATCACCCGCGCGAGCTTTTCGGTGACCAAAACCCCGTCCGGCGGCAGAGGCACGCTCTCGCCCGTTTCGGGGGAGTACAGGTTTATAAACCTGATCAAGTCCTCGCGGACCTCGGGCACTATCAGCGACGCGGACAATCCGCCCTCGTCACCCGCGGCGTCCACCGCTTCTTCGCGGATGAAGAGATAGTCGTCGGGAAGCGCCGCGCCCAGACCCGCGCGCTGCCTCTCTGTGGTTATGTCCTTGAGGTATGCCCGCGCGTCATATTTTACAATGCTGCCGTATTGAAGCTCGGATACTCCCTGTATGCTGTCACGCAGCCCGAACGCGGTGAGAAGCAGCGCGGAGCAGCCCAAAATACCAAACAGCGTCATAAAGAAGCGCTTTTTATACCGGAATATGTTTCGGGCTGTGACCTTGCCGATAAAGCTGAACCGGCTCCATACAAACCCGATCCTTTCCAGAAATATACGCTTGCCCGCGGACGGCGGCTTGGGGCGCATAAGCAGAGCCGGAGAGCCCTTCATCGAACCGGCGCACGCCGTCAGCGTCACCAGCACGACGGATACCACCCCTATAACCAGGGCCAGCATCCCGATAAAGAACGGCACCGGCGTTTCAACCGGCGGCATACTGTAGAGATACCCGTATGCGTCGGAGATAACAACCGGGAACAGCCAACTGCCCACAAGTATGCCCAGCGCTCCTCCGGCAAGGCTTGCGCTGAACGCATAGATGAAATATTTCGCCATAATCGCCGCCGGGCGGTAGCCCAGAGCCTTGTAAACGCCGATCTGCGTCCTGTGCTCCTCGACCATGCGGGACATGGAGGTCAGCGACACCATCACCGCCACGAGGAAAAACACCATCGGAAAGACATATCCGATTTTTTGAAGCCTCAGCGTATCCTGATAGTAGGAATCGAAGGCCACGCCGTCCTTGCGGGTAAAGTAGAACCACTCCGGCTCGGGCGCGCTGTCCAGCTTCTCCTGCGCGTCCTCAAGCTCAAGCCTGGCGTCGTTCAGCTTCGCCGCCGCGTCGGCTTCCTCTTTATCCAATGTCTGAACGCCGTCGTCGTACTCGCCCAGCCCTTTATAATATTCCGCCCAGCCGTCGTTTATCTCCGCCTGCGCCCGAACCCGCTCCTTCTCAAGCGTCTCCCGCGCGGCGCTGATTTGCCCCGCGCCGTCCTCCAATTCCGCCCGCGCGGAATCAAGGGCGGTACGGGCGTAGTCCAGCTCCGCCTGCTTGGCGGCGAGAAGCCGCAGCGATTCATCGACCTGCTCATAGTACCCGTCCAGCTCCGGCGAAATCCCCTGCGGTCCCTTGCTCTCCAGCTCCGCCAGCCTTTCCTCCAGCAGCCCCCGTGCCGCGTCCAGCTCCGCCTGACCGTTCTCAAGCTCGGAATATCGAACGTCAAGCTCGGTCTCGCCGTCCCTCAGCTCCGCCTCCTTCGCGGCAAGCTCACGTTTGCCGGCCGCGATTTTTGCGTCAAGGGTTTTCTTCCCGTCCGCAAGAGCCTCCCGGGCGTCGTCCAGCTTTATTTTGGCGTCCTCCAGCTCCCTCCGCCCTTCGGCGGTCTTTTCCTCCAGCTCCCTTACGCCGTCGTAATATTCCGCCCAGCCGTCGTCGATATCGGCCTGCGCGTCGGCCAGCTCGTCCTGCCGGTCCTTGATGCGCGTATCCCCGGTAAGCTTGATTTGACGCTTCCACCCGTCGGCGGCGGCGTAATAAGCCTCCGTAAGGTTATCCATTTCCCGCGAGCCGTCCATCAGTATGTACGCGTCGGTGTAAACATCGACGACATACGCATCCGGGTGCAGATAGAGGTAAAAGTTAAGCGAACCGTCGCCCAAGGTGGTGTTCCCGCGCTCGTGCCCCGAAATATACAGCGGCGACGACACCGTTCCCACGATGGTAAACGTATCTCCCGCGAGCATGTCATAGTAGTCGCCCATATCGTCCAGACCCAGCGTGACGCTGTCGCCGAGCGTATACCCTCCCGCACGCAGAACCGAGCTCTCGACGGCACATTCGGCGGCGTTTTCAGGCAGCCGCCCCTCCAAAACGCGGATGGCGTTGAGGCTGTCCGGCAGCGCGTATGTGCGCGCCGCGAGGACTTCGCCCTCCAAATATATAAACACGTCATATGTATATGTCGGCATGACCTCCGCCACACCGGCCGTACCGCGCAGCGCGGCTATATCCCCGTCGTCAAAGCCCATGGCGGACTTCAGCTGCAAATCGTACAGTCCGCTCTCCTTATACAGCTTATCCGCCGTGTCACGCATGTCAATGGACGCCGCCTGTATCCCGACGACCGACGCGGCGCCCAGCGCCGTGATAATGACCAGCGAAATATACCGCCCCATGGTGTTACGTATTTCGCGAAAAATATCCTTCCAGAATGCACTCACTATTTATTGCTCCTCCAAATAAGCTTTGCCTTTCGCGCGCAGTTTAACGCCGCGCTTGCGGATCGCTACCACTCGATCTCGGATATCGGCTTGGGAGCGGGGTTGTCGGTCACGGCTTCCACCTTGCCGCTTTTTATTTTCACCACCCTGTCCGCCATCGGCGCAATAGCCATATTGTGGGTAATTACCACCACGGTAACTCCCTTTATCCGGCAGGTGTCCTGCAAAAGCTGGAGTATGCTCTTGCCCGTCTGGTAGTCGAGCGCTCCGGTAGGTTCGTCGCACAGCAGCAGCTTCGGATCCTTTGTCAGCGCGCGCGCAATCGCCACCCGCTGCTGCTCCCCTCCGGAAAGCTGTGCCGGAAAATTGTCTATCCTGTGCCCCAGACCCACCTCATTCAAAATCAGCCGCGGGTCCAGCGCATTTTTGCGGATCTGTGAAGCCAGCTCCACATTTTCAAGCGCGGTAAGGTTCTGTATCAGGTTGTAAAACTGAAATACAAAGCCCACATCGTCACGCCGGTATGTACAGATATCCCGGCCGGACAGGCGGGTTATATCCCGGCCGTCCACAGTGACCTGGCCGGAGGTTACGGTTTCCATACCTCCCAGCATATTCAGCACAGTGGTTTTCCCCGCGCCGGACGGTCCGACGATAATGCTGAATTTTCCCTTTTCCAGGGAAAAGGTTATACCGTCGGCGGCGCGCACGGCGACGTGCCCGCTGTGATATTCCCGGACGACGTCGGTAAAGGCGACATAATTTTCAGACAAATTGACCTCCGTTGCGGATACGCCGCTTCTTCTTAATAAACCTATCCAAAATTCACTTTGTGAATTTTGGATAGGTTTATTATACACCCTGACTCCCGATATCTCAATGTGGATATTCATAAGAGAATCAATTTCCGTTCAGAAATAATTTAGCTACTATTTCTCCCGTACAACGATATACATTGTCAAAGCTGTTCAAACTGGCTGCGGTAAATTTCGGAGTAGAAGCCCTTAGCCCGAAGCAGTTCCCTGTGCGTCCCCGTCTCCACAATCCTGCCCCCCTCCAGCACCAAAATCAGGTCCGCGGACACGACCGTCGAAAGCCTGTGCGCAATAATAAAGCTCGTCCGCCCCTCCATCAGCTTCCCAAACGCGCGCTGAACCCATATCTCGGTCAGGGTGTCTATGGAGCTTGTCGCCTCGTCAAGAATAAGCATACGCGGGTTTGCGAGCATGACCCGCGCTATGGTGATGAGCTGCTTTTGCCCATTAGACAAATTTTCTCCCCCGCCTGTTATTACAGCGTCGTACCCGTCCGGCAAATTCTTTATAAATGAATGCGCCTGCGCGTTTTCGCAGGCGGTCAGCAGCTCCCGCTCGCTCGCCCCGGGGTTTCCGTACATGATGTTTTCCCGCACGGTTCCGTCGAAAAGCCACGTGTCCTGCAAGACCATTCCGAAGCCGCTTCTCAGCGCGTCCCGCCTTATGTCCCTTATGTCCGTCCCGTCAACCGTGATCCTCCCGCCGCCGGTCTCATAAAACCGCATAAGCAGATTTACTATCGTAGTTTTTCCCGCTCCGGTAGGTCCGACTATGGCAATCACATTTCCCGGCGCGGCAAAAAGGCTCAGCCCCTCGATAAGCGGGCGGGCGGGGTCGTACGAAAAGCCCACGTTGTCAAATTTAATCTCCCCCCGAACCTCGCCCAGCTCCGAAGCATCCGGGGCGTCCCCCGTCTCCTCCTCCTCGCCGAGCAGCTCAAATATGCGGTCCAGGGCGGCAAACGCGGTTTGGATATTGCCCATGATGGAGGACATCTCGTTAAACGGCTTTGAAAACTGCGCCGAATAGATTAAAAAGCTTGACACCGTTCCCGCCGAAATTCCGTACGCGGCCGCCGATATCCCCCCGATAACGCCTACAAGCATGTAGGACGTATGATCCACAAAGCGGGTGACCGGATTGACGATAGCGGAGGCGAAGTGCGCCGTCTTTCCCGCCTTGTAAAGCGCGGCGTTTATCTCCTTGAATCTCCCGACGCTTTTTTCCTCGTACCCCAAAGCCTTTACAACCTTTTCGTTTCCTACGATCTCGGATACGAACGCGCTCAGGCTGCCCACCGCCTCCTGCTGCCGCTTAAAGGTTTTTTGAGAAAACCTGGCGACAAGGTACGCCACAATGAAGCAAAAGGGAGTGGCGAGCAAAATCACCAACGTGATTCCGACGTCCAGCCCGAGCATTATTATAAGCGCGGACAAAACGGTGACAAGTCCCGGGAAAAGGCTGGTAACGGTCAGCGACAGCGCGTCGCTTACGCTGTCCGCGTCGTTTGTGAAACGGCTTACAATGTCGCCGTGACGATGGGAATCGAAATAGGAAACGGGCAAACGGCCAAGCTTGCTGAAAAGCTTCAGCCTCAGGTCCATGGAGGTTTTGTAGGCGAGCTTATTCGCCAAAACCGACACAAACCACTGAAACACCGAGAAAAGACCGTACAGCACGGCAAGAATTATCAGCGCCTTCGCCAAGCCGCCAAAATCCACATTCCCCTCCCCGGCGACAATATCTATGGTTTTCCCTATATATAAGGTAGTCAGAACCGAGGCTATGCTCGTCACAGCGGCGCACAGCAAGGTAACCGCGAGCAATATCCCGCTGCCTGAAATAAGCCTTAAAAGCTTTTTAAAAGCCGTCTGTTTTTTACTCTTCACCATTTAACGTCATCCTCCCCGTCCCTGAACTGGGAGGAATATATTTCCCTGTAGTGCCCGCAGCTGGCCAGCAATTCCTCGTGCGTACCCATGCCGCTTATTTCCCCCTCCCGCAAAACCACTATTTTGTCCGCGTTTCGCACCGAGCTTATGCGCTGCGAAACTATGACCGAGGTGGTGGACGCGGGGAGCGAGGCCTTCAAGCTTTTTCTCAGCAGCATGTCGGTTTTGTAGTCCAGCGCGCTCAGGCTGTCGTCAAATATCAGTATCTCCGGCCGCTTTACCACCGCCCTGGCTATTGTCAGCCGCTGCCGCTGCCCGCCGGAAAAATTCCCGCCGCCCTCCCCGACCTGCGCCTCTATACCTTCGGGCAGCGCGGAAATAAAATCATATGCCTGCGCAATTTTCAGCGCGTCAATTATTTCCCCGTCGGCGGCGTCAGCCTTGCCCCACCTGATGTTTTCCGCGACGCTGCCCGAGAACAGGACGCCTGTCTGCGGGACGATTCCTATTTCCCTTCTCAGCCTGTCCCCGGGATATTCCTTTATATTTCTGCCGCCGATTTTTATTTCCCCGCCGGACACGTCGTAAAACCGCTGCAATAAATTTAAAAGGGTCGTCTTTCCGCTCCCCGTAATTCCGACTATCCCAAGCGTCCAGCCCCTTTTTACCGCGAAGGTAATATTTGAAAGGACGTTTTCCCCGCCGTTGTACGAAAACGTAACGTTGTTAAATTCAAAGGAATATTCACCTTGTTTTTCATGCGGGAGACCGCCTGATACGCTGTCGTCCGCCCCCGTCTCTTCCGGGAAAATTACCGACGGCTCGGTGTTCAGCACCTCGTTTATTCTCTCGGAGGAAACTATGGCCTTGGCAAACATGACCACCAAATTCGCCACCACAATCAACGCGTAGAGTATCTTTGTCGCGTATGTGCAAAGCGCGAGAATATTCCCCTGGGTCAGCCGCCCCTCAAAGACGCGCGACGCCCCGAAATACAGAATAGCTATGACGCTCAGGTTTACTATCATCGAGGTCAGCGGATTCATCAGCGTCGCCAAATTTGCCGCGTGATTACTGACCTCCCTCAGCTCCCCTGCCGCCTCCGCAAACCGCTCCTCCTCCTTCTTCGTACGCGAAAAAGCGCGGATGACCCGTACCCCGCCTAAATTTTCCCGCACTATCAGCGCGGCGCGGTCCAGCTTTTTTTGCACCCTTGTATAAAGCGGCGAGGTGGTTTTCATAAACCAGAACAGTATTACTCCCAAAATCGGTATGGTGACAAGAAAAATCAAGGTCAGCGTCACATCGATCATAAGCGACATAACAACCGCGCCTATACACAAAAAAGGCGCGCGTGACACCAGACGGACAGTAAACGCGACCGCCTGCTGCACATAATTCACATCCGACGCAGTCCTGTTTATCAGCGTCTCGGTCCCGAATTTATCAAGCTCCGCGTATGAAAAGGCGGATATCCTCTCAATAAGCGCGTTGCGTATGTTAAGACCCGTTCCACAGGAGGATACAGCCGCGCAGTATTGGCAGTACAGCGCCGCCGCCAGACCCAGCACAATCAGTATGAGCAGGTACGCTCCCATCCTCAATATATAGCCGCGGTCGCCGCGTACAATGCCTATGTCAATAATATTTGCCATCAACAAAGGCAGGCACAGCTCAAGCGCCGCCTCCAGCAGCTTGGAAAGCGAGCCGAGAATGAACATCAGCCTGTATGGTTTAATGTATTTTGCAATAAGTTTAGTCAACCCTCCGCCTCCTCCCGTCGTTTACCCTCCGCGGCCGTGACAAATGCGCAGAGACAAACAAATTTATTATATACCAGCAAGCAGCGTAATTCAATTGCAATTTTGCACATGTGTCTGTCGCAGCGCCGCAAAAATTATTTTAATAATTTTTCTCATACTGTAAATAATGCTAATATCGGTTAGTATTATATTCTAAGAAGCAAGCTTCTATTTTAATATCAGGATGGTTATGCTTATGAAATTGACAAACAACGAATACAATAAGTTAGTGCAGGACAAGTCGCCCAAATCCCCCTTGTGGCGGAACATATTGTTATCCTTCCTTATCGGCGGCGCTATATGCGCGATCGGTCAGGGAATAAAGAACCTCTTTTTAAATAATGGGCTTGACATGGAAAAAGCGGGGCTTGCAACCTCGGTGACAATGGTTTTCCTGGGCGCCCTTCTCACAGCGTTAAACCTGTACGATAAGCTTGCCAAGCTGGGCGGCGCCGGAACCCTGGTACCTATAACAGGCTTTGCAAACGCGGTCACGGCGCCGGCGATGGAATTCAAGTACGAAGGAATAATTACCGGCGTGTGCGCCAAGATGTTTACCATCGCGGGACCCGTCATCGTCTATTCCATGATCTCCTCCGTCATATACGGAATAGTTTTGCTGTTTGTATAATATACCTCCCCACAAAACCGAAGGTTTTGCGGGGAGGTCTCAGCGTGTCAAAGAAGCCGGAAAATTGCGGACGACCAAAGGTCGTCCCTGCAAAAAATGCTGTGTTTTCAAGGGTTCGTGTAGGGGCGCGCATCGCGCGTCCGCGAAAAACAGTTCTTTTTCGACAGTCTGGCAGCCGGGAGCGGCAAAATTGCCGCTCCCGCCGTATCCGTCCACTCCGCCTCCAGCCTAGTACGATACCCGCTTATTCGACGGGTTGTCGAACCACTTCTTCAGCTTTTCAAGCGCTTTTTTCTCGATTCTTGATACATAGCTTCGCGATATTCCACACCTGAGCGCTATCTCCCTTTGGGTCATCGGCTTTTTGTTGTCCATGCCGTAGCGCTTTGTAATTATGTCCTTTTCCCTGTCGTCAAGCAGCTCATCCATGCCCCTCATAAGCGCATGATACATCTCTTCTCTGTCCAGCCGGTCAAGTATCTCCTCGCTTTCGTCGCTGAGCGTGTCGCCCAGCACAAGGGAATTCCCGTCCCCGTCGCTTTCAATGGTGTCAAACATCATAATTTCGCCCGCGACCTTTCTCTGGGTGCGAAAATACATCAGTATCTCGTTTTCTATACACCTGCCCGCGTATGTGGCAAGCTTGATTTTCTTGGAGGAATCGAAGGTGTTTACCGCCTTTATAAGCCCTATCGTCCCTATTGATATCAAATCCTCATGATCCTTTGAGGCTGTGTAATATTTTTTCATCACATGCGCGACAAGCCTCAAATTCCGTTCAACCAGGATATCCCTTGCCGTCTCATCGCCGTTTTCCGCAAGGGTCAGATATTTTTTCTCCTCCTCGGCTGACAACGGCTTTGGAAAGGACCCCCCTCCCGATATCCGCAGCGTTACATATAAGCTGTGAAGCAGGAGATACAGCGAAACAGAAAACAAAATAACCACCTCATCAATAAGTAATATACACTAACTTATTCCGAAGCGGTTACGTTTATGTTGCGAAAAACCAATATTATAGGCAGTCATCGAAGTCCGCCGTATACCGGGAGCCTTTATCCATGGGTCTCCATATCCTGATCCCGGTCTCCGCCGCCTCCGGGTTTTTTTGATATTTTGGCTTCTATCCCGCTGTCGATAAGGTGGATAAGCTCCATTACGCTCCTGTACGGCTGCACCTCATCGGTGTCCATATTGCTGAGCATTCCTTGCAGGGAGGAGTTCTGCCGGTTTAAAACCTCAACAATAAAATAGCTGTTGATCTTCTCCATAGTATGCCGCCTCTCCAACAATTTACAGAGCTTCATTCCGGGTAAACGCCGATAGGTTCACCTTATGGCGCACCAAGGGCGGTCAAGACATGCTTCAAAATAAGCCTTATCAAATCAAGCTCGCTGTGAAATACTGTTTCGCCGGCTTCACCGGCAAACCGGACATAGCCCTGCCAGCTAACATTTTGCCTTGACACGACATACATTGTAAAGGTCATAAGCCTTCCCGCGAACCCCTCGATTTCAACGCCGTCCTTGTCCTCCAGCAGCCGGTAATCGGGTGCTGGCAGCTGTCCCCTCTTAAAGGTTCTCTTGTTTTGAAACGCCTGCGGATACTTCTGTTTATCCATTAAGGCTTCAGTCAGATATAAAAAATCATTTATATCCGTGAATTTTACAGGCTCGCTCAGGCGGCGGTGATATATTTCCCCTGATATCGCCCCATTGATAAATCCGTTCACACAAATTTGAAACACCGCGTTTTTATTTATAAATGTCGTATTCATTGCAAATCTCCAACCAACTCACATCGACAGCTCGATCTGACGCAGCTTATAGCCTATTTTCAGCTTATCTCGCGGGTACTGGCGGGCAAAGCCGCGCAGTATCCTTCTCATCACCATTTCCGCGTTTTCATAGCTTGCGGTTGGCAGGAGGAATACGTATTGCGCCCCGCTGTATCTGGAGACGACGTCGCCCTTCCTGAGCGTCTGGGTAATGACCTCCAGCAGCCTGCCCATCGTCTTGTTCAAAATGTCCAGCTCCGGAACGTCGCCGGTTTCGGTCGCAACCGTCATAAGCGCGAGATGCACGCTTATCCCCTGCCTGGGCGCCCTTCTGACCTCAAGCCGGTACGCCTCCCGGAAAAAGCCCGGTTCAACAATAAACGCTCCGGCGTTTTCATCCCTTTCACGCATATCGTGCTGAATGAAATTGAGATCCACCTCCAGATTCTTTTGATCCTTCATTATCTCAAGATACAGCTCCCGAAGCCGCCTTGACGGCTGTACCCCCAGGTTTCTGTACAGCAGGTCGGTGGCTCTTTCGTAATGCTTCAGCGCGCCCTGATAATCTCCCAGGCGTATCATCGCAAGCACCATAAGGGAGTGCAGCTGTTCGTCATAGATATCGATCTCAAGAGCTTTCCCGCACAGTCCGGCAAGCTCCTCAAACAAATTGTTCTTTATCAGCAGGCCCGCGAAGCCCTTGACCGTTTTCAAATATGTTTCATGATAGTGCAGTGAAATGGGACGAAGCCAGAGCTGGGCGGCAAGCTTGGGCAGAAATACCCCCTTGTATAACGAAATAGCTTTTCTGTAAGCGGCGAAACGGTCCTCCTCGCTCATTGTTTCGTTTTCAAGCTTGTAGCAAACCTCGGAAAATTCCTCAATGTCAACGCAGCAGTTTAAATTCCTGTTCCACGAGTAGGAGCCCCTCTGCGAAAGGATAAGCCGGAGCTCTTCGCCGATAATGGGCGCAAGGGTCAACCTGGTGCGGTACAGCAGGGTTTTAAGCGCGCTGGACGAATTTTCGCTGTCGCCCGGCCACAGCACATCCTCAAATTCACTTTGAAGTATATTCCTGTCCCTGTGCACAATGAGATAGGCAAGCAAATTCCACATCATGCCCGAACGGTTAATCTCATCTGTGATAACAGCGTCGCCTATACATATCCTGAATTCTCCAAACATATATATCTTAACCATTGTGCCCATCATTTCCATGTTTAAAGTTTCGTCCATAAATTCTACTCCGTAATTCTCCGCAAAGATATAATAACTTACTGTGGTTGATTATATCATTTTCCTTGTTAAAATGCCAGTGTTTTTTCAAATAAAAGAACTTTTATTTAGTAAATTATTTGAAATTAGTAATATTTTTCCATTAATATTACTTCTGCATCAAACAGTAGTAAAAGCTTTGCAGACCGAAATCCCGTATATGCAAGCATTTAGGTCTGCAAAATTAACTGCTGTTAAGTGCCGAGGTAATATAGCAATTTGCTATATTACTAAAACGCCGATAAGAAACCGTAATAAAAACAGCAAAACGGCGCGGTGAGGACACCGCGCCGTTTTGCTGCAACCCCTTAAGGGAGAGACCGGGAATTAAATCCGCCTGTTCATATGAAACCTAAAAGGCATTTTTGCTGAAGAACTTTTCGTGAACCGCCTGTACCGCCCTGTCCGAATCCACGAGGTCTATAAGCACCGAAACCTTGATTTCGCTTGTGGATATCATGTGTATGTTTATACCGACGTTGTACAGCGCCTCAAACAGCAGCGACGCGATGCCGGGATTGTTTATCATGCCGGAGCCGACTATGGATATCTTGGACAGCTTGTCATTTATGGTGAGCTCGGTAAAGTTCAGCGCCTCCTTGTTGTCAAGCAATATCTGCTTTGCCTGGGCGCAGCTGTCCTTTTTAACCGTGAAGGTGATATCCTTTGTGTTGTCACGGCCGATCGACTGGAGAATTATGTCCACATTTATTCTTGACTTTGCTAAAAGCGAAAATATTTTGTGCGCCACGCCCGGAACGTCCTCAAGCTGTGTAAGAGCTATGCTTGCCACATTTTCGTCCTTTGCTACCCCGCTTATTGCCGTACTTTCCATCTTGTTTACAATCTCCTTTACTAATGTTCCGGGTTTATCTGCAAGGCTTGATAAAACCTCGAGATGCACTCCATACCTCTTCGCCAGCTCCACCGAGCGGTTTTGCAGCACCTGCGCGCCCAGCGACGCAAGCTCCAGCATCTCGTCGAAGGTGATTTCGTCGAGCTTCTTCGCGTCCTTCACAATCCTCGGGTCCGCCGTGAACACACCTTCGACGTCGGTGTAAATGCGGCACACCTCCGCGTCCAGCTTCGCCGCCAGAGCGACCGCGGACAGGTCCGACGCGCCCCGCCCAAGGGTGGTTATGTCGTGAAACCTGTTCACGCCCTGAAAGCCTGTTACCAGTACGATGTTTTTCCTGTTCAGCTCGGCGCGTATGCGGTCGTCCGCAAGGTCCTTTATCCTGGCGCTCCCATAGTTGGAGTCTGTCCGCACCCCCGCCTGCCACGCGTTTAGGGATATGACCGGATAGCCGAGCTTCTCAATAGCCATCGCGCAGAGAGCGACCGAAGCCTGCTCACCTGTTGACATAAGCATATCCATTTCACGCTTTGATGGGTTTTCGTTAATTTCCTTTGCCTTTTCGATCAGCTCGTCGGTGGTGTCCCCCTGCGCGGACAGCGAAACAACAACGTCATTCCCCTCCTTGTAGGTGTCGGTTATTATCCTCGCCACATTAAAAATTCTCTCCGCGTTTTTCACCGAGCTGCCGCCAAACTTCTGAACAATCAGTGCCATCTGAGTCCTCCCGCTTATGCCGTAATGGCATATTTATTTTAATCGTTATATAACATTCGCTTTAACGCCGCCGCAGTATATTTAATCCACCCGCTCCACCGTTACCCCCGTTTCATCGCAGTCGAGCATCACCGGCTTCCACTTTGGCAGCATTTCGCTGAACCTGACCTTCGCCCGTATCTCGAAGCCCGTGTCCTCCCTGTCCACAATCGCCATTATCGTCGGTCCCGCGCCGGAGATATACGCGCCCAGAGCGCCGATGGATTTTGCCTGCTCGATCACCTTTTTCCCGTCCTCTATCAAATCAAACCGGTACGGCTGATGCAGGCAGTCCTCGGTCGCCACTATCATGTTGTGCAGGTCGCCCGCGACAAGGGACCCAGCAAAGAGCGCCGCCCTGGACAGATTGAACACCGCGTCGCCAAACGGCACCGTCTGGGGAAGTACTCCCCTCGCCTTCTCGGTCTTTAGCTCAAAGTCCGGAATAAACGCGCAAAACCTCAGCTTGTGCGATATCGGAACCCGAACCTGCCAGACCTTCCCCTCCTGGAGCAGCGCCGCCACAAAGCCGCCTCGGATGGCCGGCGTCGTATTGTCGGGATGCCCCTCGATACATGCCGCAAGGTCGATTATTTCACCCGTATCCAGCGGCTTTCCCAGCAGTTCGTTTGCTCCCACCACCCCCGCCACGGTACATGCCGAGGAGGAGCCCAGCCCCCTTGTCATCGGGATAACCGAGCGCTCGGTTATTTTAAGCCCGGGCAGAGGCTTACCGACAATGTCAAATACTCTCTTGGCGCATTTGTATATGAGGTTTGTTTCGTCGCAGGACACGTCGTATCCCAGCTCGTTGACGATATCGACGGTGTCGCTCAGCTCCATTTCAACTGTATTTCTCATGGTGAGCGCGATACCCATGCAGTCGAAGCCGGCTCCCATGTTCGCGCTTGATGCCGGTACAGATACTCTTATCAATTTATTCCTCCCGGAGCAATATTATAATAACACACCGCGCTTTGCCCTAACCCAGAACACGCATACATGAGAGAACCATGGCGGATTTTTTGTACTCGTCAAGCGCCTTTTCAAACTCGCAGCCGTCCATTTCCTCCGTAATAAATACGCTCATACCGCCGGTTCCGCCCGAGATGACCTCCAGCCTTCCAAACAGCCGCTCCGCGTCGGAAGGCTCGCCCGCCGGGTTTGCCGCACCCTCCGCCCTTATATAGTACCTCTGCCTCAGCACCTTGCTGTCCTGTGTGAAGGCTCCGCCTTCTCCCCAGAGCCGCTTGTTTTTTGTCTTGTCTATGTGCCTCGCCGCATCTATAACGTCGGCGACGACCGCCGACGCCGTCGGCATATCCCCCGCTCCCCGACCGTAGAACATGACCTCTCCTACGGCGTTTCCCCGGACAATGATACCGTTGAACACTCCGCTCACCCCGGACAGCATGGATTCCTGCCCGATGAGGTGCGGCGCAACATACACGCATATTTTGCCGCCGTCCAGCTTCTTGTATCTGCCAAGCAGCTTTATCACCATTCCCGCTTCCGCCGCGTAGCGCACGTCGTCCAGGGTTATTTCCATTATCCCCTCGCACACAACCTGCTCCGGGTAGATGTGGTGTCCGGACGCGAGGGAAGCCAGTATCGCTATCTTTCTTCCCGCGTCGACGCCTTCGATGTCTGACGCCGGATTTCTCTCGGCATATCCGTTTGATTTCGCCAGCTCCAGCGCCTGCTCAAACGACATTCCGGCGTTTATCATCATTGTCAGGATATAATTTGTCGTCCCGTTCAGTATCCCGATTATTTCGGTGATCTCGTTTGCCGACAGGCACTGTATAATAGGTCGGATTATCGGTATCCCGCCGCCCACGCTCGCCTCAAACAGATAGTTTACGTTTTTCTCCTCGGCGAGGGACAAAAGCTCGTATCCATGTGTCGCCACAAGCTCCTTATTCGATGTGACGACGTGCTTTCCCCTTTCAAGCGCCCGCCGTGTAAAGTCGTACGCCGCGCCCGCGCCGCCGATGGTCTCGATCACAATTTTGATCTCGGGGTCGTTCTCAATGACCGCGAAATCGTCCGTCACTTTGTCCTCATATTCCGCGCCGGGAAATTTTCTTATGTCGAGTATATATTTTATCTCAATGCCTGCCTCGCATTTTGTCTTTATTTGTGAGGAGTTCTGCTTGAGCACCTCATAGACCCCGCAGCCCACCACTCCAAAGCCCAGTATAGCGGCCTTAATCATAAAATTCATTCCTTTCTCAAGACCCGGCGCGCAGTGGCAGTCCGTTAAACAAAACGGAGCCGCCGCGCGTGAGCCGCCATTTTTTTATCCCGCGACGATTTCTATTTTTGTCACCTCGCGCAGGGCGCCTATGTGGTCTAAAAGAGTATATATATCGCTTTTCATATCGCCGGTTTCCGCAGATACCGTAACCGAGGCCACCCCGTTTACCGGAATGGACTGGTTTATCGTGAGAATATTCGCTCCAAGCTCGGCAAATATTTTCAGTATCGCGGAGAGCACCCCCGGCGCGTCAACCAGGATCATATGAAAGGTCACCATCCCCTCGGAGGAGGACTTGTAAAACGGCTTTATCGCGTCCCTGTATTTGTAAAAGGCGCTTCGGCTGAGCCCGCTCAGCTTAACCGCTTCGCTCACATTTTCAGCTTTTCCGGTTTCGAGGTTGTGCAGCGCCTCGGCAACCTTCAGAAACACCTCGGGCATCGCCGACGCTTCTACCAGATAATACTTTGGTGTACCAGGCATAATTTATTTTCTCTCTCCTCTCCTCGTGAGGGTCTCTTTTTGTTGTGAACCGGGGCGCAATACTCCGCCGCTCTGCGGCAAACCATATTCCGCACCCCGCCCCGCAGGGCGGTATCCTTAAGGGATACCCCGCGGCGGAGACCGCGGGGAGGTCCATCGGTGTGTCCGCCCAGGATGGTCATTTGTTTTTTTCAAGTGGAATAATTGTAACATGCACCGGCGCATAATGCAATTGTCTATATCAAATAATTTTTATAGCTTAAAAAGTATTATTCTGCTAAAATCCACAAATAAGCGGACTTCCCGGCGAAATTCACAAAGTGAATTTCGCCGGGAAGTCCAATGTACCCAAAAGCGCGCGCCTATTCCGCAAACTCCCGCGCAAACTCCCGCGCCCTCTCCAAATCCTCGCTGCCCGGACGTCCCTTGTTTGCGATTTTAAACTCGCCCTTGCAGTGAAATTCCCTGGCGCTTACCGGTATCCCCTTCTCCTCAAAGAGCTTTTTTACCCTTTTGTAGGTCGATTGTACCAGCGCGGCAGTGCTGAACGCGGCGGCGAGCTTTACCGTATCCCTGTCAAGCGAGCCGATATATTTTTTCACTTCCTCGTCCACATCGAACGCGTATACCGAGCTTCCGAAGAACAGTACATCCACAGTCCCGTCCAGCGGAACGTCGATTGTCTCCGCCTTCACCCCAAATACCTCGGCTATGGCGTCGGCGAGCTTCTTTGTGTTCCCGGTCCTTGTGTAGTATCTGACAGCAACCTTATTCATTTGTCCCTGCCCCTTTCGTAATATTATGTACCTCATATTTATCTCGTTATATAGCGCGGAACTCCGGCTTATATCGCGCTCAAGCCTTTTTCAACGTCCGCTATGATGTCGTCCGCACTTTCAAGCCCCACCGAGAATCGGATCATTCCGGGATTGATCCCCGCGGTCTCAAGCTGCCGGTCTGTGAGCTGGCGGTGGGTAGCGGACGCCGGATGCAGCACGCAGGTGCGTATATCCGCGACGTGAACCTCGTTTGAGGCAAGCTCCAGACTGTCCATAAACCTCACGGCGTTTTCCTTGCCGCCTTTGATGGTGACCGAAATAACTCCGCTCGAGCCGCTGAGATATTTCTTTGCCAGGGCGTGATATTTGTCGTTTTCAAGCCCTGGATAGCTCACCGACTCCACCTTTTCCGACGCCTCAAAGTGTTTCGCGACCTTGAGGGCGTTGGAGCAGTATCGCTCCATCCTTATGGCAAGTGTCTCAAGCCCGAGGTTTAAAAGAAACGCCGAGTTTGCCGCGGGATACGCGCCGAAGTCGCGCATAAGCTGCATACGCGCCTTGAGTATGTATGCCAGCTTGCCGTAGTCCCGTGTGTATGAGATGCCGTGATAGCTCTCGTCCGGCTCTGTAAGCTCGGGAAACCTCCCGTTTGTCCAGTCAAATTTTCCGCTGTCCACAATAACTCCGCCCACCTGTACCGCGTGCCCGTCCATATACTTGGAGGTGGAGTGAACAACTATGTCCGCTCCGAACTCTATCGGCCGGCAGAGCACGGGGGTCGCAAAGGTGTTGTCCACAATAAGCGGAACGCCGTGCTTATGCGCTATATTCGCGAAGCGTTCGATGTCAAATACCGTAAGCGCCGGGTTTGCTATGGTCTCTCCGAACACAGCCCTTGTGTTCGGCTTAAACGCCGCCTCCACTGCGGCGTCGTCCGCGTCGCCGTCCACAAAGATGCACTCTATGCCAAGGCGCTTCAGCGTAACGGCAAAGAGGTTTATCGTCCCGCCATATATCTGCCCGGTGCTGATAAAGCTGTCGCCGCTGCTGCAAATATTCATAATAGCCAGCATTGACGCCGCCTGTCCGGAGGTGGTGCACATGGCGCCTATCCCGCCCTCAAGGTCGGCGATCTTCGCCTCGACCGCCATAACGGTTGGATTGGCGAAGCGGGAGTAGATAAGATTCTTTGTAGGGTCATTGAACACTTCGCCAACGTCGTCTGTGGAGTCAAAGACATAGGTCGTGCTTTGTACTATCGGAATTACGCGCGGCTCAGTGTTTTTCGGCGAATAACCCGAGTGCAGGCATTTTGTTTCAATATCCATATTCTCTTTCCATCCCTGTATTTATTATTTATTCAGCACATAACAATTCCAATCATGTACAATATTCGAATTGGAAGTATTATACCATAGGCGTTTACGCCGTAATGGTATATAAATTCTAATCAGGGTATAATAACCGCTTGCGGTTATTATACCCTAGGCGCCCCGCGCCGTAATGGTATATTTATCTAATCCGTGTATAATAGCCGCTTTGCGGCTATTATATCATAAGTATATCTGGAAGCGCAACATGCGCTTCGCTAATTAATATTCCATTCCCTCACACTTTTCCCTCTTTTCGCATATCCTGAGGTTGAAATAAGAAAAAAAGAGCCTTTTTCTGTATTATTAATCCCTTAAAGGAGCTGATAAAATGAGTGACGGCGCTGTTAATTATGTCTGGGCATATGAAAAGCGGGAGGAAAATAACACCCTTCTCTACGACTCCTGTCCCATCCTCGATTACCGGGTGAGGTATCCGAGGTTTACAAAAAAGAACTCGCCCGCGCATGAACGTGTAAACAAATATTACAGAAAGCTTTCGGACCACTTCATCAAATTCTGCGAAAAGAAGCTCTTCCCGCTGGCGTGCGAAGGGTATCAGAGCAGTATCCGGCTGTGTCAGGCGCCCTCCTCCTTCCTTGCCATGCTCAGCTGTTCACTCACCGAGTGCGGGGACGGCGTCCTGTCGGTCACGGTCACACAGAATATCAACTTCGGCGATTCGCGCCCGCTTGTGCTAAAGAGCTGTGATTTGTGGAGCGCGGACGGCTACCCGCTGGAGCTCAGGGACATAGGCGGAGGGGACAGGAGCTTCCTTAAGAAGCTGTGCCAGAATATAAAAAAGCAGTCGGATATCCGAAATGACCGGGCTAAATATCCGGGGCTAAAGCTCAGGCGGATAAAGCAAAGGCTGAAAAATGACAAGTTGACGTTGAAGCGGGATGAAGCAGGCTATGAGCTTTTCCTGTGTTATCCGGAGCTTCGCCGAAACCCCGACGACGTCCTGTCCTACTCCTGCCCTCTTTCCGTGTTTGAAGGGCCGCAGTGAGCCGGTCGTCTGTATAAATACTAATCCCGGACAGGAAGCATACAGCATTCTGCGTTTTTCGTGCAAGCTTTGTAATATAATAGTCAAATCCCGTACAAAAATACTAATTATATTATGAGGTGACGCCATGCCTGACACAAAAAAGCCAAAGCCCACTCTCCTGATACTGTTGCTCCTGCTCCTGTGCACAGCCTTTGCCATACCTGTAACGGCGGCGAATCAGGACGTCGGTTTCCGCGAAATACAGGTATATGTGAACAGGGTCAACATAAAGATCGACGGCGAGCTTGCCGCCATGACAGGCGAAGCCTGCATACTCGACAACGGCGACACGGTTCCCTTCTCCATCCTGTACAACGGAACCACCTACGTTCCGATACGAAGGCTGTCCGAACTGCTTTTAAAGCAGGTCAGCTTTGACGCCGCAACCTCGACCGCTTCGATAGCTTCTATACCCCCGGCAAAAAACGGCGGCGAGCCTTTTTGTCCGCCGCCGTGCCGCTGTGATTCTACAGTCGATTAATTTAAGAATGGTCGCCTACAAAATAATTTCCTCTATCGCAGAAAGCAGCGCGTCCACATCCCCTGCGTCATTTTGGGAGGAGAAGCTCACCCGTACAGCCGAGCGTATGAGCCTTTTATCTATATGCATCGCATCAAGCACATGGCTGTCCTTCCCCTTC
Organism: Oscillospiraceae bacterium; assembly: GCA_031264245.1. GTDB lineage: Bacteria > Bacillota > Clostridia > Oscillospirales > JAAYOS01 > JAISEG01. Next base: position 237,014 of record JAISEG010000002.1, read on the forward strand.
GCGCAGGCGGAACCGCTGGACACATATATGTTCCTGCTTTCAAGCATCCTGATGAGCACCTCGGACGGATACTTCGGCACGGAGAAATTTACTATCGAATTTCCCGCCGCGATAACCGTGACCCCGCTCAGCTTCTCCAGACCCTCCAAAAGACGCCCGCGCAGCTGCCCGATAAGCCCGATGTTCATATCCATGCCGCCCGCAGCCTCCTGCGCGGCGACCCCGAAGCCGGATATTCCGCCCACCGCCTCGGTTCCGGGGCGCATACCCTTTTGCTGTCCTCCGCCGAACATGTACGGCGGCAGATTGACTCCCTTTTTGATGTACAGCGCGCCCACACCCTTGGGACCGTGTATCTTGTGCGAGCTAAGGCTGAGCATGTCCGCCCCGAGCTCGGCCGGAGTAAATTTATATTTCATAAACGCCTGAACGGCGTCGGTGTGTACAAGCCCCTCCGGGTTCTTCTCCTTAAACAATTTTGCGGCCTTGTCAACCGGCAGCAGCGTACCCGTCTCATTGTTTATAAGCATCATCGACAGCAGCGCCGTATCGGGACGGATGAGACTTTCAAGCTCCTCGAGCGATATGCTTCCCGTCCTTGTGCTTCTCAGATAATTGACCTCAAAGCCCTTTGTTTCAAGATATTTAGCCGTATTCAGCACAGCGGGGTGCTCCGCAGAGGTGGTGATTATGTGCCGCCCCTTGCGCGCAAGCGACTCCGCGCCCCGAATGAGCGCAAAATTATCAGCCTCGGTTCCGCCCGAGGTAAAGTATATCTCATCCCCGGCGCAGCCCAAAGCCTTTGCCACCCTTTCTCTCGCGGTCTCCACCAGCCCCTCCGCCTCGATTCCCATTTTGTGAACCGAGGAAGGGTTCCCGTACGCGGTCTCCATCGCGTACAGAACAGCCGCCGCCGCGCCTGCCGACACTCTGGTCGTCGAGGCGTTGTCAAGGTAATGAAGCTCATTCATCACAAAACCACCTTATATCTTACACCTTACACAAATACAAAATACAAATCTGTTCATAGCTTATGCCGGAAGCGCCGAAAAAATGCTTTTCTTACGCCTTGTCAATGTCAGCGCGGGGCAGCCACCTAATTCCTCGCCTTGTGATTCATCGTGACCTTTGTGGCGTGCAAACTGTGATAAATAATATACTGCTTTGTATACACCGATCGCCCTTCCTTATATGCGCCGTTGTCCTTTATCTCCTCATCAATTTCGGCGCAAATTTTGTTTATCTCCCCAAATTTGTGAATCCTCAGGTAATTCGGATGCAGCTGCGGCTTCACAAAGCAGAGAACCGTATACAGTAGGAACAGCGGGAATATTATCGAAAACACGATAACAAGGAAGAAATCGGTTATTTCATCATCCACCTTCAAATATCTCAGCTCCAGGCAGTATGATGCGACCTCCATGCCCACAGCTTCGCCGTCCACCCCCATGTCATGCCCGATGTAGAGCGGAAGCTCGCTGAAGCAGGCGTAAAGCACCGTCTCCCCCGGGGTCAGCGTTTCGCCCACAGGCATAAGCGCTACAACGTTTTTCCCGTCAATCGTAACCATCGCGACCTTCTGCACCGCGTCCGGCGGCGCGACGTCCCCTCTCGCCGGGTCGTACCGCGACGCCGCAAGGATGGCGTCCAGCGGCGCGGAGTATGCTATACCCAGCTCCCTGTAGCTTTCCACCTCCACCTTGAAGCGGTATTTGTTCCCGTCCCGGTAAACCTCGTCCAGCCTCAGCATCGGCGGCAGCGTCACCCCATATTCGCCCGTATTGAAGTACTCGGTCTGCTCGGTTATCTCCAGCAGCTTGGCGTCGTCCCACAGCCTGCCGCTGTCAAGCGTATACCCCGAGGTGAAGGCGTTTAAAAAATACACCCCCGCCGAGCTCATATACCAGCAGTATAAGCCAAAGAGAAGCAGCGCCCAAAAGAGCAGCATAAATACGTTTTTCCGAGTCAAGCCATATATATAACCCCTGTTTATTTTCAGCTTAAGTATTTTCTTCATTCCTCGTTTGCCGCCGCAAATATACGGCTCTCCCAATCAAATATTTTGTGCCGGACGAGATCGGCCGCGAACGGCTAGGAATCCTTCAAATCCCCTCTGTACTGGAGCGCTTCGGCTATGTGCGAAGCTTCAACGCCGTCCGACATGTCGAGGTCCGCTATCGTGAGCGCGAGGCGGAGTATCCTGTCATACGACCGCGCCGTAAGGTTCAGCTTGTCAAACGCGTTTTTCATCAGCCGCGAGCCTGTCTCGTCAAGCTTGCAGTATTCCCCTATCATATGGGACGGAAGACCGGCGTTCGACTCTATGCCGCTGCCCCTGTAACGGAGCCTTGCGCGTTTTCGCGCCGCCTCCACCCGCTTTCTGATTGTCTCGGAGGACTCTCCGCCTCCCCGCTTTTCAAGCTCGCTGTAGCCCAGCGAGGAAACCTCCACCCGCATGTCTATGCGGTCGAGCAGCGGTCCGGATATCCTTCCCGCATAGCTTGCCACCTGCGCGTCGCTGCATGTGCAGCGGCCGGAGGGATGCCCGTACCAGCCGCACCTGCACGGATTCATCGAACAGACCAGCATGAACCGGCTGGGGTAGGACACAGTCCCGGACGCCCGGGTGAGGGTTATGCTCCCATCCTCAACAGGCTGCCTGAGTATCTCCAGCGTCCTTCTGCCGAACTCGGGCAGCTCGTCGAGAAACAGCACCCCGTTGTGCGCCAGCGATATCTCCCCCGGTCGGGGGATGGAGGCTCCTCCCCCGGACAGCCCGATCGCCGAGACGGTGTGGTGCGGCGAGCGGAACGGCCGCTCGGTCAGCATCGGCTTTTCCCGGGTTATAAGTCCCGCGACCGAATGTATCTTTGTTGTTTCAAGCGCTTCCTCGTTGGACATGGACGGAAGGATTGACGGCAGCCGCCGCGCCAGCATACTCTTTCCCGAGCCGGGCAGACCGGAGAGCAGTATGTTGTGTCCTCCGGCGCAGGCGACCTCGAGCGCGCGCTTGACCCCGTCCTGCCCCTTGACGTCCGCGAAGTCAAGGCGGCTGTGCTCTGTGCTCTGCGTCACCGTCCTGACCGCCCTCCTTATAAGACGCTTATTTTCAAGGTGGTCGACTATTTCCATCACGTATTTCGCCGCGTACACCTCCAGCCCGTCCACCAGCGCCGCCTCATACGCGTTGTCCGCGGGGATAAAAAGCTCGGTTATCCCGCATTCCTTCGCGGCGGCCGCCATGGACAGCACCCCGGTCACAGGCCTCAGCTCGCCGGAAAGGGACAGCTCGCCGATGAACGCCTTATTTTCCGAGGGACGCCTTATCTGTTCGGACTTTGCCAGAAGCTCAATAAATATCGGAAGGTCGTATACCGGTCCCTCCTTCCTTGTGTCGGCGGGCGCCAGGTTTACGGTTATCCTGTTCATGGGAAAATCGAACCCGCAGCTTTTCAGCGAGGCGCGCACCCGTTCGCGGGATTCCCTCACCGAAGCGTCCGGCAAGCCCACCACCTCAAACGACGGCAGACCCTGCGCCAAAAACGCCTCCACTATGACCGTGTAGCCGTCAATTCCGTACAGTCCGAAGGAACGGATGCCGTTCAGCATACGCCGCCACCTCCGGACAGCCCGGAATTCTCTTTCCCGCCAAGGCTTATTTTTCTCATAGAAGCAAATCTCCAATATCCCGGAGGCGCCTCCTCCCAAGGGAACAGCCTCCTAAAAATTCATATTTTATACTAGTATTATACATAATACACCAGAAATGTACAATATGCAATAGATGTATCTCGTTTAAACTGCCTTTGTTGTATAAAATATTAATAATTTTCTGCACACAGCGTATAAAATCACTGCTTGTACATAAAAAAGTTGAGATTTTCAGAAAAATAGAACTTTTATTGTTTACACAATTATCTTTTAGTGGTAGAATATCTCATGGACAGGCATGTCCTGTCTTTTTTATGGATCGCGGTGCAATACACCGCCCTTTCTGGCGGGCTTTTATCCGTGCACCAACCCCGCAGGCGGTATACGCTTAGACCGTAGCTGAAACTATGGGGAGGTTCATCATTTCATCTTTTTTATGATTTATATTTTATGAGGAGGACATCAAGTAATGGCACGAAAGAAAAAAACCATGGACGGCAACACTGCCGCCGCGCATGTCGCTTACGCCTTCACCGACGTTGCCGGCATCTATCCCATCACCCCGTCGTCGGTCATGGCCGAGCTTTCCGACAAATGGGCGGCCGAGGGTCAGAAAAATATCTTCGGGCAGACCGTTAAGGTGGTGGAAATGCAGTCGGAGGCGGGCGCCGCCGGCGTAGTTCACGGCTCCCTCGCGGCGGGCGCGCTCACAACCACATTCACAGCCTCTCAGGGACTTCTTCTTATGATCCCTAATATGTATAAAATAGCCGGGGAGCTTTTGCCCGGCGTTATTCACGTCTCCGCCCGGGCTGTCGCTTCCCACGCGCTCAATATCTTCGGCGATCACTCCGACGTTATGGCGTGCCGCGCGACAGGCTTCGCGATGCTTGCGGCAAGCAACCCGCAGGAGGTCATGGATCTGGGCGCGGTGGCGCACCTGTCCGCTATCAAGGGCAGGATTCCGTTCCTTCACTTCTTTGACGGCTTCCGCACCTCGCACGAGCAGCAGAAGATCGAAATATGGGACTATGACGAGCTTGCAAAGCTTGTCGATTACGACGCGGTGGATCGCTTCCGCGCAAATTCCCTCAACCCGGAGCACCCCGTTCTCCGCGGCTCCGCGCAAAACGGCGATATCTTCTTCCAGGCGCGCGAATCCTGCAACACCTACTACGACGAGCTGCCCTCCGTTGTCGAGGAATATATGAACAGGGTAAACGCCGAAATCGGCACCGACTACAAGCTGTTCAACTACTACGGCGCTCCCGACGCGGAGCATGTCATCGTCGCCATGGGTTCGGTCTGCGACACGATAGAGGAAACCATCGACTACCTTGCAAAGCAGGGTGAAAAGGTCGGACTGCTCAAGGTCCGCCTCTACCGCCCGTTCGCCACCGCCAAGTTTGTCGAGGCGCTTCCGAAGAGCTGCAAGGCTATCTCCGTGCTGGACCGCACAAAGGAGCCCGGCTCACAGGGCGAGCCGCTCTATCTCGACGTTATCACCGCCCTGCGTGAAAACGGCATAGACGGCATCAGCGTGTACGGCGGACGCTACGGTCTCGGTTCAAAGGACACCCCTCCCTCCAACATCATCGCCGTCTACCGCAACATGCAGTCCTCCGCTCCCAAGAAGGAGTTTACAATCGGCATCACCGACGACGTCACCAACCTCTCCCTTCCCTCGGCTGAAAATCCGAACACCACGCCTGAGGGCATCATCTCCTGCAAATTCTGGGGGCTTGGCTCCGACGGCACGGTGGGCGCGAACAAGAACGCCATAAAGATCATCGGCGACCACACCGACATGAACGCCCAGGCGTATTTCTTCTACGACTCGAAGAAATCCGGCGGTATCACCGTCTCCCACCTGCGCTTCGGCAACCAGCCCATCAAATCGACCTACTATATTTCACAGGCCGACTTTGTCGCCTGCCACAACCCCTCCTACATCGGCAAGTATGACATGGTTCAGGACGTCCGCAAGGGCGGCACCTTCCTTATAAACGCTCCGTGGACCGACGCGGACATTTCCTCGCACCTTCCCGCGAAGGACAAGAAATATATCGCCGACAACGACATCAAGGTCTATGTCGTCGACGGTATCAAGATAGCCAAGGAGCTGGGGCTCGGCGGACGTATAAACATGATTTTGATGTCCGCGTTCTTCTGCCTGACCAAAATACTCCCGATCGACGACGCCGTTGAGTACATGCGAAACGCGGTCGTCGCCTCCTACGGCAAGCGCGGCGAAGCCGTTGTAAATATGAACTACGCCGCCATTGACGCGGGCAAGGACGCCGTACACGCCATCAAAGTGCCCGCCGATTGGAGCAATCCGGGCGCTGACGAAGCCGCCGAAGCTGTAACCGGCGACCGCCAGACCTTGGTCGACTTTGTGACAAACGTTATGAACCCGGTCAACGCGCAGCGCGGCGACAGGCTTCCCGTCTCCGCCTTTAAGGGCGCGGAGGACGGCACCTTCCCGCAGGGCAGCTCCGCCTACGAAAAACGCGGCATCGCCGTTGACGTACCAAAGTGGATACCCGAAAACTGCATACAGTGCAACCAGTGCTCCTTTGTCTGCCCGCACGCCGTTATCCGCCCGTTCGCCGCGACTGAGGACGAGGTGAAGGCGGCTCCCGCCGGTTACCAGTCAAAGAAAATGATCGGCAAGGGACTTGACGCCTACCAGTATTCCATCGTCGTTTCCACCTACGACTGCACAGGCTGCGGCGCGTGCGCCAACACCTGTCCGGCCAAGACCAAGGCGCTTGAGATGGTTCCTCTCGAAACAATGACCGGGATGCAGGAGGTTTTCAACTACGCGTTTGAAAAGCTGTCCGACAAGCCGGAAATCTATGACGCGTTCAAGGTCGATTCTGTCAAGGGCTCGCAGTTCAAGCAGCCGCTTCTCGAGTTCTCCGGCGCGTGCGCGGGCTGCGTTGAAACGGCGTACGCCAAGCTCATCACCCAGCTTTTCGGCGACAGGATGCTCATCGCCAACGCCACCGGCTGCTCCTCCATCTGGGGCGGTTCGGCGCCCTCCACACCGTACACCGTAAACCGTGAGGGCAAGGGTCCCGCCTGGGCAAACTCACTGTTTGAGGACAACGCCGAATACGGCTACGGCATGTTCCTTGGAATGGGGCAGCGCCGCACACGTCTCATCGACACGGTTTCAAAGCTTGTTGAGGTGCCGTACTGCGACTCCGCGCTGGTCGAGGCCGGAAAGGCATGGCTTGAAAACGCGTTCGACGGCGAAGGCTCGAAGGATGCGTCCGCGAAGCTTCTCGAAGCCTGCAAGGAGGCGCTTGACGTAGACCTCACCGGCACCGAGTGGGAAGCGGATTGGATCAAAAACGGGCGTATCTGCGGATGTGACGCGTGTACCCTCGCCCGCGAGGTGGTCAAAAACGCCGACATCCTCGTCAAGAAATCCATCTGGGTCTTCGGCGGCGACGGCTGGGCGTACGACATCGGCTTCGGCGGACTCGACCATGTTATCGCGTCGGGACAGGACGTCAATATATTCGTGTTCGACACCGAGGTCTATTCCAACACAGGCGGTCAGGCCTCAAAGGCCTCTCAGATAGGACAGGTCGCCCAGTTTGCGGCGGCGGGCAAGGTTCAGGCGAAGAAGAGCCTCAGCGAAATCGCCATGACCTACGGCAACGTATATGTTGCGCAGGTGGCCATGGGCGCGAATATGAACCAGACCGTCAAGGCTATTGCCGACGCCGAGGCATACCCGGGACCGTCCATCGTCATCGGATATTCACCGTGTATCAACCACGGGCTCAAGAACGGAATGGGCAAGGCTATGGACGAGACCAAAGCCGCCGTTGAAGCGGGCTACTGGCACAACTTCCGCTACGACCCGCGCCTGAGAGGGGTCGAGGGCAAGGACGCGTTCCAGCTTGACAGCAAGGAGCCGACCGCTTCCTACAAGGACTTCATCAGAGGCGAGGTCCGCTACTCCAGCCTTGAGCGCAGCTTCCCGGAAAAAGCCGCGGAATTGTTCGAGCTTGCTGAGCAGACAGCCGCCGAGCAGTATAAAAAGCTTGAGCGCATGAAGGAGCTTTATAAGTAATACCAATCAGGTAAAAAACATAGATAAGCCTTTCGGGGCGCAAAAGCATATATCCAACTTTTGCGCCCCGAAAGGCTATGTTTTTAACCTGGATTGGTATAAGTCTCCCTGTAAAATCCAATGGACTTCATTTGAAGCTCGCTTTGCGAGCTTCAAATGAAGTCCTTAACTTTGGTATAAAAATATTTTGCAAACCGGGCATAATTATGATATAGTTCATTTTAATATTTCTATCAAATTTAGCATAAATCATCATTTGAGAGGATGTCGTCTATGACAAATGAGATAAAGGAAAAAATGAATACCCGCCCATCGTTTCCGGAACACGCGGTGGTAACGGGCGGAATGCCCTACGGCAACAAGGATCTGCACTTTGGTCATGTGGGCGGCATGTTTGTTCACGCGGATACCTTTGCCAGATTCCTCCGTGACCGCATAGGCGGTGAAAATGTTATCTTTGTCTCCGGCACCGACTGCTACGGCTCGCCCATCACCGAAAGCTACAGGAAGGAATGTGAAGCCGGGACCTTCAGCGGAAGCATCACCGACTACGCAAAAATGAATCACGCTTTGCAGGTCGAAACCCTGAACGGCTTTCTTATCAAGCCGGAGCTCTTCGCCGCGTCCGCTTTTGGCCGCGCGTCCGAGATTCATAAGGAGATATCCGACTACTTCATAGAAACCCTGCACAAAAACGGTCATCTCACTAAGACCACAACCCTGCAATTTTACGACCCGGAACGGGGAGTCTTTTTAAACGGGCGTCAGGTGGTCGGGCGCTGCCCGATATCCGGCTGCCAGTCGGACAAGGGTTACGCGGACGAATGTGCCCTTGGGCATCAGTATCCGCCCTCCGAGCTTATAAACCCGAAGAGCGCCCTCACCGGAAAAACCCCGGAAATGGTCGAGGTGTCCAACTGGTACGTAAAGACCGACGAGATGCATGACCTGCTTCGCGAATGGAGCGCCGAACTGAAAGCCCGCCCCTCCACCCGTCCCTTCTCCGCCGCTGCCATAGAGGAATTTCTCGAGCCGCCGGTCATCTACCTCAAGCGGGATTACCTGGACGAGCTGGACGGCTTAAAGGGTGAGCTGCCCGGCTTTGAGCTTCGGGACGACGGCAAGAACAAAGCGAGCGTCGCCCTCGTGTTTGACAGGCTTGCGGAGCGGGAGGCCGCCTGCGAGCTGCTCAGCGGCAAAGGTATCAACTTCCGCACCGGAAAGACCCTTGTCCCCTTCCGCCTGACCGGCAACATCGAGTGGGGAGTACCCGCTCCCGCGCTTGAGGGTCTCGGCAATTTGACCGTCTGGGTCTGGCCGGAATCCCTCTGGGCGCCGATCTCATTTGTTCAGACCTTCCTTGAGGTCAAAGGCGAAGACCGGGACGGATGGAAAAGGTGGTGGTGCGGGAAGACCTCCGGCGTATACCAGTTCATCGGGCAGGACAATATCTATTTTTACGGTCCGGCGCAGACCTCCATGTTTTTGGGAATGCAGGGGGAGCAGCCCTCCGCCGTTCCAGCGGAGGATCAGCTGCTTCTCACAAATATAGTCGCAAACAGCCATCTCCTGTTCCTCGACAAAAAGGTCAGCTCCTCAAGCGAGATAAAGCCTCCGCTGGCGAGGGAGCTTTTGGACTACTACACCCCCGAGCAGCTCAGAGCCCACTTTCTGGGGCTGGGGCTTGGAATACGAAGCGTCGGGTTCAATCCCAAGCCCCTGAATCCCAGGGCAAACGAAAACGATTCCGACCCCGTGCTCAAGGAGGGCAACCTGCTGACCAACGTTTTCAACCGGGTGGCACGCTCCTGCTTCTACACCGCCCAGAAATATTGCGGCAGCGCCGTCCCATCCCGCCCGCTCTCCGCCGAAGCCGCGGATATGGCTGTGGAAGCCGTGCTGGACTACGAAAGGCTGATGTCACGCTGCGAGTTCCATCAGGTTATGAACCTGCTGGACACATATATACGCGGGATAAACAAATACTGGTCAAAATATATGAAGGAAGCGGACGCCGCCGACGATACGGAAAAGCGGCTTGACATCCTGGCGGACTGCCTGCACATGGTGCGTGTCGCCGCGGTCCTCACACATCCGGTCGCGCCCTCAGGCAGCGAAATGCTTGCGGATTACTTCAACCTCGGCTGCGATTTCTTCACCTGGGAGAATATCTTCCGTCCGATAGCCGACCTTGTCCCCCCGTCGCATAAGCTCAAATTCCTCGAACCCCGGGTGGATTTCTTCGCAAAGCACCCCTCACAGCTCGGCGAATAATAACACAGAACCGTGTCATAATCTAAGCTATAACGCAAACACATCCCGGAATGTCCGATTCGAGGTCTAACGACCTCGAATCGGACATTCCGGGATGTTGCGCTGACCCGGTAGCTCAGAAGCCCACCCTTGACCTGCAAACGCTGATCACGACCCTCCTGTATTCGGGGGCTTCGGCGCCGACCAAAAATATCCCGGTCGGCGGCGTGACGATGTTAAAATACCTTTTCGACTCGAGATGTGCCCAGTGGTAAAGCAGCTATCCGGGGAGACGCTCAACTGTCCCCGCCCGCGCTTATTTCCCGCTGTTGTATACGACGCCGGCCTGCATTGTTTTATCGGAATATTCCATCAGCTCCGATACCGTTACCAGCTGATAGCCCTTCTCAAGCAGCGCCGGAATTACCCTGTCCATCGCTTCGGCGGTCGTTTTGTGAAGATCGTGCAGAAGAATAATCGCTTTATTGGTCGTATCCTTCATTATGGCGTTGTAAACCGCGCCGGAGTTCTTGGTTTTCCAGTCCAGCGTGTCAACCGACCAGTTGATTATCGCCTGTCCGAGGTCGGCGGAAACACTTTTCACAGACTTATTCACCGCGCCGTACGGCGGGCGGAAAAATTTAGGTTGAACGCCGGTGGCAGCTTCAATCGCGTTGCTTGTATCGTTAAGCTCCTGCCGTATGTCGTCCTCCGAAAGCTTTGACAAATTGCGGTGCGACCAGGAGTGTCCCCCGATCTCGCAGCCCATATCATACGCGCGAGCTACCACCTCCGACCTGTTTGAGACAATGTTGCCAACCACGAAAAAGGTGGCGCGGCAGTTATACTGCTCCAGCAAATCCAAAACATGCGCCGTGTACTTGCTTGGTCCGTCGTCAAAGGTAAGTGCGACCATCGGCTTGGACGGGTCGATATTGCCGTTTTGCGGCGGAGCGTCGGTTTCCGGATAATTGGTTGACTCAGGCTCATCCGGTTCGGGCGAAGCGTCAGGTTCCTGCGGTTCGGCGGAGCTGTCCGGCTGGGAATCCTTGCCGAGCTTCAGCGCCTGGTCAAGCTTGTCATAAGGCAGAGTAATTGTCTGGGTTCCAAGATATGTCGGCAGATATTGGGAGCGCTCAAGCAGGACAATAATTCCGTCATGCCCAATCAGAAGGTGAGTTAGCCACTCCTCCGATATGTCGTCCAGCCGGTCGCTCTCATCAGGGTACTCCGACAAAAGCTGAGCTCTCAGCAGCGGCAAAATTGTATCCAATTTGGAAAAATCCAGAATATCGGTGTTTTCCAGAAATATTTTCTTTTCCGTATCTATGTTAAATGTCTTAATTATATCTCCCGGGTGCGCCATAGACGACAGGCTCAGCATACCCTTTTCCAGAATACCGGCGTATCGGTTGTCCACAAAGTACGAATCAAACTGAATGTTGATTTCGCCATGAGCGCCGGAGTCGGTTTTCAGCAGCTCGTCAAGTTGAGCCTGCCCGTCCGCGTAAGTGTCTGTGACCCAATTTTCTATCCTTTCATCAGCAAAGCCCATTGATTGGGGGTAACTGATGTACGCGAGGAGGATCCCGCTGTTCGAGATGAGCTTTGTGGGATCGCCATATTCTATCTTTGAATTCAGCGCGTCCATCTCCGCCGTGGCCACGATCATATCGGACTCCGGAGCATCTGAAACGGCGGGAACCGCGCCGGTCTCGCCCGACGTGTTGCCCATGGAATTCGTAAGCCTGTAAGCGGCGCATCCCGCAAGGGAAATGATGATTATGCCGACTATCAAAAAGACGGCAAGGGGCAGTCTCGGCACGGTTTTCTTTTTGGGGAGTCTTTTCACTTTGGTTTCCTCGTTTTTCATATTTTAGAGGGACGTTCTGCCGATCGTTTCAGCTGTCGATATTATAGCACAGACTAAATATATCAGTAAACGACAAATTTCGCTGTCTGTAAGTTTTACGGGGGATAAAAACCCTCTGAAAATCTGATTTTTACCCCTTAGGGACTTTTACTGTTTTTTAACAAAATATTAATTTTTATAAACAGGAATTTATTGTATTTCTAAAGCTTTTATTTTATAATAAAAAAGCTGTATTTTTAACGAAATTGATTTGACAGATCAATAATTTACCGTAGGGGGAATTTGATGGCGCAGACACTTTTGCAAACAAAGGAATTAACCAAAAAATACGGGGAGTTTGCGGCGCTCCGCGACGTCTCGCTGACACTCAACAAGGGCGACATTTACGGTCTTGTGGGGCGAAACGGCGCGGGAAAGACCACCTTTTTCAAATGCGTGATGGGGCTTGCCAAATCGACCTCCGGCGCGCTTGAGATCGGCGGGGGCGGCAGCTCGCTGGATTCGGCGCGGCGGGAAATTGGATTTATGATCAGCCCGTCGTTTTTCCCATATCTGAATCCGAAACAGAACCTGGAATACCTGTGCCGCGTAAAGGGCGTTTCCAAAAAGGGAGAAGTGGACAGGCTGCTTAAAATCGTCGGGCTCAACGGAGTAAAAAAGCCGTTCAAAGCCTTTTCGCTCGGCATGAAACAGCGGCTCGGGATTGCCGGAGCCATGCTCGGCTCGCCGCCCATCGTGGTGCTGGATGAACCGATCAACGGACTTGACCCGCAGGGCATCGCCGACATCCGTGGGGTTATCCAACAGGAAAACAGAGAAAACGGAGCCACCTTCATCGTATCCTCACACATTCTCAGCGAGCTGGACCTGGTGGCAACCACCTTCGGATTCATTGAGCAGGGCAGGCTGATGCAGGAAATCACCCATACCGGTCTGCACGAGCGTACCAAAAAGTCACTGGTCGTCGAGGTTGACGACAGCGTAAAAGCCGCCGCGGTTCTGAAAGAACGGCTGAATATTGCGGACGCGGAGGTCAGCGAAAACCGGCTGACGCTGGAATCCTATCTTGACCGCGCCAATGTGATCACCCGTACCCTGGTGGAAGCGGGACTGGAGGTTTTCCGCGTCTCACCGCAGGAAACCACTCTGGAGGAATACTTTATGCGTTTGATTGGGGGTGTCCAAAATGTTTAACTACCTTCTCGGCGAAATTTATCGGATGCTCCGTAAAAAGAGCATGTATATCTATTTTGGGTGTTTTGCGGCGGGCTATGCGCTGCTTGCCTTTATCAGGAGTCCCGACGCGAACGGCGGCTCTATACTGTCCGATGCTGAAAATCTCTTCATGCTTCTGACCACCATTGTGGGCGGCTATCTGTTCGCGGCTCTGTACACCGACGATCTGAGCAGCCGGAACCTGTCCTCCCTGATTGGCTTCGGTATGAGCAAAACCAAAATCGTGCTTTCGAAGCTGATTCTTGCCGCGCTCTTTGGCGGAGCGATTTTCGGTCTGATACCCCTTTATATGTCCGGCGTCTATGTCTTGCTGGGGCACCCGCCCACCGCCGCGATTCTAGGCAGTGTATATGTTTACGCCCTGTATACGTTTATGATCGCGTTCGCCTGCGCCGCCGTGTCCGCCATCGTGGTATACGGCTTGCAGCGGACAACCCTCGGCATAGTGGCATATCTGCTGCTGTCGCTGGGAGTGGTCAATCAGCTGATTTCCCTTTTTCTCAGCTGGGACGTAGTCCACAACCTCCTGCCGGGGTTGGGCAGTCATCTCATGTTTGCCATCTCGGGCAGGGTTATGACGGGAATTATGTCAGGCGAAGGGGTTTGGACCCCAAGCGCCGAGTATGTGATTTACGTGACTGTCGCGTCAATACTCGCGGCGTTGGCGTTTCGCAAAAAAGAATTGGAATTTTAAGTATGAAAAAAATGATTGGATGCGGGGGAAATTCAGAACCCCCCGCATCCAGTTTCAGCTTAAAGCTATAGCTCCGCGCACCGCGGGGGCCTATATCAAACCCCGGTCACTTCCTTTGTCGCGTAGGCGTTCAAATCCATTCCCGCCGTTCCGCCCGCCAGATACTCGTAGTAGGCCTGGCTGCCTATCATCGCCGCGTTGTCGCCGCAAAGGCTGACGGGCGGGAGATATAGCTTAAGCCCGGCGGCCGCCGCCGCTTTTTCCAGGTCGCCTCTTATCCTCGAATTTGCCGCCGCGCCGCCCGCCATGCATATTTTATTATATCCGTACTCCTTTGCCGCCAAAATCGTTCTCGGAACCACAGTGTCGCTGACAGCGCGCTGAAACGACGCCGCAAGCCCGTTTATATCCATCTTATCGCCGCGCTGTCCGGCGTTTTGTATCAGATTTATCACCGCCGTCTTCAACCCGGAAAAGGACATGTCGTACGGCGAGGAATCCACCCTCGCCCGGGGCAGCCTGTACATAGTGTCGTCGCCGTCGCCGGCAAGCTGGTCTATTATCCTGCCTCCGGGGTACCCCAAACCCAGCGTCCTTGCCACCTTGTCAAACACCTCCCCCGCCGCGTCATCCCTTGTGGAGCCTATGACCCTGTAGCTTGTGTAGCTGTCGGCCCCCAGGATAAGAGTATGCCCGCCCGACGCCACAAGTGCGCAAAACGGCGGCTCAAGGTCCCCATACTCCAGATAATTTGCCGCGCAGTGTCCCCTGATATGGTGTACGGGTATTAGCGGCTTGTTAAGCGCGAAGGCAAGCCCCTTGGCAAAGTTCACCCCCACAAGCAGCGCCCCGATAAGCCCCGGCGCGTTTGTGACCGCAACGGCGTCAAGCTCCCCCAAGGTCACCCCAGCCTCGGAAACCGCCGCCCTTGTAAGCCCATCTATCACCTCGACGTGCTTTCGTGAAGCCATCTCCGGCACCACTCCGCCGTAGACCGAGTGCATCTCTATCTGTGAGACAAGCAGGTTTGACCTTATCCGCCTGCCGTCCTCAACCACAGCCGCCGCCGTCTCGTCACAGGATGAATCTATCGCGAGTATAACCATTGGCGTCTCCCTTCTGCGTTATGATCTCAATTTAGCGGACGCCATTATGAATATCCGTTTTCGGAGCTTAGGCTCCGAATTTTGCCAAGGGCAAAATCACGGATATTCCGAAACTTTGGCGTCTCCCTTCTGCGTTATGATCTCAATTTAGCGGACACATTGAGGTCTCGATTCTGCTCTAATATCCAAGTTTATAGGACCTCATTACGAGTATGCTGTCATTCAGACAGCATACTCAGTGTGTCAAAGAAGTCGGAAAATTGTTCTTTTTCGACAGGCTTCGGGACGCGCAGGGGCGCGTCCCCTACACGAACCCTTGAAAACACAGCGTTTTTTGTAGGGGCGGCCATTGGCCGTCCGCCGCTCCGCAATTTTCCGGCTTTTTTGACACGTTGAATATCAAAGCTCCGCCGTCATAAGCAGCGCGTCCTCCTTCGGACCCGAATAGTATCCGGGGCGTTTTCCGACGACCTTGAAGCCCTTGTTCAGGTACAGGGAAATCGCCGCCGCGTTCGACTCACGCACCTCGAGGGACATGTGCTTTATCTCACTTTTAACCGCAATCCTCATCAGCTTGTCTATCAGCCCTCCCGCGATACCCTGCCGCCTTAAATCTGGGCTTACCGCTAAATTTGTTATGTGTCCCTCGTCGAGAAACATGTGCGCGCCAATATAGCCCGCCACCCTTTCGCCGCTCTCGGCGACGTAGTAGACCGCGTATTCGTTGAAAAGCTCGTCGGCAAGCATCGCCCGCGACCACGGCATGGAGAAGCACATCTGTTCAAGCTCCGCCATGCCGTCGAGATGCTCCGGGCACATCGGCTGTATTGTTATCATCTGTCTTTTTCTCCGATATTCAGCAGTATCACGTCCACCCCTGCTTCTATCTCGCCGGCTGTCCGGGAATATTCCTCCATGCTTCCTCCGTAGGGGTCGCTGACGTCCTTCCCCGAAAACGTATATATCTTCTCCCTTTGCTCCGGATAGGCGGTCCTCAGCATTTCACAGATCGAACGGGTCATGGCAAATACGGCGTCAGCATCCTTTATAATAGCCTCCGACGCCTTCCTCGACACATGCCCCCCGATGTCCGCCCCGTGCTCCGCGGCGGCGCGGACGGCATATTCGCAGGCAGGCTGATTAAACGCCGCCACGCCGCATGAGGAGGCGGTCGCGGAGCTTCCCCTCTCCGCGGCGCGCGCGTTAAAAATACCCTCTGCCATCGGGCTTCTGCACGTGTTTCCCGTACAGACAAATAATATTTTCATTCGCCCCTCCACCTGTCAGAAGCTTTTCTCATAGATTGTAAACCGCCGTATCTTCGATAATTTCTCCACCCATGAGAGCCAGGTTATTACTTCGCGTCGTACCAGTTCTTTGCCCATGCGGCTTCCGCCACCAGCGGCAAATCAAGCTTTATAACGTTTTGCATCTCTTCGGTCAAAAGCGCCCGCACCTTCCCGCACTCCGCCTCCGGCGCCTCCACAATAAGCTCGTCATGCACCTGCAATACCAGTCTCGCCGCAAGCCCCTCGGCTCTAAGCCGCCGCCACACGTTCAGCATCGCGAGCTTTATGATATCCGCGGCGGAGCCCTGTATGGGGGTGTTCATCGCCGCGCGCTCACCGAAGGAGCGGATGTTGTAATTTGAAGATTTCAGCTCCGGCAGATACCTGCGCCTGTTCATAATTGTCAGCACATATCCCTTTTCCTTCGCATCCGCGACGACCTCCTTCATAAAGGACGCGATCCCCGAATAATGCCGGAGGTAATCGTCTATATACTGCTTCGCCTCGTACTTGCTCACCCCCAGATCCTCAGCCAGCGAAAAGTCCGATATCCCGTATACTATGCCAAAATTTACCGCCTTCGCCCGCCGCCGAAGCTCCGACGTCACGTTTTCAGGCGAAACCCCAAACACCTGCGAAGCGGTGATCGTGTGGATGTCGTCCCCGGCCTTGAACGCCTCTATCATCGCCCTGTCCCCCGCTATGTGGGCAAGCACCCTCAGCTCTATCTGTGAGTAGTCCGCGTCCACAAAGACACAGCCCTCCCCCGCGACGAACATTTTCCGTATCTCGCTTCCCAGCTCCCGCCTTATGGGGATATTTTGCAGGTTTGGCTCGGTCGAGCTGAGCCTGCCTGTGGCTGTGACCATCATGTTAAATTTGGAGTGTATCCGCCCGTCCTCGCCGATGACCTTCAAAAGTCCGTCGCAGTAAGTGCTTTTCAGCTTTGCAAACTGCCTGTAGGATATAATTTCTTCGATTATCTTATGCTTGCCCGCCAGCTTTTGCAAAACCTCAACGTCGGTGGAATAGCCTGTCTTTGTTTTCTTCACCGGCGGAAGCCCAAGCTTATCAAACAGTATCCTGCCCAGCTCCTTTGTTGAGTTTATGTTGAATTCCTCACCGACGCTATCAAATATCTTCTTCCGGATCGCTTCTATCCTCTCCTGCAACTCCGCCGAAAAGCTCATAAGCATCCCCGAATCGACGTACATGCCGGCGCTCTCCATCTCGGCAAGCGCCTCGCACAGCGGCAGCTCAAGCCCGTAATACAGCTCCTGCATACCGTTTTCTTCAATGACCGGGCTTATCAGCCTTTGCAGGCTGTGTATCACCCTGCTGTGTTCGCACATGGCGCTCTCCGCCTCGCCGTTCCCGGTCAACAGCCCGAACGCATCCTCCTCCCGGTACATGGAGGAGGGGGCTATCTCGCGCCCGAGATAGGAAAGCGCCAGCTTTTCTATCGTGTAGCTCCCCGCCGTCGGGTCGCATAAGTACGCCCCAAGCGCGGTATCGAATTTGAACCCGCCGTACTCTATCCCGTTTGCTATGAGCATCGAATATATCGTCTTGACATCGTGAGCGTACTTCTCCACCCTCCCGGAAAACAGCTTGTCCAGAAGGCGTTTGTAGCCCGCGTTGCTGAAATCACGTTCATTCGCGGTGTAGACCGCGTCCCCTGTGCATATCGCCACCGCGTGAAGCGAAGCCCCGCACACGACCGACACGGGAGAGGAAAAGCCGTCAAGCGCCCCCATGCTTTTCTCCGACAGCTTTATTACCTCGCAGCTTATCAGTTCGCCGGAGTCCTCCTCCTTGTCCGCCGTCCCCGAGAGCTTCAGCTTTTCGATGAGCTGGCGGAACTCCAGCCTTAGGAAGAGCTTGTATAGCCTCCGGCAGTCATACTCCCGCGTGTCTATCGCCTTCAGCTCGACGTCCACCGGCACGTTTTTGTCAATTGTGGCAAGCTCATAGCTGAGATACGCCATGTCCCTTCCTGCTTCAAGCTTACCCCTCACCGCCGGCTTTATGTCCAGCGTGTCCAGGTCTGCGTATATGCTTTCGATGCTTCCAAACCGGCAAACCAGGTCGCCCGCGGTCTTTTTCCCTATCCCCGCAACCCCGGGTATGTTGTCGGAGGAGTCCCCCATCAGCGCCTTTAAATCGACTAGCTTCTCCGGCGCGAAGCCGTACTCGGCGGCAAAGACCTCCGGCGTGTAGTCGGTGGTCCTGGACTGTCCCATCGACGTTGTGACCAGCTTCACCTTGATCCTTTCGGATACAAGCTGCAACGAATCCCTGTCCCCCGTGACCACAACCCCTTCGTTTCCGCTCTCCTCCACGATTCTCGCGAGAGTGCCTAGAATATCGTCCGCCTCGTAGCCGTCCAGCTCAAGCCTGACGATATTCATGGCGTCCAGCGTCTCCTTGAGCACCGGCATCTGAACCGCCAGCTCCTCCGGCATACCTGTGCGGGTCGCCTTGTACTGCTCGTACCTTTCCGCCCTGAACGTCGCCGCGCGGGTGTCAAAGGCGACGCATATCCCATCTGGGCGCTCCTCCTCCATGAGCTTTAGCAGTATGTTGACAAAGCCGTACACAGCGTTTGTATACAGCCCCTCCTTGTTGGAAAACAGGCGTATACCGTAAAACGCGCGGTTTATTAAGCTGTTGCCGTCCAGCACCATGTATTTCACTTGCGTTCTCCCTAACCCCTGGACCACCTGACGCCGTCAGGCGTGTCCGTGAGGACTATTCCCATTTCCTTTAGCTTGTCACGTATTCTGTCCGCCTCCGCAAAGTTTTTCTCCTTGCGGGCAGTCTGCCTCGCCTCTATCAGCGCGGCGACCTCGCCGTCAAGCTCGGGCGCGGCTTCCTCCCGCGGCTGCCTGCCGAGGTCGAGCGCGAAAACCCTGTCCAGCTCCATTATCAGCCTGTATATCTTGTCGGACTTTACGCCATGCCTTGCCATATTCCACAGACCGCCCAGCGCCTTGGGAATATTCAGATCGTCGTTTACCGCGTCCTCAAAATCAGCCTCAAAGCCGTCAAGCGTCCCAGCGTCAACCTCACCCTCCTTCCCCTTGTGCGCCAAAACCGCCGCGCGAAGGTTTTCAAGGGACTTTTTCGCCCCATCCAGACCCTCGAAGGTGAAGTTGAGCTTGTTCCTGTAGTGCGCGTTTAAGCAAAAATACCTGTAGTCAAGCGGGCTGTACCCCTTTTCGATAAGCGTGTCTATGGTGTAGGTGTTGCCGAGGCTCTTTGACATCTTGCCGCCGTCCACCAGCAGAAATTCGCTGTGCATCCATGTCCGTGCCGCTGGATGTCCGAGCAGCGCCTCCGTCTGGGCGATTTCGTTCTCGTGGTGTATCGGAATGTGATCCACTCCGCCTGTGTGGACGTCAAACTCTTCGCCTAAATATTTAAGCCCTATAGCGGAGCACTCTATATGCCAGCCGGGATATATCCTGCCCCACGGCGAATCCCACTGCATTATGTGCTCCTTCGGCGCCTTCTTGATAAGGGCGAAGTCGAGCGGGTTTCTCTTTTCGCCGTTGACCTCCACCCTTGCCCCAGCCTGCTGCTCCTCCAGGTTTGCCCTGGACAGTCTTCCGTATGACGGAAGCCTTGATATGTCAAAATATACGCCGTCCGAAATCTCATAGCCATAGCCCTTTTCGCACAGCTCCTCCACAAATTTTATCATTTCGGGGATGTTGTCCGTCGCCTTGACAATAAGCTCGGGCTTGTCTATGTTCAGCCGCTCTATGTCCTTCAAAAAGACCCCGGTGTAATGCTCCGCCACCTCGTAGGGCGTCTTTTTCTGCTCCCGGGCAGTCTTTGCCATCTTGTCCTCGCCCTCGTCGCCGTCGCTTACCAGGTGCCCTACGTCGGTGATGTTCATGGCGTGCTTCAAGCTGTAGCCGTTCCATTTAAGGACCCGCCGAAGCAGGTCCATAAAAATATACGCCCTCAAATTTCCTATGTGCGCGTAGTTATACACTGTGGGACCGCAGCTGTATATGCTCACCTCTCCGCTCTCAAGCGGCGCAAACTCTTCCTTCGACCTGGACAGCGTGTTATAAAATCTCAGCATTTTCAATACTCCTAATTGTTGTCTGTATCCCGCGCCGCGGCAACCATTTTTTCAAGCCTCTCCACCTGCGCCCTCAGGCTCTCAATCTCCTGCAATACCGGGTCCGGAGTATGTATGTGGTCGAGCAGCCGCTCATATACCGAGCTGTCGTCCCTTCCGCTCTTACCGGAGGCTCCGCCCGGTTTTTCTCCGGTCTCATCCCCGGTCTTCATCCCGTTCACCCTGACTATCTTGGCGGGGACCCCGACCGCCGTGACATTTTCCGGCAGCTCGGTGAGAACTACGGCGTTTGCCGCTATTTTCGTGCCGTCTCCGACCTTAAACGGGCCCAAAACCTTTGCCCCCGCGCCGATCAGCACATTGTTTCCTATTGTCGGATGCCTTTTCCCCGCGTCCTTGCCGGTTCCTCCCAGCGTCACACCCTGATAGAGTGTCACATAGTCGCCTATTTCGGTGGTTTCGCCTATCACTATACCCTCGCCGTGGTCGATGAACAAGCCCCTTCCGATCTTTGCCGCCGGATGTATCTCGACCCCGGTGAAGAATTTCCCAAGCTGGCTCACCCATCTGGCAAGAAATTTCAGCCGCCACAGATAAAGCCTGTGCGATATCCTGTAGTAGATGAGGGCGTGAAGTCCCGAATAGAGCAGAAACACCTCGATACCCGAACGCGCCGCCGGATCCCTCTCGCGTATCGACCGTATGTCCGCCCGAAGTCCCTTAAACATAATATCTCCCTCTCGTATATGTGCTGTTGCTTCGCTATATCATTATATTTCGCCGCCCGCAATTTTGCTACCCGTTACACCGTGTCCGTAATTATATCCCTGTTTTGCACACAGTACTCTATGCCTGACCAGAGCGTACAGATAACCATCAGCCATACCGACCCGCCGCCCACTGTGAGCGCCCCAAACAGCGCCGTTTCACGCAGCGGAATAAGCAGAATACATATACATACCACCTGCACAACCATCTTCACCTTGCCGGAAAAGCCCGCCGCCACCACTCTGCCCGCCGACATTGCCACGGTGCGCAGCGACGTCACGATGAATTCCCTGGCTATAATAATTATCGCCGCCACAGCCGGAACTATTCCGCTTTCCACCAGCAAAAGAAGCGCCGTACAGATAAGCAGCTTGTCGGCGAGAGGGTCTATAAATTTCCCGAAATTCGATACCTGGTCGTATTTTCTCGCCACATAGCCGTCAAGCTTGTCGGTGGCGCTTGCGAGAATGAAAACCGCAAGCGCGATATACATGTGGTACGGTATCTCAAGCACATACGCGGCTATAAATACCGGAATCAGCATTATTCTCACAAGGGTTATGACATTTGCAGCCTTCACATCCGTTGTTGATAAGCGGGAAACACAGAAACCGCAGCTCTGTCCCCCCGGCAAATCCCTCCTAAAATAAAAATAAAATATATCCCGGCATCCCGCGCAAGGCGGCGCCCTTGAAATAAGCGGTATCCAAAGCCGTCATGCCCTGCCCAACAGATCCCCGTCAAGCGTTCCCTCGATAAACACCTCGCAAATTTCCCCGGTCCTCACCGGTTCTGCGCTTTTAAAGAACACCTTGCCGTCTATGTCCGGCGCGTCGGCGTAGGTGCGCCCGAAGTAATATTCTATTATATTGTCGTAGCCCTCGCAAATAACGTCGAACACAGCGCCGACGCACGTCTCGTTGTACTCATCCATCACCCGCTGCTGTATGCCGTACAGTATCTCCACACGCCGCGCCGTCACCTCCCCGTCCGGGATGTCCTCCATCTCAGCCGCCGGGGCGCCCTCCTCGGGCGAGAACGCGAAGAAGCCCGCGCGCTCAAGCTTGTATTCCTTCAAAAACTCGCACAGCTCGGTAAACTCCGCCTCCCCCTCGCCCGGAAGCCCCGCGATGATGCTTGTGCGTATCCTGACCCCCTCCAGCTCGCCGCGAAGCTTATTTATCAGCTTCTTAACGCTGTCCGAGGTCGAGCGGCGGTTCATCCGCTTCAAAATCCCGTCGTTTATGTGCTGGATCGGGATGTCAAGGTAACGAAGCGCCTTGTCGTTGCGCTTGATAGCGGCGATAATTTCGTCCGTCAGCCTCTCCGGATAGAGGTAGTGCAGCCGCACCCATCTGACCTTTTCTATCGCGCAGAGCTCGTCGAGAAGCTCGGGAAGCGCCTGCCGCCCATACAGGTCGAAGCCGTAATTTGTAACGTCCTGCGCCACAAGTATCAGCTCCCTCACCCCGTTTTCCGCCAGATCCTTCGCTTCCTCCACTATGCTCTCAAGCCTCCTGCTGCGGTATCTCCCCCTCAGCGAGGGAATCACGCAGTAGGCGCAGCGGTTGTCGCAGCCCTCCGCAATCTTTATGTGCGCGGTGTGCTCCTGCCCGGTCAAAAATCTGGCGCCCTCCTCCGGCTGGGCGTTGATGTCCCCAAAGACACAGGGATTTTTCCCCTCCGCCACCTCGTCCACCACCCTGACTATCTCGTCAAAGCTGCCGGTGCCGACCAGCGCGTCGATTTCAGGGATTTCCTTAATTATTTCCTCCCTGTAGCGCTCGCTTAAACAGCCGCAGACAATGATTTTCTCCACATTTCCGCCGACGCCGTCTATTCTGTTCACCTTCTTGGCGGCGGCGATTTCAAGGATGTTTTCAATCGCCTCCGTCTTTGCGGCTTCTATAAAAGCGCAGGTGTTGATTATCACTATTTCCGCAAGCTCCGCCACCTCCAGAACCTCGTAGCCCGCGTCCATCAGCTTCCACAACATCTGCTCACTGTTTATCAAATTTTTATCGCAGCCCAGCGAAACAAGTCCAACAGTTTTTCCCATATCACCCTAAGTCCTCCGCGTCAGGGGACAGCTCCCCGCCGTCCTCCCGAATAATTTCGTTAATCACCCCGCGTATCTCCGAATAGTCGAAGCCCCGGCGCATCAGTCCGCCGGTAAGCCGCTGAATTTCCTTCCTGTCCAGCTCCCCGCGCCTTTTCAGCCTGATAAATTCCCGTATTTTCATCTCCGGCGAGTCCAGCTCCTCCAACGCTTCGTCTGCGTATTCCCTCGCGATTCCGCGGAACAGAAGCTCGCTTCGTATCCTTCTCTCACCCCAGCCCCGCTCCGCCCTGTCCCTGGCGAAGAGCGCCGCGTAATCCCTGTCGTCCAGCGCCCGCAGCTTTTCCATCCTGTCCGCCGCGTACTCGCAAACCGTTTCGTCGTACCCCTTCCTCAGCATCCTCTCAATGAGCATTTTTCTCGACATGGCGCGGGTCGCCAGGCTCTTCACCGCAAAGGCAAGCTCTCTGGCGGCGACGGTATCCATAAGCCCGAAATACTCCTGTTCATTCAGGGTATACCCGGTTATATCGGCAAAATATTCGGCAGCGGCTTCGGTTAAAAGCTCGTAGGTATAGCTTTCGCCGCCAGCCTTGCCGCCAATCTCCTCACAGCGTATCACAAGCCGTGTCTTTATATCAACGCCGCCGGATTCTTTCCCGCCGCCGTCCGGAGTAAAAGCCTCATCCTCACCTTGACCCTCTCCGACCGCGGACACTACTGTGTATAATACGCTCATTTTTCCTCATCATCATCCTTGTCGTCGTTGTCAAAATCCTCCGCGGTAACAGCCACAGGCGTAGCACTGGAGGTGATTTTTGACACCGCCGCCGTCTTGGCAGGCTTCTTTGACTTGACCTTTGACAGCAGCGACGGATCCTCCGCAACAGCCTGGCGTATCCGCTTTTCAAGGCTTTCCATAAGCTCGGGGTTTCCTGAAAGGTAGGTCTTGGCGTTGTCGCGCCCCTGACCTATCCTTTCCTCGTCTATACTGAACCACGAGCCGCTCTTTACGACCTGACCGCAGAGCACTCCCAGGTCGATAAGCTCCCCCTCCCGCGAGATGCCCTCGCCGAACATGATGTCGAACTCACCCTCTTTAAACGGGGGCGCCATCTTATTTTTTGTCACCTTGGCGCGGGTGCGGGTGCCGATATTCTGCGTACCCGACTTTATCCATTCGCTCCTGCGTATGTCGATACGCACGCTCGCGTAAAATTTCAGCGCCTTGCCGCCGGTCGTCACCTCGTTTGAGCCGTAGGTGATGCCGATCTTTTCACGAAGCTGGTTTATAAATATGACGGCGCAGTTTGACTTGGAGATAAACCCGGCAAGCTTCCTCAGCGCCTGGGACATGAGCCTGGCGTGCAGACCGACAAAGGAATCGCCCATAGCTCCCTCGATTTCAGATTTGGGAACCAGCGCCGCCACCGAGTCGATGACCACCACCTCGACCACTCCGCTTCGAACAAGCGCCTCGGTTATCTCAAGTCCCTGTTCGCCGGTATCCGGCTGCGAAATCAGCAGGTTGTCAATGTCAACCCCCAGCGCCGCCGCGTATTCGGGGTCAAGGGCGTGCTCGGCGTCAATAAACGCGACTTCCCCGCCCGCCTTTTGCGCCTGGGCGATAATGTGCAGCGAGAGGGTCGTCTTGCCCGAGGCCTCGGGACCGTAAATTTCAATTATCCTGCCCTTCGGTATCCCTCCGATACCCAGCGCCAAGTCAAGTGTAAGGGAGCCTGTGGGTATGGCGCTTACCACCATCTCACTTCTCTCTCCCAGCCGCATGACCGCGTTTTTTCCATATTGCTTTTCAATGTTGGCAAGCGTGGTCTCAAGCGCCTTTTTCTTGTCCATAAATTCGCTCCGTTTCTGTTTTTAATATCAAAGTTGAGTGGTGAAATTATCAAGCCCTCGGAATTTCTGCCACAATCATATCATACGTACGTTTGCTTGTCAAACAAGAATACACTTTATCACCCGTTCTATTCCGGACATGTCGTTATGTACCGTGATCTCCGAATACCCGTTTTTATCCAGCAGCTGTACTATCCGCTCCGCCTGCCCTATCCCGCACTCAAATATAAGGCAGCCGCCCTTTTTCAGCACATGCTTAAAGCCCTTTGCTATTGAAATGAAGAAATCCAGCCCGTCCTCCCCGCCGTCAAGCGCTATCACAGGCTCGAAATTCTTCACCGAAATATCCAGCCCGAATATGTCCCCGCTCGGTATGTACGGCGGGTTTGCCACTATCATATCAAACTGCCCTATGGATATCGAAGCCGGACGCAGCGCGTCCACCACAACGCACGCCGCCTGTGTGCTCAGGGTGTGCCGCCGGATGTTTCCCCTCGCCACACTGAGCGCCTTACCGGATATGTCCCCCAAAATAAGCTTGCTGTCCTTCACCGCAAGCGCGATGGAAACGCCGACGCAGCCGCTCCCCGTACACAGGTCGAGTATCCTCGGCTCCCCAAACCCCTTCGCCGCTTCTATCGCCGTCTCGCAGAGCAGCTCGGTGTCCGGTCTTGGCACCAGCACATTTTCGTCTATGTCGAAGGTGTGCCCCATGAACTCCCACTCGCCTATCACATACGCGAGAGGCTCGCCCAAAAGCCGCCTTTCAAGCAAAGCTCCCGACTCCCGCTCCACATATTCAGGCACATAGACACGCGCGGATTTGAAGAAATCCTCCTTGCTCTTCCCTGCGGCATAGCAAACGATCTCGCGCGCCTCCAGCGACGGCTGTAAAACATTTTCCTTTACAAGCACACGCCTTATGTCAAGATATAAATCATTGTAAGTCCTTGGCATAGCCCATCTCCTTCAACGCCGCAAGCTCTGTAAAGCGATATGCCTTACCACCTGTCGCTGCCCTCTTCCTCCGGGATAACCAGCCTCAGCGCCTCTATCGCCACCTCGATCATCGAGTCGTCAGGCTCGTTTGTGGTAAGCTTCTGCATCAGCATACCCGGCTTTCGCAGCGCCCTCGAAAGTGAATTGTTATACCTTCCCACTATCCGGTTGAATTCGTAGCTTATAGCTACCACCACCGGCAGCAGCAGCAGTCTCAGCGCCGCGCGTATAAGCGGATTTGACCAGGAAACAAAGGAAAACAGCAGTATGCTGACTATCATCACCACAAACAGAAAGCTTGTGCCGCATCTGGGGTGCTCGCGGGGCTTTGTTCTCACGTTTTCAACCGTCAACTCCTCCCCCGCCTCGTAGCAGTATATCGTCTTGTGCTCCGCGCCGTGGTAGGAGAATACCCTCTTCATCTCGTTCAGCCTCGACACGAGAACTAAATACAGCACAAACAGCAATATCCTTATCCCGCCCTCGATCAGATTCCGTACAAAGCCCGACCCGGCTATGCCTTCAAAAAAGCCCGCGAGAAAGGTCGGAAGCAGGATAAACAGCCCGATGGGCAAAAGCATACCCAGTGCCACGGCTATCCCCATCATTATGCCGTCGGCGGTTTTTTTGCTGAAATGCTTCTCCACCCACATGTCGAATTTGGAGGCTTCCTCCTCCTCCGGAAAGAAATCCGCCGAATAGAGCAGCGCCTTGACCCCGGTGACCAGCGAATCGAAGAAGTTGACCGCGCCGCGGATAAAGGGAAGACCCAGCACAGGATACCTCTCCTTTATCAGCTTCACCTCCTTGACGTCGGACACCACTCCGCCGTCCGGAGTCCTTATCACCACCGAATATTTCCCAGGTCCTCTCATCATTATCCCCTCGATGAGGGCCTGCCCGCCTATAGTTGTTTGAAACCTGCCGGTTTCTTTACTTTTTTCCGTCATTATACCGTTCCTTACGTTATTTTATTATGAACTGGGGAGCCTTATCATAATTTTACCCCGTATATTACCCGCTTATCACCCTTGGCAGCCTCACCGTCACCGTCGTTCCTTCTCCCACCGTGCTCTCTATCAGCAGCTCGCCGTCGTGCATCTCCACTATCTCGTTCGACACCGCAAGCCCGATCCCGCTTCCGCGGCCCTGGGTAGCCCCTTTGTAGAACTTTTGCTTTACATAGGGCAGATCCTCCTCGGGAATACCGCCGCCGTAGTCGGTGACCATTATATTCACATACTCGCCGTCATACCTTGTGCAGGCGTCGATTCGCCCCCCGCCGCCGCCATGCTTCGCGGCGTTGTCTATAATATTGAAGAACACCTGCTTTAGCCGTTCGGCGTCCCCCGTTATCTCGGGAAGCTCGCCCTCGGAGGTATATTTCAGCGTAATGCCCTCCTTTTTGAGCGTCTCCATGTATACAAATATAACCTCTTCAAATTCGGCGGCGACGTCCACCCGCTGCATGTGAAGCTTCAGCCGCCCGCTGTCCATCATGGTAAACTCCAAAAGCTGCTCAACAAGCTTCGTCAGCCTTGTCGCCTCCTTCATCATCACATCGACACCTTTTCTCATCTCCTCCGGCTCCTCCATGTACATGATGGTCTCCCCCCATCCGGAGATTGCGGTCAGCGGCGTCCTCAGCTCGTGTGAAACCGAAGCGATAAAGTCGTTTTTGATCTTTTCCGAATTGCTTATCTCCACCGACATGTTGTTTATAGTGTCGCACAGCTCCCCGATTTCGTCCACATACGACTTTTCAATTATCGCGCCGTAGCTGCCCTTCGCTATTTTTTTTGCTATTTCGTTTACTTCACGTATCGGATTGACTATGGAGCGGATAAAGAACATATTCGATGTAAAAACAAACGCTATGATGACAGCTCCGGCTATAAACGCGATAAAGAGCATGCTTCGCACCTGCCTGTCCACCAGCCGCAGGGTCGTCACGTATCTCACCGCGCCGACTATCTGGTGGTTGCCAAACATCATCGGGCTTGATACCGCCATTATCTTCTCTCCCGTCTCGGGGTCCGCTCCGGTCCAGGTGTAGGTCTCACCCAGCTCGAGCGCGTTTGTCACATCCGGAGAATTCGGACGTATACCCGCGACAAGCCCGGAGGAGGACACCGTTATCCGTCCGGCGCTGTTTAAAAACTGGAGCTCCAGCTTATTTTTTTCCTCAAAGCCTTCCGCGTATCTTGTCGAGCTTGTCAGGTATTCGGAGGAACTGCTGCTCAAATAGTTGCTGAAAAACTTCGCTGTGCTCTGCGCCTTCTGTTCAAGGATGGTCTGGGTGTTGCTGTAATAATAGCTTGTCATCGCTATGGTAAAAGAAAATATGGCAAATGTAAGTATGATAATCACAGGTACCAGGATATTGATTGCCCAGCGCGCTTTTATCCCGGTTCTGCGCCTGCCTTCCGCCGCCATTTACAGCACCCCCTTCTCAAACCTTGTACAGTGATTTCGCACTCCGCGCTTTACGTCAGCTTCCCCACTTATATCCGTAGCCCCAAACCGTCGTTATATATTCCGGCGCGGTCGGGTCGTCCTCGATTTTCATTCTCAGCCTTCTGATGTTGACGTCCACTATCTTGAGCTCTCCGAAATAGTCCCTGCCCCAAACCTGGTTCAATATCTCCTCCCGGGACAGCGCCTTTGCGGGATTCTCCATAAACAGCTTTATGACCGAATATTCCACCTGTGTCAGCCTTATCCTCACGCCGGATTTGTCCAGCGTCCTGTTTTCAAGGTTGAGTATCAGGTCGCCGCTCTTTATCTCATTTGACGACGCCCCGTCCTCGATGCCGACTCTCCTGCATACGGCGTCTATCCTCGCTATCAGCTCGGTCGGAGAAAACGGCTTGGTTATGTAGTCGTCCGCGCCGGTCATAAGCCCCGTCACCTTGTCCAGCTCCTGCGCCCGCGCCGTGAGCATTATAACTCCGATATTCATATTCTTGACCCGTATCCGCCTGCAAACCTCAAAGCCGTCGATATCCGGCAGCATTATGTCGAGAAGGGCGACGGATATGTCCGGGTTTTCATTCAGCTTTTTCAGCGCTTCCTCCCCGGTCTCAGCCTCGATTATTTCATAGCCCGCGCGCTTCAGATTTACAACGACAAAGCCCCGTATGCTCGCTTCATCCTCTAAAACCAATATTTTTCTCATGGCGTCAACTCTCCCGTCGTCCATTCTGTCTGTATAAGCCTAAACGATTCCATGACCGTATTTTTTGTAATGCTGTATCTGCCGGTGCCGGTCGGCGGCAGCTTGTTAAGCTTCGCGCTGTACAGGGTAGAGGGTCTCAGCTCAATCATGGATGGACTGGATATCAAAAACCTGTCGTCAAGCGTGCTTCTGTCCGCCCTGTTGTCGCCGGTAAGCGTATATATGGTGAGCAGATCCACAGGCTCGTACCCATCCCGTACCAGCGTAAATACTATCGTTCGTTCCCCGCTCACGCTGTCCCTTCTGTCAAACGCAACATTTTCCTTCCACACCTGCGGTATTATGAAGTACCAGCCGTCGGCGCTGTTGTGGTATGTCTGCATGACCTCGGTCGCCTCTCCGTTTATGTCGTAGTCGATCCATGACACCTTGCGGAACTGCTCGCCGGATTTTTTCCCCTCATAGTCCGGCACAACAATAAGCTGCGGAATATCCAACGCTCCGTCGCCGTTTATATCGCCTCCGTTCAGGGTGTACTGGCGAATTATATGCCTGCTCATACCCGTCTCCTCGTCGAGAAGGATGTTTACAAGCTCATCCCTTCTAAACGCGCAGATATCTACCACAAGGTCGGTCTTGCCCAGTATACCCGAAATAAACATTGCGGGGGTGCCGTCGCTCAAATAGCCCGCCCTCATCCGCTTCAACGAATCGGTGGACTGTGACAGCTCGGTTTTGTAGGCAAGCTCCAGCTCCCCGCTGTCCGCTTCCCACTTGTATACCTCAAGCGCGCCCGCCTGTTCCTCGGCGTTGTGCCTGGCAATTATCAGCTCCGAACGGTTTATCCCCCTTATATCAAAAACCGAAAAGCCGGAGTATGTGCTGGACAGCATTTGTGTAAGCTTGTCCTCCTCAAAGGACAGCACATGCAGCGCCTTCGGTATCCCGCTGCCAAGGGAGCAGCCGATCACCAGCTCACGAATACCGTTGCCGGTCAAGTCCATATAGCTCACCGTGTCAAAGGAGGTTCCGCTCATTTCATACTCCGCCTTTGGCACAAATACCCCGCCTGTCTTGCTGAATATCACAAGCTTGAGCGGAAGCTCCCTTGAGGTGCGGAGGAATATTATAGCCTCCTCCTCATCGTCTCCGTCGAGATCAAACAGCTGAACCGACTGTCTGTTTTCCCCCGAAACAGGCGCGGAGAACTCCCCGCCCAGGTCTAAAAGCTTGTCTATCTCGCCTTGAAGCTGGTCAATTATAGCGGCGGTTTTTGGCGGCGCCAAAAGGCTGGCGGTGTCGGTTGTGACAAAACCGCAACCGCCTATGCAGAAAATTATACATATTATAATTAAAATAAAAGCCGTCTTTTTCATCTTAGCGTCCATACCTCGGCAAGCAGTGTTTTATCTTTAATCAAGTACAATAACCGCTTTATGGTTATTGTATCACATTCCCCCGCATATGTATATATTTGATTGCCTTTCTCCGGCAAAGCTTTTTGTTGCTAATCTCAAATTATTGACATCAAGCAAAATACTGCTTATACTGATGTTGTTTCTATGGCAATGTGGTCAATAATTTTTAGATTGGAAAAAGGCTGCCTCCGTATGGGACAGCCGGTGCTGATAATGAAGCGTTTTCGTATACCGGACAAGGACAAAACCCGCAGTATTCTCCTTGTGATTTGCGGACTTATTCTGTTTCTCGCCGCCGCCTCGGGTATAAGGGGAGCCTCCGCCGTATTCGCCCCTCCCGTCTCGCTCATCTTCTGCGCGCTTGCGATATGGCGCGAAGCCGACAGCGTAAGGATGTACGACGACATATACAACACGGGCGAAGAGTATCTTGCGGTTTTGGAATCGGTGAAAACTCCGCTCGTCATCTCGGGAAAGCTGAATATTCTGCTCAGAAGCGTTCCCCGGGTCAAGGCGTTCATCTCCGGCAGGCCCGTATCGCTGAAGGTCCTCGGCGCTTCCGGCGAGCCGCCCTGTGAAACAGGCGGGGAGCTTGTCGTCAAATATAAGCCGGAGTACCCCAATGTCGTAATATTGACCGGCAAAAACCCGCGCTCAATGTACATAAATTTTATCGCGGTTTGGCTCGGTGTTTTGGCGGTCCTTTCTCTGCTCATGCTGACGCTGATCATAGTGTAGTGATTGCCGGCGCAAATTGCACTGCAATCATTACACCGGATTCAATTTACTTCTTCGCTTCCTCAAAGTATTTTTTGTTCTGTATATATGCCTGGGACCGGGGGCGCAGCTGCCCGGCCTTTTCGTTGTAATAAATCGCTTTTTCGTCGTTTCCAAGTCTCGAATAACATACGCACAGCTGTATATACGGAATAAACCCGTAGCAGTCCTCGGATATAAACGCGCCGCTCTCAGGATTCTTCTCACAACAAAGCGCGGTCTTATACCAATATTCCGCAGCCTTCAGCTCATTTCTGTCAAGGAAAAATTTTGCTATATCGCACGCCGTTTCCGCCCGCGGCACGTCAAACTCAAAGCTTCGAAACAACGCCGGCAATACCTTGCCATGCTGTCCGCTCAAATCATAGCAGTAGGACAGAAGCCTGCACGCGTCAATATTGTTTTCCACCCACCCTCTTCTCTGTGTCAGGAAATCGTCAAACAGCCTTATCGCCCCGTCATAGCGGGCGGCGTAGTACAGCTCGCGGGCGTAGTAATACATGTCCCTTGGGGAAAAAGCTTTCCCCTCACGCTCCGCCCTCTCGTATATTCGGAGGTTTCTCGACGGGTCGCTTCTTGACAGCTTGCTGTGGGTGATTGCGGCGTCCCTGTATATCACCTGCCCAAACGGGGAGATGGCTTCGTGCACCACCCCGTTCCACACTGCGGCGCCGCAGTTTTTAAGTATCCTCTCCCGAAAGTATGAAAATGTCGGCTTGCCCTTTTCATCCGATCCGGTGTTGTACTTCATCATCACGGTTCCTATGTCCCCGTTCAGTTCCTTTTTCAGCTCGTTTATCAGCAGAATATCCTCCTCGAGGATTATATCGTCCGCGTCAAGCCACATCAGGTATTCCCCCTCCGCCGCGGAAAAGGAGAAGTTTCTCGCCGCGGAAAAGTCGTCTGTCCATTCAAAGTCAAATACTTTATCGGTATAAAGCGCGGCTATCTCCTTTGTGCCGTCCGTACTGCCCGTATCCGTAATAATTATTTCATCCGCGATCCTCACCGCGCAGTCGAGAGCCCTTTTCAGCACCTCCTCCTCATTTTTCACTATCATGCACACGCTGAGTTTCTTCATAGCTCATACCTCATTCAACAGAATATTGCTTTCATCCCAGTATCACCCGGAAGCAACATATATTCCATTGTATGAGCGCGCGGCAAATAATTTCCTGAGCTATTGCTCCGCCGACTAAACCTTGCGCAAAGATTGGCGAGGTTTAATTGGTGGAGCAATAAAGCAAACCCGCTATAATTATCCGTCGTCCCGGTTGATCAAGCTCCTGAGCCGCAGCGAAGCGCTGTACAGCTCTTTTTTCGAAATGCTTCCCCTGTGCTCGGCGGCAAGCAGGTCCACCGCCTCCTTCAGCGTAATATCCTCTCTCAGCATTCTGTCCGCTATCAGCGCTCCCAGCCCCGCTTTTTCGGTCACAGCCTCTTTTTTCGCCGCCGTCCTTTCAAGCACGAGGGTATATTCACCCTTTTCAAAGCTGTCATTCCCGTCAAGCAGGGCGATAACCTCACCGGGCGTACCCCTGTATATCCTTTCGAATATCTTGGTAAGGTCGTTGCACAGGCACACCTCCCCCTCCGGGAAGGCGACCGCGATATATTCCATCGTCTTTTTTATCCGGTGCGGGGACTCATACCATACCGCCACAGGCACGCCGCTCTCACTCACCGCCCCCAGCGCCTTCGCCGCATCCCCGGCGGTTCGCGGAAAGAAGCCGTAGAACGTGAAGGACGGCGCGGAAAACCCCGAAACCGACAGCGCCGTCACAGCGGCGCACGCGCCGCATACTCCAATAACCTCGACGCCGTTTTTCGCGGCGTTTTTTACAAGTATGCTTCCCGGGTCGGATATGCACGGCGTACCGGCGTCCGATATCACCGCCACATTCTTCCCTGACGCCAGCTCGCCTATCAGATAATCCACCTGCCTTTGTTCGTTAAACTTGTGGTTTGCCACAAGCTTTGTCCTGACCCCCAGCTTTCCCAGCAGCTTTAATGACGTCCTGGTGTCCTCTGCGGCTATTATGTCCGCCATTCTCAACACCTCGGCGGCGCGCTCGGTGATATCTCCCATATTTCCTATCGGCGTCCCCACCACGTAAAGCTTTCCGGACATCCTCACCCTCCATACCGTCCCCGGACAGTCGGGGATAATGATTGCATTTCGGTCATTATAGCACATAAGTATAAATATTTCTATTAAATTTTTATGCGGATTATTCTCGCCTATTTACAATAAAACAGAGTAAATTTAAAACAATATTAGGCAATTGCTTTTTATTCGCCGCAGGCCAAGTAACTTGTAACTATATTTTTGAATAATATATTTTGCATAGCAATTGGAATATTACATATAGTATTTTCCACGTGAGTTATGACATCTTCCATAGGAGGTATAGTTTTGCCTTACTTTAATAACAGCTATAAAAGTCAACCGCGTCATATCCCATGCAGCCAAAATTATAGCAAAAACATAGAAAACGACTATCGCAACCCTCCATACCAATCACTGCCGTCCTCCATTCCATATACGGCGCCGCCGTCATTTTCGCCCCACTCTCCGGAAGCCTTCCAGCAAACCCCTGAGACCTTCCGGCAAGTCCCATCGGAGTTCCAAGCCTTCCCCTGCAACTGCCCCCCGTCTCCGTGCCCTCCTGCTCCGTGTCCCCCATTCCCATGCCCCTGCAATTGCCCCGCAGAGCCGTGCCCATGTCCTCCGTGTCCTCCGTTCATTGACGTATGCTGCGCCACCGGAGCCACAGGACCCACCGGTGATGACGTTATAATAGGATTATACCTATAAAGCCTTACAACAGAGGGCTTTGATGGTTTAGTTCAGATAATGTTCAACGGTTTTTTTCATAAGTGGAACTGTCCGCATTTTGTTGCCCTTGCCGGTCAAATAAATATGCGGCGCTTTCGACAGCTTCTAAAATGAGTGAGGAGCTGCCGCGTGGTACACACTCGCGCTCCGCCCGATGTGTCACTGCCCCATGCCCCGTGATCGGCGACGACCTCCACCTCGCGCGGCAAACCGCGCGAGGTGGAGGTCGTCGCCGACTGCGCGGTCTTGCCCCTAAAAAGTTTCATGCCGTAATGGTATATTTATTTTAAAGGCTCGCAGTGCCGTGGCTCGCAGTGCCATATCGACGTATTATAACGCCGTGCGGTTACAATGCCATATTGGGGGACTGTGTATCCATAATGCCGTGCCGCAATATCAGGTCGGACGGTTCAAACCTTACCTTACCGAATGCTTCGGCAAACTCCCGGTCGCGCTCGACGTCCTTAATATATAATCCATATCCGAAATAATGCTGGGTCCGTGTCATTTTGTAGTTCATATAATGACGGCTCCAGTATTCCGCAAGAAGCTTCCAGCAGGGAACCTCCTTGTTCATACACTCCACCGCGTTTGTTCGGTGTGTTTCATCTCCGGTCAATTCAAGCCGCGCAAGCTCCAAAGCGCCGGTGAAACGGTGACGGTAAAATTCGCAAAGCTGCCGCCAACAATGCAAATCCCATATCAGACACTCACCTTCGCCATGCACATGGGGTAAGTCAAGAGAGCGCAAGTATTCATCCAGCTTTACTTCTATATCACTCAATGCGGAAATGATGTTGAGCGGCGTTTCACCTGTTACAGCTTCTCCGGCAGCCTCAGCTTTAGCGAAATCACGGATTGAGACGGTACCGCTCAATGGCATGGAGGGATTATAGAGCGTGTCAATTACATTTTTAAAACCATATTTGGAAAGCAGGCACTCCGGATGCCACCTGAAATCAACATCCAGCCAGTGCAGCCTGTTGACATAAGGAATGAGACGGGAAGCTTCCTTCAACGCGTTGTATAATACCTGTCCGTTTTCACCATAGCGGCGAATGAATTTCCTCACCCAAAGCTCCTCGGGTATGTCAGCTTCATACCCAAAGCGTCCCAGCAGCTCAAACTCCTGCCAATGCCTTTCAAAATCATACTTCCAGGTCTTGTGCCCATGTGGGACATGCTGGAAATCGTCGCCGTAGAGGTACCCGTCGCAGCCCCAGTAATAGCCCTTGCAATAGCTTTTTTCAGCGATAGTCTCCATATATTTTTTTATAAAGTCGCAATCACCCCAACGGAAGGTGTTGAAATCATCATTACGAATAGTAAACAGCACATTTAATTTTTCCGGATGTTTTATATTGTCCCACGCATGGCTGAATTCCTCAAAACGCGGTCTGGTAGAGGAATACATGTGGGCAACTGAGTATTTCCAGGATATATAGTTATCGTCTCCGGGGCATCGGGTCAGGAAATCCTCGGCAAGCGCTCCGGAACCCATGTTAGTGCGCATAATAAATGAGATTGGCCGCCCCGTTTCCTTCAGTGCCGCAACGTAAGCCTCCTCCACCCATTGCTGGCGGACCTGCGCGTTTCCCACCATCTCCTCGGCACAGTTGGTGCCAATGCCGGCAAGGTCAGGATATTCCAGAATCAGCGTCTTTATGCATTCTTTGATGTAATCCTGCACAACAGGTAACGTTTGGCGGACGTTATCAAACTTTGCGCCGTATCCTCCCGACCGCAGTGCGTCATTTCTTCCGTAGTATCCGTTGTTGTCGTATTGGGTGTGGTTGCCGATAATCTCGGGCAGCCCCAATCCCTTGGCGGCAAAACCCGGCAGACGGATATTCCATGTGATGATGTAGATTTTGACATTGCGAATTTTGGCATACCCGAAAATAAAGCTCCAAAACTCCTTGTACCATTCCATCTCCTGATCGTCAAACGGGCAGGTATCAGGATATTTCCCGAGACGGAACATTAAATGATAGGGATGCTCACTCCAGAGAGAAAGCATATTATAACGGTTTTTTGCCATCATGTCGATATAATCACGCCAGAAATCGCGGGAAAAAAATGTACCTATGTTTTTCTCAAACGGATCACCGTTTTCCAGCGGCTCAAAAGGTATGTTGAACTTGAGACCTCTTTTTTCCAAAACCGGTTCCACCGACTTATCTGTGATGGCGTCATACCCGAAGTAATCAATGGTCTCAGCGAGGTCCAAAAGCCCGTACATTGCCCCGGCTTCTCCGGAACACCGCAATGTGACGCTATTACCGTTTCTTTGGATGTCATAGCACTCCTGATTCATTTTCGGATTAAATAGAATAGCGTATTCGTCAAATGTAACACGTATGCATTGCCGCGGCGGTATGGGCGGACAGTTTGCAATATTGTCGGTAATAACATTTATTCCTTGCCGTCCGCAGGCGCTTATCAGCTCACGCACACCGAACGAGAGCATTTCCGAGCCTGTGCTATAGTACAGAACGATTGATTTTTCCATAGTTACCACATTCCCTTCAGTCATTAAGCGCTGACCGGCACGCTGCCGCGTGCCGGTCAGTGTTATGGTTGTACCGTTCTAATTCTTGGGAAAGATGTGTCTTATTAACACATATTATCCGCGGCTGTTGTAACGATCAAGCGCTGCCTGCTGGATGCTGATAACGTCTTCTATCCCCATCTTGTAGAGCTCTTGGACGTAACTGTTAAAATCCGACAGCGGTTTCGCGCCAACAATAAATGAAGTGATAGCCTCTTCGTTATATGTGGTGATATCGCCTATAAGCCGTGAATATTCCGTTCCCTCGTCGGCCGTCATGCTGACAGTAGGCATATTATACTCATTGCTGTCCTTCTCCCATACGTCATAAGCCCTCAGTGTGTTTTGATTATCCGTTATAAAAAAGCGGGAAAAAACGTATAGTCCGAGTCCGCCGTCCCAAGCATACATTCCCGCGACGTCACGGGCAACATAGCCGTTGGGATCATTAATAATAAAGTCCTTAAACGTCGGCGTACCATTCACCATGTCGTAGCTGACGCCTTCCTTGCCGAAATTCAAAAGGAGTGAACCCTCCGCTCCGTACAGATAGTCGGCAAGCTTTGCCACCAAGACAGGATCCTTGCACTTGGAGGTGACGCAGTTAGCCGAACTGTTCACGGGGGACTCGAAGCGGAATTTTATCTTGTCGCCATTATTCAGGACCGGAGCGTTCACAGGCTCAATCCATATATTCTCCAATTCGCTTTGCTTTAAAGTGTATCGGGCGTCAGCGGTGTAACCCTTGGAGGTAATGAACGCGCCGGCTTCTCCCCGGTTGACCATCGGGCTTGCTTCATTGTTAGATCCGATTTGTCCGGGGTTATTGAGCGTGTAGAAATTGTTGTAAATCAGACCCTCGTCATACCAACGGTTCATCAGCGTCAGATACTCCAGGAATTCGTTCTGGACATAGCCGTATTTTACAACACCGTTTACTTGATAGAATTCTTTTCCAATGTCCCACGCCGAAAGGAATTCGCTGTCGATCATGATGCCTGTGCTGCTCAACAGAAGCGGCGCGGGGACGTCGTTGTCACGGAAAGCTACGAGGCAATTTTCCCAGTCGGACATCGTAACCGGCAGACTCATCCCATAGGAATCCAGCAGGTCTTTCCGGACGGCAAGCCCCTGGTAAGGCGGTTCGCTCGGGCTCGATACCGTCCACAGCGCCCACATGTTTCCTACGTCGCTGATCGTCGCCTTCGCTATTTTGTCATCGTTGTCGCGCAGCGCCTGGTAGTTGGGCATATATTCTGCCACAAGATCGTTCAAGCGAATAAAGTCTCCATTGTCAACGGCTTTATCCCCTCCGCCGGGATACATAGATTCGGAGTAAATGCGTACAATGTCTGTGAAGTCACCGGAAGCCACCATGAGGCTGAAGCCT
Organism: Oscillospiraceae bacterium; assembly: GCA_031264245.1. GTDB lineage: Bacteria > Bacillota > Clostridia > Oscillospirales > JAAYOS01 > JAISEG01. The sequence continues at coordinate 275,141 of JAISEG010000002.1, forward strand.
GAGCCCGCATCCGCGGGAGAGGGCTCGACAAAAACAAGCCGGACGCCGGTGAGCTCCTCAAGATAACCGATGAAGTTTGAATCGTTGAAAGACGCCATCATAGCGTTAACACGACCATACTGCCAAACCGATACTTCCGTAACTACATCTGTAAGCGGCAAGCCGGATGTTTCTTCTTCACCGTCTTCTTGCGATGGGGCGGGTGTACTGCCCTGTGTGGGGGTTGGGGCTGCTGACGGTGTGCCTGTGTCATTGCCGCATCCGCTAAAAAGCCCAACTGCGAGTAACAGAATAAGTAAAAGCGAGATTGTGCGTTTCATTAGTGACCTCCTAAAAATTTTAATTTATATAAGCTGTTTTGATATATTCCGATTGATTAACTGGGCGGCATATATCTAAACAAATTATACTTTTTTATAAGGGATCCCTGCGTCGAACCATACGCCGCCCGCCTTGAGCGTTTTGTATAGGTCGCCGTAAGGCAAATCGCGCACGCCGCCAAGCCCGGAGGATACGCACAGCGCCGCCGCAGTACCGGCCGCCTGACCCATAGCCATGCAGGAAACTGTATTCCGTGTGGACATATGCGCGGTGTATTCAGAGGTGATCATCATACCAATAGCAAACAGATTTGCTATATTTTTCACTATAAGCGAACGGTAAGGCAGTCCGTAGGTTCCGCCGTCTTTAATTTGAATGCGCGGCGCAATATCGTGAAAGCCGTATGAAAATACGTCGTCGGGGAAATGTGTTGCGTTAATGATTTCATCGTTTGTGATATCATACTCACATTCGATGCACCTCCCGCGCCGGATGGTGATGGTGGGAGCGGTACGCGTGATAAACGCACTCTCCGCACCGGGTATGTGCTTGCGAAGCAGCTTTACTGATTCGCTTTGGCGGCGGCGCAGCTCATACTCGGCGTCGGCAAGCGCGTCACGGTTGGTGGGCGGTACCGGCATCTGAAAATTGACCTTGATAAACATGAAGTAATTATCATGCAGGGTGGTGGTAACAAGGTGCATACCCACTGCGTCAAACTCCTTTTGCAGCTCGGGATCCGCCCTGAAAAAGTGACCGTGCACGCGGATTATCTGATCCTTTTTCCCGCTGCGCGGTCCGCGGGCATACTCAAAAAGCGCACCCTTGTCTTTAAAGAATTCGCAGTATTTGTCGATGTCTATGCCGCCGACCCCCATGCTGTTTGCGACAAACTGGTCATTTGGTTCGGTGAATTTAGCTCCCGCGCGGGCGCACATGTCGCCGTAGCCGGTGGAGTCGATAAATATCTTGCCCAGCACCGCCTCACAGCCTTCATGACTTTCGGTTATGACGCCGGTAATGGCGTCGCCGTTCATCAGCACATCCGCCACAAAGGTGTTGAGCATGACATGGACTCCCGCCTCACGCAGCATCTCCAGCGCTACCAGCTTGTACACCTCCACATCCACACACAGGGTATCATCGTCGTATCCGAAATTCATCATAGTCTCGTTGTGACCCGAGCAGCCGCCCGCTTTGAACAGCCGGTCAATGAACTCCTCGGGAATACCGCGCACCACCTTGCGTTTTTCCACTCCGAACGCCCTGCCGAGGTTGAAAAAGCTGTGCAGACCGCACCCGCCCTCCGCGGCGATGCCTCCGACATATCCCTTCTGTTCGATAAGCGCGGTCTTCGCGCCCCCGCGCGCTGCCGCGATAGCGGCAAACACGCCGCCCGTACCTCCTCCGGCGACCACCACATCGTAATGGCGCGCGGATACCTTTTGCTCAGACCTGATGATAAAATCCATAAAACCACTCTCTTTCTTAAATATTTCATATATCAAATAACATTGATAGTGACGCTGGCAGGATTTAGGCCGTAAGCCTTTGCGGACAGGCTCATGGCTCCTTTCGCGATGGGGCGCATAACCGCCAAAAGCCGCCCGTTATATGTTGTATGCGTCACACCTCAGTGTTCCGCTTTTCCAAGCATTGCCGCACCTATAACCCCGGCGTCGTTACCAAGCTCCGCAATCTTTATTTGGGTTGTCTCGGCGTTTTTGCCGGAGAAAACCATTCGGCTGACTTTTTCGCGCAAGGGAAGCAGAAGGGCGTCTCCCTCGCCGGAAACCCCGCCGCCTATACAGACAAGCTGAGGCTGAAATAGATTAATAACGTTCGAAACGCCCGCCGCAAGATAGCCTATAAATTTGTCCACAACTTTTCCCCCGGAAGCGTCTCCCCGCTTCATTGCCTCGAAAGCGGTTCTGCCGTCGGGTCTGCCGGCTTCTCCGCAAATGCTCCACATAAGGCTGTCGGGGCAGGCGTTCATTGCTTCGACAGTCATTCTGATAAGCCCCGTTGCCGAGCAGTACATCTCAAGGCATCCCCTTTTGCCGCAGGCGCAGCTGAGTCCGCCGTATTCGACAATTGTGTGTCCAAGCTCCGCCGCGGCGCCGTTAAAACCGGTGTGTATGCTGTTTCCGAAAATAATTCCGCTTCCAATGCCGGTACCTATCGTTATTGCCGCCATCGAGGTGCAGCCGCGACCCGCCCCGGCGATATATTCGGCGTATGCCGCGGCGTTTGCATCATTTTCAGCATATACGGGACGATGCAGCTGTTCTTCAAGCAAAGCGGCAATCGGCGCGTTGACAAATTCCAGGTTGCTGGCATAGCAAACAACATTCTCCCAAACAACACCGGGACTGCCTATCCCCAGCCACGTGATGTCCGACATGCTGATATTGTGCATACCTGTCAGTTCCAGACACAGCTCCGCAATATCCCTGCATATCTCGGCAGCCGGACGCGGAATACGTGTTTTCATTTTAGATTTGGCAATTATCTGCATTGATTCATCGACAATTCCGGCGACAGTATTCGTCCCGCCGAGATCGATTCCAATATAATACTTCATATCAAACCCCATTCCGCCGCCAGGTTCGAGCGTGATTTTTCATGCTAAATTCTTCTGTCATGCGGAAACTACTTCCCTGCCCTTGATATATACCGACTTAACATTAAACCCCGCGTCAATCAAAACCATATTCGCGTATTTTCCGGGTGATATACTTCCCATCAGCCCATCAACCCCGAGAATTCTCGCCGGGTTGATAGTGCACATTTTTAAAGCGGAGATTAACGGAATACCAATAGAGACCATATATCGCATACAATCCATAAGATTTGAAGTTGATCCTGCAATTGTACCGTCTGAAAGATGAGCCTTCCCGGACGCAACCGAAACGGTGTTTCCGCCTAAAGAATAGATGCCGTCGCCAAGCCCTGTGGCCATCATGCTGTCGCTCACCATCACGCACCTGTCATCCCCGTATAATTTTACAGCCGCTTTAATGCTTGTGGGATGCAAATGCACGCCGTCGCAAATAAGCTCCACGTGAGCGCCGCTGTCGAACGCCGCGCCCACCACACCGGGAGCGCGATGATGAAACGGGGACATTGCGTCAAACAGATGAGTGACATGCTTCGCGCCGTGTTTAAACGCGGATACTGCCGTGTCATAGTCGGATGATGTATGGGCTAAAGCTACAACGCAGTTTTTACTGGCCTCAGCAATATACTCCATGGCGCCGGGCAGTTCAGGCGCAACGCAGGTAATTTTAACAAGATCACCCGATGCCTTCTGGATTTGTCTAAGAAGTGAAATGTCAGGATTGCACATATATTTCGCGCTTTGCGCACCCATTTTTTCCGGATTTAAAAAGGGACCTTCCATAGTTATCCCTGTCAATATAGACGAACCCTCATATTCATTTTGTTCCTGAAGCGCTTTGAACTCGTGAGCCGAAGTGCATATCTCCAGGAGCTCATCCTCCGGAAGTGTCATCGTAGCGGGGTTGAATGCCGTGATTCCGTGTGCGGCAAGGTAATCCGATATTTTATGTATGGATTCAACGTCAGCGTCACAGAAATCGCGTCCCACGCAACCGTGCATATGCAAATCGATAAGACCCGGTATTGCGGTCAAGCCCGCGCAATCAATGACGTCGCCGCTTCCGCTGTCGGAGAAATATTCTCCGTCTATACAGATATCTCTGTCCCGCGTCAGCTCCTCAGCCCCGAATGAAGCTATAGCCGCATTCTTTAAAACCATAAATACCTCCAGAATATATTGGCACTAAGTATGCGCTGATTAATTACCTTCGCAGCGCCTCTCACCTGTTGGCAATGCTGCACACCAACAGGTGCAGCCCGCCATGCGGACCTGGAAGCGCATTAACCAGCGTTTACTTATTAAGGCTTGCCTGACACCAAATTCACTCAAAACCCGTGTATTTCGGATAGTACAGGCAAGCCTTAATTAATCTATGCTAAATCACCCGCTTTGTTATTACAACGCCAACAGGTATCATTCATTTACTCCGCGGTACTTCTCAATTGTTCCATCAGCGCCATATCCTCAGGGGTGTACCAACTGGACATTGCGTCCCGGAAATACTTATTGGGGGTGTAGTTCGACATTGTTTCTTCGCGAATTTCAGGAGGTACCGCTTTGCTCGCTCCGGACATATAGGCAATTAGCTCCTGTTTTCGGCTTTCACCTTCCGGATCCCACATATCAGCAGGCTTCACATTAAGCGAATGATGATTTTTAATAAATTCTGTCAGCCTTGCTTTGAAATCCTCGTAATCCTTGCATTCGCGACTCCAACCCACCTCGGCAACCGCGTATATCCTTGGGAATAGCATTTCCTCGAGTTTTTCGGGTGTTTCGACGCGTTCTGTCCATAGACAGCACTCAACGCCAACTACCGCGTTGCTTTCGGCATAGTCGGTGTCCAGAACTGCCATTGGTCCGCCATATACGTGCTTTAACGGCACAAAGCTGTGTGGATAATCAAAGTAAAAACGGAACATATCGGCATAAATGAACTTTCCGCCGTTGTCAGCATATGTACGCATTTCGTCCGCGTACTGAACAGACCAGTATTCTATAAGCATATCTTTATTCAGGTTTGAGGCCTCCAACGAATCGTTCCACAAAATCGCTTTCTTACCATGCTTATCTATCATATTCATCAGGCGATTGCTGAAATATCCTTGCAGCTGGGTTTCATCCTCAAGCTTCTCTTCAGCAATTTTGGCTTGGCAGCACTCACATTTTTTCCATTCCTTTTTTGGCACCTCATCTCCGCCGAGGTGAAACCTTGCCGACGGAAACAGCGGACAAATTTCATCGAGTAATTCCTCGACAAACGCATAGGTTTTTTCACTGCCGGGACACAGGACGACCGAGTATATTCCTCCGTACTCCGCACGCTTAACTGTTTTGCTCGAACAGCTGTACTCCGGATAAGCGGCAAGAAGCGCGGTGACATGACCCGGCAGGTCAATTTCCGGAACAATTTCAACTCCCCTGTCCGCCGCGAAACTCACGATGTCCGCAATTTCCTTCTGGGAGTAGTATTCATTCTGCTCATGCAGCTTCGGATATCGCTTGCTCTCTATTCTCCAACCCTGGTCGTCTGCCAGATGCCAGTGAAGTACGTTCATCTTAACAAGAGACATTTGCTCGATAACCCTTTTGACCTCATCTGCGGAGAAAAAGTGCCGCGCGCAATCAAGATTCAATCCGCGATGCTGATAACGCGGACAGTCATGAATTTTACATTGCGGTATGCTTCCGTTCTCGCTTATAATCTGATACAACGAGGCAAACGCGTTTATAGCGCCCTTTTCGCCTGAGGCAAGTATTGTTATACCGCTGTCACTAACCTCCAGCGAGTACTCTTCGTTACCGTATCCGGGCTGTTTGCCAACGACAATGTGATTATCCGCCGATGAGCCCAGGACAAGTCCGGTGCGCTCCAAAAAAGCTTTTAAGCAGACATCATCAAATGCGCAGGATACGGAGATTTGCTGCGGCAGAACAAATGACTTTCCTGGTGTAGACGCCGAGTCAAGTGGTTTTGGGATAATTTTCATAATATGTTTCCTCCGTTAATGTTATTGATTTTTGTTCCTCATACTAGATACTAGTCACTGATTATTTGGAATTAGTATTAGCCTCGCGCAGCTTCGCCATAAACTCGCGCTCCTCCTGTGAAAAGGTACTTGTCATCGCGTCTATAAAATACTGATTGGGTTTGAAATTGTCCATTGTTTCCCGGTGAACTTCCGGAGGGGTGATGATGGTTTCTGTGCTTACCGAATATTCCATCTCTTCGCGGCGAATATCACCCTCGGGATCCCAAAATTTGCTGGGCCTCATATACAATGAATGATGCTTTTCCAGAAATTCCGTCAGCCTGGCTTTAAAATCCTCATAATTTTTCACATGGCTCCATGTAACCTCAGCAATTGCGTATAATCTGGGAAAAAGCCGCTCCATTAGCCGCTCCGGCGTTGTGACCTGCTCAGACCAAAGACATGCCTCAATTCCCAGTACCGCATCGCTGTTTTCATAATCTGTGTCCAGGATTTTGATGGGACCGTTATAGGCAAGACTCAGTGAAATGGCGGCATAGGAGTTGAAATAAAGCCGAACCATATCCGAATATATGAATTTCCCGCCGCCCTTTACATATGGGGTCATGTCATCCGCATATTGCACCGACCAGTACTGAATATCAACATCCCTGTTCAAATTAGCCGCTTCCAGAGAATCATTCCATAAAACGGCTCTTTTCCCATGCTTTTTAAGTATATCTATCAGACGGTTTGTGAAATATCCTTGAAGCTCTATTTCGTTTGACAGTCCCATTTCCCGTATTTTAGCCTGACAGCATTCACATTTTTTCCATTCCTTTTTAGGCACTTCATCTCCGCCGAGATGAAACCTTGAGGATGGGAACAGCAGGCACAGCTCTTCAAGCAATTTTTCTATCAGCTGATACGTTTTTTCGCTGCCCGCGCAAAAAACGATGGGATATATCCCGCCGTATTTGGCAAGACTCACTTCTTTACCCTGGCAGCTGTATTCCGGATAGGCGGCAAGAATCGCGGTAACATGACCCGGCATATCGATCTCCGGTATGATTTCCATTCCCCGCTCCGCCGCGAAGGCAACGATATCCCTTATATCCTGCTGGGAATAATATTCGTTTTTTTCTTTATGCTGCATATGGAGCTTTGGATAGCATTTGCTTTCAATACGCCATCCCTGATCATCGGTAAGGTGCCAGTGCAGTACATTCATTTTGGTCAGTGTCATCTGTTCGATGACTTTTTTTATCTCCTCCACAGGGAAAAAGTGCCGCGCACAGTCTAAGGAAAGCCCGCGGTGCGAAAAACGCGGGCGGTCATGTATTTTACAATATGGAATATTCCCATCATGGGTCATTATCTGAAACAAGGTGGCCAACGCGTGTATCCCGCCTTTTTCGGATGAGGTCAGGATTGTCACGCCGTCATCCTTTACCTCCAGCGTATATTCTTCCTCGCTATATTCGCTTTCTTTGCGTATGGTGATGTTTGCTGCCCGCGACTCGGCAACCTCAAGTCCGGTGCGCTCCAAAAAGGCTTTGCAGCAGACCTCGTCAAACGCGCAGGATATAGAAACCGGAGATGACAGGTTGTAGAATTTGTCCGATGTAAGCTCTGCCTGCATTGGCTTAGGAATGATATTCATTGCGATTACCCCTCTTTCATAAACTTCGTTTTGTATATTTATTGAACCTCATACTTACTGCGGAATTGCCCTTGATCCATGCCCGCGATTACTGCGGCGCAAACCCCTCCGCTCTGATATGAGCGCTGTTTGAACAATTTATCCTGTTATGTTTTGCTCCATATCACGGTCAAGTCGGGATGTAACTGCAATATAGACCCGGGAACTGCGGGAGTAATGGGACCGTACAAGGCTTTATCGAGAATCGCTTCCTTTGCGCCGCCATTTACGGCGAGAACAACCTTTTTTGCCGACATAATAGTTTTTATTCCCATTGTAATTGCTTTCCCCGGAACCTCCTCCGGATTGTTAAAGAATCGGGAATTAGCAAGAATAGTGTTCTCCTGCAGCTCAACACAATATGTACCCTTGGAAAAAGCATCGGCAGGCTCATTAAAACCAATATGACCGTTATTGCCAATGCCAAGAAGCTGTAGGTCGACTCCGCCATTTTCGGATATTATACTATCATACCTTTTACATTCCTCCTCAATATCCTTTGCGCATCCGTTTGGAACATAAGTGTTTTCCCCGGAGATATTCACCTTACTGAACAGGTTCTTTTCCATATAATAATGGTAGCTTTGGGGATTGTCGACGGAGAGACCGCAATACTCGTCCAGGTTGCAGGTTGTAACACCGCTGAAATCTACATCTCCGCTGTTGTACGCTTCGCCAAGCCGCGCGTATATGCCCAAAGGGGTGGAGCCTGTGGCAAGCCCCAGCACGCTGTCAGGGCACAAAACCACCTGTGCAATAATTAATCCGGCGGCTTTTCTGCACATATCGTTATAATCTGCCGCATAATATATTCTCATCTTGATTCTACCTTTCTGTGATATGTAACGTAAAGCCGGTTACATCTTCATGTACGGCGCTTCCGCGTCAAACCATACGCCGTCAGCCTTCAATGCTTTATACAATTCTTCATACGGCAGGTCGCGCACACCATTGAGTCCGGAGGTGGCAAGGAGGGCGGCAGCCGTTCCTGCCGCCTGCCCCATGGCCATGCAGGATACCGTGTTGCGGGTAGACATATGGGCGGTGAAATCTGATGTTACCATCATTCCGATAGCAAAGACGTTTGCTTTGTTTTTGACTATCATCGAACGGTACGGCAGCCCGTAAGTACCGCCGTCCCTTATATGGACCTGCGGCGCCAAATCGTGAAAACCATAGGAGAATACCTCGTCGGGATAATGTGTCCCGTTCATTATTTCTTCGTTTGTGATGTCATAATCACACTCTATGCATCTTGCGCGCCGGATAGTAACTGCGGGCGCTGTACGCGCTATAAAAGCATTTTCGGCCCCGGGTACATTCTTGCGCAGCAATTCAACCGCCGCGCGCTGACGGCGGCGCAGCTCATACTCCGCGTCGGCAAGCGCGTCGCGGTTGGTTGGAGAGACCGGCATAATGTAATTCAATTTGATAAACATAAAGTAGTTGTCATGTATGGTTGTGGTTACGGGAGCCATACCGATATCGCGGAGGACGTTTATGTCGGCGTTTTTTTCAAGAAAGTTGCCGGATACGCGGATTATCTGGTTTTCTTTCCCGCTGCGCGGTCCGCGCGCATATTCACGAAGACTGCCGTTTTCCTTCATAGCTTCATAATACCGGTCAATGTCTATACCGCCTACTCCCATACTGTTTGCTACAGCATAGTCGTTCGGCTCAGAATATTTCGCTCCGGCTCGGGCGCATAAATCGCCGTAGCCTGTGGAGTCAATGAATAATTTACCCATCACGGCTTCGCAGCCCTCGTGACTCTCGGTTATAACGCCGGTTACAATGTCGCCGCTGCCAAGCACATCAGCCACAAATGTATTGAGCATAACATGAACACCGGCTTCACGCAGCATCTCCAGCGCGGCAAGCTTGTATACTTCCACATCCACACACAGAGAATCATCGTCATACTCATAATTCAATATCGTAGCGTTGTGACCCGAACAGCCCCCCATAGCAAACAGCCTATCGATAAACTCCTCCGGTATACCGCGCACAACCTTGCGTTTCTCAACGCCGAATGCTCTGCCCAAATTGTAGAAGCTGTGCAAACCGCACCCGCCTTCGGCGGCTATGCCGCCGACATATCCCTTTTGCTCAATAAGCGCGACCTTCGCGCCGCGCCGCGCCGCGGCAATAGCCGCGAACACACCTCCTGTTCCGCCGCCTGCGACCACCACATCATAATGGCGGGCAGTGACCTTCTGTTCCGGACGGACTATAAATTCCATGAATTATGTCTCCTTTTATATAATGTTTTTAACTATTAATACTTACAATATTATATCAAATTGTGTCGTTATTGCATATGCTAATTTTCTCTTAAACGTAAATATATGTTGATTTTAATTACCTTTATAATAAGGCTTTCAACAGGGAAAAGTCAATTTCTTTATTTGAACTTTTCTGTTAAATAAACATAAAATATAGAAATTGTTGTTTTTGTAATTGCCAATAAAATTAAAGATTTGAATAAATTGAAGGAACTTGCGTTATTTGTACTATTTGTACTATTTAGTTCTTTAGATCAACATTTTTATCGTTTATTGTTGCTTTCATGTAAAATCATTGAAAGCAAATATTGACTTTGTTTTTCTATCCGCTTATGATGATTGCAGACAGAAAAACAACATCTGTCTAATCTAATATATTTAGGAGGAACTATGAAAAAAGTACTGTCTCTGATCCTCGTATCCGTCTTACTTCTTGCGTTAATGGTTGGGTGTACGGGAGATTCCAAAACAACGGCAGCTCCCACTCCCTCATCCGCAGCCGGCGGCGAGGCAACAGCAACTCCCTCACCCGAAACGGATCAACCCGAATTCCCGCTGACCGCCGAGCCGCGCAAATTCTCCTTCTACCATAGGGTAGACGCGGGCTTGAACATCGAATCAAACGCTGACAATCTGTATTGGAAGGAGATGGCAAAGCTCACAAACATTAGCTTTGACTGGATTCATCCGCCGCTTACCAATCTGAGTGAGACGTTTAACCTGATGATAGCGTCCCAGAACTATCCAAATGTCATACATGGTTTTTACGGCGCCTACACGCCCGGTATAGACGATGCCATTGAAAGCGACATAATTTATGCTCTTAACGATTATACCCAGTATCTGCCCAATCTGCATCGCTGGCTGGAATCCGACAACCGGTATATGCTGAATTCCATCACTGACAAAGGAAACTTCTTTGGAATTCCCTACCTGAAAAATGTGGAGCAGGGACCTTGGGCGGGTCCGATATACCGCGCTGATCTGGCGGACAAATATAACCTTGATACACCCCAAACATATGCCGACTGGGAAAACTATCTCACCATTTGCCGCGATCAGGAGGGCATGACGGAAGGTCCGCTTGGCATCTGTATGTATGTTACAAGCTTATTCGGATCTACTAACTCTGGCTATGGAGTTGGCAGCCTTATGGGTCCTTGGATCAACAAGGACGGAACAGTTGTAAACACCGTTCTTACCGAAGACTTCCGGGAATATATCACAATGATGACCGACTGGTTTGATAAGGGTCTCATCAACCGGGATTTCATGTCCAACGTAATTTACTACGGCGGCGGTGTGCCTAAGTTCGCAAACGGTGAAATATCAATGGGCGAAGCGACATACGATCTTTCCGAGTACGTAATCTCCTGCCCGCCGGAGATGAAGATAGCAGCCATTCCGCTGCCGGTGCGCAACGTGGGGGATGTCAACCATATCAGACAAACCAATCCGATGACTACTCCCGGTGACGCCGCTGTATTTTCCACATCCCTTAACCAGGAAGACCTTACTCTTCTCTGCCGTTATTTTGATTATATGTTTACTGAAGACGGACAGCTTCTTGCCAACTGGGGAGTCGAGGGAATAACCTTTGAATACGGAGCGGACGGCAAGCCGGTGTGGACTGACCTTATCACAAACAATCCCGACGGTATGGGTGTTCTGCAGGCACAGGCAGTTTATCTTGCGCGCAACACTATCGGAGTATATGAATGGACCCGTGAGATCACTCCTGAGATCCTTGAAATTATGGACATCTGGTCCACCGCCGACGACGCTTATGTACTGCCTTCGGGTGTGAGTCTGACTGCTGAAGAGGCGACTGAGAGTTCAAATATTTGGGGCGATTGCTCGACCTATATCTCAGAAAACGTATTGTTGTTTGTTACAGGAGGCAAGCCACTCAGCGAATGGGACGGCTTTGTTAATCAGCTAAAAAGCATGGATATAGATAGATGTACTGAACTGCGTCAAGTCGCTTTAGACCGTTACCTGGCTCGTGTGGATCTTATCAAATAAAGAGTGCGGTTAAAAACCCCCACATCAGGTCAATGTCATTGAGCTAAACAGTACAACGAGCAAGGCACAGGAAAAAGTGCCTTGCTCGTTTTTTGTGCCTTTTACAGGGAAAGAATACACTTGATTTGATAGATAAAAGGGGCGGTGTATCAGAAATGATACACCGCCCCTTTTTATATGCTATAGCAATTTGCCATATGTAAAAATACGCGCCGCGCAAATCATTCTACAAAATCATCCCCATCACAATTTCGTTTTCCCGCTCTTCAAGAACAGCAAAGCCATATTTTTTGTAAAACGCTTGCGCGCTTACATTGGTCCTTGCTACCGAGAACATTAATCCGGGGATATTCTTGTCTCTGAGGTGAGAAACCAAAGCGTCCATGAGCTTTGTGCCAATTCCCATACGTTGGCAGTCCGGCAGGATATCAATATGCAGATGGGCTGGATATTGGTCTGCAAATTTAAGAGGCGTCGCGATTGTGCCCTCGCAGTACTGCTGCAAGCTTAAATTTGACAGCTTGCCGACATACTCTTTGCTGAACAATTCAGACCATGCTTTGGAATTTTCAGCGCATAATATGTATCCGAAAGCCTTTTGATCGTCAGCAACAACAAAGCAGTTTTGCGGTTCTTTTTCAATATAGTAGTCACAAAACGCCGTTAAGAGGAACTCTTTCATATCTTCATTCTGCTTAAAGTTATCCGAAGATGTTGCGATGCATATGTCCCTAACCTGTTCATGGTCTTTGCTTTCGTACCGGCGAATAATGAAATTTCTGTCTGACATGCTCTACTCCTTACTTAAATAACCAAGAAATTATATTACATCAACGGTGATTGCCGCCTCACCAAGCTCGGATAATATTTTAATTACGGCTTCTCCCTTTTCAACGCCCGAACGCAGAATAGCTTGCGCAAATCCATCGTAAGAAGCAAAGCTGCCTGTTGTATAGTTTTCGGCGGTGATCGGATTTGCCGAACCAAAACCGGCAAGCTCCGCCATACCGCTGACCTCAGCCTTTAGAGCGATCGAAGCGCCCGGAACGCGGTTGCCGTCCGAGTCCTCAACAACTACCTTTACATAACAAAGGCTCTCGCCGTTTGCGCTAATCTGTGCGGCTTCGGGATAGAGGGATACCTTTGAAGGCGCTCCGGCTGTTTTTACAGACGCGCGGCTTATTTCCTTGCCGTCAACATAGCTTACCGCTTCGATGACACCGGATGAGTAGGTAGTTTCAAATACGGCAAGGAAGCGGTTTGCCTCTCCGGTGGCTTTGCGCCCTGCCGATTTCCCATTTACGATAAGCTCCACTTCGTCCGCGCCCGAGAAAACGCTCACCCTGATGGGCTTGCCTTCGGCTCCGTTCCATGTCCAGCTGTTATGCACATCGTAAAAGCCCCACATGTTGACCACTTCTTTTAATCCGAAATATTGCGGATCCTGGGTGAAAACGAATGTATCCTCCGAACCCCATACCACCTTGCGAAAAGCGAGCTGAGGACGCGGGAAGCCAAGAAGGTCAAAGTCGGCGTCCTTTGCAAGACGCCAAGGAAAATCAGATTGGTTTGCGGTGAAGCGCATCATCGAGGCGTCGGCATCCGGATCGACAAATCTGCTTTTCCCAATACCTGCCTCTCCGATATAATCGTGGCTGGTCCAGGTAAAATCGCCGATTACATGCGGCAACCGGGATGTTTCACGCCATACGTTGTCATAATCATTGGGCCAGCTCTCAGTTCCGCAAATAACGCGGGTTGGGAACAGTTCCCCGTCCTTTTGATAACGCTTGTCAAGATAATTATAGCCAACCACATCAAGAACCGAATTGAAGGTCTCGGTGTAATCGCCCCATATTTTATCAGTATAGGATGTATCGGCGTTCTGCACAGAGGCTCCTTGCTCCATGTGCTTTTTCATTTCTTCCATCATCTTCATCATGTCTTCGTCCTCAAGACCGCTCCACAAAGAACAGACGGCGTTTGTGACAAGGCGTGTGGAATCAAGGCTGCGCACCTTTTCGGCAAGCTTGCTTGCAATAAGATAACCCTCCGAAATGCCGGTGCGCTCCACAACCTCATTTCCGGTTGACCAAATGATGACAGACGGATGGTTGCGGTCACGCAGGATAAACGCCTCCATGTCACTTTCCCAGTTGCTTTCAAAAAACAGACCGTAGTCATTGATGTTCTTGCTGTTAAACCAGATGTCAAACGCCTCATCCATCACCAGCATCCCCAAGCGGTCACAGGCTCTAAGCATATCACGGGAGGGGGGATTGTGCGCTAAACGCAGGGCGTTGTAGCCATTGTCCTTATGTATTTTTACTTTACGGTATTCACTGTCATAATATGATTCAGAACCGAGAATCCCGTTATCATGGTGTATACAACCGCCTTTCAGCTTAAGACTTTTGCCGTTGAGCATAAAGCCGTTTACCGTATCGGCGGAAATTGTGCGTATACCAAAATCCACACATTCGCTGTCAAGCTCACCTTCCGGGCTGCTCAAGGTGGACTTCACAGCATAGAGGAACGGGTCGTCTGTATTCCACAGATGGGCGTTCATCACCGGAATCAGCACACGGGCTACAGACCTTCCTCCGGCGGGGATGTAGATTTTTGCGCGCCCGTTACCGGAAGCCCTTCCGCTTTCGGATATAACGCTGTCTACCCATATATCAGCCGCTTTTGCCGTGTTATTCTGAACTGTAGTTTCAACATGAATAAACGCGTTGCCGTTTGTGATATGTGACGTATAGGCAAAAATGCCCCATGGAGAAATATGTATCGGGTCCGCTGTGAGCAGATCGACATGACGATACAGTCCGGCTCCCGAATACCAACGGGAGTTGGGCTGAATGGAATTATTCACTGTGACGGTAAGCCGGTTTCCTTTGCCCGGACGAACGTATGAAGTCAAGTCGGCATGAAAAGGTGTGTATCCGTAATTATGCCGTTTCACCGTCTGACCGTTAAGCCCAACTGTTGTATTCATATAAGCGCCATCAAATTCAACTATTACACGCTTGCCTTCGTAGTCAGCCGGTATATCGAGATATTTTGTATAAGTGCCGATTCCTCCGCCGTAATATCCGGTGTCACGGCCGCCGGGCGCGTCAGGTGTAACCTCGGACTCAATTTGAAAATCGTGCGGAAGATTGACGATTTGTTTTTCATGTGAGTCCGTTTGTCCGATAAAGCCGGTAACCGGGATACCGGAAACATACTCCCATCCCCGGTCAATATTTTCTCTTTTCATAAAAAACCCCCTTCCCTCCAATTAAACATGTGTTGACTTTGAATTGTTAATATCGTATATTATAAAATAGTGAAAATCAATGTTTTTTTTTAATACGGGAAAAAAAGCAACAGAAAAAGAGGAAATTGTTGATTTGAATAAGAGGATTGAGAAAACAAAGCAGGAGCTTATCAAAGCATTATACAATTTACTTGCTGAGAAGAGCATTAAAAATATCACAGTTTCAGAGCTTTGTAAGAAAGCAAAGATAAATCGCACCACATTTTATAAATATTATAGCATCCCTGTAGATATATTGCGGGAGCTTGCGGATGATGTGTTAAAACGTACAAGAGATATTGTGATGACAATTTATGATGATCCCATAAGAGGTATAAAAGTAAGTATGTTAAAGTACTGTCAAATGCTCTATGAAAACAGGGAAATAATGAAGGTCTACATGCTTTACGCATATGATTTTATGGAAATAAACAGATCATTATTTATTACTGATAATGTTAAAAAAAATATGATGAGGAGGTTTTTCCAAGGGGGTGTCTCAGCGATAACAGTGCATTGGATTTTGGAGGATTGTCCGCAGTCTCCGGAAGAGATTGCGCAAATACTGTCTGACTATCTTATAAGGATTGAAGGCTGGGACTATACCGCGAACCGTATAAATGGAATAATTTACTAAAATATTGCGCACATTAAGTATGCTTTTACATCGCCGGAGGATAGGGCAACGCGGGAGCGCGGTCCGAGTGGCGACGGTGGGGTAATTCGTCTTGGTTGCGCGAATTGCCGCTACTGTTGCCGGTCACATCGCTCCTGTCGCAGCCCAAATGCTCGTCCGGTTCGCTTTCCAACATCTTTTCCGTCGTTCCCGCAAACAGGTTTTTCAGCTTCACCGAAAAAAGCGTCATGTCGCAAACCGACAGGGCGCTTTTTGTGTATGTCGGGCTGAAATGGAATGGTTTGTCGGAATAGGACGAGTTGTGTTTTCATATCTTTTAGTATCTGGCAAAGCAAGGAGGGAGCGTGTCTTGAAACAAAAACCGAGTTTGGATTTTGAAGCCATGAGGAATGTTGATATCCGCACCGTCGATCCGGCGACGCTTGTTGATATACGCGAAACAAAGATTGACTCCGATAAACCGCAGACCCTGCGTATGCTTGATTTTATCAGGCAAATCAGAAATCCGTATTGTTTTCTCTGCGGGAACACAATCGTTAAAATCAGTTACGCCGACACGAACACAACCATGGAAGAACGCATGGAGGGGTTTTTTCGGTCTTTGTAGAAAAGGCGCGAAAAGTGGTATAGGCAAATCAAGGGCATTGTGCTATACCATATACGGACTAAATTATCAAAGGCTCTCCTGTTGTTCGGCTGTAATATCCTATAATGACAGGAGGTTTTGTTGTGCGGTCTATTTTTGTTTCAAACAAGAGTTCATTACTCCCCGCGCCGTGCGCGGAAATAGATAAGACGTTTCAGCAAAGCTATAACACCGCCGCTTATACCCGCGCCAGTAAAGACGACACGGACAGCAGCTCCATAGAAAATCAAATCGAACTGATACGCGACTATGTGAAAGGGGTACCCGAAATCCGTGTTGTTTCCGAAAGGAAAGATAACGGGTTTAGCGGCGCCACATTTTTTCGTCCTGACTTTGTGAAAATGATGCAGGACATAGAGGCGGGTAAAATCAACTGCGTCATCGTCAAGGACTTGTCGAGGCTTGGGCGCAACTATATAGAAGTGGGCGAATTGATGGAGGTTATCTTCCCCCGCTGGGGTGTGCGTCTGATTGCTATAAACGATCATTACGACAGTCTGAACCCCCGCAGCGATTCGGACGATATTATCATACCGTTCAAAAACCTGATAAACGAGCAATATTTGAGGGACTTCTCCATAAAGATTCGGAGCAACCTGACCGTAAAACGGAAAAACGGCGAGTTTGTAGCCCCGTTCGCGCCATACGGATATAAGCGCGACGAGACCGATAAACACCGGCTCGCCGTGGATGAACACGCCGCCGGGGTCGTGCAGAACATTTTTCGCTGGAAGATAGAAGGCCAAAGTCAGCAGAGAATCGCCGACCGGCTAAACGAGATAGGCGAACCGTCGCCTGCCGAGTACAAGAAAAGGGACACGAATTATCGAGCGCAGTTCCAAAAGCACGTCAGAGCTTCATGGTCGGCGGTCGCCGCCTCGCGCATACTGCGTAATCCTGTCTACATTGGTACGCTGATACAGGGCAAGGAAACGACGCCGAATTATAAGGTCAAGAAGCGCGTCGTAAAGCCGGAGGACGAATGGCATATCTCCGAGGATTCGCACGAACCCATCATAAGCAAAAGCGATTTTGAAATCGTGAACGGGCTGCTCAGTCAGGACACGCGGACAGCGCCGGGCAAGGATGCGGTATATCCATTTTCCGGCATGATGTTCTGCGCTGATTGCGGCAACAATATGGTGCGCACGAAATCGGATAAACACTGCTATTATGTGTGCGCCACAAGCAGGGCGAAAAACGTCGAAAAGAAATGTACCTCGCATTGCAAAAGGCAAGACGAGCTTGAACGCGATGTGATGGACGCCGTTAAAAACCAAATCGCCTATGTTTTGGACATCGAAGCGAGCTTGGAGTTTATACGGTCCTTACCCTATCAGAAAAGAAATATCGCCATGCTGAACAGCCAAATCGCCGACCGTCAGAAGGAGATTAAATCCTGTGAAAAATATAAGCGGTCACTGTACGAGGACTATAAAAGCGGTATCATCTCCAAAGACGATCATACCCAGTTTGGCAGTGACTACACCGAGCGAATAGAGGAATTGCGGCAGGCGGTGGAACGGCTCGCGCAGGAAACCGAATTACTGCTAAACAATACTGGCAGCCATAAATGGATAGAGGAATTTAAGCGCTTCCGCATGATTACGGAACTGTCGCGGGAGCTTGCCGTCAGCTTGATTGAACGCATAGACATATACGACGGCAAGCGCATCTCCATCCGGTTCCGCTATAATGATAAGATAAAAACGGCGCAGGAGATTCTTAATAATTTTAACTTTGAGGAAGCGGGGTGTATGTAATGGCGAGAATAAGCAGAAAAGAAGGCGCGGCGGCGGTTTCGCCGATAAGCGCCCTTCATGTCTACAAGACCGCCCTATACATTCGTCTATCAGATGAGGATATACGAAAAAAGATAAGCGATTCCATCGGAACGCAGAAAACCATGCTGTTGCACTTTCTTGAGTCACAGCCGGACTTGCAGCTATCGGGGACATACGAGGACGTGAATTACACGGGAACAAACTTCAACCGCCCCGGCTTTACGCAGATGCTAGAGGACATCGGGACCGGTTTGGTCGATTGCGTGGTCGTAAAGGATTTATCGCGGTTCGGCAGGAGCTCCCTGGAAATGGGAAACTACTTGGAGCGTGTGTTCCCTTTCCTCGGGGTAAGGTTTATCTCCGTAAACGACGGCTACGATTCGCTTACGGCATCGCTTGACGATAGCAGCCTGATCGTTCCGCTGAAAAACCTTATGAACGAGGTCTATGCCCGCGACATATCCCGAAAGGTTAGGTCCAGTATTAAGCTGAAACAAAAGCGCGGTGAGTTTGTCGGGTCGGTAGCTCCATACGGCTACATAAAAAACGGTACAGCCTTCACCCTTGATGAAGAAGCCGCAGCCGTTGTACGCCAAATCTTCGGGTGGATCATAGACGGACACAGCGACATAGCTGTCGCCCAAAAGCTAAATGACCTGAATATTATACCACCGAGCCGGTATCGTTTTGAAAAGGGCATCACCAAAGCGAAAAAGCATGAGGAAACAAGGTTCTGGTATAAGTCAGCCGTCAAGCGCATATCGGAGAACCCCGCCTACACAGGCGTTTTGGCGCAGGCTAAGTATCAATCCAACTTTCTGCGCGGCGGCGGTCGTACCACTAACGACCGCGACGCATGGATTGTCACGGAGGACGCGCACCCGTCGATTATTGACGCCGAAACCTTTGAAACGGTGCGGAAAATACGCGAAGCCCGCAAACAAAATGTAAAAGCGCGGGAGGATTATGTTCCGTATGACAATATTTTTAAGGGATTGATGGTCTGCGGCGATTGCAAAGCGCATATGATGCGCGAGAAAGTACGCAGAGCAAGCGGAATAATTAAGTTTTTCTATGTGTGCAATGTTTATGCGCAGGTCGATAGAAACGCCTGTACCATGAAGAAAATCGCTGAGGATAAGCTGCGGGCGGCGCTATTCGCCTATATCAGCCGCGAAATCAGCCTTGCCGTCGATATGGGCCGCATAATTACGGACTTGCAAAAACGCGACGCTTATAAAGGGCAGCGCAGTATGACCCTCAAGCAAATTGACGCCCTGCAAAAGAAGCTGTCGGCTAATATGCGTTTCAGAGGTTCTTTGCGGGAGGATTATAAGGACGGGGTTTTGTCCGAACAGGATTACGCCCTGATGAAAGCGGATTACGACGAGGAAAAGGACAGGCTTGGAGGGGAGCTTGATGTGCTGTTTGCCGAAAAATCAAGGCAAGAAAATCTGCTTTCGCCCGAAAACAAGTGGACCCGTGAGTTTCGGCGCTTTGAAACGGAGCATTGCCTGTCTGCGGGTATGGTGTCCTCGCTTGTGGAGCGCATTGAGGTTTACGCGGGCGAGAGAATCGACGTCACCCTGCGTTACCGCGATGAGTTTGAAGCGTTGCGGGAACATCTGAGCCATCTTTGGGATCCCCGCGAAACCTGTTTCGCGGGGAGAGGAGGAGCGACGGAGCGGGCGAGCTTTTCGCCCGGGGGCGGAAAAGAGCAAAGCGAAGTCCGCGACGACGAGGAAGCGAGGGCGGCAAATGAATAAATATATTGCTGAATATTTACGGCTCTCGGATGATGATGGAAACTCCGGGGAATCGGGCAGCATAGCAAGCCAACGACAAATTGTTGAGAGCTACATATCCACCGTACCCGACTTTTCAGGTATGCCGGTCAAGGAGTTTATTGACGATGGATACAGCGGAACAAACTTTGACCGCCCCGGCGTTAAGCTCCTGCTTGAAGCGGTACGGGGGGGCGAAGTAAGCTGTATCATAGTCAAAGACCTCTCCCGTTTCGGACGGCAATATCTTGAAGTCAGCAAATTTATCGAACAGCTATTTCCTTATCTCGGAATCCGTTTTATCGCGGTGAACGACCACTACGACAGCAACAACCATAAAGGTGCGACAGCCGACATTGACGTGCCTGTGAGGAATATGATAAACGCCATGTACTCAAAGGATATTTCAAAAAAGGTCAAGAGCGCGAAGCGGACGCAAATGAAGCAGGGTATTTTTTCAAATGCTTTCGCTCCATATGGTTACATGAAAAGCAAAAACGACAGGCACATCCTGCTTATAGATGAACCCGCCGCCGAGATTGTAAGGCGCATATTTGAGCTTGCCGGTGAGGGACACAGCGCGTTTCAGATTGCCGATATGCTAAACGCCGAGGGAGTGTTATCCCCTGCGGCATATAAAAAGCAGAACGGCAGTAAGCTCGCTGTCAGCAATACGGCAAGGTCATTTTGGACGAATGGGATTATCTCTCGCATACTGCGCGATGAGCGTTACACAGGTGTGCTTGTGGGCGGTCAGCGTGAAACAACAGCGGTCGGATCAGGCAAGAAACGGCATACGCCGAGGGAATCATGGGTGAGAGTACCCGGCGTGTTGCCTGTTATTACCCCGCGGGAGGTATTTGAAGCTCTCGCCGCGAAAAGACAGAGGTTTGCCGTGCCCGCGAAGCCGAATACCAACAGGGCGCTATATAAAAAGGTACGGTGCGGTTATTGCGGGTTTGTTTGTCAATACCTCGGCGACGCTCCAAAGCCGTATTATCTATGCGATACCGCAAGATATACCGACCGGCATGGTTGCAAACGCGAGAGAATCCGTGAGAACGAGATAATCGGCACGGTGAGAGCCGCCCTTCATTCGCAAATTATGGCGCTGCCCGACTTGGAAAAACTTTGCCGCGACAGTAAAAAGAGCCAGCAAAAAGACGCCTGCGCAGCCGAGGTCACCGCCGAAAGGCTTGATATAGAAATCAAGCGGTTACAGGCTTTCAAGCGTCAGTTATATGAACGCTACAAAAGCGGCGCACTCGACAAGACTTCGTTTTTATGTGAACGTGAAAAGGTGTACGCGGACATAAACGCCAAAACAACGGAGCGTGACACGCTGCTTGCCGGAACCGGCGAGCAAGAGGATGTACTTAACTCTGCACAGCAGCTTTTATCCTCGTTTAAGAAGTATCAAGCGCCCGCTGAGCTTCCCGATGATGTGATAAACGAGTTGGTTGAAGCGGTATATATTTATGACACGGACAGGATTGAGGTTAAGTTTTCCTTCGGGGATGAAATGGAACGGGCTATCATAGCATTGGAGGATATGGCATGAATCGGTTTCGACGGAAAGCCAAATAATTTTTTGGTATTGCTTGACATCAGCAGGGCCTGCCGGACCTGCCGGCGGACCTGCCGGTCCCACCGGAGCAACAGGTTCAACCGGCGCGCCGGGCGCGGCTGGCCCCACTGGTTCCACCGGTCCGCAGGGAGCTGTCGGACCGCAGGGTTCCCAGGGTATTCAAGGCATCCCCGGCACAGTCGGTCCCACCGGTTCCACCGGTCCGCAGGGAGCTGCCGGACCGCAGGGTCTCCAGGGTATTCAAGGCATTCCCGGCACAGTCGGTCCTGTCGGACCCACCGGTCCGCAAGGCCCTGTCGGTCCTCAGGGTCCCCAGGGTATACAGGGCATTCCCGGCGCAACAGGTTCCACGGGTTCCACCGGACCTCAAGGTCCCCAGGGTATTCAAGGCGTCGCCGGAGCCGTCGGCGCGGCAGGAGCTACCGGTCCGCAGGGTCCCCAGGGTATTCAAGGCATTCAGGGAATCTCCGGCGCTACCGGCGCAACAGGCGCCACGGGAGCTACCGGGGCCACCGGGGCTACGGGAGCCACAGGAGCTACCGGGGTCGCAGGCATCCAGGGTGTCCCCGGTACAACCGGAGCTACTGGCGCCGCGGGTGCAACAGGGGCTACCGGAACCGGAGTAACCGCGGCAAACATGTCTGCGCAAAACCAGACAGGCGCTACAATAGCAGTGGTACTCGGCGGAACCCCGGTTTCACTTCCAAACAACCAGGTTTTAAACAGCTTTACTGTAGGCGGAGGCAATACCAACTTTACAGCAGCGCAGTCGGGGCTGTATTTTGTCACATATGAAATCCACACAACAGTGGATCTCGCGCTGAGCTCCCGTGTCACGCTGAACGGCACAGCGATTCCGGCCTCTGTCTATTCGCCTATTTTATCCTCTGATTTCTCAAATTCCTTCTTTGTCACTCTCACCGCGGGGGACGTCCTTGAGCTTCAGCTATTTGGTTTTTTAGGCGTGGCTATACTTCAGGACGGAGCAGGCGCGACCTTGAATGTAATCCGCCTCAGCTAGCGATCCCTTCCAATAAATTTTACAGCAGGCTTAAAACAGCGCAAAGCGCTGGAACAAACCGCCGCGGCGGTGTGTTCCAGCGCTCTTTTGTTATATTTATTTAATCATGTATAATAGTTATACCATAAAATACCTTACCCCGCCTTCAAACAGGGGCTGGTGCTTCTCAAAATATATATTCTTCGCGACATGCTCTCCCCGGCGCTCCGTATGCCCCATCTTGCCCAGGATACGCCCGTCCGGGCTTATTATTCCTTCTATCGCCATTGCCGAACCGTTCGGGTTTACCGATATATCCATCGAAGGCATCAAATCCTCACCCACATATTGAAACGCGATCTGACCGTTGTCAATAAGGCTGTCAATTATCTCCTTGTTCGCAACGAAGCGGCCTTCGCCGTGCGAGACAGGTATCGCGTGAAGGTCGTCCACCTCGCACATGGAAAGCCACGGCGACTTCGTGCTTGAAACCCTTGTCAGCACATATTTCGACTGATGCCTGCCGATCACGTTGTAGGTCAGCGTCGGGCTGTTTTCGTCCACAGTCCTTATCTCGCCGAAGGGCAGAAGTCCCAGCTTTACAAGCGCCTGAAACCCGTTGCATATCCCCAGCATCAGCCCGTCATTTTTGTAGAGCAGCTCATGCGTGGCCTCTGTGATACGCTCATTTCTGAAAAATGAAGTGATAAACTTGGCCGAGCCGTCCGGCTCATCCCCGCCGGAGAATCCTCCCGGCAAAATGATCATCTGCGCCCGCCGTATCGCCTTTTCCAGCTCGTCCGCGGACCTTTCCAGGTCTGACGGCGCGCGGTTTCGGATTATTACGATCTCCGCTTCGCCGCCCGCCCGTTCAACCGCCCGCTTTGTGTCGTATTCGCAGTTTGTTCCGGGAAATACGGGTATCACCGCGAGCGGCTTTGCGACCGAGGTCTGCCTTTTTATCTGACTTTTGGCGTAGCAGCTCACCCGTTGGATGTTGCCCTCCGCCGCCGCCCTGGTGGGGAAAATCTTTTCAAGCGGCTTTTCCCACGCCCGGATCAGGCTTTCTATGGTCTCTCTCCTGTCAAATATTTCAATTACCTTTTCCGCGGTCGTCCGCCCGATAAAGAGCGCGCCGTCTATCTTTTCACTGGTCTCGACCAGCACTCCCCCGCAGTAATCAGTATAAAATACATTTTCATCGACGTTTCTTGACGCCTTGAAGCCGACGCCGTTTCCAAACGACATCTTCATTATGCCCTCGACGCCCGTACCCGTGCCCAAAGCCCACGCCGAAACGATTTTCCCCCCGCGTATAAGCCCGTGCACCTTTTCCCATATCTCCTTCAAGCCCTCAAAGCCGCCGTCCTCGGACCTGAACAGATATACGGAGCTGCCCGCCCGCTTGAACTCCGGCGACACTATGTTTGACGCATCCTCCGCGCATATCGCGAAGGAGACCAACGTCGGCGGAACGTCAAGCTCCATAAACGAACCGGACATGGAGTCCTTTCCGCCTATAGCCGCTATGCCCAGCTCCTTTTGCGCCTTGAACGCACCCAGAAGCGCCGAAAACGGCTTGCCCCACCTGACAGGATCGTTTCTCAGCCGCTCAAAATATTCCTGCAACGTAAGATAGGATTTTTTATAGTCGCAGCCGGACGCGACAAGCTTCGAAACCGACGACACCACAGCCATCTTCGCCCCCTCAAACGGATTTTGCTCCGATATATACGGGTCAAAGCCATATGCCATCACCGAACAGGTGGTCGTCTCCCCTCCGTCCACAGGGAAAAGCGCCGCCATCGACTGCGCCGGGGTGAGCTGCGCCTTGCCTCCAAACGGCATCAGCACCGAAGCCGCCCCGATGGTTCCGTCGAACATCTCCACAAGTCCGCGCCTGGACGCGGCAGACAACTGTGAGATTATATCGATAAGGCTGTCCTCCGCGTTTTTCTTTATCACCGGCTTTGCCAGCTTATTTATTTTTACGGATGAGTGCTTCACAGCGCCGTTGGAATCCAAAAATTCACGGCTTATATCAACAATTTTTTTGCCGTTCCAGTTCATTTTCAGCCGCGGCTCCTCCGTCACGGACGCGACCACAGTGGCTTCCAGGTTTTCACCGTTCGCCATCTCTATAAACCTTTCCGCGTCCGCCGGATCCACCACCACCGCCATACGCTCCTGCGACTCGGAAATGGCGATTTCGGTGCCGTCGAGACCCTCATACTTCTTGGGAACCTTGTCAAGCTCAATGACAAGCCCGTCGGCAAGCTCGCCTATCGCCACCGACACCCCGCCCGCGCCGAAGTCGTTGCACCGCTTTATCATCCCCGACACCTCCGGGTTTCTGAAAAGCCGCTGTATTTTTCTCTCCTCCGGCGGATTGCCCTTCTGCACCTCCGAAGCGCAGTCGGTCAGCGAATCCAGCGTGTGCGTCTTTGACGAGCCTGTGGCCCCGCCCAGTCCGTCCCTGCCGGTTCTCCCTCCAAGCAATATTATTACGTCGCCGTCCTCCGGGCGCTTTCTAACAATATTCTTCGCCGGGGCGGCTCCGACGACAGCTCCGATTTCCAGCCGCTTCGCCACATAGCCCGGATGGTACAGCTCGTCCACTATGCCTGTCGCAAGCCCTATCTGGTTGCCGTATGAGGAATAACCCTCGGCCGCCGTCCGTGTAAGCTTCCTCTGCGGGAGCTTGCCCGCCGGCGTCTCACTCACAGGCAGGGTCGGGTCGCCCGCGCCCGTCACCCGCATCGCCTGATATACGTATGACCTCCCCGAAAGCGGATCGCGTATCGCGCCGCCCAAGCAGGTCGCCGCGCCGCCGAACGGCTCGATTTCGGTCGGATGGTTATGCGTCTCGTTTTTAAACATCAGTATCCAGTCCTCCGGCTTCCCGTCGACCATAGCCTCGACCTTGACACTGCACGCGTTGATTTCCTCCGATTCGTCAAGCAGCGGCAGCAAGCCCCGCTTTTTCAGCAGCTTTACCCCGATTGTCGCTATATCCATAAGGGTACACGGGCGGTTATCCGCACCGCCGCCGTATACCTCTTCCCTTGCGCCGAGGTATTCGCCGTACGCCTCCAGTATATCCTCGTCCTCTATTGCGATATGGGTTATATTTGTGGAAAAGGTCGTGTGCCTGCAATGATCCGACCAGTATGTATCCACCATTTTAAGCTCGGTTATAGTGGGGTCCCGCCCCTCCTTTTTGAAATAACCCTGCAAAAATTCGATGTCGTCCATATCCATCGCCAGACCGTTTTCATTCCATACCTTAGCAAGTCCCGCGGCGTCAAGTCCGGTAAATCCGTCAAGCACGGCAACCTCGGTCGGAACGTTAAATTTCCCCTCCAGCGTGTCCGGCTTCGCAAGCCCCGCCTCCCTGCTCTCCACAGGGTTGATGAGGTGGTTTTTCACCCTCATCTCAGTCAGCTTATCCAGCGCTTCCCCGAAGATATACAGCTTTGCCGTCTGCACCCTCGGTCTTTCCCCCCTTGTCATCATCTGTATACACTGCGCGCAGGAGTCGGCTCTCTGGTCGTACTGCCCGGGCAGCGCCTCCACAGCGATGACGGTGACATTTCCTCCCTGCTCCGGCAGAGTTTCCAAATGCCAAAGATCGGTCTGCGGCTCGGACATCACAGTTGAACACGCCTTGATGAACACGTCCCCGGTTATATTCTCAACATCATACCTGTTAAATATTTTAAGTGATGAAAGCTTTATTCCATAGGCTTCGTAAATATCGCTCAGGACCTTTTTAGCCTCGATATCAAAGCCGTCCCTGCGCTCCGTATATACCCTGTAAACTGACATATTTTGTGACCATTCCTTTCCTTGCCTCGGCGCTGCCGCACCGACAGACCGCAGGGAGTTTGTCAGACCCCTGCGGTCCCTAATGATCCTTATTCAGACATATTTCCCCGCCGTTATTCCGAGACTCCCCCGGCTTCATCCGCGCCGCCGTCCGCCTCACAGACCCCGGCTTCTGTCTCGCAGCAGTCGCAGCGCTCATCGCCGCAATCGCAATCCTCTTCCTCGCAGTCCAGCTCGTCAATAAAGAAGTCGTCCTCTAAGCTGCCGTGAAATTCACAGTCCTTAAAGTTGAAGGTTTTGCCTGCGTTCCCCGCGTTTTTCTTTATCTGCGAAAACATGAAGCCTGCCGCGGCGCCTATAAGGAAAGCGCCCGCCAGCGCCGTCGCGGATACGTATCTGTTATTTCTGCACATCATAATATATTCAACCTCCGTTTTTTCTTGTGGTATCTTATGGTATATTTATTTAATAAGCGTATAATATAGCCGCCTGTAAGTATTATATTACAATTTCGCAAAATAATCAAACAAAAAACTGTAAAAATAATATTTTCGATATAATTCAACATAAATTGTGCAATCACAACAAAAATCCCGTCCCCGCCCACGGCTACCGCATTTACTTTTTTCAAAAGAGAAAAAGCTAGTTTTTCCTGTTTTAGAGGTGTTTGCGTAGCACAAAACAAGGATTTTTCGAGAATTTACTAGCGCAATCCGCTTCAAA
>JAISEG010000006.1 GCA_031264245.1 Oscillospiraceae bacterium
GCTGAGAACCTCCAGGCCGCTGAAAGCCGCATCCGCGACGTAGACATGGCTAAAGAGATGACAGCGTTCACAAAGAACAACATCCTCTTCCAGGCCTCCACCGCGATGCTCGCTCAGGCCAACGCACTTCCGCAAGGCGTTCTCCAGCTCCTCGGCTAAGCTCCCAGGTTTCGATAGCCTTGAGGATCCGCAAATGGCGTTCTCCAGCTCCTCGGCTAAAATTCAGTTTAAAAATAACAGGGTCGCTTCGGCGACCCTGTTATTTGTTGGGGTGGAAAAACACCCGCCGACTGCATTGCCGCCTTCGGCGGCATTACGGCAAACCCTCTTTTCCAAAGAGGGTAAGGACGATGGACAGGGGTACGCACTTTGTAGGGACGACCTCTGGTCGTCCGCCGTTCCCCTCCCTACCCTCTGTTTTCGCAAACGTCTCCTGCGGGAGCCGTCAGAGGGTGCCCCCGCAGGGGCGGGTGTTTTACCTTTCGAAAGAGGGTGGCACCGCCAGTTCGTGAGCTGTCACTCGTCCGGCTTCCGCATTTTCAATTGAGCGGTTCAATCGCTCCTGATTTTTCTCGCTGTAAAAAGGGTCGTAAATCTCGAACGGGATTTTCCCCTGTCGAAGGGCTTGACGGGCAAAAACATTGAACGCTGTGGACAAATTCATACCGAAGTCGCCAAACAGCTTTTCAGCGCTTTCTTTTACTTCCTTATCTAAACGGATTGTCACATTGATTGTTTCATGCATATTAAATCGCCTCCATCTCTATTTATAGCAATTTGCATTATCATAGACTTTAAATTGCTGAAAGAAACGTTGAATATATGCGGTTATTTTAGCAATTTATATAGTCTATGTTATGTCAAATTGCTATAATCTTAGCATATCAAACGTATAATGATTGCCGCGTAATCATTATAGCATAGTATTTCGTGCATTTCAAGTAATATGCACGAAATTATAGCGACTTGATTTGCCGCAAACAATAAACTTCTTTGGAAACTCGTAAAGCGAGTTTCCAAAGAAGTTTATTGTAATACTAATTATTTCTCCTCGGGTTCTTCCTTCTTCATCCTCGAAAGGTCGAAGGTGACGATCGGCGCGTCCAGCGCCTGCTTATTTGTGCTGACAGTGGCGGAAATCAGCTCCTCGCGGAATATCCTTGTCGTTTTTGGCGCGTCAATACCTATTTTTATCTTGTCGCCGTCTATTCCCAGAAGGGTCACACGGATATCCTCGCCGATGAGGATGGTTTCATTTATCTTCCTTGACAGTACCAGCATCCGCTCCCTCCTCCTTTATAAGCTTTAGGATGTTGGCGAACACCGGATATCTCACATTGTACTCCCCGCCGCTCAAAATAATCTGTTTTGCCTTGTTTGTAGCCTTATTGATAACAATCGGCGCCGCTAAATTGGCAGTCATCCCCTCGATGCTCTCCGGGACAACAAGCACGCTCAGCACGTGCAGCTCCTCCGGGTTTGTAAGCTCCAGCTCGCCCACATCCTCGTCGCCTATGTCAAACGAGTAGTCCGGCAAAACCACAAACGAGTCGATAACCGGCAGGCATATCTCCATTTCCTCCACAGATTGCAGCCACACGATGGGATAGCTTTCATCCAGCTTTATAATCGCGAATTTGCTGTACTCCTCAAGTCCCGGCAGACCGTCGCCAAACACAAGTATTTTGCTTTCATCGATGTCAACCTGTCCAAATCTAACTGTCTCTAGTTGCATAAGCGGCTCCTTCAACGTTTATCTTAATTGATCCCGTGCCAGTATTATTTGCGTCTTACCACAGGAATAATACACAATTAGCTAAGGCGGTTCGCCTTAGCTAATTAATCACAATACCGCGTCAATCGCCCGTCCCACAGGTCCTCCGGCGCTCCCGTCCACAACCGATATCCTGATATACGGCTTGTTTCTGAGGAAAACCTCGACCGAATACTTGGGCTCCACACTAAAATCGGGCATGTAGTTGGTCTCGCTCCAGTCGATATTGAAGTTATTCCTCGACCATGATATATCCATAGAGCCCGTCTTCCAGGTTATTTCCGGGCTGCTCTTCGGCATCAAGCCTATATTTATCTCTTTGTTCGCGTCTCTCAGCGTTTTGTTTCTCGCAAACTGCGCCACACGGTTGCCCGGCGCTGTCACATCGCTGAGGAAATTGCCTTCGTCCACAATGTCGCTTACCGACATGTCCGCCTTCAGCTTCCCATTGTCACGGACGCTGAGCGACAGCTCGGCGGGGCGCATCAAGCCCGACTCCGACTGTATTTTTTTGTTGTTGACCTCAAACTCAGGCTGCTCCCGGTTCACCGTCATCCGCGGCATGGAGCTTTCCACCTTCATCTGAGGACGCTTCGGATGTATATTCATCCGCGCAAACGTCGTGTTTATACCGATCGAGGCGCGCTGCTGTTCAATAATTATTCTTGGCATAGATGGCATCTTCGCTCACCCCTCCGCAAAATTAATTATCCGTTCCCACCATGATTATACAAAATCTTCCTCATCCGGTCAATAGCTTATCAAAATTTTTTGATTTTAACAGATCAGCGGCAGAGATTTCTATCAAATCCTCTCGCTGTAAACCTTAGTCACAACCTCCCGGCGCAGCAAGCCGTTCTCGCTCTCGCGGTCAAATACCGCGTTCATTTCGGCAATATGCGCGTTGTATCCGTCGTCTGAGGGCAGCGGGTCACTGGAGTGCGAAGACATATATTGCAGCCAGCTTTCCCGTGTATAGAGCTGCGGATTATGAAACTCCCGCATGACAGGTTTTTTGAAAAAAGCCTCAGTTGATTGCCTGCTGTGAGTAATACTGCTGCCGCCCGGAGTTTCGTTATAAATTGCAATCACCAGTACGTCAGGCTTCCCGATACGCAGACACTCTCCGCGAAAAGCGTCCGGATCAAACCAATGCAGCGCTTGGGCGCAGGTGACGGCATGGACGCTGTGGTCGGGAAGAGTTGTGGATTCAGCTGTTCCGCAGGCAATTTTCGCGTTCGGATACGGCGCAAGCGTTATGGCAAGCTGCTCCCGCATATCGCCGTTTGGTTCAACCGCGAACATCTCATGCCCATGACGGGCGATACCTTCGGCAAACTTCCCCGTACCCGCGCCGACGTCGGCGAACACCGCGTCCTCCGGCAGCAGGGAGCGAATATAGTCAATCGCCGCGCCGGGGTAACCGGGACGCGCGGCAGCGTACGCCTGCGATTTACCCGTGAATTTTTCTCTGTTCATGAGTTGTTAACCTCCTTGACCATCCGTAAGTATTCGCGTATCCCATCCTCCTCTTCCTTCCGGTAAGTAAAGCTAAAACGCGCGGCAACAGCCCTGGCCAACGTATGGAACAAATCGCACATGATATGTACTGTCTCCCAAATATTGTTGTAATCGCTGTCGGAATATGTTTCAGTATATTGTGTATAAAGCTCGTACGGCAGATAGCGTTTGAAATATTTACCGTCTTTCCCCGTGGAAAGATTAAAGCCGTGTTGTGAGCCGATATACCACTTAATCATATCGTGCAATTCTGAGCGGACAACCTCATTCAGCATATTCATGACATACGGCAGCTCATCCCGCGCAATACCTTTAGCTACATTGTTCAAGCACCACCAGAAATTATTGCAGCAAGAATAATAAAACAATTCCGACGGCGGTTTTATGTGATATACAGCATCATTCGGCGACGGTAAAGCCGGACGAAACCCGTTTCCGTTGTCTTTGTCCAAAAGCGTAATTGACGGCTCGCCATCATCAACATATCTTTTAGGTTCAAACGTCAAATCAAGGCGACTGCCGTCAGGATAAATCATCATGTAGTTGAAATGCCCGCCGCCGTCAGGGAAACGCATAGCTTCCGGCATTTGCATAATAAGCGGTTTGCCAAATTTCTGTATCACCCATTCGGGCTTGTTGTAAAAGGGCGTAATATCATCAACATAATAAGTAATGTCGTAGTCTTGATATTTATCCTTTGGGACGGAAGGATTTGCGCGTGAACCTTCAATACTGACAGCCCGGATACGACCATCAGCTTTGGCGACGCTCAAAATTAAGTCCATCATTTCTTGTTCAGGTCTCATTTTTGAAATAACCCCCGCTCTTTTCAGTTGCCAGTAAATCCTCGAAAACCACACCAAAACGAGGGAAAATCCGTTTTCCCCCGCTCCTTCTTAAAAAGATCAAAATATTTTAAATTTAAACTGCTGTATGAATTATATAAATTGCACAACCAAATTATCGCTATCTCAGAAAATCCATCAGCGTCGGCTGTATGATGAACGCTCCCGCCGACAGCGCCGCCTTGTACACCGCCTCGGCCATTTTATAGTTCATTATTACCTCAGCCTGGTCGGCGTCCTCGGCGTCCGACTTCATCTGCGTATAGTTGATGTCGTCCTGCTCATACCTCGATATCAGTATATCCAGACGGTTGTCCCTTCCGCCCACCTCGGCCACCAGCCCCAGGATGTGCTGCTGCCCCGCTTGCAGGTCGGTGATGTTCTTCGCTATCTCATCGGCGGGTTTTCCCGCCAAAACGTCCTTATACAGCTGATCCATTATGGAAAAAATATCCTTTGTCCGGTAGGTGCCGGTGGGATTCCCGTCCGCGTCCATAATTTCCTCGGTGCCCATATATACAACGTCGATGCCGTTAAATGTCACAGGCATCTCGATGCCGATACCAACGTCAAACGTGAGCACATCTCCGTGCAGATCCTCAAGCGCGCCGCCCGCCGCCATGCTCGCGATGTTTATCTCAATCCCGTTGTAGCAGAGCTTGTCGTCGGCGTTTATGGTAAACGGCGGAGTTGTGGCTCTGTTTTCGGTCACGCCGGTGGTGTTGTAGCCGCCGAATATAAATTTGTCCCCATATGCGGTGTTCAGGGTATGCAGCATCTGGTCACGCAGCTGCTTTATGTACTTCGCGGCGTTTTCCTTGTCAGTCGCGCTCTTCACATCCGTAGACGCGTCAACGCACGCCTCATAAGCGGAGGTGAGAATGTCGTTGAGTTCACGAAGCCCTGATTCCGTCTGCTGGAGCCAGCCCTTCGAAACGCTGACGTTCTGGTGGTAATCAGCCAAACGGCTCAGCTTATATCTCGCCTGCTGGCTGTATATAACGCTGACCGGGTCGTCGCTCATGTGGGCGTATTTCCGGTTTGTCGCAAGCTGCGACTGAAGCTTGTCAAGCTTCGAGGCGTTGGTGTTCAGGTTGTTCATAAAGTTGCTGACAAGCATTGAGTTTGTAACCCGCATTAAAAAATTCCTCCTCCGGGAAATAATTTATGGTATCAGGGCGTGCCGAACGATAGTTTCAGCGCCCCTAGCTTCTTCCGACCAGACCCATCCTGTTTATCAGCAGGTCGAGCGCCTCGTCCATCGCGGTCAAAACCCGCGCCGCGCCGGAATAAGCGTGCTGGTATTTGATAAGGCTTGTCATTTCCTCATCAAGCGATACGCCGGATATGGACATGCGCTGATTGTCGACCGAAAGCACCTGTACATTCTGGGTGTCGGTCATATCCTTGCTGTGCTCAAGCGTGATTGCGATGTCGAGCAAAAGTCCGGTGATATAGCTGTTGAAGCTTCCGATAGAAACTCCGGTACCCGGACCTCCGCCGGTGTCGATCATCAGGTCCGACCGGTTGAGCAGCTCGTACAGGGCTTTCGCGTTTTCCTGGTTGCCCTTCTGGTTTCCCGCCGCGTCAAAACCGTCCTCCTTGGTTGAGGCGGCTATGTTGTACTCACTGTCGATGATAGCCTGGGTCACCTTCATGTTGCCCGCGTTCAAATCCATAATGTCGGCGGGTTCGTCAAAGAAATTCGTCCCGGTCAGCGACGTCCCGTCCGGATTTGAGGAGTGGGTGTAGCCTTCCCTGTGTACCTCGTTTATCGACTGGACAAGTATCCTTGCCAGGTTGTTTAGCTGTTCTACAAAGTATGGTATGCCCGGCGTTTCCGCGGTACCGTTGTCGCGCAGGTCGAGATGAGCCTTCAATTCCCCGCCTGTGACCCTCACAACCTTGTCGGGGTCGGCGTCCGCCAAATGCGACCAAACCGGAACGCTTATCTTGCCGGTAAGCTCGGGGATCGGGTTGTCCTCCTCCCTGCATTCCAGCGTGTTGACCTTCAAATGGTTTACAAGCTCCACACCGCCGATTTTAACAACCATTTTGTTCTCGGCAGTCTCCTCGTATTCGATGTCCGCCAGGCTGGACAGCTGGTCAAGCAGCAGATTCCTCTTGTCACGCAGGTCGTTTGCCGGCTGCCCGTCAAGCTCGTAGGAGTAGATGCTCTTGTTCAAAACCGCTATGCTCTGGGCAATCGTGTTTATCTGGTGTACATTGGTCTGAACAGCGAGGTTTTGATCCGCCTGCTGCCCGACAAGCCTTTCATATATAAGCCCGAAGTTTGTCGTCAGGTTTATCGCGCTCTGCTGTATAAGCTTTCTCTGTTCCTTGTCGTTGCCCTCTGTCCCAAGCGCGTTGAACGCGCTGAACAGCTTGTTTACCGACGCGTTCAGGCTGGAGTCGTCGCTGCCTTCAAACAGGGATTCCACATAATTAAGCCCCTGTGTCCTTGTCGCCCAGTAGGAATACAGCGTGTTTTCCTCGCGGAATTGCAGATCCAAAAACTTCGACCTTATCTGGTCGAGTATAACCACCTTGGCGCCCGCGCCGACCAAGCCCCGTTCCACCGGCTTAAACTGCGTTATCGCGGAATACGGCTCATACGCGGTGGTGACAATACGCTGGCGGGTGTAGCCCGCGGTGTCCACATTGGCAATGTTGTGCCCGGTCACATCCAGCCCCTTCTGGCTGACTATGAGCCCCGTTCTCGCGATTTCAAGCCCGAAAAAAGTGGATCTCATAGTTTTTCCCTCCAATTAATACCAATCCAGGTAAAAAACATAGACAAGCCCTTCGGGGCGTAAAAGCATATATCCAACTTTTTCGCCCCGAAGGGCTATGTTTATAACCTGGATTGGTATAAGCTTTGCCGTTTTTTACTGAAAGTCGGCGGCAAGCGGCGATTCAAAGAGAACCCGAAACGCGAAAGACCCTATATCTGCCGGTCAAAAAGCCCCGCCGTCTGTTTGCGCTCCGAATCTGTACTTCCGTTGTCCCTGTATATGTTGTTGAGCGGATCCTCGTCCCCGACAAATATATTCAGCATCACGTCCGTATGGTCGATTTGAGTCTGTAGAAGCTCCCTGTTCAACGTGTTGATTTCAAGCTGCGCCTTCAGCACGCCGTTCAGCTCCTTTTGTAAAATCTGCAATTTCCCCCTGTGCGGCTCCTGTGAAAGCTCTGCCAGCTTGCTCAGGGTAAGCCCGCCCATGTCCGTATCCATCGATACCGCGACAGCCTCGACCTTTTTCAGCCGCTCCTTTTCAAGGGAGTTTATCGCGGAGAGAAAAGCTACCTCCGCCTGAACGATTTCATTTAAACGCTCGGTGTCCCCCTTGCAGATAACCTGCCTTTTTTCATGGGAAAGCTTGAGCAGGTCGTCATACAGCTTCCTTTGCCTTTCCAAAACATCTATAACCTCACCGATACAGCTGTCCGCCGCACGGTTATTTCCATCATTTAACACAGTATGCTCCCCCAAAAAACTCCATGCCCGAGGGCAAGGTACGCGCCATGAAATATAACTACTCTGAAATAATGCTGTTAATTATTTTCTCCGCCACAGCGCTGCCCGAGATGCTGTACTGCCCCGAACGCACCCTTGCGGCTACGTCGTCAAAATGCGCGGTCTCGGCGGGAGTTCTGACCTCGACCTGCTCCCTGACCTCCGCGAGCGTCCTCGAAAAGCTCAGCGCCTCCGCCGAAAAGGATACCTCGTCAAGCTTTCCCGCCGTGCCTGCCTTGCCGGGCGCCGTCACCCTGCCAACCTTGTAGCTCTGTATGGCGTTGTTTTGTATCGGATTAATTTTCATATCTGTCTCTCACTTTCTCTGGCTTCGCCCGTATATGGTCTTGCCGTATATGACTGCGTCATATTAACGCCGCGCCCTGCGCAGGAGCAATGTTCTCCTGTTATAATTATCTGTTCTGGTCGGACCTAATATGCATTTTAGCTCCGCCGCGCTCCTTCTTTTCCTCTTTAACGGCGGTCTGAGGCGGCGGCTGTGTCTTTGGAAGCACGCTGATGATACTCTTTTTCAGCTCCGCGTCGCACTGCCCGCACATTGTTCCGCTGGATATCGGCTTTTTGCATACCTGGCAGAATAAGCCGGTATTGCCGGTCACGCTTTTCAGCTCCAGCCGTTTTTCCTTCATCAAATGCAGCACTATTTTTTCCGAGACCTCGATATTTTCCAATATATCCTCTACGCTGATATTTTTATCCCTGTTGTCGTACATGTAGTCCCTGATATGACCAAACGCTATTTCGATGTCGTCAAGGCACCTGCTGCATATCTTCCCATAGCTTGATTGATACTGCCTGCCGCAAATCTGGCATTTGACAACGTTAAAATATGACATCTATCTCTCCCCTTCAGCTTAGGAACTGTCTGCTATCTGCGTAGATTATTCGCGATGCCTTCCATCTCGTCCGCGGTGCTGAGCGCCCTGCTTGCCAGCGAAAACGCTCTCTGTGAGCGAACAAGCATCGTCATCTCGACCGACAGGTCAACGTTGGAGTTTTCAAGCGCGCCCTGCATTATTTTCGTGTCCGCGGAAAGCTGCTTTCCTCCCGAGGCGGCTGACGGCTCAAAGTTGCTTTTGCCTACAGACAGCAAGCCCGTCTTGTTTGTAAATGTGTAAATCCCAAATTTATCGAATACTGGACCGCCCGCTGTTGTAAATTCAATTGTTCCGTCCTCGGCGACGCTTATGTCCTGTGTGTCCTCGGGAATCTCAATCCTAGCCCCCTCTTCGTTCAAGACGTAGAAGCCCTGTGAGTTGCACAGGTATGTCCTCCCGTCCGCCCGGACTGTCGAGTACAGGTTTCCCGCTCTGGTGTAGACCAGGTTCCCCCGGTTGTCCTCCAGCTCCAGCAAGCCGTCCCCCTCCAGCGCGAAATCCAGCTTGTTGTTCGTGACCTGAATGCTGCCGTCCGCCGTCCGCTTTCTTACCGACATGGTCATGACCCCGTGACCCTTCTGCTGGTTTCCCTCCGGGGTGGCGGTGGGACCAAAGCCCGCGGTGAACAGGGCGTCCTTAAATTCCAGCCGTGCGCCCTTAAACCCGGCGGTGTTGACGTTTGCGATATTGTCCGCGACGGTGTCCAGCCGTTTCTGCTGGCTCTGAATACCTGTCGCCGCAATCATTACTCCTTCGTACATAGGGAGGCACTCCTTCTCATCCTGGCGTAATACCTGTCATCGAACAGCACTAACGGACTCTGCCAATCTCGTTTACGGCTTTCCCCACCGTCTCGTCTATCATGGTCAGCATTTTCTGATTGGTTTCATAAGCCCGGAACACAGTTATCATATCCACCATTTCCCTGGCTATTTCCACATTGGAGTTTTCCACAAAGCCCTGCATCACGGAATAGTTCTGCGCCGCCCGCGCCTGCCCGCCGTCCGTGTAGTACAGGTTGTGCCCCTGGCGCCTCAGGGTTCCCAGGTCGTCAAATTCCACTATGCGTATCCTGTCAATGATTTGCGAGCCGCGCAGCACATTTCCCTCAGCGTCCACCGCAAAATCGTTGTCCCCCACATATATCCCGCCGTTCTCCCCCATAAGAAAATTTCCGTCGCCGTCTGTGAGGTAACCCAGCTGGTTTACAACAAAGGACCCGGCCTTTGTGTACCGCTCACCTGCCGGAGTGCCCACAACAAAGAACGCGCCTTCCCCGGCGATTGCCATATCGGTGTTCTCCCCGGTCTCCTCGAAGCTTCCGGTCGTGTAGTTTATATATACCTGGTCCGCCCTGACGCCGAAGTTCAGCGGACCGGTCGCAGCCGCTCTCGCGCGCCAGTTTGGGTCGGCGGCGACAGTGTTGTTCTTATCGTTTATTCTGTTTATCATAACGTCGTCAAAGGTCTGGGACACAAGATAGGTCTTTTTATACCCCGTTGTGTCCGCGTTTGTAATGTTGCTTATAACGTTTTCCATCTGACGGCGCTGATGCATCATGCCCGTCCCGGCGATGTATTGACCACGAACCATTACATTTCCTCACTGACTAAAAATAATCTCACCTAAATTCGTAAGGTACTAATAAGTATAACGTAATTTTTCGTTAAAACTTTAAGGTTTTTTTAATTTTTATTAATTCCGATCACAAGGTCAACTTCGCTCTGGGTTATATTCAGTTCCTTTGCGATTTGCGACCGGGCTTTTCCCTGCTCCGCCAGCTCAAGTATGCTGTTGTGCGTATTTTTTGACTCGGCGGCCGACTTCCCTGTCTCCTCCTCCGCGCCCGAAAGTATTCCTTTAAAATCGATCACGGGCGGGGCGTCCGCCGTCTCCCTGAAAGGGGCTGTCCGCCTCTCGGGCGGCGCGGTCTGCCTTCTCCTCGTACCGGCCGCGGTGTCCCGCGCGGCGTCGGGGGAGGACAAAATCTGTTCCTTTTTTCGCACTTCCTTTAGCGATTCAATCTCCAGCATGGTTTTTTTCATCTCGTTTTTTGATTCCTCCACCGAATCATAAAACTCGTCCAGCACATCTTCAATAGTCTGGTACAGCCTGAGCAGCTTTGTCTCCTTTTCGTCAAGAAGCTTGTGCTGCCTTTTGACGTCGGAAAAAAGATAGTTGCACAGCAAAACAACGGCGCATATCAAAACGAAGATAAAAAACGCGAATCCATAATACTCAAGACCCATATTCAACTCCCCGCACGGACCCCTCCGCGCTTCTTTATTTTATAGCTTTATACCTCTTATACTTTTATGTCCAGCTTATGCTCCACTCCCGGAACCCATCCTCCGGCGGCTTCGGTTTCCTCGGCGGGTTTTCCTTTTTTGCCCTTTTCCCGGCCTGTATATTCTCCCCCGCCTTTTCCGTCCTTGTTCAGCTTCATGTCCGCCTGCTCCAAATGTGTTTTTCTCGTCACCATATTGCTTTCGTGCTCGCTCTCAAGCTTCGCCTGAACGGCGAGATAGTCCTGCATGAGTTCATTTTTCTTGAGCTGGTTACTGGATTCTTTAACAAAATCTGTAGCCCGCGCTATCATCATCTGAGAATCTATTCCCTTTATTGACATTCATAACCACCCTTTCAAAGGGCATACGCCCCGTGGAGCCTATACCTCACACGCGCCGAAAACAATTTCCCCGTCGCCGTACTTTATGGTCGAATATTGCAGCTCCGTTTCAAAGCTTCTTACAAGCCCGCCGATAATGATTCTGACCCCCGGATACAGCGTGTTCGACACATGAATCTTCCCGCTGTTCAGCTTCGCCGCCTCATTTTCCAGCTCATATAGTTCTTCGGAATATTCTTCCATAATTTTAGCGTTTTGCTCAATACTCATTATTACAGACGCCTTTTTTTCCGCGTTTTGGCTGTCCGCCTTGCCCTTGTCCGAGTTGAAATACGCGATTATCGAGCCCAGCTTTGCCGTTTCCTCGTTGGCTTTTTTAATCGACCCCTGCAAAAAGCTTATACGGTCGCGTTTTTGCTGCGGAATTCCTATTTCAACATTCGTCTGGGTGTGCGACGCAGCCCCTATGTACTGCGCCCGTATTTCACCGCACGCGCGCACAGTCCCGCCGATTATGCTGCCCCGCTTTCCCAGCGCCGAAACCGTTCCGCCCGCTTCAACGTTGCTGTGTACGATGGTGTCAGAGCGGACGCTTATCCCCGCCCGTACAGCCGCGCGTTCAATAAACTGGGCTATGACCGAGCCTTCCGCCGATATCAGCCCCCTGTCCATTCCCAGAATACCCCGCTTCAGCTCCACATCTCCCCCGGCAATTATCTTTGCACCCTCAACAACTCCGCCGATCACAATGTTGTTTTTCGCCCTTATCGTCATGCCGCCCATAACAGCGCCGTTGATAATTATGCTGCCGTCGAAGTCAATATTTCCTACCCCCATGTCGCAGTCGCCCTTAACGACGTAGACGTCGGATACCGTAACCACCCTGTTTTCGAAGTTCACCATCCCGTCCTTCGCGGAATACATCTGGGTTTTTTCCTCGTTTGTCACAACGTTCTTGCCTCGGGGAATGGCCTCCGCCCTGCCGCGCTTTGGCGGCTTCATCTCATTTTTGACGGTAAAGCCGGGCTCCCCCAGCGTCGGCGGATGCCTGGTTACAAGCAGCTGCCCCTTGCTGACCCGCTCAAATAAATCAAGCTCGCGCAAATCCACCCGCCCTTTTCCGATGTCCTTCGGCGCGCCTGTGGTGATAAGGCGAAAATGATATTCTATATAGCCGTCCTTGCCGTCCTCCGGCTCGGTCCCGCTTGCTATATCATATTCCACGCCGTACTCTTTGTTTTCAAGCAACCTCGCTATAGCCTCATAGTCGGCGCCGAACAGCACCCCCGCCGCCGCAAGCTTCTCCTTGACCGCCCCCAGGGTCAGCATATTTCCGCCTTCTTCAGCGGGCAGAAAGCGGATGGAAGCCGACATCGCGTTTCTTGTGATGTATACCGCGATATCCTCGTCAAGTATCACTTCCTTTTGCGCGGGCGCGATCCTCGCTCTGCCGGATCCCACGCCGAGAAGCCCCCGAAGCGCCGGGGAGTCAAGCCCGCTCAAGCTCTTTCTCCTGCAATATTCCCCGGTCTCCTCCGTGTTCAGCTTTTTCCCCTCCCCCCGGTGCGGATA
Source organism: Oscillospiraceae bacterium (assembly GCA_031264245.1). Lineage (GTDB taxonomy): Bacteria > Bacillota > Clostridia > Oscillospirales > JAAYOS01 > JAISEG01. Next base: position 12,758 of record JAISEG010000006.1, read on the forward strand.
CAGCTCCAGATAAACGCCGTCCTCCTCATAGTATAGCGAATACCCGCCCGGCATAAAGCTCCGGCCTATTTTCCCGTCCTTGTCGCAGACGGCAAGTATCAGGCAGGGCGAAGCCGTGTCCCCGCCGCCCGGAGCCTCCGCGATAATGTCGTTTTCCCCGCAGCCGAAATATTCCGCCGCGGCTTTCACCGCGGCGGAATAGTCCTCGCCGCTGATAAATTTTCTAAAACCTCTCATCCGGTCAGCCTCTTTTCCCCTTTTTATTGCCCGCCGTCCGCAAGCCGCATACGCATCTTCGCCAGAACCTTCGAATGTATCTGGGACACCCTCGACTCCGAAACATTCAGGATTTCCGCAATTTCCTTCAGCATCAGCTCTTCATAATAGTAGAGGGTTATTACAAGCCGCTCCTTTTCAGGCAGCTTTTCAATCAAATCAGTTAAAATTTCCTTCATTTCCTTGCCGAGCAGGATGCTTTCAGGCGTCTCCTCCTCCGGCACCGGAATTTCCTTCGCGGTAAAGCCCGCGCTCAGGGTATCCTCAAAGTTGACAAGATTGAATATATGGGTCTGCGCCAGAACCTTCTGTACCTGAGCCACAGGCATATTCAGCTCGCTTGCCACCGACTGCTCCGACGGCTGGAGCCCGGTTTCCCTTTCCAGGGAATCATACGCTCCGGTTATGGCGTTTATTTTCTTCCTCAGGCTGGACGGCGCCCAATCCTGGGCGCGCATATAGTCGAGTATTTCGCCGCGGATACGGGTTATCGCATAGGTTTCAAATTTAACGCCGTGCTTCAGATCGAACTTTTCAACCGCGTCGATAAGCCCGATTATACCGCAGTTGACAAGGTCGTCATATTCGTTGTAGCTGTTATATTTGGGCATCATCCTTCTGACAAGCTTCTTTACAAGGTGCACATAGTGCAGTAAAAGCTCGTTTTTCGCCTCAATATCGTTGTTTTTTTTATACAGCAGCCACAGCTTATCCACTTCTGTGTTTTCCGCCGCACCGACTTCGACCCTGTTCATTCAACCTCACCACCAATCGTCCGCCAGAGACCGCAACCCACAAACCGCGTCTTAAGTATCTATGTTAGTATTGTCTATTTGTCCTCTACTAAACGCTGCTGCTTAATTATTTTCTGCTGTTCAAGCATTACGTACTTTCTCAGCATCGTCCTCGTCTCGGGGGAATGGTCAATAAATCTGACCCCGACCTTGAAATAGGAGCTTGTCACCGTCTCGACCTTGGTGCACTGCATGACCTCGCTGAGAAATACCAGCGGGGTTGAATCCTCGGAGGGGAAGTTCAAAAACAGCTTTACAAATACCCTGATACCTTCGTCAAAACGCCTGTTGATCCTTATTCCCGCCCCCGTCTCGCTTATGTCCTCTGTCGTTCCGTTGAACTCAACCTTCTCATCCCCCGGCTGAGGCCTGAATTGGAAGGGACCCTCAACGTATTCCCTGAGTGTGACGTCAAGCGACTTTTTCAGTCTGAACGACTCTCTGCGCTGCTGTTTTTGCGGCTTTGACAAAATTTCAAGCGAGATCATTCTCACATTTCCGCTCATGCTGAGACCTTTTACCGACACCTCGATCATATACCGCCCGCTCTCGCGGTAAAAGTACAGCTCAAGCTTCTGATCCCTGAGCAAAATAACAGGAATCCCCCTGTACAATGGCGTCGAGACCATGATATTCCCCGCTTCGTCATAGTCCTCGATTTTTGTCCTGTAGGGCGAACCTTTCCCCGTGTACAGATCGATATTCTCCCCAATGTTCAATTTGTCTATATCGACCATTACCCATGTCCCCCTTTTATTTTTTTATCAAAACCACCTGCTGAACAGCCTTGAAAACCTGCCCGCCGCCGGCTGCCCCGTGGGAAGGTTTACAAGCTTCTCCGCTATGGAGTGGATACTTTTGGCTGCGGCTCCGTCCGGCTTGCTGACAAGCAGGGGAGTCTGCTGCTTTATGGACTTTATCACATCGTTATCATACAACACATAGCCCAGAAGTTCAACCTCCGCGCCGAGATATCTCTTTATAACCTTTTGAAAGCCGTTCATCGCCGTCTCGGCTTCCTTCTTTGTTTCTCCCTTATTCATTATAATACGTATCTTATGAGAACCCTGTCTCTTTATAATCGTTTTTATAAGGGCGTACGCGTCAAGTATCGCGGTAGGCTCCGGTGTGGTGACCACTATGGTTTCGGAGGACGCCAGCACCAGCTGGATAACATTTTCGTTTATCCCCGCGCCGGAATCAAACAAAATCACATCCGCCGGATTTTTCAGGTTCATCAGATCCTTCATCACCTCCGCGACCTGAGCCTCGTCCATTTTAAGCAGCTCATACACCCCCGAGCCCCCCGAAATAAACCGCACACCGTTATGCCCCTCCTGAATAATTTCAGAAAGGGTCTTTTCCCCCCTGAGCAGATGGCTCAGGTTATATTTGCTGTTCACGCCCAGCATGACGTCCACGTTTGCAAGCCCGAAGTCGGCGTCCACCACAAGCACGCGAAGCCCCATCGCGCTCAGCGCGATCGCGAGGTTGACCGATATGCTTGATTTGCCCACTCCGCCCTTGCCGCTTGTCACCGCTATGACCTTCGTCTCGTTCGACCGCCTGTCCATCATTTCCCTGAGCGTCTGCGCCTGATCCCTAAATGTGTTGTTCATCTCAGTTCCTCAGCATCTGATCGGTGACAGTTTCCCTGTCCGCGATTTGTATATCGTCCGGCACATTCTGCCCGATGGTATAATAAGCAAGCTTCTTCTGCGAGTACCAGACCAAATTCAGTATCATCCCCCTGTGCCTGGTCTCGTCCAGCTTCGTTACAATAAACTTGTAATCGCCCACAAAATCGTATGTGTCAATAATTTCCTTTAAGGAAGCAAAGCTTGTGGGGGCGGACACGCAGAGCAAAATATCCTCCGGCCGGGCAAGCTCGATTATCTTCAAAATATCCTCCCTGTGCTGCTCGTCCCCCGGTCTTTTGCCCGCCGTGTCAATAAATATAACCTCCCTGTCCGACATGCTCTGTATCGCCTCGGTTAGCTCGGCGTCCTGATACACGATACTCAGCGGGATGCTGAGGATATCCGCGTAGGTTTTCAGCTGCTGCTGGGCGGCTATCCTGTAGGTATCGGTGTTTATAAGACCGACCCGCTTTTTCTGCTTAATTGCAAAGTCCGCGGCAAGCTTGACAAGGGAGGTCGTTTTCCCCACCCCGGTGGGACCTATCATCAAAATTATTTTTTGCTGGAACTTCTTGGGACGTATCGGCTCGGGAACCCCTATCTGCTCAAAGATGAGGTGCTCCATCACCTCCACAGCGTTCGTGCCGGGCTGCTTTTTGAGTATGCTTTCAGTCTCCTTTGCTATCTTGTGGGCAAGCTCCTCCCTCACCTGGTTTTCTATGAGCCTGCAAAACAGGTCCTCGACCTCCTTCGAGTAGTCGTAGGTGATATCCCGTTTTACAAAGGAAAATTTGTTAATAAAGTTGTTCAGAATACTGTCCAGCGAGCTTATCCTGCTGTCAAGATTTATCAGCTGCTCGTTATTTATCTGGACGGCTCTGTCCTGATGCGGCTTCGCGGGACCCGCGTCCTCAAATTTGTGCTCGGAAAATGAGAGCTGACCCTTGTCCGCTTCCTTTTCCCTGTCCGCTTTTACCTCCGCGCCGCCGCGGCCTACCCCCTGATAGCCGCCGTAACCGTACCCTCCCGCTTTTTTGGACGGAGGCACCTTCGCCGGGTCATACGCAACCATAACCTCAAGCACCGGCTTGCGGAAGAGGTTTTGTATCCCTTTTTTGCGCACCTTTTTGCTGTTCAGTATAACGGCGTCGGAGCCCAGCTCCCTTATTACGGTATCCATCGCCTGCTGCATATTTTGGGCATGGTAACGTTTCACAATCATCAGAGCTTCACTACTCCTTCCGAATAGACTTCAATGTTCTGTTCCAGCTCATTGAACGACAGAACCGTCAACTCCGGGGAAACCTGCTCCGCGATCTTCCGAAACTGCCTGCGCACCAGCGGAGAGGTAAGCACGACAGGCGTCTTGCCCAGGTTGCTCACCTTTTCGATTATTTCCCTCAGCCTGTCAAATATGGTGTGTATCTGGGCAGGCTCAAGCGAGAGGTACGCCCCGTGCTCCGACTGTCTCGTGTTCTCGGCTATCAGCTGCTCGAGCATCGGGTCAAGGGTTATGACATGCGCGACGTCGTCCGGAATGAACCGCTTTGAAATCGAGCGCTTCATCGCCTGCCGCACATATTCGGTCAGCAGGTCGGTGTCCCTCGTCACGTTTCCGTAGTCGCCCAGCGTCTCGATAATTGTCGCCATATCCCGTATAGGCACGTTTTCCCGCAGTAAATTTCCAAGCACCTTCTGAATTTCTCCCAGCGAGAACAGCTTCGGCACAACCTCCTCCACAAGCGCGGGCTGCTGCTTGTTGAGGTTATCCATAAGCGTCTGCACCTGCTGGCGGTTGAGAAGCTCGTGACCGTATCTCTTGATCACCTCCGCGAGATGGGTGGCGATCACCGACGGCGGGTCGACCGTGGAATAGCCCAGCACCTCGGCGTTTTCCCGCTGTCCCTTGGGTATCCACAGCGCGGGCAGCCCGAAGGTCGGCTCAACAGTGGGTATGCCGTATATCTCCTCCTCCACCTCGCCCGTGCTCAGCGCCAGCAGATGGTCGGCCATCACCTCGCCGCGGGCGACCTCAACCCCCTTGATTTTTATAAGATAGGTATTGGGGCTTAGCTGAATGTTGTCCCTGAGGCGTATTGTAGGCACAATTATGCCCAAATCAAGCGCGCACTGCCGCCGTATCATCACAACGCGGTCCAAAAGGTCGCCCCCCTGGGAGACGTCCGCCATCGGAAGTATTCCGTAGCCGAATTCCAGCTCGATCGGATCGACCTGCAAAAGCGACGTGACGCTCTCCGGCTTTCTCTTCTCCTGCGCCTCCTGCTCGGCAAGCTCCGCCTCCTCCGGAACAGGCGGAAGCGCCTTCGACCTCTGGTAGCCCGAAAAGCCCGCCACAGCTAAAATAACGGCAATTGTCCACATGGGCAATTTGGGCAAGCCGGGAATAAAGCTCAGACCAAACAAAAGCAGCCCCGTCGTCATAAGGACGGAGGGGTTTCCGATAAGCTGCCCAAACGCCTCCTGCCCAAAGGTCGTATCGTTGCCCGAACGGGTGACGATAATACCCGACGCGGTGGAAATGAGCAGCGCGGGTATCTGGCTTACCAGCCCGTCGCCTATGGTCGCCAGGGTAAATATGGAGACGACCTCGCCTATGGGCTTATTCATGCTCGTCATCCCTATGATAAGTCCGCCGACTATGTTTATAACGGTTATGATAACCCCCGCAATCGCGTCGCCCTTTATAAATTTACTTGCGCCGTCCATAGAGCCGTGAAAGTCCGCCTCGTGCTGTATGGCCAGCCTTCGCTGCCTCGCGGCAAGCTCGTCTATAGCTCCGCTGTTGAGGTCGGCGTCTATGGCCATCTGCTTGCCCGGCATCGCGTCCAGGGTAAAGCGCGCCGAAACCTCCGCGACACGCTCGGCGCCCTTTGTTATAACGATAAACTGAATGACAAGGATGATAAGAAATACGATGGCGCCGACCACAATATTGTCTCCGATAATTATACTGCCAAACGTCCTTATCACGTTTCCCGCGTCCCCCTGGTTGCCGAGGATCAGGGTGGTGGACCTGAGGTTCAGCGCCAAACGAAACAAGGTAATAATCAAGAGCAGCGTCGGAAACACCGAAAACTCCAGCGGGTCCTTGACGTAGAGCGCCAGCAGCAAAACCAAAAGCGCGATAGTTATGTTGATAATTATCAAAACGTCCATCAAAAACGTCGGAAGAGGTATAATCAGAAGCACCACTATCAGCAGCACCACCACGGCAAAAGCAATATCGGTAAATTTCATCCATACCCCTCCCTTCATTTGAAATGTGACCCGTGTCAGCTTTTCATTCAGCTGCTGATTCTGTAACGGCTTTTCTTGCGCTTATAGACATATACCAGGATATCCGCCACCGCCTGGTAGAAGTCCGGCGGTATCTCGTCGTCTATATCGCACATTTTATACAGCGACTGGGCAAGCGGCTTATTTTCAACGATCTCTATTCCGTGCTCCCTTGCCTTCTCCTTGATCTTTCTCGCGATAAAGTCCTGCCCCTTCGCGACCACCACCGGAGCGCCGCTCCTGCCGTCCTCATACCGGAGCGCTACGGCGAAGTGGGTCGGGTTTGTGATAACGACGTCCGCGTCCGGAACCCTCGACATCATCCGCATCGCGCTCATCTGCCGCTGCTTCTGCCTGATACGGCTTTTGATCTGCGGGTCTCCCTCGGTCAGCTTATACTCGTCCCTGACCTCCTGCTTTGTCATCATAAGGTCCTTTTCATACTTCCACCACTGGAAGATGAAATCCCCCGCCGCGATAGCCGACATGGCAAGGCACATCTTGAGCGCTATGGTAAACGCGACCCTCATCATCTCAAGAAACGACGTGTATATATTCGTGCCGACAAGGGAAGGAAATTTGGGGAACAGCTTTTGGTACTCACTTACCAAAATATATCCCAGCACCACAACCTTAAGTATCGACTTGACAAGCTGCATAACGGTTTGAGCGGAGAATATGCGCTTAAATCCCTTGAGCGGGCTTATCCTCTCCAGCTTCGGGGAGAGAGTCTTTGTGGTAAATATAAAGCCGGTCTGGAGAACATTCGAAACTATCCCGGACAAAAACGCGCAGAGCAGCACCGGCATAAGTATTGTTCCCATTTTCATCAAAACATTTATAAACAGCTGGCTCAGCGACTGCGCGTCCAGCTCCTCACTCATGCCGGACACGTAGGACGGCTCCAGAAAATCCGTGAAAATTCCGGCGAACTGCTCGGTCATCCGCGGCCACATCACCAGAAGCACGGCAAAGATAACGGTGGTGCAAACCGCGATATTGACCTCCGAGCTTTTCAGCACCTGCCCCTTTTCCTTGGCGTCTTTTCGCTTTTTCGCAGAGGCCTTCTCTGTCTTTTCTCCGCCTGACTGGCTCATGGGCTAACCAGAAAAGTATTGAACATCTTTTCAACTCCATTAAACATCTCGGTAAAAATAGTATCGCTGAAATTTACAAACACAGGGATGAGCATGAACACCATCAAAAATCCCAGCAGCATCTTTATCGGTATGCCCACAACGAACATATTCAGCTGCGGCACCGTCCTCATAAGCATCCCGAACGCGAACTCCAAAACTATCCCCGACGCTATGATAGGCAGCGCCACCATAACCCCCAGCATGAACGACATCGCGAATATCTCAACCACCGTGATCCCTATATTCGGGTCGAACCCAAGATTTCCCACCGGCAGCCTGTCAAAGGTCAGATACAGGATTTCGATAAGCCGGTGATGCCCGTTTACCCCGAAAAACACCATCAGCAAAATGATATTCAGCAGGTTTCCCATCATGGGGATCTGTGTGTTGTTCTGCGCGTCATAGACGTTTACTATACCGAAGCCTATCTGCATATCTATCATCTGACCCGCCGTAAAGGTGAGGGCAAAGAACATGTTTGTTATAAACGCCAGAGTGATTCCGATGAGCGCCTCGCCCATGCATATCAGCGCAAACCCGAAAAGCGACGTATAGCTGATTTCGCTGACAGGCGGGTAATAGAAAAAGAACATGTATGTAAGTGTCGCCACAAGCCCGATTTTGGCTATATTGGGGATGTTTACCCTGCCAAATATTGGAGAAGCTATTACCAGCGCGGAAACCCTGATAAGCAGCAGCACGAAATAATCCGCGTTTGATAAAATTGAATCTACAACGTTACTCATAGTCAGCGAAGCATTACATTTATGGACTCAAACAGCCGGATGGTAAAGTCCTGTAAATTACCCATCATAAAATTGCCGAACAGCAGCAGGGCAAGAAATATACCGATGATTTTGGGGACAAACGCGAGCGTCTGCTCGTTTATCTGGGTGGTCGCCTGAAATATGGACACTACAAGCCCAATAACTATCGCCACCAGCAGCACGGGAAGCGACGTCATTATCGTCGTATATATCGCGTCCTGCATTATTGTTATTACTTCACCCTGTGACATACAAAAACCACCCTTTCTCCGGCGGCGCGGCAATATTGCACTGGACCGGGCCTAGAAGCTTCGGAAGATAGTCCCCACAACAAGCTGCCAGCCATCCACCAGCACAAAGATCAAAATTTTGAACGGCAGCGATATCATCGCGGGCGGCAGCATCATCATACCCATCGCCATAAGGGTGCTGGAAACCACCATATCTATTACAATAAACGGTATATATATCAAAAATCCTATCGTAAACGCATGCTTTATTTCACTCAGCAGAAACGCGGGTATCAATATCCGCATCGGGGTATCTTCAGGCGTCTCCACAGTCTCCCCCGTCAGCCCCAGCATAAAGTCCAGGTCCTTCGTCGTCGTCTGCCCCAGCATAAAATCCTTCAGCGGCACAATCGCCCTGTCGATAAATTCATCCTGGGATATCGGGTTTTCCTCCCGCGTATACGGCACATAGGCGTTGTCGTATATGTCGGTCAGCACGGGACCCATAACCGCCAACGTCAAAAACAGCGCAAGCCCGATGAGCACCTGGTTCGGCGGGGTCTGCTGCATACCTGTGGCGTTTCTGAGAAAGGACAGCACAATTATGGTGCGTGTGAAGCTGGTGAGCATTATCAGTATTGAGGGAAGCAGGGTCAGTATCGTCAGCAGAATTACGATATCCACCGTCGCCGTATCCTCCCCGAAAAGGGTGGTTACCACATCATTTAGGCTGCCCGCGGCGTGTGCGCCCGCCGCCGCCGCGCCCATCACCGCCAACGTCACAGGAACGGCGAAAAGCATTTTCTTTAATAGCTTCATCCTACTCATCCCCTTCTTCAAAGGGATTCTCCCCGTCGCTGCCGTTCCTTCTTCTTGTCCGCAGCTTGCGGTACACCTCGTCCAGACCGTCCTCTTCCCCGGCGATTTTAACGCGGTCGTCTGTTTCGTCCTTCGCCGGAGCGCTCCCGGTTTTTTTAAGCAGACCTGTAAGCGGCTCTAAAAGCCGGCTTCCCAGCTTTCCCGCGGTCATATCGCTCTTAAACGCGCCGAGAACCCGGCTTCCCTCATCCGCGGCTTCGGCGTCGGTCTCACCCTCATACGAATCGAGAAGCGCTACACCGCCCGACGTCATCCCGACCAGATACCTTTTCCCGTTTGCCTCGATAAGGAAAATGGCTTTGTCCTTTGATATCGGCAGCCTGTCCACAACCCGCATATTTCTGCCGCTCTGTATGCCGTTTGCTTTTCTGGCATAGAAGTAAGTGACGTAGTAGGCGGCTATAATGATCAGGGAAATACCGATTACCGAAAATAAAACCTGCAACGGAGTCATCTTTAATCCTGTCCATGATTTACTTACAGCCCGCTGGCGACCGCGTCCGGGTATAAGAAATCAAATCCTTTCTCACAGAAGAAACCGCGTCCGCGCGGCTTGGTACTGGGCTTATCCATATTTTAACCCAAATAATGAATAATAAATTTAACAGGTGCGAATAAACAAATCCCCGAGTGTTTTCGTACCTGTTAATAATTCAGAGCCTGTTCTTATTGAGAGAACCTTGCTCACGCAGCAAGTGCAAAGCGCCGCGGCGCAGCTACACCGACATGCGCATTATTTCGTTGTACGCGTCTATTGCCTTGGAGCGAAGCTGCAACGCAAGGTTCAGCGCAATCTCCGCCTTTTGCGCGTCCAGCAGCAATCCGGACATGTCGTCGGATTGCCCCGTCAGAAGCTCCACCGCCGACGCCTTGTCCGCCATGTCCGTCTCGGAAACCGTTTTCATCGCTTCGGTGAATATGTCGGAAAAATTTCCGGCGAGCCCGTCCCCGGAGCTGCTTTTGTTTATAACAGGCTCCTTGGACAGCAGGTTTACTATGTTCGAGGATATCGGGTTAACGCTCATTGTGGTAAATCGCGCGGAGCCGTCCTTTTCACCGGACGATCCGGCACTCCTTTCAAATCATCAGACCAAAATCAAAGCATCGGGCTGAAAACGTTGCTTAAATCAGGCGCTGTCCGGCGGTCCGGAGCGTAAACGCTCCCTATACCTTGCCGATCTCCAGCGTCTTGATCGCCATATCCTTAAAGGTGTTGACCGCGGTGATATTCGCCTCATACGCCCTGTATGCCGACATCATATCCACCATTTCCTGCACAACGTCGACGTTGGGCATCCTCACATACCCGTCCTCGTCCGCGTCGGGATGGGTCGGGTTGTAGTCAAGCTTAAATTCGCTCTGATCCTCCCCGATCATCTTCACGCGCACACCCCCCGCCGAGGACCGCGCCCTGTTGAAGAAGGCGGAAAAGCTGTTGTCCGGCTTGATTTGTTCAAAAACCACATATCTTCTGCGGTAGGTCTCGCCGTTTTCGTCCCGCGTAGTGTTTACGTTAGCCATATTCTCGGCGACAACGTCCATACGCATCCTGGTCGCGGTGAGGGCGGACGCGCTGATGTTCATAGAATCCAAAAAAGCCATTTATCGTACCTCCCAAAGGCTATCTTCCTTCATTTATGGCAAGCTTTATTCTTCTCAGTTCGCTGTTCATCTTCTCCAGCATTGTGTTGTATAAAATCGTGTTCTGTGCAAGCTTCACGTTCTCGGCTTCAATGTCGACGTTGTTTCCGTCCATCCGCATCGAAAGCCCGTTACTTTTCGTAACCGCGTGCCGCACGGAAAACGCGTCGTCCGCGCCTATCGCGATGTGCTTATCACGCGTCTTTTTCCCCTGAAAGCCGCCGTTTTCCAGCGATCTGGCCAGGATGGATTCAAACTCAACGTTCGAGGCTTTAAACCCCGGCGTCTCAACGTTTGCGATGTTGTTGCGTATGACGGCGTTTCTCTCCCACGCCGCAGACAGACCGTTCTGCAACAGATCCACAGACCCAAACATTTTGTCCCACATTGTCAGTTGCCTCCAATCGCTCCAATTTCCGGATCCGTCCAAAAAACCGTGCTGCATCCTAAAAATACTCTTTTATACCAATCCGGATTAAAAACATAGCCTTTCGGGGCGAAAAAGTTGGATATATGCTTTTGCGCCCCGAAGGGCTTGTAAATGTTTTTTATTCAGATTGGTATTAGAATTATAACACGGTTCTTTGGATAAGTCTACTTTTTTTCTGTATAAATAAGTAATAATTGTTGGAATTGTGACATTAAATGTGAAAATAGCTATAATATTGCAATATTATTAAATTTTATGCGCCAAATGGGCGACCAGGTGCTTTGGGATATCCTCAAGGCTCGCCTGTTTTACAACAGCTCCGCACTCAAAGGCCTTTTTCGGCATCCCATACACCACGCAGCTCCCCTCGTCCTGTCCCAGGGTATACGCTCCGTTTCTTCTCATCGCAAGCAGACCCATCGCCCCGTCCGCGCCCATCCCGGTCAGGATTATCCCGCACGCCAGCCTGCCCGCTTCCTTCGCGACCGATTCAAAGAGCGCGTCCACCGAAGGGCAGTGCCCGCTGACCTTTTCCGTGCCTCCCAGCGCCGTAACAAAGCCGTTTCCCCGCCGCTTCACGTACATCTGCCTGTCCCCCGGAGCAATATGGATGCTGCCCGGCCGCACAACCGCGTTGTCCTCCGCCTCCACAACGTCAAACTCAAGCTCATTGTTAAGCCTGTCGGCGTACATTTTTGTAAACACCGGCGGCATGTGCTGAACCACAACGATCCCCGGCATGTGCGGCGGCAAGCCTCGAAACAGCTTTGCCAGCGCCTCGGTTCCGCCGGTTGACGCGCCGACGGCGACGATGCAGCCCTCAAGCACGGCGGGGGGTATTAGCCCGTCAGACCACGGCAGTTGTATTCCTGTGTGATTTGAAGATAATTCATTTTTCACGCTAATACCTTCTTATATATGGCGGGCGAAATTTGCTTGAAATCGTCGTTTATTCCTGAAAGGGTTTCACTCATGCCTATAAACAAATAGCCGTCCGGTTCAAGAATATCAAAGAACTTCTTTGTCAGCGCCGCCTTTGTCGGCGCGTCAAAATAAATCATAACATTTCTGCAAAATATTATGTGGAACTTTCTTTTAAACTGGGCAAAGCTGCCCATCAGGTTGAACTGTCCGAACACAACCTCGCGGGCGAGCGCGTCGCTTACCTTGTACTGGTCGGGCGATATCTTTTTAAAATACTTCGTCTTCCATTTCTCATCGAGCTGATCCAGCGACTGGGCGGAATACATCCCCCCCTTGCCTATGTTCAAAACCCTCGTTGAAATATCTGTGGCCAGAATTGTGGTGTCCCATTCGTTCTTGTGCCCGCCGAAATATTCGCTCATCACCATCGCCGCCGTATACGCCTCCTCGCCGGAGGAGCACCCCGCGCTCCACACCCTGAGGTCATGATTCTTTATCTTGGAGACCCATTCGGGAAGGGCGGTGGCGGTCATAAACTGGTAATGCGCCGCCTCACGCATAAAGTATGTGTAGTTTGTGGTAAGCTTGGTAACAAGCTCATCTATTTTTTGTCCGCTTTTGTCACCCAGCACATCGCCTATATAATCGTGAAAATTCGTAAAGCCCTTTTGCTGAAGGGTGTTGCTCAGCCGCCCTTCAATCAGAGTGCGCTTTTTTTCAAGATTTATGCCAAATTGCTCCTGCATATATTTTGTAAGCTGCAAAAAATCGCGGTCGTCTATATTCATAAATTATCCTCATAAGCATTAAAAGTACATACTCAAAACCGTCGGCATACCCTAAGCCCTGCGGGACGCCGCCTCTGCTCCGGGGCTTGCCCCGGAGCAGAGGCGGCGAAAGGGTGTATTGAACGGGAATCAAACCCATCCGATTCATTAAACAAGCCGCTTCACGCGGTGACTTCCTCGACCTCAAAGACCTTGTTGATATCCAGGAGCTGGTTTATCCTATCCTCATACATCCCTATGGCCTTGACAAATTCATTTTTCGCGCCGCCCTTGCCCGCCGGCGGCATTTGCAGGTTTTCATCGTCGATGGTAAGCACCTCACGAACCTCGTCGACTATGAGCCCGATATTCAGATCCTTCATGCTTAGAACGATTATACATGTCCTGTCGGTGCATTCTATTTCATTCATGGAGAAACGAAGCCCCATATCAATAACCGGCACAATGGTGTTTCTCAGGTTGATAATGCCCTTTACGTAGCCGGGGGTATGCGGGACATTAGTGATATTTTGCACCTCAATGATCTCTGTAATATATCTGATTTCGATTCCGTAGTCCCCGTCCTTAACACGAAAGGTCAGATACTGCCCGCGCATTACATCTTCAGAATTTATTGCGTCAGATGCGTCCGAAGTCATCAATTCCTGCATAAATCATTTCCGTGATTCTTTTCTTAAAAAGAACCACATCTCCTTCCACCAAACAAAATATCCGCAATTATAATAGTATCACATCTATTATAGCATCATATCAACGAGAAGTCCACGAATATCGTCAATTTTATCCAAAAGATTTATATTTTCAGATTGGCTTTCAAGCACTTCCTTTGCCATGGCGTCAAGCTTTTCGTTCACAGTGTTCACCGTGGCAAAGAAGCGGTGCCGGCCGCGCGCCTCAAAGGAATTTTCTTTTGAAAACTCGTAGCCGTTGCTTATGACCTCATCCATAAAGTCCCGTATCAGCTTGCGGTACTTGACAAATTCGTTTATGTCCGCTCTTTTTCCAAGCTTCGCCGCCTGCTTGTCGATGTCGCCGATCAGCTCCTGCAATCTGCCAACATGCTTATCGTCGGACAGCGTGGTGAGCGTCCTGCGAAATTCCACAGCTTTATCCTGCGCTCCGTCGTGATTTTCGATGCCGTGCGGGCTTGTAATGCTTCTGTCAAGGTTGTTAATGTTTTGGATCTTCATGTCTGCATCCCTTCAATGACTTTGCCGGAAAACGTATCACTGCTTTTTGTCAAAATAATCGGGACCCGCAATATATCCGGCGGCGCCGTACGCTCCGATACCCCTTCTGTTTTGGTTGAGCCGTTTCGCCTCGGAGAGCGAAGCGTCCATACTGTCCCTTATGCTTTTTTCGCTCTGCACGTCCAGCTCGCGTATCTGCGTAATCACACCGTCTATCCGGCTTTGAAGCGCGTCTATCTCACTGTCCCCGATCTCATTTGTCCCGTTTGCGAGATAAGATTGCATCAGAACGTTAATTTCGTGATGCAATCCCTCTATTTTATCAATATTCACTCTGCGCTCATTCAGGCTTGAGGTCAGCAGACCGGCGTCTATGTCTTCGGCGCTCACTATCTCTCTCTGCTTTTTTGTAATTTCGAGGCACTCTTTTACGTACCGCTCCTTACTTTCCAGCAGTTTAATAAGCCTGTCGCGGTCAAAATCGCTCATATTACGGTCTTTCCTTTCTCCTGTGCGCGGCGGCGGGAAATCACTCGCACAGCTCCGCCCGACCACCCGCGGACAAGCTCACTTCTCTCCAGGTATCCCTGAACGTATCCACAATTTCGAAGAGCGGGGTTATCCTCTCCGCGTCCTTGGAAATGTTTATCTGTGCAAGCTCACCCAGAAGAAATTCATAGATATCCAGAAGCTGCTGGGATATTTCATAGCTCATGTCAAGGCTGTTTATAAGCTCGGCAATAATTTCCTGCGCGCGTATCAATTTGGCGTGAGCGGTCGCCATATCGCTCTTCACTATCGCCCGCTGTCCCATAAGAAGGTTCTTTTTAAGCCCCTCAAACAGCATAACTATCAGCTCCGCAGGGCTCGCCGTAAGAATACCCTGTTTTTTGTAAGCGTCCTGCGGATTTGTTATCATTAATGGTTGCATGTTACTCTCCGTTTCCGCCGCCGCGCGGCGCGAAAATTCGTTTTCACGATGTGAATACCTGCCTTCACGTTGTCCTCATATTCAAAAATATGCAGGCAAGATAATGCTGCTTCGGATATTATTTGTTGTTCATCCCCAACATATTTACAAGCGAGGTGGACTGGTTTTGCAGGTCGGCAAGCGCTTTTTCCATCGCGGCGTATTTCAGGTAATATTTCTCCTCGAGATCTATCATCTTTTCCTGCATGGAGGATATCTTCGTGTTCAGCTCCCTCATGCTTCTGTCTATGGACTCGAAGGTACTTACCTGAGACTCCTTGGTGTAATTGTCAAAGATAGTGTTTATGCGGTTCATAAGCCCGCTTTGCTTATACGCCGTCGTCTTGTCCTCCGAGCTGGAGGTCGCGATAAACACATTCATTACCTTGTCCGCGTCCTTTTCCAGAGCGGCTCTCAGCGCGTCCTCGTCGAGCGATATCTGACCCTTTTTCCCTTCGAAATAGTTGCCTGTCCTCAGCCCTATGTCCGCCGGGGTGAGCCCGGCGCTTTCCACCGTCTGGTATAACGCGGACCTCAAGCTCTCGGTAACGGCGCGTATCCCCGCGTCATTGTAGAGGATGCCCTTTTTCGCGATTTTTTCCCAGTCCTCTATCTGCTTTTCGGTCATGCTCGCTTTTTCTTCGTCGGTGAGCGGGATATACGACTTTTCGTCAATTGTCTTTCTGTCCGAAATCATGCTTTCCAGCTTTGCTATCATGGTGTTGTAGCCTTCGACAAATTCCTTTACCTTGTCTATGACCGATTGATAGTTGGCTGTAATATCAATGCGCATCTCCCCGTCGTCAGCATAGCTTGTGGTTTTGTTGAGGGTGTATATCACGCCGTCAATTTTAAAATTGTTCGACGCGCGCTTCACCTCTATGGCGTTTGCGTAGCCCGGGTTGAACTTGTCCTCAAACAGGACTATGGCGTCCTGACCGTTTTCGTAATTGCCCGCCGATATTCCGAATGCGCCGGCAGCTCCAAAGGCGTTGCCCTTAAGGTTCACGATATTCAGCGAGGTTTCCTCGCCCATCTCCTTAGTGGCGAAGGATATCTTGTCGCTCAGCCTGCTGTACGACATAGTGACCCCAAGCTCCGGGTCGCCGTTTATAGTATTCATCATAGACTGCAAAGTATCGGTGTCTTTAAATGTAAATTCCTTCCCGTTTATGCTGAAGGAAATAACATTTGAACCGTCCACGGTCTCAAATTGCAGCTCGTTTGCAAATTCCAGGTCCTTAAGCATGGCAAAGTTGCCGCTTGCAAGCTCTCCGTTCTTTGACACGGCGGCGGAGCTGGAGGCGCTCGCGGCTTTAGCAAGCTGCTTTACCTCGTAGATGTTCAGCGTCCCGGCCGACGCCTCGTAGTTCGCGGATACCGTGACGGCGCCGCTTTTCCCGCCGGTCACGTTCACATCAAACGCCTTGTAGGTGTTTGAACCCATCATCGACTTGGAGCCTAGCAGCCTCAAGTAAGTATCTTTAAAATCGGTTATGTCGCTTTTCACAGTCTTGAGGGCGTCCTGCCGCCATTGCAGCGTCGTGCGCGAACGAAGGCTTCGGTTCACCTTGAGCTGCTCTATCTGCATCAAGCTTTTAATTATGGAATCAGTGTCCATCCCGGAGGACAGCCCGGTGAGTCTGGTCGGCGTTAAATTTATAGCCATTTTGCACCTCTCATTCAAGCGGAAACATGTATTGTTATCGGCTGATTTTTCCATGATAAATTCTTATATTAGACTTTTCGTGCTTTTCGCGAAAAACTTTAGGGATTGTTCAAAAAATAGCAATATAACTAAAGTTGTTTTTTTAATAACCGCTGTTAAGGCTGTCTAAAAAACCATTTTTCACGGACGCGCGATGCGCTCCCCTACACGAACCCTTGGAAACATGGTGTGTTTTTGTAGGGGCGCGCACCTGCGCGTCCGCAATTTTTCGGCTGTTTTGAAACGCTGCACAGCGTATACTCAAAACGCTTTCTTTGAAAGCTTGTCGATATACGGCTTAAGCTCGCCGCCGGAATACGGGGCGAAGTCACATGTGACCCTTATATTCGTTTTGTTCCTCAGCGACGCGTCCCTCGCGATTTTCCCGCACAGCCTGTCGGTAATGACCCCGGCGTGCCTCTTCTTAAGCTCGATGTACAGCACCGCAAACCTTCCCTTCCCCAGGTACGCGGGGATATCCGTCTCCCTCAGGGAGGAGGTTATGGACCCGGCGGCCGACTCGAGGATGTCGACCATCGCTTCCTCCGAATAGAAGCCCAAAGCGGGCTCCACCCTGAAAAGCGCTATCACAAGCGACTGGTTGTACCTTTTGCACCTGTAAAGCTCCCTCTCGGCGTTCTTTAACAGACCCGTCAGGCTGAACATGTCCAGCTCCCTGCACATGTCCGCGCAGTATTCCTCCCACCGCTTCGCCATTTCCCCCTTTTCCTGCCTGGCGGAAAGGTTCTCGAACATCTTGGCTATCTCGTTCAAATCCCGGTAGCCCAGAAATACTCTCCACACACCGTTTTCACATATTGTAAACTTTGCCGCCTGGTAGCTTTCGGTGGCCTGTGTGGTCAGATTTTTTTCGGTGATAAAAATATGATGCCGCTTCGCGGGTACCGTCCTGCCATCCTCAAGGGTGAGCTTGGTCTGCTCGATTTCCCTTTTGTGGGAGCACTCGCGTATGGAAAACAGCCTTTGCACGGATTTTCTCCACTTGCAAAAGCTTTGCAGCGTGACATATTGCCTGTCATAGATGCTGAGACGGGTGTACGCCTTTTCGTACGCACCGTTTAAAAGCGCGTCAAAATAGTCGCGGATAGCGGAAAAAGCCCGTTCATTCTCCAGCTCCCGCTGCCTCGCCTCCCACTGGACGCCCGGACCGCGCGCCCTTCCCGAAAACGAGTTGTCGTACGCCGCCCTGCTTGAATCGTCGCACAGTATCGAATACGCGACGTTGATTTGCTTCATCGCGTCCTCGGCCGACGGGTCGCGGTTGACGTCCGGATGATAAAGCTTGCACAATCGCCGGTATGACGAGATTATTGCCGCCTTATCCGCTCCAAACCGGACCTGTAATATTTTATAGTAGTCCGCAGGTTGATTCATTGGGGAAATACCTCTACAACTTTATATATCCGGTTTACAGATAAAAACCGCGTTATTCGTGCACATAATATTTTACCGCGCCCCTCTGGCTTTGACTGAAGGCGGAGGACAAATATGTATACCTGTAGTTCTCCCGTCCCGCCTGCGAAACCGTAACTCCCCTGAGCTTATCGTAGCTCATATCGTTTGAAGGGCAGACTATCTGGACATGCCCGGCTTTTCCGCTCGGGTTCTTCCACGCCGTCACGGCGGGCTTGCCCGAGTTCGCGTAAGCCTGGGCTTCCCCGGCGCTTACCTCCCGCCATCCGTTTTCCCTCCCCCGGCTCGCAAGCCAGTCGCAGACTCCGTTTGCGTCCAGCTCGTACGCGCCCTTCGTGTCCGGGTAGGTCCTCGCCCCGCCGGTGCCTTTGTCCGCGTAGTGCGGTATCTCGCAGCCAAGCGCGCTTGTCACGTCCCAGACATATATGTTGCAGTAGGTGTCGTTTCCCCTGCGGTAAGGCAGGTACCTTTCCGCCGTCTCCACCTCGAACTGCGATATTACCTGATTCAGCCTGCCGGGGCTTCTGTCCCCCTCGTCGGAGGTGACCGCCGCCGCGGTCGGACGCCACGCCTCTGCCGGCAGCACCGTTCCCTTTGACAGGTCGGGGTCATACGTGTTCCCAAACACCCCGCTGTCGATCGTATCCAGTATATAAGGGTCGTAGCCCGACCCCATCACCTCATCGCGAAGCGGCTTAACGTCGCCCTTCAGCTGGGTGAGCATGGAGGACATCATGCTCATAAGCATGGACATCTCCTTGCTTTCGCCGTTTTGCATCATCAGGCAGAGCATAAATATAGCTGTCTCGGCGTCTGACGCCTCGCCTGTCGCCGCCGCGCCCAGAATCATGCTCTGTATGCTCGCCGCGCTTGAAATGGGCGGCTCCGCCGTTCCGCCCTCAGACGGGTTAGACATCGCGATACTGCCCTCGACAAGGCTTTGCTCAAGGGTCTCGGAAAGCAGCTCGGAAAAATTTATCTCCCCGCCGCTGTCAGCCGCGTTTTTTACCGCCTGGATATCCCGTGTATATGAAGCCGTATTAATTTTCGCCACATCCATTTATTGCACAACCTGTCCTTTCGCGGTATTTGTCGCTCCGCCTGGCAAATGCAGTAATATCTATAAGCAATATTATGCTGCTATTATGACACACATTTCTCCCGATTTCAATTACACAACCGCTAAATTTTTTATAACAAAAAAATTTATTTCACCGATTTTCTCAGTTTGTCGCCGTAGTCCCTGTCCAGCTCGCTTACAAACAGGAGAACCTTCGCCACCACCTCGTACAGTGACGGCGGTATTTCGTCCCCAATGCTGAGCCTCGCGAGCATCGAAGCGAGGTCCGGGTCGGGCATAACCGGCACACCGGCTTCCTCGGCGGCTTCAATTATTTTCTCGGCGACGAAGCCTTCCCCGAACGCCGCCAGAACAGGCGCGGAATGGTCGGCCGGATCATACTTTATTGCCGCGGCCCGCTTCCCCCGCTTATCGCTTTTTCCCATTTATTCTCCCCCCCGTGAGTTGCCGCTTTAATCAACTTTTGCTATATGCTCAGGTCAAAGCCCCGCTTCAGCCGCTTCTCATATTCGAAGAGGGACAGAAGCGCCTTGTCCGCCGTAGTGCGCTCGCCACCCTGCCGCACCTTCAGCCCCGCAAGCTTAAACCCCGACTCGGAGAGCAGGCGGTGCAGCCCGGCTGTGTTCTGCCCTATAAACTCCCCCGCGGCGGGGCTGTCTACGGTCACGTTCAACGAAACGTCCTTCCCTCTGACCCCTATGAACGATTCTATATGTCCCATAAACGTCATGTCCAGCGCGAGAAGTATGTTGACGTTTTCCGGGTCGATTTTTTTCTGCCCTTTATTTTGCTTGAATACGTACAGCTCCGCCGTCCTCTGCTCGTTGTTGAGTATCACGGGTATCTGCGCGTATACAAATTGATCTATGCTGTTCGTCAGCCTCACATGGTCGATCAGCCGCTGTGTCTGACCGGCGAGCGCCGTCTTTGACGCAAGCCCCGAGCCCTCCACCGCATCCTTAAACAGACTGAGCCTGATTTCAAGCTCCTCCCGCGCTTTTTTCAGCTGACCGCTCCGGTCTTTGCCCCCCTCATCCAGCTTCGCAAACAAATTATCAACAAATTCAGCCATTTTTTCCTGATAATCCGGGTTCTCCTCAATGTTTATGTTGCCAATATCCCGCAGAGTGTTTATAATGATATCCAACGTGCCGTTCACATTCTTCTCCGGCAGATTCGCAAAGGCGGGCATTTTTGTGAGCATCGACAAAATGCTGTCCCTGTCCGCGGGGGAGAAGACCGTACTCTCCGGAGCTTCCGCTCCGGTCACCGCTGCTTGTTCCCCCGAGGCGTGAAGCGCGGCGTTCCCCCGAAGCGGGACAACCTCTCCCGTCCCGGCCCCTTTGATACTTACATCAGCCTCCGCATAGTCCCCGGCTCCGGCTCCCACAACGGCGGGTTCGGTTTGAGCCGCCGGTTTTCCGGTCGCCTTCGCCGCCACATCCTGTACCTCGGCATCTCCGGGCGCTTCGCCCGGAAGGACAGCCGCCCCGGCGGTCTCCGGATTCCCCTCCGGCTTCGTCAGGTTCCCGGTTCCCGGAATACTCATCTCCTCCGGCACGACCCGCGCGGAGCCTTCGGAAAGAACCGCCTTGGATATGTCCGCAAGCATATCCGCGCTTTTCACCTTCCCTTCGGTCAGCGCTTCGAACGCGTCTATAAGCGCCGGAGTGATTTCGGCGTCCAGATTCGCCGCGATAAACGCCGCCTTATCGAGTGAAATGCCCGGGCTGAGGTCAATTATCTCCTGCATCATGTATATATTGCGCTCGGTTACCGGAAGCCGCAGATACTCAAGCCTCGCCGCGAGCAGCGCCGCCTGTCCGTCCGCCGCCGGAACGCTTATCTCCCCCGAAATATTCGGGTCGGCCGGGTATCCCGCCTCTCTTCCGACGCTGAGGACTATGGAGCCTCCGTTGTTTTCAAGCACGGTAAGCAAAACCCTCGCGCCCTCCTCAAGGACGATATTCCCCTCTATTCTCGCCTTTATCAGGCTGCCGTCGCCGGTTTTTAAATGCACGGCGCCGTCTCTGCTGAACAGCACCTTCGCCTCAACCTGCTCTCCCTGATTCAGCTCCGCCTGCTTCGCTGCCTGCACGCCCTCGCCCGTCCCCTTGACCGCAGGCGTTAAAGCCTGGTCTATCCTCATTTTTTTATCAACCCTTTCTGCGAAACCCGAATTTAAAAAATAATTAATATTTTTTAAAATTTTTACTTGTGCTAAACGGCATGTATATAGTAATATCTATATTAGTTAAATCCTTATTGGCTATAGCTTTATTGATCCGCATTGGCTATAGCTTTATTGATCCGCGTTTCCCTCTATAAAACATATATCGGCTTAAACCATTGTCACTTAAGCCAAAAGCCTTCATATTTATTTCCGGAGGATTAAGGAAGCGCTCCCATGCCGGGCTTTGGTTCTTGTAAAATACTAATGAAATCGTTGGGATACAGATATCTGATGGCTGTAATAATTGTTGGAATGGCGGATCTGAGGGTGGCGCGGGATCCGGATGTGCTCACGACGCTGGGACTGGGCTCCTGTGTCGGGATATGCTTATATGACAAGGCGAAAAAAATCGGCGGGCTTGCCCATATAATGCTCCCCTTGTCGGTCAATTATCCCGGACAGAACCGCGCGAAGTTCGCGGACACCGGAATCAGCGACCTTATAAACGAAATGGTAAAGCTGGGCGCCGGACGAACCGGGCTTGTGGCGAAAATTGCCGGCGGAGCGCATATGTTCGCCACCGCCGGAAACGACATGCTAAAGGTCGGCGAGCGCAATTCCGCGGCTACCCTAGAAATACTCAGAAGGCTTAACATCCCCATTCTTTCAAACGAAACGGGCGGCTCCCACGGACGCACCATCGAGCTGTATACCGAAACCGGCGCCTTAAAAATCAGGACTGTCGGCTTCGGGGAAAAGATAGTTTAATATGTATACCACTGCGGCGCTCCGCGCCTATGGTATAATAATTTTACAGTTTTAAAAAAATAGTGTCGCTTTTCTGTATACATCTGTGGTATAATATCCGCGGAGCGGACATTATACGTCGATTTAAATATATATACCATTACGGCGTAAACGCCTATGGTATAATATCCGCGGAGCGGACATTATACGCCGATATGTCACTGCGTGCCTTTAAATATGTACCAAATAATATTAATACATGATTATCAGGAGGATACCAAAATGGCGAAGGTTCTTATTGTTGACGATGCCGCGTTTATGCGAATATCGATCAAGAATATGCTCTCAAAAAACGGTTATGACGTCGTCGGCGAGGCTGAGAACGGCAGAGTGGGTGTGGAAAAGTACAAGGAGCTCTCCCCCGATATCGTTACGATGGATATCACCATGCCTGAAATGAGCGGTCTCGACGCGTTAAAGGAGATAATGAAAATCAATCCCGCCGCGCAGGTGATTATGGTCTCCGCCATGGGGCAGGAAGCCATGGTTCGCGACGCCATCATATCGGGAGCAAAGGGCTTTATCGTGAAGCCTTTTAAAGAGGATGGCATCGTTCAGGCTCTCAAAAAGCTTGGCTGATTTTTCCTGCTGTCGCCGGTTCCGCCTATGAGAACAGGTTCTATATTATTTTGAGCAGGTAGGTGAATGAAATTGAATGAACAGGATTCAATGATTGAAATATTTATATACGAAAATCAACAGCTTTTGGAAACCCTTGAGGACCTTCTTCTCCAGGGTGAAAAGGATCACACCCTGAATGACGGACAAATAAACGAAATATTCAGAATAATGCACACCATCAAGGGCTCCTCGTCGATGATGTCCTTCGACAGCCTTGCGACCCTTTCCCACGCCGTCGAGGACCTTTTCTCCCAGATCAGAGAGAAAAGGCCGAGAAGCAGCGACTGGGATGAAATTTTTGACATTGTCCTCACCGCTACCGACCTCATCAAGGAGGATATAACAAAAATTTCAAACGGCGAGGCTCTTGTGGACAACAACAGGAGCATTGTCGACAAGATACATACTTACCTGGGCAACCTGGGCAAGCGAAAGGAGCTTCCCCCGGACTCCCAGGACGCCGAGGATTATTCCGACGACGAATATAACCCGGAGGTTCCCTTCTACAAAATAAAGATAACCTTTGAGCCGGGCTGTCAGATGGAAAACATGCGCGCCTTCGGAGTTGTTACCGCCTTAAACGGTCATTTCCTCCGCGCGGGTCACCTGCCCTCCGACTTGATGCTCGAAGGCTCGGGCGACGAAATAGCAAAGAACGGCTTTATACTTTACCTCCAGTCAGGCGACAATCCCGACACCCTGAAGGACATGATAAACGGGATGATGTATATCCAGTCGGTCTCGCTCATACTCATGCCGGACGACAGCGATGAGCTCCCGGAAAATATGCGCCCGAAACGGCCCCGGGAGAGCGCGGACAGCGCGGCGGGCGGGGCAAGGCAGACCGAAACGGCAAAGCAGAACTTTATCAGCGTCAACGTCAACAAGCTGGACAAGCTGATGGACCTTGTCGGTGAGATAGTGACCTCGGAATCTATGGTAACCAAGAACCCCGAGGTGATAAAGCTTCAGTTGGAAAGCTTTGAACGCGAAGGGCAGCAGCTTCGCAAGCTTATAAACGAGCTTCAAGAGGTCGTTATGTCCATACGTATGCTCCCCCTCTCCACAACCTTCCACAAAATGCAGCGCATCGTGCGGGATATGAGCAAGAAGGTGCAAAAGGAGGTCGAGCTTGTCATAATAGGCGAAGAGACCGAGGTGGACAAGAATATTATCGACAACCTGTCAGACCCGCTTATGCATTTGATCAGAAACGCGGTTGATCACGGTCTCGAGAATCCGGAGGACCGGGTCAAAAAGAATAAGCCCGCGGCCGGAAGGGTCACGCTTGAGGCGCGCAATACCGGCGGCGACGTCTTTATACTGGTCACCGACGACGGCAAGGGGCTTAACAGAAGCAAAATTATCAAAAAAGCGACGGCTCAGGGGCTTACAACAAAGCCTGAGAGCGAAATTTCGGATAAAGAGGCGTTTTCCTTCATCTTCCTTCCCGGCTTTTCGACAAACGAAACCGTCACGGAGTTTTCCGGCAGAGGGGTTGGAATGGACGTCGTCCGTCAAAACATCGATAAGGTCGGCGGCACAATTTCAGTCGAAAGCGCAAAGGACGAAGGCTCGACCTTTATGATCAAGATACCTCTTACCCTCGCCATCATGGAGGGGATGAAGCTGCGTGTCGGCGACCTTGTGTTCATTGTCCCGATGCTCTCCATCCAGGAGTCGTTCAAGCCGGACATGAAGAATGTTTTCCTCGACCCGGACGGCAACGAAATGATAATGATACGCGAAAAGGTGTATCCCATCGTCCGGCTTCACAGGATATTTGATATACCCTCCCAGTATGAAAATTTAGCCGACGGAATACTTGTCATGATGAACACGGAAAACAGCACGTACTGTCTGTTCATCGACGAGCTGATAGGCGAGCAGCAGGCTGTAATCAAGCCGCTGCCAAGCTACATCCAGAAAAACAACAACGGTATGCACGGCATCGGCGGCTGCGCGATACTGGGCGACGGCTCCATAAGCCTGATTATTGATATAAACAACCTTGTCATTGACTGACAGGATAATGAAAAAGAGATTAATTTCAGCTGTTATTTTAATACTTTTTATATTCTCCGCAGTGTACGCGGGAAATGTCCCGGACGAGAGCGTCCGGGACATTGAAGACAGTATCCCTGAAATGATACGCACATTGAATGGGTTAGGGCGCGATTTGAACGGGTACAACATAAAGCCTGATTTTTCAAACGTAACAATTGGGGCAGGATATCCATTTTTTACGCTCAATGAGGAATATGCTTTGTCAGACAAAAAAATCGGCGATATTTATAATGACGTTCTGGATTTTTCCGAAGGGGATTTGCGTGTATTTATACTATATGTTGATGATAAGCCGGTCTTTCGAATTCTTGCCGGCATACATAATGGGAAATGGACTCCGCGAAGCTTCGGGGAGGACGCAAATGACCTGGACGTCGCGATAAAGCTTTTAGAGCGTAAAAACTCCGATCTATATATCTCCGGGGAATTGGCGCTGGATCTTTCCGGTCCTGTTCCCCGCGTTGCCTATGAAAGCACGATATATAAGGCGGAGGAATATTTCGAATATATGCAAAAGTATTTCAGCGCCAGTCGCGCCGCCTTTGAAGCTTACCTAAAAGAGGAGACGGACTACCAAGAGGGGGACAATATTAACGACTATATACAAATCGGCGGCGACGGGTTTTATGGCAGGGAGGCGCCTCCGTTTACGCTGGAGCCGTACATAGAGCCGCAGAGCGTAAGCTATGTGCCGATAATCTTCGGGTTTAGTATTGTTGTTGCGTTTGTAATTTTCATAATTTTACGCAGGCGTTACAATGCCAAACGCTCATAATTTGCATATAACAAAGCATTTATTCAGACAATTACAATTTAAATTATAACTTTAGGACGGCAACAAAATTGTTGCCGTCCTAAACGCACCTGTATTACTTCCCAAAATACCTTTTAAGCAGCCCCTCAAACGCCTTGCCGTGCCGCGCCTCGTCCCGCGCCATCTCGTGCACAGTGTCGTGAATGGCGTCGAGGTTTGCCGCCTTCGCGCGCTTTGCGAGATCGAATTTGCCCGCCGTCGCGCCGTTTTCCGCGTCAACTCTCAGCTCAAGGTTTTTCTTGGTGCTCTCGGTCACGACCTCCCCAAGCAGCTCCGCGAATTTCGCGGCGTGCTCCGCCTCCTCCCAGGCGGCTTTTTCCCAGTAGAGTCCGATCTCGGGATAACCCTCACGGTGGGCGACCCGCGCCATGGCCAGATACATTCCGACCTCTGTGCACTCGCCATTGAAATTCGCGCGCAAATCCTCCAATATGTCCTCGCCCACACCCTTCGCGACTCCGACGACATGCTCCGCCGCCCATGTCATATCGCCCAGCTGCTCCTTAAACTTTTCTTTCGGAGCCTTACACTGCGGGCAGAACTCCGGAGCTGAATCACCTTCATGTACGTAGCCGCAAACCGAACAAACAAACTTTTTCACTTGGTACCTCCATAATAAATCAATTATTCAATAATAGTAATCATTACTGTTATTTTGATAATAACACATAAATCAACATAAGTAAATACTTTTTTGTAAATTTTTTTGTTTCCTTGAAACTTGACAGGAACCGGTGAATGACATAATATAAACTCAAGAAATTTATCAGGTTTGGAGTTGTCCTATGTTAAACGGTTTTATAAAGGTTTGCGCCGCTACCCCAAAAATCAAAGTGGCGGACTGCGAATATAACGCCTCACAGATACTCGAACAAATTGAGAAGGCCGCGGCGGCGGGCGCCAAGCTCGCTGTTTTTCCCGAGCTTTGTATAACGGGTTACACCTGCGGCGACCTGTTTTTTCAGGACACCCTTTTAAACGCCGCCGCGGCTTCTTTAAATGCTATCAGGCGGAGCGCCTCCAGCGCCGACATTGTTATCGTCGTCGGTCTCCCCCTGCGCCACATGGGCAAGACGTTCAACTGCGCCGCTGTGCTGCACAGGGGAAGGATACTTGGCTTTGTTCCAAAGAAGAACGTCCCCAACTACAACGAGTTTTACGAAATACGCCACTTTACCCCCGCGCCTGAGGAAAACAGCCTGGCTCTCTTCGATTCGGAGTATATCCCGTTTGGCTCAAGGCTCATCTTCCGCTGCTCGGACCTTCCGGAATTTTCCCTCGCGTGCGAGATTTGCGAGGACCTATGGGTCTCCTCCTCCCCTTCCGCCGAGCACACAAAAAACGGCGCGGCGATAATCGCGAATATTTCAGCAAGCGATGAGACCATCGGGAAGGAGGACTACCGCCGCCTGCTGGTCAAAAGCCAGTCCGCAAAGCTCATCTGCGGATATGTCTACGCGGACGCCGGCGAGGGCGAGTCCTCCGGCGACATGGTCTTTTCCGGGCACAACATGATTGCGGAAAACGGAAACCTCCTCAGCGAAAGCCCGCTGTTTTCCACCGGTCTTACAGTGAGTGAAATAGATTTGCACCGGCTTGGAATCGACAGGCGGCGTATGAATACCTTTAAAACCGAAATCTCCGACGGGTACACGGAAATTCCCTTTTCCCTCGACCTCTGTGAAACCGCGCTTACCCGAAAGATCGAGACCCACCCCTTTGTCCCCGCGTCCTCCTCCGACAGGGACAGGCGAAGCGAAACCATACTGTCCATACAGTCGCTCGGACTGAAAAAGCGCCTCGAACACACAGGGGTCGACAAGGCGGTGATCGCTGTCTCCGGCGGTCTCGATTCAACCCTCGCGCTGATTGTCGCCTGCAACGCCATGGACATGCTTTCGCGCCCGAGAACCGACGTTATCGCGGTCACAATGCCGTGCTTCGGCACAACAAGGCGCACGCGGTCAAACGCGGAAGCCCTCGCCCTCGCCCTCGGGGTCTCGTTCAGGGAAATTGACATCACTGCCGCGGTCGAGCAGCATTTTTCCGACATAGCGCAGGACAGGGACAACACTGACGTCACCTACGAAAATTCACAGGCGCGGGAGCGTACACAGGTCGTAATGGATATCGCGAACAGCTGTAACGGTCTTGTCATCGGGACCGGCGACCTGTCCGAGCTTGCGCTTGGGTGGGCGACCTACAACGGCGACCACATGTCGATGTATGGGGTAAACGCCTCCGTCCCCAAGACCCTGATACGGCATATCATCAAATACACCGCCGACAAAACGGACAACCGCGCGCTTTGCGGCGTGCTGCTGGATATATTGGACACCCCGGTAAGCCCCGAGCTTCTGCCCGCGTTAAACGGCGACATATCGCAGAAAACCGAGATGATAGTCGGTCCCTATGAGCTGCACGATTTCTTTTTGTACTATGTAATGCGCTGGGGCTGCACGCCGGGCAAGCTTCTCCGCCTCGCCGAATACGCCTTTAAAGGCAGCTACTCGAGGGAAGTCATCCTCAGCTGGCTTAAGGTCTTTTACCGCCGCTTCTTTTCACAGCAGTTCAAGCGCTCCTGCCTGCCCGACGGACCCAAGGTCGGCTCGGTCACCCTCTCCCCGCGCAGCGACTGGAGGATGCCCAGCGACGCCTCGGCTGAGCTTTGGCTAAAGGAGCTGGAAGCCCTGTAACAAATATCCCCCAATTGGGGGCGTGTAGGGGCGCGCATCGCGCGTCCGCGAAAAATGGTTCTTTTTTGGCAACCTGATTATCCCCCAATTGCACCCGCATGGCGGGCGCAATTGGGGGATATTTTAATTATGCAATTTTAATTAAATTTTTCCCTTATCCGACTTAATAAGCAGCTTTATCGCTTCCACCGCGCAGCTTATGCTCTTCCCCGAGTCCATGCAGTCCTCCTCCATGTGTCCCAGCGCCTTTCTCTCCTGATTCCAGAGTATCGTAAATACCGCCCCGCAGCGCACCGACAGGGACGCCGCAACCACAAAAAGCGCCGCGGCTTCCATTTCGCTTGCGAGCACTCCGAGCCGTTTCCACGCCTCCCACCTTTCACTCAGCTGGGCATACACCGGCATTCTCTGCGGGGAGTGCTGCCCGTAAAAGGAATCCTTGCTTTGAATAACCCCGCAATGCTTCCTTCCCCCCATCGCGCCTGCGGCTTCGTTCAGCGCGGAAACCACCTCAAAGTCCGCCGCCGCCGGGTATTCGACCGGCGCGTAATGCAGTCCCGTGCCCTCCTGCCTGACCGACGCGGTGGCAACCACAATATCTCCGCTTTTTACCTTCAGGTTTATCCCGCCTGCGGTCCCAACCCTGATAAAGGTGTGTGCGCCGGACAAAACAAGCTCCTCCATAGCAATAGCCGCAGAGGGTCCGCCGATTCCTGTGGAGCAGACCGAAACCTTTTCCCCGTCCAAAAAGCCGGTGTACGTCACATACTCGCGGTTTTCGGCCACCTTCACGGCGCTGTCAAGGCGCTTTGCTATTTCCTTCACACGCCCCGGGTCGCCGGGGAGAATGCAATAGCCGCCCACGTCCCCCTTGCCGCAAAGGATATGGAAGTTTTTTTCAAGACAAGTTTTCATGAAAGCCCTCCATTTTGTAACTCTTATTTAACTTTTTTGTAACTTTTAAGCTTTACTTTATCTCATCTCCAAATTAATATATATTCGTGATATTGCCTCCATAGCTCAGACCCGGCATAGCTATAGCTTAGGTATCCTAACCTATCCCAAAATGATTGGAGATTTAGCGTGAAAGAATTAAAAAAAACCGAAAGGGAAATCGCGAAGCCAATATACTTCTCGCAAAACCCGCTCTGTGGGTTTTGCGGGAAAGTATATCGCATGTATTCATGTCCGATTTGTGCATTGCTTCGTGCATGGGCTTTTTTATGAAGAAAATTTTGCTGACCGCGGCGGTTTTTCTCTTTGGCGCGGTTGTTGGCTGCGGCTTAACCTTTCTTGCGTATATTTACGAGCTCGATATCCCTCTGCTGCCGTCAAGCTATCCCAATGCCGACGAAACGGCGCAGACCCATATACTTGACGACTCGGTGGAAGTCCTTTCGCTTCTCAAGGAGCGCAACTTTAAAGAGCTCGCGAAGTACATACACCCTGAAAAAGGGGTCATTTTCACCCCTTATTCAACCGTTCTTCCCGACAGTGACCAGGTCTTTACCGCAGATTTGATTAAAGGCTTTCAGGACGACACCAATCTGTATATCTGGGGAACCGCCGACGGCTCAGGCGACCCGATAAGCATGACCCCAACGCAATACTTTGACCGGTATGTCTTTGACCGGAATTACGTTAACGCGCCTGTCGTAGGGATAAACACCGTTATGCGGCAAGGAAATTCGCTGGAAAACGTTATCGAAGCGTTCCCCGGCGCCGAGTTTGTGGAGTTCCACTATCCCGGAAGCGATGAAAACAGCCAGTTCGACTGGTCAAGCCTAAAGATAGTCTTTGAAAATTACAATGGCAGCAGGAAAATAATCGCGCTTATTCACAGCGAATGGACAATATAGCCGCTCTGTGACCTCCCCCGCCGCCTTATACCAATCCGGGTTATAAACATAGCCCTTCGGGGCGAAAAAGTTGGATATATGCTTTTACGCCCCGAAGGGCTTGTCTATGTTTTTTATTGAAATTGGTATTGCTATGCCGGGCGTGATGCTGACGTCCCGCCCGGCACAGCTTTTGCCCGGAGCGGCCGCCACTCAATAATTGTCGCAGCGAAGCTCGAAATATGCCTGCGGATGAGCGCAAACAGGGCACACCACAGGCGCTTCCTCGGCCATATGAATGTGTCCGCAGTTGCGGCACACCCAATATACCTTCCCGTCTTTTTTGAAAACCGTGTCCCCCTGCACGTTTGCGAGCAGCTTGTTGTATCTTGCCTCGTGCGATGCTTCCACCGCCGCGACCCCATCGAAAAGCTTTGCGATATTGTCGAAGCCCTCGCTTCTGGCGTCGGCGGCGAAATTTTTATACATTGTCGTCCATTCGTAATTTTCACCCGCGGCGGCGCTTGCCAGGTTCTGCTCCGTGTTTCCGATGCCGCCCAACAGCTTGAACCACATCTTGGCGTGTTCCTTTTCATTCTCCGCCGTTTCAAGGAAAATAGCGGCTATCTGCTCCAAGCCTTCCTTTTTTGCCGCGCTTGCAAAATATGTGTATTTATTTCTAGCCTCCGATTCTCCCGAGAAACCGTCCTTCAAATTCTGTTCTGTCTTTGTACCCTTTAGTTCCGGCATTTTTATGTCTCCTTTCAAAATTACAGTGATCATGCAAATGATTAGGATATGCATTAATTGTACTATTTTTATATATTATGTCAATACCTCAAATAATATATGACAGATTAAATTATCTGTAGACAGAAAAAGGATGAACAGCTGATGTGTTCATCCTTTCCTTATTTAGCCAAATCTAACTGACCGCCGGCGATGGGTTTGGTGAAGCCATCGGCGAAGGCTGAATCGTAGCCGCGGGCGTCACATCCTTCCCGTTGTCTATGTCACCGGCTATACCGGGTGATACTGTCGGCATCACGGTTGGCGTTATTGTAGGTTTAACTGTTGCCGCGTGCGTCGGGGTAACAGCCGGGGTAGGCGACGGAGATAATCCGACAGAACCGTTCATAGTACAACCGGCAAACAACGCGGTTATAGCTAATACCGAGATTATAACAATTGCTTTTCTCTTCATTTTCAAACCATCCTTGTTTTTTGTTGGTGGGTGTAAACACGACAGCGAAGCTTAATTGCTTAAACAATTCGCTCTTTACACAATAGACCTCTTGCGCAACCGCAGGTTTCATTATTTTACGCGCTGAAAATAATTGAAATTTAACACTTGTAAGACAAAGTTTAAAACTTGTAAAACAAGGTTTGGGAAGAAGCCTATTGCATATTATTAACACTGCGCATTATTTTAAACATATAAATTTATCCAAATAATGCACAAAAAATTATATCGGTCTTAATTACAATAATCCTCCATTGAAGCCTTCGGCTTCAATAGAGACAGCGTGTCGAAAAAGAACCATTTTTCGCGGGCGGGTTGACCCCGCCCGCAATTTTGCGGATTATTGTATTGCAAAATTTATTTTTTATCTTTTTTATACGGCTTCATATGCGGCCGCGGAGGTATAAGGCAGCCCTTCGCATAGCCTATAAGGTCCTCTCTGCCCGCCTCGGTCAGGGCGCTTTTCACCAGATTGTAGTTTTTAGGATTCTTCCACTGCAAAAGCGCCCTCTGCATGGCTTTTTCCCTCTCCCCCCTTGCCACATACACCGGCTTCATGTCCCTCGGGTCTATGCCTGTGTAGTACATCGCGGTGGCAAGCGTTCCGGGTGTGGGGTAAAAGTCCTGAACCTGCTCGGGATGCCTCCCGGTCAGGTTCAAATATTCGGCGACCTTGATGGCGTCGTTCAGCGTCGCGCCGGGATGGGAGGATATCAGATACGGCACCAAATACTGCTTTAGCCCGTACCTTTCGTTGAGCTCCTTATATTTCTTCTCAAAGCTTCTGTAAATATTAAAATGCGGCTTTCCCATATAGTCCAGCACGCTGTCGGAGCAGTGCTCCGGCGCAACCTTGAGCTGACCGCTGATGTGATACTTCACAAGCTCGGCGAAAAATTCACCGTTCTTGTCGTTTACAAGGTAGTCGAAGCGTATTCCCGAACGTATGAAAACCTTTTTAACCCCGTCTATAGCCCTGATTTTTCGCAGCAGCTTTAAATAATCGCTGTGGTCAACAATCAGCTGCTCACACGCCACAGGCGCAAGGCAGCGTTTGTCCTTGCAAAGCCCAAGCTTCTTCTGCTTTTTACAGGAGGCGTTTCGGAAATTTGCCGTAGGTCCGCCGACGTCGTGTATATATCCCTTAAACTCGGGGTGCTTTGTCAGCCGCTCCGCCTCTCTCAGTATGGACTCATGGCTTCTCACCGACATTGCGCGCCCCTGGTGAAACGCAAGCGAGCAGAAATTGCACCCGCCGAAGCAGCCCCTGTTGTGCACTATGGAAAAGCGAACCTCCTCTATGCTCTTCACCCCTCCCATAGCCTCATACATCGGATGCGGTTCCCTCGTATACGGCAGCTCATACACCCTGTCAAACTCCGCCGTGTCTATGGGCAGCGACGGGCGGGTCTGGACAAGCGCCCTGCCCCCGTGCCTCTGGCATATCGCCCTGCCGCGGATGTGATCCTGCTCGTCATACTGTATTTTGGAGGCGGCGGCGTATTTCACCTTGTCCTCCCTGACCTCCTCAAGGGAGGGGCATTCCGTATATTCTATTGTCAAATCCTCTTCTTTCTCCGCGAAGAAGCATATCCCCCTTATCTCCTGTAAGCCGCCGGCGCCCTCCCCGTTTTTCAGATGCCGCGCGACCTCAAGCATCGAGCGCTCCCCCATCCCGTAGGAGAGGATATCCGCGCCGGAATCTGCGAGGATGGAGGGCATGACCCTGTCCTCCCAGTAGTCGTAGTGCGCAAAGCGGCGAAGCGAGGCTTCAAGCCCGCCGATGACCACAGGTATGCCTTCAAACGCCCGCTTCGCAAGCTGGGTGTACACCGTGACAGCCCGGTCCGGCCGTCTGCCCGGTCTGCCCGCCGGAGAATAAAAGTCGTTCTTCCTTCTGTTCTTTGCGCTGCTGTAGTTGGACACCATGGAGTCCACGTTCCCCGAGGTCACCAGCACACCGTATCTGGGCCGCCCCATCGCCTCAAAATCGGCCGGGCTGTCAAACCTTGGCTGCGCCAAAACCGCCGCCCGGTAGCCCGCCGCCTCCAAAAGGCGGGAAATTATGGCGACCCCAAAGGAGGGATGGTCCACGTAGGCATCCCCTGTGCATATCAAAAAATCGTAGTAATACCAGTCTCTTAAAAGCATATCCTCTTTAGATACCGGCAAAAAATCCATGCTGTCCCTCTTCATCTGTACTTCTTTCCTTTTAGAATTTCCCGCATAACCATGGTTATGCGGGAAATTCTAAAACTCAGCCTCTTCCGATGCTTTTTTTCATAATGTACTGCTCGCCGTCGCTGTCATACTCCAGGGACGCTTCCTTAAAGCCGTTTCTCTTGTAAAATTTAATTGCCCGCTCGTTTGCCGCCGACACCCTCAGGCGCAGCCGGCTCCTGCCGCGATTCCGGTAGAAGGATATAGCCTCCCCCACCATCTGCACCGAAAGACCGCAGCCGCGAAACCCCTCCTTCACCGCAAACAGGGATATGTGCCCGCAGTCGTCCTCGTACAGGTTCTTCGAGTCCATTATCAGTATGCCTATCTCCATATCCTCAAGCATCGCAAAGCGCACGCTGTCCTTGTCTCCGCGAAGGATCCGCCTTATCTCGCTTTCCGCCGCCAGCCTGTCAAACCCGCTGCTTCTCCCGTTGACAAGAAACCATGTGTTTTCCCAGTACAGCGTCGCGGCTTCTATATCGGCGGCGTTTTCGGCGGAGCGAAACCAAAGCTGAGGGTTTTCTATCCCATATTCCTCGGGACAGCCCGCCTTAAAATTTTCCAGCCCCTTCAGATGCCCCACATCGTTTATATACTCGTCCCTATAGCCCCCGCCGTCCCGGACGAACAGGGATACCGACGCGTTGCCGACCATCGGGCTGTCATTTATCCCCTCGGCAGGTTTTCCCCACAGTGCGCACATGACGGCGCGAAGCGCGAAGGAGTGGGACACTATGGCGACCGCCTCCGCGCCTCCTTTCGTTATCCCGCCCAGGGAGGGGGAAACCCGGTTATACACGTCCCTCATGCTCTCTCCGCCTTCGATCCGATAGTCCATATCCGCGGCGTACCTCCCGGCTATTCCCCTGTCCCGCCGCAAAAGCTCTCCCCATGTCGAGTCCTCATACGCTCCCATGTACATTTCGCGAAAGGCGGGTATCTCGATTATCTTGCTCCGTGTCCTCACAGCGCCCGCCGTTTTCACCGCCCGCATCAAATCGCTTGAGAAAACCCGGCCGACGCTTTCGCCCTTCATCCGCTCCCTCAGCGCCTCGACCTGCAATATGCCATTTTCGGTCAGAAGCGAGTCGTACGTGCCGTGAACCCTGCGGTATATATTGCCCTCCGCCTCGGCGTGGCGGATCAGATATACTCTCTCTACCATGGCAGAAGCCCGCCGGTCAGCCCGGACACTGAGCTTAACCCCTGCCCCGCCGCGATGTCCCGCAGTCCATCCCGCACCTTAACCGGCGCGTACGGGTCGGAGAAGCAGGCGGTTCCCACAGCGACCGCGGACGCGCCCGCAAGCATCATTTCAGCCGCGTTCTCCCCGGTCGATATTCCCCCCATGCCCAAAACCGGCAGCTTTACCGCCGCGGCGACCTGCCAGACCATCCTCACCGCGACAGGGAACACGGCGGGACCGGAAAGCCCCCCCATGTTGTTCCTTATAACCGGGCGGCGGGTGCGTATATCTATCCTCATACCGAGAAGCGTGTTGATAAGCGATACCGCGTCCGCTCCCTTTTCCTCCACAGCCCTTGCGATTTCCGTGATATCCGTCACGTTTGGCGACAGCTTGACCATGACCGGCACTGTCGAATGTCTTTTCACCGCTTCGGTCACACCGGCGGCGGAAGCCGGAGAGGTGCCGAACGCCATCCCCCCCGCCCTCACGTTCGGGCAGGAGATGTTTACCTCAAGCATGTCCACCCCCGCGTGAGAAAGCTTTTCGGCCAGCTCGCAGTATTCCTCCGCCGTGTTTCCCGATATGTTCGCAATCACCGCAGTGTCAAATTTTCTCAGGTAGGGCAGCTCGTCCCTTATAAAGGCGTCAACCCCCGGATTTTGCAGACCTACGCTGTTGAGAATGCCGCCTGGGGTCTCAGCTATCCTCGGCGGAGGGTTGCCCTCCCGCCGCGCGGCGGTAAGCCCCTTCACGCATATCCCGCCCAGCTCACTTAGCTTATAAAACTCCCCGTACTCGTGCCCGAACCCGTAGGTTCCGGAGGCGGCGACCACAGGATTTTTCAGCCTCACACCGGCGAAGGTCACACTCATATCAACACTCATTGCCACACAACCTCCCCGGCGTCGAATACGGGTCCGTCCTTGCAGACGTGGCTGTACCGCTCCTCCCCCGTGCGGGAGGCGGTTTTGCACGCGCACACCAGGCACGCGCCAACGCCGCAGCCCATCCGCTCCTCAAGCGAGACCTGCAACGGCGCCCCGTACTCCCTGCATACCTCCCACACGCTTTTAAGCATCGCCGTGGGTCCGCACGCCAGCACCCTGTCAAAGCTCCCCTTTTCAAGCCGCAATTTTACCAGCCCCGAAACGTAGCCCTTGTATCCCAGGCTGCCGTCGTCGGTGGCGATTCCGACCTCGCCGCATACCCCGCCGAAGTCCTTTAAAAGTATCACATTTTCAGCGGAACGGAAGCCCAGGACGCAGTCCGCGCTTTTCGCCCTTTTAGCGGCGTAAAGCATCGGCGGGGCTCCGATCCCTCCCCCGACCGCAAGCAGCCTCCCGCCGCTGAGGTCAAAGCCTCTGCCCAGAGGCCCCAGTATGTCGATGACGTCAAATTTCTTCCGTTCGGTCAGCCACTTCGTTCCGTCCCCGCGCCTGTCGATCACAAGCCTCAGGCAGTCCCCGTCCGCGTCGCATATGCTTATCGGCCTTCTCAGCAAAAGCTCCCCGCACTTCACATGCACAAACATGCCGGGGCGGCTTTCCCCGCATATTTCAGGCGCAAGCACCCGCATATCGTATGTTGTATTGCTTATCTGTTCCACCGACAGCACGGTACAGTTAAATACGTCCGGCACTCTCTCTTCTCCTCAATATGATTTTCAGCGACCTGCTTAAGCGACCACGACGTACGCCTGAAGGTCGCGCTTCATCTTCACCGCGGCGTCATAGGCGGCTTCCTTAAAGTTTTTGCCGCCGCCGTCCGTCTTTTGCCACGCGCACATTATCCCCCTGGAGGAATTTATCACCGCGCCGCCGCCGCCGCCGTCAAAGGCGTGCTCCACATCAGCCGCCCCGCCGCCCTGCGCGCCGTAGCCCGGCACAAGGAAGAATATCCGGGGGTGCGCCTGACGAAGCTCCTTAAGCTGGCGGGGATGGGTGGCGCCGACCACCGCGGCGACGTTTGAGTATCCGCACTGCCCGACACAGTCCGCGCCCCAGCGGTTTATGTACTCCGCCATCACACGGTACAGCGGACGGTCGCCCGCTATCATCTCCTGCACCTCAAAGGAGGATTTGTTCGAGGTCTTGACAAGCACAAATATGCTCTTCCCGTCCTCACAGTATTTGACAAACGGCTTTATCCCGTCCGACCCCAGATAGGCGTTGACTGTAAGCCCGTCGCTGGAGTACGGCTCGAAGCTCTCCCCCATAAAGCTGACGCCGCCGAAGTATGCGTCCGCGTATGCGCTCGCCGTCTCGCCTATGTCGTTGCGCTTCCCGTCGGTGATTACATACAAGCCCTTCTCCCGGGCATAGGCTATCGTCCTTTTAAGGGTCATCGCCCCGTCCGGACCCAACAGCTCGTAGTAGGCGCTCTGCGGCTTCACCGCCGGAACCACCTCGCACAGCGCGTCTATCAGCCCCGCGTTGAACTCATACACCGACTCCGCCGCCGCCTTCAAGGTTTTGCCGTACAGCTCCGCGTTTTTCCGCTGTATGAACTCCGGAACATATTCGATCCTCGCGTCCAGCCCCGCGACCGTCGGGTTCTTTTTCTCCCTGATTTTCTCCGTCAGCCTGTCTATCGACATTTCGCGCCCTCCCCTTATATTATTGATTTGGCAATATTACCCCGTCGCTCCGCGAATACACGACCTTGCCGCCGAGGACGGTGTACTTCACCCTGCAATCAAACTCATACCCGTCAAACGGGGTGTTCCTGCTCTTTGAAAAGGATTTCTCCGCCTCATATACCCACTTTTCCGCAGGGTCAAATACGGTTATATCCGCCGCTCCGCCCACCTTCAGCGCTCCCGCGTCTATGCCGAGTATCCCCGCGGGCGCGGCGGTCAGCTTATAGATTATCTCTTCCATGCCCATTTCGTTTCTCAGCGCCTTTACCGAAGCGGCAAACAGCGTCTCAAGCCCGATAATACCGTTCGGCGCCTTGCCGTACCCGACCGACTTTTCCCCGGCCGAATGGGGCGCGTGATCGGTTATTATCGCGTCTATGGTTCCGTCCTTCACTCCCTCTATCACGGCAAGCCTGTCCTTTTCCTCCCTCAGCGGGGGATTCATCTTCGCGTTCGTCCCCTTTTCCGCCGCTGTGTCCTTTGTGAAAAGCATGTAGTGCGGCGCTGTCTCGCAGGTCACCCGCACCCCCCTCGACTTCGCCCAGCGGATTATCGCGACGGTATTTTCCGTGCTCACATGGGCTATATGCACCGCCGCGCCGCTTCTCTTCGCCAGAGCCGCGTCCCGCGCCGCCATGCCCTCCTCGTCCGACTGAACCGGTACCTCACAGCCCTCAAGCCCGTAATCGGCGGCGGTTCTCCCCGGAACGAAATTGAAGTCCTCGCAGTGGGATATGACCTTGACCCCAAGCCTGTCAGCCAGGACCATTGCCTCCTCCATAAGCCGGTCATTCATTACCGGCATACCGTCGTCGCTGAACGCAACCGCTCCCGCGCTTTTCAGCACGTTAAAATCGGTGAGCCTCTCCCCTTTTTCCCGAACCGTCACCGCCGCTATGGGGTACACCCTGACAGGCGCTTCCCTTCTCGATTTTTCTACTATATATCTGACCGTTTCGGCGTTGTCGCACACAGGCGAGGTGTTCGGCATACACGCGATGTGGCACACCCCGCCCGCCGCCGCGGCCGACCCGCCGGAGCGAATGTCCTCCTTGTGTAAAAAGCCCGGATCCCGGAGATGGGTGTGCATATCCACCAGCCCCGCGCAACAGGAAAGCCCGCCGCAATCGATGACCGCGCAGCCGTCGGCGCTTATTCCCCGGGAAATACCGGCGATAAGCCCGTCCTCGCACAAAATGTCCGATATTCCGGGCTCTTTAAAATAACCGATTATATTCACGTTTTTCAACAGCAGCTTCATTGTTATGACCATTCCTTGCCCCATAATAATACTATATTACCACACATTGTGTTCCCTCTCAAGCGATAAAGCCGGTTTTTGTAAAAACTTATAAAAAACAACTGGCAATTTTTTCAACGGGGACCGCTTCGCTTTTCGGGAATACTAAGCTGTGTCGGTTTGCGCGGCTTTGTAACTCGGTTTTTTTGCAAACCGGCAAAGGCTGGAAATAGACTTCTTGCAAAACTCACAAAGTGAGTTTTGCGGCGGAAGCATTTTAAGTGCTTCCGCGAACAAAACCGGAGGTTTTGCAAGAAGTCTATCGTAAATGAAAGGAAAATGACAATTATGGTATCATTTATAAAAGGCGCGGTTATCGGGATGGTCGCCGGCGCGACCGTCGGCTTGATGGTAAGCCCGAAAACAAAGAGGAAAATTATGAGAACC
Organism: Oscillospiraceae bacterium; assembly: GCA_031264245.1. Lineage (GTDB taxonomy): Bacteria > Bacillota > Clostridia > Oscillospirales > JAAYOS01 > JAISEG01. Next base: position 51,942 of record JAISEG010000006.1, read on the forward strand.
CCGAACCGGGTTCTTCGCAATGTGGGAAGCGCGATAGAGCACGTAATGCCCTACTAAGCCCTGCTCGGCTCATCTCCGCTCTGTGCGTAACAGACTCCTTTTGGACCCGTCAAACGGCGGAAACATAACGCACTTAGGTTCATAAGCTGTTGTATGGGGCGGAGAAGATATTTTGTATATGGTTTAGTATAAACGGAGGTGATACTTTGTATAACAGGGAGGCCGCCATAAGCTACGCGCACAAATTCGCGTTTTCAAGGAATCCTGATTTTCTCGACTTTCACGGTATCGGCGGGGATTGCACAAACTTTATTTCCCAGTGTATCCACGCGGGCGGGGCACAGATGAACTATACACCCGACCTTGGCTGGTACTACAGAAACGGGTACGACAAGGCGCCCGGGTGGACGGGAGTGCAATATCTGTATAATTTCCTCGTCTCCAACCGGTCCGAAGGACCGTACGCAACCGAGACCGACGTCACCCAGATACTGCCCGGGGACGTCGTCCAGCTGTCCTTTGACGGGCAGACGTTCGGGCACAGCCTTTTCGTCGTCGCGGCGGGCAAGGCTCCGAGACCCGGAAACATACTTGTCGCCACCCACAGCCAGGACTCGGATAACCGCCGTCTGACTACATACACCGCCGCGGTTGGGGTGAGATACATCCACATACTCGGAGCCAGATAACTTCAAGACATTTCCCTCGGCGACCCGGGTCGCCGAGGGAAATGCATATCCCGGTGTGTTGACCCTACAGTATTACCTCGCCCTTAAACACGCTTATCGCGTCGCCGGTCATAAGTATCCCGGAGTCGCTGTAGACCACCTTCAAATCTCCTCCTAAAAGCTTGACCGTGATTTCGGCGTCCTTGTCGCAGCGTCCGTTTTCCACAGCCGCCACCACAGCCGCGCACGCGCCGGTGCCGCACGCCCAGGTCTCCCCGGTGCCGCGCTCCCACACCCGCATCTGGATAGTGCGCCTGTCGATCACCTTGACAAACTCGGTGTTGATCCTCTCGGGAAACAGCCTGCTCCGTTCAAACACGGGACCGATATTCTCCACATCAAGGCTGTCCACATCCTCCCTGAACACGACGCAGTGCGGATTGCCGACCGACAGGCAGGTTATATTGTATACCTTCCCCCCGATTTCAGCCTCGCGGTCGATTATTCTCTCCCCGCCGAGCGTGCACGGTACAAGCTTCGGATCGAAAATCGCTTTTCCCATTTCCACCCCGACCTGGGTAACAATCCCGTTCTGCATGTACAGGTGTATCGTCTTGATCCCGCTGAGCGTCTCTATCGTCATTGTCCTCTTCGGAACTATATTTTCGTCAAACAGGTACTTTCCTACGCATCTGATGCCGTTTCCGCCTATCTGACCCTCGCTGCCGTCCAGGTTGAAGGTCCGCATTTTCGCGTCCGCGACCTCCGACCCGCATATGATAACCACCCCGTCGCCGCCGATGCCGTACCGCCTGTTGCACAGACGCACGCTCAAGCCCTCCGGATTGGTTATCTCCTCCTCCATGCAGTTGAAATACAGATAGTCGTTTCCGCAGCTCTGCATCTTGACAAATTTAGTATTTATCCGCTCCTTACGCATGTTGTTTATGTCGACAAGCTCGGTGTTAAATACGGAGTACCTGCTTTTCAAGCTCTTTGCCAGGCTGTTTGCCGTATCTATCGACGTGAGGCAGGGTATGTTCCTCTCGACGGTCTTGCGCCGGATCTTCACGCTGTCCCTCGAGGGTATGCGCCCCTTGGAGGAGGTGGATATCACATAGTTGACCTTGCCGCTTTCGATAAGGGTGATGGTGTTCTCCCCGCCTTTTTCCGACTCGTGAATCTTCTTGACCGCGGTCACCGGTATCCCCGCGCCGGACAGCACCTTAGCCGTCCCGGCTGTGGCGTATATTGAAAACCCAAGCTCATGATACAGCTTCGCCGTACCCGCTATTTCATTTTTATCGCTGTCCCGCACGGTGATGAACACTCCGCCGCTGCGCTCCATCCTGTACCCCGCCGCTACAAGCCCCTTATAGAGCGCTTCGTCCAGGGTTCCCGCGATTCCCAGCACCTCTCCCGTGGACTTCATTTCAGGTCCCAGATGGGTGTCCACATCTATAAGCTTTTCAAAGGAGAACACAGGAACCTTGACCGCCACATACGGGGGAATCCTGTAAAGCCCCGTGCCGTAGCCCATGTCCTTTATCCTCTCCCCGAGTATCGCGCGGGTGGCCAGATCAACCATCGGCACCCCCGTCACCTTGCTTATATAGGGTATCGTCCTTGAGGAGCGGGGATTTACCTCTATGACGTACAGCTCCCCCCCGTAGATCAGGTACTGTATGTTTACAAGCCCCTTCGTTTCCAGCGAGATCGCGAGCCGCTTCGTGCAGTCGACGATTTTTTCAACCATGTCGTCGTTTACGTTCCACGCGGGATACACCGCTATGGAGTCGCCGGAATGAACCCCGGCGCGCTCGATGTGCTCCATTATACCCGGAATGATGATGTCCTCGCCGTCGCTGATCGCGTCCACCTCAAGCTCGGTCCCCATGAGGTATTTGTCTATGAGCACCGGGTTTTGTATGTTCTGGGTCAGAATTATCCCCATATACTCGGTGATGTCGTCGTCGTTGAACGCTATTATCATGTTCTGCCCGCCCAGCACATAGCTGGGACGCATCAAAACCGGGTAGCCGATTTTGTTCGCCATTTCAAGCGCCTCGCCGCATGTCATGACGGTGTAGCCCTGCGGACGCTTGATGTCCAGCTTTTCAAGCAGCGCGTCAAAGCGCTCCCTGTCCTCCGCCATATCGATGCTGTCCGCCGAGGTGCCCAGGATGTTTATCCCCTGGCTGTCGAGAAACCTTGTCAGCTTTATCGCCGTCTGCCCGCCGAACGCGACCACCACCCCGTACGGCTTTTCGGTTTCGATGACGCTCATCACATCCTCCGGCGTGAGCGGCTCAAAATACAGCCTGTCGGCGGTGTCAAAGTCGGTCGAGACGGTCTCCGGGTTGTTGTTTACAATGACGACCTCGTACCCCGCCTCCTTGAGCGCCCAGACACAGTGAACCGACGCGTAGTCAAACTCTATTCCCTGCCCGATACGGATAGGACCGGAGCCAAAGACAATGACCGTCTTTTTGCGCTGCTTCATCGTTTTCAGGAATTCCGCCGCCTCGTTTTCATCGTCGTAGGTCGAATAGAAATACGGCGTGTCCGCCGAAAATTCCGCGGCGCAGGTGTCCACCATCTTAAATACAGCCTTACGCGGATTTTTGATCTCCTTGCCGGAAATTTCCCTTATCACCTTGTCCGGATATCCGAACCTCTTCGCCCTGAGATAAAGCTCCCCGGTAAGCTCGCCCGCCTCAAGCTCCCGCTCAAGCTTTACAAGGTTGTTAAGCTTGCCGAGAAACCATCTGTCTATTTTCGTCGCCTCGAATATCACATCGTAGGAGACGTTTCTCTTCAGCGCCTGAAACACGACAAATATGCGGTCGTCGTTGCAGTCGTTCAGCTTTTCCACGATTTCCCCGGTCGAAAGCCCCGCCAGCGTCCTGTCGTTGAGGCTGTCATGCGATATCTCCGCGCCCCTGACCGCCTTCATTATCGCGTGCTCGAAGGTGTCGCCGATTGCCATGACCTCCCCCGTCGCCTTCATCTGGGTGCCAAGCGTGCGCTTAGCGTATACAAATTTGTCAAACGGCCACTTCGGCAGCTTGACCACTATGTAGTCTATCGCAGGCTCGAAGCACGCCTTTGTCTTGCCTGTGACCGCGTTTGTTATCTCGTCCAGTGTGTAGCCGATCGCTATCTTTGTCGCCACCTTCGCGATAGGGTAGCCCGTAGCCTTGGACGCGAGGGCGGAGGAGCGGGAAACGCGCGGATTTACCTCGATCACGGCGTATTCAAAGCTGTCGGTCGCAAGGGCAAGCTGCACGTTGCAGCCCCCCTCCACCTTCAGCGCCTCAACTATGTTCAGGGAGGCGGAGCGCAGCAGCTGGTACTCCTTGTCCGAAAGGGTGACCGCGGGGGCTACGACGATGCTGTCCCCGGTGTGAACCCCGACCGGGTCCAGATTCTCCATAGAGCATATGGTGATGACGTTGCCCTTGCTGTCCCGCATGACCTCGAACTCTATCTCCTTCCAGCCGGACACGCACTTCTCAACCAGCACCTGATGTATCGGGGAAAGCTGGAGCCCGCCCGACGCGATGACCTCCATCTCTTCTTCGTTGTTTACTATTCCGCCGCCCGTTCCCCCCAGGGTGAAGGCGGGTCTTATTATCATAGGATAGCCCAGCTCCCGCGCGTATTCCTTCGCGCTTTCAAGGTCGGTCACCACCTTGGACGGTATGCAGGGCTGCCCGATTTCAAGCATCGTGTCCTTGAACCGCTGCCTGTCCTCCGCACGGTCGATTGTCTCCGGGTTTGCTCCAAGCAGCTTTACCCCGTGCGCCTCAAGGAAGCCCTCCTTTGCCAGCTGCATGGAGAGGGTAAGCCCGGTCTGCCCGCCCAGTGTGGACAGCAGGCTGTCCGGCTTCTCTTTTTCTATGATCCTCTTTACCGTGTCCAGGGTCAGCGGCTCTATGTATATCCTGTCCGCCATCGCTCCGTCGGTCATTATTGTCGCGGGGTTGGAGTTGACCAGAACCACCTCAAGCCCGTCCTCCTTCAACGCCCGGCACGCCTGCGTCCCCGCGTAGTCGAACTCCGCGGCCTGCCCGATGACAATCGGACCTGACCCGATAACCATCACCTTCCTGATATCACTTTTCAACGGCATCAGCTTTTCACCATAGCTTTTCTATCCTCTCCGGATGAAAAATCTCCCTTTCTTTTTCAGTAATTTATTTTATCAGTTATGCCTGTTCTTCTCCATCATATCGGTAAACCTTTCAAACAGGAAGCCGGTGTCCAGCGGACCCGCGGCCGCTTCCGGGTGGAACTGCACCGTAAACGCCGGCATGTAGTCATATTCGACCCCCTCGTTTGTCCCGTCGTTCGCGTTTGTGAAGCTTGCCCTCGCCCCCTGAGGCAGCGAATCGTTGATTACCGCGTAGCCGTGATTCTGACTTGTGATATAGACCCTTCCCGTCGCGGTCTCGGTGCAGGGCTGGTTTGCTCCCCTGTGCCCGTATTTCAGCTTCTCTCTCTTCGCCCCCTGCGAGAGAGCCAGCAGCTGATGCCCCAGGCATATGCCGAAAATCGGGTATTTGTACCCGCACAGCGCGGCAAGCTCCTTAATTACCCCGGGGTTGTCCAACGGGTCGCCGGGACCGTTGGAGAGCATGACCCCGTCCGGTCTGAGCGAATGTATATACTCCGCCGTCGTGTCCGCGGGAACGCGGATTACCTCGCAGCCCCGCTTCAAAAGCTCGCGGCTTATATTCTCCTTTGAACCGAAGTCCCAGAGCGCCACCCTGTATTTCGCGTCCTTCGAACCGGTCCTCGTTACCTCCCCGCAGGTCACATGGGGAACAGCCGCCCCAATACTAAAGGCCTTAAGCTCGGCGAGGATTTCGGGGAGCCTGTCTATGTCGGTCGTGATTTTGGCGTTCATGACCCCGTGCTCCCTGACTATCCGGGTAACGGCGCGTGTGTCCAGACCGCACAACGCCACAATACCGTTTGACTTTAAAAAAGCGTCAAGAGCACCCTCGCTTCTAAAATTAGAGGGCTCTTGACACCACTGTCGGACAACATATGCTTTAAGCGCCGGTTTCCCGCTTTCCAAATCGGAGGGAATAACTCCATAATTTCCAATCAAAGGAAATGTCTGGCAAACTATCTGACCGTAAAAGCTGGGGTCTGTCAACGTTTCGAGATAACCGGTCATTGCCGTTGTAAAAACCAATTCCCCGGTCGCCTCCCCTTCCGCTCCAAAGGATGTGCCTTCAAATACCTTGCCGTTTTCCAAAATCAAGTATGCTTTTTTATGCATTGCTGTAAACCGCACCTTTCCGGCTTCCCGCCAAGTATATATAATCGGCTTTGCTAGGCTTCATAGGTCTTGAGTATTTTCTCCGCCACTTCCCGCCTTGTTATCCTCTGATCCATGGCCTGCTTTTCGATAAATCTGTGCGCGCTCTGTTCAGACATGCTAAGATATTCTATCAAAGTATACTTAGCTCTGTCAATAAGGCGTATTTCATCAATTTTGCTCTGAAGCTTGACGTTTTCTCGTTGAAGAAGCTGAATCCGCCGCTTTGTGGTGGTGATCAGCCTGAGCGTCTGAAAAAAAAGTAATTTGCCCAGCGGCTTTGAAAGAACCATCACACCGCTTGCCTCCACCCTTGCGGACACCTCGTCCGCTATTTCGTCCTTCACAAGCAGTATGACCCCCGCGCCGCTCTCTGAGGCGGCCATAAGGCTGAGCTCATGCCCAAACTCGTCGGGCAGCGGAGTATTTATGACGATGACGTCATAGTCGTTTTCCACTATAAGCCTTCTTGCCTCAGCGCAGCTTGACGCCGTGTCGGACACATGACAGTCTGTGTGCTCAAGGAGACTGCGGAGAAATCCGGCGCCTTTTTCGGTACTGACTATAAGTACGCTTTCCAATCTCCATCCACTCCCGTTATCGTTTCGTGAGGCAACAATAGCAACTTAACAAAATGATATAGCCTTATTTTGTTAAACTGCTATAAATACCTTATATCATATATAGGTCGAAAGGCCGTCCTCTTTCCCGTCCAGATATTTCCTCTGCCCGCTTAAAAATTTCTCCGCCGTCTTTTCCATAACCTTAACCGCAAAGCCGTTCCCCGCAAGCGCTATCGCTTCTCCAAGCCCCGCCGGCAGGCTTGACGCCGCCGCACCCTCCCCCGGCGCCTTCAGTGACTTTTCGACGCCGTCCGCGCCCGCCTCGATAAGCAGCGCAAACGCCAGATACGGGTTGCACGCCGAGTCGGGGGAACGAAGCTCAAATTTCCCCGGAGCGTCAAACGTCTTGAACAGGTGGGAGCCGTTCCGCCTCGACCAGGAAACCGAGTTCGGGGCGGTAAATTTCCCCAGCCGGTCATAGGAGGACTCGAGCGGATTTAAAAACGCTGTGATGGAGGCGATATTCTCCATTATCCCCGCCATAAAGCACATGCCGGCCGCTCTGCCGGATTCGCCCGCTATCTCGCCGTTTTTTTCGCACAGGGTAAAGGTTATGTGCAGTCCGCTGCCGTTCTTGTCCTCAAGCGGTCTTGGCAGAAAGGTGGCGTAAAGCCCGCTTCTCTGGGCGATCGTTTTTACCACGCTGCGAAAGGTCACCAGCTCGTCCGCGGCTTCAAGCGGGAAATTGTCCTTAAACTCGATCTCGTTTTGCCCCGGTCCCTGCTCATGGTGCGAGCGTGTAGGCTGGGTTCCCATCTCCTCAAGGGTCAGGCAAATTTCCCGCCTGACGTTTTCCCCCTTGTCGGCAGGCGCTATATCCATGAAGCCCGCGTTGTCGTTCGGCGTCGCGGTGGGCTTGCCGTCCTCGTCGAGCTTGAACAGGTAAAATTCGCTCTTCGTCCCGATACGGACGGAGTAGCCCGTGTCCTTCAGCTTTTTTACCGCCTTTTTGAGCAGGTATCTGCCGTCGCTGTAGTAGGCGCTGCCGTCCCGGTTCTTCACATCGCAGAAAAATCTGACCACCCGCCCCTGTGACGGTCTCCACGGCAGGGTCGTCATGGTGGCGGGGTCGGGAAACAGGAAAAGCTCGCCGTTTTCCCCGTCGTCAAAGCCCCTGACGAGGGAGGCGTTCACCATCGCCCCGTGTCTGAACGTGTTTTCCAGCTCGTCAGTCATAATAGAGATGTTTTTTTGAATTCCGAAAAGATCGCAGAAGGCAAGACGTATGAATTTAACGTCGTTTTCCCTTATGAACTGTGTGACCTCAGACCTTGTGTAATTCATTTTCCTCTTTTCCTTTCAGAACCCTGTAGGATCGTTTATTTAATTATACTACATCTCCGGGAAAACATAAAGATATTTTTTCACGGGTCAGTTGTGGGAATACATCTGCTTGTACGGATTTTTCGTGTCCGGAGTCAAAACCAAAAAGCCCGAGCTCATTATCCCGTCCATATCCGCCCCAAAGCTTTCGCAAAAGCGCCTGATATACGGGCTTATCTCCTCAAGGTCCTTCTTCTCCGCCCTGTTTGCCAGCACCTGCGGCGAGATATCCTCCGGCAAACTTTCCCCCCTGACGAATATCTTTCCCCCGTGCATCCCGGTGGCGCAGAAATCTCCGACAGGCGCTTCATTTTCATGCCCCAGTCCCAGCACGATTATTATGCCGCCCGCCTGGTATTCACCCAAAAAGCAGCCCGCGGTCCCGCCGATAACCAGCACGGGCAGCTTCTCCTTATACGCCTTCATGTGTATTCCCGCGCGGTAGCCCACACTTCCGCTGACATATATTTCGCCGCCGCGCATCGCGTACCCCGTCGCGTCTCCGCTGCTGCCGTGTATGGTTATCACCCCGTCGTTCATCGTATCGCCGGTGGCGTCCTGGGCGTTGCCGTGTACCGTGATGCTTGTGCCGTTGAGGTAAGAGCCCAGCGCGTTTCCCGGCGTCCCCTCTATTAAGACCTCACGGCCGGAAAGCCCGCCGCAAATATATCTCTGCCCCAGACAGTTTGTTATCTTTATCTCGCGCTCCTCCGCGCTGCGTATACAGTTGTTTATCTCCTTGAAGTGCATTTTCGCGGCGTCAATATGTAACATAATCTTAGCTCCATCTGATAGACCTTTCACAAAGCCCACTCCCGTGAGCTTTGCGGGGAAGTCTAATGTTATTTACTTGTTTGTGTTTTTACGCGGTATGAACCCCCAGCTTTGCCGCCCGTTCTTTCTTTGAAAACGCCATCAGCTGCGGACTGTCCTTAATAAGCTCAAAGTCGATTGTATCCAGCGGAGTCCTTTCACGTATCAGCGACGTATATATCCCGGCTCTCCTCACATCGCCTATCAGGATGTACCCCTTCAGCAGCCCGTCCTTTGTTATCAGCCGCTTGTATTCCTTGCCGTCCTTTATCCGCTCATAGCTTTCCCCGGCGTAGCTCCCTGCGGTTATCATGTGCAGCCCGAAGAAGCCTATCGCGTTCATGGGAATGGCGTTGTCGAATCGCGCCTCCCCGCCCGCCATGTTCACCCCCGCCGTATAGCCCTGGATGTACGCGTTGGGAAGGAGAGCGAGCACCCGCCTCTCCTCCGCCGAGATATCGTAGCATTCGGTGCAGTCGCCCGCGGCGTACACGTTTTCAAGGTCGGTGCGGCTCATGCTGTCCACCGCTATTCCCCTGCCCACTGCGCCGCCCGCGTCCTTCACAAGCGAGACGTTCGGTCTGACCCCGACCGCGGTGACAAGGATGTCAAACGCGAGCTCCCTTCCGCTCTTCAAAACGGCGGTGTTCCCCTTAAACTCAGCCGCGCTGTCCCCGAGGATAAAGCTGACCCCCTTTTCCTCTATGTGCCTTTTTACTATCTCGGAGCCCGTGCTGTCAAGTATGCTGGGCAGTATCCTGTCCGCGAGGTCCACCACCGTTATGCTCCCGACCTTTTCATGGATACCCTCGGCGCACTTCAAACCTATCAGCCCCGCCCCGACTATGAGCACCCTGCTTTCCGGCGTGACGGCGGCGGCAAGCGCCTCCGCGTCGTCCAGCGACATAAATGTAAATTTGCTTTCCACCCCGTCGTAGCCCGGCGCCGGGGGGATGAACGGCGCCGAGCCTGTCGCCACAAGCAGCTTGCCGTATGCTATCCTGCTCCCGTCCGCCAGCAGAACCTCTCTGTTTTCCGCGTCTATTTTGACCACGGTTTCACCCGTTATCAGGGAGCACCCGTTGTCCTCGCAGAAGCTGTCCGGACGGTACTTCATCCTCTCCCTGTCCGTCTTTCCCGATATGAGGTAGGAGATGAGGGGCCTCGAGTAGGTGTGGTGGACCTCGTTTGAAATCATCACTATTTCCCCGGTCTTATCCGCCGAACGTATGCCCTCGACACAGCCCACCGCCGCCGTCGAATTTCCTATTATTACGTATTTCATAATATCGTCTAAACCTTTCCCGGCAAAAAATTAATGCTAAGCGCTTATTCGTAGATGATCGCCCTGTTCGGGCAGCCCTGTACGCACTGCGGCTCCCCCGACGAATTTTTTGTGCACAGCTCGCATTTCTGCATCGCGTGACCGTCGTCAGCAGGCATAACCGCGCCGTACGGACATACAAGGACGCAGGTAAAGCAGCCCACGCATTTCTCCTGGTCGATGCTTATAACCCCGTTGTCTATCTTCAGCGCGCCGCTGATGCAGCTCTTTACGCAGAGTGGGTCGTCGCAGTGGCGGCAGGATACGGCAAAGCTTATGCCGTCCCGCTCCTCCACCTTTATTCTGGGGTTTATCTTCACGTTTTTCAGCGCCTTGGCCATGTTGTCCCCGCCGGAGTTGGCAAAGGCGCAGTAATATTCACACAGGTGGCAGCCCAGGCACCACTTTTCGTTTACATATACTCGTTTCATTTCAGGTGACCCTTTCGAAAAGAAAATTCATAGCCCCTCGTATCGGGGCGTTTCCGCGCTAAACAGCACGTATCAGTACATTTCTATATACGCTTCCCTCTCGGGACCCACCGACACATATTTCACCGGGCAGGAGACCAGCCGTTCTATCAGCCTTATATACTCCGCCGCTTCCGCCGGCAGCTCCCCCAATGTCCTGCACCGGCTTATGTCGCAGCTCCAGCCGTTTACGTATTCGATCACCGGCTTGGCGTTTATGAGGTCGTCCCCGACCGGAAAGCTTTCGGTTTTTTTGCCGTTCACCTCATACCCGGTGCATACCGCGATTTTTTCAAAGCCGGACAGGATATCGAGCTTTGTCAGCGCCAGGCAGTCCGCTCCCTGCAACCTCACCCCGTACCTTGACGCCACCGCGTCAAACGGTCCGACCCGGCGGGGACGCCCGGTAGCCGCGCCGTATTCTCCGCCCGCTTCCCGCAGCCGCTCCGCCTCCTCTCCGAATATCTCGGCTGTGAACGGACCCTCTCCGACACACGTCGAATACGCTTTGATCACCCCCACGGTCATATCCAGCACACACCCGGGGATACCCGCCCCGATCGTGCTGTACGCCGCTATGGTCGAGGAGGAGGAGGTGTACGGATATATCCCGAAATCTATGTCCCTGAGCGCTCCGAGCTGAGCCTCAAACATGATGTTTTTGCCCGACCCGGCCGCTTCGCTCAGGTATTCGCCGGTGTCGCAGATGAACTCCCTTATCCTGCCGCCGTATTTCTCCAGCCATTCCAGCATCTCGGAAACCTCGATTTTCCCCGCGCCGTATGCCTTTTCATATGTCAGGTTTTTCCACCCGACTATGGCGGACAGCTTTTTTTCAAGGGATTCCGGGTGCAGGAGGTCGCCAATCCTGAGCCCCTTTTTCATGTATTTGTCGCCGTATACCGGCGCGATCCCTCGGTTTGTCGAGCCGTACCTCGCGTCTCCCAGGCGGCTCTCCTCCAGCTTATCCAGCTCCACATGGTACGGCATACAGATGACCGCCCTGTCGCTTATCTTCAGGTTTTCCGGGGATATTTTTACCCCCGCGGCCTCAAGCCCATCCAGCTCGCCGCACAGGTGCTTGAGGTCGATCGCCATGCCGTTTCCCATCACATTTACAACATTCCCTCTGAGTATCCCCGACGGGAGCAGGTTCAATATAAATTTCCCCTGCGGATTGATCACCGTATGCCCCGCGTTGTTCCCCCCCTGATACCTGCAAACGATATCCTGCTTATCCGCAAGCAGGTCCACCATCCTGCCCTTGCCCTCGTCTCCCCAGTTTATCCCAACGACTGCTGTTAACATATAATCGTTCCTTTCATCAGCGCATATTGTAAAAGCTTTACATCAAACTTCTTGTAACATCCGGCTTTATACGCTTCCCGCGTGCTTTATTCCCAGTATCCCAAGCTCGGTCTCGTTTAAGCCGACCCCCCTGAGCATAAGGCGGTTGCCTCTGAGCGCCTCGATCGAGTTTATGCCCATGCCGCCTATCATCTCCTTTATCTCGTGCCCCCACGCGGTCACAAGGTTTACAAGGCGCTTATAGCTGACGTCGGGATTCAGCCTTCTCACAAGCTCGGGGCGCTGTGTGGCTATCCCCCAGTTGCATTTGCCGCCGTGGCAGCTTCTGCACAGATGGCACCCGACCGCCAGCAGAGCGGCGGTGCCTATGTACACCGCGTCCGCGCCCAGGGCGATCGCCTTTACAACGTCCGAGCTGGAGCGTATACTTCCGCCCGCCACAACCGACACGTTCGAGCGTATCCCCTCGTCGCGCAGCCTTGCGTCCACGCTTGCAAGGGCAAGCTCTATGGGTATTCCGACGTTGTTCCTTATCCTTGTGGGCGCGGCGCCCGTGCCGCCGCGAAAGCCGTCTATAGCTATTATGTCCGCGCCGCTTCTCGCGATACCCGACGCTATGGCCGCGACGTTGTGTACCGCCGCAATCTTCACTATCACCGGCTTTTTGTACTCCGTCGCCTCCTTGAGCGAATGTACAAGCTGGTGCAGATCCTCGATTGAGTAGATGTCGTGGTGCGGCGCGGGCGATATGGCGTCCGCCCCCTCCGGGATCATTCTGGTTCTGCTGACGTCGCCGACTATCTTCGCCCCGGGCAGATGACCCCCTATCCCGGGCTTTGCCCCCTGCCCCATCTTTATCTCGATAGCGGCGCCGGTCTCCAGATACTCCTTGTGCACCCCGAACCTTCCCGAGGCCACCTGAACGATGGTGTTCTTTCCGTATTTGTAAAAGTCCTCGTGCAGTCCGCCCTCCCCGGTGTTGTACAGTATCCCAAGCTCCTCCGCGGCGCGGGCAAGCGCCTCGTGCGCGTTGTAGCTTATCGAGCCGTAGCTCATCGCGGAAAACATTATCGGATACTCCAGCTTGAAGTTCGGCGGCGTGTTTATCACAAGCTCGCCCGCGCCGTCCCGCTCCACCCTTCCCGGCTTGGCGCCCAGGAAGGTCTTTATCTCCATCGGCTCCCTCAGCGGGTCGATGGGCGGGTTTGTGACCTGCGACGCGTTTATCAGCATCTTGTCCCAGTAGATCGGAAACGGCTCCGGGTTTCCCATGGAGGACAGCAGCACCGCGCCGGTTCCCGCCTGCCGGTATATCTCGGTTATGGTATCCTTCCTCCAGTTCGCGTTTTCCTTGAAGGTATGGTCCGTCTTTACTATTTTGAGCGCCCTTGTGGGGCAGAGCGAGACGCACCTGTGGCAGTTTACACATTTGGCTTCGTTGCACTCCATAAGCCCGGACTCCCCGTCATAGCTGTGAGCCTCGTTTGCGCACTGCCTCTCGCAGGCACGGCAGGCTATGCAGCGGCTTTGATTGCGTATTATTTCATATTCCGGATAAAGAAAATCAACCGACACGACTCTTTTCCTCCACAACTTCATCAACTTTTATAATCACCGGCTGTCCGCCCTTGGGCGACCATATGCGGTCGGGGGACGGCTCTATCGCCCGGATGGCGCTCTCCTCGCTTGAGCAGTACACCATATCGCCCTTTTCGCCTATCACCATGCTCCTCAGCTTGAGCCTGTCGTTCAAAGCCATCAGCCCTCCCTCAAACCCGAGGATTATGGAAAACGGTCCGGTTATCAGCAGGCTGGAAAACGTGTTTCTCAGATAGGTGAGCTTCTCCTTTTCCCTGTCGGGGCTTCTGTCTATCACCGACCAGAACGGGGCGGCTATGACGCTCGCCGTCTCCTCCAGGGTAAGCCCCTGCTTTCTGACCAGGTAATCGATTATGTATGTAATGACCTCCGTGTCCGTCTGGAGGGTGCATTTGTACCCAAACATTTCAATAAAGCGCCTGTTTGCGTCGTAGGAGGATATTTCGCCGTTGTGGACAATGGAATAATCCAGCATCGCGAACGGGTGCGCGCCGCCCCACCAGCCCGGCGTGTTTGTGGGATACCTGCCGTGCGCCGTCCAGCTGTAGCCCTCGTATTCGTCCAGCCTGTAAAACTCCCCCACATCCTCCGGATAGCCCACAGCCTTGAAGGTCCCCATGTTTTTCCCGCTTGAAAAGACGAAGGATCCGTCGATCTGAGAGTTTATCCTTATTACGCAGCGCGCCACAAACTCCTTCTCGTCAAGCTGGCTGTCGCTCAGCTTTGTGGGCAGAGGGGTTACAAAGTACCTCCATATAAGCGGCGCGTCGGTGATTCTCGGGTGCTTTCGGGTGGGTATTTTTGAAAGGTTTATCACATCAAAATGCCTGTTGATAAACTCCTCGCACTTCTCCCTGTCATATGCGTTGTCATAGAACACGTGCAGCGCGTAAAAGTCCCTGTACTGCGGATATATCCCGTATCCCGCAAAGCCGCCGCCAAGTCCGTTTGACCGGTCATGCATAACGGCGATAGACTTTATCGCCTTTTCTCCCCCTATATGCTTTCCGCTTTTCGATATTATGCCGGTGATGGCACACCCTGACGGAATACGGACCTGACCTTCTTTTAACATTGTTACGACCATCCTTCCTTGCCGAGCCTGAAAATTTATATGCAAATTTATTAAAAAACTTGAAAAAAATAAACATCCACCGCGTGATACGAAAATAAAATATCCGTATCACACGGTGAACGTCTTTGTTCAGTGATTTGAATTATACGGCAAGGAAAACTTAAAGTCAACTATTTTTGCAGTTTTTGGATGCGAACCTTGCATATTCAAAACTTATACCCACTATAAGCAACAATTTACTGTTAAAAATGACAGAAAACGTTCCCGAGCCTGCATTAATTTCTATCACTTTTAATTGTCATTAACACCTTGACAATAAACCCGCGGCATTATATACTTATGCATGTAAGCAGCAAAGGCGCTGTAGGTTGTACCTACGGCGCTTTTTTGTATTAGTATAGTCAATTAACTATTTTATTATTACGGAGGCGGAAGCAATGAAGGACGTTCCAAAGTTATTCGGGAGCATGGTTTTCAATGACAGCGTAATGCGCGAGAAGCTGCCAAATCAAACCTATAAGGCCTTAAAGCGCACAATCGAGCAGGGTGCCGGTCTCACCGTGGATATCGCCAATATTGTGGCGAGCGCGATGAAGGACTGGGCAATTGAAAAAGGGGCTACTCATTTTACACATTGGTTCCAGCCGATGACAGGCATCACCGCCGAAAAGCATGACAGCTTCATCTCCCCGGTGGGGGACGGCGAGATTATAATGGAGTTTTCCGGCAAGGAGCTTATCAAGGGCGAGCCGGACGCCTCCAGCTTCCCCTCCGGCGGACTGCGCGCGACCTTCGAGGCCAGAGGCTATACCGCCTGGGATCCCACCTCCTATGCCTTTATCAAGGAAAATACCCTCTGCATACCCACCGCGTTTTACTCGTACAGCGGCGAAGCCCTCGATAAAAAGACTCCCCTTCTCCGCTCGATAGAAGCCTTGAGCTGTCAGGCCCTGAAGGTTTTGCGGCTCATCGGGGACACAGCCACCCAAAGAGTTTTTCCAAACGTCGGTCCGGAGCAGGAATATTTCCTCGTTCCAAAGGAACTTTTCGAGCAAAGACATGACCTCGTTTATACCGGGCGCACCCTCTTCGGCGCGAAGCCTCCGAAGGGTCAGGAGCTTGAGGATCACTACTTCGGCAGCATAAAGCCTCGGGTCATGGCCTACATGGCGGAGCTGGATGAGGAGCTTTGGAAGCTCGGCATTTTGGCGAAAACCGAGCACAACGAGGTCGCCCCCGCCCAGCATGAGCTTGCCCCAATATTCACAAGCGCCAACACCGCGTGCGACCACAACCAGCTTACAATGGACATCATGAAAAAGGTGGCGCTCCGTCACGGGCTTGTCTGCCTGCTGCACGAAAAGCCCTTTGCCGGGGTCAACGGCAGCGGCAAGCATGACAACTGGTCTATCTCCACCGACTCGGGCAAAAACCTGTTAAACCCCGGCAAGGAACCCTACAAAAACAAGAAATTCCTTCTTTTCCTCTCCGCCGTGATAAAGGGTGTGGACGAATATCAGGAGCTTCTGCGCATATCCGCCGCCACCGCGGGAAATGACCACCGGCTCGGAGCAAGCGAGGCTCCGCCCGCCATCGTTTCAATGTATCTCGGGGATGAGCTGTCCGGTATCCTTGACGCCATTGAAAGCGGCGCGGTATATTCCCCCTATGAGGCGGCGGAGATGGACACCGGCATCAGCTCGGTTCCCAACTTCTCCAAGGACACCACCGACAGAAACCGCACCTCCCCGCTCGCCTTCACAGGGAACAAATTCGAGTTCCGTATGCTCGGCTCAAGCATGTCCATCGCGGACGCGAACATCATCCTCAACACGGTGACCGCGTCCGCCCTTGAAGCCTTTGCCGAACGCCTCGCCTCGACCTCGGATGTCGAAGCTGAGGTTGACCGCATAATCAAGGACACGACCGTTAAGCACAAGCGTATCGTCTTCAACGGCAACAACTATGCCGACGAATGGGTCGAGGAGGCTGAAAAGCGGGGGCTGTACAACCTGAAATCCACCGCCGACTGCCTGCCCCTGCTGATAAGTAAAAAGAACGTAGACCTCTTTGAAAGGCACAGGGTGTTCACCGAAGCCGAGCTCACCTCGCGTTACGAAATTATGATGGAAACCTATTCAAAGGTCATCCACATCGAAGCCTTGACAATGCTGGACATGGTGAGAAAGGAAATCCTTCCGGCAGCCCTGCTTTGTACGAAGGACGCGGCGGATGCGGCGGTCGCGAAGAAAGCTTTGTCCTCCGACATAAACTGTGAATATGAAACAAATTTAGCTAAGGGCATATCAAATCTTTGTGCAACCATCTCAAATCGAGCTGAGGCACTTGACAAATTGCTTATTGAGGGTAAGAATTATAGTGACGCCGCAAAAAGCGCCCGCTTCCACAGGGATATGATTTTTTCAGCCATGCAGGAGCTGAGGGCGGCGGCGGACGAGCTTGAAACCATGGTCGGTGAGAGATACTGGCCATACCCGACCTACGGCAAGCTGCTGTTTGGATTATAATGCTTATTATAATCCCGATTACATAATACTTTGCCGGTGTTTTAAGCTATAGTCTACATACGATTTGGAGGATTGTGCGTCCATGAATAATTCCGGCGTGACGGTATCCGCGGCAAACAACAGGAAGCTGGGTGAAGAATGCGGAGTGTTCGGCATCTTTAAATCCGACGTCCTAAACACCTCAAAAACTGTGTACTACGCACTCTACGCGCTCCAGCACAGAGGTCAGGAGAGCTGCGGCATATCCATAAGCAGCCGGAAGGAAAAAAGCGTCTATTGCTACAAGGACCTGGGTCTTGTAAGCGAGGTTTTCAACAAGCTTACCCTCTCCCAGCTGGAAGGCGACATGGCTATCGGTCATGTTCGCTATTCCACCACCGGCGCAAACACGCGGGAAAACGCCCAGCCCCTTACAATCAAATATGTAAAGGGCACCCTTTCCATCGCGCACAACGGAAATATTTCAAACGCCGCCGAGCTGCGAAGCGAGCTTGAGTGTCAGGGAGCCATATTCCAGTCCACAAACGACACCGAGGTTATCGCGTTTCTTCTGGCGAGGGAACGGCTGCACTCCGCTTCGATTGACGAGGCGCTGAGAAAGGTGCTGCCAAAGCTAAAGGGTTCGTTCGCGCTGCTTGTCATGAGTCCGCAGAAGCTTTTGGCGGCGCGTGACCCGTACGGCTTCCGCCCCCTGTGTATCGGGAAAAAGGACGGCGCCTATATGTTCGCGTCGGAGAGCTGCGCGCTTGACGCGGTCGGCGCTGAGTTTATACGTGATGTGCGCCCCGGCGAGATCGTCTGCGTACGCGAATCCGGACTCGAATCCTTCACCGAGCACTGCCGTGAGGATAGCGCGCTTTGCGTGTTTGAGCACATCTATTTCGCCCGCCCCGACAGCGTCATCGACGGGCAGAGCGTCTACCTCGCCCGGAAGGAAGCCGGCAAGCTGCTTGCCAAAGCCTGCCCCGCCGACGCCGATATAGTGTTTGGCGTCCCCGATTCGGGACTCGCCGCCGCTGTCGGATACGCCGAGCAGTCAGGACTTCCGTATGTGGATGGGCTGATGAAAAACCGCTACATAGGCAGGACGTTTATCCAGCCCGAGCAGGATATGCGGGAGGAAAGCGTCTCGATAAAGCTCAATGTCCTCACGTGCAATGTAAAGGGCAAGCGGGTGGTCATGGTGGACGATTCGATAGTCAGGGGTACAAACATACTTAAAATCGTCACAATGATGAAAAACGCCGGCGCCGCCGAGGTGCATGTCCGGATAAGCTGTCCCGAGTTTTTGTGGCCGTGCTACTTTGGCACCGACGTCCCCGACCGGGAGCACCTCGCAAGCGTAATAAACACGCGTGACGAGCTTGTCGCGAAGATAGGCGCGGATTCACTCGGCTTCCTTCCTCTCGACATGGTTCACAGCATAGCAAAGGACTCCACCCTGAAATTCTGCGACGCGTGCTTTTCCGGCAAATATCCGATAGATGTGCCTGTGTCGCGGGAAAAGCTGGAGTTCGAGATACATAAATAACTGAATACGCTAATTTTGGTGCTAAGCTAATGGTGGGCGGACATTTTATGTCCGCCCACTGCGGTATTTTTATAAAAATACCGCAATAATAAATTGCAAAAAAAATCATGCTGTGGTATATTATAATACGTTGTTAATGCGGCGGATAATTATTCCGTTATAAAGCTTAATTAATTTTATGATAAATTTCAGGAGGTATAAAAAATGAGTGAACTTAGAGGCGCGTGTATAATCGGACAGTCCGGCGGACCCTCCCCCGTTATAAACGCGAGCGCCTACGGCGCGATAAAGGCGGCGCTGGCAAGCGACGTTATCACAAAGGTCTATGGCGCGGCGCACGGCATCAAGGGCGTATTGGACGACGTCCTGTATGTGATGGAGGAGGAGGACCCGGCGGAGCTTGAGCTGCTCAAATACACGCCTTCTTCCGCTCTCGGCTCCTGCCGCTACAAAATTGCCGACCCGGACGCCGACGACACCGATTACAAGAGGATCCTCGAAATATTCAAGAAATATGACGTCAGGTACTTCTTTTACAACGGCGGCAACGACTCGATGGATACCTGCAACAAAATTTCCAAATATATGATGAAGGTCGGCTATGAGTGCCGCATCATGGGTATTCCCAAGACCATCGACAACGACCTGTTCGGAACCGACCACTGCCCGGGTTATCCGTCTGCGGCAAAGTACATAGCCACCTCCATAATGGAAATCTACCACGACGCCCGGGTCTATAACACCGGCATGGTAACCATCATCGAGTGCATGGGACGTCACGCGGGCTGGCTCACCGCCGCCGCCGCGCTCGCCTGTGAAATGGGAGCGGGACCCGACCTTATCTACATGCCGGAGGTTGATTTCGACATGGACAAATTCCTTGCCGACGCCACCGCCATATACAAGAAAAACGGCAACGCCATCGTCGCCGTGTCCGAGGGCATACACTACGCCGACGGCCGCTTCGTATCTGAGGCGACCACCTCCGCGACCGACGGCTTCGGACACGCGCAGCTGGGCGGGCTTGCCGCCACACTCGCGGGCATCATCCGTGAAAAGACCGGCGCGAAGGTTCGCGGGATCGAGCTTTCACTGCTCCAGCGCTGCGCGGCGCACGTGGCCTCAGGCAACGACATCGAGGAGAGCTTTATGAGCGGTCAGGCCGCGGTTGAAAACGCCGTAAACGGCGTCACCGACAAGATGGTCGGCTTTGAGTGCGACCGCACAAACGGATATAAATGCAGCGTAAAGCTCTTTGACCTTGTGAATGTGGCGAACTTCGAGAAAAAATTCCCGCGCGAGTGGATAAATGAAGAGGGCAACGGGATCCTCAAGCCCTTCATCGACTACGCCCTGCCGCTCATCCAGAACGAAACAGGACTTCCCAAGGTAAACGGGCTCCCCCGCTTCGCGAGGCTCAAAAAGGTTGTGGCTAAATAATACTAATCTCCAATAAGAAGCATACTAAAAATCGGTGCAAAAACCGCATATATCAAAGCTTTTTGCCCCATTTTATAGAATGCTTCTAATTAGTGATTAGTATAACCCGCTATAAACCAAGCCGCCTGAAATAATCTGAACAGATTATTTCAGGCGGTCTTTTTGTCCAATAAACCTTCGGTTTAATATAGACCTTTGGTTTATATTATAAACCATGGGTCTAATGCATATGAAACGCGTGGGTAAGCGGCATGAGGCATATGCCCGCAAACACGGCGACCAGCGCGTGCCTGTCGTAGCCCCTGTTTCTGGCGGCGGGAAGCAGCTCTTCAAGCGCGATGTACAGCAGCACCCCTGAAACAATTCCGAAAATCGCGCCCAGGAAGGCGTCGTTTATCAGCGGTCTCAGCAGCAGACACGCGAAAAGCGCGCCCAGCGGCTCGCACAGTCCCGCAAGCAGGGTATACAGAAGCGCCTTTTTCCTGCTCCCTGTTGCGTAGTATATGGGGGAAGCCACAGATATTCCCCCGGGGATATTATGTAAAGCTATTGCCACCGCTATCGCCGCGCCAAGGGTTGCGTCCTCGTATCCCGCCATGTAAAGGGCCATCCCCTCCGGGAAGTTGTGCAGCCCGATGGCCACCGCGGTGACAATGCCGATATGATACAAATTGCTCCTGTTTTCCCCGTCGTTTATCACTCCGTCTCCGCCGCGGACGTGATGCCCGTGGTCGTGCGGTATGATCCTGTCCATCAGCGCGGCGAATACCAGACCGACAATCAGGAACAGGACGGACAGCGCCACTCCCCTGCCGCCGCCCGCGTACGCGGAAAGCATTTCCTCCGCCTCGGGAAAAAGGTCGGTGAAGGTCGCGCTTATCATCACCCCCGCCGCAAAGCCCAGGGATATTGCGACAATTTTTTCGCTTTTGTCGCGTATAAAGCAAATTATCAGCGCTCCCGCAATGGTTGACAGTCCTACGCAGAGGGCTAAAAAGAGACCCCTGAGTGAATTTTCCTCAAACATACTTCTTCCTTACACAAATTTGCCGTTTTACTTTTCCCCGTGTTTAAAAACAAAAGCCTGCGAAAAAACAAAGTTTAGTATTATCACGGCGGCGTTGACTATTACCTTTGTTATCATGCTGTATTTCTCGTCCACCCCAAGGACCGTGTGGACAACAAGAATTGTCCCTATGTCGAGCAGCATTGTCGCGACCCGCGACCCCAAAAACGAAACCATTTCCACCGCAAGCGCCTTAAGCCCGTGTGTCTTGCTGCGGAAAACAAATATCTTGTTCGTTACATACGCAAATATTATCGAAATAACCACAGCGATGGAATTTGCGGTGTTCATCTCAATTCCGCATATGTCCTTTAAAAGCCAGAACATGACGAAATTTACCAGGGTGGTAAGTCCCCCGACCACAGCGTATCTGAAAATCCTCATCAATTTTTCATTTTTTAATAATTTATTCAACATTATTTTATATTAATACTATTCCCCGTACTTCTCATTTTCAGGCTTGCCCGAATCAGCATACCACATTCCGCCTGTTTCGTCCACTGTTTGATTTCATATTTATTTTAGTCAATGTTTATGCTTTATACACACCATTCGTGCTATAATGTTCGCAAAGGCATGGTTTCGTCACAAAATTCAGGAGGTGCAAAATTGGTAAATCGTAACTATCGCGGAAATCAAAGTGTAAGGGATATAAGCTTCCCCCTCGCGGCAATCGGTTCAGCGCTCGCCGTTATGGCCGTATTCATATACCTGTTCGCTATCTCCATACGCTTCTTCAGCATATTTTTAGGGCTGCTTTCCGTCTTCTTTTTTGCCCTGGCCGCACTCCGGTATATGGCGGTGAAAAAAATATTTCCGGGCTTTGCGGGTATTTTATATAAAATATTACAAATATGCTTTATTATTTGGCTGATATCCTTTATAATAGTTGAAGCCCTCGTTATCGCGGGCGGAAAAACCGACGAAGGCTCCGAAGGCTCCGATTACCTCATCGTCCTGGGCGCGGGTATAAACGGAATGACCCCGTCCCTCTCCCTTTCGAGCCGGCTGGATACGGCGGCGGAATACCTCAGGGATAATCCGGATACACTGGTTATCGTGACCGGCGGGCAGGGACCCGGCGAGGATATAACCGAAGCGGAGGCTATGCGGACATATCTTGTGGCCAAAGGCATTGATGAAGCAAATATCCTGATGGAGCCGCGCGCTGTGGACACCCTGCAAAATTTCAAATATTCCTTCGGCATCATTGAAAGCGGGGACATCGAGGATCCGAAGATCTCGGTCATATCAAACGACTTTCATCTGTACAGGTCGCGGCTGATCTCCGGATATGAGGGCTATGACGTGACGGTCATAAACGCGCCGACCCCGCATCTATATCTTAAAATCACATATATTATACGTGAGTATTTCTCCCTGGCGAAGGTATTCGCGCATTATGTCATTTATGGCATATAGCTCTGATGCTATAGGCGCGCAGCGCCGTTATACTGCAATACTTAATTTATTTCGATAAGGAGCATTAAAGCCCAACATGTTTGAACGTTTACTTGAGATTGAAAAGAGATACGAGCTGCTTGAACAGCTTCTCTCAGACCCGGAGGTGTACAGTGACCCGCAAAACGCGGCGAAGCTGTCAAAGGAACAGAAGGAGCTTTCCGGGATAGTTGAGGTTTTCAGGAAGTACAGGAGTGCTCTGAATTCGAACGAGGAAGCCCAGTCGATGCTCACGGGACAGCTGGAGGCCGACTTTCGCGAGATGGTGCTTGAGGAGCTGAACTCCTCCAAGGCCGATATCGAAAGATATCAGGAGGAGCTCAAAATACTGCTTCTTCCAACCGACCCCAACGACGACAAAAACGTCATTGTCGAAATCCGCGGCGGCGCGGGCGGAGAAGAGGCCGCGCTGTTCGCCTCCTCCCTCTTCCGCATGTATTCCATGCACGCGGAGATGAAGCGCTGGAAAACCGAGGTTCTCAATATAAACGAGACCGAGCTTGGCGGCATAAAGGAAATCAGCTTTATGATAGAGGGCGGCGGCGCGTACTCCCGCCTCAAGTACGAGAGCGGGGTGCACCGGGTGCAGCGCGTTCCGGACACGGAGGCGTCCGGGCGTATCCACACCTCCACAGTTACCGTCGCCGTTCTTCCGGAGGCGGAGGAGGTCGAGGTGTATATAAACCCCGCCGACATCCAGACCGACACCTTCAGATCCAGCGGAGCGGGCGGGCAGCACATAAACAAAACCGAGTCCGCCATCAGGCTCACACACACTCCCACAGGCATCGTCGTCGAATGCCAGGACGAACGAAGCCAGCATAAAAACCGTGAGCGCGCAATGAAAATCCTCCGCTCGCGCATATATGAAATCAGGATGGAGGAGCAGAACGCGGAAATAGCGGCGGAGCGGAAAAGCCAGGTCGGCACCGGCGACCGTTCGGAGCGGATCAGAACCTACAACTTCCCCCAGGGGCGGGTGACCGACCACCGGATAAACCTCTCGCTGTATAAGATTGAAGCTATTATGAACGGCGATTTGGACGAGCTTCTCGATTCGCTTATCACGGCTTTTCAGGCGGAAAAGCTTAAGGCGTCGGAAGGCTGATTTCGCCAGTCTTACAAAGGAAGCATGGATAAAATATGGAGACACTCTGTTTAAGCGCGCTGGGTGAACGCGCCTCCCGGGACATTGCGCTGGCCGCCGAAATAATCAGGCGCGGCGGGCTTGTCGCCTTTCCCACCGAAACCGTGTACGGCTTGGGCGCAAACGCGTTTGACCCGGCGGCGGTGGAAAGGATATACGCCGCCAAGGGACGACCCCAGGACAACCCGCTCATCCTCCACATCTCGGATTACGACGACATATATGCGCTGTGCTCCTCGGTTCCGAAGGAAGCCGCGCTGCTCGCGGAAAGCTTTTGGCCGGGTCCGCTGACCCTCGTACTTCCGAGGTCGGAAAAAGTACCGGGCATTGTCAGCGCGGGTCTTGACACCGTCGCGGTCCGTCTGCCCGGGCACCCGGTCGCGAGAAAGCTTATCAAGCTTGCCGGAGTGCCGGTCGCCGCCCCGTCCGCCAACCTCTCCGGCAAGCCCTCGGCGACCGCCGCCGGTCACGTGATAAGCGACTTTGCGGGCAGGATAGACGCTGTGCTCGACGGCGGGGACTGCCGTGTGGGGCTGGAATCAACGGTTGTTTCTTTGGTCGGAGCAAAGCCGCGGCTTCTCCGCCCCGGCGGCGTTACCTTCGAACAGCTCACAGCTGTCCTCGGGGAAACCGAGGTTGACAGGGCGGTCACCTCCTCCGTGCCTCCGGACGAGAAGGTATCCTCCCCCGGCATGAAATACAGGCACTACGCCCCCGACGCCGGCGTCACCGTCATCTGCGGGGCTGCCGATAAAACCGCCGCCTACATAAAGGCACAGGAAAACAGCGAAACCGGCATTATCTGCTTTGACGAGTTTTCCGGGACCTACCGCTCCGGCTATGTTATAAGCATCGGACGGTACGGCGACGGCGATGACCATGCGCGCAAAATCTTTGACGCGCTCAGGAGGTTTGACAGCCTCCCTGTCAAACGGATATACGCGCAGTGCCCGCCTGAGAAGGGTATCGGGCTTGCCGTTTCAAACCGGCTCAAGAAGGCGGCCGGCTTTGACGTGATCTACTTATAATACTAATATAGGTTAAAAACAAACTATTTTAGCATTTTTAATCTTGAAGGGACGGTCAATATATGAAAGTAATAGGCATAACAGGCGGTTCCGGCTCGGGGAAAACCTCGGTGCTTCGTATGATGGAGCGCCTTGGCTGCTTTGCTGTTGACGCTGACGAGGTTTATCACAAGCTTCTTGTCAGCGATAAAATCCTGCTTAACGGAATAAAGGAATATTTCCCCGAAGCCTTTGACGGCGACAGCTTAAACCGCGGCAAGCTTGGCTACGCGGTATTCGGAAACGACGAAAAGCTCAAAGAGCTTAACAAGATAACCCATCCCAGGATAATACGCGAAATAAATCATATACTTGATGTTGGACGCCTCCATGACGCTCCGATGGCCGTTATCGACGCTACGCTTCTCATAGAGAGCGGCGTCAACGAAATATGCGACCTTGTGATCGGTGTGGTCGCCCCGCCGGAGGTCAGGCTGGCACGCATCCTTGAGCGGGACAGGATATCGGAGGAGGCGGCGCGCCGCCGCGTTGATTCGCAGCCCGGTTCCGGGTTCTATCAGGAGAACTGCGACTACATCATAGACAACTCAAAGGACGACGATTCGATCCTTGACAAAACCGTCGGATTCTACGACAATCTTGTAAACGGCAAAATAACAAAGAAAACATCCGGGAGGGAATAAAATGTCGGATAATAATTTAAAAAGATCTCTTTTAAATACAAAGAAAAACGGTCATCTGCTGGCTTCGCCGGTCGATATCTCAGCTGCGGACAATTTTAACGAGCAATATAAACGCTTTATAAATATTGCTAAAACCGAACGCGACGCCGTCCGCGAGGCTGTCCGCCTTGCCGAAGCCGAAGGCTTCCGACCCTTCAGCAGGGGGGATAAGCTAAGCCGGGGCGACAAAATCTACCGTATAAACCGTGGAAAGAGCATTGTTTTCGCCGTGATCGGCGGCGACCTTTCACAGGGCGCGAACATAGCGGCGGCGCATATCGATTCCCCGCGTATCGACCTCAAGCCAAACCCCCTGTATGAGGATAAGGAGCTTGCCTATTTCAAAACGCATTATTACGGCGGCATAAAAAAATACCACTGGGTCAACATCCCGCTTGAGCTGCGCGGCGCCGTCGCCCTCAAGGACGGCAGCGTCATAGACATATCGCTTGGCGGCGCGGAGAATGAGCCTGTGCTCGTCATCACCGACCTGCTTATACACCTCTCGCAGGAGCAGATGAAAAAGACGCTTGCCGAGGGCATCACCGGCGAAGGCTTAAACGCGCTTGTCGGGAGCATACCCTTTAAGGGAGATGACGGCGGCGACCTTGTCAAGCTCTCTGTCATGAGTATTTTAAATGAAAAATACGGTATAGAGGAAGCGGATCTCTGCTCCGCCGAGCTTTCCCTGGTGCCCGCTATGGACGCCAGGGACGTCGGGCTTGACCGCAGCCTCGTCGGTTCGTACGGACATGACGACAGGGTTTGCTCCTTTGACGCCCTGCGCGCCATAATCGATGTGGAGGCTCCGGAAAAAACCGCGGTCTGTATACTCGCCGACAAGGAAGAAATCGGTTCGGAGGGTGTCAGCGGTATGCAGAGCGGATTTTTCGATACGTTTATGGAGGATATCTGCGAGGTATACGGAAATGTTCCGCTTCGTGTCTGTTATGAAAGCTCGTTTTGTCTTTCGGGGGACGTTACCGCCGCGTTCGACCCGAACTTTGCCCAGCCCTATGAGGCGCTGAACAGCGCAAAGCTAAATTACGGCGTCGGCATCTGCAAATACACCGGCTCACGCGGCAAGTCGGGTGCCTCCGACGCGTCCGCCGAGCTTGTGGCGAAGGTCCGCCGGATATTTGACGAGGCGGGGGTTCTGTGGCAGATATGCGAGCTGGGAGCCGTAGACGCCGGCGGAGGCGGCACCGTCGCCATGTATATGGCAAACAGGAATATCGATACGCTTGACGCCGGGGTTCCGGTTTTGTCCATGCACTCGCCGTACGAGATAGTGTCAAAGCTTGACAACTTCATGACCTATAAGGGAATACTCGCCATTTTTAAAAACGCATAAGCAAAAAGAGAAGGGTTCTCCCCTTCTCTTTTTGCTATGCTTACCGACAGTTAGCCTTTATTGTTGTATCTCAAAAATAATCCTACATCAATTTTTTTAATTATATATAAAGAAGGATTGACAAACACTCTCGGTTTATACTAGAATATAGCTTGTGCTCAGCGCTTGATAACGGATACCCGCCCGCAACTCATAGGGATAGTACAAGCCCCCTTGGACTTCGTTGGATCCCGCCCAAAAACTGAATAAATACGCGATATGCGCCCGTAGCTCAGTGGATAGAGCACCCGCCTCCTAAGCGGGGGGTCGGACGTTCAAATCGTCTCGGGCGTGCCATTCAAAGCCTTGAAAACACTACGTTTTCGGGGTTTTTGTTTTTTGAGATTATCTAATCCCCCTTTTCATACATTTGAGCTTTTTACCGCTTGCATATATAATGAAAATGCAAGGGGGATGTGATTATGAGAGATAAGAAAAGCCACGTATATTTGGATAGCCAAGAGCGAAGCATTTTGCTGCATAGCCTTGTGGAGTTGAAGAATCAGCTCATTCAGCAAGGCAGATATACGGACTGCATTGATGAGCTTATTTTCAAAATCACAGCCGCTTCCGTTAAAAAGGTAAAAGTGATATAATTGCTTTAGTATTGTTATGAGCAAGTAGTGAATCGGAATTGACGGAGGTAAAATTGTTATATGGAAAGATATATTGCATTGCTGAGAGGCATCAATGTAAGCGGCAAAAACAAAATAGCGATGTCTGAACTAAAAGCAGGTTTTATATCGTTGGGCTACACTTCGGTTTGCACCTACCTCAACAGCGGAAATGTTATCTTTTCCAGTGATGCAGATAGGAATATTCTCTCTGACACAATAGAATCGATGATAACAGCCGAGTTCAAACTGGATA
Organism: Oscillospiraceae bacterium; assembly: GCA_031264245.1. GTDB lineage: Bacteria > Bacillota > Clostridia > Oscillospirales > JAAYOS01 > JAISEG01. The sequence continues at coordinate 79,663 of JAISEG010000006.1, forward strand.
TACCAGTTTTTATTATTTTACAGAAAGAATTAGAGGAAATATTAAATCATGCTCCAGATTGGTGGGGCGATGAGAATAAAGAACGGTACGATAACCTGATTTTGATGTTTTCGCCCTTGTCTTATGAAGATTTCTATAATAAGGTCGGAAATCTCAAAGATGAGTATGAGAAAGAATATAATTATAAGAATGCCGTTTTCTGGACTTTTATCCGAAAAGACTATCAAAAGACAAATTGGTGGTCTAAGACCGCTGGGTCAAATATAAAAGACCAAATTACAATTCGGACTGCAAATACGGTAAGAAAAATAGTTGGGATGTAATACACAGCAGCAAATTTGTCTATAACTTCTGCTTTAGGTTTATTAAATTGGATTGTCATTACATAGCCGATTGGTTTAACAACCAGTCGGCTTTTTTGCGTCCTCAGAGCTTTTTACATAGCCACCCTGACAAGGTGGCTAAATCTATTTGAAAGACCAGCTATAAAAAGTCAATAGAAAAAAGCTAAATATTTTTGCCCATGAGGACCATGCCACTCCAAGTTTTGAAGCCTCGTTTGTTGTAGAAATCTTCTGTTCGCTCGCCTTTGGAAGTGAACAAATATACCTTGTCTATCCCCATAGATTTCAAGCGTTTTTCAAATTCAACAATTAACAAAGACCCGATGCCTTTGCCTTGCAACGACAATGCCACAAAGAAATCTTTGATAAAAAACTGTTTGCAATTGAAGTAAATCTCCGGATTACCAAGGATAACACCGGCAAAATTGTCGTTGTCATCATAGCAAACGAGGCCAAAAGCATCTCGACAGTCCATCATTTCACTGAGTTTCTCAAAGGCAAAAGCTTCCGTCCATTGGTCATTCCACGGCGGTGCGTTGTATGTTTCCGCATAATGCTTGGCAAGCAAAGGATATTGAGATTTTTCCAGTTCAACGAATTTCATGATTCGGCACTCCTTTTCTTCGGCGGCGTTGGCTCATATGGCCTGTTCTCTAGAAGAATCGTAAAGATGATGTTGCACATTTTCCGAGAAACCGCGCCAACGGCAGTCAGATGATGTTTTCCACGCGCTTTCAGCGACTGGTAATACTCAGACAGAATCGGATCGCAAAAGAGTGCATGGATTATCTTGTGTATAGAAAGCAAAAAATTGGTGATACAAGTCCAAAATAAGTGATCTAAAGGAGTTCGTAAAATAATAACAAGTATATTCGTGTGATGCCCGATTTGGCTGTTGACGTCAAGGTGCAAATCTCTTGACAGACCCGGAACCATCCAAACGAGGGTTTCCGGCTGTCGTTTTTATTTTCACGGATAAAAATGATGCTTGCGGATTTCGCATTTGTGAAAAGGACAAGCATTTTGAAAATATTTGTGTGTATAATGCTAAATATCGTTTAATGTATGTTTTTGCAAATATATCTTATAATCTCACTCAATTTTTAATAATTTCTCATCCCCTGCTCAATATCCGCAGTAGTTCATTGCATAAATAAATATCCCTCTCGTTTATCTCTTTTAGAACGCTTATTGCCTTATCCATGATGTTACTATCAATTTTTATGGAGTATTTGATTATTAAATTTATCAACATAGCAGTCAATGTTTCTAAAGATTCCAATTCTTTTACATCATACAAAAGAAAACCCTTTTTAACTAAATATTCAAATCGCATTTTATTAATTTTTTTATGTGCTTGAAGCACGCTAAACGGACGAATGTCAATCTCCGCTGCATTGGCTTTTTCTCGAATAAAAACTAAATCTTTTTCCAATTCCGAATATATTTCAGCGCCAAAAATAATTTTATCTGACTGAGGCACCGGTTTATATAAACTCCAGTAATCAAAAGGCGTTTTTTCCATATATGCCCTTATTGATCTGGCAATTGTATCAATATCGACAACAAATTCACCGTCCAGAACGATTTTAAATAAATAGACCATATCATATAAATAATCTTGATCTTCATAAATACTTGAGAACCCCTTTTCAATACAATCAAAGGGAATTGGCTCAAAGGAATATATTCCGTCTTTATAGAAATCAGAGGTATAAAACACCCTTTTCTCTAAATCGTAGCCATAAATTAATACATCATGCCGGAAATGATTTTGATTATAATGAGCACTTGGCGGCAGACAATAATGATCTAACATTGAAATTACATAGTTGCCTTTCTCAATATGGTATACGACAAAATCAACAAATGATCTAAAATATGTTGTGATATCATCTCTTATTATTTTTTGAACAGAAAGTCTCTTACACATTTCAATCGGAGCAAAACCATCATGTCCCGGAAGGTGAAAATTAGCCATTTTGTGGTCTAAAAATCGAAGGACATTGATGTAGTTATTGTAAACCCACGGTAAAGTTGCATCGTCATATGGCAAAATTGATAAAAAATGTGCATGATGCGCATATACAGTGATCATCGGATGTTTTATTGGTAGTATTTTACTATTATTGTTCATCGGCATTTCTCCGCAATCTATAGTGTGGAAAGTGATATTCCCGTATTCCGAAGTCAATTAACAATTGACTTGCTATACAAAAATTATACCATAAATCTATGAGAAAGCAAATGTTTTGCAGCATTATAGTGATATTTGTGTTTGTTGGCGGTTGCTTTGATGAACTCTTTTTCAATAATACAGCATCTCAAATCCAAAGACCATTATGTTGTCTTCATTCAAATTGTACTCAATACTTAGGCATGTGTCACTTGGTATAATACTGTCGGTGATATGAATAAGAACGCTTAAACCAATCACACTATCTTTGAGGTGATTAAGTGTGATTGGTTTAAGATTAAAGAAATTGAGGCAGGAAAAGGAAATTAAGCAGAAGGATTTGGCTGCGGTCATCGGCGTTCAGGAAACCGCCGTGTCGCGGTATGAAACAGATAAAGACGATCCAAGCGACAAGATAAAAACCGAGATAGCGAAATACTTCAATATCTCATTGGATTATTTGTTGGGAGTTATAGATGAACCTGTTCCATACTACAATCATGACATATTTTTAAAGTTGCCGGATGGTATGCGGCAAGAAGAAAGGATATTGCTGTCAGAGTTCATAGGCTATATCGTCTACAGAAGAGATAAAAGTAGTGATGCTTAGAATTTTGGAAAGATATGTGATAAATTCCTAAAAATAAATTAGCATAGCTATATTTTTTTGTCTAAATCTGTTGACGAAAGCGATTATAAAAAGTATAATGTTGGCAAGGGAGCTATGCTCCCTTGCCAGTAGGATATCCATTTTATTAGCAAGATAAAATATATAGACTTTTAGCCGCAAAACCACTCATTTGCGCTTCGGAACGCAGAGCGCGTGCCGGAGAGTGCAATGAGGCTCATAACTGTGACAGCAGAGTGTCCTAAGTGAAAGGGAAAAGGTGTTCTTTGCCTGACGGAAAGATATCCGGTACGTTTTATTCTGTCGGACAGGTGCGGAAGAAAGGCTGACGGCAAAGTTGCAAAACGAGTTTGGTGGTGACTGCTTCCCCTTTGTTCCTCAAAAGACTTGTGTGTTTAGGAGACAAGGCAAGAAGTCATATCCGGCGCGCTGGTTGGCAGCGAGAGCAGGATCGTCAGGATAAACAGGAATAGGAACGAAGCGGTTATCGAGGTTGCGATGTTCGAGACGGTGGTTCCGGTATCGGTTGGCATAGAAATGATTGAAAGACCGGCGAATAGCGCGCGGTGAATCGAGTGAGCACGTTGCGCACCATCCGAGAGATATGTTTGATGGGACACAAAATGTAGAAACTTATCCTGAATTTTATCAGGTTGAGTATGGCGCATCAAGTATTGTATGGGAGTAGATTGGCAACGCTTCTATATTTTTTTGCAGCAGCTTATTGTATAAGCTGTACCATCTTTTGATTTAGGTGGATACATTATAATTATGCGGGACAAGGATTAGGGAGTGTCCCTAAAGTCTGTCAATAGCAAGAAAGACAAAAACAGCAACAAAATGAACGAGAGCCAGAAAAGAAATGTGGATATCAATAATATAGAAAGCTTTCCACAAGGAAAAGATACTATACTCTCTCGCGAATTTGGTGGTTTGGAATTGTCTGGTGGTGAATGACAACGTATAGCAATTGCTCGGGGCTTTTATCGTAAAAGCGATATTATAGTTCTTGACGAACCAACCGCTGCAATCGATCCCATATTAGAAAGTGAATTATATAAAAAATTTGGTTATTTTACGTATGTATAAGAATCCAATCATGTATTACATTAAGCCGTTCTTTACGGCAGAATGGAGTTTAATATGAAAGAATATGTGTTTAAACAAATACAAACTGTACTAAATGAAAAATCACTAATAATACAATACGATAGTAATCTAGGTGATATTTTGGATTCAATAACTTTTATAAAAATTGTTGTTGCACTAGAAGGCGAATTCGGTTTCGAGTTTGATGATGAAATGCTCTTAATTACTAAATTTCCTACGGTTAAATCAATGATTGAATATGTGGAGTCGAAAGTGAACGACCAACTGTGAACCCGCCCGTCTTCAGGGTATCGCCAAAGTACGAATATGAATACGATAACAAGCTAAGAAGATAGTGGAAAAACAACACTCATGAAACAAGGAATCAAAAGCAGAAGAACCGCCATAATCTCAATCGCCTCGCTGATCATCCTACCAGCAATATTAATAACAGCATACCCATTTCTGCGTCCAAAGGGCACCCAAGATGCAAAAATCATCCAGTTCACTGTCATATGGTCGGTGATTTCCGGCACGTTTGGTTTGTATTTCGGAGCACTGTGCGCTGTTCCGTATCTTGTTACAGGTGGACCGGCAGCAGGGATAGCCTATTGGGTGAGTGGGATTCCGTTTGACCTCATTCACTGCGCAAGCAACCTTACCCTGTGCTTGACACTGTGGAAGTCGCTGACAAAATTGATATCTACGTCTTACAGTGTCTACGTCTAGCATGGCGGCGGAGCGTTCTCTGGAAAGACCCCAAGTAAAGTAGACCGAAGCGCCGCGTATGCAGCCCGGTACATCGCGAAAAATATCATGGCGGCAGGACTGGCAAAACGATATGTATGAAAACAGGAAACCCCTGTCTAAGAGAGAAAGAGATCAGATACAAATACTCTTTTATATTAAGCTGTATGAAATGCTGATTAAAGAGAACGAGTTTGAGTTGTCGCAACGTCAGATAGCCAAGATTAAGATGATTGCTCACAAATTGTGATGGAGGTTTGCACTTGAAACAGAAAAACGAATTACCCGTCAAATACCCAATAATCACATCATATCCAGAGATTGCAAACCTTTTTGCAGTTATAGAGAATAACGACGAGGCGTACAGCTGGATATACAACAACTATGTTAATATATGGGCATATAAAGACTTTATATGGAAGCCGTTTTTCTACAAATATTTCAGCTATGACGTGTGTCCGTTTATCGATTATCAAAAGATAAGTAAAGACATAGTGCTCCGTAAGTGGAGCAGCTTCGATAGCTTCATTCGCGAAATGGTTGACAGCGGTTATTATATTACGCTGTATTTAGACCAGTTCCATATTACATACTCATCTATATATCAGCAAGAACACGATGTCCATCCAACTCTAATCTATGGATATAATACACCAGAAGGCACTATCAAAATTGCGGATTTCTATAACGGTGAAAAATATTCGTTTCTTGAGGAAACCGTACTTAATATTAATAACGCTTTTACATCACCATGTTCAGACACCTTCCACCTGCCCATTTCAAACTTTTATCGTAAGCAGTACCTGTGGACAGACAGCGTAATCATATTTAGACTGAGAAATGATGTAAACTATAGCTTCAATAAGAATCTGTTAATTAATCTGTTAAAAGAATATGTGGAACCTGAAAACATGTTTCAAAAAATGAATGTTGTTGATTCTAATTACTTCATAGATGAATGTTTTGTCTGGGATATTAACACTTATAAGTATGTAATATCCTATTTGAATAAGTTACTAAAAATCCCGGAGAACATTCCACCCCAATTGTTGTACATTCACTTGGATCACAAAAAGCTTATGATTGATCGGCTTAAATATCTAATAAACACCAATCAAATATCTAACTCCAGCATTCAAAAGAATTATACATATGTTGCTGAAACATTGCAGATATGTATAAATTTAATCGTTAAATACAACGTTTCAAAAGACAAGGCAATTATACAAAAGCTGATAGATCACGTCCAGGAAATCATTGATATAGACCGCACTGCTACCTATTTACTGATAAGCGAGCTGGAAAAGTAAAATTTAATTATAGGGCGGGTTATTATGTCTAAAGTACTATTTTTCCATTTCTTTGATACGGGTCATATCAATCCGACAATTCCATTAATTAATGAATTGACAAGCAAGGGTGAAGAGATTATATGCTACATCATACACGGAACAGAAATTAAGTTTAATAACATGAACTGCGAGATAAAGTACTACGATGAAAGAATTAATTCACTCAATGCTGACCTTCACTTGAAGGTCAAAAATTTTGTGGATGCAATTCCATACTGGTACAAAATAAATATACTGTTAATACCTGAAGCAATTGATGAAATCAGAAAACAAAAGCCTGACTACATAATATTCGATTCCCTCTGCTATTGGGCTAAGGCTGCCGCCGATGCAACAGGCATACCGAATATATCATCCAGCACAATCTTCCCCTCTCTGACAGAAGATTTTGTAAGCTATTGCAATATTCTTACAAACACTAACATCGAAAACTTTTATAACAACGATTTAACCGAAATGTCAGATTTTCTATATTCGAAATATGGCATTGATAATTTCCAGCCGTATAACCTGTTCAGCAACTATGGAGACATGACCCTTGTTTATACATCAGTCCAATTTCAACCTAAGGGTAATTTATTTGATAGAAGCTTCAGATTTGTAGGTACCTCTATTTCAGGCAGAGCCGAGGATCACAGTATCTCATTTGATAAATACAGTGATAAAAAGCTGATCTATACTTCTCTTGGCACTCTTTTTAACAACGACGAATTTGCATATGCTTTTTATAATATATGCTTTGATGCGTTTAAAAACGAAAGTAATTATCAGGTCATTATGTCTGTTGGCAATCAAACCAATATTGCAGAAATTAAAGGCATACCAGATAATTTTGCTTTGTATAATCATGTGCCTCAACTGGATGTGTTGAAAAAGACAGACCTATTTATAACACATGGGGGTATGAACAGCGTAAACGAAGCTCTGTACTTCGGGGTTCCCATGATTGCCTTTCCTATAGGATTGGACCAGCCATTAGTGGCCAGACAAGTGGAAAATGTTAATGCTGGTCTGATGCTGTCATTAAACGACTTATCTCCAACTGAATTAAACGACAAGAGCACGCAAGTGCTATCTAACACTATATACAAAACATCCAGCGAACAAATAGGCCATACACTAAAAACCCATGAGGGATATCTCACCGCTGCCGAAGAAATACTGCAATTCAAAAGCAAAAATCAAATATGAAAACGGGAGGAATATTTAAATGCCAAATCCGTCAAAAAGCAAAATACTATTCATATGTCCATACTTCGGAAAATTTCCAAAATATTTCAATCTTTGGCTAAAGTCTTGTTCGTATAATCGGGACATTTATTGGGTTGTAATCACTGACGACAAATACGATGGAGCTGTTCCCTCTAATGTTTTCATTAGAAATATTTCGTTTGACGACTTTAAGGCGTTTGTCCAGAGCAAGTTTGATTTTCAGATTTCTTTAAATGGCGCATACAAGTTGTGTGACTATAAGCCCACCTATGGGTATTTATTTGAGGAATACTTAAAAGAATATACACATTGGGGATTTTGCGATTTGGATTGTATATTTGGTGATATACGAAAAGTGATTGGTGAGAATAATTTATCAGGCTATGAAAAAATATTCGGAAACGGACATATGACTATTTTTAGAAATACTCATGATGTGAACAGGAGATTCATGACTAAAATAACCAGGTCGTATGAAAGCAAGTATCACAAGCCAATTGGCGACATTATAACATATAGAGAAATATTATCATCTAATGATATGTTTTTCTTTGACGAATGGAACACATGCTACTGGAACCGTCTGTATGAGCACAATATTAATTACATATACGAATATCTAAATATTCCGGTATATAAAAACTTTGAACTGATAGGTGATTTATATGCCTTGTCGTACAGCTTCAAATTAATCAAAGACTACACAAACGAGCAGGGATATATAGTTGATTGTGATATTCAGGATATGGTCTTTGTGTGGGAGAACGGAGAATTAAGTTGTAAATATGTAGCCGGAAGTGATATATCCGACAAAAAGCTTGCATATCTGCACCTACAGAAGAGAGACATGTGCATTAATTTTGATAATATAGAAGAGTGCTCAAACTATCTAATTATACCCAATTCATTTGAAGAAAAGCCTCACACACTTACTCCCGAGGATATAAGAAGATACAGCGCTGATAAACCGTTTGAAAAGGCATTTACAATGGAGTTTTTTGGGGAGCAGGCAAAAAACAATATTGATTATCTCAAAAATTTGTTTCCCAATGGTATTCTTTCCGGGATGTAGTTATGTTGTGCTAAAAAGTGGCCAAAAAACTTATAATAATTATTGTGTTTCATATATAAAACTGATATACTTTCTGCTATAAGAACATTTGATTTCCAACTCAGGAAATGGTAGTATTGCAAATAAAAAAACAAGGGTGCCACGGAGCCTGTGCAGTCCGATTTGTGCAGGGTTTCGTGCACGGGCTTTGGTATGACAAAAAGAAAAAAAAGATACACATTGTTCTCCAACCTGTCCTTTGCGCACAAGGGGTTGTGGAGTATGAGCAAGCTTGCTTCTGTGTTCGCTGCCTTGTCGGTTTTCCTGAACACAGCTCAACCGCTTACCTACATGCTTATGCCTAAGCTTCTTGTGGACCAACTGGAAAAAGGCGCTTCGACAGGCGAGTTCGCACTGGTCATCGGGGGTATGGCGCTCATTATCATAGTTGTACAGTTCCTTCACGGCAACGCATTCGCGCGAATGATCTTTGATTGCAGCACCTTCTTTCAGCAGTACATCCATGTTCTCATGACAGATAAAGAGATGGAGATGGATTACGAGCTGTTGGAAAATCCCGAAGTGATTTCTCTGCACGACAAGGCTCGCTCTTTAACGAAAAAGTTTGCCGGGCAAGGCGACGGGAGCAGCGCAAGCGCCAACAGCAACGACATTATCCCGCGGTTTGCAAATCTCGTCACCGGTGTGTTGGGGCTTATTGTGTTTGGCGGCATAATCTCAATGGTGCATCCGTTTATTATCGCACTGTTGCTCATATCGTTTGCAATTAACTACTATATGCTCAAGTATGTGAACAAGTATGAACAGAGCACACGAGCCAAGCGGGGTAAGCTTGACAAAAAAATACGGTACCTTATCAGCATCAGTGGCGCAAATGGCGCAAAGGATATCCGGCTGTACTCAATGGTCGAGTGGCTGAAGAACATGGCGGCATCCATAATCTCAGATATCAAACAAGAGAACCGCTCCATACAAAAGCGTCAGCTTGGAGCGGCGTTTGTTGACCTGTTTCTTATACTTCTGCGTGACGGCGCGGCCTATGTTTATCTTGTATACCTTGTGCTGAACGGCAGGATTACAACCGGTAATTTCCTGCTTGTCTTTGCGGCTATCGGACAATTCTCCGGCTGGATCAATAATATAATCTACTCATCTATGGACCTCAGCCGGTGCAGTACGGCTGTATCAGATGTTAGAAGTTTTCTTGACCTCGAGAACAAGACAATAAGGACCGGAGGCACAGGAGTTAATGCGCTCGGCAGTATGCCTCCGTCGCTCAAACTATCAAATGTTAGCTATACATATTCGAACAGTGACAAGAGCGCTATACGGGACATAAACATCGAGATTAAAAGCGGAGAACGGATAGCGATAGTAGGAGTAAACGGCGCCGGAAAAACCACGCTGGTCAAGCTGATTTGCGGCTTGTACAAGGACTACAGCGGCACTATTGTGATAAATAACACGAGCATAGATGAGATAAACCTCGGAGAGTATTTCTCCATGATTGCGCCCGTTTTTCAGGATATACACCTGATGACACTCTCCATAGCGGAAAACGTGTCGCAGGCAAACAGGGGCGAGACGGACTATGCGAAGGTTAAGGACTGTCTTATACGTGCCGGTCTATGGGATAAGGTTGACGCTCTGCCGGACAAAGAGAACACCCTGCTTGTTAAAAGCGTAAACGAAAACGCGACTGAATTTTCCGGAGGGGAACTCCAAAAGCTGGCGCTTGCAAGGGCACTGTACAAGAATTCGCCTGTGCTGATACTGGACGAACCGACAGCGGCTCTTGACCCGATAGCGGAAAATGAGGTTTATCGGCAGTATGCCGCTCTGACAGAGGGGAAGACCTCTATATTCATCTCGCACAGGCTTGCGAGCACCAGGTTTTGTGACAGAATCCTCTTTTTAGAAGACCATGTAATAAAGGAAATAGGGACTCACGACGAGTTGATGTCATTGGGCGGCATGTACGCGGAAATGTTCAACATTCAAGCAAGCTATTACAAGAGCGAAAGCGTGGTGGGTTGAGATGGCGAAAGATAAAAACAAAAATATGAGCTTTGGACAGCAGGTGAAAAATCTCATACGCACATACAAGCTGGTAAGCAGTCTTGAGCCCGGTTACATATCAACAAAGCTCTGCCGGGCTTTCATGGGTTCACTGTCAAGCATGATAGTAGTGTTCTTCTCTGCGCGTGTAATCGACGAACTGACCGGAGACAGGGACGTGCACCTCCTTGTCATCTATATCGCTGTCACAGTGGGCGCAGGTTTTTTGCTCAAGCTGCTTTCGAAGGTCTTTGGAGCAAAAGAAGAGGTGCACAAACAGGCGCTGAACTACAAATATGAGCTTGTCCTTAGCGAAAAAAGCCGTGAGCTTGATTACGAATACATGGAGGACGGCTCGGTAAACTCGAGTATAAATACGGTAAAAGAGCTCTCCGGCACTTCGGGTGAGGGGTTTATGCGGCATGAGCAGGCATTTAATTTTCTCGCGGGCAATGTGTCAACACTATTGATATCACTGTTTGTGCTGTCCGGCATGTTTATCACCAGCGACGGATACGAAGAAAACTTCTTTACCGGCGGTTGGTCTCTGGTAATATTTGTTGTTTTTGTGATTTTTACACTTTACATAACCACAGCTTTGGGCGATAAGCTCCGAAAGATATATTACACACGTCTCGGGCAATCCTCGGGTTCAATGAAGTTCCTGCGCTACTATGCTGAGTACACCGACATAGGCAGAGCGGGAAAAGACATACGGCTGTACAACCAGGCTCCCGCTGTCTCCGAGCTTTTCCACGACGCATATTTTAAGAATAACTTCTGGAAAAAGGTCGAAGTAATTTGCGGCGTTGAATTTGGTCTCTCTGCCGCATGCTCAAGCTTTTTGTACGGACTGTCCTTCCTGTTTGTCGGGCTCAGAGCACTGCACGGTATGTACAGCATAGGGAGCGTCGTTCTCTACACCACAGCCCTGACAGGCGTTACGGGTCAAATTGTGAATATATTCGCAAACACAGTCCGCCAACTGAACAACGGCGAGTACATGCAAAAAATCTTTGACTTCCTCGATCTGCCCAGCAAAAAACGCGTAAGCAGCGATCATATTTTAGGTCAGACCGACTGTGAGATTGAGTTCAAAGACGTATCCTTCAAATATCCGGGCAGTGAGTCGTACGCGCTAAAAAACCTGTCCTTAAAGCTCAATATGGGTACAAAATTGGCTATTGTCGGTATGAACGGCAGCGGGAAGACTACCATGATTAAGCTGCTTTGCCGGCTGTACGACCCGACCGAAGGGGTTATAACTATTAACGGTACCGATATCAGGGACTATGTGATCGAGGAATATTTGGCGTTGTTCTCGGTCGTATTTCAAGACTTCAAATTGTTTTCATTTACACTTGGGCAAAATCTCGCGGCCGCTATGGAATATGACAGTACACGCGCGTATAACGCGCTGGAAAAAGTGGGCTTTGACGAGCGGCTCAACAATATGGAGGACGGTCTTAATACCTACCTTTACAAGCAGTTTGACGAGGACGGCGTGGAGATATCCGGCGGCGAGGCGCAGAAAGCCGCACTCGCGCGCGCTATCTACCGCGACACACCGTTTATGGTTCTCGACGAACCGACAGCAGCGCTTGACCCGCTTGTGGAGTACGAGATATATACGCGGTTTAACAGCATTATCGGGAACAAGACGGCAGTGTATATATCACACCGGCTTTCAAGCTGCCGATTCTGCGACGATATAGCGGTATTTCACGAGGGTAAGCTTGTACAGCAGGGTTCCCACGACCAGCTTGTGGGGGTCCGGGACGGACTGTATTTCGAACTCTGGAACGCTCAGGCTCAGTATTATGCTGATTAGTAGCTATGTTCTATTCATGTGCGTGTTGTTCTATGAAAAATACCGCCTGAACAATATAAACGTATCGTCAAACGGCTTAAATCAGAAATTATTACGCTGATACAGCGGGGCGTTATCTACTTTGGGGCAGGTGGAGCGTTGGAATTTGACACGGTGGCGGCACAGACGGTGGTTGAACTGAAGAAAGTGTATCCCCAAATTAAACTTATTCTTGTCCTGCCATGCAAAACGCAGACCCGTGGGTGGCGCAAGGAGGATATAGCCCAAAAGCTCTGGGGGAACTGCTTATACGGTGGATTATGCTCACAAGAGCGGACTGACGCTTATGAACATTGCAGATTATATGGAGTGAAAAAGTGAGAAATAGAAAAGCAATAAAGGCATTTGAGCAGATTGCCGCTCGTGATGGTGTATCGGTTGAAGAAGTTCGTGAGAAAATCCAAAAAGTGATTAATATTGGGTTTGCACCGTCTGACCCTGCCGTGATGGAGCAATGGCGAAAGATACCTTTTCGTGGCGTGAAGCCGACCGCTGAGGAGGTTGTGATGCACTTAGCGAAGCAGGTAAAAAAATAATATAAAATAAAACAAGCAGAGGGCTTATTCCTCTGCTTGTTGCTCTCTTAATGCACTTTATTAACGCTTCAATGACTTATCTCTCGGTACAGCGAAGCAGTTCAGACAGATGGCAAAACAAATATGGTTTTGGAATATCAGAAAATATATTGAAAATTCGAGATTTGTGTAGTATAATATAAGGGTGTTTTTATGTTAATTGAAATGCTTAGGAGAAAGGAAGAACACAATGGCTGTTTCGTATAAAAAATTGTGGCACATCCTGCTTGATAGGAATATGAAAAAGAAAGACTTGCAAGGAGCTGCGAAGCTAACGAGCTATGCTATGAATAAGCTGAGCCGTGACGAAACCGTAACAACGGATATTCTTGCCAAAGTGTGCAGAAGCTTGAATTGCACGCCCGATGATATTATGGATATTCTGCCTGATGACAAAGGTTAAGTCCGTTTTTTTGAGTACTTCCGTTATCGGCATACGAGGAGAAAGTTAAATGGAGCAAAAAATTTCAATTCGATTTTTTGATGATACCGAGGTTCGTGCCGTTTGGGATGATGAGCATTCCAAATGGTGGTTTTCGGCGCTTGATATTGTCGGCGTTTTGCGTGGAGAAACGGATTACGAGAAAAATCGCAACTATTGGAAGTATCTCAAGGCGAAGCTCAAGCGTGAGAACAATCAACTGGGTAGCGTTACTACCCAGTTCAGATTCACAGCTCCAGACGGTAAAAAGCGTTTGGCAAATGTGATTGACTATGACGGCGTAAAAGAGCTTGCGAAAAATTTTCCAAGCAAGCAAGCTAATCGTTTTATCGAGTGGTTCACATATAGCGATGAAACAATTGCCGGCAAAAGCAAATCAAAGGCTTATGCCCTTTTCGATAGCTCACTACTTGACACAATCGAAGTTGGAACGACAAAAGGCTTACAGCAAATCCACGCCTATCTGTTTGGCGGCTTGTATGACTTTGCGGGGCAGATACGAGAGCTGAATATTGCAAAGGGCGGCTTTCGTTTTGCACCCGTTCAGTTTCTGGAAAACACGCTGAAAACAATCGAAAATATGCCCGAAAATATCTTTGACGAAATAGTCGATAAATATGTGGAAATGAATGTCGCCCATCCGTTTATGGAGGGCAACGGCAGGAGCACTCGCATTTGGCTCGATTTAATTTTGAAGAAAAATCTGAAGCAATGTGTGGACTGGAGCAAGATTGCCAAAAGAGATTATCTCGCTGCGATGACTGAAAGCACGATGGATTCGTCACGCATAAAAGGGCTGCTCGAAAATGCTCTGACCGATAAAATAAACGACCGTGAGGTGTTTATGAAGGGCGTGGACTACTCTTACTACTACGAGCAAGAGGATGAAATTATTAAGGAATAAGCACTCAGAGTATTCCTAGGTAGTTTGGCTGCTCTATGCTATTATAAGCGAAGCTTAGTAAAACATATATCCTGCTATAAGGCGCTTGTGCAGAGTGGCATTTGTTTTACATTGAAACACCACCCGTTTTTCAACGTGCTTGCTAATTTGGTGCAAAATGCAGCCTAAGAAAACACCTATTATTAGCTATAAATCGATAGTAATTCGTTGACTTTCAAAAACCCAAAACCCCTGCAATTGCAAGGAATAGATAGTGATTTTTAGTGATTGGTTTGCGGCTAAAATCGTCCGCCTCCTAAGCGGAAGGTCGGGGATTCGAATTCCTTCGGGTGCGCCAAAAGCCGATAAACACCGGGTTTATCGGCTTTTTCTTTAAATATTAAATGTGCTGGAGGAGGTACCGATGTGGCAATGTCCGAGATGTGAACGCAAGTTCAAGAATACAGACCAGCACCATTTCTGCGGTAAAATCGAAACGATAGACCAATATATTTCCGAGCAAGCCGAGGACGTGCAGCCGATTTTACAGAAAATCCGCGAGACTATCCGCGCCGCCGCGCCGGACGCCAAGGAGAAAATCTCTTGGCAGATGCCTACATTTTGGCTGGGCGAGAACCTGATTCATTTTGCGGCGGCGAAGAAGCATATTGGCATCTACCCCGGCGGCGAAGCGACCACGGTTTTCGCCGCCCGGCTGGTGGAATATAAGACCGCCAAGGGTACGATTCAGCTGCCGCTGGCGGGACCGATTCCATATGACTTGATTGCGGAGATTACGGCATGGCGTGTGAAACATGCGATATCTGATTGGGGTGGGTGATTATGACAAAATATATCGCCCTCTTGCGGGGCATAAACGTGGGCGGCAACAACAAGATTGCTATGCACGAACTGAAAAAAGCCTTCGAACATCAGGGCTTTACAAACGTGATTACCTATATCAACAGTGGAAATATCTTCTTTGAAAGCGAGCTTGCCGCCGACGCCGCAAAAATCGTCTGTGAGAAGCTGATTTCAAAAAGCTTCGGATTGGATATTTCCGTCTGCGTGATTTCTTCCGCCGATTTGCGCGAGGCTATGGAACACGCCCCCGGCTGGTGGGGCAGCGATTCCGCAGCCAAGCACAACGCTATTTTTGTTATCCCACCCGAAACGACGGCGGGGATAATCGCCCATATCGGCGAAATCAAACCGGAGGTGGAGCAGCTTGGTTGTTACGGCGGAGTAATTTTTTGGTCGGCGCCGCTTGTGACATTTTCGCGTACCCGTTTGAGTAAAATCGTACAAAGCAAGTCGGTCTATAACGCAATCACAATCAGAAATTCCAATACCGCGCTGAAGCTGGCGGCGCTGGCGGGAGAAATGAACGGGCGCATCTATGAATATGAGGCGGTGATTCAGCCCGCCGACAAGGGCGGCGCGTACGTGCCGTTCCCGTACGATATCCGCGCAGAGTTCGGCAAAGGACGGGTCAAGGTCCATGCCACCTTTGACGGATACCCGCCGAGCGGATTGGAGCCGTATGCCGGCAGCATCGTGAATATGGGCGTAACGAACCCGGATGGCGGGGTTTGCTACATTATCGGCATCCTCAAGGACATCCGTGCGAAAATCGGAAAGCAACCCGGCGATACCGTACGGGTGACGATCCGGGAAAGGGTGTGAGCAGATGGCAAAGCTGCGCCAAAATGGAAGCGGCTCTGCGTGCGGTCGCGGTGGAAAACGAGCCGAACCCAGCGAAGATAAACTGGAACTGTTGAAGAGAGTCACTTAATACTATATAACGAAATATCACACACGTACGATCACGCCGACGCCATCCGGGATTACCGTAACCGTCGCGCCGGCGCCAACCATTTCTTCGGCCAATTTCAATGCCTGCGGCAAATCCGGCGCCCACGCCATGAACATATCCTCGGCAATATCGCTTACGCCCTTGTCCGCCACCAATATTACTTTGTTTTTGGAGAGTATCCTGGCTAAAATCTGCGCCTCCCACTGATCGGGCAAGGTCTGGCTCTGCGGGACCTTGCCAAGCCGTTCCAGCAGCTCGGCCGACGACTGAGCCTCTTTGAAATAGCGGTAAAATCGCTCTCCGCCGTGTCCGTCCCGGCAGGCGGCGATCATTATTATAATGCCGCCCGGATTAACGCAGCTCTCCGCGGCAGTCATCCCCTTGACAGCCTGATAGATATTTTGATCCAACGGATAGCCTCCGTTGGAGGTTATGACAATATCCGCGGCAGACGCGTCAGCCAGGCATTGCCTCCGCACAAACTCACAGCCCGCCTGATGCGCGGCTTCACTGTCCCCCGCAAACGCCGCGGTTATACGCTTTTCCGTATTCAACGCCACATTTAGAATAAACGCAAGCTTTGCGGATTTCGCGGCAAACAGCATGTCTGCATGAATCGGATTCCCGTCCAGATTCCCGGTCGTTGCGCAGGAGTCCGCGATAAAGTCCGCACAGTGGTTGGCAAGCACGGTTTTTTCAGAAGCAATCCCCGGAAGAATACTCTTGCGGCCGCCCGAAAACCCGGCAAAGAAGTGAGGCTCGATGAAGCCCTCGGATGCCACCATATCCGCCCAGTCTATCAGGCTGTTCAGCCACAGCTCGCCGCCGGAAGGCAATACCCCTTTGAATACCATGTTTTTTGAGTTATAACCGTCATGGTTTATGAATTCCTCCGCCGCGAGCAAGTCCGCGCCGAATTTATCCGCCATTTCCCCACCTGTCATCGCCCGGTGAAGGCCGGTCGCAATAAGTATTTTTACGTTTACCTCAGGATTTTTCGCCCGGATTTCCCTCAAAAGCAGAGGCAGCGTAACCTTGCTCGGAACCGGTCTGGTGTGGTCACTGGTTATAACCAGGATATTACGCCTGTCCGCCGCCAAATCGCATAACCGCGCTGAATTTATCGGAGCTTTCAATGCCGCCGTCACCAAGTCCCCGCCGTTTCCGGCTGCCTCCGCCGCCGCAGGCTCGAGGACAGCTGAAATGCGTGAATCCGCAATTTCCGCTTCTATATGTGTGGCGTCGTATGGAATCCTGATTTTCACTTAAAGCCTCACCCTTTCCTAAAAAACTATAATCTTCCCGGGATTCAAAATATTCTCCGGATCGAACGCCGACTTTATTCCACGCATTAAATTCAGCCTTATTGCTTCCCAGAACCTGTTTGATGCAGACAAGTGTATTCATAATACGTTTCCTTTGTATGTATCGAACCTTTCATATGGCAATTTAACAATAACTTACGGTACAGACCCGTCAATCAGCCGCATCTGTACCGTTTTAACTGTTAACGCTGTGGAACGAAAGCGCTTCGGGTTGATACACCGCTTTTTCTCGTATCAGGCTTTCTTTTCTGTTTCGTCGTCCGTCTTTGACGACACAAATTCCTCGGTCTGTGTGGATATCAGTCCCATTTTCAGGAACACATCCGAGGGCTCAAGCTTCACCTTGCCAAAAACCTCCGCAAGCTCCTGATCGCGTTCAATATCCTTCAAATAGAGCCCATATCCGAAATAATGCTTTGTCCGAATCATCATATATGATATATAGTGGCGGCCCCAATACTCGCCAAGCAGCTTCCAGCACGGTACCTCAGCGCGCAGCGCCGCAATCGCCTTTTCGCGGTGCAGCTCGTCGCCGCTCAGCTCAAGCCGCGCCAGCTCCAACGCCCCGGTAAAACGGTGGCGGTAAAACTCGCACAGCTGTCTCCAGCAATGCAGGTCCCATAGCAGACATTCCGCCTCTCCCGCTGCGTCTTTCGGATTGACAGACCCAAGGAAGCTATCCAGCTTGCCTTCAATATCGAGCAGCGCCGAGATAATATCCGCGGGCGTCTCACCCTGCGCCTTCTCCCCGGACGCTTCAAGCTTCGCATAATCCCGTATCGAAACGGTCCCGCTCAGCGGCATGGAGGGATTATACAGCGTGTCAATAACGTTTTTTATCCCGCCGAAGCGCGACAGCAAGCTTTCAGGATGCCACCTCGCGTCAATATCCAGCCAGTGCAGCCGGTTGACATACGGGATAATTTTGGAGGCTTCCTTCAGCGCTTCATAAAATTGCCGCCCCTGCTCCCCGTAACGCCCTACATACTTAAGTCTCCAAATTTCTTCCGGGATATCCAGCTCATAACCGTAGCGCCCCAGCAGCTCAAATTCCTGCCAGTGCTTCTCGAAGTCGTACTTCCAGGTTTTGTGTCCGTGGGCGTCGTGCTGGAAGTCCTCGCCGTAGAGATATCCGTCGCAGCCCCAATAGTAGCCCTTGCAATAGCTCTTTTCCGCCATGCCCGCCATATAGTCCCTGACAAAGTCACAGTCTCCCCACCTGAACGTATGAATATCGTCATTGCGTACAGTAAAAAGAACCTTCAATTTTTTCGGATTCTTTATTCCGTCCCAAATCTTGTTCAGCTCTTCAAAACGGGGGCGAGTTGAAGAATACATGTGAGCAACCGAGTATTTCCAGGAAATATAGTTGTCCTCCCCCGGGCAGCGGTCGAGAAAATCCTCCGCAATCGCTCCGGAGCCCAGATTGGTGCGCATAATAAACGAGATCGGCCGTCCCGTCTCGCGCAATGCCTCCACATAAGCGTCCTCGACCCATTGCTGGCGCTCAGCGGCGTTTCCCACCATTTCTTCGGCACAGTTGGTGCCAAGCCCGGCAAGATCAGGATATTCCAAAATCAACGCCTTGATGCACTCTTTTATGTAATCCTGAACAATAGGTAGGGTCTGCCGGACTGTGGTCATTATCCTCGACCGCAGCTTGTCATGCCTTCCTTCATAGCCGCTGTTGTCATACATTGTCTGGTTTCCGATGATCTCCGGAAGCCCTAGACCTTTGGCGGCAAAGCCGGGAAGCCTGATGTTCCAGGTGATAATGTATATCTTGATGTTGCGCTTTTTCGCGTGGCTGAAAATGAACCGGAACAGCTCCTTGTACCATTCAAGCTCCATGTCGTCGTAAGGGCAGGTCTCCGGATATTTTTCCAACCGGAACATCATATGATAGGGATGCTCGCCCCAAAGGGAAAGGGTGTTGTACCGGTTTTTTGCCATCATGTCCAGAAACGCCTGCCAGTAATCCTTGGATAAAAAGGCGGTCTTATTTTTTTCGGTCGCGTCCCCCTCCTCCAACGGTTCAAACGGCATATTGTACTTTACGCCTCTTTTTTCAAGCAACGGCGTCACGGATTTATTAGCTATAGCCTCAAATCCAAATAATTCGATGGTTTCCGCAATATCCAAAAGACCGTACATCGCCCCGGCTTCCCCGGGACACTGCAACGTAATTGTCTGCTCGTTTTTGATGATTTCGTAGTTCTCCGCGTTTTCGGGAAGGTTCCATATTAGTGTGGGTGTTTTTACACAAATATAGGCTTTGTCCGTAGTATAGGGGCAGTTGTTCAGATTGTCTGAAATAACCGCTATCCCTCTTTTTGCGCAGGACGATATCACCTCCTCCGCCCCAAACGAGAGCATTTCCGAGCCTGTGTTATAGTATAATACAATTGCATTTCCCATACAAAATTCCTCTCTTTTTCTGCGGTTTTTCCGGAATTCAATATACTTTCCTAATCCTCGTGTACTCCCCGGTTTGACGATAAAAGCTTATTCCCGCGCCGCAGCCGTTCACGCACCCATTGTCCTCATCAAGCAGCTTCGCCCCGAGCGGAACGCCCTCTGCTGTTTTATGCATTTTATCAGTCTCGTTGGAATAGCATTTCATAATAAGTTCCTCCCTATCGAAACTTACGAAAATGGTTTGCGTTCCGGCGTCCGCGAATTTGAAAATTCGGTGTTAGCCTTATCTATGTAGCTCTGACCCTGCTTTAAAACGAACATCAGGTGGGATGGGAAAAGCCCGTCAACCCGCAAATCACGCAGCTTGAGCAGCCCCGGCTTATAGAGAGTCAGGTCGCTAAAAGGCGCGGGCAGCACACTGATGAAGCCCTTGTAAAAGATTGTGTCACCCGAAAACAGCATCTGCTGACCGCCTATTTCGGTCAGATAGCAAACCGAGCCGCCGGTGTGTCCCGGCGTAACGATAACCCTCAGCTTGACGCCTCCGAGGTCGATCTCATCATCATCACCAACGATAATGTCCGGTTCACATTTTGGCATCTCCCTCTCCATCCACGCCACCATGCCGGTGTTCTCGTGCTTAAAAAAGTCCACCGCGCCCTGCCGGAGCATTCTCCCTTCATAGTCGGAGCACACGATCTTCAGCCCACGCTCCTTTTGAAGCGCAAGGCAGCCGCCCGCGTGATCCGGATGAGCGTGTGTCAGCAGAACATATTTCAGCTTATCCAAATCCATTCCGTCGTTTTTAAGGTTGCGCAGTATCAGCTCCGGGTCTCTTGCCATGCCGCAGTCGATCAGCGCAATGGCGTCGTCTCCCTCCACGGCATAGACGTGGCAGTCGCCCTCGGCCGACAGCCCGACACATCCGCTTCCTACCCAATAGATACGGTCTGTTAGCTTCATTGTGAATCCTCCTCATAGTCATCAATTGACCTCCCCGCGATTCCCCGAATCGCGGGGAGGTCAATAGTTTTCAACTGTGCGATAAACGCGTCATACTCGGAAAGCTGCCTCTGTCCGGCATATATTTCCCGATAACACCCGACGATTTCATAAAGACGCCATCGTTAATCGCTTTATAGATTCCGCACCTCAGCCGGCAAGGAGCGCGGTAGTCGTCAAAAGTGCGCACAGAAATGCTAAAAGCCTTGACTTCTTCATTTCCTACCTCCATAATACATAATTAAACACACCTTGACAAGACATTATTTAATATATTATACTAAATGGTATCATCGATAACAATATTCAATATCATTCGCAGTGTGCGTTATCGAACACTTAGCGCCAAATTGTCATCTTCGAAATATGCTGAGAACGGTATGGTGATAAACATGAAGGACAGACGTGTCAGCCGAACGGAGAAATCCATTCGCAACGTGTTTCTCGATCTGCTGCCGCAAAAAAGCATTTATCAAATAACCGTTTCTGAAATTGCGGCGTTAGCTAATATAGGAAGAGGAACCTTCTATGCACACTACACTGATATCTTTGATTTGCTTTCGCAAATTGAGGATGAAGTAATTGAAAATGTGCATGGGCTTTTCATATCTGCGTATGCGGAAAAATCGGATGGGTGCATGGAACTTTGGCTTAACGCGTTCTTAGATTATGTCACTACAAACAAGGATATTTTTCTATCGCTGTTCAGCGGCAATGTATGTGGGCACTTCGAGGAAAAATTAAAAGAATCCATTAAAGAAGATATTAAGAACGGCCTATTTCCCACCGCACCCGTAAAAAACTGGGATCTTGAAACGAGAAACCGCTATTATCACGTTTTGTTCCTTTCAGATTCGGCAATCGGAATGTTCAGATATTGGATAAATAACTTTACGGGTAATGATTGGGAACATCACAAAAAGCGTTTTATAGAAATTGTTTTGTATTGTTTCAGGTTTTTAACGAGGGATTAGCGGGGGATATTGAACATCAAGGAAGAGAAGGGATCCCCCCTTCTCTTCCTTGATGTTTGTTGTTTCTTTCGATACGAATACTAGCGGCAGGGAGTGCAGGTTGTGCGGTTAGCTCCCGCGCCCAGAGTCGTTGGTATGAATTCGCGGCTGGGCGGACAAAATTCCTCTGCCGGGAAGCTTATGCGGTTGAACAGGTCGCACGGGTTATTTTCGCTTGATCCAACACATTCTTTTTCCGGTACGCAGAAGTCATACGCGGGTATAAGCATCTGGGCATCGCGTTCCAGCTGTACAATGCAGAATTGTCCGAGAGTCACCAACAGCTGTTTTTCGCCGTCCGCCAATACCAATTCGTCGTCAAAGAAATTGCAGAGCACAGCGGGCAGCTCGTTGAAGTCGCAGCAGCAGGATTTCGGGCAGTGACAGGTTTCGACCAGTTTGAGGTTAAGTACTATCGGGTCGACCACTTCAACGACGCCTATCGGCATGTTTGAGTTCTCTATGACATTTTCGTCGACGCCGCAGCCCGTCATCGTAGAACTGAATACTCTTGTGTTTCCTTCGCTGCCGAAGAGGATCACTCTCTTGTCAAATGTGGCAAGACCCTGGATTTCCTGCGGTCTTCCGTTTCCGCAGAATGCGTCCGCCGTGATGCGGTAGAAATATTTTACATCCACCGTATAGAATCCGCGGTTAAAGGTTACAGCCTCGACGTCGATGAAAACCCAGAGCAGTTCAACCTTGCGTGGTTTAACGCTGGTTGCCCTGTCGACTATTTCCTGGCTGCGGCAAGTAAGATATACGCGCATATCTTCTACGCAATCGCGGTCCTTGCAGCTGTCATAAACTTTTCTGGTATGTATGCATACAGCTTCTTTTATGCACATGTTGTCGCGTTTGTCAGCAGGCATGGTTTTACCTCCCAAATAAAATATTTGAATTACAGTTCCCGGCGCGGCTGTCAGCCTCGGAATCCTCTTTTACAGCTATAAAGCCGCACGGAAAACACGTTTCAATAACATTGTATGCCTGCCAAATCAAGCGGTGATTGTTAACCGGTCTATTCTTTGGTACAAAAAACGGTAAAAAACGAATTTATAGGCGATGCTATATAAAAAATAAAATGAAGGAATACTTTTATTTTGTATTCCTTCATTTTATTAATTCCAAAATTATTCGCCGCTGTTTGATGATGGCGGATAATATGAAGCTGCTGTGTCCGTACCCGCGCGGGTGTCAACTATGGCCGTTCCGCCCTGAACCGTGATCCAGCCGTGCTTCATGCGCGCTTCAGCCTCCTTGAGCCTGATAAGCTGCTCTGTGATAGACTGAGCCAAGAGCCGGTTCGCCTCAGCCTCTGCCTGCGCCCCGATCACCTTGGTTTCGGCGTCGATACGTGCCTTGTCCTGATCCGCCTGCGCCTCCACAACACGCTTCTGCGCCTCGATTTCCGCTTTAAGCCTCTCCTGCTCGGCAGTCTCGACCGCTTTTTTCGCAACCGCCTCCGCCTGTATGGCGTTCTCTATCGCCGAGCCCGCGTCGGTATCGGTAAACGTCATGGAGTAGAAGGAAACCCCGTTATCCGCAAGCCGCGCGGACAGCTCCTCCTCGACCCCCTTGTACACTTCATTTCTCGACTCCCCAAGCACCGCTATTACATTATATTGCGTCGTCACCGATTCGATACTGCGCTGCACCGTCGGAGCGATGAGCGAACGGTTCATATTTTCAAGGGTGCGGAACTGCTTGAATACCTCGAACGCGTGCTGCGGGTCCACCCTGTATTTGATGTCCACCACCATCGTCAGATACTGCGCGTCCTTTGTCTGACCTGACACATCCGCTATGCTCTGGGTCTGAACCTCTGTTGACAGCATATAAATCGTATCAAACGGGCTTTTAATATGTATCCCCTCGGGAAGGGTGTTGTCGCTTACTCCGCTGAACGGCGAATACAGAATTCCCACACTGTTTGCCGGAACCACCGCGTAGCAGCCGAACCCCATAATCAGCAGACCGAACACACACAGAAGCTGCCTGCCCCTTATCTTGAATTTATATATGTTCTCCCCTTCCTTTTTCATTCCCAGAAGAATAAACAGAGCTACAGTTACTATTGCCGCCGCGTATACAAATACCATTTTTTTATCCCTTTCTTTGTAAGCTTATATTAGACTTCTTGCAAAACCTTCGGTTTTGTTCGCGGAAGCATTTAAAATGCTTCCGCCGCAAAACTCACAAAGTGAGTTTTGCAAGAAGTCTATCGATATACCAGTTTAATTATAGCATTATTATTCACCTTCGTCAAACCGCCGCAGCCGGCGGCGCAGACCGGTCAAAACTCGTTGTACACAAATTCTATCTTCCCGCCGTCGGACAGCAGATATACCGCGAGCAGCGCCGCCGCGATAAGCATATAGCAGGCTATCCGCGCCCACACGCGGCCGCTGACCCATGCCTTACCCCTTGCGATGGTATTCGATAATTGCTTTATCAACCTCAAGCCACCCCTTCCATCCGAGATGCATTATGTCGCACAGGAAATACTCCTCATATTCATATCCGGTGAGGTCGAGGATATCCACCCCGTATCCCGTGACGATATCCCTGACATTGCTGTAATATTCCTCCCTTTTCTCCGCGGCAAAGCCGGTGTAATCGCTCCAGCTGCCGTGAAGGGGAACATGGACAAACAGCGGCTCAATACCCTTGAGCTTGCAGACCTCAAGCAGCAGGCGCAGGTCGTCATATTCCTCCGACACGCTGTAGGAAAGCTCCCTGTCCTTGTCCTTCTGCGCCTCCAGCCGCCGCCCGATGTAGGTTGTGTAGTAATCGTCCAGGATGCCGAACCCATTGTTGCTTGTCATCCGGGCAGCATCCTCCACCGCCTTCTCCTCTTCCTTTTCCCAGTCGATTTTATCCGCCGAAAGCACCGACATATCCGCGTCCGGCGCGGAGGATATCACCCTTCCCGCCTGCACCCTGTCCTTCTGGTTCAGCAAAAAGCTACTGAAATTATACAGCGGCGAGAAAAACAGCTCCCCGGTCTCAGCGAGAAAGCCGGAGGATATCCTCCCCCGCGCCATTGTCTCCGCGACAGCGCCGACTCCCTTCTTCCCGGTGATAGCCTCGTATTCTCCGGACAGCTCGGTTATCCTCTTCGATATATAGTCCTTGATCCCATCGCTCACAGTGTCGTCAAGCATCAGCTCGAGGTATTGCTGCTCGGAAAAATTCGCCATAAACAGGTCGGGCGCGATACCCCCATAGACAAAGGACTGCGGCGAGGTTATAAGCACGACCTTCTTCCCCGCAAGCGAATCCCCACTGGCGGCGATGCTCATGGCGTGTATGATGGACTGGCAGGAGCCTCTGCCCACCAGGTTTACCTGTATGCCCTCCCTCAGCCCGGAGAAGAAGTTTGCCGGATGGGTCGAAATGTTGTAGGTGCGCAGCTCGGATGAGCCGTATATGGTCACGGTGGAGTCGTACCTTGCCGCCTCCTTGACCAGGTAAAGCCCGGTTATCTTTTCGGTGTAGTTTTCGTCGCCGACAGACAGCTTGTACTCCGGCGCCGTCCCCGCTATGACCGCGCCGGACAGCCCGAACAGCAATACTGTGCATATTAAAAGCGCCAATGCGCCGACCGCAAGCTTCCTCACCAAATTATCTCCTTGTACCAGCAGCTTGGTATTATTTTCTAAGCAAAACCTGTTTAAGTATCTTCGCGGGGGTCGCTATTTCCGCGCGCTCCACCTCGGTCGGCTCAAACCTGACCCCAAGCCGCTTTTCTATCTCGACAAAGAGGCTTATAACCCCGAAGGAATCGAGTATCTCCTCCTCAAAGAGGTCGGTGTCCGGTTCAAGCTCACCCTCCTCCGCCCCGCAAATATCGTTTAATATCGCCATTATTTTTTCTTCCATCGTCGTCTCCTAAAATAGATTTTATAAACTAAAGATTTCATACCTAGGGTGTGTTTGGTAATTGGGAATATGCGCAATGGCGAGGGATTTTTTCGCCATTCAAGGCAAATTTTTGCGGGCAATATTGATTATTGGCAAAAAAATTTAACGCGGAAGTGCGGAAAAAGACCCGTCATTTGTGCATGTTACCAATTACCAAACACACCCTATACTATTCTCCCCGAGAAAATCAAAAGCCCGAAGCTGAACAGATGGAAGGTGATAATCACCGAAAACGCCTCAAATACCTTATTTTTCTTCAGGCTTTTGTAGTGCTTCCACCTTGTGTCCAAAAGGTCGTTTACGCACATGAGTATCCCATGATAGGCGCCGTATACGATATATGCGGGGGTTATACCGTGCCAAATCCCCATGGTGAGCATCGTTATCACATACCCGATGTAGGAGCCGGTCCTCTTGTCCTTAAACCATCCGCCCTTCATGGACGCCATCACAAACCGGGTGTATACATAGTCGCGCATCCACCCCGAGAGGGACATGTGCCATCTGGACCAAAAGTCCTTCATATCGCGGCTGAGGAACGGCAGATTGAAGTTTTCCGGCGTCCTTATCCCAAGTATGTAGGAAGCGCCGATCGCCATGAGGCTGTAGCCCGCAAAGTTGAAAAACAGGAAGAAGGTGTAGCCGTACATATACAGCACGGTATTCCAAAGCCCCTCCCCGGGCAGCGGCATGAGCCAGCCGGAGTATATAACCGAGGACACCCCGAAATTAAAGAACGCTCCCCACAGTAGCTTCCACACGCCCTTTTTGACAAGCTCCGCGAATTCAGCCCTCTCATAAACCTTATCGGCGTCCGCCTTAAACCTGCGGTAGCGGTCGATAGGTCCCGAGCTGACCGACGGAAAGAAAAGCAGAAAGTAGCTGAAATCGAGGGCGTCCACCTCCCCGATAAGCCCGTCATATGTTTCGATAAGCACCTGCAAAGCCCGAAAGGTCATGTAGCTTATGCCCATGAGGTGTATGAAGCTGAGACCCTCGATGACCCCGCCCAGCTTGACGACAATCAGCGGCGCCGCGGACAAAACGAGAAAAATCCAGAGCAGGTACCTTTTATCGCTCTTTTTCCGCAGCTTTGAATAGGCAAGCGCCAAAAACAGCTGCAACAGATAAAACAGCAGCAGGGTGACCCGCTGCGCCGCCGTGCCGAAGATAAGCGCAAGCATAACAAGCGTCGCAAACATTCCGTAGTATTTGCGCGGCTTCTGAAAAAAGCCCAGAACCGCCGCCGGAAGCAGCAGCGCCGAGAGTACATAGAAAAATTTTATCCCGTCAAATGGTATCATCGTAACTTCTACCTCTAAATTTTTCTACGAAAAATTTTATCCCGTCAAATGGTATCATCCGTGTTGTTTCCTTATCAAAATACTGTCATACACGCAAAAGCTCTTTGCTGATAAACTCTTCACTGTATAATACCTTTGCGTTGGATTGCTTGATAATTTCACTTTTCAGCTCATTGCCTGTGCGTTTGTCTATAACCCGCCTCACAATTTTATTTCTTCTGTAATATCCATCGCTTAGCTTAACAAAATGCGCGTCTTCCTCGCTGATGTGATAGCTTAACTCCTGAGGCTTTGAAGCCCTCAGCTCCCCGCAAAGATGTGTCCCGTTTGTATAAAAGATAAATTGAAATGTGGAATCCGTATTGTTTTTAAACTGATAATCCAGATAGTTGTATACAATGGACGTGCCGCAGCCAAACGGAACCTGTCTTCCATAATCGGGAAATATGTCGATCCCGTCGTGATGGTGGTGCTCCGTAATGTCGAGAGGGCTGTGCAGTACAAGCCAGTGGATCAAATTTGTGAATTGACACATCCCTCCCCCGATTCCTTTTGAGGTCTTTCCCGACGATATGGTAAGTCCCTCTTTATAACCCTTGCGCGCCGAACATCTGCCGGCGAGACGCCAAAATGAAAATGTTTCATTGGGTCTGATAAGGATGCGGTTAAGCCTGGGCGCGGCAAGAGAAAGATTGACAGCCTTGTTTTCCTGCAACCGCATGTCCACATTGCCAAGCCTGCGCCGTATGAGCGAGTTATGCCGATAAACAACAACCGGGAGCTCTTCACCCTTTGTCTTTGAAAATTCAGCCCTTGAAAGTAAATCTTTTATGTGCCTTATGATACGCATTTTCCCTGTCGAAATAGCATACGTGAGAGGACTTATTTCACAAAACAATTTTCTTTTCATCTACATCCTCTGCTCAAGTAATTTGTACTCCCATGCTTTGCCGCTACAGCAGCTTCCTGAGCTCCTTCTTGTCCACCTTGCCGTTTGTGTTTAAGGGGAAGGATTCGACCGCCTGAATTTTTCTCGGTATCATGTAGGACGGCAAAAACTCCTTAAGCTCGTTCTTTATCTTCGTCGCCCGCTTTAGCTGTGTGAGCCCGTCGCTCCGCTGAAGAAGCACGAAGGCGTGCAGGTACTGTACCTTTTCGCCATCGTCCACAGGGATCACCGCCGCCCTTGAGACATTCTCCGCCCTTGTCATGTTGTTTTCTATATCTTCGATCTCGACGCGAAACCCGTTCACCTTGATCTGATTGTCCAGCCTGCCGCAGTAGTAGTAAAGCCCGTCCTTTTCAAAGCAGCTGTCCCCTGTCCTGTAGCCCCGCTTGCCGGTAGCTTCGTCGGTGAAAAACGCCTTTTCGGTCAGATCCGGTCTTTTGTAGTAGCCCGGTCCGACATTGTCGCTTATGATTAGCAACTCCCCCTGCTCCCTAGAAGGGCGCTCCTCCCCCGCTTCGTCCGCGACCCTGAGCGTAACCTCCCCAAGCGGATAGCCGATCGGGATTTGCAGTCCGTCAGCCGCCATCTCCTTCGTAACGCTGACCGCGGTGCAGAGCACCGTCGCCTCGGTAGGTCCGTAGGTATTGATTATTTCAGCTCCGGCAAACCTCGCCATCAGCCCATCCACAAGCTTGTGGGTCAGCACCTCGCCACAAAAGAGGAATTTTTCAAGCTCCGGCATCAGGTCGCCGCGAAACCTGTCCGACTGAATACACATTTCAGCAAACGACGGGGTGGATACCCAGTAGGAAAGCCGGGACTTCTCAAAAAATTCGAACAGCTCCCCCAGGTTTTCCACCATCTGCTTGTCTATAGTATATAGGGTAAAGCCCTTGGATATTCCCATATACACCGAAACCACCGACACGTCAAACGAATATGATATCTGGTTGAGTATCACTCCCGGCTCCGCCTTTATATCCATCCGCGGCATAAGCTCACGGTGCAAATTCTCAAGGTTGTTCGCGGTTATCGGCACTCCCTTGGGCTTGCCGCTGCTCCCGGAGGTGAAGAGTATGTAGGCGTGTTCGTCCCCCTTTACCCACAGGCTGTCCGATATCGGCTTACCCGTTCCGCTGTGCAGCGCATCTGAAAGCCCGTCCTTTAAAAGTATGTCGCAGCCGCTCAGTCCCAGCCCGTAAAAATCCACCGCCACCCTGCACTGTACATCCTCCGCTATCTGGCGCACCCGGTCGGCGGGCACGGTTATATCGATCGGAACGTAGGCGCGTCCCGCCTTCAAGGCTCCGTATATGCAGGGCAGTATCAGCGTCTCCTTATGCCCGTATATGACGACCGGCGACCTGTCGTCACCGTACCGGCGAAGGAGATATTCCGCAAAGGAGTTGGAGAGCCGTTCCAGCTCAGCGTAGGAAAGCCGCTCCTCCCTGTTTATAAGCGCGGCCCTGTCTGTGGCGGCGTATTCCTTTATTTTTTCGAGAACAAACACTGGCGCTGTCTCCTGTCAATTTTTTATATTTGAATTCGAAGGCGGCTATTCGCAAACCGGGTAGTCGGCACGCTCCCAGCGGTGCCGCTTTTCAAAGTCCTTATCCTTTTTCATAAAATGCGAACGCGGGCTTGTTGTGTGGTTTCTTCCGAAGAGCGGGTCAAAGTGGTAATATTCGCCGTCAATCTCCGAAATTACCCACGCGTGCTCCACCCACTGCGTCCCGTCGTCGGACAAAAACTCACCCTTGACGACCTGGGAGGGGTAGCCCAGACGCGTGTTGAAAACGCACATCAGCGCCGCCTGGTGCTCACACGACCCGCGCCTGTTCAAAACGATGTACTCCGCAAGGTCATGGACCAGCTCATCCGTGTACCCGTCGCTGAGATCGACCGATATGTATTTGTATTTCAGCTGCTCGACCATCCAGTCGAACAGCTCCCCCGAGTTGTACTCCCCGTCCTTTTTTGCGTCGCAGACCTCATCTATAATTTTTTTGACCTCGCTGTCAAGCTTTTCAACCCCCGTCAGCTCTCCGACCGCGGCGCTGTTCCCCGCTTTGGGCGAGGGGGACGGCGGCGCTGTGGGTGAAGCCGGGGGCTGCGGAGTGTCCGTCGGCGACGGTTCCGGCGTGGTCGGCAGCGCCGGCGACGATGGGGTCGGCAGCGCCGACGACGATGGGGTCGGCGCCGCCGATACGTCAGCGGCATTTGTCAGCAGCCTCCCGCTCTCCCCGTCAAACGAGTAGGGGGCGCCGTTGATTTTGTAGTCCCCCTTCAACGCCTTTCCTTCGCCGTCAAAATAGTAGACCGCGCTCTCCCCCCGGGTCGTGACTGTCTGCCAGCCCTTCTGCACAACCCCGTCGAGCAGATAATACGTGTCTCCCTCCACGGTTATTATTTCCGTACCCGCGCGCCTTCCGTCCCCATAAAAGTAATATGTACCGCCGTCTATATCGTAAAAGCCGGTCACATTTTTGCCGTCCTCGCCGCGGTAATACACACCCTCGCTGTCTATATAGAACGCGGGCGTCGTCCGGCAGCCCGCCAAAGCCAGCGTCAAAATAACGGCAAAAGCCGCGCAAAGTATTCGTCTGTACAAGCCTTATCCCTCCACACGCCGGCGCCTTTCCCAGGTCTTTCTTATTTGTTTGATAAATTATTCTATCGGCTGCTCCGCCGTTATCGCCATCGCGGAAACCCTGTCCCCGTCAAATGTGAAGTAGAGTGAAGCGCCCTCGCTTTTTTCGTTAGAGGCCGGAAGCTCGTAGGTCAGCAGATATCCGGTGTCATTCCCTTCCCCGTACAGCTCTGTCACGTCGTCCTTGCTGTCCCCCAGCTTTATGCCCTTCGACGTTTGGGCGCTGCCGCCAAACACATATATCTCCTGCACATAGTCCTTGTCCCCGTCGGGGTATGTAAGCACCTCGAAATCACCGTAGCCGTATGTCTTATCCAGACCGTCATACGCGCAGGATATTGCCTCCGAGTATTCGTAGTCCTCTCCAAAGGTCGAAATAATATCGTTTATATCGCGGTCGCAGTAGTATTTCGTCCCGCCAATCACGAGATACAGGTCGCTTTTCCCAAAGCCCGGAGCGTCGCCGGCCGGCGTCTCATCGCTTTCTCCGCAGCCGGACAGCGAAAACGCACAGAAAAGCGCAAGCGTACAAATCAAAAAAATTAACTTTTTTGAAAGATTTTTCATCTTTCCCTCCTAAATTGGAACCAATTTGAAATTATATTGATTAAAATTGAACAAGCCCGAAAATTAATATATCAGTATAAGACCGAAAAGTCAATTTACACATTGACAAAATTCGACGCCAATTTAATCTATATATGCAAACTATTCACTGATACTATTGATACTGCGGATTTTGCAGCTTCATTTCCTCCCATTCGCCTCGGGTTATAAGCAGCTGCCTCGGCTTCGCGCCCTCGAAGGGTCCCACGATCCCCCGCGCCTCCATCTGGTCGACAAGCCGCGCCGCCCGAGCGTATCCCAGCTTTAACCGCCTTTGCAGCATGGAAACCGAAGCCTGGCTCGTTTCCAGAATAATTTCCACCGCCTGGGTAAATACCTCGTCGATGGCGTCATTTGAGTCGTCGCTTCCCCCGTCCCCGTATTTCTCGCCCGAAGCCGCCTTCTCTATGTGGTCGATTACCTCCTTGGAGTAGTCGAGCTGCCCGCTCTTTTTCACGAAGCCGACCACCTTCTCCACCTCCCCCGAGGTGATAAAGCAGCCCTGTATGCGCTGCGGCTTTCCCGAGCCCAGCGGGAAAAAGAGCATGTCGCCCTTGCCGACCAGCTTTTCCGCCCCTGTGGTGTCAAGGATTATGCGGCTTTCAAGCTGGGACGCGACCGCAAACGCGATTCTCGACGGAATATTCGCCTTCATAATTCCGGTGATGACGTCGGCGGACGGCCGCTGCGTCGCTATCACCAGATGCATCCCGGCGGCGCGCGCCATCTGGGCAATGCGGCATATCGACTCCTCGACCTCCTTTGCCGCAACCAGCATAAGGTCGGCAAGCTCGTCAATGACAATGACGATTTGGGGAAGCTTTTCGACGTCGTCCTCCATTTCGGCAAGCTCATTGTAGGCAAATATGTCACGCACGTTTGTCTCGGCAAACAGCTTGTATCTCCGCATCATCTCAAAAACCGCCCATTGCAGCGCCCCCGAAGCCTTTTTGGGGTCTGTGACCACCGGAATAAGCAGGTGCGGAATACCGTTGTACATGTTCAGCTCAATCATTTTGGGGTCTATCATTATAAGCCGCACCTCGTCCGGCGACGCCTTGTAAAGCATACTGATGATCAGCGAGTTCATGCACACCGACTTGCCCGAGCCTGTGGTTCCGGCAATAAGCATGTGGGGAAGCTTGGCGATGTCTCCCACTATGGCCTCCCCCCCTATGTCCTTGCCCAGGGCGAAGGAAACCTTGCTTCCGCTTTTGCTGAACTCATTTGATTCGATAAGCTCCCGCATGTATACCGTTGTAACTATCTTGTTGGGAACCTCTATGCCCACAACCGCCACCTTGTGCGGTATCGGCGCTATACGCACGCTGCTCGCGCCAAGCGACAGCGCTATATCGTCCGAAAGCCCGGTCAGCTTTGTCAGCTTTATGCCCCGGTCAAGCTCCAATTCGTATCTGGTCACGCTGGGACCCCTTGTGACGTTGATGATCCTCGCCTCTATGCCAAAGCTCTTTATTGTGTCGGTCAGCCGCTGGGCGTTTGTTTTCAGCTCCTCCTCAACCCCGGTGACGTTTACCCCCTTCGGCTCGGCGAGAAGGTCGGGCGAAGGATATATGTAGCTTCCCGTCCCCTGCGACCCCGCCGCCTGCGTCAGGCTCTCCGACACCTCTTTTTTTATCTCCTCGTCTTTTCTCCTGTCCTTCTCCGACATGTCCGCCGGAGCTGTGCTTTCCGTCTCAGGGATAGCGGCGGCTGAGCCTCTCGGGCGGTGCCTTTCCACCGGTATGCCGCTGATGGTGTAGCCCTCATGGGCGTCCGAAGGCTGGCTTTGCGCCTGCCGCACTGTTTCCGCGGCGCTCTCCTCCCGAACCGGCTGGGCAAGAACCTCGTCAGGCGGCTTTATGTGCTCGGGACGCTTCGCTAAAAGCGTCTCCTGCCTCTCCGGCTTTTCCTCCCGTTTCTTTTCCTTTCCCGGCTTGTCGTCCAGCGGGATATCTATCACGGGACGCCTTGCCTCCTGCTTTTTCTCCGCTCTGGGCAGGGCTTCCTCTTTAACCGCCGGTTCCCGCGGAATATACTCCGGCTTCTCCCTCTTGGAGAAATATTCATATATGTCGATAACCGAGATTTTAAACGCTATGAAAACCAATATCACCGTGCCCACTATCAAAAGGATGGACGCGCCTATGCGGCTGAAGATATACTCGGCGCCTATGGCGACAAGTCCGCCGAACACTCCCCCGCTTTTCAATGCCCTCCCCGTTTCCATCAGCTGGGATACCGTCTTCCACCCGCCCGAATACACGTTCCCGTCTATAAACAGGTGCAAAACCGCCCCCATCAGAAAGGCTATCCCAAGGACGCTTACCACCCTAAGCCTGACAGGGTTTCCCCTGTGGAACAGGAGAATAACGCACGCCGCCAAAAGCGAAACCGGCAGCAAATAGCTTCCGAAGCCGATTATTCCGCTCAAGGTCCCGTACACCATATCGATGAATATGGCTTTGACGTTGCACAGCCAAAGTATTGAAAACACGGCAAGAAAGAAGCATACCGTACTGCCGACCTCACGCCGGACCGGCTTCTTCCCCTGCTTTGCCGCGGCTCCGCCCCTTGGCGCTGCTTTCTTCTTCGCCGGCGCGGCTTTTTTTGTTCCCGCCATTTTTGACTTCCTCCCGCCCTTTGATGCTTATACTTATCCTGCCGCCTTTGTGACAATCGAGGATATTATGGTGACGGCGCCCGCTATCCAGCAATAATACGCAAAGAAGCCGAAGCGTCCCTTGTCGGTGATATACTTGACAAGCTTTATCGCAAAGAAGCCGGTCACAGCCGAAACCAGGAATCCGGTTATGTAGTACGGAATAAGGACCGGGTTTATCCCCCCGTCCGAAACAGCGCCGACAAGGCTTACCACAGTCGCGGCAAGGACAGCCGGAAGGGACATCAAAAATGAAAAGTTGACGGCAAACTCCCTCTTAAAGCCCCTGAACAGCCCCACCGAAATGGTTGAGCCTGAGCGTGACAGCCCCGGTATGACCGCGACCGCCTGCATAAGACCGATAACAGCCGCGTCTAAAAAGGACGCGCTTTTTTCCGTTTTTCTGCCCTTCTGCCACCTGTCGCTCATAAAGAGCAAAAGCCCGGTCACGAGCAGCGCGACCCCCACAAGCCATGGGATCCTGCGTATGCCCTCAAGCCATCCCTTAAACGGATACACCGCGAGAAGTGGAAGACTTGCGACGACGATGAGCATTATCATCCGCTGAGCGCTTCTCTGCTCCGACCTGTCCTCATTCGCGGCTGAGGCTCTTCCCCCGAACAGGGCAAGGAAACCCTTCAGCATACTGAGAATCTCATATCTATAAACTATGCACACTGAAATGAGGGTGCCGAAATGCAGCAAAACGTCGAAAAACAGGTTTGTCTCCTCCGCGTCCACAAGACCGAACAGGTTGGAAAATAAAACAAGATGCCCCGAGCTGGACACCGGCAAAAACTCGGTGAGTCCCTGAATCAACCCAAGCAAAATTGAATAAATAACAGTCAAAATATTACTCTCCATTTAAGAATTGGTCGCCGTAATGGCAATCATCAGTATATTAACATAATATCCGCTTTATTTCTATAATTTGCTTATATTTTTTTGAAATAAAAAAATACGGAGCGCATATCCCTATAGCAAATTGCATTATCATAGATTTTAAATTGCTGAAATAACCGTTGAATATATGCGGTTATTTTAGCAATTTATTTAGTCTATGTTATGTCAAATTGATATATTGGACATACACCCCATATTATGCTTTAAGCAAGGCAAATATGCGGCTTTATGTGACCTCGTATTTCAGGTAATCCCCCAGCCTCGTTGAGATCACCCTGCTGAGGACGCGCTCGCCGCCGTCACATCTCCACACCAGCGTCGCCCCGTCTCTGACCTCCTCCCGGTATACCGGCTGGGAATCATTGAAGATCATATCTTCCGGCATCACTGTGTACAGCACCGCTCTCCCCCCTCTCCTCCTTTTTCAGGTCTATCATCCTGTGCAGCTCCCTTAACGCGTCGGAAAGCCCGCCCAGCCTGTCGATAAGCCCGATTTCCACAGCCTTTTCGCCGTAGATCACAGAGCCCACATCCGCCGCGAGCTCCCCTGTTTTGAGCATAAGCCCGTTAAATACCTCTTCCTTCACCTTCGAGTTTTCGGTTATGAATTTGACGATTCTCTCCTGCATCTTTTCAAAGTAGTTAAAGGTCTGCGGCACCCCTATAATTACGCCGTTTATCCTCACCGGATGGATTGTCATCGCGGCGGAGGGCGCTATCATCGAGCACTTCGCCGCCACGGCAAGCGGCACGCCTATCGAATGTCCGCCGCCCAGCACCAGCGACACCGTAGGCTTGCTCATCCCCGCTATCAGCTCGGCAATGGCAAGCCCCGCCTCCACATCTCCCCCGACTGTGTTCAAAAGCACCAGCAGCCCGTCTATATCCGGGCTTTCCTCAATAGCCGCAAGCTGCGGCAGAACATGCTCATATTTGGTCGTTTTGTTGTGGGCGGGCAGCACCTGATGCCCCTCTATCTGTCCGACGATGACGATGCAGTGGATGCTGTTGCCCGGGCTTTCGGTTGTTATCGACCCGAATTCCTTTATTTGCTCAATGTCCGCGCTTTGCTCCGCGGGCGAGTTTCCCTTATCCATAATTCCGTATCCTTTCGCAATATTCACAGGCGTTTAGTATTACTATAGTTTGCCTGTAAACGGCAAAATAATTCCGCCGGCGCGAAAGGATTTTCAATCTTTTATTTAATTTGCAATTCTCTTGCCAATTCCTTCATCCAAGCTGGTTTATATTCTCCTTTAGGAATTAACTCACCGTTTTTATACTCCCCTACTTCAATAAATCCATTTTCATTGTCAAATAAATTTACTTCATCGCAGTAAGGAAGAATTTTTAACAGATTATCAAAGCGTTTATTAAAACGGCGATCTACATCGTCATTGGGTATATTGTGTCCGCCCTTTTCTACGCGGTTTTGAATACGCTTTATACTTTCGTCTTGAGTATTTAGTCCAATGTAGAACATACGGATTGTGTATCCTTTTTCTTTTGCAAGTTTGACAGTCTTTTCTGTGCGCTGACCCGATAAAGTTGTTTCTTGAGAAAATGAAATTTCTCTTGATAGATAATCGTTTATCTTGGTTAATGCTATTTTGCCAGCGTCTAAGGCGTTTATCTTGCTTTCTACGGCTATTTTATCAACGTCTATGATGTATCCCAGGTCATTTCTTTCAGCTTTCAGAACGCCTGTTAAACTGGATTTGCCGACACCGTTGACACCTGCTATAATTGTGTATGTGAGCATTGGATCTCCTTTGCCTCGACGCTCAAAGCAACAGTTATTCTCTTTGAGAATGTCACGGACTTTCTTTTCATATTCAGCCATTTAGATATATCTGTTCATGGCGCTCTGAGCGGAAACAATCCGACATGGCATCTTTGTCATTTCCGTTAAGCTCCAAAAGTTCCGGAATCGCATATCTGACGCGTTCTATAAGCGCATCTAGGGAACCGGATTCTAGGACTAGCCTGATATAGTATCGCTTGTTGCAATCCATACAGTGGCTTCTGAGTCCCATTGCAGATTGATTGTATGTTCTGGCATTGGGGTTGCCTCCTATTGATTATTCTTGTGGGAGTTCTATGAAAACGTCTTTGATTGTAGAAGAATCGGTTCAAATTCATCGTATTCGTCTCCAAATTGTTCCCTGAGTTTTCGAAAATTATCTTCAATCAGATTATCGTTCATTAACTTTCTCCATTTTCCTATTTGAAATAATTATAGCATACACCTTGCTTTCTTTCAAGTTATTTTATGGTTTTCAAGCCGTTTCACTGACTGTTATGGTCTTTAAGCAGATTTTTTACCTAATCATAAGTTCTGCCATACCCTCCTTTTATTTATCTGCCCCAATCCGGTTTTTGCCATTCTTCATAATATTTTCCCTGCACATCTTTTGCAATCCCACATCATTCGCATCTCTGTCAGAAATTCGACACTTTGTTTAAATTTGTCCTTGTCAATCCTTCCATAATATTGTATTATATGGGTGTCTGTGTACGCAACCCCTTGTTGCGTACATGATAATTTATTTATATCAGGAGAGAAAACTATGTCAAAAACTAAAAAAGTGTTGTCACTTGCGTTGGCGGTGCTGCTGGCCTTCGGTCTTTTCGCGGGCTGCGGCGGCGACTCAGGCACGGCAAGCCCGACTCCGCCGACGTCAACGCCGGGTGCCACCCCCACCCCCTCCGGGGACGACCAACCCGCAGCCCGCTTCCCCTTAGTGGACCAATCCACCGCCCTGACCATATGGCGCTCCTGGTCCTCGACCTTCCTCACCGACCCCAACGAGATGATATGCTATCAGCTTATTGAGGAGAAGACCAACGTCCATATCGACTGGACTTGTGTTGCCCGGATCAATGAGAGCGAGTTATTCAATCTCATGGTGGTCTCCGGAATCTATACCGATATGATCTTCGCGATGGATACCACCTATGTCGGCGGCATTGACAGGGCGATTGCCGACGGCGTCTTCATTGACGCAAACCCCTATTTGAATCTTGCGCCCACCTTTGACGGCTTACGTCAGGGTAACGATCTTATCCGAAAGCTAACCACCACCGACTTGGGAGCTGTATTCTTTTCCAACATACAAAGCGGCGAGCAACCCGCGTTTATCGGTCCGATGGTACGTGCCGACTGGCTGGAGGATCTGAACATCGCCTCCCCCAGAAGCTACGACGACTGGAAAAACATGCTGATCGCGTTTAGAGATGAACTGGGCGTCGCCGGGTCGTTTTGGCCGGGCGTTGGCGGAATCAACGGCAAGATCCACAATGCGTACGGCTTTGGTATGATCAGCGGATATGGCGTAGGCAACTCCTTCTACAATCAAGATGGCATTGTTAAATATGGACCTATCGAGGATGGATTCAGAGAATATCTCGCCATGCTGGTCGAGTGGAGTGCCGAGGGGCTGCTTTATCAAGACTGGTTTTCTGTGGCAAACCCGGCCGACGAGTTATCCGCGATCGTATCGGGTAAGGCGGGCGCTTCTCAAGATTCTCTCTATACCTACAGGGAAATAGCCCGGTCTCTGCAAACTGATCCCGGCTTCCGGTGGGAATCTGCTCGGATCCCCTCCAAGGACGGCAACTCCATCAGCCATTTCCGGCGGGTCAACGACCTTGTAGGTACAACGATTATTTTCCCAACCACCGGGGCGGTGAGCCGCAATGTGGCTGAGCTCTGCGTGAAGTGGCTTGACGCCCGTTATACCGAGGAGATCGCGTTCATCCTCAACTACGGCGAAGAGGGCGTAAACTGGGAATTGGGCGGCGACGGCATTCCGCACTACACCGAGGCAATGAACAACGATCCCGACTATTCCTTCAACGACCTCGTCGGTATGATATCTGACTCTACTCACGGCGCTTATTATATGTGGATTCGTGAGGTTGACCAGTATGAACCCGAGACAGTGGCCGGTGAAGATATCTGGATGGAGAGCGCCTCGGGCGATTGGGTACTGCCAAACCTCTCGCTTACCGACGAAGAAGCCGCGGATCACCGCACGATCATCGGGGACGTAGAAACCTACGTGGAAGAATTCATCGTTGCGGTCATCGTGGGACACAAAGAGCTGAACGATACCACCTGGAACGAGTATGTCGACTGGATCAAAAATATCGGCATCGAAAACTCCATTCGGCATTACCAAGCCGCGCTTGATCGTTGGATGGTGCGGTAGCCATATATATTGAACGAATTGCTATCCCCCGCCTCCAGCGGGGGATAGCATCGGAAAGGAATGATACTCAACATGAAAAGAACTATTCACGACACCTATTGTAACCCCATCGTGCTGCCGGACTATCCCAATTTACAGTCGCTGCGGGAAACATCCGCCGAACTGACCCCTGAAGAAATGATGGCCAACCGCCCCGATCCCTGGGGCAGGAAGGGCAAAACCGTCTATTCCGAATCCATCTTTCATGGGGAGACAACACAGACGAATAATATGATGAGCGCAATCTTTGCCCCCGGTTATGGATGCCAGTCCGAAAACGACATCCGGGCCACCGCCGACCCCTCCCCCTATTTCTTCGAGGGCAAATGGTATCTGTACCCAACCTGCGGCGTGATCTATTCGTCGGACGACCTTGTCAACTGGACTCCTCACCACGAACCCACCTGGATGCCCATCTCCGCCCCGATGGCCCCCACCGTTGAGGAGTGCCGCGGCAAATACTATGCCACCGCCAACGGCGTACCGCTGCACGTGGCCGACAGCCCCATCGGACCGTGGACTCGGCTGGGCGAGTGGACGCTGGAGGACGGTCGGGAATTCTCCTGCGCCGACCCCATGATCTTTGCCGACGACGACGGCAGGCTGTATCTGTACTTCGGGCTGGGCAGCGCCATTTTCGGCGCCGAACTGGATCCTGCGCAGCCCAACCGGGTTATCACCTTCCCCAAAAAACTGATCGCGTTCAACGGTCGGTATCCGTGGGAGCGGTATGGCTCTTCGAATGAGGACTGGTCGATGGGCTTTGTCGAGGGCAGCTGGATGGTCAAAAACGGCAATACATACTATCTGCTGTATTCCTGCTCGGGTACGGAATACTACAGCTATGCCATGGGCTGTTATGTCTGCGACAGTCCGCTGGGTGACTTCAAGCTCCAGCCAAACAACCCCGTGTCCTGCTCCCGGGAGGGGCTCATCAAGGGCGGCGGTCACGGCGGCGTGGTCAAAGGTCCGAAGGACACCCTGTGGATTTTCTATACCATCCCGGTCTACATCGACAGCGCGATGGAACGCCGCATCGCGATGGATCCCGCCGGATTCGATAAAGACGGAAATTTCTTCTCGCAGACCGGCTGCGCCGTGCCCCAGTGGAAACCCGGCGTGCTGGAGCGTCCCGAACTGGGCAACGCCACCGAACTGGTCCCGCTGACCATTTTCAAACCCACGAAGGTGTCGTCGTACAAGGACGGCCACCGTTCGCTCAACGCCATTGACGAGGCGCTGCACACATGGTGGCAGCCCGCGCCCGGTGACGAAGCCCCCGAGCTGGCTGTGGCGTTTATGGGTCGGTATATAGCCAGCGCCGTCCGAATCCTATGGAAGGATATCGGTCTGCATTTTGAGAAGGGCGTCCATCCGGGAGCCTATCAGTATGTTGTCGAGGTTGCGAGAGACAACCAAACCGAGGAATGGATCACGGTGGTGGACGCTTCAACAAATACCGTCGATCTGGCTGTGGATTACCGCACGTTCGATCCGGTGGATTGTACCCGCGCCCGCATCCGCATCCTGGGCGCGCCCAAGGGCGTCACGCCGGGTCTTTTGAATTTCACGGTCTTTGGGGAGAGCGCCAGCAAACCCAACCGGCAATTTTAAGCTGCCTCAATAAGTGGCAAAACAGAGGTTATCGCGGAAAACTTGATCGTTCAAACAACCAAAGGCAAGGTGCGGGGCGTCTCAAGCGACGGACTGAACTTGTGGCTCGGCGTCCCGTTTGCCCGGAGGCTGCGGCGCCGCGCGGACGAATCAATTCGGCGCCGATCGCGTTGCGGGATAAAATCGGTCCGCCGGACGAGGGCTGAGCCGCTGTAAAATGAAGTGAACTAAAAATAGCAGGAGGCACTATTATGCTTGAAACCGAAACATGGCGCGTCATAGATATTCTGATCGAATGCACGCACAGCTACAAAAACCCGATGCTCGACGTGGATGTGACCGGCGAGTTTACCGGGCCGAACGGTGAAACCCTTACGCTGCTGGGCTTCTGGAACGGCGGCGACCAATGGATTATCCGCTTTTCCCCCGCCTGCGCCGGGACATGGTCATATAAAACATGCGCAAGCGACGGTAACGTTGGCTTCGAGACCGCCGGTATGGTGGCGTGCAAACCCTATGCCGGGCCGCACGATATCTACAAGCACGGTTTTTTGAAGGTGGGTCCGCAGGCGCGCTATCTGGCGCACGCCGACGGCACGCCGTTTTTCTGGCTGGGCGACACCCACTGGACCTTTATCACAGAGGAGAAGTATGACGAGTCCAATTGCCCGCTGTATGAAAGCCAGTTCAAAGCGTGTGTGGATAAGCGGGTGGAGCAGAAATTCACCGTCTATCAAAGCAACTTCCGCGACGGCAAAGATCCTGGCATGTTCGGCCTCAACCATGAATATTTGCTGGAAACCGAACATGGGCTGATGCCCAGCTTCGAGTTTTTCAACACCAACATTGAACCCAAAATGCAATACATCGCCGACGCGGGGCTGGTCAACGCGGTGGGCTTTGCGTGGGGAACAGAGATTTTCAACGGCGGGGTGGAACGATATAGGCCGCTTGCCAAATACCTTGTCGCCCGCTATGGCGCGTATCCCATTATCTGGACGCTGGCGGGCGAAGTACCCGGCTATTCCCCCGACCAGAGCAAGCCGATGGAGGATATGTGGCGGGAAGTCGCCCTTGAGGTGGAGCGCTGGGACGGCTATCACAACCTGCAATCCGTCCATCTGGCCACCGACCGGCCCTTCCCAGCCATCTACCAGGGCGAGAAATGGTACGACTTTGCGATGAGCCAGGCCGGACACGGCGATTTTGACATGTACTACAACATGTATTCCGACTTCCGGCGGGATCATCCCGCCTGCCCACTTGTGGAGAGCGAAGGGTTTTACGAAGGCGCGCGCTCGACCGAGCTGTATCCGCGCACCATGACGCCGTATATGATCCGGCGGCTGGCGTACAGCAATCTGCAATGCGGCGGCTGCGGATATACCTATGGCTGCAACGGGGTATGGGAGCTTCAGTGGGAGGCCGGCGTGGGCGGCATCGGTTGGGGCGATATGGCATGGTGGGACGGTCTCATGCTGCCCGGCGCCAATCAAATGACGCTTTTCCGGGAATTTTATGAAAGCGTGCAATGGCATACGCTGCGTCCGATAGACTTTCTCACGGGCGACCGTTCCAAGGGCGGCGTGCTCAATCTGCGCGGGCAGGCGCTTTTTACCGCCAACGACGATATGAGCACGGTGGTGGGTTATTTCAGCGCAAGCTCCATGCGGGCCGCCACCGTCACCACGCTCCAGTATTCCAGCTATCTGGTTCGCTGGTTTGACCCGGAGACCGGAGAATACACCGTGTTGGACGAAGACGCGCGCCCGGTGGAGGGTCGCTGGTCGCTGCCGATGCCCCGGATGAACTTCGCGGCCATGCTGCGAGCCGAGCGCAAGGATGCCCTGCTGGTGATGACCGCGAACATTTAAAGCAACAATGACTATTTATGATAGCAAAGGAGAAGACAAATGGCACAGTACACAACGCAAGAAAAGGACGGATACATCATCGTTGAAAATGCAAACGGAGCGGCGCTGTCCCTGTCCGATTCCAACAGCATCCCTTTAATCGAGCAGGACGGATACGCGTTTAAGGACTTGAATAAAAACGGCGTACTCGATCCTTACGAGGATTGGCGGTTGCCGGTCGAAGACCGGGTGGCCGACCTGGTCGGGAAGATGACGGATGACGACATCTTGGGGCTGATGCTGCACGGCATGGCTCAGGTGGTGGTCAAAATAACGCCGGAACGGCTGGCCAACAACCCCATGCTCCAGTTTATCATAAACCGCTCCCCTCAGAAGCCCAACGCGGATTTGACACAGCCCACCGATGACCAGCGCGACCTCATCCTCAATCACCATATGCGCTTCTGGCTGCTCTCGGCGGTTGAGAGTGCGGAAATCGCGGCCCGGCTGCAAAATAATATCCAGGCCGTGGCGGAGAGCACCGCTCTCGGTATCCCCGCCTCTTTCAGCACCAACCCCAGAAATACCGCCGACACGCACAATGATTCCTACGGAGAGAGCAAAATATCGCTGTGGCCGGGCACCCTCGGTCTTGCGGCGACGTTTGATCCGAAAATCGCGTATGCGTTCGGGCGTATCGCGGGTCGGGAGTACCGGGCGTTGGGTATCGGCATCGACCTGGGACCTCAGATCGATCCGGGTACCGATCCGCGCTGGAATCGGTTCGGCGGCACCTTCGGCGAGGATTTAACCCTTTCGGCGGACATGGCGCGGGCGGTGTGCGACGGTCACCAAACGTCGGATAACCCGATTGCCGACGGCTGGGGCAAGGACAGCATCCTCGCGATGGCTAAGCACTGGCCGGGTTCCATGGGCGAGAGCGGCCGCGAATCCCATTCCTGGTACGGCAAATATAACGTATACCCCGGCGGCAATCTGATGGGACGGATCAGACCCTGGAGCGAGGGCGCGTTTAAGCTGGATGGTCCCACCGGGCAGGCCGCCTCCATCATGACCTGTTACGACGTGATCTGGGGAGAGGACAAGGAAAACAATGAGAATAACGGCGCAAGCTTTAACCATTTCATTGCATCCACCTTGTTGCGTGAGATTTGCGGATTTGAAGGCATCGCCTGCACCGACTTCGGCGTGACCGCCGACATAGGCTCGAACTGGGGCATGGAGCACAACACCGCGGCGGAACGGGTGACCAAGCTGATCGAGGCCAACATCGATTGGTTCGGCGGGCTGGGCGACGTCGAGGTGGTGCGCGGGGGTTATGCCATCGGCGTGGCGAAACACGGCGCTCAGTGGATGCGCAAGCAGATCGAGGCGTCGGCCACCCGTATCCTGACCTACCTGTTCAAGCTGGGATTGTTTGAAGACCCGTATCTCGATCCCCTGGCATCGGAGGCGCTGGTGGGCTGCGACGCATTCATGCAAAAGGGGTTCGAGGCCCAACTCAAAAGCGTGGTTCTGCTCAAAAACAAGGGGAACATCCTGCCGCTGAAAGGCCGCAAGGTCTATATCGCGGACAAAGGGTATGGCGGCGTGCCGCTGCGCACCGGCGAAATCCCCCCTGTGCAATACCGGAAACCCATCGACATGGACAAGGCCGCCGAATACTTCGAGATCGCGCAGACGCCGAAGGGAGCCGACTGCGCCATCGTCTATATGGACGGTCCGCATAGCGGCAGCGGGTACAACACGGAGCAGAAGGAAT
This sequence comes from Oscillospiraceae bacterium, assembly GCA_031264245.1. Taxonomy (GTDB): domain Bacteria; phylum Bacillota; class Clostridia; order Oscillospirales; family JAAYOS01; genus JAISEG01. The sequence goes on from JAISEG010000006.1 coordinate 124,189, forward strand.
TTGTCCCGATCTCGCTGCAATACAACGACTATACCGCCGACTACGCGCGGGTCAAGAGCATTGCTTCAGGGCATACGGGCATAGACTGCGACAACTGGTCCTATCAGGGCAAATCCTGCCGCACCTATAACAAATATGATCTGGATACATTGATCCGGGTCAAAAAGGAAATGGGCGACAAGCCCGTCATCGTGGTGCTTCAACTATCGAATCCAGTCGTTCCCGCGGAATTTGAGCCCTTCGCGGACGCCATTGTTACCACCTTCAGCGGCGTGACCAGCGACGCGGTGCTGATGACGCTGACCGGCAGGAACGAACCCTCCGCCCTGTTGCCCTTCCAAATGCCCAAGGATATGCTGACGGTGGAAATGCAGCTAGAGGATATTGGACGTGACATGCTCTGCTACACCGACGCCTGCGGCAACACTTATGATTTCGCCTTTGGTATGAACTGGAGCGGCGTCATCGAGGATGATCGGGTGGAGAAATATAGGTAGCAGCCCTCTTGGACAAATTGTCCGTACCCCATAACAGACGGAGCGCCCCAACAGCGTTGGTTCCCATAAACGGAAAGACCGGCGTAGACTGCTGCGCCGTACTCGACGCCCTGCTTTTATAAAATCATGCGGGCAGGGTCTTGTACGTTCTTTCGCGCCAGAACAGCCCCGTTTTTATCGTTTCTTCTTCACTTAGGGGTTTGACATATTGCCGCCGAACTTCATGTTATGCCATAGGCGCGCACGCCGTAATGGTATATAAATTCTAATCAGGGTATAATAACCGCTTGCGGTTATTATACCCTGATTGCGCACGCCGTTGTGGTATATTTATCCACTCGATATAATATAATATTATCCACATTGACAGCAAAAAATGGAGGTCGTTTTATTTCTATTATTTTATATTTTGCGATACTTGTTTTCTGATTATCGAGTATTCCGGCGGGTCGAAGGGTAGCTTCACCGTGTACTCCGAGTGTGGGTGCAGCGCCGTAGCCGTGACCTCTCCATCGTGCAGGATTTCGCCTATAACAAAGCTCGCAAGCCTTCCGTCCGGCGAAAGAAGCTCAGCCTCTTCGCCGGAGGAAAATCGGTTTTTCTGCAAAAGCACCGATCTGTCGCCGTCCCGCCCCGTGACAAAGGCGCATATGTCCCACTCCCTTATGTAGGAGGAATCGCCGTAATGCTGCATGGATTCACTGCCTTTTCCGAAGAAGAAGCCGTTGCAGTATCTCCTGTGGCTCACCTTCATAAGCTCCTCCCTCCACCTGCCGTCAAGCCCGCGTCCGGCAAGCAGGTCGTCCAGAGCGCCCCGGTACGCGCCGGTGACAGCCGCGGCGTAATACGCGCTCTTTGCCCTGCCCTCTATTTTCAGGCTTCCGACGCCGCATTCGATAATTTTATCAAGAAAGTCTACCGTGCATAAATCCTTGGAATTGAAGAAGTATGTGCCCTCCGCGCTCTCCTCAAGCTCGTAGTATTCGCCCTCCCGCTTCTCCTCACGCAGGTAGTATTTCCACCTGCACGGCTGGGTGCACTCCCCCCGGTTGGCGTCCCTGCCGGCCATATAGCTGGAGATCAGGCATCTTCCCGAGAAGGACACGCACATCGCGCCATGTACAAAGCACTCAAGCGTGAGGTCCTGCGGCGTATTTGCCCTGATTTCGCGTATCTCGTCAAGACTCAGCTCCCTTGCGAGCACGACCCGTCTCGCCCCCAGCTCATACCAGAAGCGCGCCGCCCTGTAATTTGCCACCCCCGCCTGTGTGCTCATGTGAAGCTCCAGCCCCGGAGCCCGCTCCCTCACAACGCTGAAAACCCCGGGGTCGGAGATGATTGCGGCGTCCGCGCCGTACCTGTAAAGCTTTTCAGCGTAAGCGCCTATGCGTTCTATCTCGCCGTTGGCGGCGACTATGTTAAGCGTCACGTATGCCTTTACCCCCCGCGAATGGCAATAAGCTATCGCCTTCTCCATCTCTTCGCCCGCAAAGTTTCCCGCCGCCGCCCGCATCCCGAACTCCTCGCCCGCCATGTAGACCGCGTCCGCCCCGTAACTGACCGCCATTATAAGCTTCTCCATATCCCCCGCGGGCGAGAGCAGCTCAACCCCTTTCGTCTTTTCCATGCTTGCCTCACAATCAAAAATCCAGAGCTGTCCCTATTTTGGGTCAGCTCCGTCGTAGCTTTATTTTTTGTACCGGGTCATAATAAAAAACATAAAATGTTTTTTATTATGACCCGGTTATTCACAGATACTAATTCCTCGCGCCGTACACACCCGGATTCGCGTCGATCACAGCCTGATGCTCCTCGGCGTTTCTGCTGAACTCGTGGGTGCCGTCGTCGGTCAGGGCATAGAAATAGAACTTGGTTGACGCCGGATACAGCGCAGCCTTTATCGCTTCCTCCCCCGGATTGCATATGGGTCCCGGCGGAAGCCCTTCGTATTTATAGGTGTTGTACGGGCTTTCCACCTCCAGGTCCGCGTAGCTCAGCCGTTCCTTGCGCTCCGGCAACACATACTGGATCGTCGCGTCAATTTGCAGCTTTGGATAATTCGTGCTGTTCAGGCGGTTGTGGATTACGGAGGATATCTTCGCCCGCTCCTCGTTGCCGTCCTTGGCGGCGGCTTCCTTTTCAATGAGCGACGCGATGGTCAGTATCTCGTTTACCGTATAGCCCAGCTCCTCAGCCCGCTCCCGCATACTGACAGTGAACTTTTTATTGAAGTTTGAGAGAAGCTTTCCTATCGCGCTCACAGGGGTTTCGTTCACGTAAAATTCGTAGGTATCCGGGAAAAGGTAGCCTTCAAGCCGCTTTTCACCGTTTTTCAGCTCCTCTGTAAACGAATATTCGTAGTCGTAGTCGTAGCAGACCTCACGCAGCGCCTCGGCGGTGTTGACCCCCTTGTTCGCCAGCCTTTCGATTGCCTGCTCCAGGGTGAAGCCCTCCGGTATGGTCACCGAGACCGTGGAGCGGTAGGAGGAGGTGTTTCTCATCGCCGAAACAAGAGCCCTGTAGTCCATAATCGAATTTATTTCGTAGCTTCCCGGGTCTATCTTTTCATCGGCGTTGTACACCACGCCGAAAAGCTTGAACAGCCACCCGTACTTTATTACTCCAAGCTCCTTCAGCTTCCCGGCGACGTCTGAAACCGAGTCGGTCTCGCTGACTGTTATCGTGTAGTCGTTTTCGTCCTTTGTGAGCGCCAGCATGTCGTCAGCGCACATCCAGCCAAAGCCCGCCAGAAAAACCGAAACGCCTATAACACAGAGAAAATAAATCATCGCGCCCAGGCATCCGGCGCTTCTTTTATTTCTTCTCTTTTTTGTGCCTTTACCTTCCCTCGACTGAGGATTTGGGATATTTGTGTTAGCCATTACAAATGAATATTCGCCCCTATACCGCAGCTATAATAACGGCAAATACTACCTCCATTTAAATTTATCGGTCTGACCCGTTATATATCACTTCACCGGACAAACCGTCTCCGACTGTGTCAGCACCGCGTCCATAACAACGTCGGTCTCCCCGCAGGGGAGGCTTTCAAGCAGATTTATGTCGTAGCAAAGCCCGAGCTTCCGCGCCTTCGTGCCGGAAAGGTATCTGTCGTAGTACCCGGCGCCGTGCCCCAGCCTGTTCCCCCGCCTGTCAAACGCCATGCCCGGAACGATAACCGTGTCAATTGCGCTTTTCTCCGCCGCCGCGCCCTCCGGCTCCGGAATACCAAAGCCGTTCGGCGTGTATACGGTATGCTCGGATATTTCGACCGCCGCCATCTCTGTCCTGCCGGTGCAAACCGGCGCGAATACCCTCTTCCCCCGCAAAAACAGTTCCTTTATTATCCGCGACGTGTCCGGCTCGTCCCCCACGCTTATATAGCACAATATATTTTCGGCGGCGGCAATCTCCTCGAGGGAAAACAGCCTTTCAAAAATCCGGACGTCCGCGTCAGCCCTGCTTTTCGGGTCGGAATCCCTGCCCCTCAGCTCTCTTCGCAGCCGCCTTTTTTCCTCCGCCGTCTTACTTCTGTCCATATTTCTCCTATTCAGCTGAACAGCAGGTTCATGTACGGCGGCTGTCCCGCCCCAAAGAGCACCTTCGCCAGCTGTCCCATCGTTATATAGGCAGCCGCGGCGGCTTCCTTCTCCTCGACCCGCGCGCCCTTGACGCTGTATCTCCTGCTGTTCTGCGGGAGTATCTCATCGCTGAGGGCAAATTCGCAGTCCATCGTCTGTCTCAGCTCCGCGGCCGCCTCAAGGAAGCGCCTTGCGTCCAGCACCCGCACCATCCCGTACCTCTCGGCGTCCCGCGGACAGGCGGGAGAGCTGTGATTCCCCTCCGGCACCCCGCATTTGTCCATCACAGCCGCCATAAGCGAATTGTAGGACGCCTCATCCTCGGCAAACAGCTCATTTACGGTGAGCTCACCGCCGCAAAATTCGTATATGCCGTAACCCTTGAGCTCTTTACCTTCCGCAAGGGTAAGTATCCCCCCGCCGAACAGCTCGGCTGTACACACGGCGTTCTCCCAGTGCTCCGGGCTCCTGTTCAGGTGTATGCGGAATTTTTGCGTGTCCTGTAAAAGCCTGTCCATCGACGGGATATGCTCCCTGCCCAAGCCCGCCCCGCAGACCGCCCCGCCGGTCGGGAAGTCCTTTCGGAATATCTTCTTCTTCGCGATAAAAAATTCAGGTGAAAAATCAAACCTGGCGTAGTAGTCAAACAGGCTCCCGCTCGCAGGTACAACGAGCGCGAGCACAGCGCCCCTGCTCCTCAGCAGCCTCAGCGTCTCCCTCATGCAGCCGCCCGCAATGCCTCTGCCTCGGAAGGACGCGGCTGTCCCCACCCCGAAAATGTAGCCGCACGGCACCCTCTGACCCAGATAATCCAGCTCCTGCAATATAAAGTGGGTCATCGAAACCGCTTCTCCGTCCTCCTCCGCGAGCACCGTGTTCTCCCCCGAAAATATTCTTTCCAGGAAAAGCCCGCAGAATTTTTCGTCCCCAGGAAAGCATTCGGACCAGAGCCGCGCTATACTCCCCCTGTCAGCCTCTCTTGCACTTCGAAACAGCATGATATCCACTTTCCATAACAAGATACTGCGCGCACTTGCTCACAGCACTGTATTTCATCTTGATTTCATCGGGATAATATGAGAGCTTCGCCTTTCGCAGCCCCTCTATTCCCATGTCGTCCTCGCGGTTTATATATTCATATTCCCCGCAAAATCTCTTAATAAACTCGTTGTTCAGCGTCTGGTAAGCGCCGGGAATCATCCACTCCGCCTTTTCTATATGGACGTCCGCGGTATCCCCGGTGAGCCGCGAGCCCACAGAAAAGCCGATTATCCTGCCGTCCAGCCGCAAAATGCCGCCGAACGCGCCCAGCCTGTCCATGTTCGAAAGCAGCTCCTTTATCGCGCGGTTTTCAGCGTCGAGGTCGCCCTCCGAGGTGCGGTTGTCCCTGCGCCAATGCTTTTCGTATTCGTTAAGCTCGCCTATGTCCTCCGCCCTGATATCGTCAAAGCTCCAGCGGCCCTCGTTTTCCAGCTTAAACCTGTTGATAAAGTTCCTCTTGGAGTGCAGCTTTTTCCCCGCGAGGGTCGACAGGCTTTCCGCGCGGTAGATATAGTCCGCGGAGTCGCGCAGCTCCTCAAACAGGAACCTTCCGGGAAACTCCTCTTCAAGCTTCTCCCTCATCTCGTCGCACAGCAAATCGAGCCTAAGCTCCTCTCCCCGCTCCGCAAAGTGCTCCTCCAACCCGGAAAGCGCCCTCCTGAAATCTCCCTTGCCGATGGGGAAGGTGTATTTGTATTTGTTATCAAAATTATATCTGACATATAAAAAGCCGTCGTCAAAGCATACCTCACAGCCGTATTTATCCCGCCAAATATAAAGAACGGCAAATGACACCTCCGTAATCCTGTAGTTTGTCCCTTTGAGACAGTCCTCAAAGGCTTCCTTGTCCGACATCCGTATCCGCCTGAATTCTAGCACACCTTCACGCTCCCCAGGCTTATGCCGGAATTTTCAATTCTCGCATATATCTCCGCAGAGATATCCTCAGGTGTTCTCAAATAACCGCCAGCCATACAGCTGACCACCTCCCAATTATACTTTTTTCCCATATATCTCGCACATTCCGCGCACCGGCGTAAAAATCCGGCGTCCTTCTCATGTATATCCGCCGCGTTTCCTCTTTTTTCGATGAGCTCCAGGCTCTTTCCCTCCGGCATATCGAGTAAAATCACGATATCCGGCTGGGGCAGCCCCAGCTTTTCATATTCAAGGTCGCAAAGCCAGTCGGAATATTTTTCCCGTTCCTCCCCTTCAAGCTTCGCTCCCTGATGCACCAGGTTTGCCGTAGTGTACCGGTCCAGCAGCAGCAGTCCCCCGTTTTCGTATACCTCGCCCAGCTCCCCGGCGAACGCCGCCGCACGGTCAGCCGCGTAAAAAACCGAAGCCGAATAGGGGCTTACAGCCTCCGCGCTGTTCCCGAATTCCCCCGCCAGGTACATGCGGACAAGCTGGGAGGACGGGTTATCGTATCTCGGAAAGCGCTGGTACTTGAAGCTTACTCCGTTCCTGTCCAGCCTTGCCCTCAGCAGGTCAAACTGGGTCGACTTTCCCGAGCCGTCGATTCCCTCTATCACTATCAATTTGCCCTTCAAGCTCACACATCCCACCGTTATTCAAGCCAAGAGCCTGCTCCGTGTCCCTGTCCTGCTATCAGCTTATATAACTATTATTTCATTTATATTTAAATTATCTTAAATAACTATAAATTATTTATATAGTCTATGTTATGTCAAATTGCTATATTCCCCGACCCGCGCGTCCCTTGCGGAGCAGAACCTTCAGGATAAATTTCGGCAGCCGCATCATGCGCCCCAGCCTTGACGGCTGCTTTATCAGCCTGTGCAGCCACTCGAGGTTCAGCCTTATGAAAAATTCCGGCGCCCTTTTCGTCTCCCCCGCCAAAATATCTATCGAACCGCCCAGCCCGACCAGCAGGCTCGCGTTCAACCTGCCGCGGTTGCGCGAAATCCACTGCTCCTGCTTCGGCGCTCCCAGGCAGACATAGATAACGTCAGCCCCCAGGTCATTTATCCTTTCGCATATGCCCGCTTCCTCCTCCGGGGAAAAGTACCCGTCGCGAAACCCGCAGACCGTGATCCCCGGCGATATTTCCCTTATCCGCCCGGCCGCCCTCTCCGCGACCCCGGGCTTCCCGCCGAAAAGGAAAAGCTTTTTTCCCTCCCTTGCCAGCGCCGGGAGCGCCCGCACGGCGAAATCCACCCCCGCGACCTTCTCCCTCAGCGGCGTCTTTAAAATTTTCGACGCGGCGATGATCCCCGCTCCGTCCGGCAGTACAACGCTTGCCGAGTTGAGCGTGTCCATCAGCTCCCCGTCCCTCAGAGCCTCGTAAACTATTTCGGAGTTTGGCGTGACAATATAATGCTTCCCGCCGTCAAGAGTGCAGCCGACCGCCAGCCGCACAGCCTCGTCCATATTGATATTGTCAAAGCCCACACCCATTATATCCACTTTCAAGCCTCTTGCCAGCGCCTCCCTCAGCTTTATACCAATCCAGGTTAAAAACATAGCCCTTCGGGGCGAAAAAGTTGGATATATGCTTTTACGCCCCGAAGGGCTTGTTTATGTTTTTTACCTGATTGGTATTAATACCATATTGCTCCCTGCAACATGTCCGTCCATAAGCATTTTACCACATTGGCGGTCTCCGCGCAACCGGTTATGTCGGTCACCGGTTTTTATTACGGGCTTTCCCCGCATATTTGACGGTCATGCCTGCCGCTGCGCCGTTAAAGACCCCTGTTATACAGGAAACCCCGAGGAGAAGCGGCATATACGCAAGCACCGCCCAGCTGCCGAGCAGCCATCTCGACACAAGCGCCTGCCCCGCAATGTGAAGCGCCGCCCCGGCGACGCTCACCCCCGCGATCCCGAACAAATTTGTCCTCTTTAGCAACGCCATCCCGGTTATGCTGAAAAGCGCTCCGGCTAAGCTGTAAAGCATGGCGGTCACGCCGGAAAAGAGCAGTCCCATGACCACCGCCCTGATAAGCGATATCACCACTCCCGCCCTGTCTCCCAGTATATACAGCGCCACAAGCACCCCGATGTTGGCAAGTCCCAGCTTCACTCCGGGAACGGCGAGGTTGACCGGAAGCAAGCTCTCCGCGTAGCTGAGCGCCAGTGTAAGCGAGATGAGTATTCCGTACGCGGCGACCCTTTTTGACAAACTCATTTGATCCACTCCGTCACCCCGCAACCGCGTCGATCCCGCTTTGCTTCCGGGAATACGCGGTCACTACCAGCTTGTTTGGCAGGCATATTATGCTTTCCCCGCCGGAGGAAACAGGTCTGTGCCCGACGCATAGCTTGTCCCGACAATTTGCGTCCGCAATATAAGCTTCCCCGTCCTCTATCCTTACAAGGTTGTAGACCCCCGCCGCCGCCACAGGATATTCGGCGTCGGTTCCGAGGGGCAGCTCCGCGACAATTGCTCCATGCGACTCAATGACCACAGTGGCGGCAGGCTCCCCTCCCCGCAAAAGGAGGAAAAGCAGAGCTGCCGCCACCGCCGCCGCGATTAAAATAACGTCGTTTCGTCCTATGATCCGCCCGTTTTCCCTGCTCCGCACTCTTTCCCCCAGCCCTCTATACACCGCTGTCCGTACCGTAGGGGAGCTGTTCGGCGGCGGCTTTCAGCCTGTTTTTCACCATTTTTTCTCCCATTATCCTTGTGACCTCATACAGGTCGGGGGACTGCTGCCTTCCGCAGACGGCGACGCGAATCACCATGCTCACATCCCCAACATGCCCCTTCCACCGCTCCGGCTCCTGCTTGTACCTCTTCGTATCGGGGCAGAAGCCGAGCCTTTCGGACAGAGCCTTGACCTCGTCGAACCATCCGTTTTGGTCCTCATACTCTCCGGTAAACATCAAGCCGTACTCCCGTATGATCTGAGCTATGCCGCCGCGGTCAAGACCTTCGGGATAGGTGTAGTCGGGGGCAAACAGCGGCTCAAAGAAAAACCCGGCGTACTCCTTCAAATCGCTCCACACGGTTATGTCCTTCCTGGGTTTTTTGCCGCCGCGTCCGATATTCAATATGGCTTTCATGTAGTCGGGATCCTCCGACATAAGCCCGTAAAAGCCGCGGTCAAATTCATATGCCCACTCCCCCGCGAGCTTATAGACCTCGTCAGCCGTCAGCCTCGAGATGACATTTTTTGATATGTCGTTCAGCTTGTCCCGGTCAAACAGCGCGCCGGACACGCTCATCTTCTTCGGCGAGAACCTGAAATCCTCCGCCGGCGCGTCCTGATTCGCACTTCGCCACTCCTCAAAGTTGGAGTTGAGGGTGCTCAGTATATATTCGCGCATAGCGGCCACAGGATACCCCTTCTCACGGAAAAATGTCAGCGAAGCCTCCGGGTCCTTCCTTTTTGACAGCTTGCGCTTCGAGTCGCCGTCCATGATCATAAGCGGCGAGATATGCAGATATTTCGGCAGCTTCCAGCCCAGCGCCGCGAACAGCTGGATGTGGAACGGCAGTGTGGACAGCCACTCGTCCCCCCGCACGACATGGGTGGTCTTCATCAGATGGTCGTCCACAACATGCGCGAAGTGGTAGGTCGGAATACCGTCCGACTTGAGCAGCACGTAGTCGGCGTCGTTTTCCGTCACCTCCAAATCGCCCTTGACAAGGTCGGTAAACCTTAGCTTTTTGTCGGCGCTTCCCTCAGAGCGGAACCTGACGGTGTAAGCCTTACCCTCCGAGATAGCCCTTTCCACCTCAGCAAGCGGCATGTCCCTGTGCTTCGCCCATTTGCCGTAGTAGCCGAAATTTGCTTTCTCCTCCTCCTGACGCTCCCGGATGGAGTTCAACTCCTCCTCCGAGCAGAAGCACGGATATGCCTTCCCCTCCGCCACAAGCCTTTTCGCGAACACATGGTAAATATCCTTGCGGCTCCGCTGACGGTAGGGTCCATAGCTCCCGTTATCCCCTTCTATCAAAGCTCCCTCGTCAAAATTGATGCCGTAATTGGCGAGCAGGTCAATTAAAACCTCCACAGCGCCCTCCACCTCGCGCTTTTGGTCGGTGTCCTCGATACGCAGGTAAAAAACACCCCCGCTTTGGTGCGCAAGCCTCTCGGAGGTGAACACGGCAAACAGATTCCCAAAATGGATCGACCCGGTCGGGCTGGGAGCAAATCTGGTGACAAATGCGCCCTGCGGCAGGTCCCTCTGAGGAAATTTCGCTTCTATCTCATCCGGCGAACACTCCACCTTAGGAAAAAGCAGCTCCGCCAATTTGTTATAATCCATACGACCCCCATTTTACGAAAATTTACGCTTGATGGCACAGCACAGGCTCCCTTATACTAATGTCGGTTAGTATTATCAGCCCCCGCTGTTTTTGACGATATCCGGGTTCATCACAAACCGGTTGCGCCCCTGCTGCTTTGCCATGTACAGCGCCTCGTCCGCCATCGCGACAAACCTTTCCTGTGTAACCTCGCCCGCCGACGGATAACAGGTCATAATGCCGATACTGAACGTCACATAATCAGCCACAGAGCCCTCGTGAGGAATCCCGCGCTTCTTCATTTCGTCAAACATCCGGGCGGCAATATTCTCAGCGGAGCTTATGTCTGTGCGGGGAAGCACAACCGCAAATTCTTCTCCTCCGTACCTCGCCACAAAATCCGAGCCCCGCACCGACGCCGACAGCACCTCAGCCACAGCGACAAGGCACCTGTCGCCTTCGATATGCCCATACCTGTCATTGAACCTTTTAAAATAATCCACATCCACAATAAAAAGCGTCAGCTGTGAACCGTCCGCCGCCGCCGCCCTCCACGCATGACCAAGAAAGGCGTCAAAACCCCTGCGGTTGCGCACCTTTGTCAGGGCGTCCAAATTTACCAGCGCCTGTAATCTTTTAGAACCGATAAAGCTGGAAACACGCGAACTCCAGTACATACACGCGGCAAATGAAGCAAGTATATACGCGGAGATAAGGTTTATAAAGCTCGCGTTATAGTTCGATATGGCGTCCTTCTCAAAATACATGAGAAGCAATGAGGACAGCAAGGCTCCGGTTTCCAGCGTCAGGGTAACCGGCAGACTGAACCGGACCCCAAACACAAGAACAAACATGCCAAGGATAAGCACATTTATATTTTTAATTCCCGTCTCCGGAATTTCAATGTGTCCGGACCTGAGCGCAAGCGCAAACAACAGGCAAAATTGCAGCAGAGCCACCAAATTGGTGCTCCAGTGACTGGTCATGTTCTTCTTTTTAAACAATTCCAGAACAAGCAGAGCAAGCGCCGAAGACACGATCATCACAACATAGTTTGGAAATACCAGCCAAAATTCCGAGATATTTCCCACTCCGTCCTTAGTCGAGAAGTATCTGTACAGCAGAGCCGTGCTGAAAAGCATTATCTCTATCACAGCCAGATACCGGCCTGCCCGGTTGTTGTATTCTGTGTTCATCACCGCAAATTCCTCGCGGTATTCCTTTGGGACGGAGAGCGTTTGCCTGAAATAGTGAACTGGCGAAATCATATTATTTCCCATCCATGTGAGTTTTCGTGTGTTTAGTTAGTGCGGTCACTCCCCGGGCTATACCCTCTCTTTACCCATGAAGAAGAGCGTAACCGTTCCGGGACCCGCGTGCGAGCCGATTACAGGTCCGATAAAATTCTTAAGTACCTTACCGATCTTATATTTCCCTTTTACCTTTTCTATTATGTAATCCGCGTCCGCCTCACAGTCGCCGTGACTGACCGCGATTAAATCAAATTCCTTCAAATCAGTGCTCTCGCCCATCCAATCGACCAGGTCGTCAAGCGCGCCTTTTCTGCCCCTCTTTTTATGGTGCACCCTCAGCCTTCCCTCGCCGTCGATATCAAGCATGGGCTTTACCCCGATAAGGCTGCCTACAACGGCGGAGGCTTTGCTTATTCTCCCGCCTCTTTGCAGATGCATTAAATCATCGACTGTAAACAGGTGTATGATGTTGCGCTTGTTTTCCTCGACCCACTTCGCAAGCTCCTCGACCGGCATACCGTTATCGCGGTGGGCGGCGGCATAGCAGGCAAGCAGCCCGTGTCCCATCGAGGCCGCAATCGAGTCGACCACAAAAAGCTTTCTCTCCGGATACTTTTCGCGAAGCTCGCTTTCCGCTATCTTCGCGGCGTTGTACGATCCGCTTATTCCCGAGGAAAGCGGCATACACAATATATCTATGCCGTTTTTCAGATGCTTTTCAAATTCCTCCGTATAGACCGCCGTATTTATCATTGAGGTGGTGGGCGAGACCCCGCCCCGCACCCTTTTGTAAAACTCGGTATACGCCATACTTCTTCCGGCGTCGTCCGGGTACTCCTCACCCTCTACAACATACATGATAGGCATACATATTATGTCATTTTTCTCATACAGCTCGTACGGAAGGTCCGCGGAGGAGTCAACTATAATAACATACTTGCTCATAATCATCTCACATTCCTTTTCGACAGCTCCCAAACCGTAAGCTTACAGTTCAATTTCCTCGCCGGGGGCGACTATACGCTTGCCGGGAGCGTCAAAGGTCTCCGCAACCTCCCTGTCAAACAGCTCGCCCGGCTTCATATGAACGGGGATATTTACCCGCGCGCCGATCAGCCTGGCACATTCGGCGGCCTCGCTCGAATTCATGTTGTAATAACCGTCGATTGGCAGCAGGGCGTAGTCGAGCTTACGTTCGGCAAAGGTCTCCATCGACTTCGTCCTGGAGGTATCCGCCGCGAAATAGATTTTGATCCCGTCGACGGTGAGCATATAACCCACGCACTGCGTCGGGTCGTGATTGACGTTGGAGGCCTCGACCGCCTCAATGACAATGCCGCCGACGTCAAAGGTGTTGTGCTTGCCGCCCGCCAGAGCCTCAGCGTTCGTGATCACCGTGCAGCCCGGTTTTTTCGTCACAAGCCCGGTTTGGTTGTGGTCGTCATGCTGGTGCGATACCAGCAGAATGTCGGCGGGCTTATCGTAGCCCTCGCCCGCGTAGGGGTCGATGTAGATGACTCTGCCGTCCGCCGCCGTGACTCTGTAGCTGCCGTGTCCCTGATAAAGTAATTTAGCTGACATTTTTAATTTCTCCTTTAATAATTTAAATTTATATTCCCATGGCGCATCCGCACCATTTTAAATGAACTCAATGTAAATACTGCCTTAATTTCGCCCGCAGCTCGTCATAATCTATCGGTTTGCCGATGTGGTCGTTCATCCCGGCGTCAATACACCGTTCCACATCCTCTTTAAACACATTCGCCGTCATGGCGACGATGGGGATCTCCCCGGCTTTTGCGGAACCGAGCGCCCGTATGCGCCGCGTCGCCTCCAGACCGTCCATAACCGGCATCTGTATGTCCATGAAAATCATATCATACCGCTCCGGCGCGGCGCTGAATATCCGCACCGTCTCTTCGCCGTCCACCGCGCAGTCGATTTCAAGCCGGGTGGGCTCCAGCAGCGTCAGCACGATTTCGCGGTTGATCTCCACATCCTCGGCCAAAAGCACGCAATAAGCCGAGAAGTCGTCCTCGGCGGTTTCCGCCGGGTCTGAAGCGGGAAGGGCGCCGTCGACACCAAGGCACTCGTTTATGCAGTCGGTGATGGATGAGGGAAACAGCGGTTTGGGGATGAATTTATCCACCCCGACGCGCTTTCCTTCTTCCTCCGCGGCACTCCAGTCGGCGGCGGAGATCATGACGACGACCGTCTTGCCGTGTTTATCGGCCTTGATGCGCCGCGTCAGTTCCAAGCCGTCCATGCCCGGCATTTTCCAGTCCACGAAACAGATGTCATAGGTCTCTCCCCGCTGCTCAATCGCCGCGCAGGCGTCCGCGCCGCTTGAGGCCGTGTCGCAGGCGACGCCGACTATACGGGCGAACTCCACAAAATACTCCAGCACTTCCGGCGTGTCGTCAACGACCAAAATACGCAGATTATCCCAACTGGCGCCGGCCGGCAGAAAACTCTGGTGGTCCTCGGCGCCGCGCTCGACCTCGACGGTAAACGCGAATGTCGATCCGCGCCCCAGTTCCGACTCTATCCATATGCGGCCGCCCATCATCTCAATGATGCGTTTGGAGATGGCCAGTCCCAGACCGGTGCCGCCGAACTTGCGCGCCGTGCCCGCCTCCGCCTGCTGGAACGATGTGAACAGCCGCGCTTGCTGTTCCTCGCTGATGCCAATGCCTGTGTCGGTGACGGCGACCTGTATCACGCACAGCCGGTCTTTTTCAGAGACAAGGCTTGCTTCGATCCGGATGCCGCCGCCCTCGGGCGTAAATTTTATCGCGTTGGACATGAGATTCGTTATGACCTGCGTCAAACGCTGATCGTCCCCGATGAGCGCGCGGGGGATACGGCTGTCGATCTGGACGCGGAAATTCTGTTTTTTCTCGTCAATACGGAAATTGCTGACGTTTACGACTTTTTGCAGCACTTTCTCGAAAATAAACTCGGCGCGCGACAGTTCGAATTTGTTCGCTTCTATTTTACTCATGTCCAGAATATCGTTGATAACGCCGAGCAGATGCGCGGACGCGTCCCCGATCTTTTCGAACGCGTAGTCTTTCCGTTCGGTATTCGGCGCGTTCAGGCCGATGGAAGTCATGCCGATTATGGCGTTCATCGGCGTGCGGATCTCATGGCTCATATTAGAGAGAAAATCGCTTTTCGCTCTGGAGGCGTCCTCCGCTTCACTCCGCGCGTGCGCCAGATCGAGCATCATCTGGTTGCGGATCATGGCGTTCGCGAGCAGGAGAGCGCCGGGGTATATGATCCGCTCCTCATCGGGCGTGAATTTTCTGACGTCGTGACAATTATCAAACGTGACAGTGCCCCAGAATTCGCCCTTATAGATCACGGGCGCGATGAAAAACGCCTGTACGCTGAAAAGGGCGAGAAATTCCCGCTCCGTCTCCGGAAACTCACTCAGCGTCATATTGATGCTGCGCCCGGCGGAGAGCGGGACCACCCATTCCGGCAGCGTCTGGCTGTAAGGAAAGGCGAAGTCCTCGCTCCCGTCGGCGGCCTCCGTCTCCACATCCGGCCTGTCGCCGGATTCAGGCGCCGCGGCCGCCTCGGATATCTGATGCGCGAAATAGAGTTCCCCGTCCCGGAGTTCGTTTTTCCATATAGTTATGCGATCCGCGCCCACGTTGCGGGCCAGCAGGGCCATGCTCCCGCGCAGAGCGGTCTCGGGGTCGTCCATATTCAGATCCAGCAGCGAGACCGCCATCGAGTTCATGGACTTCAGCAGGATGTTGAGCTTCTGTTTTTCGTTCCGTAATATCCTGTCCTGAAACACGACGATCGAGGCTATAAAAAACCCGGCCACGATAAACGACTGTATATTGTCTATATACCGCGCGCCGCCGTTCAGTTCCGCCACCAGCGCGTCAAAAGGCGGAACGGACGAAGCCGCGTAACACGCCGTCACCCAGAGGATATGCGTGACGAGCAGGACGACGCGCGGTTTTCCTCTCGACAGGAAGAAGATGAGGACAATAGACATAGTGAAGTACGCCGCCGCGCCGCTCTCCACTCCGCCCATCGCGAAAAGCGCCGCCGGCAGCAGCACGTCGCAAAGCGCGATCAAAATGAACCAGGAACCGAGCTTGTATTTGCCGTAAATATTGCAAAAAGCCATCAGGGCGGCGACGCAAACGATGATGACGGCGAGTACGGCTATCAGCGCCGGCGAGCTCCGCATTAGCAGGCGCGATATCATGGCGACGACGACTCCCGCTATCCCGACCATGCACACCATGTTGGCGACGCGCGCGTCAAGCGGCAGGGCTTCCGAGAATATGCAGCGGTAGATCAGACTTCTTATCTTTTGCATATCAGCCTCACAAACAAATCAGGCGCGCCGCGCGGCGGCTGTTATTGGAAAATCATCCCATGAAAACTGGATTCCGGCATTATTATAGCACAAAAAAATGGCAGCGTCATGGCAAAAATTTATTGCGATTGAGCTGCGGTCACTTTTTTTGTTTTCACCCTTTTTTCCTATTTACTTCTGTGACTTCTGTGATATAATGGCTCTAATAATATTTTAAGAAATACGCCGGAGTCCTTGTTTTTTCTGATCACCGGCCGAAATATTCTATGAGTCTCCGTATTTCCATCGTAAAGGAGTTTTCGCCATGATAAAAAAATATAACAGTCGGTTTTTTGCTATTTTTCTTGCTTTCACCTTGCTGTTGAACGCCGTTTGCGTCTTCAGGCCGCCCGATTTGCTGGCGGCGGCTTCCTCAAGCATGAAGATCGCGCGCATTTCAGGCGAAAACCGCTACGAGACGGCCATAAAAGTTTCCCAGACCGGGTGGAAGGACGCCGCCATCGCTATCATAGCCTCGGGCTCCGACGCCAATCTGGTCGACGCTTTGACCATAGCGCCGCTGGCCCGTATCATGAACGCGCCGATTTTGCTCACGAACGGCGCCGACCTTACGGAAGCCACGGCGCAGGAATTGCTCCGGCTGAATACGGAGACCGTATACATCGCGAGCGGTTTGGGCGTGATCAATCAGCGCGTGCGCAGTCAACTGGAACGCATCGGCGTGCGCGTTATCCCTCTCGGCGGGCAGAACCGCTTTGAAACAGCCTTGAATATCGCCAAGGAGATCGACCGTTTCCGTCCGGTGACCACCGCGCTCGTTTCTACGGCCTATTCCAACGTTGACGCGCTTTCGGCCGCTTCGATCGCCGCGCAAAACGGCTGGCCGATCCTTCTCAGCGCGCCGGAAAGCATTCCGTCGGACGCCCGCGTTTTCCTTGATAATGCCGCTATTACCAAAACATATGTGATAGGCGGCGAAGGCGTTGTTTCCGATCAGGTGCTGCGCAGTCTGCGGAGCGCCGAGCGTTTGGGCGGGGCGGACCGCTTCGCCACGAATCTGGAGATCCTCAAACGGTTCGAGAATGATATGGATTTCCAGAACCTTTATGTCGCTAACGGGCTGAACAGCCATCTCGTGGACTCCTTGGTCGCTTCCAGCTATATCGCCGGCCATCCGCTCCTGATGGTGAACAACATTCGGGTCGAGCGCCCGGCGCTGACTTTTCTGGCCGGACATCCCATCAGCACGGCCACCGCTCTCGGCGGCGCCACCGTCGTATCCGATGAAATACTCAAATCCCTGAACAATCAGGCTATAAGCGGCGGCGGTTCTTCCGGCGGCAGCAGCGGTTCCTCCGGCGGTTCTTCCAGCAAAACGCCTTTCCTCCTGAAAGACGGGGAGGATCTGATCATATACACCGGCGGTAATTATACGCCGGCGCGCATCAACGCTTTTGAGGAAACGATCCGCACGCTGACCGTTGACGCCGCGGTCCTGAACGGCACCGTCACCGTCACTGATCTGACCATTGAAGGCGACGTCCTGATCAAAGGCGGGGGGGAAGACTCCGTCCA
>JAISEG010000008.1 GCA_031264245.1 Oscillospiraceae bacterium
TTCCGCCATTCCGCGTTAAATTTTCTTACCAATAATCAATATTGCTTGCAAAAATTTGCCTTGAATGACGAAAAAATCCCTCGTCATTGCACATATTCCCAATTATCGAACGCACCCTAATATAATCATATATTTTTTCAATTTAATCACCTAATTGTTATTATGATAACAAAATAATAACACTATGTTTGCATACAGTCAAGAGCTTTTAACGTAATATGTTGATAACACAATAATAAAGGGGTGTTATCATGGCGACAAATAAGATTCAAACGGGAATTAGGTTCGAGGAAGAAATGCTGTTAAAAATAACATATATTGCCAAAGACAATCGCCGGTCATTAAATGCTCAGTTGGAATTTCTTGTTCAAAAATGTATTGAGAAATATGAACTTGATAACGGCACTATACAGATAAATGAAGAGGACAGATATAACAAGTAGACGCATCCAATAAACATTCTACACGTACGGTGTGCTTTAACCGCCGCGCTGTCAAATAAGCTGCTTTCCGCATGTGCGGAAAGCAGCTTATTTGACAGCGCGGTCGTCCTGGACGGTTTATGTTTTTTCATTCATCTGAGGGGTCGGGGGTTTTATTTATCATGTAACAGAGGGTCATCAGGCTGTCCTCAAAATGGACGTTCTCGATTTTTATTTCGTTGCCGTGAGGCTTTATTTCGCTGCTTGAAAAATTCCATATGCCTTTACAGCCGAGGTCCTCAAGCTTTTTTGCGGCTTCCTGAGCCACTGAGTTTGGCAAGGTGAATACAGCCAGCTCGGGATTGTTTTCAAGAACATATTTTTCAAGCTCGTCCATATGGTACACCGGCACGTTATTTATACTGGTTCCGGTTACGTCGCGTGATATGTCGAAGGCGGCGCAGAGGGAAAAACCGCAGCGGTTAAATTTAAAGTTGTTTATAAGAGCCCTGCCGAGGTTGCCCGCTCCGAGAATTATAGCTTTGCGGTTAGTTTTAAGCCCGAGTATCTCGCCGATTTCATCCCGGAGGTTGCCGACGTTGTAGCCGTAGCCCTGCTGGCCAAAGCCGCCGAAGCAATTTAAATCCTGCCTTATCTGTGAGGCGGTCAGACCCATTTCCGCGGCAAGCATATGTGAGGAAATCCGTGAAACGCCCGCAGTACACAGCGTGTCAAGATATCTGTAATATTTGGGAAGTCTGCGGATCACCGCGTTTGAAATTTTTTTGTTCATAAAATGCCTCCTTACATAATGTATGCGCGGATTTGCATACAGGATATAAACAGCTTTACCTGATATTTTTCAGCGTGTCCATCACATAATCGGCATACTCGGCGCAGGTCGCGCCGGCGCTCCTTCCGGTGATGGTCAGCTTCATTTCTTCAAACATACATTTATCGAGAGCCTTTGTAAGCCGCGCCGCCTTGTCCACCTTTCCGATATGCTCGAGAAGCATGGCTGACGCGCGGAGCATTGAGCACGGGTCGGCGTATATGTCCCTGCCCTCATCCACCATGCGGGGGGCGGAGCCGTGAATCGCTTCAAACATCGCGTATTTTTTGCCTATGTTGGCGCTGCCTGCCGTTCCGACGCCGCCCTGGAATTCCGCGGCCTCGTCGGTTAGTATGTCGCCGTACAGATTCGGCAAAACCATGACCTTGAAGGAGGTTCTCCGCTTTTCGTCCACAAGCTTCGCCGTCATAATGTCGATAAACCAGTCGTCCGCTTCGATCCCGGGGTACTCCTGAGCTATTTTGTAGAAGGTATCGAGGAACATGCCGTCGGTGGTTTTGATAATGTTCGCCTTTGTCACCGCGGTGACCTTGCTCTGACCGGTGGTTCGGGCGTATTCGAAGGCGAGGCGGATTATCCGCTCGGTGCCCTGCTTTGTTGTAAAGGTGAAGTCGACCGCTATGTCGTCGTCAAGCTGGAGCCCCAGGCTTCCGACGGCATACGCGCCTTCGGTGTTTTCGCGGAAAAAGCGCCAGTTGATACCCTTGTCCGGAACCGAAACGGGGCGCACATTGGCAAAGAGGTCGAGCTCCTTTCTCATTGCGACGTTCGCGCTCTCGATATTCGGCATACCGTCGCCCTTTTTGGGGGTGGTGGTGGGTCCTTTGAGAATTACATGGCACTTTTTCAGTTCCTCGAGGACATCCTCCGGAATCGGCTTTCCTACTTCTATTCTGCGCTCGATGGTGAGCCCCTCTATATCCCGGAATTCGACTGTGCCGGAGTCTACTTCGTCCGTGAGCAGGAACTCCAGCACACGGCGCGACTCACGGGTGATCGCGGGACCGATGCCGTCGCCGCCGCATATGCCGATTATCAATTTATCAAGTGTTGTAAAGTCGAGAAAATCACCCTGCGATTTCATCTGTTCGACGCGTGCCTTTTGAAGTGAGATCAGCTTTTCAAAGTGTTCGGTGTGCATTCTAAACCTCCGTAAATTTTATAGTTAATTGTAATATCAAATCGTTATTCGACCGCCTCATTGAGATTAGGGCGATTATGCTGAAAATAAATATTTAGCGCACAGACATAATAAAAATACAGTATTATTCGAAAATTGTGAGAACTATTCCAGATAATAATATACGTTTTTGTTATAACTGTCAAATCATTAGAAATAAAAAATCAATTTTTATATGACTTCACTTAAAATTTTATTGATTTAATGCAATATTTGGATTAATCACTAATGGACAAGAGAAAAATGGACGCGCAGAGTGGCATTGACATCAAAAAGGTGGTATACTTAAGCAAAAGCAAAGATTGCCGGGGTGAAAAGGAAATGAGCAGAGAAGCCGAAATTAAAATATTTTCAGGAAGCTCGTGCGTGGAATTTACAAACAGGATGTGCGGATTTCTTGGAATACAAATGGGGAAGGGTAAAAAAATAACCTTTTCCGAAGGGAATATATATGTAAAAATCGAGGAAAAGGTCAGAGGCGAGGATGTGTACATCGTTCAGACGATAGGACTTGACCCGAACAACGAATTTATGGAGCTTCTGTTCTGGATAGACGCGTTTAAACGCGCAAGCGTAAGCTCTGTGACTGCAATCATCCCATATTTCAGCTACGCTAAGGCGGATAAAAAGGACGAGCCGAGGGTGTCCATCCGCGCGAGGGTATGCGCCGACTGCCTGGAAACCGCGGGGGTTGACAGGGTGGTGACAATGGACCTGCACAGCCCGCAAATCCAGGGCTTTTTCAGAAAACCGGTGGATCATCTGTACGCTAACGGAATTTTTTTGGATTATATTTTGTCAAATGGGAAATTTGGCAGCTTTGTTATAGTGTCGCCGGATGAAGGCTTTGCGAAAAACGCGAGAGTCTATTCAAACAAGCTCTGCGTTCCGCTTGCGATTGGCAGCAAGCAGAGGCTTTTCCATGACGAGCAGGCGGAGATACTGGGTATTATCGGCGAGGTTGAGGGGAAGGACGCTATTATAGTCGACGATTTTGCCATAAGCTGCGGGACACTGTGCGAGGCCGCAAGGGTTCTTAAGAAAAACGGTGCGGGACGGATTTATGCTATGATTTCGCACAACCTGCTCTCTAAGAAGGGGGTCGAGAGGCTTGAGGGAAGCGGTATCGACGAGCTTATAACGACCGACACCGTTAAAAACGTAAATACGGAGAGCTGCGGGAAGGTTACAGTGCTGACAGTCACCGAGCTGTTCGCGAAGGCTGTGGGGATAATTCATTTCAGGGAGTCGCTGGGCGAGATGTTTAAGTGAGCGGCGTGAACAGCGTTTTGACAAAATTCGAGTTGCATTATATAATAACCGCGGGGATGGTTATTATATAAGAAATAAAAATTATATACTCTACGCTTGTAACACAATACAAACGGTCTCAGAGGGAGGTTCAATTTGGCGTTAAGAAGATACATTTCGGTTATCGCGGCGGTAATATTTCTTTTCGGGCTCTCCGCCGCGGCCGCTTCCGGTTCGCCGGGAGACCCGGTAATATCCCTCAGCTATATAAAGGAGAAGTTTATACCTCAGATCATGAAGGAGGCGGATACAAGGTCCGCCGGGGTTTTTGACGCCACTTATCAAAATGGAATAAGCAAGCTTGCCGCTGTCTCCGCAAATCTCAGCGTGAGCTCGGACAGAGACAGAATTGCGAAATACATTGAATATATTGGGTATATGAGAACCATGAACTCAGGAGTATATTCCCGCTGCGACAGTCTGACGCCGCATACGTTAAAGCAGGGTGAGCGGCTGGTGGTCACACAGGGCAGCAGCTTTACAGTCACAAGCGGGACCGCGAAAATTGAAGGACCGGCAAAGGCGGAGCTGATCAATTCATCTTCGGGAGTTACCGCCGAGATAAATTCGACGGCGGCGGAGAGAGCCAGGTATATACTCGCAAGCGACAGTATTATTTCGGTCAGGGCCGAATCCGCTTCGGTTGTGATCGCCGTACAGGGGAGCTATCAGGTGTTGCCCGCATATACTGAAACAAACATGGATTACGCGCTTGTTTTAAAGGAGCTGGGGCTGTTTATCGGCTCGGGCAAGGGCTTTGAGCTTGAAAGGCAAGCGACAAGGCTTGAGGCGCTTATTATGTTTATAAGGCTGATAGGCGAGGAAAGTGAGGCGCTTGGGCACACTGCCGTCCATCCGTTTTCCGATGTGCCCAAGTGGGGCGGCGAGCTTGCCGACAAATATGTGGCGTACGCGTATGACAAGGGCTATACAAACGGCACCTCCGCAAATAAATTCAGCCCGTCGCTGCCGGTTACCGCGGAGCAGTACATGACCTTTGTGCTGAGAGCCATGGGCTACAGGGACGGGGAGGATTTCAGCTGGAACGACGCGCTGACAAAGGCGGTGCAGCTCGGCATCCTCACCGCTTACGAAAGGGATATGATATACAGGGGCGGATTTTACCGCGACACTGTTGTGTATGTGTCCTACTACGCCCTGATGTCAAAGCCCAGAGATTCGGGCGCAACGCTGCTGAAATACCTTGAGGGCAAAGGGATTATCAGCGCGGAAAAGTCAGAGGCGGCATTAAACGCGGCGAGGCTGGGCAGAAAATAATTCTCAAACGCCTTATCATCTATGCACCAATCTCCGTGATTTGAATAGTATGAAGTGAGATTCAAAAACAGGAGGTTACTTAAATGAATTGCAACGGAATCTTTGGCGGAAACTCAAATGAAGCGCTCTGGATTGTCATCATCGCGGCTATCGTAATCATTTGGCTGGGCTGCTGCAATGACTAATCAAACGGAGTAGACCTGAAATACCCCAGGTGTATGCCGTACAACGTTATAAGTGCGTAGCGTACATACAAAAATTATAAGCGGGGGTCATCCCCCGCTTATAATCTGGATTTTAAGGGGACAAGCGTGTCTGATGAAAGGAAGCTGTTTTCGGATATGTTGAAGCGGAATTTTAAAGCGGCTGTATTCGATATGGACGGAACGCTGCTGGACTCCATGGGGGTGTGGGAAGAGGTTGACAATAAGTTTTTGGGGCGCAGGGGAATAGAGACTCCGGCGGATTACATGCAGGCGTTGCAGTCCATGCATTTTGAAGAGGCGGCCGACTATACGATAAAAAGATTTGGGCTTAAAGAAAAACCGGAGGAAATTATCGCGGAGTGGGATAGCCTGGCGTATGAGGAGTTTGCGTCCGGCGTATGCCTGAAGGCGGGGGCAAGGGAGTATCTGGAGTATTTGAAGGGCTCCGGCGTTAAAATTTTGGCTGCGACTTCGCTGCTTGAAAAGCTGTGTGCGGCGGCGCTCAGGCACAACAATGTATATGAATACTTTGAAGCCTTCGCCTATACATACGAGGTAAAAAGAGGCAAAAGCTACCCGGACATATATCTGCTTGCCGCGGAGAAGGGCGATGTCAGGGCTGATGAATGTATAGTTTTTGAGGATACCCTGACAGGGGTCAGGGGGGCGAAAGCCGCCGGGATGTACGTTTGCGCCGTATTTGACGGCGCGAGCGGGGGGGACTGGGATGAAATTTGCTCTGCCGCGGACGAGTTTATATACGGCTTCGGTGAGCTGTTTTAGGTCGAAAAGCAATTTCAATGGGGGATTTTTATAATATGCCAAATGGTGCACAAATAATTTTAGAGTGCCTTATAGAGCAGGGAGTGGACACCGTATTCGGATATCCGGGCGGGCAGACGCTGGGCATATATGACGCGCTGTACAACGAAAAAAGAATACGGCATATACTGACAAGCTCGGAGGCTGGGGCAGCTCACGCCGCTGACGCCTATGCCCGCGTATCCGGGAAGACCGGAGTCTGCATAGCGACCTCGGGACCCGGGGCGACAAACCTTGTCACAGGGATAGCGACCGCGTACATGGATTCGTCAGCTGTGGTTTTCATCACGGGGAATGTGCCGCTTGGCAGGATAGGGACGGACAGCTTCCAGGAGGTGGACATAACCGGGATAACAATACCCATTACAAAGCACAACGTGATGGTTAAAAGTGCGGACGAGCTTGCCTCAGCTATCAGGTTCGCGTTTGAAGCCGCCGGGGAGGGTCGGCCGGGTCCCGTGCTTGTGGATGTGCCGCGCGACGTACAGGAGAGGCTCTGCGAATTCACGCCTCCGGTCTCGGGGGATAAGCCGCCGGAGGCCAGAGCGGTGAGCGTTCGCGAGATAGAAGAGGCTGTTTCACTTATAGACAGCGCGGAAATGCCGCTGCTGCTCTGCGGAGGCGGGGTTATCAGGAGCGGCGCGGCGGAGGCGGTCGAAAGGCTTGCCGAAGGGTTAAACATACCTGTGGCGACGACCGTCATGGGGCTTGGAGCGCTGCCATCGTCGCACCGCCTGAATCTGGGGTTTTGCGGGGTGCATGGCAGCAGGGAAGCCAATTCGGCGCTGGACAGGTGCGATTTGGTGATTGCTGTGGGGGTCAGGTTCAGCGACAGGATAATGGAGCCGGGCAACAGGAGGAAAAGGATACTTCACATCGATATCGACCGATCGGAAATAAACAAAAACGTCCCGGCGGAGAAGAAAATCGTCGGCGACGCGGGAGCCGTGCTTGACCGCCTCGCGGACAGCTGCGAAAGGCGCGGACGGCGGCTGTGGGAGGAAAAGCGGGAGAAGGAGGAAAAGCCCGGCAGGGGACGCGGGGTAAAGCCGCGTGATTTGAAGCTTATCCGGCAGCTTTTCGGGGAGGACCTCTGTGTGGCGACCGATGTGGGTCAGCATCAAATGTGGGCGGCGCAGTATATAGGCGCCGAGAAGCCCGGAAGGTTTTTGACAAGCGGCGGCATGGGTACGATGGGCTTTGGCTTGGGGGCGGCGGTCGGAGCCCAGCTCGCGCTGCCCGGAAGCAGGGTCGTGCTGGTGACGGGGGACGGCAGCTTTAAAATGAATTCCGCGGAGCTGTATACGGTGAGCCGCAACAAGCTCCCAATTATAACGGTTATTATGAACAACGGGACCCTGGGCATGGTGAGGCAGCAGCAGAAGCAAAGCTGCGGGGGAAGATACAGCCAGACCGGTCTTGAGGGGAACCCGGACTTTGCGCTGCTGGCGCGCGCGTACGGCGTAGACGGATATACGGCGGCGACGGCGGAGCAGCTTGAAAGCGCCCTCGCCGCCGCGAAGGAAAGCGGCGGGGCGGCTGTGATAAACTGCCTGGTGGACATAGACGAGACTGTAAGGACAAGAAGAGCAAGGAAGGATTGAATAGGTATGAAAGACAACATTGCCGGCAGAACCCTCTCGGTGCTGGTGGAAAACAGCGCCGGCGTGCTCACAAGGATCTCCGGGCTGTTCAGCCGGAGGGGCTACAACATAATAAGCCTGGCTGTGGGGGAGACGCAGGACCCCGCCTTCTCCCGGATGACCATTATTGTGGAGTGCGGCGAAAAATTTCTCGACCAGATAGTGGCGCAGCTGGATAAGCAGGTTTGCGTAAGAACCGTTGAGGTGCTGGAGCCGGTCAAGTCCATAAGCAGGGAGCTTATGCTTATCAAGGTTAAGACGGATGTGAAAAACCGGACTCAGGTGATTGAGATAGCGAACATCTTCAGGGCGCATATCATTGACGTTTCGCCGGGAAGCCTCACCCTGGAGATAACGGGAGAGGCGGATAAGGCGGGCGCGATAATCGAGCTGCTGGGCGAATTCGGAATAATCGAGATCGCCCGCACAGGTACGGTCGCGCTTGAGCGCGGAGCGGTTTCGATATATAGCAATGCCGATTAGTATAGCTGACGGCGGTGTACAAAGGATGGAAGATTATGAAGATAAGCATATATGACGCGACCCTGCGGGAAGGCGTGCAGGGTGTGGGGGTGGCGTTTTCCGTCGCGGATAAGCTGAGGGTTGCGAACATGCTTGACAGCCTCGGGGTGGATTATATAGAGGCGGGAAATCCCGGCTCAAACCCAAAGGACGCGGAATTTTTCGAGAGAGCCGGAAAGCTGAAAAATTCAAAGCTTGTGGCGTTTGGAGCGACCTGCCGCGTCGGAGCCCAGCCGTGCGAGGACGCGAATATCGCCGCGCTGCTGTCGGCGAACACACCTGTCGTATGTGTGTTCGGCAAGGTCTGGAATCTGCATGTCGCCGATATTTTAAAGACGACTCCGGAAGAAAATCTCAGGATGGTGTACGAGAGTATAAAATATTTGAAGAGCAAGGGCAGGGAGGTCTTTTTCGACGCCGAGCATTTCTTCGACGGGTGGCTGAGCGACGAGGGCTATGCCCTTGAGGTGATAAAGACGGCTGAGAGAGCGGGGGCGGCGAATATAAGCCTGTGCGATACAAGGGGGAGCTGTTTTCCTGACAAGGTGGCTGAAATAGTGGCAAGAGTGAGGGGGGATATCTCGGCTTCACTCGGAATTCACGCCCACAACGACACCGGAATGGCGGAGGCAAACGCCATTGCCGCGGTCAAAAACGGGGCGGAGCTGGTACAATGCACTCTCAACGGATGGGGGGAGCGGTGCGGCAACACAAACCTCTTCACCGCCGCCGCGAACCTGGGGGTTAAAATGGGATATGACTGCCTGCCGAAGGAGTCGTACAGAAAGCTTTCGGCGGTGTCGAGGGAATTTTGCGAGCTGTGCAACAAGGAGGTGTATTCTCACGCGCCGTACGTTGGGATCGGCGCCTTTACGCACAAGGCGGGAATGCATATAGACGGCGTGACAAAAAATCCCGAGGCGTTTGAGCATATCGACCCGGCGGCCGTTGGAGCATCGAGGAACATACTCATGTCCGAATATGCCGGCAGAGCGGCCATATACACCCGTATTCTGGAGATAGACCCGACGGTTGGCAGGGATTCCCCTGTGATAACCAGGACACTAGAGGAGCTTAAAGAGCTCGAGTTTGAAGGCTATCAGTTTGAGGGCGCGGACGCGTCGTTTATACTGCTTGTAAAGAGGATGACAGGTAAATATATCCCGCACTTTAAGCTTAAGAGCTTCAACGTAAACATAAACGAACCGGGACCCCGCGCGGCGGTGGCCTCGGCGACGATACGTCTCGACGTCGGAGGAATCGAGGAGGTGGGCGGCGGAGTCGGAAACGGTCCTATCAACGCGCTGGATCAGGCGCTGGAGCGCGCGCTTGTGAGGCTTTATCCGGTGGTGTCCGACGTGAAGCTGAAGGACTACCGTGTGCGCGTGCTTGATTCGAAGGACGCAACCGCGTCGAAGGTCAGGGTAATAATCGAATCGGGCGACGGAGCCGACAGATGGGCGACCGTGGGCGTTTCATCGGATATTGTGTGGGCCAGCTGGGTGGCGCTTGCGGATTCGATCGAATATAAGCTTATGAAGGACGCAGCCGGGAATAATAACGAGCTTTTTCAGGAAAACAGCAATATTAAGTAAACGTAGTTTGCGCTGACCCGGAAAACATGTCCGAAATACTTTACTTTTTACGGTTGCTGTGCTATAGTACTAAATAGTCTAAGCGGCAAAGTCCTACGGAGTACATCCCGTGATGTGTTCGCAGGGCTTTTTATAGCAATAACGTAAAATAGTGGGAAGCAGTCGATAATTGACCATATTATCCCGGTTTATAGGAAGGAGTGATTTTTGGATGTATTTCCAAAAAGAGATCGAAACGATGCAAAGAGGGGAGCTGGAGGCTTTGCAGCTTGCAAGGCTGAAAAGCACGGTGAAAAACGCCTGTGAGAGCGTTCCCTTTTATCGCGAACGGTTTGCGCTGGCGGGAGTGAAACCCGCCGACATAAAAGCTCTTTCCGACCTCAGAAAATTCCCCTTTTTGAACAAGGACGACTTTAAAAATAACTATCCGTCCGGACTTTTCGCCCGCCCAATGAGCGAGATAAAAAGAATACACGCGTCCTCCGGCACCACCGGAAAGCCCACTGTAGTCGGTTACACCGGCAACGATTTGAACAGCTGGTCGGACATGGTGGCCAGGTTTATCGCGGCGGTTGGCATAACGGAGGACGATGTGGCGCAGATATCCTTTGGATACGGGCTGTTCACAGGCGCTCTGGGTTTGCACTACGGGCTTGAAAAGCTTGGCTGCGCCGTGATTCCCATGTCCTCGGGCAACACCGAAAAGCAGCTTATGATGATGGAGGATATGGGGGTGACAGTGCTTGTCGCGACGCCGTCGTACGCGCTGTACCTCAGTGAGGTGTGCAGGGAAAAGGGCATACGGCAGAGGCTAAAGCTCAGGGTCGGGCTGTTCGGGGCGGAAGGCTGCACGGCTGAGATGCGGGAGAAGATAGAGCAGAACTTCGGAATTATCGCCACCGACAACTACGGAATGAGTGAGCTTATCGGTCCGGGAGTCTCCGGCGAGTGCATTGAAAGAAACGGGCTTCACATTGCCGAGGATCACTTTATCGCTGAAATCATCGATCCGGACACGCTCGAGGTTTTGCCGGAGGGGGAGACCGGGGAGCTGGTCGTAACCTCCCTCACAAAGGAGGCTCTGCCGGTGATCCGCTACCGCACCAGGGATATTACAAGGCTTACATATGAAAAGTGCAAATGCGGGCGGACCCACGCGCGCATGGCAAAGGTTGTGGGACGTTCCGACGACATGCTTATCATCAAGGGAGTAAACGTCTTTCCGTCTCAGATTGAGAGCGTGCTCATGGGGGTCGCGCAGATAAGTCCGCACTACCATATCACGGTGGGTAAAAACGGACTTATGGACAACCTTGAGGTCGCGGTCGAGCTTACCGACGCGTCGCTGCTTGAGAGCTTCGCGGAGCTGGAGGCATTGCAGCAGGGCATAGTGCAGAAGCTTGCCTCGGTGCTGGGAATCAGCGCCGAGGTCCGGCTTGTGGAGCCGAACAGCCTTGAGAGGTTCACAGGCAAGGCAAAGAGAGTTACCGACCTGAGAAAGCAGGGCTGACCTGTGTCACGGTCAAGCGCCGACGCGAACCCTGACTACATAGCGGTTCTGCCGCGGAAAGGCGATAAACGACATAAGATGAAGAAAGAACTGATGATAGGTAACGGGGCGGTGGCCAGGGGGCTGTATGAGGCTGGATGCAGGTTTGTATCCAGCTATCCCGGGACGCCCAGCACCGAGATAACCGAATACGCGGCGGAGTACGACGGCATGTACGCGGAATGGGCGCCGAACGAAAAGGTTGCGGTCGAGGCGGCGATAGGCGCGTCTATCGGCGGCGCGAGAGCGTTTGCCGCGATGAAGCACGTCGGGCTCAACGTGGCGGCGGACCCTGTGTTCACAGCGTCCTACTGCGGGGTCAACGGCGGTCTTGTTATCGCGGCAGCTGACGACCAGGGGATGCACTCCTCCCAAAACGAGCAGGATTCAAGGCATTACGCGGCGGCTGCAAAGGTACCTATGCTTGAACCGGCCGATTCGTCCGAGTGCCTGGAATTTACAAAGCTTGCGTTCGACATATCTGAAAGGTTTGATGTGCCTGTGTTTTTGCGTCTCTCGACGAGGATAGCGCACTCGCAGAGTCTTATTTCGCTGTCCGAACGGGAAGAGAGGGAGCCGAAGGAGTACGTTAAAAACCCGCAGAAGTACGTAATGGCTCCGGCAAACGCCAGAGCAAGGCGTGTCCTGGTGGACAAAAGAGAAGGGGAGCTTCGCGGCTTTGCCGAGACCACCGGGCTCAACAAAATCGAGTGGAACAGCAAGAAAATAGGGGTTATTACGTCGGGCGCGGCTTACCAGTACGCGAAGGAGGCGCTGGGGGAGAACGCGTCGTACCTGAAACTGGGGCTGGTATATCCGTTGCCGGAAAAGAAAATTATTGATTTCGCGAAGGAAGTTGAGGCTCTCTACATCATAGAAGAGCTTGAGGATATAATAGAGGCGCACTGCAAAAAGCTGGGGCTGGAATGCAAGGGCAAGGAGCTGTTCAGCCTTATAGGCGAGTATACGCCTGAGATGATTTCGATGCAGCTGCTTGGCAGGAGCATGGGAGCGGGAACCGGCGTGAGCGTCCCGAACCGTCCTCCCGTCCTCTGTCCGGGCTGCCCCCACAGGGGAATGTTCTACCTGCTCTCAAAGCTTAAGCTCACCGTGTCGGGGGACATCGGGTGCTACACGCTCGGAGCGTCCCCGCCGCTGGGCGCGATGGACTCAACGATCTGTATGGGCGCATCTATCGGGGTTCTTCACGGACTTTCCCATGTGCGGCCGGAGCTGGCGGACAGGGCGGTCGCTGTTATCGGCGACTCAACCTTTATACATTCAGGCATAACAGGGCTTGTAAATATCGTATACAACCAAAGCCCGGTCACGGTCATAATACTTGACAACTCCATCACCGCGATGACGGGGCATCAGCAAAATCCCGCGACGGGACATACATTGCAGGGGAAAACAGCGCCGGTTCTGGATTTGGAGGCGGTGTGCGGAGGGGTTGGCGTAAAGCGCGTCCGCACAGTTGATCCGTTTGATTTGGAGGGGACGGAGAGGGTCATAAAGGAGGAGCTTGCGGCAAGGGAGCCCTCGGTTATAATCGCGAAGCGCCCGTGTGTGCTGCTAAAGGATGTCAAAAAGGAAGCGCCGCTGAAGATTAACGCCGGGAAATGCACGAAATGCAAGGTTTGCCAGCGTGTCGGCTGCCCGGCTATTGTCATGGGTGAAGGCGCGATGACAATCGATACCACACTCTGCGTCGGCTGCGGGCTGTGCGCGTCCGTGTGCAAATTTAACGCCATAGAGAAAGGGGACGCGTAGATGTATAACATAATGATTGCCGGAGTGGGCGGGCAGGGCACGCTGCTCGCGTCCCGTGTGCTTGGCGCGGTATTTCTTTCGCAGGGCTTGGAGGTCAAGGTGAGCGAGGTTCACGGCATGAGCCAGCGCGGCGGAAGCGTTGTCACTTACGTGAGAGCAGGGGAAAGCGTTTCGTCGCCGATAGTGGCGGAGGGGACCGCCGACCTGCTGCTCGCCTTTGAAGAGCTTGAGGCTCTGAGGTGGGCGCACTTCCTGAAAAAGGACGGTGTGCTCGCGGTCAGCACCCAGAAAATACTGCCGATGCCGGTCATTACGGGCGCGGCTGAGTATCCGGAGAACATTCTCCAAAAACTCATGGACTCGGGTGTGAAAACAATTGCGGTCGACGCGTCGGATATTGCGGTCAGGGCAGGGACGTCACGGGCGTCAAATGTGGCGCTCATGGGCGCGGCGTCAACGATTATGGATATTCCGTACGAGGTGTGGAAGGAAGCGCTGGCACAAAACGTGCCTCCCCGGTTTACCGATGTAAATATAAAGGCGTTTGATTTGGGCAGGCAGGCGGGAGAAAGCAAGGTCTGAGGATAAATTTATAAGGTGAATTTATATTGTTTCCCGGCTTTTTTGAATACGTTATATTGATGAATAGAGGTAGTGCAGCGATGTATTGGAATGAGAAGTATGAGACAATGTCCCGCGGCGAAATGCGTGAGCTTCAAGGCGGGCGCCTCCGTGACGCGGTGGGGAGGGTGTACAAAAATGTAGCCGCCTACCGCAAAAAGATGGACGACGCCGGAATAACCCCTGAGGATATAAAGGGGATCGACGACCTGGAAAAGCTTCCGTTCACCACAAAGGACGATTTGCGCGACACCTATCCGTTTGGAATGACGGCCGTTCCGATGGAGGAGGTGACCGAGATACATGCCTCCTCCGGCACGACAGGGAAGCAGACTGTGGTGACCTATACCCAAAACGACGTTGACCTGTGGGCGGAGGTGGCGGCGAGATCCATCACCATGGCGGGGGGAACAAAGAAGGATATAGTGCACGTCTCATACGGATACGGACTGTTCACCGGCGGACTCGGCGCGCACTACGGCGGGCAGACGGTGGGAGCGGCGACAATTCCCGTGTCCGCCGGAAACACGAAGAGGCAGCTTCAGATAATGACCGACTTCGGGTCGACCATTCTGATGTGCACGCCTTCCTACGCGCTGTACCTTGCCGAGGCGATAGAGGAGGCGGGGATAAAGGATCAAATCCGCTTAAAGACGGGAATATTCGGCGCCGAACCGTGGACCGAGGAAATGCGGAGGGAGATAGAGCGGCGTCTCGGCATCCGCGCGCACGACATATACGGACTGTCAGAGATAATCGGACCGGGAGTGTCCTGCGAATGTGAATATCAGACGGGTATGCATGTGCAGGAGGATCACTTCGTTCCGGA
This sequence comes from Oscillospiraceae bacterium, assembly GCA_031264245.1. GTDB lineage: Bacteria > Bacillota > Clostridia > Oscillospirales > JAAYOS01 > JAISEG01. The sequence continues at coordinate 14,605 of JAISEG010000008.1, forward strand.
AATAATCGACCCGGAAACGGGGAAGCAGCTTTCCCCCGGAACGCCGGGCGAGCTGGCATTTACCTGTATAACAAAGGAAGCGATGCCGCTGATCCGGTACAGGACAAAGGATATATCGGTTCTCAACTACGAGACCTGCCGCTGCGGGCGCACCACCGTCAGAATGTTAAAGCCCAGCGGCCGTGTCGATGATATGCTTATTATAAGGGGAGTAAACGTGTTCCCATCCCAGATCGAGACCGTACTCATGGGGATAAACGAGGCTTCGGCGCACTATTTCCTGGTGGTGGACAGGATCGACAACCTGGACAGGCTCGAAATACAGGTGGAAATGCGCCCGGAATTTTTCTCGGACGAGGTGCGCAAGCTTGAGGAATTGAAGGTGAGGATTGCAAAGGAGATGGAATCCACCCTCGGAATTTCGGCGTCGATCAGGCTTGTGGAGCCGAAGGGCATCAAGAGAAGCGAGGGAAAAGCCGTAAGGCTTCAGGACAACCGGAAATTATACTAAAAGCTCCGGAATTTTAAGCCGCATAGGACGCCGGGTAAAGTTTTTTATCAAGCTTCTGTGTTTTTATTGTAATTTTATATGAAAGAATGATACAATAAGTGTAAACGAATTATGATATGAGGTGGTATAAATGTACATCAACCAGATTTCTGTATTCATAGAAAACCGTCCCGGCAGACTGTCGGCGATAACAAAGGTTTTAGGCGACAACGGAATCGACATCCGCGCCCTGTCCCTTGCCGACACCACCAACTTCGGTATCCTGCGCCTGATAGTCAACGACCCTGAAAAGGCGGAAAAGGTTCTCCGCGAAAACGGCTTTACAGTCAGCACGACAAAGGTTGTGGCGGTGCAGGTGGAGGACAGCCCCGGGGGTTTGCACGGTATACTTGAGACGCTCGGCGAAGCCGATATCGGAGTCGAATACGCGTACGCTTTTATCACGCGGAAGACTGAGGGAGCGTTTGTTATACTCCGGGTGGAAAATAATGAGGCGGCGGCGGAGCATTTGGCTGGAAAGGGAGTAAAGCTCCTGACAGCCGGGGAGATATATTCTATATAATAATTTGCCGCGTTTGGGGCGGACCGGGATGTTTTATGTCTCCGTCCGCGCGCAGCGGCGACAGCATGGAGGAGAAATGTTCGAAATAAGCGACAATGTGAGAACGCTTTGCGCCGCGGCGGAGAGCGAGCTGCGGGGTATTTTTTCGAATATAGAAAAAACGGCGGAACACTGCACCGAAAAGGTGATGGCGGCGTTCCGCCGTCATTCTGTGTCTGAAGCCATGTTCGCCGGAAGCACCGGCTACGGCTATGACGACATGGGACGCGCCGCGCTTGAGAGGATATACGCGGATGTATTCGGATGTGAATCGGCGCTTGTAAGAATCGGCTTTGTAAACGGCACACACGCCATATCGTCGGCTCTGTTCGGAGCTCTGACGCCGGGGCAGAAGCTGGTTTCGGCGGTGGGCGCTCCGTATGACACGCTTCGCGGAGTTATAGGAATCACAGGCAATTATCACGGCTCTCTCAAAATGTACGGTATCGGCTATGCCGAAGCCGAACCGGATGGGGAGGGAAACCCCGATATACCGGAGATACTCAGGCTGTGCGAGGATAAAAGTGTGGGAGCGGTCCTCATTCAGCGCTCGCGGGGATATTCGTCGAGGAAGAGCCTTTCGACAGCGGCTATTCTTGAAATATGCCGGGCTGTCAGGGAGGTCAACGACAAGATTACGATTATAGCGGACAACTGTTACGGTGAATTTACCGAGCCGGACGAGCCGGGCGGAGCCGGCGGGGCGGATATCATCTGCGGGTCGCTGATAAAGAACCCTGGCGGGGGACTGGCATTGACCGGAGGTTACGTCACGGGGCGGACCGACATGGTGGAAAGGGCGGCGTACAGGATGACCGTCCCCGGAATCGGCGGGGAGTGCGGCAGCACCCTGGGGCAAAACAGGTCGATGTTTCAAGGGCTGTTTATGGCTCCCCACACGGTGGCGCAGAGCTTGAAAACGGCGGCGCTGTGCGCGAAAATGATGAAGGAAATCGGATTTGAGACAAACCCCGAATGGAACGAAAAACGCAGCGACATAATTCAAATGATAAATTTCGGGGACAGAGTCTCGGTCGAGGCGTTCTGCGGGGCAATACAGCAGGCTTCTCCGGTTGACAGCTTCGTTACGCCGGAGGCGTGGCCGATGCCGGGGTACGGCTGTGATGTGATAATGGCGGCGGGCACGTTTGTTCAGGGGGCGTCCATCGAGCTGAGCTGCGACGCTCCGATGAGAGAGCCGTACTCCGCCTATTTGCAGGGTGGGCTCACCTATGAATCGGGCAAGATAGGAATAATGTACGCGGTCGGGAAAATTCTTGAAAAGAGAGAAAAGCGATGAGGATATTGGGCTTCGACCCGGGTATTGCCACGGTGGGCTACGGAGCCGTCGACTACATCGGGAACAAATTTTCATTGTGCAGGTATGGAACGGTAAAAACCGCCGCGGGGCTTCCGCTAAGTCTGAGGCTTATGGAAATAGCGGATGACGCGGGAAAGCTGATAGAGCTGCTGAGACCGGACGCGATAGCCGTGGAAGAGCTGTTTTTCAGCGCGAACGTAAAGACCGGCATACATGTGGCGCACGGGCGGGGGGTGCTCCTCCTTGAATGCAGGCGGGCGGGGATACCGATTTTTGAGTACACTCCGCTTCAGGTGAAGCAGGCTGTGGTCGGGTACGGAAAAGCGGAGAAGAAGCAGGTTATGGAGATGGTGAAAATTTTCTTAAACCTTGAGAAGATTCCGCGACCGGACGACGCGGCGGACGCGCTGGCGATCGCGATATGTCACGCGCACTCGTCGGGGGCACAGGGAGTGACGGCGGACAACAGCGTGTAGCTTCTATAGCGATTCCACTTAATATTGCTATGAAATAAAGGCTTCGGAGGAAACAGGATGTTTTACTACCTTGAAGGGACGGTCGCCCTGGCGGAAGCCGGACTTGCCGTTATAGACTGCGGCGGGGTCGGATACGCGTGCAACACCTCATTAAACACGGTATCGGCTGTGAAGAAGGGCGAAAAGGCGCGCCTGTATACCTACCTGCACATACGGGAGGATATATTCGACATTTACGGCTTCGCGACGCAGGAGGAGCTGAACTGCTTTAAGATGCTTATTGCCGTATCCGGGGTCGGTCCCAAGGCGGCGGTTTCGATACTGTCCGCGGTCACTCCGGAGAGGCTTGCGATGGCGATAATCAACGAGGACGAAAAGCAGCTGACCGCGGCGCAGGGTATCGGGAGAAAAATTGCCCAGCGCATTATCCTTGAGCTTAAGGACAAAATGCGCAAGGCGCAGGGTCTGGGCGAGTCGGAAAGCATAACCCAGACCTTCGGCAGCGCGCTGAGCGAGGCGGAAACCGCGCTTGCCGTATTGGGCTACGGCAGAAACGAGATAAGGTCCGCGCTCAGCGGAGTGGATACCGCGGGAGCGCGGGTGGAGGATATCATCAGGGCGGCGCTTAAGAATCTGACCAAGCTTTAGGCGTCGGGCGCTATAGCAATTTCGCTAACTATTGCTATAACTGTCACTGTAATTGTCACGATAAATGAATCTGGGAGGGCGGACTGTGAGTATAGAATTTGGCGGGGACGACGAACGCATTGTTACAACTACCCTTACTCCGGTGGATGAGGGCGAAGTTTCACTTCGCCCGAAATTGCTCAGCGATTACACCGGTCAGGAAAAGGCGAAGGAAAACCTTTCCATATACGTTGAAGCGGCCAAGCTTCGCTCCGAGGCGATGGATCATATGCTGTTATATGGACCGCCCGGATTGGGAAAGACGACGCTTGCGGGTATAATCGCGAATGAAATGGGCTCGAATTTGAGAATTACATCGGGACCCGCCATCGAAAAGGCGGGCGATTTGGCTGCCCTGCTGACCAATTTGAACCAGTATGACATACTGTTTATCGACGAGATACACAGGCTCAACCGTGCGGTGGAGGAGATATTATATCCGGCGATGGAGGACTACGCCTTGGATATAATCATTGGGAAGGGACCCTCCGCCCGTTCCATCAGGCTCGATCTGCCGAAATTCACCCTTATCGGAGCCACAACCAGGGCCGGGCAGCTTACGGCGCCGCTTCGTGACAGGTTTGGGAGCATTTTGCGCCTTGAGTTGTATTCATGGCAGGAGCTTACGCTTATCGTTAAGCGGAGCGCCGCCATTCTCGGGATTTCAATAGTGGAAAGCGGCGCGGTTGAAATCGCGCGGCGTTCACGGGGTACGCCGCGCATAGCGAACCGCCTGCTTAAAAGGGTGCGGGATTACGCGCAGGTGCGGGCGGACGGCGTTATTTCCGAGTCTGTGGCTAAGCGGGCGCTTGAAATGCTGGAAATTGACGAGCTGGGGCTTGATTCCATTGACAGGCGTATGCTGGAGAGCATAATAATGCACTTCGGCGGCGGTCCGGTGGGGCTTGAAACACTCGCCGCCACCATCGGGGAGGAGGCGGTGACGCTGGAGGATGTGTATGAGCCATATCTTTTGCAGATCGGTTTTTTGAACAGGACGCCCAGGGGGAGATGCGCGACAAGGACGGCGTACGAGCACCTGGGACTTAAATATGTGACCGAGGGGTCGGACCAGCAATCTATTGAAATTTAGTGGAGGACGGCAAATGGCGCGCTTATTTGGAACAGATGGAATCAGAGGTGTGGCAAACAAGGAGCTCGACTGCCTGCTGGCAATGAAAACCGGTCAGGCGGCGGCGGAGGTTTTGACAGGCATGTCACACCACAGACCGCTCTTTGTCATAGGCAAGGATACGCGCATTTCGTCAGATATGCTGGAATCCGCCCTTGCCGCCGGAATATGCTCTGTGGGCGGCGACGTGCTTCTTCTGGGCGCTGTGCCCACCCCGGCTGTCGCGTATCTGACTGTTAAGCTGAGGGCTGACGCGGGGATAATGATTTCGGCGTCGCACAACCCGTATGAGTATAACGGTATAAAGCTATTTGGCGCGGAGGGCTTTAAGCTGACCGACGAAACAGAGGATAAGATTGAGGAGGTTATCGGCAGAGGGGCTTCGCTCAAGCTGGGCGGGGAGATCGGAAGGATAAGGGACGCAAAAAACGAGGTCGGGAAATATATTGACTACATAATACACAGCGCCGAAAAGGATTTATCGGGCTTAAAGGTGTTGTTTGACTGCGCAAACGGCTCCGCCAGCGCAACGGCACGGGATATATTCTTAAAGCTCATACCAAACGCCGGCTTCCTCGCCGACGAACCGGACGGAATAAACATAAACGACGGCTGCGGGTCAACCCAGCTTGATATTTTGGGCAAAAAAGTGGTCGAAGGCGGATATGACATAGGCGTCGCCTTTGACGGCGACGCGGACAGATGCCTTATTATAAACGAAAATGGCGGCGCCGTTGACGGAGACCACATAATGGCGGTCTGCGGGACGCATTTGAAAAAGGAGGGAAGGCTCAGGGGGGACACCATCGTCGCCACAGTCATGTCCAACCTCGGCTTTCACATGTTTGCAGGAGAAAACGGATTGAAGGTAGTATGCGCCGCCGTCGGGGACAGATATGTGCTGGAGGAAATGCAAAAGGGGGGATACGTCCTTGGAGGGGAGCAGTCGGGTCATCTTATCTTTCTCGATGAGGCCACTACAGGGGACGGACAGCTAACGGCGGTGAAGTATCTCAGCGTTTTGGCAGCGTCGGGGGGCAAGGCGTCACAGCTGGATGAAGGGATAAAGCAATATCCCCAGGTTTTGAAAAATGTGACCGTTTCAAATGAAAAGAAGCAGCTTCTGACTGAGGATAAAACTGTGGCGGAGGAGACGGAGAAGGCGAAAAAGTTGCTCGGAGGAAACGGACGTATCCTTGTACGGCCATCCGGCACTGAGGCGCTTGTCAGGGTGATGGTGGAGGGCTTCGAATACAGCGCTGTAAATGAAGCCTGTGATATAATTGTAAATGCGATTGAAAAGCTGAAATGACCGGAGAACGCTATACATATAAGCGGTTTACGGCAGGCAAGGACCCGGCTTTATGAATGGCATTCAGCAATTTTAAAATTTTTTGAATAATTTTGTAAAAATCAATTGACAAAGTAAGCAGAGGGTGATATATTAATCAAGCGGTCGTTTTTGGGGGAAGAAAAAGGAAGGTCCTGGGAGCGAAAAAGGGTTGACATGCGGGGTAAAAGTGTGTTAAACTGAAAGTCCGCCGGGAAGCGAGGCGTGTCCGGGAGGAGCCAGAGGAAGCGGGGACAGGCGGGGGCAGACCGAGAAGCACCTTGAAAATTAAACAACGTGACAACTCAGATTGAAAAATCTG
>JAISEG010000009.1 GCA_031264245.1 Oscillospiraceae bacterium
GCTCCTGCTCACCTCCGCGTTCGGCCGTATCGTGTTGTCGCTGTAGCCTGTCAGCACACCCATACCTGTCAGCGTCGAGATATACTCAGCCGAGTACGCCGGTATCCCGCCCGCGTCCGTGTAATTCAGCGCCCGGGCGGCGTACCCCTTTGGCAGCGTCCGTCCGATTATCGTCATCACCTCCGCGCGGGTGATGGTGGCGTCAGGGTCGAAGTAGAGTGCGCCGTTTGAGGCTTTTCCGGTGATGACGCCCTCTGAGTACATCGCCGCCGCGTATACCCTCGCCCATTCGGGAATTTTGTCAAGGTCGGCAAAGGGCATCGCCGCCTGTGAATACCTTTCTGTGTCAAGTCCCAGATACTTTGTCATCAGCACGGCAAAGTCTATACGCTTCATCGCGGCGTCCGGGTAGTAGAATACCCCGTCGTCCTTCACGTTGCCGCTGACCACCCCCCGCGCGTACAGATAGTCGATGTACGGCGCGCTCCAGTGACCGGTCGTGTCGGTGAACACGCTCTCCTCCCCGCCGTCCCGCAGGTCGTACTCAAGCGAAGCCCGCGCATAGTTCCCGGCCGAGTCCATCACCGTGACGGTGAAGCGGTGCAGTTCTTTATCCTCAGGCGCCGGCACGGTCGCAAGCAGCTCGCCGCTGGCCGCCGCATAGCTGTAGCCCGTCCTTGCCCCGTCCATCGTCAGAACTACGTTTGCCGGGTCGATCATTCCCATGTTGTCGTAAAGGGCGGCGCTTATGGTAAGCGAACCCGGCGCGGCCTCAAGGTCGATACCAAACCGGTTTATCTGCGGAGGAGTGGTATCCGGCGTCTCCCCATACGCGCAGGTCACCTGGTCAATATATACCGTGCCGGAGGACTGACCCGCCGCGCCCTTTGTAACCACCAGCGCGGAAACCTGGCTTGTTCCGCCGGGCAGCGGCACGCTTATATTCTTATACCCCGTAAAGTCCAGCGTACATACCGGCAGCGCGGTCTTTTCGGAGTTTACCGCCGCCTCGGCGCTCAGCAGGTTGCCGGAGCCGTCGCCGTACACCCACAGCCGCAGATATTTCGCGCCGGAGGGAACTGTCCAGCTCGTCCGAAGCGCCAGCGTATTCTGCTCGGGCTCGGTAAAGCTATAGGCTATCTTCCCTGACGCGAAGCCGTATTTGACGTAGCTCATAACCGACTGTATGCTGCCCTTTATGCTGTCGTTTCCCGCCTCGATTGTCGCCGTCTGACCCTCGAAGCCCTCGATGACGACGTCGGCTTTGCCGACGGTGACGGCTATCTCCACCGTCTTTTCCCCCGCCGTCACCCGTATTGTCCCGCTCTTGCCCACCGAGCTGTCGGCGGTGAAAACTCCGCTTCTGTCAATTGTCCCGATCTGCCCGGCAACCTCCCAGGTGTAGGCGTTGTCTATTGAAGTCACCGCCGCGCCCTCGTAGGTGCAGGCCGCCTTCAGGTTCACCACAGCGCCCGGATCAAGGGTGAGCTTGGTCACCGCCTCGCCGGTCGCCTCGTTTGTAATATTTATCGCGGTCGGGGTCGCGATTATCCTGACCTTTGCGCTGCCGGAAACCCCGCCGCCGGACACGTATAGATTCGCGTTGCCGGCGACGCTGCCCGCCCTGAATTCGCTGCCCTCAAAGTAACCCAGCCCGCCGTCCGCGGAGAAGCTGAGGTTAGCCGGAGCCGCCACAGGGTAGTAATTCGAGTCGGTCGCCTTTACGGTGAAATTCAGCGGGGAGTTCGCCAGCAGGAACGGCGCGTAGGGGTACATGTGCAGCCTTGACACCGTGTCCGTCCGCGCCGCGTTGTTTACAAGAAATATGTAGTTTGCGCACATTCGCTGCTTGCCGTCCGACGGCTTGTTTATGGTTTCGAGGTCGCCCGTTCCCGGATACTTTGCCACCGTCACGGTGGAACCGCCCCCGTCCAGGTTTACCGCGGTGTACGCGCCCAGCGTCTCAAGCCTGTCCGCCAGCTCCACAAGCGACATCCCGGTCGAGTAGCCGCTCTGCCTTCCGTCGACGGTGTAGAAAATCAGCTCGCCCTTCGCGGTTATCCCGACGGCGGTGCGCGGCGCGCGGGCGTCGCTGAGACCGGAAAGCGCGCTTCCGTTCTGCACCAGCATGTCCCCCGCGCCGACAGCGTATTTTACGCCGTTCCATCTCGTGTCGCCGGAGGAGACGGATATCGTGACGGTCATGCCCGCCGTGATTCCGTCCAGCTTGGGTATGTTGGTGGCCTCTGCGCTTATCACCAGCTGCCCGTCCTTAATATTTGCCGCCGCCGTGCCGCTTGTCACCTCCGCGACAGTCGCGGTGACTGTGCCGCCGACGGTAAGCGGACCGCTCACTCCGGTGAGGATGATGTTTTTCCCCTCGGTCGTCGTCCTTGTGGTGGCGGAAAAGTCCGGGGTAAAGAGATACACCCCGTAGTTCTTCCTCGCCTTGTTTACATAATCAATTTTCAGCGTCGTTCCGTTTACCGCCGCCTGGATACTCAGCGCGGGCTTGCCTATTATCGCGGTTCCGTCGGGGTTAAAGCCTATGGCGTTCACCCCCGCGTCCGAGCTTCTGAGTATGCCGTCAACGACGACGATGCCTATGGGAATCCCGGTGTCGGTCATAAAGAAGTCGCCGTTTATCCCCGCCACAACATAGCGCCCTTCGGTGGAGAGATAGTTTGCCACATAGTTTGCGCTGGACATGCCGTAAAGCTTCGTCCCGTACGCCACAACAGGCGACAAATCGGCTGACGGCGTGTATTTTATGTAGTGCTCCTCGGCTCTTAACGCGTCGCTGTAGTACAGGGTCGAGGTGTTGAGATACGTTTCTTTTCCTATATCAACCGACTTTTCCCGTATGCTTATTCCTCCGCTGCCGTTGAGGGCTGCCGCAGGCAAAGCCGAAATCAAGCAAATAACCGCGAGCAAAACTGAAAGGGTTCTTTTTCTGAATATCATCCGCGTTTCCTCCGTAACGCCCATCCATGCGAAGGGGCGTTTTCCTTTGTCGAAATTTACATAATATTGCTATTGCTTTTTGGCAATTATACCACAGGCGCGGGGCAAAAAGCAAACTGGATTTTATTGGGAACATGTAAAATATTGTCAACAAATCGCCCTCTCAACTTTTACTATTAATATGTATAATAATATATTATAATTAGGAAAGGGACAGGGTATACATATGGCAAACAGAGGGGTCGGCAGAGCGGAGATATTGCAGCGGCTCAAGCAGGAATACGAGGCGTATCAGGCACTGGAGGACACAGGCGCGAAATATTTCAAGTTAATAGGAGAGGTGCGGGAAACCACCTGCGAAGTATGCAGGAAGCATATCGGGAAAACATACAGCCTGGACAAAATCAAAAAGCTGAAAATATACCCGCCGTTTCACCCGAACTGCCGGTGCCGCCTTGAGCCGGTGGGGCTGCTCGAACGCGCCCGGGACCTCACGGTGAGAAGACCAAAGGCGCCGGAGGGCATCCTAAAGAGCGGGGACAAGGAAGCCTATGAGACTTCAAACGAGATCGTATATAAATCATTGAGTGATTTGGATAAGACCTGGCATAATCTTGATTTGCTTGAACAGCAGGGCATCGACATTGGGAGTATGAAGGATGAGGTGACATACCTCGCTGACTATGTACGGGAATTCGGCGATAGCAAGGCATTAACCGAATTTGACGAATGGATAACAGGATACGGTAACGAACGCACAAACGCTACAGAGAAAGTAATTTATGCAAGCAACAGAGTTAAGGGTTCGTTAGTCGGCTGGGCTTCAAGGGTATCTTCTATGCTGTTTGGCAGTGAAGACGACGGCACTATGGGCAACGCCCACTTGCACGCCTTTTGGAATGCTCTTGCCGTTGCTTATACAGGAGATACCGATTATGTCAGGCTTTTTACTAACGCGCACGAATATGGAACCCCAATAAACTTTACAACGGCGGTACCCAACTCGAAAGAACCATCTGGTCCTACACATTTAGATTACACTCTAATGGATTTTAACAATAATTCGGTTGGCAGAGAAATTGCACTGGAATCAAATTCCATATCTGATCCGAACTGGAGGCTGGAAACTATTCTTAAAATGGTCACGGAATCAGACTTATATATTACGGTGAATTAAAAGCACGAGAGGAACGTCTATAGCTATGTACAAAAAGAACAGAGAATTACTCATATTTTACATTATACTCATTACGATTACTGTCATTGGCTTGCCATTAATTATACGCGAAATAGTATCAGAAATCAAATTCGACCCGATTTACAAGGGCGAATTTACCCCGGAGGCTTGGGAAATGTACCCCGATTTACGTCACTACATGATTAAGGACATGGAGAAAAAGCTTGATATTTTCAATCTGACATATGATGAAATTATCGGTATCCTTGGTACAAACGAGTCCCATTCCTTTCCTCCCGCAGAGGGAAGGAATGGTGCGATTACGTACCGCATTACTGAATACGACAGGTATGTTGGGACCTTTCTCGTTTATCACATCGTTATCTCCGAGAATAAAAGGGTGGAAGAAATTTATAGAGCGCGGCATTCAGGCGGAGGGTGGTGAGGTACAAAATATGAACAGGAACAGGATACTGATAAAAAACTATTTGATTTGCGCCTGCATAGGAGCGATGATAGCTGTTATCGTATATTCGCTAATACATTCGAATGCTACGGTGACATACCGGCTGGGGCCCTGGGCTTATGAAGCGTATAGATTACGCGAGGATCAACTCAGGTATCATCCGGAGCAAACGATGGAGCCAGGTGTAACAGTTGAAAACTTCGAGGTTATTGAAGGTGACGTGCGCGGATCTTCATACAATAAGAGAATTAATGTAACTTTTGTTATTGAGGGTGTTTTGATTGGATACAACGGGGAGAGACCATATAGCAAAAATGTGCATATAAGCGAGCGGTATGATCATTCCCTCGGATGCGCCATAATAGAACTCACCCCAATAATGGAGATAAAGTATGATAACTCCTATCGATGGGAGCCGGTACCGTATAGCTATCGAATCGACTATGTTTTGAGTATATATAATTTGGATGAAAGCGTGTTCAATATCATTTGCGGAGAGCACGAAAAAACAGTTGAGGTACGTGTTAGCACTTAACAGCAAATCATAAAAACACTGTTTGATTCAAAAGAGGTGAAAGCATGAAAATAAACAAGAAAAAAATAAGAAGACGGGTAATTTGCTTTATTCTAGCCATCCTGCCATTAAAGCATGGGGGAATTTGATATGAGAGCGTTGAGTGTTATTTTTGTTCTGCTGACATTGCTGTCCGGCTGTGGCGGTTCCCAGACGGAAGCAGACGATATTTCCGGCATTATAGCGGGAAGATGGGTAATAAATTACGCGGTAAACGCGGACGACGGAACAGAGCTCCCGCTTCAGCTGTTATATGGGTCAGCTATCATACTCGGTGATGGCTTAACACTGTATAGCGACGGAAGCTTTACAAAATATTACGGGGTAACTGATGACATAAGTAAACAAGAGGGCAGCTACTCTGTTGACGGCAATACAATAATATTTGTATATGATTACGGCAATACGGAAACGGCTTTATATTTGCCGTCCAGCCGGGAGATAGAGTATCATTGCTATCCTTTGGAAGATGAAGCTGTTTATGAATACTACACTAAAGCTGAGTGATAAGCGCGGTCGAGGAGGGAAAAGCATGACTGAGGAAATGACGAAGAAACGGAGGAAAGGCAGACTGGGTTTAGCGGGGCTTATTTTTGGCTTAACGTTCTTTGCGGGGCTTATTTCATTTGTGTTCGGTCCCTGGATAATTGGCTCTATGACTGCCACATTTAATCTTAAGAACGCGGAGCTAAAAGCGATGGCAAAGGAGGTAAAGGCAAATTACGAGATTGTAAAAAGGGTGGAAAGTGAATACTGTATTACATCCGTGCAAATTGAGGTAACACTGAAGGATGGTTGCACGGACGAGGAGCTGCTTGAAATCTTTGAGTACATAAAGGGGAGAATTGATATAGAAACGGTGAAAAAAGCGTACTCTGAGGTAGGAAAATATAAGCCTGACGGCATTTATGGCGAAGTATCTATAATTTTATTCAAAAATGGAAAGGGATTACGCTATGAAGGTTATCATATTGACAAAAGCGGCGCAGCCGGAACAATAGGCGAGCTGTATCATTGGCAAAAGGTATAATAAACCTGCGAAATTTATAGAATGTGGCGTTCAGGCGGAGGGTGGTGAAGATAAAGATGGGATAAATTGCCGTAATTTTGCCTGTGTGGAAAATGACCTGATAAATTGTGCGGTTTCTCGCGCGGAACCCCGGCGGGACCATTAATTATAGTCCCGCCGGGGTTCTGCGTTTATCCTCAGCCTGTGGGATATCAGATAGTAAGCGTCCCGTTCTCCGATTCTATCAGAATCAAAATCTGTTCCTCGTTTCCTGTTTCAACGCTGACATATATCAGATATTGCTGACCCGTGCCGTCCGAGCATTTGAACTCGTGGCAGAGCTTTTCATACTGCCCCGGCGACGGTATGACCGCGAGACGCACCGAGTCCACCGTGAGGTCGGAGGAAAGCTTTTCCCGCGCCTCCGCCTCGCTCACCTTTACCGCGGGAAGCTCCCTCGTCTTGTGGTTCATCAGATATCCCCTGCACTCGTAACCCAATATCTCGCCGTCGTCCATCGCCACACATACCTTTGCGAGGTCGGGGTAAAATATAGTGTCGTTTTCGCTGTACGCGTAGTTTATGGTGCAGATATTGTTTTCTATGAAGTAGTAGCTCTCGGTCATGCTCTCAAGCTCAAGCCTCTTCATAAATTCCTTGGCCTTTTCGACGCACTGCTCCGCTGAAAGGGCCGCCTCGCCCACAGCCTTGGAGTTCATCATATCCACCAGCTTCCCGCCCTGAACCGTCACGTCGATATACGCAAAATTTTCCCCGTCGTTTACGCTCAGGTTGTGAACCGGCATGGTGTCCCCGCTTACCCCCGCATACTGGACGGAGGACTGCGGAATATCCAGAAGCTTTGCCACAAGCCCGGTGGCATATGCGGAGTCCACCTCCTTAAGGTTTTCAAGGTATACCGGCTTTCTCGCCGTAATGTGCTCGGAAAACGGTCCGTCGTATATCAGCCCCGCGTACTCAGGGAACTGAAGCTCCATTTCGCTTAAGCTGTCCGACATCGCGTCAATGCTGCCCGGCTGCATTTCGCTTGCCGCCTCCATTGTATGGTAGCCGTTCACGCTCAGCGAGCCGTCCAGCACCCCCTGATACAGCTCCCTGAGGTTCTGGGAAAGCTGAAACGCCGCGTCCGCAAGCTCGCTCATCGACGCCGCCTCCGCCTCGGTGATGCCCTGACCCTCGGCGTCCTTTTTGGTCAGCGCGTAGGAGTAATCCCCTATCTGGCAGAGAAATTTTGCCGTGCGTTCAAGCTCGATATGTGAAAACGGCAGCCCCGAAAGCGCGGATACCGCGAGAGCGGAATTTCTCGATACCTCGTTTGACAGGGTCGCGACCATGCCCGCCGTCTTTGCGTACCTGCCCTTTTGCAGCGACGAATTTATTTTGTCTATGCTTTCCACAAGCTCGCCGAAGCTGTGCTGGTAGCCGCTCTCCATGTGCCACTTGTAGCTTTGCGCTTCCCTGTAGTTTATATATACAAATGCCGACAGCACCGATATCAGCGCCAGCGTGTAGCTCACGGTTCTGATAGCCCCTCTTTTGCTTAACATTTTTCTTCTTGACATTTTTATGCCCATTCCTTTCTTCGGGAATTGTGCCGGGGTCGCTGGGGCGACCTTCCGGACCTTCAGTCCGGAAAGGCACAAAACCGGGTTTGAAAGCTCCGTCTTTCAAACTTCCACCTTTTCTTAAAATACTCATCCCAAACGCTATGGCGTTATTTTATTAAATTAGTATGCTGAGAGTAGTTTTACCTGTTCGCGGGAAATTATAATCATTACAGGCATGTCTTTTTTTGTTTGATATATTCGGAATATTGTGGTACAATTCATGTTAATATCTATATTTGTAAATTATACTATGTTAATTATTATCTGCAATTTGCAGTCTCCACATATATGACTTTGAAAGGAACAAAGAAACGATGGATTTCAAATTTGCTAACAGGATCCAGACCTTGCAACCCTCTGTGATAAGGGAGATACTCAAAGCCGACCCTGACCCGGAAATGATATCCTTCGCGGCGGGCAACCCTTCCCCGCTTACCTTTCCCACCGCCGCCATGCAGCCGCTCGCAAACGAGATTTTCGAAAACGAGGCGGCGCCGGCGTTTCAGTACGGCGTCACCGAGGGCTATACCCCGCTGCGCACAGCCACCGCCGAGCGCATATCCTCCAAATACGGGATCGGCGGGGAGGTCGACGACCTCATAATCACCTCCGGCGGTCAGCAGGCGATCGAGCTTGCCGCCAAGGTCCTGTGCAACGAGGACGACACCGTGATATGCGAATCCCCCAGCTTTATCGGCGCGCTCAACGCCTTCCGTTCGTTTAAGCTAAACCTCGTCGGCATCGAAACCGACGAAAACGGGATGCGTGTCGAGCTGCTTGAGGACGCCCTGAGGGCGAACCCGAACACGCGGCTCATATATACGATATCCACCTTCCACAACCCCGGCGGATGTACCCTTTCGCTGGAGCGCCGCAAGAAAATGCTGGAGCTTGCGAAGAAGTATGACGTACTTATCCTGGAGGATTCGCCGTACTTCGAGCTTCGCTACTCGGGCGAATATGTCCCCCCGATAAAAAGCATGGATACCGAGGGGCGGGTAATATTCGCGGGCTCCTATTCCAAGGTGGTCGCCCCCGGCATCCGGGTCGGTTACGCCTGCGGACACAGGGACATAATCTCAAAGATGACTGTCGCAAAGCAGGTGGGCGACGTCCATACAAACCTGTTTTTCCAAATGCTGGTGCACCGCTTTGTCACCGGCGGCGGCTTCGACGCTCACATAGAGAACAGCTGTGACCTTTACCGGAAAAAGTGCGGGCTCATGCTGGACGAGATGGATAAGAAAATCGACAGGAGCAAGGCGGACTGGACGAAACCGGACGGCGGGCTGTTCATCTGGGTCACGCTGAAAAATGGCTTCGACGGAATGGAGCTCTGCCGCATAATGAAGCGGCGTAAGCTCACCTGTGTGCCGGGCAGCGCGTTTTGCGTCGACGAGACCGCCGTTTCGTCCGGAATACGGCTGAATTTCTCCCTCCCCTCCGACGAACAGATAGTCAAAGGGGTGGGAATCCTCGCCCGCGCTATCGACGAGTTTGTGAAATAGCTTGAACCTACGCTAAAGAAAGGAACAGTCGTAATATATGGATAAGCGCAAAATGATATTCAGCGGCATAAAGCCCACCGGCGACCTCACCCTGGGCTCGTATCTCGGCGCGATAAAGAACTGGGTCGCCTTGCAGGAGGAGTACCGCTGCCTCTACTGCATTGTGGATATGCACGCGATAACCATACGAAACGACCCGGCGGTGCTGCGCAGGCGCACCCTTGAGCAGCTTGCCCAGTATATAGCCTGCGGCCTTGACTACCGGAGCAACACCCTCTTTATCCAGAGCCATGTGCCCCAGCACGCCGAGCTTTCGTGGGTGCTCAGCTGCTACTCCATGATGGGGGAGCTTGGCCGCATGACCCAGTACAAGGATATGCAGAAAAAACAGGTGAACAACCTAAACGCCGGTATCTTCACCTATCCGGTTTTGATGGCGGCGGACATACTTCTCTATCACGCGGACCTCGTGCCTGTGGGGGAGGATCAGAAGCAGCATGTGGAAATCTGCCGCGACATCGCCGAACGCTTCAACGGCATATACGGCGGCGTCTTTACCATCCCTCAGCCATTTATCCCGGCGGTGGGGGCAAGGATAAAGAGCCTCACCGACCCCACCGCGAAGATGTCCAAGTCCGACGACGACCCGCAGGGCAGCATCTACCTGATGGACAGCCCGGAGGCTGTGATGAAGAAATTCAAGCGCGCCATCACCGATTCGGAGAGCGCGGTCCGCTTCGACCCGGAAAACAAGCCGGGCATCTCAAACCTCCTCACCATCTACGCCTGTTCCACAGGCAAAAGCATAGAGCAGTCGGCGGCGGACTTTGAGGGGCAGGGCTACGGAATATTCAAGCCCGCCGTCGCGGAAGCCGCGATCGAGCTGCTGCGCCCCATACGGGAAAAAACACTCAATCTGCTTGAGGATAAGGCCGGGCTTGAGAAAATTTTCCGCGACGGCGCGGAAAAAGCGGGAGAGCTTGCGCGCGGCACAATGAAGCGGGTGTACGAAACGCTCGGCTTTGTCGCGAAATAACCGGGCTTATGTGAGGGCTTAAAAATGTTCGATCAGTATAAATTGCTAATAATAGTGCTGTGTACCCTTGCGGTGGCGTTTGGCATCTCCTTTGCCGCCACTCCCCTTGTCCGCCTCTTCGCCAAGAAAATCGGCGCGATGGACGTTCCCAAGGACGACAGGCGTATGCACAACGTACCCATACCGCGTATCGGCGGGCTTGCAATATTCTTCGGCTTCATTGTAAGCGTGCTGATCTTCGCGGATATAAACACGCAGCTTCGCGGCATCCTCATCGGGCTTGTCATCATCGTAGTGCTGGGGCTTGTCGACGATATCATGCCGCTTCCCGCGCTTTTGAAGCTTGTGGTGCAGATAATTGCCGCCTTGGTTGCGGTTACTCACGGCACGGTGATAAATCATCTGACAAACCCGAATATTTTCAGCCCGGTTCCCTATTGGACGCTGGGCGCGTTCGCGGCGCCTGTGACCGTCATATGGATAGTCGCCATCACAAATTCGGTCAACTTTATTGACGGGCTTGACGGGCTTGCCGTTGGGGTCTCCGCCATCTCCGCCTTCTCCATGCTCATTATCGCGCTGATGGTTTCGGAGCCGAACGTCGCGGTGGTGGTGGCGGCGCTCGCTGGCGGCTGCGTCGGCTTCATGCCGTACAACCTGAATCCCGCAAAGATATTTATGGGGGATGTGGGGGCGACCGCCATCGGCTTTATACTCGCCACCATGTCGATACAGGGTCTGTTCAAGTTTTATGCCATCGTATCCTTTGCGGTCCCCTTCCTCATACTTGCCCTGCCGCTTTTCGACTTTATCTTCGCGTTTTTCCGCAGGATACTCGCGGGCAAAAGCCCGATGTCCGCCGACCGCGGGCATGTGCATCACCGCCTGATAGACATGGGCTTCAACCAAAAGCAGGTGGTGGCGATAATGTACACCATGAGCGGGCTTCTCGGGGTTACCGCGGTGGTTCTCACCGCGCGGGGCGAGCTGCGGGCGATGATACTCCTTGTCGCGTTTTTGGTCGCGGGGCTGATAGCGGCGCGGCTGCTGATAACCGGCAATTCGGGAAAGGAGCGGCGGAGCGCGGCGGCGGAGCGCGGCACGGATACGGATTCGGATACGGATTCGGAAAACGGCGAGAACTAAAATCTATTCTAATATAATTTAAGATGGAGCTCTAAATGGAAAATATTAAGGTTATGACGGTTTTCGGCACCCGTCCGGAGGCGATTAAGATGGCTCCGCTCGTGCTGGAGCTTGAAAAGCGGGAGGGCGTCGACAGCATAGTCTGCGTCACGGCGCAGCACCGGGAAATGCTGGATTCCGTGCTTGAAATTTTTGGCATATCCCCCGACTACGATTTAAATATAATGAAGAAAAGCCAGTCCCTTTCCTCAATCACCTCGGGGGTGCTTCTGGGAATCGACGGGGTGCTGAAGGAAGCGAAGCCGGATATGGTTTTGGTGCACGGCGACACCTCCACCACCTTCGCCGGCGCGCTTTCCGCGTTTTATCATCAAATCCCGGTCGGACACGTCGAGGCGGGGCTTCGTACATATGACCTGTATTCACCGTTTCCGGAGGAGGCAAACCGCAGGCTTGTAAGCGAGCTTTCCTGCCTCAACTTCGCCCCCACAAGGTCAAACGCCGATAACCTGAGGAGAGAAAACGTATTCGGGAAAACCGTCGTCACCGGCAACACGGCCATCGACGCGCTGAAATTCACCATAAGGCCGGACTTCAAATTTTATACGAAGGAGCTTCTGGACATAGATTTTGAAAAAGAGCGTATAATATTAGTCACAGCCCACCGCCGCGAAAACTACGGCGAACCGCTTGAAAACATTATGAACGCGCTTAAAGCCATAGCGGAAAGCCACAGCGATACCACCGTCATTTACCCTGTGCATTTAAGCCCGGTGGTCACCGAGACCGCGGGACGAATACTCGGAGGTATCCCAAACGTGAAGCTTACCCCGCCGCTGAACACGGACGAGATGCACAACCTGATGTCGAGATGTTATATGGTCATGACCGATTCGGGCGGCTTGCAGGAGGAGGCTCCGGCGCTGGGCAAGCCTGTCCTCTGTATGCGCCGGGAGACCGAACGCCCGGAAGCGGTGGACGCCGGAACCGTCAAGCTCTGCGGGGTGGAGAAGGAGGTCATTGTCTCCATGGCAAACGAGCTGCTTGACGACCCCGCCGCCTACGGTAAAATGGCGCGCGCCGTAAATCCATACGGCGACGGCGAAGCGAGCAGGCGGATATGCGGCGCTATTTTGCACCACTTTGGCAGAGGCGGGGAAACCGACGAATTTCAGGGATAGAGTATCTTGTCTTAAGCTTTGAAATGGAGTAATTATGTTCAAAGGCAAATCAACAATATTCACCATACTCGCGGCTGTGACCTTGGTTATCGCGGTGTTCGCGGGTATTTACGCGTCCTCCATCTTCGGCGGGGACAACTATGAGATAGCGTTGCCCCCCGTCCCCTCGGGCGAGCCGGATCCGGGCGAGCAGGGCAACTACCGCCCTGTTTCGGATATCCCGAGCCTTGCGCTGATAACCGCGGACAACGTGCAGGCGTGTATCCGCGACCTTGAGAGACCCAGCGCCTTTTTTCAGGAGTTTGTGGTCGAGCTTTTCTTTGAGGGCGGGGCGGGACACTCCTCGGTCAGGCGCGAGCGGTACGTCATGGACGGCTGTGAGCGCATCTACGTCTACAACAGCAGCGGCAAGATCAGCGAAAATTTCATAATCACGGAGGATAAGACCTACATCTGGGACGAGGGCAACCGCCAGTACCTCACCTCCCCCACCGGCTCTATACTCCCCGACGATGTGGCGCAGATACTGACCTATGAATCCATCCTCGACCTCGACAAGGGCAGCATAACCGCCTGCGGGTACGCCGCGGTGGGGGAGACGCCGTGTATCTTTGTGGAGGCGTACGATTCGGATTTGAAGGCAGCCCGGAACTACTGGATCTCGCTTGAAAGCGGGCTTCTCATTTCAGCGAATATAACGAAGGATGAAAAGCTGACATATCAGATGAACCAGACGGCATACGGTCAAAACGGCGTGTACGAAACCTACTTTGACCTGCCCGACGGAAACAATGTGTTTTACCTGGACGGCGGCGACCCTTCACAGGACGCCTGGGAATAAGATTAGATTATCTTTATCAAAACAGCGCGATGCAATGCCGCCGGAGGCGGCAATATCATCGCGCTGTCTTAATAAAAAAATTGTCAGTATTTCGGCGCTCTCAGCAGCAGCCACACACTTGTCAGCAGCAGCGAAAAGTTGCAGCTCGCGTACGCGAAGGAGTAGACCCCGAGCAGTATCAGCCCGGCGCACACGGCGTAGTGCAGAACTCTGAGCGCCACAGTCTCCCTGTCAAAGAAGTACATGCTGAGCAATCTTGCAATATTTCCCCCGTCCAGCTGCGCCGCGGGCAGGAGGTTGAAAAGCCCGAGTATCAAATTTACGCCGGCAAAGACCGAAAGGCCCTCGTTTCCGAGATGCTCCGCCAAATACGCGGAGGTGAACGCAAGCAGCAGGTTGACAAGCGGTCCGCCGAAGCAGATCAGTATATCCTGAAGATAGCTTAGACGCTCCCCTCCCGTGACCTCCAGCTCCGCGCCCACGGCGGACAGCCGAAACGAGCCTATCCCCGCGCCGAAGAGCTTTATCGCGGTCAGATGTCCCAGCTCATGCAGTACCGCGGCGGTTACGACGGTGAGCATAAGGCCCTCGGCGTCCAAAAGCCAGATGAATGACATGAGGAGCACGAACCCCACGGTTACTTCAACTTTTCCGAATTTCATCTATTTGCTGGGCGTCACATAGTGAGCCGGGTCAAGGTTGGTCGTTCCGCTCCTGACCTCAAAGTGCAGGTGCGGTCCTGTCGAATACCCTGTGTTGCCCACCTGCGCGACCGGGTCGCCCATCTGAATTAGCTGCCCCTCCTCCACCAATATCTTTTTGCAGTGTCCGTAGAAGGTTATTATTCCGTCCTTGTGGCGCAGAAACACATAGTTTCCGTATATCGAGTCCACACCCACAGCCTCCACCGTACCCGCGGCAAACGCCGATATCACCGTCCCGCTGTCGGCGCCTATGTCCAGACCGTAGTGGAAGCTGAGCTTTTTGGAGATCGGATGTATGCGGTAGCCGAATTTTGAGGTGAGGGTTCCGTCGACGGGCAGCATATATTCAAAATCTATGTCATAGTATTCATAGCTTACGTTGCTGGGAGCCGCGTTTCCGTTCTCGTCCTTCTCGCCCGGCAGCGGCAGAACTATCTCGTCAAATTCATTCGACTTATCCTCCGAGGATACCGACAGGTATTGCATCGTCCTGCCAAGCTTTTGATACTCAAGCTTTGTCTCCCTGTCCAGCGAGGTTATCAAGCCACTCTGCTGTGAGGCGTTGTATGTAAATTTATCGTTCAGCATATCCCTGTTAAATATGCCCTCCCGTTCAGCGGCGCCCGCTTCGCTCAGCGGTATTGTCACATCCCCTGAAACAGGGGCGTCCGCTTCGGACGCGGAGGCCGGAAGCCCGCCGGACGCGCTTTTGTATGAGGAGTCGAAGCTTCCCGACGCGATATCCTTAAAGACGTCGGTGATTTTGCCCTCCCCCGCAAGCGCGCCGCCAAAGGCGGAGAACACCGCCCTGTAGTCGATTCCTCCCGCGACGTTCTGCCGCATAAAGGTCTCGAAGCCCTCCACCCTGCCGGGCAAGGCATATTTAATTATACCCGTCGTACCCAGAATGAGCACACAGGCTATAAGCTTGATTGCAAGCGGTCTGATACCAAGGCCCTTCGTCTCCTTGACACGTCTGCCGCCCCCGCTTCCCCGCCGCGTTTTTCTTCCGCTGTACTTGCTCACGCCCGAAGAAATCTGACGGACGCGTTCATTTCTTCTATCCTCTTCCATAAGCCTATCTCCTATTCCTGTTTTCTGCCTATATAGTTAATTAACTTAAGAATGACTAAAATCCTTTTCCGGCTTTAAGCCGTAAAAGGAATTCATTCTAAAGTTAATTACCTATAGTATAAGAAATATATATTCGCGGGGATGAGAAAAAATAACAGCGAAAGCAAACTTTTCGGACAAGATATAATTATAAAAACACGGACCGGCAACCGCCGGTCCGTGTTTGGTCTTACTGCCCGTCCTTGAGCATGGAAAGCGATATGCGCTTCTTCCGCGGGTCGACCTCCAAAACGTACACCTTTACCTGGTCGCCCACCTTCGCTATTTCAGACGGATGCCTGAGATACCGCGACGACATGCGCGAGATGTGTACAAGCCCGTCCTGATGCACCCCGATATCCACAAACACCCCGAAGTCCACCACATTCCGCACTGTTCCGTCCAGCTCCATGCCCGGCTTTAAATCCTTTATGTCGAGAAGGTCGCTTCTCAAAACAGGCTCCGGCAGGCTGTCCCGGATATCCCTGCCCGGCTTCACAAGCTCCGCGACTATGTCCCGCAGCGTCGGCGCTCCCACCCCGATTTCTTCGGCGACCGCCGCCTCGTTACCCTTCGTCACAAGCCCGCCCAGGGCGGCAAACGCGCCGTTTTCCGCGTCCTTTATGGTGAGGGAGAAGTGACCCAGCAGCTTTTCGGCGGCGTCGTACGACTCCGGGTGTACCCCCGTATTTTCAAACAGCGCCCTGACCCCCGGCTTTTTCCCCCCGCCGTCAACAATACGCAGAAAGCCCGCCGCCTGCTCGAAGCTTTTCGGTCCCAGCTTCGGCACCTTCAAAAGCTGCCGCCTGCTTGTAAAGCCGCCGTTTGCCTCGCGGTACGTCACTATGCTCTCCGCCGCCGCGCCGCTTATCCCCGAGACGTATTTCAGAAGCGAGGAGGACGCGGTGTTCAAATCCACCCCGACGCTGTTTACGCAGTCCTCGACCACAGCCGTCAGCGTCTGATCAAGGCGGGCGGGCGGCATGTCGTGCTGGTACTGCCCGACGCCCACCGATTTCGGGTCTATCTTCACAAGCTCCGCCAGCGGGTCCTGCAACCTGCGCGCGATGGATACCGCGCTTCTCAGCGAGACGTCGAAGTCGGGAAACTCCTTCGCGCCCAGCGCCGACGCCGAGTACACCGAAGCGCCCGCCTCGTTTACCACCGCGTAGCTTATCTCCCTGTCCGGAATCGAGCTTATCAGCTCGGCGGCAAATATTTCCGTCTCCTTCGAGGCGGTGCCGTTGCCGATCGAGATAACGTTTACCCCATACTTGCTTATGATCCTTGTAAGAACAGCCTTCGCCTCCGCGACCTTGCTCTGCGGCGGGGTGGGATACACCACCCCTGTGTCGTAGACCTTTCCCGTCTCATCTATGACCGCGTATTTGCAGCCTGTGCGGTACGCGGGGTCCAGCCCCAGTATGGTCTTGCCCTTCAGCGGCTTCTGCATTAGCAGGGGCTTTAGGTTCAGCCCGAACATCTTTATCGCCTGCTCCTCGGCCGCCGCGGTAAGCTCCGACCGCACCTCCCGCTCCATAGACGGCAGTATAAGCCTGCCCAGCGAGTCCAGCGCCGCCTCCCTGACAGTCCCTGTGAATATTGAACCGGGCTTTGTAAAGCGGTTTACAACCATGCCTTCGCCGACCGCGCCGGTCAGCACAACCGAAGCCTTCAAAAAGCCCTCCTTCTCCCCCCTGTTTATGGCGAGTACGCGGTGCGGCGCTATCTTCCTCACCGGCTCGCTGAATTCGTAGTAGGCGCTGTATACCGAATCCTTTTCCGGGTCCGCCGCCCTCACCGTGACGTCGGCCTGCCGCCACATCGTTTCGCGCAGCTCCTTTCGGAACTCCGCCGTGTCGGATATCCATTCCGCTATGATGTCCCGCGCCCCCGCTATAGCGTCCTCGGCGGACGCGACGCCTTTTTCCCCATCCACATACTTTCCGGCAAAGCCGAGAATGTCGCCCTCCCGCTCTTCCTGTAGAAAGAACAGCCCGGCAAGCGGCTCCAGCCCCCTTTCCCGCGCGATAGACGCCCTTGTGCGCCGCTTCGGGCGGTATGGAAGATAGATGTCCTCCACCTCTGCCAGGGTGCGGGCGTTATCCAGCATCTCCTGTATCTCAGCGGTCATCTTCTCCTGGGAGGTTATCGACTCTGCGACCTCCTCCTTCCGCTTTTCAAGGCTTCTCAGGTACGCAAGCCGGTCGGCAAGCTCCCTGAGCACCTGGTCGTCACAGGACCCGGTCAGCTCCTTTCGGTACCGCGCTATAAATGGTATTGTGTTGCCCTCGTCGATAAGCTTTATAATATTTTGGACATGGGTCTGATTAAGCTTAAATTCCTCTGTGAGCATGTCCTCTATACGCATATTATTTATAACCCCTTCTTTATATATGAATCTATGCCGTCCGCCGCCCTCTTGCCCGCGCCCATGGCGAGTATCACGGTGGCAGCGCCGGTTACGGCGTCCCCCCCGGCAAAGACTCCGGCGCGGGTGGTCATCAAATTGCCGTCCACCTCAAGGCAGCCCCACTTATTTACCTCAAGCCCCCCGGTTGTGGCGGAGATGAGCGGGTTCGGCGAGGTTCCCAGCGCCATAATTACGCAGTCCAGCCCGATATCAAACCTTCCGCCCTCCACGACCACGGGCCGCCGCCTTCCGCCGGCGTCCGGCTCGCCCAGCTCCATGCGGTCACAGGTTATGGCGGACACCCTGCCGTCCTCACCCTTTATCTCCACAGGGTTTGTCAGCAGCTTGAAGATGATCCCCTCCTCCATGGCGTGATGGACCTCCTCCTGCCTTGCGGGCATTTCCTCCAGACTTCTGCGGTAGATTATGTATACCTCCTCCGCGCCTATGCGCTTGGCGCAGCGGGCGGCGTCCATAGCGACGTTTCCGCCGCCTACCACCGCCACCTTCTTTACGTCGTATACCGGCGTGTCGTATTCGTCCCTGTACGCCTTCATCAGGTTTATCCTTGTCAAAAACTCATTTGCGGAGAACACCCCGTTCAGATTCTCCCCGGGTATGTTCATAAACTTGGGCAGACCCGCGCCCGACCCGATAAACACAGCCTTGTACCCCTCCTCAAACAGGTCCTCGACCGTCACTGTCCTTCCGACGATGTAGTTTGTCCTCAGCTTCACCCCCGCCGCGGCCAGCTTGTCGATCTCCCGACGCACTATCGCTTTGGGCAGCCGGAATTCGGGTATGCCGTATACCAGCACTCCCCCCGCGATGTGGAACGCTTCGAATATCGTCACATCGTAGCCGAGCTTCACCAGGTCCCCGGCACATGTCAGCCCCGCCGGACCCGCGCCGATGACAGCGACCTTTATCCCGCCGGGCACGTCCTCTGAGGCAGCCTTCCCAGCCGCAGCGTTTTCCGCTTCGCCGGTATCCATTCCGTTGTCGGCGGCGAACCTCTCAAGCCGTCCCACAGCCACAGGCTCGCCCTTTTTCCCGCGCACACAGAGCTGCTCGCACTGTGATTCCTGCGGGCACACCCTGCCGCAGACGGCGGGAAGCGAGTTGGTCTCGCCTATTATCTCCAGCGCCTTTTTAAATTCCCCCGCCGCGATACAGGAGATGAACCGCGGTATCTGCACCGAAACGGGGCAGCCGTCCATGCACGGCTTGTGCTTGCAGTTCAGGCAGCGCGCCGCCTCGGCCATCGCCTCCTCCGCGGAGTATCCGCAGGTCACCTCGTCGAAATTTTTGTTCCTTACGTTCGGGTCCTGCTCCCGCATTTTAACCTTCTCGTTTGCCATGTTGGGCATATATGTCGTCACAGCTCCCATCTGATCCGCAAGCTGTATCTCCTCTCAGTAAAGCTTCTTAATTTTTTATCTGCTCCCGCAGATGACAGATATGACCGTCCAGCGCCTGCTTTTCCTTGTCCCTGTACATGCCGTTTCGCTTCATCGCCTCGTCGAAGTCCACCAGATGACCGTCGAAATCCGGACCCTCCACACAGGCGAACCGGGTAACTCCCCCCACCGTGACGCGGCAGGCGCCGCACATCCCGGTGCCGTCCACCATTATCGGGTTCATGCTCACTATCGTCTTTATGCCGTGCGGCTTTGTCGCAAGGCATACAAATTTCATCATTATAAGAGGACCTATCGCGATAACCGCGTCATATTTGTTGCCGGAGTCAATGAGCCGGTTAAGCTTGTCGGTCACAAGCCCCTTCTCCCCCCATGTTCCGTCGTCGCTCATGGCATAAAAATTGCTCGAGCACGCCTTCATCTCCTCCTCGAAAAAGACAAGCTCCTTACCGCGAAAACCGGCGACGATATCCACCTCCGCGCCGCCCGCGAATAAATGCTTTGCCTGAGGATAAGCTATGGCGCACCCGAGACCGCCGCCGATCACCGCCACCCTTTTAAAGCTGTCGAGGTGTGACGCCACCCCCAGAGGACCGGCGAAATCGCTGATGAAGTCCCCCGCCTCCAGCGCGCCCAGCTTCATGGTGCTCTTGCCGACCTCCTGGAATATTATTGTCACAAGCCCCTTTTCAGGGTCGGCATCCGCCACGGTCAGCGGTATTCTCTCCCCCGTTTCATCCACGCGAAATATGATAAACTGCCCCGGTCTCACCTTTTTCGCGATCTGCGGGGCTTCTATCCGCATGAGCTTGACCTGCGGGTTGAATACCTTTTTCTCCGCAATTCTATACATCTGTCATAACTCCCATCTCATACTGGTCTTTAATTCAGGATTATAGCAGTTTTCCGCCACATAATCAAGAATTTTCTGCTTATACTAAAAACCAATACATCCGCCGCCCGAGCATAAGCTCGAACGGCGGATATCCAACGTCAATTACTAATTATAAATTACTACGATACTGTGTAGGGTCCTTTTATAAGTATAACACAGCCTGAGGTACATTTAAAGCCCCTGTCCTTTACGGTCGCGACATAGACGTGATTTTGCTGAAGCTGCTTTCCCGCGGCGAGATCCTCGCCGGTCGTTATGTCAATAAGCCCCGGGGAGCCGCTGCCTGAAACCGTCGCGGTGCCGATGCGCCAGAGTATCTCGGTGCCTATCGGGGTGGAGACTGTCTGCCCCGTCTCGAAACGAACCACCTCAAAGAGAGCCGAGCCCGCATAGTTTCCCGCCGAGGCAGGGTTCTCCTCTCCGCCCGGACCGGGTGAGGAAACGGAGCCGCCCATCTTGTCCATAACGGCGTCGGCGATCCTTCCGACAAATTCGTCGTCCGCGAAGGACGCGGCGTACTGTGATTCAAAGCGACCTATCTTGTCGTCGATTGTTTGATTGACCTCCTCGACCTTTGCCTGGATGGAGGCGTCAAACTGTCTGGTCTTTTCGGCTATGGCGTCCTCGATCGATTTTTTGAGGTCCGGGATAAGCTCCTCTATGTAGCTGAGAGTGACAAGGGGGTCGCCCTGTGAGCCGAACTCCGCCGCGATCGCCATGTAACCGGCGAAGAGAAGAACCACAAGTAAAACCGAGGAAACGCTGATGATCCATTTTTTAGAAAGCATAAATCCGCTCCTTTTCACATCATTGATTTTTCGATATCATATTTTAAAATTCAAGCCCGCTATGGGGACAATATATCTCCGAAGCCGGGGAGCGCGCGAATAAGGAAGGCGCGCGCTCCCCGGTCCGGCGTGATTTTGCTTTATACGAAGTATTATCCAAAAGAAAATTTGTCGTTTAAGTAACAAAAGGGGTTACTCGGCGCCGATTCCAAAGCTGACTGCGAGCGCGGAATCGATCTTGTTCATCAGCCCTTCGTCGATGCTGCCCATTT
Organism: Oscillospiraceae bacterium; assembly: GCA_031264245.1. Classification (GTDB taxonomy): domain Bacteria; phylum Bacillota; class Clostridia; order Oscillospirales; family JAAYOS01; genus JAISEG01. The sequence goes on from JAISEG010000009.1 coordinate 21,137, forward strand.
TTTCTTTCAGACGCTTTTTGTCTATCGTACGGATCTGCTCCAGCAGAACCACGGAATTTTTACTGAGCCCATACGAATTTGCGGAAAGCTCGATATGGGTGGGGAGTCTTGATTTGTTTATCTGAGAGGTTATCGCGGCGGCGATAACTGTGGGGCTGTGCTTGTTGCCCACATCGTTTTGCACGATGAGGACGGGGCGCATGCCTCCCTGCTCGCTGCCGACAACCGGACTCAGATCGGCATAATATATTTCGCCGCGTCTGATATTGTTATCCACTTTTTTCACACTCCGACATCTAATAGTCGCAGTCGCCGCACAATGTCTATCCGCCAAAAGAAGAATTATGTAACGCTGCAATATAATTCTTCCCAAATACGCAAAACAATATCCGAAAAAGATGAAAAAATACTTTCCGGAGGTTAGCTCCGCGTGTCCGTCTCCGGTAAATTTTTGCCCGGACAAAGGACTGGTTGGGGGGATAGAACACCAACCGCTATTACATTTTATTGCGGCTGGAGGGATTTGGAGCAGACAATATCAAGTTCATTATAACAGTTTATCATAAAATCCGCAATATACAATTTGCATAATATCCCTAAAACCCAGTTTTTCCGACATGACCGTGAAAAATAAATTTATACCTGTGATGTATTTTGTATAATCAGCGTACGCCCCGTCCCCCAGTGGACAGTTGAGAGTTGAGAGTGGACAGTTGGGGGAACAACCCGCAGGGCGCGTTTCTCGTCCCCAACTTTCAATTGTCAACTCTCAACTCTCAACTGTCCACTGGGGGACGGCGGACGCGCAATGCGCGCCCCTACAAACAATCGTCTCCCCACCCGTTCTCGTCCCCAACTCTCAACTCTCCACTCTCAACTCTCCACTCTCAACTCTCAACTCTCAACTGCCAACCGTCCTCTTCACCCTCCGGGACGGGGCGCAGACCCATACGCGGAGTTCAACTGAGAAGCACTATACCTTGTTGTCGCGCGACGAAGCCAACACCACATGTTGTAAGAAAGGACGAAAGACCATGGACGAAAGAAACGAAAGAATGAGGAAGAAGAACGAATCAAAAAACAGGTATGCGAAGAAGAACTTCTCGACCTGCTGCGCGAAAGTTCGAAAGCACAAGGCAATCGCATTCATGGTGCTCTGTGAGGACTACGGATTGTCCCGGCACACCGTCATCAGGGCTTTCATAGAGGACTCTATCGAGAAGGGTGCGTTCAATCCCTACATCCTCGCCAGAGCTCGCAGGAACTACCAAAACTATCTTGCGCTCCTAGACAAAAGGGGAAGATGACAAGCCCTCGCGGGAGCGTCCAAAGCTACGGAGAGAAGGAATTACTTTGAGTGGTAAAAGTTGCAGACTCACTGCAAACGTCATGAGTGAGCAATTGAGCGATCGCCCGCCGCGGCGGGCTTGCTCGTTCGCCTGCGCTCACTCCCCCAGGAACGCCCCGCGGGGGACGCGCCGGGTGGGCGGGGCGCGCACTCGCTCGCTCACTTGACGCCAAAGTTTTGGCTTTGCGCGCGGGGGCGCGCAAGTCGCTCGCTCCTCGCACGCGCCCCGCCCGCCCGGCGTGAACTACGGGGGCTATAGTCCCAAACGGTGCGTGCGCTTTCCCCTTTCATTCCTCCCATTGTAACCTCCGAGTCAAGGGACCGTAAGCACCCTTGACTCCGGAGGTTCCTGCGGTCGAAAATGAAAGGAGAAACCAGCAATGAAAACACAGTGGGACAGAAAAGAAAAAAGGAACCTGAGAAACATCATCTTTGAGAGGGACAGCTACACATGCATCTTCTGCGAGGAACCAGCGAGCGACATTCATCACGTCATCAAAAAATCGAAGGGAGGACGTGACAATCCGTACAACCTCGTATCAGTCTGCAGGTGGTGTCACAGTGCGCTCCATGGAGTTGGTGTGAATGAACCCAGACAGGTGACCATAAAGGAGCACATCACAAACGACATGGTTGAGGAGTACATCATCGAATACCTGAGCGAGTGCTACGCCGATGACATAGGCTTCCATGAATTCTGGATCACCGAATACGCAGACATGTACGAAAAACAAACGGAATGAGCTTTGCTCATTCCCCAATTGTCAATTGTCAATTATCAATTATCAATTGCCATCCCCCCAACCGCCATTTTCGATAGTAGACACCATATGGTACAATTACTTAGGGTGGTAAAAGTTGCAGATTCCCTATAATCGGATCGGTCTGCTCCTTTGGAAGATTTGTGTCTGATCGGCGTAATCGGATCGGTCTGCTCCTTTGGCGGGTCTGGGTTCAGTCGTTACGTTCCTGCGGGGAATAAGGTTCCCGCGCTCGGCGCGAATTATTTATGCCGCACGGCGGGGACCCGGCGGCATAAATAACACGCACTCTCGCTCCCGCCGCCTGCGGGCGGCTTCCCGCGCGGTCGCGAATTTCGCCTAGCGCGGCGTCCTTGCCGCGCTGAACGGCGAAGTTCGCCGCTCCCTTCCGGGAACGAAAGACGAAGGACGGGGGAAAACTCTCAACTGTCAACTCTCCACTCTCAACTCTCAACTCTCAACTGCCAACCGTCCTCTTCACCCTCCGGGACGGGGCGCAGAGTATCTCATACGGGATGGTACCGGCTAAAGCCGCGACCTCCCCGCAGGTTATCTCACAGCCGCCGTCCCTGCCAAAGACGGTGACGGCGTCCCCCGGCTTTACCCCGTCAAGCCCGGTTATATCGCAGACAAGCATATCCATGCAGATATTGCCTATCTGCTTTACCCGCCTGCCGTTTATGATCAGCTCCATTTTATTTGACAGCGCGCGGTGCAGCCCGTCCGCGTAACCGATGGTCACGGTGGCGGTACGTATCGGCGCATGTGAGGAAAAGGTGCGCCCGTAGCTCACGGTCACCGGGTTTATGTAGTCGTGAACCTGAGCGACCCTCGCCTTCAGCTGCATGGCGGGGCGAAGCTCCGCGCCCGCCGCGGGTCCGCCGCCCGGAAAAATTCCGTACAGCATGAGACCGGGACGCACCAGCTCGTAGTGCGCGGACGGTACGTTCAATATCCCGCCGCTGTTGGAGGCGTGGCGAATCGGGATGTGTATGCCCTCCTCCCCCAGCCGTTTATACAGCTCGTCGAAAACGCCGCATTGCTCGGCGGGGAAAGGGTCGCCCTCCGCCTCGGAGGTGGCAAAGTGGGTGAAGATACCCTCCGTTTCGATACAGGGCAGCGCGGTTATCCTGCGCACGCAGTCCAGCGCGCGTTCCATATTTTCGGCGGCGGTAAAGCCGAGCCGCGACATGCCGGTGTCTATCTTTATGTGGATTTTGAGCCGCTTTCCGTGAGCCTTGCCGTATTCGGAAATAATCCTCGCGGTGTCGAGATCGTACACAGCCTGAATTATACCGAGGCTGAAAAGCCTGCCGATATCCTCCGGTGAGGTATATCCCAGGGACATCACAGGGGTGGAGATACCGGCGGATATCAGCTCCTCAGCCTCGTCCGCAGTCGCCACGGCAAACCGCAAAGCCGGGGCAAAGCTCCCGGCGCACTCCCGCTCCAGCGCCCTTGCCACCTCCACCGCTCCGTGACCGTACCCGTCGGCCTTGACGACCGCCATTATTATACGGTCGCCGGTAATTTTGCGTATCTCGCGAAAATTGTGCCTTATATTCTCAAGTGAGACCTCGGTCCACACCCTTGGGGGTAAGCTCAAGCCCAAAAAATTCAGTCCCTTCCCGATTGTTTCAGCAGGACGGCATGATACCGTTCCATGGAGTACCTTTATAAATTCGCTTTGCGAATTTATAAAGGTACCGGTAAACGTATATATTATAGCAAACCAAAAATGAGAAAACCATATATTTTACATAAACTTTTAACCAAACGCGACAAGCTTGAAGTTGCAGGTTAAGGTAACCCTGCCCTTAAAAAAGACCGACGCGGTGACAGGCTTGTAGGTTTCCGCGTCAAACCATGTGCGGCAGAGGAGCTCCTCCCCATCGTACTCCGTCTTATACGTCACGGTGACGCAGTCGGTTTCGTCAAGCTTTTCCTTCCCGGATTCGCTGACTATCCCGCCCCGCCACAGGCGCATAAGCTCGGGTATTGCGGCGACGGGACTAAGACCAAGAGCGCCGGCGTCGCCCGCCTCGATGGATACGTCGCCGTACTCTATGCGGCTGGAGCTCTCCTCCATTATCACCCTGACGCCGCTTATCTCCTCGGGGGAGAGCACCGAGACGGCGCTTTTGTTTTCGCCGTCATAGCTGTAGTCAAGCTCAAAGGAGGTCGCGTAATCGGCAAAGTCGGCGACGACCTCCGCCTTTGCCGTCATAGACTCAAGCCCGCTGTAAAATTCGGAGATACCCTCATATTCAGGGGTTTCCGAACAGCCCTGCAAGGTAAACAGCATTACAAGCGCGAGCACCGCAACGCCGCCCCTTATGTCTCCGCAATGTCTCCGTTTCAAATGAAATCCTCCGTTCGCGCCGTCACGCTATATCCCCGGACCTCCGCCGGATGGCGTGACATGCTCTTTTATCGCGAACGGCAGCATTTCCAGGATATCCCCCGCAAGCATTCCGTATTCCCCCAGCTTATCCGCGGCGAGATCCCCCGCGTATCCGTGCAGGTAAACCGCAGCGGCGGAGGACAGAGCGGAGCTGGAGCCTATCCCCTGACCTATAAACGAGGCTATCACACCCGCAAGCACATCACCGCTGCCGCCGGTCGCCATGCCGGGGTTTCCGCTTGTGTTCACGTAGGCGGAGCCGTCAGGGGCGGCGGTTATGGTGGAGCTGCCCTTTAATACGAGGGTGACGCCGTGCCTTTCCGCAAAGTCCTTCGCCTTTACAAGCCTGCCATCAGGAGTAAAGATATCTTGCTTTACAGCTCCGGCGTGCAAAAGGCGGGAAAACTCCGGGTCGTGCGGGGTGAGAACCACAGGCGCTGCGCATTCGCGTAGTACATGTATATTCTCGGACAACACATTTATTCCGTCCGCGTCGATTACAAGCGGGCGGTCAGAACCTCGGATTATTTTAAGGACAAATTCATCGCTTTCGGGGGAGCGCCCGAGTCCCGGTCCGACAACGCACACATCGCAGCGGTGTATAAGCTCCAAAACCGGATCAGCGGCGGCGGCGGAAAACCGCCCGCCGGCGTCGTCGAAGGGCAGGCAGACCACCTCGGTACACGCGGAGGCCTGAGCCGGGTACACAGACCCGCACGCGGCAAGATAGCTCAGCCCGCACCCGCTTCGCAGCGCCGCCAGAGCCGCGAGCCTTCCCGCGCCGGTGAAGCCCATGGAGCCGCCTATGACCGCAACCTTGCCGTAGTCCCCCTTGTGGCTGTCGGTTCGGCGCGGCGGGAGAAGGGTGCGCACAAGGTCTGAGGTCACGGTGTCGGCGGCGGGCTTGCTTTTTATGAAGCCGGGAGGCAGACCCGCGTCCGCCGTTTCCACCGCTCCGCAGAAGCTTTTTGCCGGCATAACAAAGTGAGCGGGCTTCGGCGCGGTAAAGCTGACTGTCAGGTCGGCCCGCACACACTCCCGCGACACCAGGGCGGCGCTGCCCTCCGCTCCGGACGGAATGTCCGCAGAGATGACAAACGCGCCGCTTGAATTTATAAGCCTTGCGGCTTCAAGGTATTTTCCGGACAGCTCGCCGTGAAAGCCAATGCCGAATATACAGTCAAGTATGATGTCCGTGCCGGAGAGAATACCGTCCGGAAGGGACGGCTCGCCGTGCATGGAGAAGAGCCGCCTGCTTTTGCCGGGCATGGCGGTCTCCGGTGAAGCTTTTCCGCTGATATCCAGGAACTCCCCCAAATAATACCCGGTTTCAGGGGAAATTCGGTCGGGTGAGCCGGCAAAGACACAGCTCACATCACAGCCCCGGTTTATCAGCTCGGCAGCCGCGGCAAAGCCGTCGCCGCCGTTCTTCCCGCCGCCCGCAAAGACTGCGATTTTGCGGGAGTACAGGGTGCCCAGCCTTCTCTCGCAGGCACGAACCAGCGCCTCCGCCGCAAGACGCATCATGCGAAGGGAGACGGAGAGGTCGCCGTCTATATATTCCCGCTCGGCGGCGGCAATACTCTCAGCGTCGTAAATATGCATAGACCACCTCTGTTAATAGTTAATAGTTAATTAGACCTGTCGAAAAAGAACCGTTTGTCGCGGACGCGCAGTGCGCGCCCCTACACGCCCCGCCCCAGAAATACAGCGTTTTTTTGCAGGGGCGACCACCCACCATCCACCGTCCGCCTGCTTTAAGGCTGCGTCTTCTCCGCAACCACTACAGCGGCGGCGGTGACGTCGGTGTGGGTGATGGAGAGAAAGAAGGCTATACCGGCGTATTTGCCGCTCAGCTCCTCGGAAAGGAGGATGAAGGGCTTGCCGTTTTCGTCGTGCGACACGGATACGCCGTGAAGAGGAACCGCCGTGCCAACCGCCTTGATAAACGCCTCCTTCGCGCAGAAGATGCCCGCGGCTGACGCGGCTGACATCTTTTTCCTCGAAGAGATATATTCATTTTCCTCGGGAGTGAAAACGCGGCGCATAAAAGGCTCGCTGTTTATATTCACCGCCATCCTGTCGATTTCAAGCAGGTCGATTCCAACGCCGTATACAGGCATAATATTGCTCCCTCCAAGCGGATATTCGTAACGGGGTCCGCTTTAGTCAGATCATAACGCGGTATCGGGACCCCGATATTTGTGAGGTATCAGACCTTTCATTGCCTCTCGCATACGCTCATTCGGCTCAAAGATAAGAAGTGTGACCGCCCCCGCGTCGTCGGTAAACCGCGCAAACCACCTGTCCGGCGACTTCGGAGAGGTGGACGCATCCTCCGTTCGCTGAATTGTCCGGGCTTCGTACTCGTCTCTGTACTCCCCGGTCATCGGCGCCAGTATGTCAAACTGCCGAACCCTGACGCTGAGCACATGCCTGCGCATACGCCTGCCCAGAATCTTGTCCACATCCAGCTCACCGTTTGTAAACGAGTACTCATACTCGACATTTTGCTTCCTTATCATAAGGAAAGCCCCCCAGCAGCAAAGCCCCAGGGTAACGGGGAATATAAAACGAAGCACGCCAAAAAACAGGACTGTGGAGGGCAGCAAAATTGCCGCGAGGGCAATTCCTATCTTTATAAGGTTGGCTTTTGCGTCCGGTTTTCTCTCCACAATCTGTTCGACAAATACGTCAGACATATTAATCCGCCATTTCTCAGGCAACAAGGATAATAATGTATTGCTTCCGCTAATCATCCGTCGCCTGAGAAATGACAAGCGGTTTATTATTTAATTTTATTTATATATCAAGTATATATGAAAAATGCAGGTTAGTCAATGAAACAAAGGATTTTTCAGCGCAATGAGGCGGTCGGAATAAATCCCGACCGCCTAAACAATCGCCCCCCCGCCCCCAACTGTCAACTCTCAACTCTCAACTATCAACTGTCAACTGTATCGCCGCCGCGTTAAGGCAGCGGTGAAAGCCGCTCAACTGTCAGCGTCGCGTTAGTGAGCTGGGACAATTCAAATTCCGCGGTATCGGTGGACAGAAACGCCAATTCAACCTGCCCGCCCAGAAACTCTATGACGCTTCCCTGCAATATGGTGGTGTCAGTTGTGGAAAGCTGGGCAAGCTGCATGGTTGAGTCGATGAAGCCGCCGTTCTGCAATACCCCGGCGGAGACTGTCTGACCCGCTGCCGAGACCGGCGCAATGCGTATCATATAGTTGATTTCGTATTCGCCCGGTCTGAAGATTTGCAGTGAGCTTGGATTCACCCCGATATCAAAGGAGGGCATAAAATTGGGCAGCTGAATCTGCTCAAGCTGTCCCGCGCCGGCAAAGTTAAACGACTGGGGAATGTTGGAATATATCCCGCCGAACGCGGTGTTGTTTAAAAAGAAGCTGTCTATATTCACGGTTGGGGGGAAATCATTCAGAAAAATACCCAAATTAGGAGACTGGAAATATAATTCCTCTCCGAATCTGATGGGCACAGGTCCTCCGTTACCATTTACAAAAAACAAGACGTCTCCGGGTTCGAAGACACCCGTCGCCCCCGTTTCTCCCGTCTCTCCGGTGGCTCCCGTTTCCCCCGTTGCCCCTGTCGGACCGGTTACGCCGGAAACCCCCGTCGGACCTGTTGCTCCCGTTGCCCCTGTCGAACCTGCCGCCCCGGATATTCCCTGTATCCCCTGCGGACCCGCGATGCCCTGCGGTCCTGTGACGCCCGGGGGACCCTCAATTCCCTGCGGTCCCTGTAAACCGGGCGGACCTTGCAAGCCTTGCATACCCGTTGCCCCGGCCGAACCTGTCGCTCCGGTGGCTCCCTGTGTCCCCTGCGGACCCTCCATACCCTGCGGTCCTGTGGTACCGGGAGGACCCTCAATTCCCTGCGGCCCCTGTAAGCCGGGCAAGCCCTGTATCCCCTGCGGACCTTGCAGACCTTGCTGCCCTTCGGAACCTGTGGCTCCCGCGGGTCCGGTGGGACCCGCGGGTCCTGTCGGGCCTGTCGCCCCGGCGGAGTCCGCCCCGCAGCAGCAGAAGCAGCAGCCGCAGGAGCAGCCGCGATTACGGAAGGCTTCATCCCGGCAAACGATATTGTTGTTATGTACGTTCATGTTATTACCTTTCCCACTGAAAATATTAAAGAAATGCTCGCCCGAGATACGGGCGCGGAATCACTTTGTAAATATTTTATGCCGGGAAGAGGTATGCAGTTCCAAATCCGTTTACATAAAAAACGCAGATAGTACTATCCGTTTGCCGGAATATCGCATACTCATCAACTGTCTATTGTGCTGTCAAGTGATAAAAACGCCTCTGCTGCCTCCCAGTAAAAGTTGTCCTCCCCTATGAAATCAGTGATCCCCGCACGGTCAAAAAAGCTTTTAACCTTTGGCTGTACCCCGCAAAATAAGACCCCTGTGCCGTTGTTCATCTTATCCTTGCAAAAATCCAGAAGCTCCTGAGCGCCCGAGGCGTCTACCTCAGGTACTCCGCGCATTGATAACAGCAGAATTTCGCCTGACGCGTCTTTGGCTTTTTCAGCAAAGCAATCCGCCGAGGCAAAAAATATAGAGCCTGTTATATATATGACCTGTACATGTTCCGTGAACCTAATGCTTTTATTCAATCGGGCAGGGTCAAAATCGCTGACAGTTACCTCCAGATTGGATACCTTGATTACATAGAGCAGCATTGAAATAAGGCAGCCCACCGCTATCGATATCGTAAGGTCGAATAAAACCGTACATATCAATGTTATCAAAAATTGCAGTATGGCGCTCTTGAACTTATTTTTAAATATGTATTTTATCCCCTCCCATTCGTTCATCCGCCATGCTGTTACAATCAAGACGCCGGACAATGCCGCCATTGGAATGCGCGACATAAACGGGCTAAGCAAAAACATTGACAATAAAAGAGTGACCCCCTGGAAAATACCGGCAAGCCTTGTCCCGGCGCCCGACTTGATCGCGACGCTGGTACGCGCGATTGCGGCGGTCGCCGGCACTCCCCCTAAAAACGGCAGCAGAATATTCCCTATCCCCTGCGCAACAAGCTCACGGTCGCCGCGGAGTCGTTCGCCTTTCATTTTCCCCGCCACGGCGCCGCATAACAGGCTTTCAATCATGCACAGCGCCGCGATGCTTATCGCGGGCATTATGACGGTGTCCAATCTGGTATTAAGGATACTTGCGGGTGAAAGCCTGACGCTGTGAATAAGGGTACGCGGTATAGCTCCGACTGTAGCGACAGGAAAATCGGCGATTATTTCAACACCCGTTGCGATAATGACGGCGACAAGTGAAGCAGGAACACGCTTAGCCCATTTTTTTGGCCAGGATACCATAAGTAAAATAACAAACAGACCATAGCCGATGGAGTAAAAATTTGGTGTAAATCCGTCCTTTATCATGTTGATAATTCGCATATACGACTCTTCGCCGTGTGACTGAACCCCGAGAAAATTTTCAATCTGTCCCAGCGCGATTATAAGCGCAATCCCCGATGTAAACCCTGTTATCACGGATTTCGGCAGGAAGGATGTAATTCGTCCCGCCTTGATAACCCCGGCGGCTATGAGTATGATTCCGGACAGCATACCCGCCATTAAGATGGTATGAAAGCCGTGCTTAACCGCCAGAGGAATTAATATCGCCGCCATTGCGCCCGTAGGACCTGATATTTGATACGACGCCCCCGACAGCGCGCCTATTATAAACGACGAAGCAATTGCGGTAATAAGCCCCGCCGCGGCGTCTGCGCCGCTGCTCACCCCGAACGCGAGCGCTAAGGGCAGCGCGACGGCGGCGACGGTTATCCCGGATAACAAATCCGTGACAAGCGAATATTTTTTATAGCCGGAAAATTCACGTTTCAAATCCGATATGTATTCGCGAAGCATAATGTTTGTCTCCTTTTTTAGGTCTTGCAACCAAAGCTTGTATTAATTATTATATCTGTTGTGGAAGGTTTCTGCCATTTCACAGAAATAATCCCCTTGAAACTCCAAACTGAGCTTCAAGGGGCTGGTCGAGGCGACAGGATTTGAACCTGCGGCCTCTGCGTCCCGAACGCAGCGCTCTACCAAACTGAGCCACGCCTCGACATCATGTGAGGATTATTGTATCACACGAATTTTTAGTTTGCAATATTTTCTTTTAAAAAATTATATGATGTGGTATAGTTAATCCATCACAGTTAAACTCATATGATCGCAGCCATACCGCGGCGGCGCTTCGCGCCCGCGTAATTTTGATCGACGTATAATAGCCATTTGCGGCTATTATTAAATATTATATGCCGTTCGGCGAAGCCGAAGCTGTGCAAATTTTAAATAACATAAGGATGGACACAAAAAATGGAGATCAAAAGAATATCCGAAATATCCCGGGCAGTGTGCGAAAACGTCGCGAAGGTAATAGTTGGGAAAAACGACATAATCGAGCTGGTGTCCATCGCGCTTCTCGCGGGGGGGCATGTGCTGCTCGAGGATGTGCCGGGCACGGGAAAAACCGTTATGGCAAAGAGCTTTGCCAAGTCCGTGTCATGCGATTTCAAGCGTATCCAGTTCACCCCCGACCTCCTGCCCTCCGACGTCACCGGCTCAAGCGTCTTTAACCAGCAGAACGGCAGCTTTGAGTTCCGCGAGGGACCCGTATATACAAATATACTTCTCGCGGACGAAATAAACCGCGCCACCCCGAGGACGCAGTCGGCTCTGCTTGAGTGCATGGAGGAAAAGCAGAGCACCTCCGACGGCGTGACCCGGGTTCTCCCCTCCCCGTTTTTCGTGCTCGCCACACAAAATCCGGTGGAAATACAGGGAACCTTTCCGCTGCCCGAGGCGCAGCTCGACCGCTTCCTGCTCAAGCTTGGCATAGGCTACCCCGAAGGCGCGGACGCGCAGACGCTGATCGACCGCTTCATCGACAACGACCCGATCTCGGAAATTGCCGCAGTCGCGTCGGCGGAGGATATTTGCGACGCGCAAAGGAGCTTTTCCTCAGTCTTTGTCAGCGGGGCTGTCCGCCTCTACATAACCAAAATAGTTGAGCAGACGCGCAAGGGGGACAGCGTTTCGCTGGGTGTAAGCCCGCGCGGCACCCTCGCCATGCTGAGGGCGTGTCAGGTCGCCGCCGCAGTCGCCGGACGGGATTATGTCCTGCCGGACGATGTGAAGCGCCTTGCCGTACCGGTGTTTTCCCACAGGATAATTATGAAGTCCGGCATCGGGTTCGGCTCAAGGAACTCGGAGGAGCTTATAAAAAGGATTTTGAACGATATCCCCACCCCGACCGAAGACCCCAACGCCCGCGCCTTATAGTGGGACAGCGCTATGAGTGTAATATGGTTTGTTATAATAATAGTCGTCCTGGCGCTTTTCCAGATGCAGTTTTTCTATTACTGGGGACTGCGGAAGATCGAGTATAAGCGCTTCTTCAGCCGAAAAAGCGCGTACGAGGGGGAAAAGACGGAGATGGTGGAGATACTCTCCAACAACAAAGCCATTCCCCTTCCGTGGCTTCGCATAGAAAGCAGGATATCCCCCTACCTGAAATTTAAAAGCATACTAAATTACGATATCAGCTACGACCAGTTCCACAAGAGCATATTTTTCCTCCGCGGGCACAAAAAAATCACCCGGCGGCATGAGATAACCTGCACCCACCGGGGTTACTTCAAGCTCGGCTCAGCCGCCCTCTCGGTGGGCGACCTCTTCGGTCTGCTCAACAAATTTTCCGACTACCACACCGACGAGACCCTTTACGTATATCCCGCCCTCCTCTCCGACGAGGAGCTTCCCGATTCCCTGATAAAGTGGCAGGGCGATATCGTCATGCGCCGGTGGATAATGCCCGACCCGATCCTGGTGAGCGGCATACGGGAATACCGCAGCGGCGACCCGCAGAAGGACATACACTGGCGCGCCACCGCAAGTACCGGAAGGCTGCAAGTCAAGGTTCGGGACTTTACAGTTTCCCCCAAGATTCTTATCCTGCTCAACACGCAGGTCAAAGAGGATATGCATGACGACATAATGACCCGCGAGGAGTGCGAGGTCATAGAAAGCGGCGTGCGGGTATCCGCGCATCTCGCCGCGTGGGCAATTCTTAACGGTCTCGAGGCGGGCTTCTACTCCAACGGCAGGCTCGCCGACGAGACGGGAATCGTCGCCTGCCCCCCCTTTTGCTCCTCGGCGTATCTCGAGCTGCTGCTTCAAACCATGGCAAAGCTTGTGATAGTGCGCGAAATGAATTTTCACGTACTGCTTGACAACCTGTATTCCGACGCCGTGACCGGTATGGATATCGTCGCCGTTTCCCCGTACTGGAGCGAGACGCTGGAGAACCGCGCGGAAAAGCTGAGGTCGTCGGGAAATAATGTCTCGCATATTCTCTTCTCCGGCGGTATTCCCGGCACTTCCTTTGGAAAGGAGACCGGCTCACATGAAGAAGAAACGGCTGTTTAACGAGATATACAACGCGGGAATGACCCTTGCCTGGGTCAGCGCCGCCATGATACTTATTCAGAAGCTTCTCCTGACGCGCTTCCCCGCGTGGACGGGTCTGCTCTGTATGCTCCCCTGCCTGCTCGCGTATCCCTCGGGACGGCTTATGCACCGCTTTAAACCAAAGGCCGCCATTCCCGCCGGCGCGGTTCTCTCCGCCCTGCTCGTCATCCTTCCGCTGAGCGCGGTACGCGTACATGACCTTTATTTTTACATCCTTATACCCCTGCTGCTTTCGGGAACCTTCGTTTTATACGTCATACCCTATATTTCAGGCTCGAACCTTATGAGCGGAACCCGCTTTTTGTGCGGCGGGGCGGTCATGCTGCTTGCCGCCGTGATTAAAGGAGAGAACCCGAGCCACGGCGTCTATGCCGCCTATTTGAACACGGGCGCGGTAATATACATTGTTCTGGGGCTGTTTCTTTTTAACAACGAGAGCCTTTTGTACGCCGCCTCCCCCGGCGGAAGGACGGCGCGGATGCCCGCCGGTATGCGCCGCAGCAACTTTATAATCGTTGCACTGTTCATTGCTTTGGCGTTCGCGGTGGCAAATTTTGAGGCTCTGCGCATCTTTGTCATTGACGTTATCGCGTTTATGCTGTCGCTTTTCTTCTGGATATTAAGCCTTTTCGGAGGCTCGGAGGGAGACGGCGAAATGTCCGGCAGCAGCAATATAGATTTGGGCGGGGAGGCGAATCCCTCCGGCTGGTTTGTTGAGCTTCTCTACACGGTTATAAAAGCGGCGGCTATCACGGCGTTTGCGGCGCTTATCATATATATCCTATATAAGGCTATCAGGCAGGCGTCGACGCTCATCAGGGGCTTCTTCGACAGGATGTCCCCCGCCGGAGACATGGGCTATATAGACGAAATAGAGGACCTGCGCGAGGAGGACAAGGCGGAGGGCGGCTTCTTCCGCCGTCTTTTCCAAAACTTCATTCGCCCGAAGCGCTTTGAGGACATGCCGGACAACCGCGCGAAGGTGCGTTTCGCGTACAAAACCATGCTCAAACGCCTCTCGAAGGAAAACAGGCGGGTTCTCACCTCCACACCAAACGAAACCCTCCCCGAAGCCGAACAAATATCCCAGCAGCTGGGCGCCGGGTTTATCGACTCGTACAACAAAGCGCGGTACTCGCAGGCGGAGGTAACAGACAAGGAGACCGGAGAGGCAAAGGAGATGTATAAGCTGCTTTGACCGCTCCTGCTGTGCGGGATAGGGGCGCGATCGTCGTATTGACAGACGCAAATCCCCATGGTATAATAAAGGTAAATAATAATTACTTCAATAGGATATGCCAGTTTGATTTTGAAAGGGGTGTATGCGTGTGCTCGCTTGGTTTGAATCGCTTTCGGTTTTAGAGCAAATTTTCTTCTACATTGCCCTCCCGTCAACGATAATACTTTTTATCCAGACAATTATGCTGTTCTTTGGGGATATGGGACACGGTCAGGGCGATATGGACATGGACTCCGACACCTCCGGTCTGGATATCGAAACGGGGGAGGTCCACTTCGAGTCCGCGGGCGATGTTCTGTCCTCGGATTTGGACGACGTCACCGACTCGGACTCCGGCTCGCTTGACAGCTATGGGCTGCGTTTCTTTACGGTTCGGGGGATCATCGCTTTTTTAACGGTCGCCGGCTGGACGGGGATATGCTGCCTTGAGTTCGGCGGAAACCAGGGGCTCTCAATACTTATATCGGTGATCTTCGGCGCCGCCGCCATGATAGGCATCGCTTACCTTGTCCGCGCGCTTATGGGTCTGCAAATCAACACGAACATAGATTACAAAAACGCGCTGGGGCTTGTCGGCGACGTCTACCTCACCATACCGGCAAACGGGCATGGCTCCGGCAAGGTGTCCCTCCCCCTCGGAGGGGCGCTGTCCCAGTACGACGCCATAACCCATGAGCGGAATGTGATAAAAACAGGCGAGCTTGTCCGGGTCACCGACATTGTCACCGGCAGCATCATGGTCGTCGAACGGGAAAGCGACGGCGCGGTATAGCATTATTTACATATTTGCAGGCGCGATCTAATTTATAATATGGAGGCAACTATGACTTTACTTGGAAAAAACTTATTCCTCAGCTCAGGTCTGGGGTCGGGCACCTTTCTCATAATATGGATAGCCGTCATCCTCGTCGTGTTCTTCGGTGTCTTAGCCGCGATATTGTCCCGGTACCGCAAGTGCCCTTCGGACAAAATCATGGTCATCTACGGACGCATAGGCTCGGAGAAGGGATCGTCCGCGGGCTACAGCGCCGCAAAGTGCCTCCATGGCGGAGCTACGTTTATCTGGCCTGTGATTCAGGCGTACCAGTATCTTGACCTCACACCCATCTCCATCAGCGTCGATTTGAGGAGCGCTCTGTCCAGGCAGAATATACGTATCGACGTGCCCAGCAAATTTACCGTCGGCATCTCCACCGAGCCCAGCGTCATGCAAAACGCGGCGGAAAGGCTGTTGGGCCTGAAGCTCGCGGAGGTGCAGGAGCTTGCCCGGGACATCATATTCGGACAGCTCCGCCTTGTCATCGCCACAATGGACATCGAGGAGATAAACACCGACCGCGACAAATTCCTCTCCGCCGTTTCCAGCAACGTCGAGGGCGAGCTCAAGAAAATCGGGCTGCGGCTCATAAACGTCAACATGACAGATATCACCGACGAATCCGGGTACATATCGGCTCTGGGTAAGGAAGCGGCCGCAAAGGCGATAAACGACGCGAAAATCAGCGTCGCCGAAAAGGACAGGGACGGCAATATCGGCGCCGCCAACGCCGAGAAGGATCAGCGCATACAGGTTTCCAGCGCGAACTCCGACGCGGTAAAGGGAGAAAACGAAGCAAAGATCGTTGTAGCCAAATCAGATTCACTGCGGCGCGAAAGCGAAGCCGAAGCGGGCAGGAAGGCCATCACGGCGGAGCGGGTTGCGGAGGCGAAGGCCCTTGAGGAGTCGTACGCGGCGCAGCAGGAGGCGGAAAAGGCGCGGGCGCTCAGAGAAGAAGCCACAATGGAAGCGGACGTCATCATCAAGGCGGAGATCGAAAAGCGCCGCATGGAAATCGACGCCGAGGCTGAGGCCGAGAGGATAAGACGGCACGCCCGGGGCGACGCGGACGCGATATACGCGCGGATGGAGGCTCAGGCCAGAGGCGTAGAGGAAATGCTGGTGCGCCAGGCCAAGGGACTTTCCAAGATTGTCGAGGCGGCGGGCGGCGACGCGGATTCGGCCGTCAAGATGATGATTGCGGATAAGCTCGAGGAGCTTGTCAAAACCCAGGTCGAGGCGATCAGCAACCTCAAAATAGACAAGGTGACCGTGTGGGACGGCGGAAACACGGCGGACGGCGGCAAAAGCTCGACGGCGAACTTCGCGTCCGGGCTGCTCAAGTCCCTTCCCCCGCTCAACGACCTCTTTGAAATGGCGGGGCTTTCCCTCCCCGGCATAATCTCGGTTACAGGCGACAAGGCGCGGGATAAGTCATACGGCACGGAAATAAGCGAGGCGGCTCCTGCCGTGATACCAGAAGCTACGGATAACGCTTAACAGTTAATTTAATCAAAAAATTGTGTCCATTCCTTCAGAATGGACACAATTTTTTATGACAAATTTGGTTCTATCCTAAAACATCGACTTAATTTCACACGCGATCTCCCCGATCAGATCCTCCGCCTGGGGAAGCACCCCCAGCATATCGATAAACGCGTGACCGACTCCCCTGTACCGCAGCACCCGCACATCCACCCCCGCGTCCTTAAGCTGCCTGCCGTAGACCTCACCGGATATCCGAAGTCCGTCAAATTCCGCCACTGCGATAAGCGCGCGGCACAGTCCCCTCTTGTCGGCGAGCATGGGACTTATATACGGATGCCCGGGGTCTCCGCCGCCGGACAGGTACAGGCGTTCCATAAGGTTGATGCCGCCGCCGCCGTCCTCCGCCGGACGCCCGAGGCTCAGCCCCGGTTCTATCATGAAGCGCTGCGTATCGTCGATCTCGTAGTCGTCCATTGTCCAGTTGAAGCCCTCAATGCCGTCATGCACAAAGGTGACCGCGGGATAGATGAGCGCCTGGAGCTTGAGCATATTTTTGCCCTCGTCGCGGTCGCGCAAAGCCACCGCCGCCGTCAGATTTCCGCCCGCGCTGTCCCCGCCCATACACAGCTTATCCTTGTCGACCCCGAATTTTTCGGCGTTGCCATATATGTACTCCAGCGCGCCGAAGCAGTCGTTAAACCCGTTTGGATACGGCTTTTCCGGCGCGAGTGAGTAGTCAATGTTGAAAACTACGCAGTCGGCGCGCTCCGCCAGCAGCTTGCACGGATTTTCAAGGGTAAATGTAGCTCCGCCGATCCATCCGCCGCCATGAATATAGATGAAGCCGGGACGTCCGGTCTTGCGCAGCGGTCTTCTGGGGCGGTAGCTCCAGATACCCACCTCGTTGCCGTTTAAGTTTATGGTCTCGTATTTTGTGATTATCTCGACAGTGTTCAGGTTCAGATTCGGGAAGCCCATCATGTCTCGCATTGCCTGGATCGGGTCTCCGCCGGACATAGCGTTCTGAGCCGTGTTCTTCGCGTAAGCTTCGGCGCTGGCTTTGGACAGTTCGTACTGACGCGGGTCAAATACCCCGGGCTTGTTTTCGTCGGGTATGGACTTCACCTGTATACTGATACCGTATTTTTCTATGAAGGTTTTCTCGTTTTTCAGGATTTCGGAAAGCTTCGGATCATATTTCAGCACAGTAAGACAGCTCCCTTCAGAGGCGTGTAAATTTAAATAACCGCGAAACGATCGGCAAATTACCTGCGGTAAGTAAACGCTGATTAATGTGCTTCTGCCACACCCGAACGGCTCCCGCAATGGCTCCCGTAAACGGCTCCCGCAGGAGACGTTGGAGACGTTGGAGACGTTGGAGACGTTGGAGATAATGGAGACAATGTTAAGGCTTTCAGGTGTGTGAGAAGCACGCGCAGGTAATTAATCAGCGTTCACTTAAAAAATCCCTACAGGGTTGCGTCAAAACACCCGCAGAACGGATCGACGGGGCTCTTTCCCTTAAATTCTGATTTACCGGTTATCTTGTCCAGCGCCGCGGGTATGACATACTTGTTGTTCGTATAGGCGTTTACCATAGCGCTCACCTGCGGAACATCGAAAAGATGGTATGGGTTTGCGAAGCTCACCGCCATGGTCGGCACCTCCGCCGAGAACCACGGTGTGCTGCCGCCCATAAGCCCGCCCTTCCAAATGAGGCGGATAACGGTGTTGTTTGAGGCGGTTGGGAAGTCGAAGGCGAAGATGGCGAGGTCGATAGAGCTTTTAAAGTCAGCAACTGTAACAGGCTTGTCGGTAAAGCCTCCGGCAGGCGGTTCGACGATTTCAAAGCCGCGCGCTTCGAACTCCTTCTTAAGCGTATCCTCAAGTCCTGTAGTCGCGCCAAAATAGTCGCCGCCTTCGCTGACGAAAAGCGCGACACGCTTATATTTTTCAGGTGTGACCGGCAGTATGCCGCCCGTGTCCTTGACAAGGGTTACGGCTTTATCCGCGCATTCGCGCGCCCACGCTGTAAATTTATCGTTTCCAAGGATGTCAAGGGCTTCCGGTCCCGGCACCAGAGTTCCGTTTGCGGCTTTGACGTGAAGCCCGAGCGACGCCTTTACCCCCAGTATACGCAGAAGGGCGTCCCGCAGGCGTTCTTCCGTGATAACGCCGTTTTTGTAGCCGTCCAGCATGTATTCGTAGTCCTCGTCAAAGCTCTTGTTGAAGAGGAACATGTCCACTCCGGTTGAAATCGAGTAGGGTACGGCGTCCCTGCGCGGCATCGCGCAGGTGAAGCCCAGCATCGGGGTCGCATCGGTGACGACAAGCCCGTTGAAGCCCAGCTCCCCGCGGAGAAGCCCGCTCATAAGCTCCTTTGAAAGGGTGGCGGGCAGGTGCGCCTCCTTCTCGGTGAGGGCGGGATTGAGCTTTTTTGCCCAGTCCGGCTGCGCTATATGCGCGACCATGACGGTCTTTGCTCCCTTGTCGATAAGTCCCTTATAGACCATTCCGTAGGTCGCCGTCCACTCGTCCGCCGAAAGTGAGTTTACGGTGGTATGTAAATGCTGGTCGCGCTCGTCAACTCCGTCGCCCGGGAAGTGCTTTATCGAGACGGCAAGTCCCGCTTCGTCCGCGCCCCTCATGTAGGCGGCTCCCATGGCGAGTACCCGCTTCGGGTCTGAGCCGAAGGTGCGCAGGTTGGTTATCGGGTTTCTCCAGTTCATGTCGATGTCAACGATCGGCGCAAAGGACCAGTTGCAGCCGACGGCCGCTCCCTCGGAGCAGGAGATATATCCTAAGCGGTAAGCCTGCTCCGGGTCGTCTGTCGCGGCAACCTGCAACGGCTTTGCGAAATCTGTTCCGTCCGCCGCCACACCTGTCCCGCCCGCCTCAAGGTTTGCGGCGAGCAAAAGAGGTATCTTCGCGTTTGCCTGGAGGAAACGGTGGTTTTTTTGCGTCTCCGCGCCGGGACCGGAACGGTACATCATGCCTCCGATGCCTTTGTCAAGCATCCCCTTGAGGACATTTTCGTCGGTTGTAAAGCCGACGGGACAGAATAGCTGCCCGATTTTTTCCTCAACGGTCATTGACGCGATGGTATCCTCGACCCACTTTACGCCTTCGTCATCGAGAAAAAAGGGATTTGCTCTGAGGTTAACCATAATCTTGTCTCCTTTTCATTCTTTATTTACATCGATTATTTTACAGCGAATTGTTTAGTTATTTCAGAAGCTTGTCAAGATCAAGCCGGGCAAGGTCCGGAATGCAAACCCCCGCGCCGGGCAGGTTCTTCTCCTCACCGATACCGACTACATATATGCCCTCGGCGTTTCCCGCCTGCACCCCCGCCAGGGAATCCTCGAATATGACCGCTTCCTCCCGTGTGACGCCAAGCTCCGCAGCCGCCATCAGGAACACCTGCGGGTCCGGCTTCGCTTTGGAGGCTCTGTTGCCGTCCACAATGGAGTCAAAATATGAAGCTATTCCCAGCCGGGCAAGTATTGTCATGGTGTTTTTACTGGCGGAGCAGATGGCGCATTTGACGCCGCGCCTTTTCGCTTCCTTCAGCGTGTCCAGCGCTCCGGGCAGCAGCTCGCTTTCATCCAGCTCCGCGAGATACTCCACATACCAGCCGTTTTTCCGCGCCGCGTACGAGACCATCTCATCCTCACTGAGGCTGAGACCGCCCCACCCGGCTAAAAGCTCCATACATTTCGCGCGGCTTACACCCTTGAACGCCTCATTTTTTTCTTCGTCAAAGAAGACGCCCAGCTCGTCGGCAAGGCGTTTCCACGCGAGGTAGTGATACTTTGCCGTATCGACGATAACACCGTCGAGATCAAATAAAAATGCCTTATAATTTCCCACCTGCTATCCTCCCAAGGTTATTCAAACGTATTGCAATTTGTCTGTTATTCTACTCTTGTGAACAAAAAATGTCAATAGACAAAACATAATGTGTTCCACTTACATTTTTGTTTTTCTAACCAGGGTGTGTTCGATAATCGAACACACACTAATCAGAACGAGTCGGCGGCGGCGTCCGCCTGCTTGACAGCCTTTTGCATCTATGATAATTTTAGATAAACGCTGAGCGTTGCCTCCGTAGGGCGCGGTGTCCTCACCGCGCCACCGAAATCCACTAATTTGCGTATCGCGGCGCGATGCGGGCATCGCGTCCTGCAAATGGACGTGAAAAACACCCGCCGACTGCATTCACATCAATTTAACAAAATAGCGTTACAGGAAAGAGGGTGACATTATGACACTCGGTGAGCTTGACAGTATGCTGCGCAGATACAGAAGCGACGAAGCGTTTTTGCTGGAATCGCGCAATGCGCCCGAATGGGAAGCCGGAGCCAAGAGACATCATATGGGCATAGACGCCGGTTCCGAGGGCTTGACATGGGATGGCACTCCTCAGCTTTACTACTCCAATTGGGACGACACCTCAAAAATCGCGGTCGACTTTGAACAAATCAACCTGGGGGAGATTATGATCACAGCTTTAAAGGAAAAGCTCCCCTCCCTGCACGCGGAGAAGTATGGCGTCAAAAGCTGGATGAACATACAGAAGCACGGACGCTTCAGCGCCGTCGCCAGCCACCGCCATTCCTTTATCGAGATGAACTACATGTACTCGGGGGTGTGTACAAACGTTGTAGACGGAAATGCGATCCGGATGTCCGCCGGCGACCTTATCATCATGAAGCCGGGCAGCGCCCATATGTTGCCGGCGACAGGCGAGGACGACCTTCTTATCAATATCATCCTGCTTCCCCATGCGGCGGCTTCCTTTTTAAACAGTATCCTTGTCGGCAAGGGGGATCTTTCCGCCTTCCTTGTCGACGCGGTCTACGGCGACGTCAGGGTTTCGAGCTACCTCTATCTAAAGCTCGGCGGCTTTCCTCACATAACCGATACGATAAACCGTCTCATGTGCGAATACTTTGACTCCGGGCAGCCCTCGGCGGAGGAGCTTGCCCGCGGATATCTGCACAACATGTTCGCCCTGATTCTGCGGGAGAGCGCGCTAAACCCGGAAATCGCAAGCTATTCCAGACCGTCCGACCCGCATATCGCCGAAATTATCATGTACATTCAGGAAAACTGCGTCTCCTGCACCCGCCAGTCCCTCGCGGCGCACTTCGGCTACAGCGAAAGCCGGATAAGCGGCATAATTTCCAAAAGCATCGGGAAAAGCTTCCTAAAGCTCAGGAATGAATTCCGCATTGAGCGCGCGGAGCATTACCTCGCCTCCACGGCTATCCCGGTTAAGATGGTTGCGGAGGATTGCGGCTTTGTAAACATGACGCAGTTTTACAAGCTGTTCAGGGAACGCTTCGGCAGGCTTCCGCGGGAGCTGGAATAAGCTGTCTGTAATTTGTTAAATTACTATATAGATTTATAGTACATATTGTTACAAAACCCAGTCATATCTGTCATTGTACAGATTATGACCGGGTTTTATAATTTTATCAGACCAATGCCGGTCAAATTTATTTATAGCAATTTGCATTATCACAGACTTTAAATTGCTGAAAGAAACATTGAATATATGCGGTTATTTTAGCAATTTATATAGTCTATGTTATGTCAAATTGCTATACACCAGGAAAGGAAAACTGAAAATGAAAAAATCCAAGCTTTTCGCGCTTCTTCTCACCCTGACGCTTATTTTCGCGCTTTTTGCGGGCTGCAACAATAATGCCGGACCCTCGTCACAGCCCTCGGCCGCTCCGGCTTCCTCCGCAGCTCCCGGAACCGACGCGCCGCCGGAGGGGAACGGCAGCTTCTTCCCGCTTGCCGAGACCTTCGAATTCTCCATGTGGACCAATATTTATGACGGGAATTTAAAATGGATGACTGATCTCAACGGTCATCCTGTTCATCAGGAGCTGGAACGCCTTACCAATGTTCATGTCAATTTTTCCCACCCAGTGCAGGGCAGCCAGAGTGAAGCCTTCAACCTCATGATTGCGACGGGAGACTATCCGGACGTGATACAAACACAATACAACCAAAGAGGAGTCGGAGAGCTGTTCTACCAGGGGCATATCATTGACCTGGTCGGCTACATAAACGAATACATGCCAAATTACAAAGGCCTTTTGGACGCCGACTCAATGCTTCGCCGCGACGTAACGCTGGATACAGGCGAAATGGTTGCCGTTTACACGGTTGTGGATCCGATATCGGTTCCGTGGCTGGGTCTGGGTCTCCGCAGTGATTTATTAAACGAGCTTGGGCTTAAGCTGCCTGAAACAGTCAGCGATTGGGAAACCGTGCTGACCGGCTTCCGCGACCTTGGCGTTGAAAAGCCGCTGATTATTTGCCAAAACGGCTCAACCAGTTATTTTGGCGGAGGCTTTGAGCCAGCTTTCGGCGTGGGTACGCGTTTGTACCGCGACGGAGCTGCGGTAAAATACGCTCCGATCGAACCGGGCTACCGGGAGTATATCGAAAATATGCGCGATTGGTATGGAAAAGGTCTGATAGACAGAGAATTCATGGCTCCCACCGATATGATGCAAGGAATGCTCGGGGTTACGAGTGACGCTGATTTGAATAACGGCGTAGCCGGAGCCGGCAACATGCAGTCAGACCGGCTTGCCGCCCAGCTTGTCGACGCGGGAACTACCCTTATCGAGAGCATGTACATAACCGGGGTTCCCTGGCCTGTGATGAACGCGGGCGATCCGCAAGACTACAGCAGAACCGCCGGTTCAGGCCGTGCAAGCACACCGTATGGCGTAACAACCAACTGTGCCGCAGAAAAGATAGAAACTATCCTTCGCTATTTCGATTACCTCTACAGCGAGGAAACGCATCTGCTGGTCAACTACGGCATTGAGGGGGTCAGCTGGAGCTATGACGCGAATGGAGTTCCCCAGTACACCGAAATGATAAACGCGGGAGCTGCCAACGGTGTGGACGTCTTCCATCCTTACGATTACTCAATCTTTGGTTTGCCGATCTGGTTCCTTGACAAAGAGCTGATCCAGGGCCGTCCGCAGGAAATATTGGATATGCAGATGAGTTGGGTTGTCGACCCGGACGTAAGCATGGGCGTACTGCCGACGCTTACGTTGTCCGAGGCCGAGCAGGGAACGGTGTCCAGCATACTCAACGACCTGAACACCTATGCCGACGAGATGACGGTCAAATTTATCACAGGCGCCGAGTCTATGGACAAATATGGCAGCTTCCTCGATACCTTTGAGCGTATGGGGATCGGCCAGGTGCTTTCAGCCGAGCAGGCGGCGTACGACCGCTACCTGGCAAGATAATCAGCAAATTTTTGCGGACGCGCAAGGCGGTTCCTACGTACGCAACGTTTTTTTGTAGGGGCGCGCCTTGCGTGTCCGCAATTTTCCTGCAATAAAAATTACAGCAAAAAGGAGATTTCAAATGGACAGATTTATGCTTCCCTCCGGGTGGATATGGACGGAGGAATGGATGCACAGCGACAGTGAAAAGCCCAAGCTTGTTCACTTCCGCAGAACCCTTAACACCGATAAAGAGCTCAGCTCCTTCGTGATCAATATTTCCGCCGACTCGCGCTACCGCCTTTACGTCAACGGAAACCCGGTGTGCGTCGGACCCTGCAAGGGGGATGATGCCGTCTGGTACTACGAAACGGTGGACGTCGCGGAATACATGACCTCCGGTGAGAATGTTATCGCCGCGACGGTTCTGCGCTACCCGACGGACGGCGCATACAACCACTCGGTATGGCGGACCAAGACGCCGGGTCTGTATCTTAAGGGCAGGCTTGAATTCCCGGATGGCACGGGTGAGGATATAACCTGTGACAAGCAGTGGAAAAGCAGAATCAACAGGGGCACGGACATCGTTTCCGAAATGCCATACGGCGGGTTCCTGAACATAAACGAGACCGCTGCGGGCATTTCCGAGCTTCAGGGCTGGACCCTCCCCGGCTACAATGACGAAAGCTGGGCGGGAGTTAAGGAGTATTCGGGCTTCTCACTGCCTAAGTCCGTCAGCCCCGGAGGTCTCTGTCCCCGCCCGATACCGCTCATGTACGAAACCGCGCGGAAATTCGCGGGGGTCATGGCTGTGCGGAAATCCGCGCACGCGGCGGCGGAGTGGGAGGGTATGCTCCGCGGCGGAAACGCGGTCACCGTTGCCGCGAACACAACCGAAATTGTCGAGCTTAACGCGGGAGAGCTTACCACAGGATACCTGCGGCTGGCGCTGGAGGGCGGAGACGGCGCCGAGATAAAAATCCTCTGCTCCGAAAGCTACGCCTTTCCCCGCGAGAATCCGACAATATTTGAGCACAATCCCATCAAGTCGGACAGGACCGACTGGGAAAACGGGACGCTTGTGGGTTACACCGACGTTTACACCGCGGGCGGCTTCGGAACGCCGGAAAGTCCGGAGGTCTATGAACCGTTCTGGTTCCGCACCTTCCGGTTTGTCCGGCTTGAAATTGCCGCCGGGGATAAGCCGCTGACCGTGACGGGGGTGGATTACCGCGAAACCGGCTATCCCCTTGAGCCTGTGACGACGGCTGCCGCCTCCGACCCGGATTTCGCCGGTATATGGGACATAAGCCTGCGCTCGCTCAGACGGTGTATGCACGAGACGTATGAGGACTGCCCCTTCTACGAGCAGCTGCAATACGCGATGGACACCCGCTCCCAGATTCTCTTCACCTACGCGACGGCGGGGGACGACCGCATGGCGCGGCGCACAATCGACGATTTCAGCCGTTCCCAGCGTCCCGACGGGATGATAAACTGCTGTTACCCCTCCTACGGACCGAACATAATCCCCGGCTTTTCAATATATTATATCCTTATGATACACGACCACATGATGTACTTCGGGGACCGGGAGCTTGTGAGAAGGTATCTCCCCACAATCGACGGCATACTTGAGTTCTTCCACCGCGCGCTGGACGAACGCGGCATTGTCGGCTCTGTCGGCGGGATCCATATACAGAAAAAATACTGGTCGTTTATCGACTGGGTCGACGAATGGCAGGCAGGCGTCCCGAAAACCGGAGAGAGCGGCTGTATAACGATGGAGAGCCTGCTGTACATATACGGACTTATGCACGCGGCGGAGCTTGCCGAATACGCCGGACGCGGAGGCGTCGCCGGGGAGTACCGCGAACGCGCCGAGAACGTACGCAAAGCAATTCGGAAATGCTGCGCCGGCAAAGACGGGCTAATTAAGGACAGCCCGGACCTGGAGGAATACAGCCAGCACTGCCAGGCGTTTGCGGCGCTGACAAATACGGTTACGGGAGAGGACGCCGTCAAACTGATGGAGGCGGCGCTCGATCAGGAGTCGCTCGCGAAGTGTTCCGTATCGTTTGCGTTCTATCTGTTCCGCGCGCTGGAGCAGACTGGGCTGTATCACAGAACCAAGCCCCTGTGGAACTCATGGCGGGAAATGCTGAAGATGCATCTCACCACCTGTGTTGAGAACGGCGCCTCCGGGAGAAGCGACTGTCACGCGTGGGGCTCGCTCCTGCTCTACGAGCTGCCGGCGGTCATCCTCGGGGTGCGCCCGGCGGAGCCGGGGTACAAATCGGTGAAGGTACAGCCGAACCTGGGCTATTTGGACAGCGCGGAGGGCAGCGTTATCACTCCGCACGGCATGGTGAAGGTCTCCGTCCGAAACAGTGACGGCGCTGCAATATCCGAAATATCCGCGCCGGAAGGCGTGAAAATCGTCAGGTAAACGCGGAACAACGCAGGACACGGTGTGCCAAGGCACACCGTGTCCTGCGTTGTTGCAGCATTAATTATTCATTTATGGCATGACCCGCTCCGTACAAATTCACTGGCTGAGCTTATATAAAGCGTATTGGTTGAGTGAAACGCCTTCTTTTTCCGCTTCGATGGCAAGCTTTCCGTGAAGTGACTTAGGAAGTCTTATAACGAATTTGCCGCTATATTTTTCGTAATCAACCGGCAGCGGCACGGAGAACCCGTTTTCTATCTTTGTTTCAATCCAACCCTCCATTGCCTCAATAAGGCAGTCATATGCCTCCTGAAAAGTATCCCCTGTGCTCTGACATCCGTCAAGCTCCAGCACCGAAGCGTGAAAATAAGCGCCGCTTTCATCGCTTACCGGCTTGATTATATAGTTGTACGGCAATTTCATGTACTCCTGTATGCTCATTATAAGAACCTCCTCAGCGCGTCAGGCGCGATATATACGTCTAAGTATGTCTTTGACGTACACCGCTTTTAACGGATTTTCTTTTTTAATTGTGATTACGTCCCCGGCTTCGTTTACATAGTGGCAATGTGACCCCTTTTGCCTATCGAGGCGATAATCGTGTGCGGCTAATACTTTGTCAGCCTCCGCCATGCTTATACCGTTTGGCTGACGCTTCATCTTTTCGATTATCTTTTCCGCACTTGCCATGATTATCACTTCCTATGCAATTTCTGAATTGCATCATTGACATATAGTATCATATTAGATACTATATGTCAATGCTTATTTGGGGTTATCCTGCAAAATTAATTATTCAGCATTAATTATTGCGGGTCAGTTTTCCGTCCAAAGCACCGTCTTGTCCTTGCCGCTTTTCTTTGCCTTGTACAGCGCCTCGTCCACCGCCGCGAAGTATTCCCGTCTCGCGCCGAAGCGTATGGGGTCATACCTGCATATCCCGATACTCACCGAAACGCTTATATTCCATGAAAGATCCTGCGTGTCCCGGCAAAAGCTCCGTCTCACCCTTTCCGCAAAGTCAAGCGCTTCCTCCCCGCCGCTTCTCATCAAAACGGCGAACTCCTCCCCGCCGTACCGGAAGGTCTCGAGCTCCTCCCGCTCCTCCGCGGCTCTACCGATGGAGTTCACCAGCGTCATGATCACCTCGTCTCCGACGCTGCTGCCATACCTGTCGTTTATGCTTTTAAAATTGTCTATGTCCAGTATAAGCAGGTATATCTCCTCCCCCGTCTCGTTGTGCCGCTTTATCCTCATGTCCAGCCGTTCGTAAAACGAGGTGTGGTTGCCAAGCCCGGTGAGCTCATCCCGCTTTGCCCGAAGGTGGGAGCGGTTGACCTCTTCCGCAAGCTCCTGTCCGCGTTTAAGCGCCAGCCTTGACAAAAAGAATATCACAAACAGCACACCCAGCGCCGCGGCGGCGCTTATCACGTCCGCGGCGTCTATCGCGGGGTGCGGTTCCATAGCCTGCGCGGCGGCGCATATTATGTATCCCAGCGAGGACGCGAAATATGAAAGCCGCAGTACCCGCAGATCCAGATATATAAGCGAAACGGCGAGCGGGATACAGTAGGTCATGCTTATTACCCGCGGGCTGCCGCAAAGGATATGCAGCGCCATGCAGATAAGTACGGCGGCGAGAACACAGACCGTTCCCCGAACCCGCTGCTTGTCCCAGGGTTTGTTTTCATTCTTAAGCGGCGTCATAATCCAGCCCCCTGCTTTTGCCTCATTTTTCACAGCGGCGCGTCTGCTGCCGGTACCGCCGGTTGCAGCTCCTCCGCCTTTACCCGCTCCTTGTAGTCCTTGCACCACCTGCCCGAGAGCATACGCGGCACGTAGAACAGGCTTCTGCCCACCCAGTCGGTCAGCATGGAGAACCATATCCCAAATACTCCCCAGCCCAGATACACCCCAAAGACCCACGCGCACGCGACCCGCAGGGTAAACATTGAGATCACCGACACCACCATTGGGAAGGTGGTGTCTCCGGTGGAGCGAAGCATGTTGGGCGTGACGAAGGCGGGCACCCACAGCAGCGGCGAGGCGATAAGCACCATCCGAAGCGACCTCAGAGCAATCGGGATACTCTCCTCCACCGGCTGGTACAGACCGATAAGCGGTTCGATAAATATAAGCATAAGCGTACATGCCAGCAGCAGAAGCGCCATACTCGCGGCGGTGAGTTTTTTCATATAGCGCATTGTCTCGCGTATCTTGCCCGCGCCGTAGGTCTGCCCGATCACCGTCATTGAAACGATGCCCGCGGCGTTGCCCGGCAGGTTGATAAATCCGGCAAGGGACGAGGTTATCGAGTACGCCGCCAGCGCCGCCGTACCCATCCCCGACATAAACACCTGCACGATAATTTTACCTATGTTGAACAAAAAGGAGTCCGCCCCCACAGGCAGGGCAATTTTTATTATCGGTCCGAGTATCTCGCCGCTGAGCTTTAAGCTGAACCTGTCAAGGCTTATCATAGGGTTTCGGGCAAGCTTGAAATACATCACAAGCGAAGAAATCACCCTGGAGACTCCGATCCCAATGCCTATTCCGATAACCCCGAAGCCCAGCCCCTTTATAAGTATAACCGCCACTAAAATATACGCGATATTCGCGGCAAGCGACGCAACCATAGGGCTTTTGCTGTCCCCCGCCGCCCGAGCGATCCCCGCGGCGGTGGAGTACAGCGCCAAAAACGGAAAGCTTATCGAGGATGCGGTCAAAAATATCTGCGCCGCGTCGATCACGTCCGCCTCAGCGCCGCCGAAGAGCGCATGCAGTATCTGCCGCGCAAATATTATCATCAATGTACCCAATATCGCCGCCGCTTCGACCGACACGACGATGGCCTGCATACCCGACCTCCCCGCCCTGTCGATATTTCCCGCGCCGATGAACTGGGAAACGACGACAGTAACGCCGGTGGCAATCGAGGTAAAGACGTTCATAAGCAAAAAGTTTATCGAATCCACAAGCGCCACGCCGGACACAGCCTGCGGACCTATCCCGGATACCATCATAGTGCCTATCATGGTTATCACTGTGGCAAGCGCCTGTTCTATGAACACGGGCACATACAAGCGCAGCAGCCGCCTATTGTCAAACAAGTAAGGTTCACCCTTCCTGATAAAGGCAATTAACTTTAGAATGAGTTCCTTTTATGGCTTAAAGCCAGCCATATATGCGTAAAGCCGGAAAAGGGCTATACGCATTCTTAAGTTAATTGACTATATATATATTTCGCCGGTTCCCCGCATAAGCTATAATAAACTTACAAAGGAAATGTGTCAAACCCCTATATATCCAAAAAACAGAGCCAATAAATATTTTTATTGTACAATATTTTATAAAAATTTAATTATTCACGCCGAAAATTATTGACAAAAATTCTCAGGATGCTAAAATAATTTTATAACCGCTGAACTGTTATTTTATAGCAATTTGCATTGTCATAGACTTTAAATTGCTGAAAGAAACGTTGAATATGTGCGGTTATTTTAGCAATTTATATAGTCTATGTTATGTTAAATTGCTATATTGAAGGAGGTACCCAAAATGGCATTTTTAGACAAACTCGGAGACCTCGCGAAGAACCTTGGTGACAAAACCCAGGACGCCATTGAGACGACGAAGCTCAACTCAAAAATCAATGGCGAAAAAAACGCCGCCGCCGAATGTATGCGGAAAATCGGTGAATATTATTACGGCAGATACAAGGAGGATGGTCAGGCGGATCCGGAGCTTGCCGAGCTGTACGCGGCTATCGACGGGCACAATCAGACCATCGCGGACGCGCAGGGCGAGATAGACAGGATCAAATCGGAGAGCGCCGCGCAATCCGCCGCCGCTCAGCCCGCCGCCGCGCCCGGGGGAGCTTCCTGCACAGCCTGCGGCAAGGTAAACCCGGCGGGAACCAAGTTTTGCAGCGATTGCGGCGCGAAAATAGAAGCTCCGGCGGCTCCGGTCTGCCCCGGCTGCGGCGCCCAGCTTGCCCCGGGAGTCAAATTCTGCGCCGAGTGCGGATATAAACTGGCATAGGAGGAAGCGAGTTATGAAAGCGGGAGAGATATTTTCTAAAACCATGCCCTTTGTATGGGCGAAGCTTCTGCTCGGTTTGGCTGCCGTCGCGATATCCGCGGTGCTGTTCGGTATCCTCATGGGGTTGGCATGGCTGTTCAATAACGGAAACGTCGGCTTGATTTTCTTGGCGATTTGGCTGGGCGCGGTCGGGGTTGTGCGCTTTGTTTTGATGCGCTATGTCGGTTACATGGTAAAGGCGGGGCATATCGCGGTGATGACCGAAGCGGTCACCACCGGGCGGATACCTGACGACCAGGTGGCGTACGGCAAGCAGATGGTCACCGAACGGTTCGCCACCTCCAACATCTACTTCGCGGTGGATTCGCTGGTGAGCGGAGCGGTAAAGCAAATACAAAGAGGAATCGGCAAGCTGGGAAACGCCCTCGACTTCATTCCGGGCATGGGAGCGGTCACCGGGCTTGCACAGTTTTTCATCGAAATTTCACTGGGGTACATAGACGAGTGCTGCCTGGGCTATACCTTCTATAAAAAGGAGCAGGGCGCGTTCAAAAGCGCGGCGGACGGCGTAGTTATTTACGCCCAGAACGTAAAGGCGCTGCTGGCAAGCGCCGCCAAAACGATGGTGATGGTCGTTTTGGCGATGGCAGGCATTACGCTGGGACTGTTTATCGTGCTTGGGTTGATATTCAGGCTGTTCCATTGGTCGGGCTGGGTGGCATTTATTATCTCACTGCTGATCGCGTGGGCCATCAAGTTTGCCTTTATCGACAGCATGATACTTGCCCGCTCAATGGTGAGCTACATGGAGGTCGCTCCCTCCACCGTTATCACCTTTGACCTTTACGGCAAGCTCTGCGGTCTGTCCTCCAAGTTCAAGGAGCTGTTTAACAAGGGTGAAAGCGAAGCTCCGGCGCCGCAGACCGCCTATGCCGCCCCGGGCGGGTATACCGCGCCGGCCGGAACCGCGCCGGAGGATAAGCCGGTATTTTGCGGCGAGTGCGGAGCGAAAAACGAGCGCGGCGCAAAATTCTGCGGCAGCTGCGGCGCGGCGATGGGTTGACAGTTGACAATTGACAATTGACAGTTGACAGTTGGGGTTCGGGGGGAACGGCTTGCGCCGTTCCCTCTGTTTTTGCCCTGCCCCGCTGAATTTAATCTATCGATTATATTGATTTTTTAACAGGTATAACATATAATAATTCAATACGTCAACAATTAATAAGGAGCAAGGAATTAAAACAATGTCTGAAACAAAAAAAATCGCGGCGGTCACGCAGAAAATGCCGCTTCTGACCCTTCGCGGGCTGACCGTATTTCCCAATATGGTGCTGCATTTCGACGTTGGCAGGGAGAAATCCGTCAAGGCGCTGGATCAGTCCATGCTTGAAGGGCAGAAGATATTTCTGGTCGCGCAGAAGGATATAAGAACCGACGACCCAAACCTTCAGGATATATTTTCGGTAGGCACGGTGTCAAAGGTGCGGCAGATCTTCAAGCTGCCCGGCGGCACCATACGCATACTTGTGGAGGGGATGTACCGGGCAAAAATGCTGACGACGGTCGGGGACGAGCCCTTCTACGTCGCGGAGGTCATGGAGCTGCCCGAGATACCTCCAAAGCGGGAAGCTCTGCGTATCCAGGCGCTTATCCGGCGCGCCCAGGAAATGTTTGACGAATACTCGGCTGTGGCTCCGCGTATGACCCACGAGGTCATGGTCAATGTGCTGTCCGCGACCGAGCCGGGCTACCTTGCCGACTATATGGCGCAGAATATCGCGGTAAAGCACACTGAAAAGCAGCTGCTTCTGGAGGAAGCAAACCACGTAAAACGGCTTGAAAAGCTGTGCGTGCTCCTTAAAAAGGAGACGGATATCCTCCGGCTGGAGGCGGACATACATGGCAGGGTGCGTGAACAGCTGGGTAAAAACCAGCGCGATTTCTACCTGCGCGAGCAGCTGAGGATAATTCGCTCCGAGCTGGGAGACCGGGAGGAATCCGGCGACGAGTACGACGAATACAGGGAGCGGATATATTCCATAGGTCTGGAGGAAAGCCTGGAGGACAAGCTTCTAAAGGAGCTGAAAAGACTTGAGAGTATGCACCCGTCCTCCGCCGAGTCCGGCGTAATACGGACGTATCTTGACGCCGTTCTGGCTCTGCCGTGGAACCGCGCGACAAAGGACAGGCTGAATTTGGATAAAGCGGCGGCAATATTGGACGGGGATCACTTCGGACTTGAAAAGGTCAAGGAACGTATACTCGAATACCTCGCCGTCAAGCAGCTTGCCCCGCAGCTCAAGGGGCAGGTCATCTGTCTCGTGGGTCCTCCGGGAGTGGGAAAAACCTCGATAGCGATGTCTCTTTCCCGCGCGCTTGGGCGCAAGCTGGGCAGGCTTTCACTCGGCGGCATACGCGACGAGGCTGAGATACGCGGTCACAGAAAGACCTATGTCGGCGCGATGCCGGGCAGAATAATGAACGCGCTTGCTCAGGCGGGCAGCAAAAACGCGATAATCCTGCTGGACGAAATCGACAAGCTGGGAAGCGACTTCCGCGGCGACCCGTCGGCGGCGCTGCTCGAGGTGCTGGACGCGGAGCAGAACAATTCCTTCCGTGACCACTACCTTGAAATACCCTTCGACCTGTCCGACGTGCTCTTTATCACCACCGCGAACAGCATCGAAACCATACCCCGCCCGCTTCTCGACCGCATGGAGCTGATTGAGATAACAAGCTACACCGACGAGGAGAAGCTTCAAATAGCGAAGCGCCACCTGCTTCCAAAGCAGCTTAAGCGTCACGGTCTGGGGCGCGCCTCGCTCAAGCTGTCCGACGACGCGCTGCGCGAGATAATCGTGTGCTATACAAAGGAATCCGGGGTGAGGCGGCTCGAGCGGGAGCTTGCCTCCTGCTGCCGCAAAGCGGCGAAGCTCATTGCCTCCGGCGAGGCAAAGCGGATAAGCGTCACCGCGGGCAACGTCGACAAATATCTCGGAGTGAGGAAATACAAGCCGGAAAGCCAGACCCGGAGCAGCGAGGTCGGTGTGGTCTGCGGACTTGCGTGGACCTCTGTCGGCGGCGAAATACTGGAAGCCGAAGCGAATATCGTTGACGGAAAGGGCAGCATCGAGCTCACAGGCAATTTGGGCGACGTGATGAAGGAGTCGGCAAAGGCGGCGATAAGCTTCATCCGCAGCCGCAGCGCCGTGCTGGGGGTCGACCCGAGGTTCTACACCGAAAAGGATATCCACCTGCACTTTCCCGAGGGCGCGATACCCAAGGACGGACCGTCGGCGGGTATCACCATCCTCACGGCGATCGTCTCCGCCCTCACCGGCGTCCCGGTTAGAGGGGACGTCGCCATGACCGGCGAGATAACCATCCGGGGGCGGGTGCTTCCCATAGGCGGGCTCAAGGAAAAGACAATGGCGGCGTACCGCAGCGGAATCAAAACCGTGATAATCCCGGCGGACAACGCCTCCGACCTTGAGGAAATCGACCCGGTGGTCAAAAACGCGCTCAATTTCATCCTCGCGGAAAAGGCGGACGAGGTTCTGTCCGCAGCGCTCATGCCGTCGGACAGCGGGAGCTTCACCGGAGATGACGAGCAGGTCATAGTCCGCGCAGAGGGCGGCAGCCCGAAGAGGGTCGTGCTCCAATGACAGTGAATTTACAAAACGCGGAGTTTTTCAAATCCGCCGGCAGCCGTGACGGGTTTATCCGGGACAGATTGCCGAAAATCGCGTTTGCCGGACGTTCAAACGTTGGGAAATCCTCCACTATAAACGCCCTTTTGAACAGGAAAAGCATAGCCCGGGTCAGCGAAAGCCCCGGAAAGACGGCGAACGTGAATTACTATACGATAGATAAGAAGCTCTATTTCATCGACCTTCCCGGCTACGGCTTCGCCCGCGTGTCAAAGCAGGAGCGGGACCGCTGGGGCAGGCTGATGGAGGAGTTTTTCACCGACACGGAGGAGCTTTCGCTCTGCGTTCTGCTTGTGGATATGCGGCACCGCCCGACAGCCGACGACCTGACGATGTGCGATTTTTTTCGCGGCGGCGGCTTGGATTTTATCGTCGCGGCAAACAAGCTGGACGCGGTGAAAAAATTGGAGCGCGCGCAGAACATAATCAGAATACGCGAGACTCTCGGGCTTGCGGAGGATATCCCGGTTCTGCCGTACAGCGCGAAAAAGCGGGAAAATATAGAGAACCTGAAAGGGATAATACAAAGCGTCTGGGAAGCCGGATAAGCATCACGGACGGCGGTCGGGATTTATCCCGACCGCGCAAACACACGTCCCCAGTCCCCAACTGTTAACTGTCAATTGTCAATTCGCGAAGCGATAGGAGCGCCTGTATGTCGCATAAGAGTGAAAATGTGGGCTTCACCTGTTTAAACTGCGGTGGGAGCGTCCCCCCGTCCACCGACGGGGGTTATCGGAACCACTGCCCCTTCTGCCTTCATTCCCTGCACGTCGATATCGAGCCGGGAGACCGGGACAGCGGGTGCATGGGGCTTATGGAGCCTGTGAGCGCGGTCTACACCGGCAACAAGGGCTGGACCCTTATTCACCGCTGCAAAAAATGCGGGTTTGAGCGAAAAAACATGGTTTCGACCGAAACGGCGTGTCCGGACGACTGGGACCTGGTCGTAAAGCTCTCTGTTCAGGAATAGCCGATGGGTTCTATATTTGACGATAAAATGATAATACCGATGAAGGTGTCGGAGGGCTATGAAATAACCGACAGCCCCGACTTCTTTTACGAGCTGAAGCTGGACGGCGAGCGCTGTATCGCCTACCTCGACCCCGGAGACGAAGCTGCCTTCGTTTTACCCGGCCGGTCCGGCGCGCCGCGGACAAACCGCGGAAAAACCGCCGGAGCGGGGCTTGCCGGGGGCATTTTGCTGTATGTGAGCGGGCTTGGGAAAAATAAGGGGCGCGCCGCGAAAAAGCCGCGAGGCTCAAAAGGAGAAGTCCGCGCAAGCAAACGCGGCATACTCCGCCGCGCTTCTAAAAAAGGCTCCTCCGAGCTGAGGAGCGGGGACAACCTGCCGCTGCTTTCAAAATATCCGGAGCTTCGCGGACTGCACAAAAGCGTGACCTGCAAGTGTATTCTGGACGGCGAGATAATTTCACGGGAGCAGGACACCCGCGGCTATCTCAGCCCCGGCTTTGTACGGGGCGGCGGAGCTGTTTCCCCAAAACGGGGCAAGCGGGCGAAGCGCACCGTCACCTTTGCCGCCTTCGACATCCTCTTTTTCGAGGGGAAGGATGTATGCGGCTATCCTCTGGAGGAGCGCAGGCGCTTCCTTTCGGAGGCTCTTGTGGAGGATGAGCGGGTAATTTTGTCCCGCGTGATAAATGACACCGGCTCCGCGCTGTACCGCTTTGTTGAGAGCGAGGGCTTAAACGGGCTGGTTGCCAAGCGGAAAATGAGCCTCTATTTCCCCGGCAGAATATCGAGGGACTGGACGCAGGTGGGCTTCGGCGGGAGCGGGACGTTTATAGTCTGCGGCTTCATATACCGCGAAAACTTCAAGGCTGAGATAATTTTAGGACAGTTTGAGGACGAGGACCTGGTCTACAAGGGCAGGTGCCTTATCGATATCGACACCCGCGACTTTGAGGAGATATACAGGACGGAGAAGCTGGGTTATCCGCCCTTTGAGCTAAAGCCGGAAAACTGCGCGGGCGCGGTTTGGCTGCACCCCGAGCTGAACTGCGTTGTCAGGGACGGGGCGGGAGATAGCCTGATACGTGAAAAGGTGTTTATGCACCTGGAGCTGTAACAGACAGCATGTTATTAGTTAATTAATAATTGAGCTTCCCAATCTGGGGGAAATCCTATATGTTTCAGCTCAATATAATGTTCATATTGGTCTATAAGAGACTTGAGTTCATGCACAAATTCAGAATTCCATTTATCCTTGGATATCTGCATTAATTTAAGCATCATAATTGATGAATAGAGCTTTCTGTTAAAATTAAAAGAAAAATCTTTTGGTGTCGCTGGCACTGCGCCTAAATCTCGATAATATAATCTTCCATAGTGGGCACATATATTTCTCAAGCTTGAGCAGCAATATAGCCAACTTTTCACAATTCGTTCGTTTTGATTGAACATATCTTTTGCTAAAATCTTCCTATCCGTCGTCAATAAATCGGAATAAAAGCGAGAAAGCATACCAAAGGAAAACAGCTCAGTCGCTACCCAAAAAGGAAGTTGTCCATTATAATTTTGGATGTGATGTTTTACAAATGGAACCTCCCTGCTATGTTCTATTTCATTGTTAATATTGCCTATAAACTTTTCATGGTTGTGTTGACCATTAAAATTGCTTAAATTCTTATACCCGAGAGCGCCAAACTTATGACCATGATAGTAAGCTGCCTTTGAGCGCACGTATATTTCAATTTCTTCAATTACTTTATAAACAAGGGCGCGCAACCTGCGATCAAATTCGTACATCATGTATACTTGAATAAAACTGGTTCCGGCTCGATATGTATCTCTGTCTTTGTTGCGGAATGGGAGAAAATAAGCGGTAAGCCGATAGTAGTTAATTCGAGAAAGTATATCTTTGCAAAAAGCCTCATCATCAATTACACACCCACGAGATTTTATTTTCTCAATTTGACCTTCATAAGTTGTGGGTGATTTTATATCCATGGTTAAATACTCTCCTACAATAAACGTCCCCCCTGGGACACATCTAAAACCGAAGTTATAGAGAGGTGCGGGGGGTCCTGTTACTTACATTATAGCACATATTTTTTTTAATGCAACTCCTGTTTGGTATTTTCAGCAACTTGTACACAATTATTGCACAAACTTATCCACAAAACAAATTGAGTAGGTTGGACAACAAATGAAAAATTGGAAATATATCGAAGCTGACTTCTTTGCTCCCGCTCGCGGCGCGGAAACAACGCATTATTTTATTAAACCCCGGTTTATTCGGTGATTTCCGGTGTGTCGGTTTGACCCTCCGGCGTGCCTTCAATATGTATATCCATCTCATTTCCGGGAGCGTCCGGCGCAAGCACAGGTACAGGCTCGGCGATCGCGGTATCGATTTTTGCTTCAAAGCGATAATCTTCGTTTTTGTTTCGCACATACACAAGTATGATAATAAAGCTGACTATCGCAATTGCGGCGCTCAAATAGAACGTCGCCTGTATGCCGGTCAATTGCGCCTTTAACGGGTCGTCCGAGACAGTGATATTCGTAACAAGTGACATCACCGACACCATTATCGCGGTGCCGAGGGTGCTGGCGACCTGCCGCATAGTGTTTGACAAAGCGTTGCCGTGATTGAGAACATCATTCGACAGCTTGTCGATCGCCCAGAGACTGACCGGCGTATTTGTCAGCATTAAGCCTATGTATCTTACACAGTATATTACGGTCAGCACCGACACGGGGGTATTAAAGTCCCAGAACGCCATACTGACAGAGCCGACAATTAAGGTTGTCGCACCGATCATCACGATCGGACGTATACCGAACCTGTCGGACAGAGTACCGGCGAAATATCCGAAAATCGCGCCGCATATCGCTCCCGGCATCATGATCATTCCGGAAACCGTCGCGGACATTCCGCGGACGCTTTGCACATAAAGCGGCATTGTTATCCCCCCCGCGACAAGCGAAGCGGCGACCAGCATTAAAACGACCGCCCCTGTTTTGAATTGCTTATCCCGCATTATGCCGATCTTCAAAAACGGATTCTTCAATTTCAGCTGCCGGCGGGCGAAAACAGCAATGATCACAGCTCCCGCCGCGATCATTATTGCGCCTATTAGCATGGTCTCGGCGTGACCGATCATGGAAAAGCCGTAAAGCAGGCTGAAAAGACCGGCGGCGCAATACAAAACGGACTGTTTGTCCAGAGTCACGTTTTTGTTTTCGCTGAAATCCTTCATCACAAAAACCGCAATCGCAATGACCGCAACAGCCAGCGCCGCCATTATCAAAAACATGACGTGCCAGCCCACCCTGTCGGTGAGTACCCCCGCGATGACCGGTCCTATAGAAGGCGCGAACATAACGACAAAGCTGTACATTCCCATTGCCGCGCCCCGCTTTTCATGCGGAAAAATCAGCAGCAGCGTCGTCATGGATATGGGCATCATAATACCGGCGCAGACAGCCTGAAGCAATCTCCCCGCCAATACCATGGAGAAATTCGCTCCCCATGCCGACAGCAGGTTGCCTATAATAAATATCACGAAGGACGCGATAAACAGGCTTTTGGTCTTAAATTTGTCCATAAAAAACGCGGACATCGCCAGTACGATAGTGTTCACAAGCATAAAGCCGGACACAAGCCACTGCACCGTCGTCGCGCCTATTGAAAATTCTTCCATAATCGAGGGAATCGCCGGAGTTATCAGCGTTTGGTTCAGCACAGACAAAAACGCGCCCAAAACAAGCACCGCAATCGTCGATTTTTGTGACTTGGTCATTGCTTCTCCTCCATATCCTCCGGCTTTCCCGAAAAATTTAAATAGCAAATTTAAAGCGTACAATATTGACATTATAGTATATTTATTATTCAGCGTCAATAACCAAATTTAATATTTACATAACGAAATTAACTCGGAAACATACGTTTTTATAAGCGGGGGAAAACACCCGCCCCTGCGGGGGCACCCTCTTTACGAAAGAGGGTAAGGGCGGAGGACGGGGGATGCGCCCTCAGGCGGCGGGTGTTTCCCCCCGTCCCCCGCAGGGCGCATCCCCAACTGTCAACTGTCAATTGTCCATTGTCCACTGTCAATTGGCGTCACGCCGCCTTGTTTAAGCGTGTGGTGTTCACTATCGCCTTATCCGAGCTTGCAAGCATATTTTCTATAAATATCGCGTACCCTTTTCTCGGCTGATTTATCAGAACATGGGTCACCGCTCCGATTATCCTGCCGTTTTGTATTATCGGGCTTCCGCTCATGCCCTGTACAATGCCGCCGGTCTTTTCTATCAGCCGTTCATCGGTTATTTCTATGCTCATATCCCGCGGAGCTTTTCCGCCGTCAAGATATATCTTGGTTATCTCGATTTCAAATTCCTCAATGTTTTTCCCGTCAACATTTGAAAGGATCGCAGCCTTTCCCAGCTTTATTTCATTTTTTGACGCCGCGGGCAAGGGTTCCACCGAGGTTTTGATATCGCTCATTTGCATTTTCCCAAATACGCCGTGCTCCGTGTTTGCG
The DNA here is from genome assembly GCA_031264245.1 of Oscillospiraceae bacterium. Classification (GTDB taxonomy): domain Bacteria; phylum Bacillota; class Clostridia; order Oscillospirales; family JAAYOS01; genus JAISEG01. The sequence continues at coordinate 60,711 of JAISEG010000009.1, forward strand.
TATAACGCGCCGTATTCTCCGTTCACGTCAAAGCTGCCCTTTAGCTCGCCCGGGCTTCCCGCTTCGCCCTTTCTCACCGACGCTATACTCGAAGGCACAAGCGCGCCTGTGGACAGCGGCATAAGCGCCGCGGTATCTATATCATTTATACCGTGTCCCAGCGCGCCGAATACGCCGCTTTGCGGGTCATAGAAGGTCAGTGTGCCTATACCCGCCATGCTGTCCCGCACCCATGCCCCGATTTTTAAGGCGCCGTTTTCGTCCGCAGCCACCGGAGTGAGCTCGACGTCCTTTACCGTCCCGTTTCTGAGCAGTGAAATTCTTAGCTTTCCGCCTTTTTGAACCTCATTTTTCAACTCCTCCGTCGAGGTTATCTTTACCGAGTTTATCTCTGTTATCACGTCTCCCGGCTCAAGTCCCGCGGCTTTAGCCGGATTTTTCTGCGTCATACTGCTCTCCTGGGAAATACCTACCACAAGCACTCCGTCCGCAAACATCTTTATTCCCGCCGTATAACCCAGTGGTATAAGCATCCTTGTCTCATCCGCCGCGGTCGTCGCTCCTGTCAGCGGCGAAAAAAACGTAAAAAGCATAATCGCGATGCAGAGAGCTGTCTTTAATACCCCTTTGCTGTCCCCTTTTCTGATTATAACCACCCCTTATTTATTAAATTATATCGCTTTTTTATTCAACGTCAGTGTCTTATGCTAATCACTAGTTGGGAGCATTCTATAAAATGGGGCAAAAGGCTTTGATATATGCGGTTTTTGCCCCATTTTTAGTAGTATGCTTCTTATTTGAGATTAGCATTACGGCGAAAAAATCACGCTCCTGTTTAATCGCCTACAATATTATATCCGGCTTTATGTGTTTATAAAAAGTTAATAAGCACCGCATATGGAATGGTTTCTTCCGCCTGATAATAAACGGCTCAGCTTTTCGCCGATGGAGTATTTTAATTCTACAATAAAGGAAAAATTTAAACTTATAGGCAAATTTTTCTTGCTAGAATAAACGAAAGTGTATAGAATAGCTTGTATGGAATAAGAATAAATAAATGTTGTGGAGATATCGTGTCGTTCTGCGAATACGGTTTGTTTTTGATTATGAAGGTTGCGGTTATAGGCTCGAGGTCAATGTCGGAGGATTTATTTGACTTCATGCTTGAGAATATCCCGATTGGGTGCAGTGAAATTATTTCAGGCGGCGCGGAGGGCGCGGACCGGCTGGCGGAAAGGTGCGCGGAAAAATTATCTCTGCCGCTATTAGTATTTGAGCCTGACTACAAAAAATACGGAAAATCCGCTCCTCTGCAAAGAAATTGCAGGATAGTCGAAGCCGCCGATTATGTCCTTGTCTTTTGGGACGGCAAATCCAAGGGGACGGCAAACACTATCATCACCTGCTTAAACACTGGAAAGCCCATAAAAATTATTTCGGTTTGAGCGGGGCGCGGGTGTACACAGCGGATTTCACGTCTTGATATTTCCCGCCGCGGGTGTTATAGTAAACGCTGGTTAATGTGCTTCCAGCACGCCCGAATGGCTCCCGCAATGGCTCCCGTAAACGGCTCCCGCAGGAGACGTTGGAGACAATGGAGACAATGTTAAGGCTTTCGACGCGTGAGAAGCACGCGTAAGTAATCAGCGCATACTATAGTGTTGCTGACAATAGTTTTTTTGGAGGATAACAATTTTGAGTGTAAAAAAGCTTGTTTTTTCAGCGGTCATCGCGGCCGCTTACGCCGCTCTCACCCTGCTTCTCGCGCCTATTTCCTTTGCCGCCGTCCAGCTTCGGGTCAGCGAAGCGCTCTGTGTTTTGCCGTTTTTTGTACCCAGCTCCATGTGGGGGCTTTTTGTTGGCTGCGTCCTTGCCAACCTCGTCGGCGGCTTCGGTATGCTTGACATAGTATTCGGCTCGCTTGCCACCCTCCTCGCGGCGTACCTCACCTCCAAAACAAAATCCAAGGCGCTTGCGCCTCTCCCCTCGGTGCTTGTAAACGCCGTCGTCGTCGGGGCTGTTATCGCGTATTCGACCGCTCCCGGCGCTTTCTGGGTCTCATTTCCCATCATCGCGCTTCAGGTCGGGGCGGGACAGCTCGGCGCGTGCTACGGCATCGGGCTTCCCCTGATGTATGCGCTTGAGAGGCTTCCCCTGTTTAAACGCCTGTCCTCGGTGTAATCCCATTTAAAATTCTTAAATTCTTTTCTGTAAAAATCCGGAGGTCCCCATGAAAATAAAAAAAGCTGTTATACCCGCCGCCGGCCTGGGTACCCGTATGCTGCCCGCGACAAAAACCATTCCCAAGGAAATGCTGCCGATAGTTGACAAGCCCTCCATACAATATATAGTTGAGGAAGCGGTCGCCTCCGGCGTCGAGGATATACTGATCGTCACCAACAGGGCAAAGTCCGCGATGGACGACTACTTCGACTATCACCCCGAGCTGGAGGAGCGGCTGCTTCGTTCGGATAAGACGTCCGACTATGAAAGCATACGGAATATTGCGGATATCGCGAATATCTTCTACGTCCGCCAAAAGGAGACAAAGGGACTCGGACACGCTATCTGGCGGGCGAAAAATTTTATCGGCGACGAGCCGTTCGCGGTTTTGCTGGGCGACGATATCATGTGCTCCGAAAAGCCGGTCACCCTCCAGCTTGCCGAAGCGTACGAAAAATATCAATGCTCCTGCGTCGGCGTGAAGGAGGTTTCCCCGGAGGTCATCGGCAAATACTGCTCACTTGACGTCGAGCCTTTGGAAGGCAATTACTTCAACATAAAATCGCTGATAGAAAAGCCGAAGCCTCACGAGGTCATGTCCCACTTTGCCATACTCGGCCGCTATGTCCTCACGAAGAATATTTTTAACGTTCTTGAAAACCTCCCCGCCGGATACGGAGGCGAGGTACAGCTCACCGACGGCTTAAACGAGCTGTGCAAGCTTGAGCGGATGGTGGCCTGTCACTTTGAGGGCAAGCGCTACGACTCAGGCAACCTTCACGGCTACCTTGAGGTCGTCATCGACATGTCGCTAAAGCGCCCCGAAACGCGGGAGTGGCTGCTTTCGTTCATGCGCGAAAAGCTGTCTGAGAATTAAACGGCGTTAAAGCCCCGCATTTTCCGGTGCCGTCGTTGCTCCATATTTTCCCCGAAAATACGTTGACAATACATTTATTAAAGTATATAATGCTACGGAGTGTGTCCTTAGACGCACTCCGGTATGTGACGCCGTCTGTCACAGAGTCTTAACAAAGACTATATCCTTGCCTGGGGCGAATGTCCCCCGGCCACAGTCCAAAAGGAGGTGTAATAATGGCAAAAATCACTGCGAAATACGAAACCATCTTCATCGTAAGCCCCAAGCTTGATGAGGAAAGCACAGCCGCGACCGTCGAACGCTTCAAGAGCCTTATCGAAGCAAACGCGACAATCGGCGAAGTGGATGAATGGGGAAAGCGCCGTCTCGCGTACGAAATAGACGACGAGCGCGAAGGCTACTATGTGTTGATCAACTTCACATCCGGCACAGAGTTTCCCGCGGAGCTTGACCGTATCTACAAGATTACTGACGGCATAATGCGCTCAATCATTATATGCAAGGATTAATGGAGCTATGGGGAGGTTATTATGTTAAATAAAGTAATTTTAATGGGCCGGCTTACCCGCGACCCGGAGCTCCGTTACACCCAGTCCAACATACCCGTCGTCTCCTTCTCCCTTGCGGTGGACAGGAACTACCGCAGCAAAACGGACAATCAGTCCCAGGCTGATTTTATCAACTGCGTCGCTTGGCGGCAAACCGCCGAGTTTGTCTCAAAGTGGTTTGCCAAGGGTCGGATGATGGTGGTGGTCGGGACTCTTCAGTCCCGCAGATATCAGGACAAGAACGGTGAAAACCGCACCGCTATGGAGGTTATCGCCGATGAAGTGTTCTTCGGAGATTCCAAACGCCCCGACGACGACGGCTCCAGATTCGCGTCGCAGCCCGGCGAAGGAAGCCCGTTTACACGCTTCGAGCCCTCCCCCGCCGCCCCTCCGGATTTCGGTTCCGAATTTCCCGACAGCGGCTTTGCCGAGCTTGAGGACGACGACGAGCTGCCGTTTTAATACTAATATTGGATAAATTAGTATAATTAGAGTCCATATTCAGATTTTTTTGAAAGGAAAACGACTATGCCTAATGAAAGAGAAAGACCGCAGCGCGGCGGAGGCGGAGGCGCCGGACGCAAGCGCAGGAAGGTTTGCAACTTTTGTGTTGATAAAGTGACCCATATAGATTATAAGGACCTTGTTCGTCTCCGCCGCTTTTTGTCGGAGCGTTCCAAGATATTGCCTCGCAGGATGACCGGAGTCTGCGCCGAGCACCAGCGCCAGCTTACAGTGGCTATCAAGCGTGCACGACATATTGCCCTGCTGCCCTACGTCACAGAATAACAAAATCTAACCCGCCTTATAAAAATAACAGCGTTTGATTTTTTCAAATCAAACGCTGTCAGACTGTCGAAAAAGAACCATTTTTCGCGGACGCGCAATGCGCGCCCCTACGGACGCAACATTTTTTGTTGGGGCGCGCATTGCGCGTCCGCAATTTTCCTGTTTTTTTGACACACTTAGCGTTTGATTTTTTCAAATCAAACGCTGTTATTTTATTGAAAATCATGCTATACTGGCTATAAACAATCAGTATAGCATAAGGGATGGGCTTTACTATGAAAAGATACCTCTTTGTCATCATCGCTTCCTGTCTGCTCCTTCTCGCCTCCTGCGAAACGCAGTCGGACGCCGCCGTCTCAGGCGGACTTAAAGCGTCCGCGCCGCCGGAGACTCCGGTTTTTGCCGTGAGCGCGGAAATTACTTTAGCGGGAAACGAAACAGGTCGGATGGACCCAAACACTATCCTTTCCCTGCTTGACTTTGAAGGCGCGGCGGTTCCGAAGCCCGAGGGAGCGGACATTTATACGCTTGATGTGAACGTAGCCTACAGCGACGGCGCATCCGAGGCTTATTCGCTGCTGGCTGATCCGTACGGCGTGGAGGTCTGGCTTGAGGACGCGGCGGGTTGCAAAAAGCTGGAAAGCGCTTCGGCGGCGGTGATTTTTCAAAATAGCGTCTTTGATACGCTGTATATTTCCGACGCCCTGAATACCTCCGCCAGCTTCCTTGACATCGAAATTCCCCTTGAGGGAGTCGCGGTTTCAGCCCCGCCCGGACACACTGTTCTCAAACAAATCGAAACCCCGCCGCTCACCGTATACGTCGAAGCTATCGAGGACTTTACCCCGGTCCTTTCCCTCCCCGCTAAAAGCATGGAAATGCTCGTCCTCGACCGGGAGGGCGCTGTCCCCGACCACTACAGCCCCGGCGAATATTCCTGCAAAATAGAAGCCGCGTTTTCCGGGGAGGACTGGTCGGGTACCCTGACCTATGCCCTTACCCTCTGTATCGCCGAGCCTCCCGAAATAAAGCTGTCAAAGACCAGCGCCGGTCAGGGCGAAGCGATAACCGCGGTGATTGACAACGCTGTGGCTTACGCCGAATATACCCTGTATATTTCCCACCTGGATATGACGGTTCCCTGCTTCAACGCCCACTCCCCTGACGGCGGAGGAACCGTAGCGGTCGGCTTTATCCAAATCAACATCACCTCTCCCCTCGGCGCTCACACCGCAACCCTAAAGCGCTCCAAATTCGGCGGCGAAGCGGAAACGGTGACCACTGTGGGCTATGAGGTGACCAAGACGGAGTTTAAGCGTCAGGACATGACCACGACCGCCGAAACCCAGGCGCTTTTCACAAACGCCAACCTGGCAAGCGACAACCAGCGCGCCGACGCCGCGAGATCCAATGGCTCCCCTCTCCCCTATTTCACAGGGCTGTTTATCCGCCCCATCGAGGGACCTCTGACCACCGAGTTTGCCCAGACGCGGTATGTAAACGGCAAGCTTCAATCCCGCCACACCGGTCTTGATATCGCAGCTGATGAGGGTGCTCCGATCCTTGCCGCCGCGCGGGGAAGGGTGGTCTTTGCCGACGACTTCATCGTAAACGGCAGGACAATTATAATCGACCACGGCGGCGGTATTTTCACCTCCTACTCCCATATGAGCGCCCTTATCGCGGAGGAGGGGGATATTGTGGAGCAGGGCTCTGAAATCGGGCTTGTCGGCAGCACCGGCTACTCGACCGGTCCCCACCTTCACTATACCGTGATGATAAACGGCTACTATATAGACCCCGCGTTTCCCGAGGCAAACGAGCTGCTGGCGGGAATATAGTCGAGTTAAATTAAGAATGAGTAAAGTCCTTTTCCGGCTTTACGCGTATATGGCTGGCTTTAAACCGTAAAAGGAACTCATTCTAAAGGTAACCCGACTATATCTTTAAAATAAGCTGAGGTGTTGCGCCGTGACAAACGAGACAAAATCGAAGCGCCTTCTTATGCTGGCGGGCTTCGCCCTTATGAGCCTGGGGATTTTTGCGATACTCGAAGCGGGCAGAGCCATCACGCGGGTGCTCGCGGTCATCGGGGTCGGGGTCATAATTGCCGGTGCTGTGAACATATTGCTTTTTATCCGCAAGCTCAATGTAAGCAAGGCTGAGCCCGCAAGCCTCGGCATGGGGATCATCGAGGTCATCGCCGGGGTCGTTATCCTGCTCAATCGCTTTATTGCCGACGACATTGTCCCTGTCATATGGGCGGTAGCGACACTCTATTCCGCGGTAATAGGCTTCGTTAACGCGGCGTGGCTGAGGAAAAGCGGGGAAAAGTGGATAACCCCCTTTACCCATTCGGTCGTCCGTTCGGTCACCTCGCTCACGGCGCTTTTTGACCCGTTTTCGTGGGGCAGCACCGTTATAGACATAATAATCGGGCTGTACATGACCTGCTACGGCGCGCTCTGGCTGTACATAAGCGCCGCAACGCTGAGGGACGCCGATCGAAAATAATAATTTTCTAATTACTGTAATATCTTGCGGTCATGGGAATTATGAGGGCGATTATTTATATTAAGGTTATTAAAATGAAGAAAATATTAACATTTTTATTGATAGTCTTATTGACAGGAGAGATATTATACAATTTTATATGGAATTATTATCCATATAAAGAATTCATAGAAAAGCGCCCTTTTATACAGGCGGTCTCAGGTCAATTCGGCTTGAGGCTGCCGATTGAAGAAATTGACTTTACTCAATACCCCAATTATTTAAATACTTCCTTTTCTGATACAACTGTACTGTTAGAGCGCACAATTAATTATTACGATAAGCCAAATGGGACGATAGTAAAAGTAATAAAACCCGGCGAGTACAGGTTAACAGCTGTTATGCCTGAAGAATACGGGGCTTATGGAGATATAAGATATGGATATTATGGATATGGTTATAAATCCTGGCCTACATATGAAAAAGGATGGCGGTATGTGCGCCCGTTTCAAGAACTGGAGGACGCCTCTGTTGTGCCATATTATTATGTCAAGCTAAATGATATTCAAAGAGCGGTTCGCTTTAAGATACTAAATGAGGGAATGAGCGGATATCAAAGCTATCAAACCTTTAGCAACTATTTGTTCACATTAAAGTTTGCCGCTACGGATTGCGATTATTTATTATATGAAAAGGGAGAATATCATTCTCCGGATTATATGAGAATAAGCTTTGTGGATACAGCTTCAATAGCATTGTTAATATTAATAATAATTAATTCAATATTACTTGTGTGTTTAAAACGCAGGCAAACAGGCGGCGTCCTCTAACGGACGCCGCCTGTTCTAAAGTAAACGCTGATTAATGTGCTTCTAGCACGCCCGAATGGCTCCCTTAGGAGACAATGTTAAGGCTTTCAGGCGTTTGAGAAGCACGCGCAGGAATTAATCAGCGCATACTAAAGAATTAGCTACTGGATTACCCGTATCTTCTGTATGCCCTTAACCTTGCGAAGCTCCTCGAATACCGAGTCGTCCGCCTTGCTGTCGATGTCAAGTATGCTGTAGGCGTAGTTGCCCTTCGACTTGTTTATAAAGTTCGATATATTTATGCCCACCGCGGAAAAGGCTGTGGACACGGCGCTGATTATCTTCGGGACGTTCAGATGTGTTATGCATACCCTCGCCGCGCCCTCGCGGGGAGCGTATACGTCAGGGTAGTTGACGGAATTTTTTATGTTCCCGTTTTCAAGGAAATCTATCATCTGGCTCACCGCCATTTCGGCGCAGTTTTCCTCGCTCTCCGGGGTGGACGCGCCCAGGTGCGGAAGCGCGATGACGTTTTTCTCCCCGATAACAAGGTCGTCGGGGAAATCGGTGACATACCGGCCGACCTTGCCCCTGGCGAGCGCGGCGAGCATGTCCGCGCTGTTGACAAGCTCTCCCCTGGCGAGGTTTATTATCCTCACCTCATCCTTCATCATGCCAATGGAGCTTTCGTTTATCATCGCGGCCGTTTCCTTGTTGTACGGAACATGCAGCGTGATATAGTCGCACTGCTCATATATGGTCTTTAAATCCAGCGCGCGTCCGACCGCCCGGGACAGTCCCCACGCGGCGTCAACCGACAAATACGGGTCGTACCCCAGAGCCGTCATCCCAAGCGAAACCGCCGCGTTTGCCACCATCACACCGATAGCGCCCAGTCCGATAACCCCGATCGTCTTGCCCGCAATCTCGGGACCGACGAAGGCGCTCTTCCCCTTTTCAACAAGCGCGCCGACCTCGCCTCCCTTGCCCTTCAAGGTCCTTGCCCAGTCGATAGCCCCGCAGATGTCGCGGGAGGACAGGATGAGCGCGCAGATTACCAGCTCCTTGACGGCGTTGGCGTTCGCGCCGGGAGTGTTGAAGACCACTATCCCCTCCTCCGAGCATTTGTCGACGGGTATGTTGTTTGTGCCCGCTCCGGCGCGGATGATGCAGGATAGCTCCCTGTTCATTTCGTAGTCATGCATTTTTGCCGACCGAACCAGTATCGCGTCAGGATTTTCGGCGTCATCAGAGCATTTGTATGCCCTTCCGTCGAGCTGAGCGAGACCTGTTTTCGATATCTTGTTTAAGGTTTTTACATTGAACATTTTAGTTGTCCATTCCTTTCGAACCCTCCGAAATTCCATTTTGTATTTCTTCATCGGGTAAAATTTATGAGAACAGGATTGATTCTACTTCCTGTTTTCTTTTTCAAAGCTGTCCATATAGTCGATAAGCGCGGTTATTCCCTCGCGGGGCATGGCGTTGTATATGGACGCGCGCATTCCTCCGACCGCCCTATGCCCCTTGATGGACACAAGCCCCGCCGCCTCCGCGCCCTTGCAGAATTTGGCGTCCAGCTCCTCGTCGCCGGTGGAGAAGGTGACGTTCATCATCGAGCGGTATTCCTTGTCTATACCGGTTTTGAACATGCCGCCCCTGTCAAGCCTGCTGTACAGCAGCCCCGCTTTTTCAAGGTTGATTTCCTTCATCGCCTTTGTTCCGCCCAGCTCCTTCATCCAGTCGAGCACAAGCCCCAGTATATATATGCAGTATGTCGGAGGGGTGTTGTACATCGAGCTGTTCTTCGCCATGACGGCGTAATCCAGCATAACCGGCGTCCATGCCGGCGGGCAAAGCTCCAGCGACTTCTTATAAATTACGACCGTAAGCCCGGCAGGCGCCATGTTTTTCTGCGCTCCCGCGTATATAAGCCCGAATTTGGACACATCCACAGGCTCGGAGAGTATGCAGGAGGACATGTCGCAGACCAGCGGCGCGGTGTTCTCGGGTATATAGTTCCACCTTGAGCCATAGATCGTGTTGTTCATGCAATAGTGGAAAAATGAAGCGTCCGCGCCGGCTTTCAGCGCATCCTGCTGCGGTATATAGGCAAAATTCCTGTCCTTCGAGGACGCCGCGATATTTATTTCGCCGTATTTTTCAGCTTCCTCGGCCGCCTTTTTCGAAAAGTTTCCGGTTACGGCATAGTCCGCCTTTCCGGTCCTCCCGATCAGGTTTATCGGAGCCATGGCGAATTGGGTCGTAGCGCCGCCCTGAAGGAAGAGCACGTTGTAGTCCTCCGGAATTTCCATGACCTGCCGAAGCTTTTCCTCCACCGACACTATTATCGCGTCGTAAGCCTTGGAGCGGTGGCTCATCTCCATAACCGAGCAGCCGGAACCGCCGTAGTTGAGCAGCTCGCCCGCCGCCCTCTCGAGTACCTTTTCCGGAAGCATGGAGGGTCCCGCCGAAAAATTAAAAATCCTGTTGTAGCCCATGGTAGTTTCTCCTTCTTAGTTTAAGTATACAGCCAAGTTAAGCGTCAAAATTATATGTCTGGGAACAATTATACCTTCACCGGATTTAAATGTCAATTTTGTAACAATATATTTTTTCACATTTTAAATATTTTATTGAAAAAACTGTTCTTTGCATGTATAATGACATTTGACTTTGATGTAATTATAACAATCACTTCCCCGAAACGCCGGGAAATCAAACCCATCGGTTCACAAAATCAAACCGGGCGTTTCACGCCGGTTTAAGCCAAAGGGCTTGGAAATGGAGTTGAGCTATGCAAATTCGTGACGTTGCAAAAATACTTGACGCAAAAGTAATTTGCTGCGAGGAGCTGTTGGATACCGAGGTGCATTCCGCCTGCGGCGCCGACCTTATGAGCGATGTCCTCGCCTTTGTCAAGGAGCAATCCGCCCTGCTGACCGGGCTTCTCAATCCGCAGGTCGTCAGAACCGCCGACATGATGGACATGCGCTGTATCATCTTTGTGCGCGGCAAGGAGCCTGACGCCCAGACGATAGAGCTTGCGAAAAACAGGGAAATTGTCCTTCTCTGCACAAACCACCGCATGTACCCCGCCTGCGGGCTGCTGTACAGCAGCGGGCTTGTGCCAAACAAATGACCCGCCGCACATAGCAAATTCACTAACTATTGCTAGCATTGTTTCCCGCAGCATCGCATATATTAACGGCTCAGATGCGGAAAACAAATCAATAGTAAGTGAAATTGCTATAGAACAATGGAAAGGATTTTGTCCCTTCGCCGAATGCGCCGGGACAGGGCTGTAATATGGATCCACTGCACTTAAAATATGACGTCGACGGCGATGATTTCACCTCCGCCGGGGAGGCCTCCGCCGACATAAAACGCGTGCTGAGAAGGCTGGGCTTTGACAGCGAAATTATCCGGCGCTGCTCCATATGCATGTATGAGGGCGAAATAAATATGGTCATCCACGCAAACGGAGGAAAGGTCGACGCCATAATAAATCCGGACAGCATAGAAATTATCCTCTCGGACACGGGACCCGGCATAGAAAATATCGAAGCCGCCATGACCGAGGGCTTCTCCACCGCTTCCCACGCCGTGCGCGAATTGGGGTTCGGCGCGGGAATGGGGCTTCCGAACATGAAAAATTACGCGGATGAAATAAACGTCGAAAGCGAAGTGGGCAAGGGCACCACCGTCACCATGAAAATCACGGTGTAGCCGGATATTTGCCGCAGTTACATAAACAAAGCAAAATCTAAGGAAAGTGTGGGATACGAGCATGAAAAATTCAGTGACGCTGGATAAAAACAAATGCAAGGGCTGCACCACCTGCATGAAGCACTGTCCCACCGAAGCTATCCGGGTTCGGCGGGGCCGGGCGCATATCCTGTCCGACCGGTGCATCGACTGCGGAAACTGCATCCGGGTCTGCCCCCACAAGGCAAAGAAGGCCGTGTGCTACAGCTTTGACCGCATAAAGGACTACGAGTATTCGATAGCCCTCCCCGCCCCGTCGCTGTACGGGCAGTTCAAAAACCTGAACGACATCAATATCGTGCTTCAGGCGCTGCTGGACATAGGCTTCAGCAATGTCTGCGAAGTGGCGGGCGCGGCCGAAATAATCTCCGACCTCACAAGGCGGAGCTTTGAAAACGGCGAAAATCTCCCGCTGCCCCGCATATCCTCCGCCTGCCCCGCGGCGGTAAGGCTTATACTTATGCGCTTTCCGCATTTGATAAAAAATATAGTCCCCTATATCGCCCCTGTGGAGCTTGCCGCTATTCAGGCGAGGAAGGAGGCTATGGAAAAAACCGGGCTGCCTTCGGAAAAAATAGGGGTTTTCTTCATCACCCCCTGTCCCGCCAAGGTCACCTCCGGGAAAACCCCCCTCCTGCTGGACAGTCCCGTCATCGACGGCTCAATACCCATAAACGACATATATAAGCGTCTTCTTCCCGCGATGAAAAACGTAAAAAATCCGGGAAATCTCAGCAAAACCGGGCTTATCGGCATAGGCTGGGCGCGCTCCGGCGGGGAGTCCTCCGCGCTGCTGAAAACTCAGCATCTCGCGGTGGACGGTATCGACAACATCATAACGATTTTAGAGGATCTGGACAACGGCGTTCTCACCGGCATACAGTTTCTCGAGCTGAACGCCTGCACGCAGGGCTGCGTCGGCGGGTGCCTCGCCGTAGAAAACCCATACATAGCGAAAAACCGCATAACCGACCTTATGAAATATCTGCCGGTCGGAAGAAACAAGGTCTCCGGCGACCTGTCCGGGGTGATCGAGGCTAAAAAGCAGCTGGAATACGAAAATGTGTGGAAAATAGACGGCGACCGCACCGCCGCGCTTGAAAAATACGCCGCGATCGAAACGCTTCGCGGCGAGCTTCCCGGACTTGACTGCGGCTCCTGCGGCGCGCCCTCCTGCCAGGCTTTGGCCGAGGACGTCGTATTGGGCTTCGCGGCGGAGGACGACTGCATATTCCGTATGCGGGAGCGCGTGCAATATATGACCGGCAGCGACGACACCGACGCGTATCTGCCGCCGCCGTTCCGCAAAATCAGCCAAAAATGAACCGAAGGAGAGTGACGAAAAATGACCGCACTCGAGCTGTCAGAAAAGCTGGGGCTTGAAATCTTAAAGCCGGGCGAAGCCGGACGCGAGGTCGATTCCTGCTACATCGGCGACCTTTTAAGCTGGGTCATGGGCAGGGCGAAGCCGGGCTGCGCCTGGATAACAATAATGACCAACATAAACGTGGCCGCCGTCGCCTCGCTGGCGGACGTGTCCTGCGTCATCCTTGCCGAGGGCGTCTCCCCCGACGAAGCGCTGGCCGGCAAGCTTTCCGGTATCGACGCCGCGGTATTCCGTACAAGCATGACCGCGTACGAGCTTGCGGGTAAGATACACGGTTTGATCGGCTGACCGTTTTAGCCGGTGTTTAGGGTGTGCCCGCACTATCCGAAACACCCTAATTTTTATGAGGGAGCTGTACTGTATGCTTTTAAAATACGACCTGCATATACACTCCTGCCTGTCCCCCTGCGGGGACAACGACATGACCCCCGCAAACATTGCCGCAATGGCGGAGCTGGCGGGGTATGACGTTATCGCGCTGAGCGACCACAACACGGTAAAGAACTGCCGCCCGGCAATCAGCGCTGCCAGGCAGTCTCCGCTGCTTGTCCTCCCCGCGATGGAGCTTACAACGGCGGAGGAGGCGCACGTCCTCTGCCTTTTTTCCGATTTGGACGCGGCGGAGAGCTTCGGCGAATACGTCTACAGCCGCCTTCCGGATATCGAAAACGATCCGGAATTTTTCGGCGAACAGCGGCTCATGGACGACACGGACGGCATACTCGGCTTTGAGAAAAAAATGCTGATAAACGCGACGGATATCGGGATAAACGAAATTTCCTCCCTGGCTGAAAGCTATGGCGGCATAGCCATTCCCGCCCACATCGACCGCAGCTCCTTTTCCATTTTGTCCAATCTGGGTTATTTTGACCGGACTGTCGGCTTTGACCTGTGCGAGCTTTCCCGTCAGGCGGACGTCCGCGCACTCGCCGAACAGCATCCCGAGCTTGAGGGTCTCGGGTACATAGTGGATTCGGACGCGCACTCCCTCGGGGCAATGCCGGACGCTGAAAAAAGCCTTGAATGCGGCGAAAAAACAGCTGCGTCGGTCATTGCCAGTCTTCGCCGCGGAACCTTTTTACAAAAAATTCATCCTTTTCGATAAATTTAAAATTTAAAAATTTTAAAAGAATGTGCATGTTTTTTTTAAATAATGTAGAAAAATAACTCGAACTGTGCTATAATGTTCAAGGTTCGTTATTTTTTCGTCAATATCGAAATGTTTTAAAAACTGCTGCTTTTTTTAATGTCTAATACTAAACACATTGATAAGAAACCGTAATAAAAATCGGGTGCAAAACCGCATATGCGCAACGTTTTTTCACCCGATTTTTAAACGCTTTCTAACAATATTTAGTCTAAATCTAAGAAGCTGCATAATTTGCCGTACTCGCTGCCTGAATGTGATGATACCAATTTTTTTATATATTAGGAGGAGGTCATTTTAATGCCGAACACCAAGACAAAGGTAACCTTTAACGGTACCGCGGAGCAGGAGGCGGAGCTGCTCGCCTTCATCAACAAGACCAAGGATGAAAAGGGCTCCACAATGCCGATCCTGCAAAAGGCTCAGGAAATTTACGGGTACCTGCCGGAGGAGGTCCAGGTTATCGTCGCCGAAGCGACCGGGGTCCCGCTTTCCGAAATCTACGGGATAGCTTCATTCTACGCGCAGTTCACCCTGAACCCCAAGGGAAAGGTTCAAATCAGCGTATGCATGGGCACCGCCTGCTACGTAAAGGGCGCGGCGAACATCCTTGACCGGGTCGTTTCCAAAATCGGATGCCCCGCCGGGTCGATAACCGAGGACGGGCAGTATTCCGTCGACGCCACCCGCTGTGTCGGCGCGTGCGGGCTTGCTCCCGTCATGCTGATCAACGAGGACGTCTACGGCCGCCTCGTTCCCGAAAAGGTTGACGGCATCCTTGAAAAATACAAATAACTGCCACAAACCGCCGCGCTGAAGGGATATTCACAGCTATGAAGGAGCTTTCACTCAACATATTGGATATAGCCCAAAACTCCATAACCGCGGGCGCTTCAGCAGTGACTGTCGAGGTGACCGATTCGCAAGGCGCGGACGCCGTAGAAATCGTTATTTCGGACGACGGCTGCGGTATGGAGGAGGATTTTCTCCGGCGCGTGACCGACCCCTTCACCACCTCCCGCACCACAAGGAAGGTCGGACTGGGCGTTCCCCTCTTCAAGCTCGCCGCCGAAATGGCGGGCGGAGACTTTGATATCAGGAGCGCTCCCGGCAAGGGTACTGTCGTCACCGCGCGGTTTCAGCGCTCGCACATCGACCGGCCGCCGCTTGGCGATCTCACCGGCACCGTTATCGCCATTGTGCAGGGCAATCCTGATTTGAACCTTGTTTTCCGCCACTCGACCGACGCCGGTTCATACGAATTCTCCGCCGCCCTGATTCGCGAGGAGCTTGGCGGAATACCTCTCGACGAGCCGGAAATACTAACATGGATAAGCGAATGGCTGACCGAAAACGAAGCCGGTCTTTACTGATTTTATTTGATTTATATTTTTGATTTTATATTTTGGAGGAATGCATTACAATGAAAAGCATTGCGGAACTTAAAGAAATACGCGAGAAAATGCAGTCGACAATGAACATTCGCAAGGACTCCGACGACAACATCCGCGTCGTTGTGGGTATGGCCACCTGCGGAATCGCCGCGGGCGCGCGTCCTGTTCTGGCGGCTCTTGTGGACGACGTCGGAGTTCGCGGACTTGGCAACGTTAAAATATCACAGACCGGCTGCATCGGCGTCTGCCGCCTTGAGCCTATCGTCGAGGTGTACGAGCCGGGCAAGGAAAAGGTCACATACGTCAATATGACTCCTGACAAGGCGAAGCGGGTTGTCGCGGAGCATCTTGTCAACCACAGCGTCGTTGATGATTACACCATCGGCGCGGCGGAATGAGCGGGAAGGAATTGAATGATATGAATTTTTCCAGATCACACATATTGGTATGCGGCGGAACAGGCTGTACCGCCTCGGACAGCCCCGGCATTATCGCCGAGTTTGAGTCGCAGCTTGAAAAGTATAATTTAAGCAACGAAATACGCGTCGTGCAGACAGGCTGCTTCGGTCTCTGCGCGCTGGGTCCGGTAGTAGTTGTTTACCCGGAGGGCGCGTTTTATTCAACGGTGAAGGTCGCGGACGTAAAGGAAATCGTCGAGGAGCACATCCTCAAGGGACGAATTGTCGACCGCCTTCTGTACCATGAGACAAAGACTGAGGAGGCGGGTCAGGTAAGCTCGCTCAGCGACACGGATTTTTACCGCAAGCAAAAGCGGGTCGCGCTTCGCAACTGCGGCGTTATAGACCCGGAAAACATTGACGAATACATAGCATATGACGGATATCAGGCTCTCGCTATGTGCCTCACCGAAAAAACCTCTCAGGAAGTCATCGACATGGTGCTCGCCTCCGGGCTTCGCGGCCGCGGCGGAGCGGGCTTCCCGACAGGGCGGAAGTGGCAGTTTGCCTCCGTCGAACCGGGTCCGGTCAAATACGTCTGCTGCAACGCGGACGAAGGGGACCCGGGCGCGTTTATGGACCGTTCGGTCCTTGAAGGCGACCCGCACAGCGTTATCGAAGCCATGATAATCGCCGGTTACGCTATCGGCGCGCATCAGGGCTATGTGTATGTCCGCGCGGAGTACCCCATAGCGGTCGATCGCCTGCAAAAGGCGATCGCGCAGGCGAAGGAATACGGCTTCCTCGGAAAAAACATCTTTGACACCGGCTTCGACTTCGACCTGGAAATCCGTCTCGGCGCGGGCGCGTTCGTCTGCGGCGAGGAAACCGCGCTTATGACCTCCATCGAGGGAAACCGCGGCGAGCCGCGCCCCCGTCCTCCCTTCCCGGCGGTCAAGGGACTTTTCGGCAAGCCGACCATCCTCAACAACGTCGAAACCTACGCCAACATCCCGTGGATACTCTGCAACGGGCCCGAGCAGTTCGCGGCTATGGGCACCGAAAGCTCAAAGGGAACCAAGGTTTTCGCCCTGGGCGGCAAGATAGTAAACACAGGTCTCGTTGAAATTCCGATGGGCACCACCCTCCGCGAGGTCATCGAGGAGATCGGCGGCGGCGTGCCGAACGGAAAAGCCTTCAAGGCGGCGCAGACCGGCGGACCGTCCGGCGGATGTATCCCCGCTTCCCTCATCGA
This sequence comes from Oscillospiraceae bacterium, assembly GCA_031264245.1. GTDB lineage: Bacteria > Bacillota > Clostridia > Oscillospirales > JAAYOS01 > JAISEG01. The sequence goes on from JAISEG010000009.1 coordinate 77,799, forward strand.
CACCCCGCTGGATTACGAGAGCATGGCCGCCATCGGTTCGATAGTCGGTTCCGGCGGACTCATCGTAATGGACGAGGACAACTGCATGGTGGACATCGCGCGTTACTTCCTTGACTTCACAGTCGACGAATCCTGCGGAAAGTGCTCCGCCTGCCGTATCGGCACCCGCCGCATGATGGAAATACTTGACAAAATAACCACCGGAAACGGAACTCTTGAGGATATCGACCTTCTGGAGGAGCTTTGCAACCACGTAAAAAACAATTCACTTTGCGGTCTGGGTCAGACCGCGCCGAACCCCGTCCTTTCGACCCTTAAGTACTTCCGTGACGAGTATATCGCGCACGTTGTGGAAAAGCGCTGCCCGTCGGGAGTCTGCAAATCACTTCTTAACTACTCCATTTTGCCGGACAAGTGCACCGGCTGCACAGCCTGCAAGCGGGTATGCCCGGTCGAGGCTATCTCCGGCGAGGTTAAGAAAACTCACGTCATCGACAGGGAAAAATGTATAAAATGCGGTGCGTGCATGGAAAAATGCAGGTTTAATGCCATAATCAAGGCATAGGAAAGGATGGAAGGTAAAGTTATGAGCAACGTAAACGTTAAGGTAAACGGCATCGAGACGGAAGTCCCCGAGGGCTCGACAGTCCTTGAGGCCGCCCGCATTGCCGGTATAGATATACCCACCCTGTGTTATATGAAGGAAATCAACCAGATCGGGGCCTGCCGTATCTGCGTCACCGAAATCAAGGGAATGCGCGGGCTTGTCGCCGCCTGCGTCTACCCCGTAAACGAAGGCATGGAGATAATCACAAACTCCAAGAGGGCGTTCGACTCACGCAAAATGTCCCTCGAGCTTATACTGTCAAACCACAGAATGGAATGCCTGACCTGCTCGAGAAGCCAAAACTGCGAGCTTCAAACGCTGGCGAAGGAATACGGCATCGAGGACGTCCGCTTCGGCAACCGTGAGGACCTCCCTCCCGAAATCGAATGCTCCACCGCCCACCTTGTGCGGGACAACTCCAAGTGCATACTCTGCCGCCGCTGTGTCGCGGTGTGCAAAAGCAACCAGGCCGTCTCGGTCATCGGCGCAAACGACCGCGGCTTTTCCACCCACATCGGAAGCGCGTTTGACCGAAATCTCGGCGAAGTGGGCTGCGTCAGCTGCGGACAGTGCATCGCCGTCTGCCCGACCGGCGCGCTTACCGAGGTCGACGACACCGCCAAGGTCTGGGACGCGCTTGCCGATCCGTCAAAGCACGTCGTCGTCGCTTCCGCTCCGGCGGTCCGTGTGGCTCTCGGCGAGGAGTTCGGTATGCCCATAGGCACAAACGTCGAAGGCAAGCTGTCCGCCGCGCTCCGCCGCCTCGGCTTTGACAAGGTCTTCGACATAAACGTGTCCGCCGACCTCACAATCATGGAGGAGGGTACCGAGTTCATCGACAGGCTGCAAAATAACGGCGTCTTCCCGATGATAACCTCATGCAGTCCGGGCTGGATACGCTTCTGCGAGCAGTACTACCCCGAATTTATTCCGAACCTCTCAAGCTGCAAGTCGCCTCAGCAGATGTTCGGGGCTATGATGAAAACCTATTACGCCGAAAAAATGAACATCGACCCGAAGGATATCTTCGTCGTCACCGTCATGCCCTGCACGGCCAAGAAGTACGAGGTGCGCAGAGAGCACCAGATGTCCGTCCCGGGTCACTACGACATCGACGTGACCGTAACCACCCGCGAGCTCGCCAAAATGATCAAAAAATCCGGCATCAAGTTTGACAGGCTGCCCGACGAGGACTTCGATCCCGCCTTTGGCATCTTCTCCGGCGCGGGCGTCATCTTCGGAGCCACCGGCGGGGTTATGGAAGCCGCCCTGCGTACCGTCGTCGAAACCCTGACCGGCGAGGAGCTTAAGAAGCTGGACTTTACCGCCGTGCGCGGTATAGAGGGCATAAAGGAGGCGTCCTACGACGTCGCGGGAACCACCGTGAAGGTTGCGGTGGTGAGCGGGCTTGCCAACGCCGCAAAGCTTCTAAACAGGATAAAAAGCGGCGAAGCCGAGTACCATTTCATCGAGATCATGGCCTGCCCCGGCGGCTGCGTAAACGGCGGCGGGCAGCCGATACAGCCCGGCTCGGTTCGCAACTTCACCGACCTTCGCACCGAGCGCGCGGCGGCGATATACGCTCAGGACACCGGCATGAAGCTGAGAAAGAGCCATGAAAACCCGCTTATCAAGCAGCTCTACGACGAATATCTCGGCAAGCCCGGCGGACACAAATCGCACGAGCTTCTGCACACCAGCTACAAAGCCCGCCCGAAATATCCGGGTCTCGCCGCCCAGCGGCAAAAAGCCGCGAAATCGTAAACGGCTCCGGCATCTGATAAATTGATATAGCAATTTATATAGTCTATGTTATGTCAAATTGATATTAATACCGTGAGACCGAAGCGCTTCGGTCTCACGGTATTTTTTATCCGGGTATTGATATTTTTTTTCATTTAGTGTAAACTATTAGTTAGAAAACATCTATAATGCCAATATATAACTCATCTGAAATATGAAAGGATGGTCATTAGAATGAAAGCCTTCAGACTTATCGCTTCTATTCTGCTCGGAATGGCTGCTATCGCGGGTATACTTGTTTTGGTATACTGCTACATGGATTCTCTTTTGAAGCCTTTCTACTCGCTTAAAAACAAGTATGTCGAACGAAAAAACGACTGCTGTGACGGCGATATGTGCATGTGCGGAGACGCCGACTGAAGATCATACCGGGCAAATTGCCCTGATGTCTTTGGGCGGCGATACTTGCCGCCCTCTTTTTTTATATAAAATTATACTTATTACATAAGCTCAGTATAAAGGAGAAATTATGCCTATCAGAATACCGGGCGCACTGCCGGCAAAACAGATCCTGGAGAACGAGAACATATTTATAATGACAGAGAACCGCGCGGATATGCAGGATATCCGTCCGCTTCGCATTGTCATATTAAACCTGATGCCGACAAAGGTCGTCACCGAGACGCAGCTTTTGCGCTGTCTGTCCAACACGCCCATACAAATCGAGATAGACCTGCTGCAAACCTCCACCTACACCTCCAAAAACACCTCCGCCGACCATTTGCTCTCCTTTTATCACACCTTTGATGAAATCCGGCAAAACAAGTATGACGGCATGATAATAACCGGAGCGCCGGTGGAGCATTTGGCGTTTGAGGAGGTGGCGTATTGGCCGGAGCTGACCGAGATAATGAGGTGGAGCCTTACAAATGTGTATTCCACCTTCCACATATGCTGGGGCGCTCAGGCCGGGCTGTATTACCACTACGGCATCCCAAAGCATCGGCTGGATAAAAAGTGCTTCGGCATTTTCAACCATGACGTGCTCGAGCCCACCTTCCCCCTGTTCCGCGGCTTTGACGACGTGTTTCCCGCCCCTCATTCACGCGGCACCGAGGTCCGGGCGGAGGACGTCAAAAGATATTCCGGCCTGTCCCTTCTCTCGGTCTCGGCGGAAGCCGGAGTATACATATGCGCGCGGGCGGACGGACGGCAAATTTTCGTGACCGGACACTCCGAGTATGACCGGGATACGCTGAAAACCGAATATCTGCGGGATTTGGACAAGGGGCTTGACATCGACGTCCCGGTCAACTATTTTCCCGGCGACGACCCGCGAAACGACCCGCCGGTCACATGGCGCTCCCACGCTAATCTGCTTTACACAAATTGGCTCAATTACTATGTGTACCAGTCGACGCCGTATGACCTCAACGCCCTGTAGGACCCATCTATCATAAAAAATCCTTCCAAATCCTTCCTTACCAAATCCACCGTATATTTTCAATTTCTGAGAAGATAATATTAATGCGGCGGTGTTGATATACTTCCCCGCCGCGAAACCCACAAAGTGGGTTTCGCGGGTAAGTCTGTTACAACGCTGTTTTACACTCATTCATTACGGAGGATTAAGAAATTGAAAGCTACCGGAATAGTTAGAAGGATAGACGATCTGGGACGAGTTGTTATTCCTAAAGAGATACGCCGCACTATGCGGATCCGCGAAGGCGATTCTCTTGAAATATATACCGATAAGGACGGCGAGGTCATATTCAAAAAGTATTCGCCCATGGGCGAGCTGTCGGCGTTTGCGGCTCAGATGTGCGAAACCCTCAGCAAAACCACCGGAGCGGCCACAGCTGTCTGCGACCGTGACAGTATCATCGCGGCTTCGGGAAATCAGCGCCGTGAGATCATTGACAAACGGATAAGCGAGGACCTGGAGCGCATTATGGAGGGCAGGCAGGTTTTTCACCACAAGCAGGGCGAACAGAATATCCCGCTCTGCGAAGGTGTGAACTGTCACGCCGAAATCGCCGCGCCCATCATCTCTGAGGGGGACGTCTCCGGCTGCGTCCTGTTTATATCCGGCGACGGGGAACCGGCAATGGGGGACACGGAATACAAGCTGGCGCAGACAGTCGCCGGTTTTTTAGGCCGTCAAATGGAAGCCTGACCACAACATACCGGGATACCCGGATACTCCTCCCCAGCTGTATCCGGGTATATTCTGCCCAGCTTTAAAAAATCCCCGCATAATTCTTGTATAATTTAGGAAAAAAAGCTTGCAAAGTTCAATATTTGATGTTATACTGACCAAAGTAAAGTGTTTCCCGGTATTTGCGGAGTGGGTTTTCCCACTCTTTATTATTGGCTTATTTCAAAAATCTACGCCGGATCCTCCGGGTTTTTTAACACTAATCCATAAAACTAATCCGGGAAAGGAATGAACCCTCTTGAGCAAAATTACAGACATTGTTTCCGCTCTCGCGCTGCCCATCGCGGAAAATATCGGGGTGGAGCTGTGGGACGTTGAATTTGTCAAGGAAGGCAGCGAACGCTACCTTCGGATATTCATTGACCGCGAGGACGGTATCACCATCGACCTGTGTGAAGGCATGAGCCGCTCCATCGATCCCCTGCTGGACGATTTGGACTGTATCCCGGAGCCGTACATCCTCGAGGTTTCCTCGGCGGGGCTTGAGCGGGAGCTGAAGAAGCCGGAGCACTACGAAAGGTTTATCGGCGCGGAGGTCGAGGTAAAGCTGTACAAGGCGGTGGACGGAGCCAAAAAATTCGCGGGCAGGCTGCTGTCCTGTTCAGGCGGCGGCGTCTCCATAGACGCGGGCGGAAAAATCTACAGCTTCGAAAGCTCCGCCGTCTCACAGACAAGGCTCAAGCCGGATTTCAGCAAATACTAATATTTAAATGAGGAAGCAATATCTAATGAAATGGAGCTTATTATAAATGAATGCAGAATTTTTTGACGCGTTAGGCGACATAGAGCGCGACAAGGGCATACCCAAGGCATACATGCTCGAGCGCGTTTCCCAGGCCCTCATAGCCGCGTACAAGCGGGACAGCGATTCAAGCGGCGAGAACGTCTTTGTCGAGCCCGATGAGAAAAACAAGGTCATCAAAATGTACGTCAAAAAGTACATCGTCGCGGAGGTCTTTGACCCCGATTTGGAAATTTCGTACGACGAGGCGCGGGACCTTGACAAGCGCGCCGAGGTCGGAAATTATATAAATATCGAGATAAAGACCCGGGATTTCGGGCGCATCGCCGCGCAGACCGCGAAGCAGGTAATCATTCAGGGTATCCGGGAGGCCGAGCGCGGGCTTGTCATGCAGGAGTACGCCTCAAAGGAGCAGGAGCTTGTCACGGCGACGGTTCTGCGCACCGACACGAGGAACGGAAACGTCTACTTCGACATAGGCGGCGGCAAGGAGGGCTCCGGCGACGCGCTTTTGCTCGCGGGGGAGCAAATTTCCGGCGAGGTCTTAAACGACGGCGACCGTGTGAAGGTCTATGTCGTCGAGGTCAGAAGCGGAAACCGCGGTCCTCAGGTCGTGATTTCCAGAACCCATCCCGGACTTGTAAAAAGGCTGTTTGAGCTGGAGGTGCCGGAAATCCACGACGGCACCGTTGAGATAAAGAGCATCGCAAGAGAAGCCGGCGCCCGCACAAAAATCGCCGTGTGGTCGCATGATGAGAACGTCGACCCGATAGGCTCCTGCGTAGGTCCCAGAGGCTCCCGCGTCGAAAGCATCGTCGATGAGCTGAGGGGCGAAAAGATCGACATTATCAAATACAGCGAGAACCCCGACGAGTATATCGCAGCCGCGCTCTCCCCCTCCGACGTCATATCGGTCGAGCTTATGAACGACGGAAAGAGCTGCCGCGTTATCGTCCCGGACGATCAGCTTTCCCTGGCGATTGGCCGGGAGGGTCAGAATGCCAGACTCGCCGCCCGTCTCACCGGCTACAAAATTGACATCCGGCCCCTCTCCCAGGCGTAAATAAAGCTTTACATCAGACTTCCCCGCAAAACTCACAAGGTGAGCTCTGCAAGAGGTCTATTAAAAAATCACCCCTTTCAAGGAGCGGAGAAAGGAAAAGCTTAGCGGGACGAATAATGAAAAAGATACCTATGAGACAGTGTATCGGCTGCCGCGAAATGAAGGAAAAGCGCGAGCTGATACGTGTCGTCAGAAATTCGGCGGGCGAGATATCGGTGGACAGGACCGGGAAGAAGCCGGGGCGCGGAGCCTATGTCTGCAACGACCCCCAGTGCCTTGCCAAAATAAAGAAGTCGCGGGCGCTGGACCGGGCGTTTTCCGCTAAAATCAGCGCCGAAATATACGACGCGTTAAGCTTGGACGACCACGATGACAAATGACATACTCTCCCTGCTCGGGCTTGCGCGGAAGGCAAGACGGCTTGAAGCCGGAGAAGAGCCTGTGTCGGCGGCATTGCTTGCGGGCAAGGCGACCCTTTGCATGGCGGCGTCGGACAGCTCGGAGAACACAAAGCGAAGAACAGCCCAGTGGGCGGAGTCGGCGGGAGTCAAATTTATAGAGCTGGACTTTACAAAGGAAGAACTCGGCGGCGCCATCGGCAGAGGACTGTGCGCGGTGGCGGTGTTGACGGACAGAGGCTTTACAGACTCATTGCTAAGGAAATTAAGTTCACAATAAATATCGCGTTCCCCGGCACATACGGTTCAAATTCGAAATAACCATAGGCATACTTACGGAGGTGGCGCACATTTGAGTAGTTTATCAAAATACAGAGTACATGAGGTCGCGAAGGATTTTGGTCTTTCCTCGAAGGATATCACAAAGATCCTCACCGACTACGCAACGACCCCCAAAAATCATATGCAGGTGCTGACAAACGATGAGTTGAATATCATCTTTGAGTATCTCACCCAGAATAATCAAACTGATATTGAAGCCTTCTTTGAAAAGGCGGCGAACACGGCAAAGTCCGCGGCAGGTTCGACTGCCGCTGCGGCAGAACCCGTTCCTGTCGGGGAAGCGTCAGCCGGCGCTGCGGACGGCGGGCAGGTTAACCCCGCCCCTACAAGCGCGGGAAGCGCAAAAGCCGGAGCCGCGCCCAACCCTGCCGTCCAAACAGCGCCGAAGGGAAAGCCTGCGGACACAGCCGCGTCCAAACTTCCGCCGCACCAGCCGCTTCCCTCCTCCGTCAGTGAAAACAGAACCGGAGCTGCCTCCGGGGCGGTCTCCAAGGAGGTCTCCGGAACGGCCTCCAAGGAGGTCTCCGGGGTGACCTCCTCGGAAGAATTTAAGCCAAAGCGCGAGGTTCGCATTATAGATACCCGCGGCTCTTCGGTCGACCTGTCCAAATATGACGACAAGGTTGACCGCCTTGTCCCTGAGGGCGCGTCCAAAATGGGCTCCGGCAAGGAGAAAATCAAACGCACCGCCGATACCCGCCGCCCGAATTTTCCGGGTCAGAAGCGCAGGTACAACGACGAGCACGAAAAAATGCGCAAGCTCGAACAGGCGGAGCGGCAAAAGAAAATACAGCTCAAGGTGTCGATACCCGACGAGATTTCTGTCGCGGAGCTTGCTTCGCGGCTGAAAAAGACAGGCGCGGACGTTGTCAGGACGCTTATGAAGCTGGGTACAATGGCTTCCCTCTCCCAGATAATTGACTTCGAAACCGCTTCCCTTGTCGCGCTTGAATACAACGCGAAGATAGAACGCGAGGTTCACGTCACCATCGAGGAGCGCCTCTTTGACGAGGCGGCGGATTCAGCCGAGAACCTCCTTCCCCGCAGCCCGGTCGTTGTGGTCATGGGTCACGTTGACCATGGCAAGACCTCCCTTCTCGACAAAATCCGCAAGGCTGACGTCGTCTCCGGCGAGGCAGGCGGAATAACCCAGCACATCGGCGCTTATACGGTAAACTACGCGGGCAGCACCATCACCTTCCTGGACACTCCCGGTCACGCGGCGTTCACCTCAATGCGTATGCGCGGAGCAAACGTTACCGACATCGCCATACTCGTCGTCGCCGCGGACGACGGTATCATGCCGCAGACCATCGAGGCGATTAACCACGCCAAGGCCGCAAAGGTGCCTATCATCGTCGCGGTCAACAAGATGGATAAACCGGACGCGAACCCCGACAAGGTCATGCAGCAGCTCACCGAATATGAGCTTATCCCCGAGGAGTGGGGCGGCGACACCGTCGTATGCAAGGTCTCGGCCGCCACCGGCGAGGGCATAGACAACCTGCTGGAAATGCTGCTTCTCACCGCCGAGGTGAGCGACCTCAGGGCAAATCCGAACCGCCGCGCGCAGGGCGCGGTCATTGAAGCGCGCCTTGACAAGGGCCGCGGTCCCATCGCCACCCTGCTTGTACAAAACGGAACGCTGAACCACGGCGACATCATAATCGCGGGCAAGACCGTCGGCCGCGTACGCGCGATGACCGATTACAACGGCAGGCGCATAGACACGGCGGGACCCTCCACCCCTGTGGAGGTGATAGGGCTGTCCGAGGTTCCCGAGGCGGGCGACACCTTCGGCGCGGTCGAGGATGAGCGCATGGCAAGGGAGCTTGTCGAGCAGCGCAAATTCAAGGGACGCGAGGATCAGGTCAAAAGCTCCTCCAAGGTCACCCTTGACGACCTGTTCGCCCAGATCAAGGAGGGCGAAATACATGACCTCAACATCATACTCAAGGCGGACGTGCACGGCTCGGCTGAGGCGCTCAAAACCTCGCTTGAGAAGATAAAGAGCGACGAGGTGCGTGTCCGGGTCATCCATTCCGGCGTCGGCGCGATAAACGAATCCGACATACTTCTCGCCTCCACCGCAAACGCGATAGTCGTCGGCTTCAACGTCCGGCCGGACGCGGGAGCGGCGGAAAGCGCGAAGCGCGCCGGGGTGGACCTCAGGATGTACCGCATTATTTACGAGTGCATCGACGAGGTCGAGGCCGCCATGAAGGGTATGCTCTCACCGAAATTTAAGGAGGAGCAGCTGGGACAGGCGGAGGTTCGCCAGGTGTTCCGCGCCTCCAACATCGGCACTGTCGCCGGCTCCTACGTCATCTCGGGAAAAATCCTGCGCGGCGCGGGAATACGCCTTGTCCGCGACGGAATCGTAATACACGAGGGCGCAATCTCCTCACTCAAGCGGTTTAAGGACGACGCGCGCGAGGTCTCGACAAACTATGAATGCGGCATAAGCATTGAAAACTTTACGGATATAAAGGAAGGGGATATCATCGAGGCCTTCCAGATGGTTGAGGTAAAGCGGGATTAGCGCTTTGTCCGCCGGATATAATCAATAATCATCTCATAAATCAGCTCATACCAAGCCGAGCGGCTGAAAGGACGTAAAAAATGGCAAGAATAGATAAAGTGAACGAAGAGATAAAACACGCCCTTTCGGCGCTGCTTCGCTCCCTGAAGGACCCGCGGGTGCACGGTCTTGTGAGTATAACCCGTATCGACGCCACCCCCGACTTCAAGCAGGCGAAGGTGTATATCAGCGTTCTGAACGGCGAGGACACAGGGCAGGTCATCAAGGGGCTCAAATCCGCCTCCGGCTTTCTTCGCAGAGAGCTTGGGCGGGAGGTAAACCTGCGCAACACCCCCGAGCTTATCTTTCTCGAGGACCCCTCGATAAAGCACGGCTCACATATCCTTGACCTTCTCCGCTCCATCGACAAGCCACCTCAATCCGACAACACGGACGACACGGACGGCGGGGATAAGGAGCAATGACAAACCTTCTTTCCGTAACCGAAACGGCCGGTTTATTGCGGTCGGCCGACGACATACTCATAGTCACCCACAAATCCCCCGACGGCGACACGGTCGGCTCGGGTTCGGCGTTGTGCGCTCTTTTGCGCAAGCTGGGGAAAACGGCGTACGTCATGAAAAACGCCACCCTGACCGCGCGCCTGCTCCCCTACGCCGCGCCGTATTTCCCGCCGGAGGACTTCTCCCCCGCCTTCATATGCGCGGTGGATATCGCGGACCCCCGCCTGTTAAACGAAGACGCGAAGGTGTACGCCGACGCCTTCGACCTCTGCATAGACCACCACCCGACAAACACCGGCTACGCGAAAAATACCTGTCTCGACCCGGCGGCCGCGGCGTGCGGGGAAATCATTGCCGAGCTTGCGGCGGCGCCGGATATCGGGCTGGACAGCGAAATCGCGCTTCACGCCTACCTCGCCGTCTGCACCGACACCGGGTGCTTCAAATATCCCTCGGTCACGGCAAAAACCCACCGGATAGCCGCCCGGCTGATAGAGACCGGGATCAATTTCTACCACATAAACAACACCTTTACCGAAATAAAGTCGGTGGCGCGGATGAGTATCGAACGCACCCTCGCGGAGAATATGGCCTTCCGGCTCGACGGAAGGGTTGCGCTGACCCACATAACCGAGGAGGCGGTAAACACCGCCGCCGCCGGGGAGGACGACCTGGAAAACCTGTCCGGTATCACACGGCAGATCGAGGGGGTGCAGGTTGGTATCCTGCTTCGCGAAAAGGACGGCGGGTGGAAAATCTCGGTGCGCACCTCGCCGGAGGTCGACGCCTCGGAAATTTGCGGCAAATTCGGCGGCGGCGGTCATGCCGGAGCCGCCGGCGGCAGCTTCACCGGCAGTCTCGAGGAGGCGAAGGCGGCGCTGTTCGCCGCGTGCGAAGAGGTGTGCGGTGCAAACGCGCAATAAAACGGACGTGAAATAAAATGGAGCTCACATGATAAAAAGCGGGATCATTATTATAAATAAGGCTGCCGGGATGTCCTCGCACAAGGTCGTTTCCTGCTGCCGGAGAATACTCGGCGAAAAAAAGATAGGACACGGCGGCACCCTGGACCCCATGGCGACCGGTGTGCTTCCCATCTTTATCCGGCGCGCCACCCGGGCGTCCGGGCTGCTGCTCGAATCGGACAAGTCCTACACCGCCGCCTTTCGCACCGGAGTCACCACCGACACCCAGGACATAACCGGAAAAGTGCTGTCGGTCAGCTCCCATACTCCGCCGGACAACGAGGTCGCGGAAATCCTTATAAGCTTCACCGGCAGGCAGCGGCAAATCCCGCCCATGTACTCCGCCTTGAAGGTGGACGGCAAAAAGCTCTACGAAATCGCCCGGGAGGGCGGCGAGGTTGAACGCAAGCCCCGGGATATCGAGATATATTCCATCGCCTATCTGGGTAAACGCGGCGGCGACCATGTCATAAGCGTCGCCTGCTCCAAGGGGACCTACATACGCACCCTTGTCCACGACATTGGCGCGGCGCTGGGCTGCGGCGCGGCGCTTACCGGGCTTGAGCGCACAAAGGCGGGTCCGTTTTCCATCAAAGACGCGGTGACTCTTGAGGAGCTGGAGGCTGTTTCGCGGTCCGGCGGCGTCGAAGATATTATTATAAGCACAGATAAAATGTTCTCCGAATATGACCGGCTTACAATAGACCCCGACGGCGAGCGGCTTTGCAGATACGGCGCTGTGGTGCCGTACGGAAACGTAACCTCCGCCCTGCCCGGTCATGACGGGCTTGTGGGAAGGAAGCTTCGCGTCTATTCCGTGACCGGAGAATTTTTGATGCTTTCACTCGGAACCCCTGAGGGACTCAAGACCGAAAAAAGCTTTTTTGAGATATGAGGGATTAATACTAATCCCCAATAATGAATGGCGAGGTAGGGCAATGGCAAAAGGCAAGCTGGCGGCGGCTCTCGGTTTCTTTGACGGTGTACACCTCGGGCACGCCGCGCTCATGAAAAAGGCCGGGGAAATCCCCGGTCTGACCGCCGCGGTCGTCACCTTCGACCGCTCCCCCCTGTCCGCCCTCACCGGGCAGGCTGTCCCGCTGATCAATTCGCGGGAGGACAGGGAGTACATTATACGCAGGTATTTTGGGATAGACGAGATAATTTTCCTCACCTTCGATTCCGCCCTTATGAATCTGCCGTGGACGGACTTTCTCGGCGGTCTTCTGGTCGAAAAGCTCGGCGCCGCCGCCTTTGTCGCGGGCTGGGACTACCGCTTTGGCAAGGGCGGAGCCGGAAATCCCGCTCTGCTTCAAGGGTACGCGGCGGAGCATGGGCTGACCTGCGAAGTAATCGGCAAGGTTGAGCTGGGCTCCGTCACCGTAAGCTCCACCTATATCCGGGGGCTTATCGCCGCGGGGGACATGGAAACGGCGGCGAAATATCTGGGTCATCCGCACATCCTGTCCGGCAAGGTCGTACCCGGCAGGCAGCTGGGCAGGACGCTGGGGCTTCCCACCATCAATATGCTTCTGCCGGAAGGGGTGCAGCCCCCCCGCTCCGGGGTGTACGCTGTCCGCTGCGGCATAGACGGGCGGGAGTACGCTGGGGTGACCAATGTCGGGCGGAGCCCAACCATCTCCGACTCCGGGGATATACGGGTCGAGACCCACATAATCGGCTGCGCCGGCGACCTCTACGGACAGCGCGCCGTGCTGGAATTTGACAGCTTCCTCCGCCCGGAAATGCGCTTTTCAAGCGTAGACGAGCTAAAGGCGCAGATTTTCCGCGACCGCGACAAGGTCGCCTCCCTCTTAACAATTTAACTGCATGTGACCTCAGGTCACATGCAGTTAAATCAGTTATTTTACGCCGGGTTTATATGCACCATGCAGTGACCCACCTTCAACGGCGCGTTTTCGATTGCGTCATGGACGTTTTCCGCTATGTCGTGAGCCTCGTGCACCGGCAGCTCCGCCTTCACCGCTATGTCCAGATCGACAAATATGATGTTCCCGCTTATTCGGGTCCTCATCTCGTCCACCGCTTCCACCCCGTCGATGCTGAGTACGATACGCATTATCTCCCGCTGGGTCTCATCATCCGCCCGTTTGTCAACCACCTGGGAAAAAGCGTCGCGGAGTATGTCAAACGCCGCCTTCAATATGATCAGCGCGACTATGATAGCGGCGACCGGCTCCAAATACCACAGCCCCGCCATATTCCCCACAACCCCTATCAAAACGGCAAGCGCGGAAACCGCGTCGCTCCTGTGATGCCACGCCTCGGTCATAAGTACAAGGGAGTCCAGCTTTTTCGCGTAGCTCTTCGTATAGCGGAACATCCCCTCCTTCGAAACTAAGGATGCAGCCGTAATTATAACCGCGAGAATCGACGGCTCCGCGCTGCCGCCGCTTAAAAGCTTCTTCACCCCTTCGATACCGATAAAAACGGCGGTTACTCCAAGCGCCACGGCTAAAAACAGCGACATTACCGATTCGATTTTCTGATGCCCGTACGGATGCTGGTCGTCCGCCGCGTCCCCGGAAAAATGAATTCCTATCAGCAACGCGATGGTTGTGAATACGTCGGCCGCGTTGTTTACACCGTCCGAAATGACCGAAACGCTGTCAAACGCGGCTCCGATTATCAGCTCCGCCGACGCTAACGCAAGGTTGATAATCAATGTCACAATGGACACGCGCTTTAGTGTGTTATACCTCTGCGAAGGTTCCAAGCGCTTCACCCCCTAATCCCCCGGCTTGCTCACACAAGCCGCAAAATCGTTTTTGTTAATTCTATCTAATTTTTTCTTTCTATAATAAATATACGCAAGATGGGAAAAATTCCATCTCACGTACCTGTTGCTATATTATATGCTGATACTGTAAATAAAGTCAACAACTTTTGAAAATAATTCTGTTTTTCCCTAAAACGCAAAAAAACGAGGAAAATTTCATATTTTTGTTGACATTTTCCTGCCGCTTTGCTATACTTGAAAAGCCGCTTCGAGCAGGCTTCAATGGGCGTTTATATAGTAAATTAACTTAAGAACGAGTGAATTTTCTATAAATATCATTGATATAAGCGGGCTTCCCCGCCTTCAAGAGCGAGTCTTATACAGAAATGAGGTGCTACCGGAATGATAGCTATCTTTGAAACCGGCGGCAAACAGTACAAGGTCACCGAGGGTGACATCGTCTACATCGAAAAGCTTGACGCGGAGGAAGGCAGCACGGTGGATTTTGATAAAATCCTTGCCGTTGTTGACGGAGAAAACTCAAGGTTCGGCGTCCCCACCGTCTCGGGCGCAAAGGTCACCGCCAAGGTGGTAAAGAACGGAAAATCCAAGAAAATCATGGTCTTTAAGTACAAATCCAAGAAGAACTACCGCCGCCGTCAGGGACACAGGCAGCCATACACAAGAATCCAGATCGACTCGATAACCGCGTAATGATAAAGGTTTCCTTGACCGAAAGGGACGGCGTAATCCTTCGCCTCTCCGTCTCGGGTCACAGCGGATTTTCAGACGGGGGAAGCGATATCGTCTGCGCCGGGGTGACAGCCGCGGTGAGGCTGCTGGAAACCACCTTGAACGACGTTCTCCTGCTCGGCATCCCGTGTACGGTCGATGAAAAAACCGCTGATATAACCTTTGAAACAGCGAAATTATATGAGCTCCCGTCTCAGGCTTCGGCAAGCGGAAAGGCTGTCATACGCGGCTTTTTGAACTTGCTTTCCCAGCTTGAATCGGAGTATCCCGAATTTATTAAGGTCTTGGAGGTACAGCACAATGCTTAATATAGGTTTACAGTTTTTTGCCCATAAAAAGGGCGTCGGTTCCACCCGCAACGGACGCGACTCCGAGTCAAAGCGGCTTGGACCCAAGCGCGCCGACGGTCAGTTTGTTCTGGCGGGAAATATTCTTGTGCGTCAGCGCGGAACAAAGATACATCCCGGAATCAATGTCGGCCGCGGCGGCGACGACACGCTCTTCGCGCTCACAAGCGGCAAGGTTCGCTTTGAACGCCTCGGACGTGACCGCACCCGTGTCTCCGTCTACGAAGCGTAATCAAAATCCGCGTTTACTATGAAAAAACGGGCTGTCTACAATATAGGGGCTTATCCCGGCGGTAAGCTCTTATAATAGACTTCCCCACAAAGCCTTCGGTTTTGTGGGGAAGTCTAATGTAGACAGCCGATTCTTTGTTAACGGCAAAATCCGACGGTTCATTGAAAGGATACTGCAATGTTTATAGATACGGCAAGGCTCACGGTTGCGGCGGGCAACGGCGGCAACGGCGCTATCGCCTTTCACCGCGAGAAGTACGTCGCAAACGGCGGACCGGACGGCGGCGACGGCGGCAATGGCGGCAGCGTAATATTCCGGGTCGACGACCACATGTCCACCCTGATGGACTACCAGTACCGAAAGAAATTTTCGGCCGAAAACGGCGGCGACGGCGCGGGCAAGAAATGCTCCGGCAAGGCTGGGAGCGACCTCTATATCAAGGTTCCCCGCGGCGCCGTCATACTGGACTCCGAATCCCGCGCCGTCATACACGACATGTCGGACGGAAAGGATTTTACCGTCTGCAAGGGGGGCAGCGGCGGCTGGGGAAACCAGCGCTTTGCCACTCCCACAAGGCAGGCTCCCCGCTTTGCCAAAAGCGGTCTTAAGGGCGAGGTCAGGGAAATCATACTCGAGCTCAAGCTGCTTGCCGATGTGGGGCTGGTCGGCTTTCCCAACGTAGGCAAATCCACCCTGCTTTCGATTATTTCCGCCGCCCGTCCCAAAATTGCCAACTATCACTTTACCACCCTCCAGCCGAACCTGGGAGTGGTGCGGGTGGAGGACGGCGATTCCTTTGTCGTCGCCGACATTCCCGGCATCATCGAGGGCGCACATGAAGGCGCCGGTCTCGGTCACGACTTTCTCCGCCACATCGACCGCTGCCGGCTTCTTATCCACGTTGTTGACGTGTCTGGAAGCGAGGGGCGCGACCCCATAGAGGACTTTGAGACCATCACAAACGAGCTGAAAAATTACAGTGAAGGTCTTTCCGGCCGACCTCAAATTGTCGCGGCAAACAAATGCGACATAACCGAGGAGCGCCTCGATTCCCTGCGGGAGCATCTGAACGCCAAGGGCATTTCACTTATGCCGATATCCGCCGCGGCAAACAGAGGGATACGGGAGCTTGTATACAAAGTTTCCTCCGAGCTTAAAAAGCTCCCCCCCATAGAGTACTATGAAGCCGAGTATGTCGAAAAGGCCGAGGTCGAGCAGACAGCCGCCGACGTAAAAATAACCGCGGACGGCGACCTGTATATCCTTGAAGGCGAGTGGCTGGAAAAGATAATGACCGACGTCAACTTTGACGACTATGAGTCGCGCATATACTTTGAGCGCCAGCTTAAGCGCTCGGGCATATTTGAGCGCCTTGAGCGGCTGGGGATAAAGGAAGGCGACACCGTCTCCATGTACGGGCTTGAATTTGACTATGTAAAATAGTTCCGCCACAGCGCCTTCTCCTCTTATTACCCTTGGGTATCCCGGATAAATGCTCACCGGTCAGAGCTAAATTAACAAAATTAATGGCAATTTTTTGAAAACTATTGTAAAATGTCGGGTATTCACAACTGAGTATAAATGTGATATACTTGGCTTCAAGTTAATTACCCCGTATAAATACGGCGACAATGGTGTCACTGATTTTCCTTCGTTCAGTGCATCCATTGCCGCCGTTTTTATTATATTTTTTAATAATCTGGAGGAAAAGAACATGGACAATATCGAGTACAGCGTTGTAAACACCATTTGGGTACTGATTGCCGGATTTCTTGTATTCTTTATGAACCTTGGGTTCGCTTCGGTCGAAAGCGGTATGGCCAGGGCAAAAAACGCGGTCAACATTCTTTCAAAGAACTTCATTGTCTTCTCCGTCTCCGCCCTGGGCTTTATGCTGCTGGGCTGGGGTTTGATGCAGGGTCTTGGCAACGGCTTCATAGGCACGCAGGGGCTGTGGATTTTCGGCAAATCCGCAGCCGAGCTATACAACGGACCGTATTTCCTCACCGGCAACGGAATCCCGTTCTGGGCGAACTTTTTCTGGATGCTCGTATTCTGCGGCACCGCGGCTACGATCGTTTCGGGCGCGGTCGCGGAGCGCGTGAAATACGTATCGTTCATAGTTTTTTCATTTGTACTTACCCTTGTTATTTATCCGATTACCGGTCACTGGATATGGGGCGGAGGTTGGCTTGCGACACTCGGGACTGACGTCTCCGGAGCCGTGAAGGGCTTCTTGAAACCGTTCCATGACTTCGCCGGCAGCACCGCCGTCCACTCCGTTGGCGGATGGGCCGCGCTAACCGGCGCAGCTATACTCGGACCGCGTATCGGAAAGTACGGCAAGGACGGCAAGGTGAAGGCGATACCGGGACACAATATGTCCCTCGCCGTTATCGGCGTGTTTATTTTGTGGCTTGGCTGGTTCGGCTTCAATCCCGGCAGCACGATGAGCTTTGACAGCCCCGACGACGTCGCGCACATCCTGCTGACGACAAACACCGCCGCCATCGCCGCCTTGCTCACGTCAACCGCCGCTTCATGGATAAAAATCGGCAAGCCGGACCTCGGTATGACAATAAACGGCTGCCTCGCGGGACTTGTCGCCATTACGGCCGGCTGCGCCTACGTCACAGTTGCGGGCTCGCTCATCATCGGCGCAATCGCAGGTGTGGTAGTTGTTTTCGCGGTACTGTTTTTCGATAAGATCCACATCGACGACCCTGTCGGCGCAACAAGCGTCCATCTCGTGTGCGGCGTACTGGGAACCGCCTTTGTCGGACTCTTCGCAAAGGAAGGGGTCACCTCGCTCGCGGGATACAGCGGACTCTTCTACGGCGGCGGCGCGGGTCTGCTTGTCTCGCAGCTGATAGGCGTTGTTGCCGTCGCGTTATTCGTCCTTGTGACAACCGGGATCACCTGGGTCGTACTGAAAAAGACGATGGGCATACGCGTGACGCGTGAAGAGGAGCTTGAGGGTCTTGATATCGGCGAGCACGGCAACGTCGCGTATCCTGATTTCGCGCCCGCGCTCATCTCATCCGGCGTCGACATGGTTCCCGCGGTAATACCCGCGGACGCCGTGCCTATCGACAAAGCGGTGGATGTGACAAACACCTCCACCGGCAAAGCCAAGCTCACAAAGGTCACGATCATCACAAATCAAAACCAATACGCCGTATTGCAGGCGGCGCTTGAGCGGATTGGCATAACGGGGCTGACGGTCACAAACGTCCTCGGCTTCGGAATGCAGAAGGGACATACGGAGAGCTACCGCGGCGTTAAGATCGAAACCCGCTTGCTTCCAAAGGTACAGGTTGACGTCGTCATCACAAAGATTCCGACCGAGCTGCTTATCGAAACGGTCAAGGGCGCGCTTTATACCGGAAACGTAGGCGACGGAAAAATCTTTGTCTACGACGTAGAGGACGTCGTGAAGGTGCGTACCGGCGAGAGGGGGTATGACGCGCTGCAAAACGACTGATCCCAGCTGAATTGCGCCGCTATGTCAGCCCGATAAATCAGGCTGACATAGCGGCGTTTAGTTGATTAAAGCTAAAATTTCCTGCTTATCACCTTTTTGTCACAGGACGCGGGCGAGTATATCCACTCGTCAAGCTTTCCGCCCGTTATAAAATAACCCAGCTTCGGCAGGGTCTGATATCTTTCAAAGCTTTCTATGACCAGCAGCTTTACCTTCATCCTTTCAGGGTTTATGGATTTTATGTATACCGAAACTCCGTCCCCCTCGCGCAGTCCCTCCCGCCTTTCGGTAAGCCCTGAAAGGTTTGGCGTAAGCTCAATAAACGAACCGTACTCCTCAATTCCCCGCACTATTCCCGCCACCGTCTCCCCCACGTTGAAAAGCGCCGCGTTTTCCTCCCATGTGCCAAGCAGCTCCCGGTGTGTAAGGCTCACTCTTCGGGTCTCCCGATCCACCGATAAAACGGCGGCGAAAATCTCCTGCCCCACCTCAAAGCGGTCGGACGGATGTGATATCCTCGAGATTGATATGTTTTCAATGCCGATGAGGGATATAAGCCCGCAGCCAATGTCGACAAAGGCTCCGAACGGTTCGAGATGTGTCACCCTTGCGCCGAGTATGTCGCCGTTTTGAAGGGTCGCCATATATGTTTCAAGCGCCTCCTCCTGCGCCGCCCTCCTGCTCAGCACCGCGGTATTGTTTTCAAAGCCTGTGACCTTGAAGCACACCGGCTTGCCCACCTGTGAAATTATCGCTATATCCCGCAGCTCCCCGCTTTCCGCGCCGATAGCCGTTTCATTTCTCGGTATTATGCCGGTGCACCCGCCAAGCTCGACAATAAGATTTTTTGCGGCGTCACAGCGAACCGCCCGCGCTTCGAGAATCGAATCGTTCAGCGCCGCCCTTTTCAGCCCCTCCGGCGATGATATGTATTCGGTGTTCGCTCTGTTTCCCATCCTTTTCCCCTCAGGAAGAAAACGTTCATTAACCATATTTTTTATAAGCAGGAACCGTCAAAATTATTTGCATATAATAGGCAATTAACTTTAGAATGAGTTGCTTTTACGGCTTAAAGCTATCCATATATGCGTAAAGTCGGAAAAGGAATTCACTCATTCTTAAGTTAATTGACTATATGTATCCGAAGCTTCGCTGTGACGGTCTGCTTCCTCTCCCTTCTTTTAATGCGGATGTTATGCTACGGCGGCATATGAATTCTAACCATAGCGCTCTGTGGCTTCATGATGTCGAAAAAGACCCATTTTTCACGGACGCGCAGTGCGCGCCCCTACACGAACCTTTAAATTTGTAGGGGCGGCCATTGGCCGTCCGCCGTCCGCGCCACAATTTTACGGCTTTTTGACACACCATGGCATACTGATCTGATTCGAGTATACTATCCGCATTTGCGGATTATGCCATAGGCGTATGCGCCGTAATGGCATACTTATCTAATCCGAGTATACTATCCGCATTTGCGGATAGTATACTATATGCGGGACATGGAAAAAAATTCTGTGAATATTATGATTCGATGTTTACACGGTTTCCGTGACATGATATGATTGACGAAGCGGCTTTGTCCACCTGAGCCGAGTGTACCCGTATACTCAGCTTCACCTCGTCGGAGGATATATCGTTTCCCCTCACGCCGCCCACTCCGTTTTCAACTGTGTACAGGAAACCCCCGTATTGCCCAACTAAACCGGTGGCCCCCATTTGACCCGCGTTGTTCCCGGTGTATACGGTGTCATACGGGTTGACAATCGCCCCTACACGCGTTTCGGCCGTCTTGTCGGACACACGGTCTATTTTGCATGAATCATAAATAATTTTCTCGTTTCGCAGTCTCATCAAAGCGAAATCCGCCATATCGGGCGAATCGAATATCGCGCTTATTACTTCCGGCATAAAGCTCCCTCCGTTTTCAAGCCTATAATAATCAAAGATTTTATCCCCTCGGGTTGCTTCTAGCTTTCCCGTTTTTCAGCGTTTTATTCTAATTTCAACAGGAAAGGACAGCTTGACTATGGACATAAGGCTGGGCGACATATTGCTGATGAAAAAGCCTCACCCCTGCGGAAGCAGCAAATGGACGGTTTTACGTATCGGCATGGATTTTCGCATAAGGTGCCTGGGCTGCGGGCACGAGGTCATGCGCCCGCGAACCAAGGTGGAAAAGGCTGTCAAATCGGTTGAGCGGGACGGCGGGACGCTCAACCGGCAGTCTTTATAATTAACACTTGCAGCTTTGTATTTTATTTTGTATTTAGAAGAAAGGATCGCTGTAAAAAATGAAAGAAACATTGGAAGCGTTACAAAAGCTGGCGGACAGCGAAATATCCGCCGCCCACGGCAGCGGCGAGGTCGAAAACCTGCGGGTCAGGTTTCTCGGCAAAAAGGGTGAGCTGACCAAAATCCTCAAGCAGATGGGCAGGCTGTCCGACGAGGAGCGCCCGGTGATCGGAGCGTACGCGAATGAGGTGCGCAATTTTATCGAAAACCTCATCCAGCGGAGGCAGCGGCAGGAGGAAGCCGCCGAGCTTGCGGAGCAGCTGAAGGAGGAGGAGCTTGACGTGACCCTCCCGGGGCGCAGGCAGCTCGTCGGGCACAGGCATCCCATGTCGATAATGCAGGACGACATCAAGGACGTCTTTATAGGTATGGGCTTTGAGATCATAGAGGGTCCTGAGATAGATAAGACCTACTACAACTTTACCGCCCTCAACACCCCGGAGAGCCATCCCTCCCGCGACTGGCAGGACACCTTCTATTTCTCGCAGGATGTGGTTCTGAGGACCCAGACCTCCTCGGTGCAGGCGAGGATACTCGAGGCAAAGCAGCCCCCCATCCGCGCGATTGCCCCCGGGCGGGTCTACCGCAAGGACGAGGTGGACGCCACCCACTCCCCCATGTTCCACCAGATCGAAGGGCTCATTGTTGACAAGGGAATCACGATGGCCGACCTCAAGGGAACCCTGAACACCCTTTTCAAGCATATGTACGGCGAGGACGCAAAGACGCGTTTTCGTCCGCACCACTTCCCCTTCACCGAACCGTCGGCAGAGGTGGATTTGCAGTGCTTTTCCTGTGGAGGCGAGGG
Organism: Oscillospiraceae bacterium; assembly: GCA_031264245.1. GTDB lineage: Bacteria > Bacillota > Clostridia > Oscillospirales > JAAYOS01 > JAISEG01. The sequence continues at coordinate 99,581 of JAISEG010000009.1, forward strand.
CTGCCGCATATGCAAGGGGGAGGGCTGGATCGAAATGCTCGGCTGCGGCATGGTTCATCCTAACGTCCTGAGAATGGCGGGCATCGACCCGGAGGTCTACTCAGGCTGGGCGTTCGGGCTGGGTACCGACCGGATGACCTCCCAGCGCTTCGGCGTGTCCGACCTGCGTATCTTCTTTGAAAACGACATCCGCTTCCTCAGCCAGTTTTAATTAAAAGCTCAGGCGGAAAGGAATAAAATTATTATGAAGCTATCCAGAAAATGGCTAAACGATTTTGTGGAGCTCTCCGACATTTCGGATAAGGAATACGCCCGCGCCATGACCATGTCCGGTTCCATAGTCGAATCGGTAACGTACATGGGCGCGGAAATCGAAAATGTTGTGGTGGGCAAAATACTCGGCATAACCGCCCATCCAAACGCCGATAAGCTCTCGGTCTGCACTGTGGACGTCGGCGAAGCGGAACCGGTCACCATCGTCACCGGCGCGAAGAATGTAAAGACAGGTGACATTGTCCCGACCGCGCTGTGCGGAGCCAAGCTGCCCGGCGGCATAAGTATCGAAAAAACCGGCATGAGGGGGATCGACTCCTACGGTATGCTCTGCTCGATCGGCGAGCTGGGGCTTACCTCGCACGACCTCCCCTCCGCGGACGACGACGGGATACTCCTTATAAACGAAACCGACATACTCTTCTACGGAATATATCCGGGGGACGATATCCGCCCCGTCCTCGATCTCGACGACCATGTTGCGGAATTTGAAATCACCCCCAACCGCCCCGACTGCCTCAGCGTTATCGGGCTTGCCCGGGAGTCCGCCGCGACCTTTAAGCGCCCGCTTTCCCTCAGCGTACCCTCGCTTAAAGCGGAGGAGAACCTGATAAGCGAATATTTGCGGGTTGAGATAGCTGACGGGGAGCTCTGCCCCAGATATACCGCAAAGCTGATAACCGATATAAAAATCGAGCCCTCGCCCAAATGGATGCGGGACAGGCTGCGCGCCTCGGGAGTGCGTCCCATAAACAATATCGTCGACGTCACAAACTATGTGATGCTTGAATACGGTCAGCCGATGCACGCGTTCGACTACTCCTGCCTTGACGGCGGGAAAATAGTAGTCCGCACCGCGGAGAAGGGCGAGACCCTCCTCACCCTCGACGGGGCTCTGCGTCCCCTCGGCGAGGATATGCTGTGCATCGCCGACGCGAACAAGCCTGTGGGAGTCGCGGGGGTCATGGGCGGCGCCAACAGCGAGATCACGGACGAGACAAAAATGGTCGTCTTTGAGTCGGCAAGCTTCAACGGTCCCTCGGTGCGGCGCACGGCGTCGGCGCTTGGGATGCGCACCGACGCCTCCTCCCGCTTTGAAAAGGGTCTGGATACGGAGGGCGTCGTCCCCGCCATACTGCGGGCGTGTGAGCTTGTGGAAATGATAGGCGCGGGCCGTGTGGTCGAGGGCATCATCGACGTCAGCAAAAAGCCGTATAAGCCCACAGTCCTGCCGCTTGAGACGGACAGGATAAACGCGCTTCTCGGGACCGCCCTGACAGCTGAGTTTATGGAGGACGCGCTCAGGTCGCTGGACTTCACGGTGGAAAACGGGCTTGTGACCGTCCCGTCCTACAGGATGGATGTGGAACAGACCGCCGACCTTGCCGAGGAGGTCGCCCGCATGTACGGCTACGACAACATCCCCGTCACCCTGTCCGCCGGGACCGCTGCGATAGGCGGGCTGAGCGGCAGGCAGACCGCCGAAAAGAATATGGGGATAATTTGCCGCGCGCTCGGTTACACTGAGATTCTGACCTACTCCTTTATCAGTCCCGCCTGCTACGATAAAATAGGTCTCCCCGCTGATTCCGCCCGGAGAAACTCCCTGAGCATACTGAATCCTCTGGGCGAGGACACCGGCGTCATGCGCACGGCGATGCTTCCGTCGATGCTGGAGGCTCTGGCGAAAAACTACAACAACCGCAACGGCGACGTTCGCCTTTACGAAAACGCCAAGGTGTACCTCCCCACAGGCGGTGAGCTGCCGCTGGAAAAGAGGACGCTTTCGCTGGGCGCGTACGGAAATACCGACTTTTTCGACTTCAAGGGTACGGTGGAAGCCATCTTCGAATACGCCAAGGTCCCGGACGTCAAATTCACAAAGTACAGCGACCCTCAGAACGATTCGCTGTACGCCGCGTTTCACCCCGGACAGTGCGCCCGTGTGGAAATCGGCGGCAGGTACGCGGGTATAATCGGCCGGGTGCACCCCATGACCCTTGGCAATTACGGGATAGATACTCCGGCTTACGCGGCGGAGCTTGATTACGAGCTTATCTACGCCGGCATGAATACCGAAATAAAATACAAGCCGCTTCCACGCTTCCCCTCCTCCACCCGCGACATGGCGGTCGTCTGCGACAGTGTTTACACCGCGGGCGAGCTTATAGACTGCGCCAGGGAAACCGGCGGAGAGCTGCTCGCGGACGCGGAGGTGTTCGACGTCTACTCCGGCGGGCAGATACCGGAAGGGAAAAAGAGCGTCGCGATTTCCCTCGTCTTCCGTGCCGGGGACAGGACCCTTACCGACCCGGAGCTGGATACGCTGTTTAACGCGGTGCTTTCCGCCCTGAAGGACAGATTCGGCGCGGAGCTTCGCTAGCGTTTGACCCGCAAAAGATTAAAAAGATTAATTTTATGTAAATTTTCGTAAACCCGCTTTACACGCGGGCGCGTTAGCTGTAGAATAACTATATTAGACTTCTTACGAAATTCACTTTGTGAATTTCGTTACACAAGTATTTTCAATACTTGTGTAGTCAAAAATTTCATTTTCGAAAGAAGTCTATTGGGATAATAGGGATAGGAGGGATATTATGGATCACACAAGGAAGTTCAATTTGGCTGACGAGAGAAAGCAGGAGATGAAATCTATTCTGACCGCTGTTTACGACTCGCTCAAGGAAAAGGGGTACGACCCCATAAATCAAATTGTCGGATATCTTCTCTCCGAAGACCCAACCTATATCACAAATCACAAAAACGCGAGAAGCCTTATCCGCAAGGTTGACCGCGACGAGCTGATGCAGGAAATTGTGAGATACTACCTCGGCGCTTAGAGCCGCCATCTTTTCAGCGTGAACCTCCTCGTAAAAACAGCCTTCTATTTAAGCTCTGAGGCGAGCTTAAATAGAAGGCTTTAATTATTATATATCAAAATAGTTACAATATTTTATTTTGCCGTTTTTCCCCTGTTTTAAAATTATTATTAAGCTTATTTTCTGTTTTTAGCTTGTCTTTTTTATAATTATAAAATATATACTCGAATATTAGGTTGACAGGTGACGGAATATGTGTTACAATTCGGTTACAATTTGTATTTCAGAAATATCAGGAATGTAATTAATTACACGGAGGAAAAAACATGGCTGTGAAAACAGACGAAAAGGACGTCCTTGTATATAAAGACAAGCCGCTCATTAGAAACGGAAACATCGTATACTACGGAAATATAACCGATAAATACATCGTAATGCTGCAAATATTAAGCACCGTCAAGTCAGGCGATATGGAGGTTGCCGACAAGGTCGCGGTTCAGCTTCAATATACCGACCCGGATATAAAAACACGGGACAGGATAGTGAAAAAATCTGAAAAGAATGGTTTTTACGAGGCTCTTGACGTTGGAGCCATCTGGCTTACAAGAGCGCTTGCCGCGAAGTAGAGATTATTATTTGGGGGTACGTATCACATGCTGTCCATTTCAAAACCGATTAAATTTTTGATTTTATCCATAATCGCTTCCCTTTCCGCCATTATGCTTACCTCGGCTGTGGAGCTTTCGGTCAGCGCTGTCGACGCGGACAGCGGGCTCAAGCTTCGTTCCTCCGCTTCACAGTCCGGCACGGTGCTCTCGGTAGTCCCCAAGGGGGAGAAGGTGATCGTACTTTCAACCGCTGACGGCTGGTGCTTTGTAAGCTACCTCGGCGGCACGGGATACATGATGGAGGAGTACCTGACCGCGTCGGACGGCGAAACCTACGACATACCCAGCGGACGGGTCACGGTGGACGTAGTCAATATGCGCTCCGGGACAAGCACCGGAACCGCGAAGGTCTGCCAGCTCACCATAAATACCGCCGTAGACCTTATCGGCATAGAAAACGGCTGGTACAAGGTGACCGCCGGGCAGCACACCGGCTACATACACCCCGATTACATAGAGCTTCTTTTTGAAAAGGACGACGGCGAGGCGGTCGCGCTTTCCACGGCTCTCGGTCTCAGTACAGACGCAAACGGCGACGTACGCTCCGCGGTCGTCGAGTACGCGAAGCAATATATCGGCACAAAATACAAATACGGCGGACGTTCCCCTTCCTCCGGCTTCGACTGCTCCGGCTTTGTCTACTATGTATTTAAAAATTTCGGCTATTCGCTGAACCCCGGCGCAAGCACACAGCTTAAATCAGTCACCAAAATAACAAAGGCTGAGCTTCTCCCCGGCGACCTTGTATTCTTCAACAACGGCTCCGCGAAGGGCGCAAGCCACGTCGGCATATACGTCGGCGACAACAAATTCATCCACGCGGTAAAACCCGGATATTCGCTCACCATAACCTCCCTTGACGACAATTACTATGCACGGTACTATGTGGCGTCGGGACGGGTGTTCAAATAAAATTTATAAACAAATTACCGGGGCTGATATGCTTTGCATATCAGCCCCATGTAATTTAAGATAAAGGAGGAAACAAAGTTGAAAAGATTGTTTTCCGCGGTTTTCATATTTATTTTAGTTTTTTCTTCCTGCTCCGCAAATATAGAAGAGGGCGCCAACCTTGTATTCCCTGACGACATCGAAATGACAGCCGCTGACTTTGGTGTGACTGTACATGTAGATCATGTTACATTTTCTTCTTACGAGGGTATGATTGCTCATTCCGGTCTGATAGTTCTCGGACATTTTACCGAGGAGCTGCCTGAACGCTATTCCCTCGCTAAATACGAAAGCGGCGGTCTAGACCCCATAGGCTATAAAGAAGGTCTAAAGTATAATTTTGTAATTGAAAAGGTTCTGAAGGGTGATTATAAAGGCGAATCCGTTCCTGTAGTACTGAGTTATGGGTATAGAAAAAACGCGGATTCAAAGGAAATAATGCTTGATTCAGGGTTCTATAAGCCTGACTACAGTGGGTACTCGATACTGTTTATTGACAAGGGCATTGATGTTGATGTGTACTTCCCTTCGTCTGTGCCTTATGAGTTGTTCTCAAAGTCGTATAACCCTGAAAAAAGCGAGGGCAATGTGACATTTGAGCTTAAGACAAACTCGGATTCTGTTAAAGACAGCTTTAAAACCAGTTCTATTGAACTCAACAGTGTCATTAAAGAATTAAACACAGCCTCAAACTAATCATACAATCCTTAAATGCCCTTGAAAAAAACGAAATCGTTTTTTTCAAGGGCATTTATTCTAAACCTACGACATGTCCCACGGGCGCATATGCACCCCCGCCTTGATAAGCTCGTCCTTTATCTCCCTGACGCTGTAGTTGCGTTCGATCCTGGGGGAATAGAGCATGGAGCTGATTATCGCCGCCGAAGCTCCGGTCTCCTTAAACACATCCGCGAGGTGGACCGGCTTTCCCGCTCCGCCCGAAGCGATGACCGGCACCCCCACCTTCCGCGCGATCGCTCCGGTTATTTCCAGGTCGTATCCGTTGTGGGTCCCGTCGCAGTCGATGCTGTTGACGCACAGCTCGCCCGCGCCCAGCTCCTCACCCCTCAAGGCCCATTCTATGGCGTCCATCCCGGTCGCCTCCCTGGCCCCGTCTATAAAAATCTCATAGCCGCTGGGTATCGCCTTCGACGCACCAACCCTCTTAACCTGCATACTCAGAACCATGCACTGCCTGCCAAACGCGCGCGCTCCCTGCCGTATTATGTCCGGATTGCGCACCGCCATGGAGTCGATGCTGATTTTCTCCGCACCCGCCTTCAGCACCTCAAACATGTCGTCGAGCGAGCGTATCCCCCCTCCCACCGTGAAGGGTACAAATACCTTTTCCGCGACGCTTTTCACTGTGTTCAGGTCTATCTTCCTCTTTTCAGCGGAGGCTAAAATGTCGTAGAAAATTATCTCGTCTATCCTGTCCTCATACATGCGGAAGGCCATGTCGGCGGCCGGCTCGATGTCGATATTGTCCTGGAATTTATGCGCCTTTGTGACCATGCCGTTTCGTATGTCAAAGCAGGCTATCAGCCTTTTTGTAAGCATTACTTCCCCACCCTTCCTTTCGCCGTGTTTTCAGCGTACCCGGCAAAGTTTTTAAGCAGCGCAAGCCCCACATTCCCGCTCTTCTCAAGGTGGCACTGCGAGGCGAAAATGTTTCCGCTCTCGACAAAGGCACAGAAATCCTGTCCGTACTCAGCGGTTCCCAGAATCACGCTTTCGTCCTCCGGCTCGGCGTAGTAGGAATTTACAAAGTAGAAATACCCTTCCCTTATCCCGCCTGTCAGAACGCTGTCCCGCCTGAAATCCACCTTGTTCCAGCCCATCTGGGGGACGCGGAGCTTCGCTCCCTCAAACCGTCTGACCTTCCCCTTTATAAATCCCATACATTCGGTTTCCCCCTCCTCGCTGTACTCAAACAGGACTTGAAGCCCCACACATATGCCGAGAAACGGCTTTTTCTCCCCGAGAACCGCTTCCTTCAGCCTCCCAAGCAAGCCCAGCTCGTCAAGCGAGCTTATCGTCGCGTCCGCGGAACCCACTCCGGGCAGGATAATCCCGTCACACAGCTCAAATTCCTCCGCCGTCGAGATGAGCGAATTTTCGACGCCCAGCTTTAACAGCGCGTTCGCGACGCTTGGACTGTTGCCCGCCCTGTAATCAATAACACCTATCATATAAAAGCCCATGCACGAAGCTGTGCACAAATCGTACATGAAGTATGCATGTGCTTCGCGACCTCCTTTTTCGTATTTTTAATTCTTTCACGCTAACTCCTTACCGCTTCGTTAATTAATAATGCGTAATTGAGGGATGCGCCGCTTCGCGGGGACGGGGGAAAACACCCGGCATTGCGATGCCACCCTCTTTACGAAAGAGGGTAAGGACGATAGACGCAGAAGGTAACGAACGAGCAGCCCTACCCTCTTTCGTAAAGAGGGTGGCTCCGCAGAGCCGGGTGTTTTACTTTCGTAAAGAGGGTTTGCAGTAATGCCGCCGAAGGCGGCAATGCGACCGGCGGGTGTTTTTCCCCCGTAGCGCGTCTCGCGGTTATTATACCATAGGCGCGCACGCCGTAATGGTATATTTTTCTAATCACTGTATAATAACCGCTCTGCGGTTATTATACCAGATTAATCCGAAATATGCCATAAAATTTATGACCGTTCCAATTTTTTTAACAACGCCGTATTGTCTTTATCGGTATAATATGGTAACATGGGTTCTGTAAATTATGCTTTCCCTCCCTCAAAAAACCACAAGTGAGGTAATACGATTGAAGTACATGATTCCTGAAAATTACCGCTCGCCTCTCGACATTTTTCAAACTCAGCTCGCCATAAAGGAGGTAAAGGACTATTTCCAGCAGGCGCTGGCGAAGGCGCTGAACCTCCACCGGGTGACCGCTCCCCTGTTTGTGCTGCCCGAGACAGGTCTGAACGACAACCTGGGCGGCGTAGAACGCCCCGTCTCCTTCGACGTCCTCGAGCAGCCGGGAACAAACGCGGAAATAGTGCAGTCACTCGCGAAGTGGAAGCGTTACGCGCTGAAAAAATACGGCTTTAAAGAAGGAGTCGGGCTGTATACCGACATGAACGCCATACGGCGCGACGAGGCGACGGACGCCATCCACTCCATATATGTCGACCAGTGGGACTGGGAAAAGATATTAACCGAAAGCGACCGAACCCCCGAATACCTGAAAGCCACCGTGAGCGCGATTTACAGGTGCTTAAAGGATACCGAGACCCACATCCTTGACCTCTATCCCTCACTTGGCTCCCCGATTTTACCGGACGGCATCACCTTCATAGCCTCACAGCGGCTTGAGGACGAGTACCCCGAATTGACCCCCGGGCAGCGCGAATACGAGGCCGTCAAAAGGCACGGCGCCATCTTCGTCACAGGAATAGGCGGCAAGCTGAAATCCGGCAAGCCGCACGACGGCCGCGCCCCGGACTATGACGATTGGTCCTTAAACGGCGATATCGTACTTTTAAACCCTGTGCTCGGGTCGCAGTTTGAAATCTCCTCCATGGGCATACGGGTGGACCCGCAAAGCCTGGCGTCACAGCTTGAGCTCTCCGGTCAAACCCACCGAAAGGAGCTTGCCTTCCATAAGGCGCTGCTCTCCGGCGAGCTGCCGCTGACCGTCGGCGGCGGAATCGGTCAGTCCCGGCTCTGCATGTATTTCCTCAGAAAGGCGCACATAGGCGAGGTGCAGTGCTCCGTCTGGCGGGAGGACACGGTACAGGAATGTGAGAAGCGCGGAGTAAAGCTGCTGTAAGCTTTATCCGAAGCCTTCCACAACGCGGAAAGGAGACCATTACCATGAAATTTACAAAGATGCACGGCAGCGGCAACAGCTATATCCATATAAACTGCTTTGAGGAGCAGGTCGAAAACCCCGCCGCCCTTGCCGTCAGGATGAGCGACAAAAATTTCGGTGTGGGCGCGGACGGGATTATCCTTATAAAGCCGTCCGGCAAGGTCATAGACGGCAGCGGCGCGCGCGCCGACTGCTTCATGGAGATATACAACGCGGACGGCTCCCAGGCGGAGATGTGCGGCAACGGGATACGCTGCGTCGCGAAATTCATGTACGACAACAGGCTGGTTTCCGGCACGGTCATAAACGTCGATACCCTTTCCGGGGTGAAAAGGATATCGCTTACAGTCGGGGACGGCGTATGCACAGCCGCCGAGGTGAACATGGGCCGCCCGATCCTTGAGGCGGCGGATATCCCGTGCACCCTCGTTAAAACCGGCGCCGTACTGGATCACAAGCTTGACGTGTGCGGCAGGACGCTTGGCGTCACCTGCGTTTCGATGGGCAACCCGCATTGTATCGTCGTTGTCGACGACCCCTGGAGCTTTCCCGTCGAAGTAATCGGACCCGCGCTTGAGCGCCATCCCGCCTTCCCCGCCAGGGTAAACGTCAGCTTTATCTCCCTCCCCAGCACCGGCGGGATAAAGGTTCGCACATGGGAACGCGGCTCCGGCGAAACCCTCGCCTGCGGCACGGGAAATTGCGCCTCGCTTGTCGCGGCGACCCTTCTGGGGCTGTGCGGCGGCGAAGCGGACACCTTCCCCGCCGGAGGAAAGCTGCACATCCGCTGGGACCGGGACTCAGACGAGGTCTGCATGACGGGACCCGCCGAAGCTATCTTCTCAGGCGAATGGAGCATATAATTCGTCACGCGAGGCAAATTTTTAGAAGGGTGAATCCACTATGTTGAAAACAAACGAGAATTTTAAGAAGCTTGGACAAAACTACCTCTTTGCGACCATCGGCAGAAAGGTATCCGAATATCAGACCGCAAACCCCGGTAAAACCGTCATACGGCTCGGCATCGGCGACGTGACTAGACCTCTCTGCCCCAGCGTAATAGCCGCCATGCACAAAGCCGTTGAGGATATGTCCTCGGAGAAAACCTTCAAAGGGTACGGCGAGGACTACGGCTACTCGTTTTTGCGGGAAGCCATTTCGAAAAACGACTACGCGCCGCTGGGGGTCAATATATCCACCGATGAAATATTCATCAGCGACGGCGCGAAGAGCGACTGCGGCAACATCGGCGATATCTTCGACCGCGGCAACACCGTCGCGGTCTGCGACCCCGTCTACCCTGTTTACGTCGATACAAACGTGATGGCGGGACGCGCCGGGGAGCTTATAGACGGCAACTGGTCGGACCTCATCTACATGCCCTGCACCGCTGAAAACGGCTTTGTGCCCGCCATCCCGGACAAAAAGGCGGACATAATATACCTCTGCTACCCCAACAATCCCACCGGCGCCCACTGCACCTACGAGCAGCTGAAGGCATGGGTGGATTACGCGAACAAAAACGGCTCGGTGATACTCTACGACGCCGCCTATTCCGCCTTCGTCTCGGAGGGGCTTCCGGTCTCCATCTTTGAGGTCGAGGGGGCAAAGGAATGTGCCATAGAGTTTAAGAGCTTTTCCAAAACGGCGGGCTTCACCGGGGTGCGCTGCGCGTACACCGTCATCCCAAAGGAGCTTAAACGGGACGGCATGTCGTTAAACGCTATGTGGGCGCGCCGCCAGTCCACCAAGTTCAACGAGGCCTCCTACGTGTCGCAGCGCGGAGCCGAAGCCATATACACCGAGCAGGGCAAAAAGGAAACCGCCGGAATTATAAGCTTCTACAAAAACAACGCCGCGGTGATAAGAAACGGACTGAGTGACGCGGGCTTTGAGGTCTACGGCGGGGTCAACGCGCCCTATATCTGGATGAAAACCCCGGATAACCTCAGCTCCTGGGACTTCTTTGACAGGCTGCTGAACGAGGTTCAGGTGGTCGGAACCCCCGGCTCCGGCTTCGGACCGTCCGGCGAAGGGTACTTCCGCCTCACCGCCTTCGGAAGTCTGGAGAACTCCCTTCTCGCGCTGGAGCGGATCAAAAAGACCTTTTAATCTAAAAAATAATTCTTTGTTGACAGCCCAAACCCCTCTTCAAATCAAGCTTTGCTTGATTTGAAGAGGGGTTAATTATTCCTTGTCCGCGCAGTCCTTGCCCAAATCCCTGGTGAAGAAGAAGCTGACCCTGTCGCCTGCCGCAACGTCGTATTTCCCGCAGCCGACCCCGGCTTGCTCGCCGTTCACCTTGTATATCCAGCCGGAAAGAGCGCCGTCGCTCTTCTCCATGATACCGTCTATCCCGCTTATATAGGGCGAACCGCTCCCGCCCGTGTACTTCACCTCGACATCGCTCTGCTCCGCCGCCTTCATCAGCGCGTCAAAGGCGGTTTTGACCTCGGCGGCGGCAACGTCGCACTCAAAGATAATGCCCTCCGGTCCTTCCGCCTTCACCCTCACCGTGTCCGCTGAGTCGGCGGAGCTTTCCGTTCCGCCGGATGGCGGAGCCGACCCCTTCTGCTCTGCTAAAACCGACGCCGAAGCTTCCGGCGGAACCGACCCCGCAGGTTCCGCTGGCGCCGAGGAAGCCTGCGGTGAGGTCGAAACGCTGTCCGCCGCCCTTGGCGGCGGCGTTTCGACCCGCTCTTCCGCAGGAGCGGAGGAGGCAACCGGGGGCGGGTCAGGTGAAACAGCGGGCAGCGCAACCGTCGCGTCCGCGTCCGATGGCGCGGAAGATATACCGTCCTCCGCGGTAATTGCCGCCGCAGGGAGACCTTGCGCGCCGCCGTCACTCGCCGCGGGAGCGGGCGGCGGAGCTTCATACCCTCCGCCCGCCAACCCGCAAGCCGACAGAAGCCAGCACAGCAGCAGCGCAACAGCTAATACCCTTCCCCGACGAAAGCGGGGATATCCTTGCGCAGAACAGCGGGGTGGATTACTTCTTCTCACTTAACAGCTGCGACGAACAGCCTTGCCGCAAGCTCCCTTGTGACCTCAGTCCCGGCGTAGTCCTCCCCGAGAATCCCGGCTGAGACGAAGCTCTCTGTAAGCTCCCCTGCCGCTTCGTCACTGTCCGCTCCCAGCACAAACGCCGCCGCCGCGAGAATCTCGTCGATTCCAACCGCCGCCTGCGGATTCAGAAGCTTTTCCCCGTCCTCATTCGTCTCAGCGCCAATCGCTCCCGACGCCGCCGCGGAAAGCATCGCCGCCGCGTACCATTCCTCGCCTGAGATATCGGCATAGCCGTTCTCCGCCGGGGATACTCCGGCGATATTGCCCACTATTGTGGCAAGCTCCGCCCTTGTCAGAAGGTCGCCCGGACGGAAGCTTCTGCCGCCGCCGCACATTATCCCAAGCGAACGCGCGGCCGAAACGTCCTTAACGCTTCCATCTGTGATTTCGGAGCCGTCCAGATATCCGGTCACGGGGTCAAACGGAGCCTTTTCCCATGAAATATCGTTTGTCCATGCTCCGTCTCTCACGTCGCAGAGCGCCATCAGCCCCTGATAGGTCGCAAAGTAATTTGACTCACTGTCCACCGTTTCGTAGATAAATCCGCCGTCCTCACATACAAACGAGAGCAGGTTTTGCAGCATTTTCACGCCGCCGAATTCGTCCTTAGCAAACCCTCCTGTCGCCGCAAGACCCGAAAGAGCCACCGCCACGCTGTTCGAGTTCTCGCTGCCGGTCTCGCTCCAGACCGAGACGTACCCGCCGTTTTCGGTGAGCTTCGACGCCAGGAACTTCGACGCGCCTTCTATCGCCGCGGAGACCCCCTCAATATCGGAAAGCTTATACAGCGCGGGGAGAGCCATCGCCGTCGCGTCCACATCCCCCTCTTCTCCGTAGTACGTGTAGCCGCCGTCCTTCAACTGCTGCCCGAGCAGATTCTTCGCGGCGGCGGCGCGGCTGTACCGGCTGTACCCGACGCTCTCCAAAAGCAGAACCGCGTACAGCGTGTCCGTTATGTAGCCGAAGGAGCCGTCCTCCAGCTGCGCCGCGGCTATGTAATCCACAGCGGAGCCCGCGCCGGAAATGATCAGTGAATCGGGATTCGTCCCGGTCACAAACAGCGCAAGGCTGTTGAGCGCAAGAGAGGCGACCTTCTCCTCCTCCGCGTACCCCTTACAAAGCTCGGTCCAGCCGTCGAGGTAAGCGCCGAGCTTCTCCTTCATCTCCGCCAAGGCGCTTTCCCATTCCTCATCCCACTCCCGCGTCCGAGCCATGCCCTCATATGCCGAAATAGCTCTCGTCAGGGTTATCGCGTCCCACGCCCCGAAGTCCTCTTCATAATTCCCGTACCATTTGACCGCGCCGATTATCGCGCTGTCCACCTGTGCAGACAAGTCCGCCCCAAGCTCGTACCCGAACGCTATAGAGGGAAGCATTGTCAAAATCATCAATATCGACAGCAAAACCGAAACTGTCTTTTTCATAGTAAACCACCTATTCCTAATATATTTGTCATAAAATTGACATAAACCCAGTATACATTAATTGCGCATATAACGCAAGACCCGCGCGCTTTCAGAAAAGGCGGCATTATTCATGCTTTATGTAAACTTTTCGACATCAAAAATTCCCCGCACCCCTGTTTTCAGCCCTTGGAGGATTCAGGCAATTTCATGGTTTTAGCGGTCGGGGCAAGCCTTTTTTAATGTGGATAATCCTGTGGACAATGTGCAAAACTTTTTGTAGTATTAAACGTCAATTAATTTACGTAAACACGGAAGCAACTTTTGCGGCAATTTTTTGTCAATATTTCACAGGTAAATAGCGCTGAATTCCTTTAAATATTCAATTTTACTCAACAACTCGAATAAAAATTTTTGCGTATTTATTATATGCTGATTATATAATCTCACAGAAAACAGCCTATACCCATATATTCTTAATACCATTATACCGTTTGTATAATAGACATTCGTTCACCCGCTTCATAATAACAGCTTTATTAATCAATAATGAATAAAGCTATCACCCCTGCGCTTAGCGGAAGTAATAGCTATGCTAAAAAAATTAATATTCCCATTGCTCGGCTTGTGTGCTATAATGATTGTCATAGAAAAACCTCATATTTCTGGTAAAAAGGAAGGTAGCAATATGTTTGATGACGCAGAAATGAAAATTTACGTCGACGTAGAGTCCGGTTTGTCACGGGTGAGAGGCAACAAGACCATTTACAAAAGGATGCTACAGCTGTTTTTGCAGAGCGAAGAATTTGCTTCATTCGAAGCGCAGCTTGAGGCCAAGGATTACCAGCGGGCTTCCGAGGTCGCGCACGGCATCAAGGGTATGACTGGAAACCTCGGTATGCCGCGCATATTTGAGATGAGCGCCGACCTCATGGTCAAGCTGAAGGACGGACCTGTCGACGAGTCGATAATAGACGAATACCGCGATATCCTCGAAAAAACCAGGGAGTACGCGAAAGCCGCGTCGGCTGAGCTTGCGTAGTTAGTATCTGCTCTTGATACAGCTCCCTTAAAATGGAGACATAAGCATATGAACAAAACCGAGTGGGAAAGGCTCCGGTCCGAATGTATGGGCTGTCACCGGTGTTCCCTTGGCGATACGCGGAAAAATTTAGTTTTCGGCGACGGGAACCCGGACTCCGAAATACTTTTTATAGGCGAGGGTCCCGGCGAACAGGAGGATCTTGAGGGCAAGCCATTTGTCGGGCGTTCGGGAAAGCTGCTAGACGACATGCTCACAATGATAGGTCTTGACCGCGGCAGGGTCTACATAGCCAATATTGTCAAATGCCGCCCCCCAAACAACCGCGACCCGCTCAATGTTGAGCAGGAAGCCTGCATCCCCTGGCTTAGAAGCCAGGTCTCCTGCATGAAGCCGAAAATTATTTTCTGTCTGGGAAGAATTGCCGCGCAGAGGATCATCAAGCCGGATTACAAAATCACGGCCGAGCACGGCAGTTGGATCGAACGGAACAATTTTCATCTGTCCGCTTCCTTCCATCCCGCGGCGCTGCTTCGCGACCCGCGAAGAAAGCCCGACGCCTTCGAGGACTTTGAGTCGCTGCGCAAAAAGATTCCCGAGGTTTGCGGGCATACCGAATTGCTGTAAATATACAACTGTGCCGGCAGGATATCCTGCCGGCACAGTTGTATATTTACTAATTTTAAATTCGACTGATCACACACACCGCGTGCGCCGCGATCCCCTCGCCGGAGCCTGTGAAGCCAAGCCCCTCCTCGGTCGTAGCCTTCACGCTCACGTCGCCGGTTTCAAGCCCCAGCGCACCGGAAAGCGCTTCGCGCATCCTCTGAATGTACGGCTTTAGCATTGGACACTCCGCGATTATCGTTATGTCGATGTTGCCTATCTGATAGCCCTCCCGCGAGATAAGCTCCGCCGCCCTTTTGAGCAGGCTTATGCTGGATATATCCTTGTAGGACATGTCCTCGGGCGGAAAATGCGTACCTATGTCCCCCATCCCGGCGGCGCCTAGAATCGCGTCCATCAGCGCGTGAACCGCGACGTCGGCGTCGGAGTGCCCAAGCAGTCCCCTTTCGTACCCGATCTCAACCCCGCAAAGTATCAATTTTCTGTTTTCACATAGCCTGTGTACATCGTAGCCGTGACCGATTCTAAATTTATTGCTCATAAATACTCTCCAGCGTCAAAAGAGCCTCCGCCAAAACGAGGTCCTCCGCGGTAGTTATCTTTATATTCCGGTAATCTCCGGGTGTTATATACACGCTCATCCCTATCGCCTCAACGGCGGAGCAGTCGTCGGTAAGCGCTATCCCCTTCTCCTTCGCGTCAAACAGCGCGCCCTTTATCAGCCCCGTATAGAATATCTGCGGCGTCTGTATTGCGAAGAGGCGGCTTCTGTCCGGCGTTGTTTCCACCGTGTTCCCCGATACGAGCTTCACCGTGTCCTTGACCGGCACCCCGGGAGCCGCCGCGCCGTATTTCACCGCCGCCTCATACGCCGCCTCTATGATCTCCCCCGAAACAAACGGGCGCGCGCCGTCATGTATCGCGACGTATTCGCTCCCGCCGACGCGGTCAAGCCCCGCCGCCACCGAATCGCCGCGGGTATCTCCGCCCCTGACTATATCGCTGATTTTCGTGATCCCGTAGTCCTTGCAAACGTCCTGCATAAGCACAATTTTCTCCGGCTTGGTCACGATTATAATTTTTTCGATACATTCGCTGTTTTCAAACGCGAGAAGCGAGTGTGCTATACACGGCATTTCTCCTATGTTGATAAACAGTTTGTCCTCGCCCAGCCGCATAGACGACCCGGCCGCCACGATCACCGCCGCACAGCCCGGTCTCCCTGTTTCCTTCTTCCCTTTGAGTCTGGACAATATTCCCATTTTCACGCTCATTTCTTTATGTATCGCAACACGGGTTCAGTATAATATTTATATGCGGACAAGGCAAATTATATAGCAAATCAAATATTTAACCCTAATATTTAATTTCACCCGAAATCATTATACATGACCGCGGGTGAAATTACAACATCCGCCCCTAGTCTTTGCGAGCGAAGCGAAGCAATCCCCCGTCCCCAATTGTCAATTGTCCATTGTCAACTGTCAACTGGGGGACGGCGGACGCGCATTGCGCGCCCCTACAAACAATCGTCTCCCCACCCATTCTCCGTCCTCAACTGTCAACTGTCCATTGTCAACTATCAACTGTTTGCGTCTTTCTCCCGTATTGCCACCCGCCGCACCTTTCCGCTTATCGTCTTTGGAAGCTCACTGACAAATTCGATAACGCGGGGATACTTGTATGGCGCGGTGTTCTTCTTTACAAAGCCTTGAAGCTCCTTTACCAGGCTGTCAGACCCTTCAAAGCCGGGCTTCAACACTATTGTCGCCTTCACGCTAAAGCCTCTCGCGGGGTCGGGAACTCCCGTAACCGCAACCTCGAGCACGGCGGGATGCTCCAGCAGAACGCTCTCAACCTCAAACGGCCCTATCCTGTAGCCGGACGACTTGATTATATCGTCGTTGCGCCCCACATACCAAAAGAATCCCAGCTCATCCCGGTACGCCGTGTCTCCGGTGTGATAATATCCGTCGTGCCACGAGCTGTTCGTAGCATCTTCGTTTTTGTAGTACATGGTGAACACGCCCCTCGGCCGGGAATCCGCGCCGGCGGTCCTTATGCATATCTCTCCCGTAACGCCGGCGGGACATTCCTTCCCTTCGCCGTCGAGAATCTCCAGCTCATAGCCCGGAGTGGAAAGCCCGATCGAACCCGGCTTTGGCTGCATCCAGGGGTAGAGGGTGGAGAGGCAGAGGGTCGTCTCGGTCTGGCCAAAGCCCTCAAAAAGCTTGAGCCCCGTAAGCTCCTTCCATTGGTTGTATATCTCCGGACTTAACGCCTCGCCCGCGGTGCAGCAGTGATGCAGCGACTTCAGGTTGTAGCTTTTTACGTCCTGCTGAAGCAAAAAGCGGTACATCGTCGGCGGAACGCACAGTGTATTTACCTCGTATTTCTCCATCTTCTCAAGGATGTCCTTGGCGTCGAACCTGTCAAAGTCATAGGTGAATATCGCGCTCTCCCCGAACCATTGCCCGTACATCTTGCCCCAGAGCGACTTGAGCCAGCCCGTGTCCGAGATGGTGAAGTGCAGTCCGCCTTCCTCGACCCGGTGCCAGAAAACCCCGGTCATTATATGTCCCAGCGGGTATGTGAAGTCGTGTGTGATCATCTTGGGATACCCCGTCGTCCCGGAGGAAAACGACATGAGCATTGTGTCGGTCGAAATCGGGTACGCTTCCCCCCGGGGCTTCTCCCATACGTCCGGCTGCGCCATGTATCCGGCATCGAAATCGAGCCAGCCTTCTCCCGCCGGCTTCTTCCCCTTGGTCACAAGCTTCAATTCAACCGTTTTGCACTCCTTCTCCGCCTCGTCAAAGCTCTCGGTGCAGCTGTCGTCGCCGGTTATTATTACGGTTTTTATGTCCCCCGCGTTGCAGCGGTACACATAGTCCTTGGCTGTAAGCATATTTGTCGCCTGAACAGCCACCGCGCCTATCTTATGCAGCGCCATCATACAGTACCAGAACAGGTAGTGCCGCTTTAGCACCAGCATGACAAAGTCGCCCTTTTTGACCCCCAGCGACTTCAAATAGTTAGCGACCTTGTTCGAGTTCAGCATCATATCCTTGAAGGTTATCCGCTTCTCCTCGCCCTCCCTGGAAACCCAGAGCATTGCGAGCGCGTCCGGCTTTGTGCGCCCCAGCTCATCCAGTACGTCGTACGCGAAATTGAATTCCTTTTCCCATGTGAGCTTAAAATTTTTGTTCAGGTCCTCAAGGGTGGAAAAATCGTCCCTTGACCTCCCCACGAATTTTTCATATATTGGCATTTGTTATGACTCCTTGTAATTTAATAAGATTTCGTCGATAAATCGCTATAATATTACTTTAATACTACAGCCAGAAATTTAGCCGCCCGGTTGTCCAGCGCGCGCATCGCGTGGGGAATAGACGAATCGAAATAGGCGCTGTCCCCTTCCTCCAAAACATACGAAATCTCACCAATATACAGCTGCATTTTGCCCGAAACGACATAGTTGAATTCCTGTCCCTCGTGACCGTGCAGGGTTGGAGTCACCTCCTCCTTTGGCTCAACCGTCACCATAAACGGCTCAGCCTTTTTGTTTCTGAAGGTAAATGCCAGATGCCTGTAATCATACGCGGCTCTGCGGTTTACGGCGTACCCGCCGCCCTTTTTCACTACGGTGCAGGTGTTGAGCTTCGGCGATTCCCCGCTCATTATGTCGAGCACGTCCACCCCCAGTATTTCCGCGCAGTTGTACAGGAAGCTGAAGGAAAAATCCTTCTCCCCGCTTTCATAGGCGATGTAGTCGGCTTCCTCCATCTCCAGACGCGCCGCCATACCCGCTGTGGAATACTCGTAAATTTCGCGCAGGTCTCTTAGACGCATTCCGATATCCTTGAGTTGCTCTGTCATTTTCTTTACCTTTCTTTCTCCCTGAATATTTTTTGTTGTACCAGGGTGTGTTCGATAAGTTTACTATTTCAGGGTATAGCTAATAATATACAAAAAGCGGGGGAATCTCAAACGAGATTCCCCCACCGTATACTCTCTTAATAATTGTACCCAAGCTCGATGGCCTTTAAATTCAGGTCGAAAAGGTTTTTCTTCGCCGGAGGAACCACCTTTTCCATCGCCGCCGGGACATTTTCATAAGGAATAACACCAGTTTCACGGATCAGCTTGCCGATTATGATCATGTTGGCAAGTCCACTCAGATTTTCGTCCGCCGCAAGCTTTGTCGCCGGTATGTAGGAAACCTTTACGTCGTCCCTAACACATTTGCGTTCGATAAGCGAGCTGTCTACGA
The DNA here is from genome assembly GCA_031264245.1 of Oscillospiraceae bacterium. Classification (GTDB taxonomy): domain Bacteria; phylum Bacillota; class Clostridia; order Oscillospirales; family JAAYOS01; genus JAISEG01. Next base: position 118,547 of record JAISEG010000009.1, read on the forward strand.
TAATCTGTCCGCCGGGAATTACTTCGTTCTCGAATTTATCAAGGGAAGGAAGATTGAGCGCAATCAGTATATCCGGGCTTGTAATTATTGGGGAGCCAATTTGCCCCTCACTAATTATAATAGAGCAGTTTGCGGTACCTCCGCGCATTTCCGGACCGTAGGACGGCAGCCAGCTTACTTGCTTTCCTTCAATAAGCCCTTCATAGGCAAGGAACTTACCGGCGAACAAAATGCCTTGTCCGCCGAAGCCGGCAATCAGAATTTGCTTATTTAAAGTTGTAACTGTACTTAAGCTCATTAGTTCGCCTCCTTTACTTATCTTTGTATACTCCAAGTGGGTAATATGATATCATATTATCACTCAACCAGTCAAGAGCTTTTTCCGGAGTAAGTCCCCAGTTTGTCGGGCAGGTGGATAAAACCTCAATCAACGAAAACCCTTTGCCCTCAATTTGGTTCTTAAAGCCCTTTAAAATAGCCTTTTTTGCGTTTTTAATATTTTTTATGTCATTTACCGCCACACGCTCAAGATATGTCGTCCCGTCGACCTGCGAAAGCATTTCGCACACCTTGACCGGCAGTCCCGCCGTGCCCGGGTCACGCCCGTACGGCGAGGTCTGGGTCACCTGACCCGGCATTGTGGTCGGAGCCATCTGCCCGCCGGTCATGCCGTATATGGCGTTGTTGACAAATATTATGGTTATGTTCTCGCCCCTTGCCGCGGAGTGTACGGTTTCGGCGGTCCCTATCGCTGCGAGGTCCCCGTCGCCCTGATATGTAAAAACTATGTTGCCGGGATTCGCTCTTTTGACGCCGGTGGCGACCGCCGGAGCGCGTCCGTGAGGAGCCTGCACCATGTCGCAGTTGAAGTAATTGTACGCAAATACGGCGCAGCCGACCGGGGCGATACCTACCGTCCTGTCCGCAATGCCCAGCTCGTCAATGGCCTCGGCGACAAGGCGGTGGATAATTCCATGCGTACAGCCCGGGCAATAGTGCAAATCCACCTCCGTAAGCGCCTTCGGTTTTTCAAATACTATCATAATTTGCCCCCTATCCCGTTTGCTTCTTCTATCTTCGCCAAAACCTCGCCCGGCGACGGAACCATCCCGCCCGTCCTGCCGCAGAACAGCACCGGGCGCATACAGCGGGTCGCAAGCTCGACGTCCTCTATCATCTGACCCATTGACAGCTCAACCGTTACGAATGAGCGAACCTTCTCCGCGGCGTTTCTCAGCACACCCTTCGGGAATGGCCAGAGGGTTATGGGACGAATCATCCCGGCTTTTATCCCCTTTGCGCGCGCCTCGTTTATCGCGTTTCTCGACACCCTGGAGGCTGCCCCGTAGGACACTACGCACACCTCGGCGTCCTCCATCAGATACTCCTCGTACATGACCTCGTTTTCCTCGACGACCTTATATCTGGCATATCTCTCGATATTTTTCTTCTCCAGCTCCTCAGGGTTCAGGTAGAGCGAATTTATAACATTTCTCTTCCTCTCGCCCTTCGTTCCCGTCGCAGCCCACGGTTTATCGTAATTTTCAACCTTGCCGCTGTCCAGCTCGACCGGCTCCATCATCTGACCGAGAACCCCGTCCGCCAGCAGCATCGTCGTCATGCGGTATTTATCCGCCAGGTTGAAGCCCTTGAAGGTGAGGTCCACCATCTCCTGCACATACGCCGGAGCGAGCACCAGCATCCTAAAGTCGCCGTGTCCCGAGGACCTTGTCGCCTGGAAATAATCCGCCTGTGACGGCTGAATCCCTCCGAGCCCGGGCCCTCCGCGCTGTACGTTCACCAGCAGCGCCGGCAGGTCGCACCCCGCAAGGTAGGAAAGCCCTTCGCTCTTAAGGGATATTCCGGGGCTTGAGCTTGAGGTCATGGCGCGTTTTCCGGCGGAAGCGACCCCGATAACCATATTTATCGCCGCGACTTCACTTTCAGCCTGTATAAAAACGCCGTCAATTTTCGGCATACGCTTGGACATATACGCGGCGATTTCAGTCTGCGGCGTTATCGGATATCCGAGGTAGTGCCTGCAACCCGCCAGTATAGCAGCCTCGGCAAGCGCCTCGTTACCCTTCATCAATACTTTTTCAGACATTTTTTTATGACCATTCCTTTCCTCATTAACACAAAGTAAGTGTGCCCGCTTTACTTTTCAACGGTAATTACACAGTCGGGGCACATAGTCGCGCAAAACGCGCACGCGATGCATTTCTCCATATCGGTAATCTCGGCGGGATAATAGCCCTTTGCGTTCAGCTTTTCTGTGGACAGCCGGACAATTTTCTTCGGGCATACCCCCACGCAGAGCCCGCAGCCCTTGCATTTGTCCCGGTTAAACGTTACTTTTCCCATAATCACTTTTCCTTTCCTTATACCAATATCTGTTCGATATTACAAAACCCATTCGCTTTTCAAATACAGCTTTATCGGATACAGGCCGCTTATCCTGCCCTCCAGCTCCCCGGCAAGCTCTTCCCGAACCGAGGTCAGCTTCACAGGCAGCCCGCTTCTCCCCGATACCTCCTCCGCGTATCCCACCGAGGACAGGACGTCCTCCGGAGTTGTTTCCGCCCCCAGGTTGGAGTTGTTGGCAATGGCGGTGAACTTCATCGACGCGGCGCGTTCGACCTCCCTCATCACCTCAAGCGTGTCCTCCGCCGTCCTTGTGCGCGGGCGGAATCTGTTGATAACAAAGATAAATTCGTAGTCGCCCTCCTCTATTATCGCGGGCGAGTACCTGCCCAGAGCCAGCGCTCCCCTGTCGTCGCCGCCAACGTCAGCCACCGCGTACATGTCCTTGCGGTCTATGATGGCGTAGGCTTCGCCCGGCAGCGAAGGCACATCGACGTTGGAGTTTGCGTATTTCGAGGATATCAGCCTTATGCCCGCCCGGTTCAGCGCCTGCTCGCTGTCCTTTGTCCTGAAATATGGATTTACGATATCAAGGTCGGCAACCATGACCTCCCTGCCCTCGCCCCTCAAATAAAGCGCGTAGTTGACCGCCAGATTCGTCTTGCCGCTGCCGTAATGCCCGGCAAATAAAGTCACACGTTTATACTCAAATTTCATATTATTGCCCCGCAATAGGCTGAGCGGATATCTTTATTCCCTTTTCCCTCCATTTTCCGAAATGGAAGTACAGGAATGTCAGAGCCGTGCCTGTAACCATCGTGATGCTCATCGCGTAGAACAGCCCCATATAGTTATTCGCTTGTACCGCGAGCAGATAGGTGAGCGGTATGCGTATAATCATGTTGACAATGGCCAAAACCATTGGAATAGCCGCCACTCCGGCGCCGCGTATGGCGCCCGACATTGCCATATCAAAGCCCATAAACGAATAGAAGAAGGCTATGTAGCTGATCCCCCTCATACCCATTTCGATGACGATTTCCTTGTCGGTAAAGGCGTAGAAGAAATATTTGTTAAAGGCAAGAAGTATCACTCCCAGTACCACTCCCACCGCGGCAATCATCCCAAGCAGCACATACACTCCCTTTTTCGCCCTCTCGGCGTTTCCCGCGCCGATATTCTGCCCGACGAAGGTGGTGGACGACATACCAAGCGCCATCATCGGCATGACCGCAAACCCGTCGATTTTCATTATTATCGTGTTCGCGGCGATAAGGTCGGAGCCAAACCCGTTCGCGTATGACTGTATAACAACGCTTCCCAGCGACATTGCCATACTCTGTATCGCCGACGGAATCCCAAGCTTGATTATGCTTGCCGCGGCGGCTTTATCCGGCGAAAGGATGCCTTTAAGTGAAATCTTCACACCGTAATTTCCTGTGTTTATCCTCCAGAGAATAATAAGCCCGGACAAAAATTGCGAAATCGTCGTCGCCCACGCGACCCCCGCGACTCCCCAGCCAAACACTATCACAAACACAAGGTCAAGCACAATATTCGTCACGCTCGCCACAATAAGCGCGATCAGCGGCCACCGTGAATCCCCCATGCCGCGCAGAACGCCGCTGCCGTTGTTGAAAAATATGTTGCCCAGCATACCCGCGAATATTATTAAAAGATATGTAGCCGAGTCGTCAATGATATTTTCCGGCGTACCCAAGAGGTCAAGAAGCGGTCTGCTTAGGAATAGTCCGATTATTGTCACAAAAATGCCTATGCCAAAGGCGAGGGTAAATATGGTGTTGACCGACTTTTGCAGTCTGTCCATGTCCTTTGCGCCGAAGGTCTGTGAAACAACGATGTTCGAGCCCATCGAAAGACCCATGAACAACGCGCTGAAAAGCATCATAATCGGGAAGCTCACGCCGACCGCGGCAATGGCGTCGGAGCCGACAAACTTTCCCACAACGATCGAGTCGACCACGTTGTACAGCTGCATTACGAGGTTTCCCACAATCATGGGAAGCACGAAGCGCAGTATTTTTGTAACTATTGGACCGGAGGTAAGGTCATTTTTTTCATTGATTTCCGCTGGTTTGCTGCTCATTAAATATCTCCCGTTCTTATTTTTTCATTCCATAATATACCTTATTCGCTCTCCAGTCAATAAATATTTTATGTGGAAACACCATCTGGTTGTAGGGTGCGATGTCCGCATCGCGCCGCAATATGCAGAATTTGTGGGTGGCGGCGCGGTGCGGACGATACCGCGTTAACATCGGCGGGCGGGTTGACCCCGCCCCTACTCCCCTACCTGTGCGAACGGGGCTTGAAGCCGTCAAAGGCGATAACACCGTGCTTTTCCTCGTAATCCGCGATATGCTGCAATATAAGCTGCTCAATTTCCTTGTTCGCGGAACGTCCGTTGTATTCGGCTATGAATTTCAGCTTATCCATCGTCTCGGTCGGTACTCGTAAGGAATAACTTGGATTTTTGTATACTCCGGTTGGCACTATAATAACCTCCTCATGTTGTCAAGTTGACAACACAAGGATAGCATATATAGTTATTTTTGAATTATGCTTGACTGCATGTAGATGCCTATGGTATAATTTGGGTATTTCATAGGATACTTGACTTTTGTATCAGCCTGTCTATTTCGGAGTATACGGCGTCCAAAGTGACGTTATTCCTCCTTGCCGCGGCTGAAACGTCGTCGTATTCAGCCTTGATTTTTTCCACGCCGAAGCCGCCGGAGGTCTTGACCCGTATTTTCCCGTATTTGGAATCGACCTCGCTTGTCTGTTGGCTGAGCACATATCTCGACGCGAAGGTTTTCCTCACCCCTCTGGTCGTTGTGTGCCGCAGGATCAATTCCGCGAATTTATCGCAATCCTCCGGCTTGCACAGGCAGGTCAGCATCACGGCGGGTCTGTTCTTTTTCATATGTATCGGAGTGAGAAACACATCCGGCGCCCCGGCCTCCATCAGAATATCAAACGCGTAGCCCACAGCCTCGGGCGTCATATCGTCAAGGTTGCAAGTAAGCTCGTATATGTCGTCCGGTCCGGCTTTGCCGGCCGCCGCGCCGGAGTCCCCCGCAAACACCCGCAAGCAGTTCGCCTGCGGAAAATCCTTTTTCCCCATTCCAATCCCAAGCTTGTCGGCGGTCATACGGGGCATGGCTCCGAATTCGTCGGCAAAATGCTTTAAAAGCGCCGCCCCCGTCGGGGTGCACAGCTCGCCGCGTATCTCTCCGCCGTATATCGGGACCCCTCTGAGTATATCCGCGGTCGCGGGCGCCGGAACAGGCAGTATCCCGTGCGCGCACCTGACCTGCCCGCTGCCGACATGTACGGGCGACACGACGATTTTGTCCGGGTTTATCTCCTCCATCAGCATACACACCCCGACAATGTCGGCTATCGCGTCGTATGTCCCGACCTCGTGAAAATGTATCTGCTCCACCGGCTTCCCGTGCGCCCTCGCTTCGGCGTCCGCAATCAGCCTGTAGACCGCCGCCGCGTCCAGCTTTACCCTGTCCGAGACAGGAAGCCCCATTATCGTTTCGGTTATGCCGGACATGCCGGAGCGGCTGTGGCCGTGACCGTGAGCGTGACCGTGTTCGTCGTTGTGGCTGTGGTCGTGACCCTGCGCCTTTTTGAGCAGAACCGCGTTTTCGCCCGATGGCTTGCTCCCGTCCGGGTGGGTGTGGGTATGACCGTCATGTGTATGCTCGTGCGTGTGACCGTGGTCATGATCATGGTCGCCATGCGTATGACCGTGGGAATAATCATGGCTGTGTTCATGCTCGCCGTTCACAGTCACATTTACGTGTGTACCGGTTATCCCGCACTTTTCCGATGCCTCCGCCCACACCTTCACCCCTTCAAGCCCCAGCGAATTCATCCTTTCGAAAAATCCGTCCCTGTTTTCGATAAGCCCGGACAGCGCCGCCATAAGCATATCCCCCGCCGCGCCCATGTTACATTCAATAAATAACGTTTTCATAAAACTACTCCTCCCCGGTCACGCCGTATGGTTTATCATGCTTGCGAGGTATCCTGCCCCAAAGCCGTTGTCAATGTTCACAACGCTCACTCCGCTGGCGCATGAGTTCAGCATGGACAGCAGCGCCGAAAGCCCGTTAAACGAAGCCCCGTAGCCCACGCTTGTCGGAACCCCGATCACAGGGCAGTCGGCAAGGCCTCCAACCACGCTGGCAAGCGCGCCCTCCATTCCGGCGATGGCTATTATGACCCTTGCGCTCATTATCTTGTCAATATTTGACAGGAGCCTGTGCAGGCCCGCCACACCGACGTCGTACAGCCTGACCACCTCGTTTCCAAGCGCCTCCGCCGTCAGCGCCGCTTCCTCCGCAACGGGCATATCGCTCGTCCCGCCGGTTGCTACGACAATCTTCCCCGACCCGTGCTTTGCGGGCATATTACCCACTATTCCCACCCGCCCGATTTCGTGATATAATAGCTTGTGGTCCTTCCCCACCGCCGCCGCCGCCTCGGCGGACATTCTTGTAATAAGTATTGTCTCCTGACCTCTCGCCCGCATGGCTGCGACTATTCCGCAGATCTGCTCCGGCGTCTTTCCCGCGCCGTATATGACCTCCGCCGCGCCCTGCCTCACCTGCCTGTGGTGATCCACCTTAGCGTAGCCCAGATCCTCAAACGGCTCCATTTTCAGCTTCAGCAGCGCGTCCTCCGGCGATATTTCTCCGCTTTTTACGCTGTTCAGCAATCTCAGCATATCCTGTCCCGGCAATTTTTGACCCACCCTTCGTTTAGTATTTTTATCTCTTCCCGCTCAGGTCCAGCGTGACCGTCCCAAAGTATTTGCTCAGGCTGTCGTATATCTCCCGTCTTTTCTCAAATACCGCCGCCATCTGACCCTCGGGTATCTCCAGCCTCGCGTCGTTTCCGTCCCGCACCCGCACCCTGAAATCGGTAAAGCCAAGCCCGAACAGCCTGTCCTCGGCGGCTTCCAGCCTTTCAAGTATCTCCCGCGTTATCTTGTCCCCTGTCCTGATTCGTGTGGCAAGGCACGCGTACGCGGGCTTCGACCAGGTGAAAAGCCCCGCCTTTTTCGACAGCTCCCGTATCTGCGCCTTGGTAAGCCCGGCGTCTCTCAGCGGCGACCTGACCCCAAGCTCCCTCAGCGCGCGCATACCCGGTCTGTCCCCCGCGTCGTCCGACGCGTTTGACCCGTCTATCACAAGCGGATAACCGTCCGCCGCCGCCCTTCTTATTATCCCGGAAAAAATAGCCTGCTTGCAGTAGTAACAGCGCAAAGGGTCGTTTCCCGTGACCCTTTGGTCGGTCAAAATATCTGCTTCAAGCACCTCAAGCTCCGCGCCCAGCTCGTTTACAAGCTTTTTCGCGTCCTCCAGCTCGAACCGCGGCTGAAACATTGTCTTCACAAAGTATGCCTTCACCCGCGCGCCGCTTTCCCTCGCCGCGTACAGAAGATACGACGAATCGACTCCCCCCGAAAACGCGAGCGCGACCTTTGGGTTGCCTTCAAAAAATGCTTTCAGCTCCATAGCGGTTCGCCTCCCGGAATTTTCTTCAAATATTTTTTAGGTGCTGTCTTTCCTCGGCTTCTGTTTTTATTAAGCGGTTGATACCATTATATACTCTATTAAAGCAGATTTCCAGTTGATCTCAAGCAAAATATCAATTATTATATAATTATATTTAAATCAAGTATTCAATTTTTAATATTGACGTATAATAGCTAAAAATGTCGCCGTAACATATACTTTACTGTAAGGTGCACCGGATAACAGGGTCTGAACGGTGATGAAAATGGAGAAATTAATATAATATTATGATAAATAATAATATATTAACAATCATATCGATATTGAGAATATTTAATGGCATAATATAATGTGATATAATAGGTAGGTGATGCTATATAAAAAATATAAAGCTGCTTCGAGTAATGCGTGACTACACGCAGCTCAGAGTTCAAATGGAAACCGGGATAAGTCAAAGCATACTGTCTCAGTATGAAAACGGAATAGCAACACCCACGACTGAGAACCTGCTGAAATTGGCTGAATACTACAACACAAGTCTTGATTATTTGATGGATCTAACCGACGTAAAAACGCCTTACCCAAGAAAGGTATAAAAGTAGAATGGGCTGTATCGCTTTTCTGTGGTGCGGCTCTTTTACTATTGCTGCGGTCATGGATCTCCCCGGTTTTCCGGATATCTTTCTAGGCTCATAAGCCGAGCTTCGAAAGATATCCGTATTATGTATGCGCTTTTTTACGGCAATGGATATATTTTCTTCTTAAACGCGTTGTTGACAACCGTAGCGGCGCTTAAATAAACGGCTACGACCCCCGCGCCCAGCAGCGCCCACGCCGAAATTTGTCCAAAGCTCTTGGGAATCGCTCCCAGGTCTGTGAGCGCGATAAACGGAAGCGCTATATCCAGAAGTATAACAACGATGGAAAGCAAGCCAAACTTGGTAAAAAACGCTGGGGTCCAGAGCCAAATAACCACGGTTAAAACGCACCACGCATACCCGTCTATCCTTGCGTCAAGCGGAGCGTCCGCCATAATTCCATTGTACTTGAGCAGCATTTCCACCGCCCCGACCAACATAAAAAACGCTGAGAAGAAGAGAAAGGTGTTCCCTCCGGCATGATTGCCTCCCTTCAGGTCGAGAAGCGCCACAACAAGCTGGATCACAAATCCGCCAAGCAGCCAGCACGCGATAAGCGGCAATGAGGCGGTTCCCACCTTGCCGGTAAGCATCGCGAAAAAGCATACACATGCCACAGCCAGCGCGACAAGCCCCGCCGCGGTCGGGTTCGACCATTCCTTGATATAGATGTTTGCTTCCAGTGTTTCATTTTTGCTTTGTTTTTCCGTTACGGTATTCGGTGTGCCTTGCATTATAAATCTCCATTCTTCCGGCAAAATAAAACACACCCGCCGCAACCCTTTACCGGTTGCAGCAGGTGTGTTATTTAGCCTGTAATATTTTATACAGCTAACGAAACCTTCCTGCAAGCAACCGTTTTATCGACAATAATAAGCAGCCCGACAAAGAGAGCGCCAATAATGCTCTCGACTGTAAGGCTGTTCAATTTGTTCGATAAGTTGTTCACATAAGCCTCCGAAACTATATTGCGCTTAGTTTAATCAATTTGTCCGGTTTTGTCAATAGATTTTTTCTATTTATTTTTTAACTAATTTTACCTATGCTAAATTGCCGCAGAGTACTTCTCTGTAAATTCACCGGGCAGCGTAATATCGCTTGCGCTGACAAGACCTTTGAGCTGTTCAACATTCCTGACGCTTGAGACCGGTATGACCTCGAAGGGCTGGTTCAAGAAATAAGCCAGCGACAGGGTGTATAACGAGACCTGATATTTCTCCTTAAGCTCCAATAAATCTTCGTATATCCTAATATTCCGCTCGCTCAGCTGCGCTTCTATCCCCTTGGCCTCCTCGCCGCCGGACTCCAGTAAAACCCCGTCCTTCACCTTCGGCTGCAACTTAAACATTTTATCAAAAAAGCCCCGCGCGGTGGAGGTGTAGGGTATCATCGGGGTTTTCGTCTCCTTGTGCCACCGGTAAAATTCATCCGTCATGCCGGCAAGGGTGGGGTCTGAATTCCCGGTTTGTGTTAAAGTGGCAAGGCTCCATTGGTTGGATACCGCGCTAAAGCCCTGAAAGCCGTTTGCCTTCGCGTATGTATCGGCGGCTTTCATTCTCTCCAATGTATAATTTGAAGCCCCGTAGTAACGAATTTTGCCCTCTTTAACAAACCCTTCCATCATGTCGATGATTTCTTCCACAGGCGTATTCACATCATCCCTGTGCAGCCAGTAAAAATCAATATGGTCAAGCCCCAGAGTCCGCAGGCTCTCTTCCAGGTCTTTTTCCACCCCCTCCCTGTTTACTCTGGAGATTTGGGGTGCGGACAGGTCATAATGCCCGCCCTTCGTCGCGATTATGGCTTTATTTCTTGCGTTTCCGGATTTCAGCCATTCGCCCAAAACCTCTTCGCTGTGATTTTTTCTGTCCGGCATCCACTTGCCGTAAACATTTGCCGTGTCAATGAAGTTCCCGCCCGCCGCCATAAAAGCGTCGAGTATTTCAAAGGTCTGCGCTTTAGCCATGCCCGGTCCAAATCCCGCCGCGCCGAGACAAATATTGCTCAGCTCCAACGCTGTGTCCTTTAGTCTTACTTTTTTCACTTGTGCCACCTCACTATTTCTGTATTATTATGTTTTCAATATAATCCTTGTGTTAGATTTTGTCAATATATATAAATCCGGGAAAATGCTTATTGACACCCCGTAGTAAAGGATATAATATATATGAGTAAACTGTCCAATATGTTGCTTTAGTTATGCGAAAATCAGGGAGTATCCGCCCCCAGGCCAAGCTACAGCAATTTCATTTTAATTTTGAGGAAGGGATCGTATGAGCAGCTGTGTGGCGCGCCAGCCGATTTTTAACAAGAGCTTGAATATATACGGCTACGAACTTCTTTACCGTGACAACAGCTCCAGCAGCGGATATACCGGCGCTGACGGCGATATGGCCACCTCGGAAACCATCGCAAACACCTTCCATGAGATAGGCGTCGAGCGGGTCACCGGCGGAAAACGCGCTTTTGTAAATTTTACCGAGAAGCTTCTTCTCAGCAATGTCGCGACAATACTTCCCCGGCACATCCTTATAATTGAAATCCTGGAAAATATCCTCCCAACCCCGGAAATCCTTGAAACCTGTGCAAAACTGCGAAAGCAGGGCTATAAGCTCGCTCTTGACGATTTTATCTTCGAGCCGCAGTTTCTCCCGCTTTTAAATGTAGCGGATATAATCAAGGTTGATTTTTTATCCACTCCGATGCGGGTCATAAACAAGTATGCCGCTGTCCTCAAAAATAAAGATATTATCCTTCTCGCTGAAAAGGTGGAGAGCCAGGATATTTTTGACCAGGCTATGGAAATGGGTTTTTCGCTGTTTCAGGGTTACTTTTTCAGCAAGCCCGCCATAGTTGAAGCATCCGAAAGACAACTGAGCCCCCTAAAGCTCAACTGCCTCGAGCTTATCCGCCTGTCCCATGACCCCAACGTCAACTTTGAGCGGATCTCCTCCGTCATCAAGCGGGACGTCGCGCTGTCCTACAGGCTGTTCCGGGTTGTCAACTCCGCGTTTTTCGGGCTTTCCTACTCCATACAAAATGTAAAGCAGGCTCTCACGTTTTTGGGCATGAATGAGGTGAAAAAATGGATAACCTTGATCTCCCTTGCCGAAATGACGGAGGGAAAGCCTGACGAGCTTATCCGCATAAGCCTTATACGCGGCAGATTTTTAGAGATACTGGGGTCATCCTTAAACAGGGTCTCTAATTTAGAAGATTTATATCTGCTGGGCATCATGTCGCTTATAGACGCCATAATGGATATGGAGCTGAGCGAAATATTGGGTATGATGCACATTTCCCCAAATATAACCGGTCCGCTGATAACACGGTCAGGTCTGTACGGCGAGCTTCTTTCACTCGTTATACACTACGAAAAGAGCGAATGGGACGAAGCCCTCGCTCTTGCCGACAAGTATAAAATCACTGAAAGCACTTTAAATAACGCCTATCTTGCCGCTGTGGACTGGGCAAGTATTTATTAGACTTCCTTCAAAATTCGTAAAACGAATTTTGAAGGAAGTCTAATGCTTATATTCACAGGTCAGCGGTTGTTGTTTTGCAGCATCGAATTTACAAGTCCGACCAGGCTGCCTATCTCAGGCTTGGAAAGCTGTGCGTCCGCACCGATTTCCTCGCCCTTTTTTTTCATCGTTTCGTCAATGAGAGAGGAGAAGATGATAACCGGTATGCTCTTCAATATCCTGTCGGTTTTTATCAGCTTTGTAAGCCTGTGACCGTCCATCTGCGGCATCTCAATGTCGGTTATGACAAGACAGACATGGTCGGAAAGCGCGTCCCCCTCGTCCTTTACCGACTCCAGGAAATTCCATGCCTCAAGCCCGTTGGTGGTCGACACCACATTCGTATACCCGGCGGTCCGCAAGGCCTCAAGAAGCATTTTCCTCAGCAGGGTCGAATCCTCCGATATAAGGATCGGCGCGCTTGATTTGTCCTTGTTTATATGCTCCTGCACCTCGTCGAGCTGAATGCCCGTTTCCGGGCTGATGTCAAAGGTTATCTTTTCAAAATCCAGTATGGATATTATCCGGCCGCCCACCTTGGCAATGCCGGTCACAACCCCCTCGTCTCCGCCGTAAATGATGCTGTCCGGCTTTTCTATGGCTTCCCACGAAATGCGGTGTATGCTCTCAACCGCGTGAACGTGAAACGCCACGTTCATCTTATTGAAGTTCGCGACGATGTAGATATCCTTCTCCGGGTTTTCTGACTGGGGAAGGTTTAAATAAGCGGCGAGGTCGATAAGGGTATATACCTCCGCCCTCGGCTGGAATATCCCCTCGATACACGGATGCGAGTGCGGCATCGGCTGGATTTTCTGAACCTGCATAAGCTCTGTAATTTTAGCGACGTTTATCCCGAAACTGTTTCCGGCAATGATAAATTCTAAAACCTCAAGCTCGTTAGTGCCGGTTTCCAGAAGTATGCTTGTTTCGGATATACCCATAATTTTTGTCATCCTCTCCAAAAGATATTGTACTGATCCAAGTTATAAGAATTTCACTCCGCCTGTTTTTTGAAGCTCCCCGCCTTCCGGCGCCGCGCGCGATTCAGCCGGCCGCATGGAGGTTCATTGCGGTATAACAAAGTCGTATACGACGTTGCTCTTTCCCGACAGGAAATTAAAATGCCACCACTCGCTTTCATACGGCGAAAAACCGCCCGCGATCATTGCCTCGCGCAGTATCCGCCTGCAATTCAGCTGGTGCGGCGTTACCGAGTCGGATTTGTACCACGACACAGGCGAGAAAAAGTCAAATATCGTACCCATCTCCAACGCGTTTCCGGTAGCCAGATCGTATAGGGTGAGGTCGACCGCGATCCCCCTTGTGTGTCTGCTGTTCTTTGCTAAATATATACCCGGCAAATCCTCCTTGTCAAGTGTGGGATAGTGCTCCTCCTTCATCCCCGGGTCGCCCTCCCTGTTTATCCATGCGAATATATCCGCTTCCGCGCGGCCGGGACGGTACCCGTCATAGACCAGCAGTCCCAAACCCTTTTCCTTTAGGCTGTCGTTTACCGCCTTCAGGGCGGTTCCGACCTCCCTGGAAACCACCACCCGGTTTCCGATATACCCGTCAATCGGTCTTCCCATGAAATTGTCACTCCCGGCGTATTTGGAATCCTCCTTGATTTCAGGGGCAATGTCGCTGAGAAAGACGAAGCTGCCGCTCATGGCTTTTTCTATCCTCCACCCGACATCCCCGGCTCTGGCAATTACCGCCGCCGGCTTCTTTTCACCGTCAAGCAAAAGCGCAATCCGTTTGAGGTTGTCCGGCGAAACGCTTATCTCCCCGTCGGTCGGCGCCCCCAGGTCCCTGTCCGCCCGAAGCAAAACGCCGCTTCCGTAAGCCGGTATGCATTTCGGGTTGTATCCAATGTCGATATACATCGCGTATTCCCCGCCCGGCATGGGAGTGGATTTCGTAAAATCCCCCGCGTTTACCGCGGTGCATACGTGCTTGTTGTATGAAACCGAAAAGCCGTCGGTCACCCATACGTCGCCGCTTGTCAGTCCGATAAACTCCAGCTTAAGACCGTCCGGCTTGCTTGACGCGTAGACGGCGCCTATCGCCGTCGTGCCTACCGGCGTCTTTCCGTCCCCCTGCGTCTTGCTGTCCGAAAGCCCTTCCTTGCCGATCCTGCAATACAGCGGACCTGCTGTGTTGTACCACTGACCCTCAAGCTTTTCCACCACCCAGATATTCGCCTCGGAGCCGCTTCCAAGCACGCAAACGGCCTGCTCCGCGTCCCCGGGTATGTCCTCCAGCAGCTGCGTGTACTCAAACAGCGGATAGCTGACCGCTTCTACCGGCACATCCTCCCCTGAGGTAAGCGGAACCGCCGTCTCCTCCGCTTCGGTATATCTCCTTATGACGTAGGCGCTCGCGTCGTTTTCCGCCCGCCTTTCCATATACATGTCATAGACCCTGGCGATTGGAGAGAACACCGCGTCGGCATTGGCGTACACATAAAGAGACGCCGTGCAAAGCAGTATAGCCGCCAAAAAAATAATCGCGGTTTTTCTTATACCCTTCAGCATACTGTTCCCTCCTTCCCTGACCTGTCATACCAATCTTGGGTAAAAACATAGACAAGCCCTTCGGAGCGTAAAAGCATACATCCAACTTTTTCGCCCCGAAGGGCTATGTTTATAACCTGGATCGGTATAAAATATTATTTACTTACAATTTCGGTTATCCTAACGCCGTAATTTTCTTCAATGACCACCACTTCTCCGCGCGCAATCAGCTTGCCGTTCGCGAAAACCTCGACCGGATCGCCGGCAATTTTGTCAAGAACCACCACCGAGCCTACCGCCATGTCCAGTATTTCACTCACTTCGCGCTTTGTTTTCCCAAGCTCCACCGAAACCTGTAGGGGTATGTCGTGTACAAGCCCCAGCGACCCGCCAAACGGCGGCGGCGAAGGCATGGCGTCAAAGGACTGATACTGCACCGAGTGGACGTCCACAAGGCTGCCCGGCTGCGGAGCCTGCGGCTGCACGGGATAGGGATACTGCGGCTGCGCATACGGCGGCTGGTACTGGGGCTGCTGCACGGGAGCGGACATCGGCGGTCTGCCGGAGGTCAGGCTGGGTTGCTGCGTCGGCTGTGCCTCCGGCATTGCGGGGGCGGCTTCCTGCTGATAATCCGAAGCGTCTTCGTCAGGCGAAAGCATCTTTTTCGCGAGGTCGCGGCCCAACTGAAACGGCATCAGCTGCAAGAGCTGGCTTTTAAGCAACCCCTCTATCTCCATATCAAAGCTGACCTTGATTACAATCTCCTGCTCATCAAGAAAGCTGCTGACATTCGCGCGGGCGTCCACCCTGTTTGAAACCGGAGGGGATATATCAATCCCAACTCCCAGCAGCTTTGACAGCGCGGTTGCGGAAGCGCCGATCATTTGGTTCATGATCTCGCTTATCGCGCTCATATGAAGCTCATTCAGCTCAACGGGCAGCTCGACGTTTCCGTCGCCCCCCATGAGAATATCCGTGATCAGCGCCGCGTCATCTTCCTTTAAAAGGAGGAGGTTTTTCCCCTCGATCCCCTTTGTATATTCGACCGCGACCACCACAAACGGCATCGTGTACATCGCCAGCACATTTTGCGTTGTGTGGACGCTGACCCGGGGGGTCGTTATGCTGACCGGTCTGTCCAGCAGCGTATACATAGTGGTGGCGACCGCGCCCATACATATGTTGCCCACCTCGCCGAGCAGGTCGCTCTCTTCGCCGGTCAGAAAATATTTGCTGCGGTCAATATCCTCCGGCGGAGCTTCCTCCTTCATAACCTCGGATAATATTTCCTCAGGCGATACATCCTCATCATCCGCGAGTTCTGTGAGTAAATCCTCCTGCTGCCGCGCCTCCTTGTCCGTTTCGTTAGCATCGGCTTGATCGAGAGCTACCGACTGTCCGGAAAGCATTGCCTCAATCTCTTCCTGTGATAGATTCATCTCAATCCTCCTCCCTGATTACATCTAAAATCTTGATAGCGTATCTATCCGCGGATGTACCAATTTGCGCGTGAAACTTGGGTATGTGCTGAATCTTCATCAATACGGGCGAATCCTTCTTCTGACCTAGCCGTATAACATCCCCCACCTGTAAATTCGCCACATCCGATATTGTAGCCGGAGTGTCCTCAAAGTAGGCGGTCAATTCGACAGTCGTGTGATAAAGCTTATCTGAAAGGATCACCGCCTGTTCCTCGCTTTGCCTTATCTCCTGTGAGCTTGAGTAGACAAGTCTTGCGTTGAGCTGCTTTGACACCGGCTCTATCGAGGAGTACGGCATACAAATACTGACAAGTCCCGACTCCTCCCCTATTGTTATGTTCATCGTTATAAGCATGACCGGGTCGTTTAACGCCACTATCTGCGCAAACTGTGAGCTTGTTTCAATCCTTTCGATCACAGCCTCAACCTTAAATACCTTATCCCACGCCTCGGAAAACACCCTCATCATCTGCCGCATCACACGCTCCATGAGGGTAAGCTCGATTTCGGTGAACTGCTTGCTGCTGTCCGCTCCGGAGACCCCTCCGCCCAGCAGCTTATTGACTATGATATATGCCGCCTCCGGGGAAATTTGCAGTATCTGCGTGCCTGCCATCGGGGTGCATCTAAGCAGCGCGAGAATAACGGGGGACGGCAGGGAGTTGTTAAATTCGTTGAAGGACAGTTCTTCGACGGAAAAGATTTCACATTCGCACGCCGTTCTCAGTATAGAGGTCAAAAGGTTTGAAAACAGCTGTGAAAAGGTCTGGAAAACCATGTTAATCGTACGTACCTGCTCCTTTTGGAACTTGTTCGCCGTCCTGAAATTGTACGGTCTGGCCTTCTGCTTTTCTTCCTTTTTTTGGGTCGCTTCCGCTTCGACGTCCTCTCCGGAGCTTATCGAATTCAGCAGCTCGTCAATTTCAGCCTGAGTCAGTATGTTGCCCAAACAATATCCCCCCTTTTACGGTTTTTCTTTAGATAACCTGCTATCCTTACTGCATTACATAGTCGTTAAAGAGGATATCCACAACATTATCTATACCCAAGCGTTCATTGAGGGCGTTTGCAATGTCCGTACGCAGAATGTCCTGACCCCTCAGATCCTTGATAAACGCCTCGTTCTTCTCGCGCAGTATGAACAAAATTGTGTCCCGAATAAGCGTATTTTTAACCTTCAGCTCATCCTGAAGCTTATTCGAGTTCAAAACCAGGACTATGGAGGATTTAAACAGCCGACCCGAATCATTGACGTTTGTGACAAAGAAATCCCCCGGCGTATAATAATCATATACCACAGGCTTTTCCGCGGCTGAGAAAAACATGGTATAAACCACAACCCCCACAACAATTACTACAACCGCAATTACTATAATAGGCAGAGCTTTTTTCATATGTCTATCTACCTTCCCTTTCGTTTATCCGCAATATTTTAATCGGCGCTTAGCCGTAGTGTGGTATATTATTTTAAAGGCTCGCAGTGCCGTATCGGCGTATAATGACTGCTTTGCAGTCATTATACCACAGGCGCGCACGCCGTAGTGGTATATTTATCTAATCATGTATAATGTCCACTTGTGGACATTATACCATAGGCGAAGCCGCAGTGGTATATAAATTGTTTAAATAATGTCGCTTATCTTGTCCTGTAGCCCTCTATAACAAAGTCGACCCTTCTGTTCGCCCCGCGCCCCTCCTCCGTGTCGTTTGGCTGCACCGGATGATATTCGCCGTAGCCCACAGAGGATATTTTCCTGTCAAATATCCTGCCCGAGTTTAGCATGTATCTAAGCACGTTTGTCGCCCTCTTGGTCGACAGGTCCCAATTGTCCTCAAACTGCGAGGTGTGGATTGCGCGGTTGTCGGTATGCCCCTCGATCCTGATCATGGATATATACTCCTGATTTGTGGCAAGAACGTTTATCATCTGGTTGAGGATCGGGTTGGACTCGTCCAAAAGCTTTGCGCTTCCCGAAGAGAACAAAACGTTTTCGACAAATCTTACCGTTATTACATACGTCTCGTAGTCCACCGAAAGCTCCACAGTCATATCGTATTCATCAACGTAATCCTTGATATTTTCATAGAGCAGCAGGAAGTTGTTTTGTTCCTTCTCCATTTGCTCTATTTCATCCTGAGTGTATCCGCCGTTGTAGTAACCATCCTCGTATTCGTCCTCATCGGTGGTAGTCACTATGAGGCTTATAGGTCTTTCCATAGCTTTGTCCACATCCAGAATCGGAATGACCATCGTAGGACTCCCGGACAGCGCCCCCAGCAACGTCTCCCATTTTTCCGCGTTTACGCTGGAAAAGGAGAAGAGCAGGACAAAAAAGCACAGCAACAGCGTAACAAGGTCGCCGTACGTATCCATCCAGTTTGCGCCGCCGCCTTCATCCTCCGAGCTTGCCTGACGTTTTCTGCTGCTAGCCATATCTCAAGTCGCGGTTACGTAACAAATACGTCACCATGCTCCTCCTTTTTGCCAAACTTACGCATGTTTTCCGAACCTATTTTGCTTTATGCCGCAATATGTATATAAACCGTCATTCCGTCTCCGCCGGCTTGCTCTCCGCTTTAGCTCCCGCGGCAATTTGGGTCTGGGAGAGGAACGCGTTGAGCTTTTCCCTGATTATCCTCGGGTTTTCGCCGTCCTGGATGGATAGGATACCCTCCAGTATAAGCTCCTTCCTCAGGTACTCTTCGTCGCTCTGCGCTTTAAGCTTTTTTGCGAGCGGGGTAAAGACGACGTTTGCGAGTATACAGCCGTAGAAGGTGGTGACAAGGGCGACCGACATGTTCGGTCCGAGGGAATCCATATCGCTGAGCGTTGTAAGCATGTTGATAAGCCCTATAAGCGTACCTATCATACCAAACGCCGGTGAATACGCCGACATCTGCAAAAGAACGGCCTGTCCCCTGCCGTGCCTGTCCTTGATAAAGGAAAGCTCCGTCTCCATTATACTGCGGACAAGCTCGGGGTCGGAGCCGTCGGTAATGAGCATTATCCCCTTCTTTAGGAACGGGTCGTCCGAATTGTTTATCGTTTCCTCGAGGGCCAAAATCCCCTCTCTTCTGGCTACGTTCGCTATATCGATTATCATATCGACGTCCTTGTTGAGGTCGATCTTTTTTGCTTTAAAGGCGTTGCCTATAATCTTGACAAGATTTTTCAGGGTATCAAGCGGATAGGATATGACCGTTGAGCCGATAACTCCGCCGATAACAATAAAAATCGATGCCGCGTCGTAAAAGTCCATAAGCTTTCCGCTCATGCTGATACTCGCTACAACGCAAATAAGCGTAAATACCAGTCCTATGAGTGTGGTAATCTCCAAAAAAGAGCACCTCCTAAATAAGGTAATAATCCGCCTGCGGACCGGGCAAAGCCCTTCCGCTCAATAATCCTCCCGTCACGGCGCTTCGCGCCCGCGGTAAGATTAAACGCATGTGCCATGTATGTATTCAAATCAGTGTCGTCGGGCGCGCGGTCATAAGCCGCCTCTTTTCCTCAAATATTCTCCCGATTACTTCGGCGGCCGTCTCCATAACAACGACCTTTTTCCCGGATTCAAGTGAGATCACCGTGTCCGGTCTTTCTTCGATAAATTCAATGAGGTTTTCGTTTACATAGAACTGCTCAACCTTGTTTATACGGGTGACAAGTATCATTCTGACACCTCCCTTTTCTCCGGCGCTGTAAAGCGCTGAGCATTTTTACAACGACCGCTTTTCATTTTATACTATGTTTGATTGTTTTTCAAGTACCTTATAACATAAAGAAAATGTTAATTTATCAAAAAAACATAAAATAATCAATATTTACCAAAATAACGGTAGCCATTTTCTTCAAGTTGCGACAAATAACCGCCTTTTCCTCCGCAAAAATTCCTCAGTCAAATATTATCAAATTGTCAAAACGCCGTCAAACAAATTCAAGCAGCATTCCCATCCTGCCTCGGAATGCTGCTTGTCTGTTTACATCATTGTATCCTACCTCTTGAGGTTGATAAGCTCCTCAAGAAGCGAGTCCGAGGTTGTGATGATTCTCGAGTTCGCCTGGAATCCCCTCTGGGTGACTATCATGTCGGTAAACTCAGCCGCGAGGTCGACGTTGGACATCTCAAGCCCGCCGACGTTTATCTTGCCCGCTCCGTTTGTCTGCGCGGTCGAAACCTGAGCCGCCCCCGAGTTCGAGCTCGCCGCGTACTGGCTGCTGCCCTTTTTTTCAAGTCCCGACGGGTTTAAGAAGGTGGCTATCGGGATAATACCTATCGTCTGCTTGTTTCCCGCCGCGTCCAGCCCGGTGATCACGCCCTTGTCGTCTATCGCCACGCTTTTCCAGCCGTTGAGGTTGATATTTCCCATATTTGCCGTGTTAACCATACCGTCAACTCCGCCCGCGGCGTAATCAGCAGGATCGGGCGGAAGCCAAGCCGTTTTATTACCTGTTACCGGGTCGGTTATTACTGTGGTGAAATTCCCCGAGCCCATCAGACCCTGTATGTAGCTTCCGTCGGCGGTGACAAGGTTGCCCGCGGCGTCGATGTAGAGGTTGCCCGCGCGTGTATAGAGGTTCTCCGGCGCGGAGCCCTTGATGATAAAGAAGCCGTCACCCTCGATGGCGAGGTCTGTGGGGTTGTCGGTTCTCTGTGTGGCGGCGCTGGTATGCAAAACGTCGATTGTGGCAAGCGTCACGCCCAGACCGATCTGGATGGGGTTGGTTCCGCCGACCGTAGTGGTCGCGGAGGACGCGTTTCTCGAGGTCTGGCTGTATATATCCTGGAATATAACCCGGCTTGTTTTAAACGCGGCCGTGTTTACGTTTGAAATGTTGTTGCCGATAACGTCCATTCTTGTCTGGTGGTTTTTAAGACCGGACACACCGGAATAAAGCGATCTCATCATAAGGCAAAAAATCCTCCAATTAATAAGTTAAATTAAAGTAAATAAATCAGTCCGCCTGAGCAATGTCGAAAATGCTGTTTATCTCTATTTTTCCGCCGTCCTCCAGATACGCGACCGCGACGTTCTTTTCAATCGCCACCCGCACTACCTTTCCGGTTACCGTGACCGTGTCGCCCTCTGCGCCGCCTTCGACGGGAACCTTCGCGCTCACTGTGCGCCCTATGAGGTTGGCGTACCCAAGGAACTGGTTGTTGCCGCTCACAAGCTCGGAGTCGTACACCTGCGAAATCTTGGAGGCTTCCACCAGATACTCGCCGATTTGAGCGTATGTTTTGCCGCCGCTGTTGATTATCCTTGAAACAAAGCCGGTTATGCTCACAACCTCGCCGTTGTCCATGACCACATTGTCGGCGGTCACGTATTTGCCCGCCAGACTGTAGGACTGGAACGCGGCAAAGCTCTTGTTTAACCCTTCCATCTGCTCAAGGGAGGAAAACTGCGCGAGCTGGGCAACAAACGTCGTATCGCTCATAGGCTCAAGCGGGTTTTGGTATTGCAGCTGCGCGGCAAGGAGTGACAAAAAATCATTTTTCCCCAGCTCCGTCTTGACCTTGCGCTGTTCGTTTACGTAGTCCTCGTACGACCTTATGCCGGTCGAGGAGGGTATGCTTGTATCTGACATAGGATTTCTCCTTCTAACATCGTTATTGCTCTACGCCCTGTATTCCACCGAGCTTATCTCAGTATCCCGAATCTCGGGCGTCTGCGCGGGTATGTCGGCGACAACCGCTCCGTAGTCGCCCTTGCCATCGGCTCTCGAGTTCTTTCTGCTCTTCTCCGCTTCGCCGCCGCGCCCTTTTCCCGGCTGCTCAAAGCTCTGGCTGGACACTCCGGTGTATACCACGTCTATCCCGCTGACCTTCACGCCTTTTCCGGCGAGGGATTCTATAAGCTGGTTTATCTGGCTGCCTATCAAATCCTTGACCGCCATGTCGTCAGCCTTTATCCTCGCGTGCAAGCCGCCGTCTGTGGCGGAGAGCTGTATGGACACCTTGCCCAGATAGTCCGGCTTCAGCTGAATCTCCAGCTGATTTCCGCCCGACCCGCCCGACATCTCCATCTTCTCCACCATCTTGTCGAAAAGATTCTCTGTGGTCGCCGCAGACTCCGGCTGTACCGACCTCAGTTGCTCGGAGGCTTGCAGCTTTTCAGGTGATATGTCGATGATTTGCTGTGTCGGAACCACCCTGGGCTGGGACGGCTCCTCCGTTTTCCCGTCGTCACCGCCCGGAACGAATACGGCTTCGCCCTCCGGCTTTGCCGCTTTCTTTTCCTCAGTCGTCTTAATCTGAGGCTGGGGGTCATTTACATTCTCCAAAGGGCTCGGAACGCCGCTATCGCCAGCTGCTTCCCTTGTTCTTTGCGGCATCCGTGCCGTGACCTCGTCCTTAAATGTCAATTTCTCTAAATCCGCGCCGCCGTCCGGTTCCGGTGTGTCCCCGGCGTCCTCCGCGACCGCTCCGACAATTTGACGAGGTTTAATATCCTTACTGATATCGTTTCCTTCGAGAATAGAAATGACGCTTCCCGTCCTGTCTGCTGTGCCGCCCGTTACTCCCGGTATCCCTGTAAGCTCCGGTATAATGATGGCGTCCGGCGCAGCCTCCGGCTGTTTTATCTGGGCGAACATACTGAAAAATATCTGCTGCCTCATGGCCTCCGTGTTCTCTTCCTCGCGACCGGACATTTCCACATCCTCATCCCGGACCTTGCCGTTCTTATTTGATGAGACCGGCGGGGATGCGCCCTTATTTTCAGCCGTCCTTGTTCCCTCAGACATCTGCGCGCCGCCTAAAACCTCCGCGAAAGCATCTCTCATCCCGCGTGTTTTATCCCGCTCGCCGCCCTTCGCGTCCGAAGCCTGTCTGTTTGCCTGCACATTGTATGCAAGCTGGAGCACCTGCATTAATTCACCTCCCTGTACATCAAACCTCCCCGCACAGCTCCCGCGCCGCATAAAAACAGTTTTCCCGTTTCCCATCCCGCGTCGGGTTATGCGAAGGTTCCATAAAATTTGTCAGTTAAAATCGCGTATATGTAAATTTTATTAACTGCTGAGTAACGCCTGGGTGATATCCGCCGCCAACCCGGCGTCCATCGCGGACAGTATCGCCGCCGCTCCCGCCTCCGACATGTAGTATATTATCGCCGCCATGTCCTCCACCTCGTACAGCTCCGCAAGCCGCTCGGCCGCGTCCGCGGGAGCCATAAGGGAGTAGGTCTTGCTGAGGGACTTCATGTCGTCTATGTCTGTTTGGTTCAAAAGCCGCCTGTATATCGGCGTGCGCCTGTAATCCTTGCTGTCAAGCTCGGTCCTCCAGTCCTCAAGCTCCTTTTTCAGCGCCGCCAGCCGCTCTTCTTCCTTCTCCGCCTTGTTTTCTCTTTCCACCAGCTTTTCCTGCTGGCTGTTGACGCTCCGGACAAGCAGCTTATAGTCCTGATATTCCGGGTCGAAGGAGCAAACTATGTCGATAAGCTTGTCCCTGACCCCGCCCAGGTTTAAGTTGACCGACAGGACTAGAAAGCCGACAGCCGCCATTATCAAAATCAGAATAACTATCAGACCGGCAATGCCGCCCTGTTTTTTCTTCTTAATTTCATTATCGGGTGAAATCGGAATAACTTTACCCATTTTTTTATTATCTATGCTTTGCGCCATATCGTTCACCCCATTTTATCTGAATCAGTTACTGCCGCCCGCCGTCTCCCGGAACGAAACCAGGTCGTTTATGTCCTTGGCTTCCTCCATGCTGACCTCCAGAAGATAGCGCCGGTACTGCTCGTCCTTGAGCTTCTCGTATATCTTTACTTCCTTCATGCTCTCTATGACAAGCTCCATGCATTTGTCGCGCTTTTTTTCAGCCAGCAAAATTTTTTTCTTCAACGCGTCCTTTTCATCCCTGAGATATCTGAAATATGCGTCGTGCCGCTCCAAAGCCTCCGCGACGCCGCGCTTCTGACTGAGCGCCCTTTCAAGCGAGACGGAATTTTTTTCAAACGCCAGGTTCAGCCCGTTTTCCTGTTCCAACAGTCTGCGAAGCTCCGCCTGAGCCTCGCTCAGCTCCGCCTTGCGGTTCTTTTCCAGGGTCAATTTATATTCAAAAACCGACTCAAGGGAAAATACAAACCTTTTGATCCGTCCTCACCTCTCATCCATAGGGCATTTTGTTTTATTTGATATTTCGCTTAACGCTTGTCCCAAGACCGCCCCGACGTCATACCTGATTTCAAAATATTTTTGCATAATAACCTCGAATAAATGTTGACATATGCCATTATATATGATATTATATATGTGGTCAAAGAGGTAATTCAAGATGATAATTAAACTCAAAAAACAAGCTGAAAAGTATTTAAGAAAGACGGACGCCAATACTTATCAAAAGCTGAAAAAGGCGATACACGGGCTTGAAAGTCTGCAAGGTGATATAATAAGACTAGAGGGAACTGATAAGTATCGCTTAAAAATTTACCATTACAGAATCATTTTCACTTATGACAGTGAGCATGATTATATTGTAATTGAAAAAATCGGTTCGAGAGGAGATGTATACAATGGATAAAAATAAATTTGAGGAAAAGCTCAAAGCGATTCCTGTGCAAGCCTCAGATGACTTCGACGAAAAAATGCTTGCCGGTATTGAGCCTGAAAGCGATAATCTTATCACTATGGAACGGTTGGAGGCTGAAATTGAGTACAGCGGTAAATTATCGCTCAGAGTCCCTAAGTCGCTGCATAAGACATTGATTGAAAGCGCGAAGAAGGAGGGTGTTTCGCTCAACCAATACGCGTTGTATAAGCTCAGCCAGTGAATTTGTACGGGGCGGGTTACATCATATGCAGCTGCTGAATTGCATTGCGGTGTGACCCGCTCCGTTGCGTGTGTCTGTCGTCCGACAGGAACATCTGATTTTCGCCAGGTAATTCGTCGAACCCCGGTCAGCTGTCGATGATTTCGCCGACCATCTGGAGGATTTCCTCGTAGGTGAAGCTCTCATCCATGCTTTGATCCAGAAAGCCCTGTATGGGCTGGTGCAGCCTTACCGCGTTGTCGATTTCCGCGTTCGCTCCCTTTTGGTAGGCTCCTATATTTATCAAATCCTCGGCGTCCCTGTATACCGAAAGCATATTTTTAATGTAGCCCGCCGACTGTAAATGCTTGCTCCCGACGATCTCCGGCATAACCCGGCTGACGCTCGCGAGTACGTCGA
The DNA here is from genome assembly GCA_031264245.1 of Oscillospiraceae bacterium. GTDB lineage: Bacteria > Bacillota > Clostridia > Oscillospirales > JAAYOS01 > JAISEG01. Next base: position 143,811 of record JAISEG010000009.1, read on the forward strand.
TAGGCGGATAGTGGTTGCTGTTCGCGATAGCCCTTGAAAGCACGATGTGTCCGTCAAGTATACCCCTGACCGTGTCGGCCACCGGCTCGTTCATGTCGTCGCCCTCGACCAGAACCGTGTACAGCCCGGTGATGGAGCCCTTGTCCGACGTGCCCGACCTTTCGAGCAGCTTCGGCAGTATGGTGTACACCGAGGGCGGATATCCCCTCGACACCGGCGGTTCGCCCGACGCCATGCCGATCTCCCTCTGCGCCATGGCGAAGCGGGTGAGCGAATCCATGAGCAGCAGCACCTTGTAGCCCTGATCGCGGAAATATTCGGCTATAGCGGTGCCGACCATCGCGGATTTCAGTCTGAGCAGAGCGGGCTGGTCCGACGTAGCGACGACGAGCACCGACTTCTTCAAGCCCTCCTCGCCCAGGTCCTTTTCCACAAAGTCCCGAACCTCCCTGCCGCGCTCCCCCACAAGGGTTATGACGTTTATGTCGGCGACGGCGTTTCGCGCTATCATGCCCAGAAGGGTGCTTTTGCCCACCCCAGAGCCCGCGAATATCCCAAGCCTCTGCCCCTTTCCCACAGTGAGCAGCGAGTCGATCGACTTGATACCCAGCGGCATGGCTTCCTTTATCCGTTCCCTCGCCAGAGGGTTCGGCGGCGTGTTGTCAACCGGGTAATAGGTCTCGACCTCCGGCTCCGGACCTCCGTCAAACGGGCGTCCGAGGGCGTCCAGTATCCTTCCCACAAACCCCATTCCCACCGGAACCTTAAGCGAATCCTTGGTGGATATCACCCTGCTTCCCAGTCCGATGCCGTCAAGGTTGCCGAAGGGCATAAGCAGTACCCTGCTGTCCCGGAAGCCGACCACCTCGCCCTGTATAAAGGAATCCTGCTTGATCGTGTAGATGTTGCATATCTCCCCGATATTCGCCGCGGGTCCGCTGGATTCAACGGTGAGCCCCACTATCTTTGTGACCCTTCCGCTGTACTCAAGCGGGTCGGTCCCGCCCAAAATATCGTGATACCTCGAAAAATCAATCTTCATCATAGCTTCTCGACCGACCTGCCGAACGCCAATGTGATAAATCTGAGCTGTGAGTCCGCCCCGCAGTTTATCATTTCGCCGTCCGATTCAACGATGCACCCGCCCCCTTCGATGGACGGATCGTCGATAACCGCCGCGGTTACCGTCTCGTCGCCCAAAACGAAGCGCGCGCTGCCTGACGGGAAGAAGCGTTCGTATTCCGCGCTGTTTACCCGTATGGTGAGCTTCCCCTCCCATTTCATCTGTTTCAGCGCCTTTTTGATCATCTCCTCAAATATTGTATCGTCGTTTTTTATCGCAACATTAACGATTTTTTTCGCGACCGCCAAAACAAGGTCGATAATCTCCCCCTCCATGCCGTCGAGCAGCCTGTCACGTGAGCTCAAAGCCTCCGAAATAAGGCTGTCTATACTTTCCTTTCCCTCTTTAAGCTGAACGGACAAGGCGTCCTCCGCGGAAGCCTTGCCCTCATTATATCCATCCTGATATCCGTCCCGCCGCGCCGCCTCGCGCAGCTCCTCCGCCTCGGCCGCGGCGGCGCGTTCCAGCCGCTCCGCCTCCAGGCGGGCTTTTTTTATCAGCCCTTCGCTCTCAGCCCTGCCCTCGGATATGATTTTTTCACGCAGCGCTTCAAGCTCCCTGTCCCGCTCTCTGTCCCGCTCCTCATTCTCCCAGGAAGCCTCCTCCGTCCCCGAAGCCACCCGAACGGCGTCCCCGGCGGACAGATTAATTTTATCCCTTTCAATCCTAAACAATCAAATCATCTCCCTCTCCGCGGGCAACAATAATTTCCCCTGTGTCCTCCAGCTTGCGTATGACGTTTACTATCTTCTGCTGGGCCTCCTCGACGTCACGCACCCGCACAGGCCCCATGACCTCCATATCGTCGCGCAGCATGTCCTGCAAGCGCTTGGATATGTTGTTGAATATTGCCTTTTTGACCTCCTCGGTCGACATCTTGAGCGCAATGGAAAGGTCGGTGTTGTTGACCTCCTTGAGCACCCTTTGTATCGCCTGATTCGAGAGCTTCGCGACGTCCTCGAATACAAACAGCCGCTTTCTGATCTCCTCGGCAAGCTCGCTGTCGTTTATGTCGAGGTCCTCGAGGATTTTCCTCTCGGTTCCGCGGTCGAGCGAGTTTATTATCCCGACGATCGCGTCGATGCCGCCCACTGAAATCTGCTCGTTGAGCCCCATCGAGCTGACCTTCCTCTCGAGTATCCTCTCCGCTTCCTTCACATACTCCGGCGAGGTGCTGCCCATGTTGGCGATACGCCCGATCACCTCCGCCTGCCTCTGCTCCGGCAGCTCCGCAAGCACCTCGGCCGCCTGCTTGGAGTCGATGTAGGACAGCACAAGCGCTATGGTCTGCGGGTGCTCGTTTTGGATGACGTTCAATATTTGTATCGCGTCGGTGCGGCGGATAAAGTCAAACGGGCGCACCTGCAAGGAAGACGAGAGCTTCATGATAAGCTCGTTGGCCTTCTCCGGACCCAGCGCCTTTTCAAGTATGTCCCTTGCGTACCCGATGCCGCCCTCTGTGATAAACTTCTGCGCAAGGCACAGCTCATAAAATTCGTTTATGATCTGTGACTTTGTCTCGGCGTCCACCCTGCGGGTCGTTGTGATGCCCAGCGTCATCTGGCTTATTTCATCCTCGCTGAGATACTTGTAAAGCTCCGCCGAATAATCCCTTCCCAGGCTTATCAGCAAAATCGCGGCTTTTTCCTTCGGCGTCAAGTCATTAATAGGCATACCGGCTCCCCTTACTCATCCGAAAGCCAATTGCGCAGCAGCTGCGCAACAGCCTGTGGATCCTTGTCAATAAATTTCTCAATCTTATCCACTTCTTCGGATTTCGTTATTTCTATGTCCCTGCGAAGGAGTTCTTCCTCCGTGTCGTCCCCCGCGATATAGTCGATGTTCATCCCCGTGCCGTCCGCCATGACCACGCCCTGTTTGCTTGACGAGGCGCTCTTGACAATGGTCTTGACGAGTGAAATGACCGCCAGAGCGAGTAAAAGGATTATGATCCCGATTATCGCCATCCTTATAATTTCACGTATCTGCATGGAGCGCATAAACGCTTCCTGTTCCCCAAGGGCGGAGGAGAAGGTGTCTTCGGTTATGACAAAGGGCAGCCGCTCGACGGATATGTATGTATCATCAACTCCTATGGCGTTTGCCACAAGGTTTCTCACGTTGCTTGTGTAGTCCTCCGAAATCGCCCCGCTGTCAATTATAATGGCGATGGACAGCTCCCTTATTCCTCCCTTTGCCTTTTCGATCTGCCGCGTCGTCTCGTTTATTTCGTAGTTCATCTCACGCAGGACCTTGCTGTAAAGCTCATCCTCGCCCAGCTCGCCGTAGGGGTATTCCACCGTCCCCATGCCGTTGGAATCGGTGCCGACCACTCCCCCCGCGCCGTCCGCGTACCGGGAGTTTTCGTACAGCTCCGACATGCTTACAATAAGCCCCTCGTCCGACCCGGGAACAGGCGGCGCGAATTCGACCGACTGAACCACCTCGCTGTCAAAATTCAGCGCGACGTGCACCGTGTTTTTAACTCTGTTGTAGCCGAACACAGGGGTCAGCAGATTTTGCACCTGCTGCTCAATCCGATCCCTTGTGGTCTGCTCAAGCTGCATCTGGTAGCTTATATTCCCCTCGCCGTCGATAAGGCTTGCCTGATTGGTCGAATACAGGTTCAGGTTCGTGTCCAGTATGCGGATATTTTCCACCGTAAGCCCCGGCACCGCCTTGGAAACCGTCTCCGCCAGCGAAATCGCCTCCTGACCGGTCAGCGTGCCTCCGTTTTTCACCTCAATAAGGATGGAGGCGGTCGCCGGTTGGTTGTAGGCGGATTTTACGTAGGAGGACTCCTTTTGCATACTGAGTATGACCGTACATTCCTTTATCTTGTCCACCTTGAGTATCAGCGTGCGTATGAACTGCTGGAGCTGATACTGCGCGTAGGTGCTTTTCTCCGCGTCGTTGGTGCCGAAGCCGGTGCCCTGCTGGAATATGCTGTAGTCCAGGTCTCCCGACTGGTACCCCCCGGCGCTCAGCCGCATCCTCGTCTCGGTCACCATGTCGCTGGGTATGAGTATCGTGCTCGTCCCCTGAGTTTTCACCGGGATACCCATTGCCTCAAGCTCCTGTAAAAGCTCGCCCGCCTCGCCCGCGCTCAGGTCGTTGTAGAGCACGCTGTACTCCACTCTGCCCAGAATGAGCGCGACCGCTATACCCAGTCCCACGACCACGACCGCCAGCAGTATCAGCCGCTTCTTTTCCTTCGAGGAAAGCCCGGATAAAAAATCGGATATCTGCTTAAGCAGCTTTGTAAAAAAATCTCTCATTGAGAACCATCCTCTTTTTCAAGTTGATTCGCGTAAAATATTTTTCTGTCGAAAACGAACCATTTCCCGCGGACATGCAGGCGCGCGCCCCTATACACATTATTCTCCGTAGGGGCGGTCATCGGCCGTCCGCACCGTCCTCCGTTCCGATTATCGCTCCGTATGAACATTAAATTTATCGCATTATATGATTTTATTATAGACATGATACCATCTTCTGTGACTGTTTTCAACAAAATATTCAAAAAAAGTTGAAGCCATTTTTTATTGAAAAATAATAGTTTTTCCAGAAAAATTTTATTTTTTCAAAAAACAGCTAAAGCCGCGGCGGATTATCGCGATAATGCCATATAGAAGCGCTGTGACTGAAGCTCTTTCGGAAGGCGCCAGAAGACAGAGCCTCAGCCGCTAACGCGCTTTTGAGCAGGGAAGCTCAAAAACCAAAACCGGACCTTGTCCGGAAAATCATTTTTATTAAATTTCAGGGAGGAAATTTAAAATGCGTATCAATAACAACATCACAGCGATCAACTCACACAGGCAGTATACCATCAACAACTCAGCAATAAGCAAAAACGTCGAGAAGCTGTCCTCCGGTTACAGAATTAACCGCGCGGGCGACGATGCGGCGGGTCTTGCCATATCCGAAAAAATGCGCGCGCAGATTCGCGGCTTGAACATGGCGAGCAAGAACTCTCAGGACGCCATCTCCATGGTTCAGACGGCTGAGGGCGCTCTCCAGTCCACCCATAACATCCTCCAGCGTATGCGTGAGCTGGCAGTCCAGTCCGCTTCCGACACCAACGAGCAGACAATCGACCGCGGCGCTCTCCAGCAGGAGTTTGCAGCATTGAAGGCGGAAATCGACGACACCGCTTCACGCACACGCTTCAACGACCAGAACCTCATCGACGGCACCTTCCAGAAGTTCCGCAACAGCGTTGACAACGCGAACACCAGCGTTACTGGCTGGAAGGGGATCGTCGTTGATAACGCTAAAGTCACCGGCAATCTCGCCGTGTCTTTCGCGTATAACGCTGCGACGACAACCCCCGCCACAGCTGGCACCGCCGCTACAGTTACCCCAGATGGCAGTAATACATTTGCTGCGGCAGCCGGTACGACCGACGCCAACGGTTTGATCTCTATAAACGCAACCTTCACAGGCTACAAAACCAACGCGAACAACGGAATGACCTATACCCTCGAAGCGATAGGGGAAAAAGCTTCCGAGATGCAGCTTATTCTGCGCAACTCCTTGGGCGAGATCGTCAGCCAGACCGAGAAAGTCGATCTGACCTCGTTGACAGCTAGCGGCACAACCGTTTCTTTCTCCGGCGTCGGCACTCTTAAGCTGGACGGTATCGCCGGAGGCAACTTCTCCGATGACATCAGCGGCGCCAACGCCCTCAAGGGTCTGATCAACGGAAACAAGTTTGCTTTCTCGAACGGTGTAACCCCGGGACCCGCCGTTGAAACCCCCGGCTCCGTTGATATCACCATAGACGGTGAAACCGTGCGCGTCGGTCTCAACGACACCTCCGCGGTCTTCAGAGACAAAGGTATTGTAATTGAGTTTGATAAGATCAGCGACGCCGATATAGCAGGTACTTCCGGGAAGTTTACTGGTACTACATTGGCGATCAAGCAGTTGAGCGGAAAAGCCATGATCATCCAGACGGGCGCAAACGAGAACGATGAGCTCTCTATCAATATCGACGCCATGAACTCGGCAATGCTCGGTATTTCATTCTCCAGCATAAAGACGCAAAACTCCGCGTCAAGCGCCATCACCGAAGTCAACAACGCAATCAACCAGGTCTCCACCCAGCGCGCGGCTCTCGGAGCTCTCCAGAACCGCCTCGACTTCAAGATAGCCAACCTCGACACCTCGGCTGAGAACCTCCAGGCCGCTGAAAGCCGCATCCGCGACGTAGACATGGCTAAAGAGATGACAGCGTTCACAAAGAACAACATCCTCTTCCAGGCCTCCACCGC
>JAISEG010000003.1 GCA_031264245.1 Oscillospiraceae bacterium
AAAGTCGGTGCTGATTAGGACGAGGGTCCACCCGTTCCCATTTCGAACACGGTAGTTAAGCTCGTTTCTGCTGAAGATACTTGACTGGAGACGGTCCGGGAAAATAAGTGGCGCCGACACAGGGTTATAACCTTGTGGGTTCCCCAAATAGCGGAAGTGTAAAAACGTTTCCGCTTATAATCCTCAATAGCTCAGTTGGTAGAGCATGCGGCTGTTAACCGCAGGGTCGTTGGTTCGAGTCCAACTTGGGGAGCCAAAAAGTAATACCGTTGCCCCTGGCAGCGGTATTACACAACAAGGGCCTTTAGCTCAGTTGGCTAGAGCAACCGGCTCATAACCGGTCGGTCCGCGGTTCGAGTCCGTGAAGGCCCACCATATCCTTGCAAGTTCTGTACATCCACCTTCACGTTTTTTTGTGGAGGTGGATGGTAGTTTGTCAAAGAAACACAGTTTTCACGAGGTGAAAACTGTGTTTCTTTGACAAACTAGGGAACCGCCATGAAGCTTATTGCTTCACGGCGGTTCGATTTTTACCATGCAATCTTCCCGATAAATCGGTTCAGTTAATATTTACCGAGAACTCTGCCGCTTGTGTCGAAAGATAAATTATCCTCATCAGGCATTGAGATTGAGTGCCGTTTTTGTGCGGATTTGTTCGCTGGCGGCAAGCTGCGGTACATCTTGCCGCCGTCTTTCAGCTTAAACTGCGCAATCAACTGCCGTAACATATCGGACTGTCCGCTCAGTTCCTCCGAAGCTGCGGCGGATTCTTCGGCAGTCGCGCTGTTCTGTTGTACCACCTGTGCCACCTGGTCGATGCCGACGTTGATCTGCGCTATCGCCGACGACTGATTACTGGTGCTTTGAGCGATCTCACTTGAAATCTGGCTTGATACCATTATGCCGTCTACAATTTCCTTTAGCGATTCGCTCGTCCCCTGGGCAATTTTCACCCCAAGCCCCGCTTTGCTGATAGACGATTCAATAAGAGCACCGGTTTCTTTCGCCGCTTCCGCGCTCTTGGCGGCAAGGCTGCGCACCTCTTCGGCCACTACCGCGAAGCCCTTCCCCGCCGAGCCCGCGCGGGCTGCCTCCACCGCAGCGTTCAAGGCGAGGATGTTGGTTTGGAACGCGATATCGTCGATGACCTTGATGACTTTGCTGATGTTCTGTGACGCATCGTTGATTTCTCCCACCGCGACCATCATCTGTGTCATCTGATCTGAACCTTGCAGCGCTTTACCTTTGACCTCGTTTGCCAGCTCCGCCGCTTTCTGCGCCGAGGAGGACGCCTCGGTGATCGCTGTTGAAATCTCCGAAATGGAGCTGGACAGCTCCTGAATTGTAGCCGCCTGTTCGGTTGAACCGGAGGCGAGCAGCTGTGCTCCGGAGGCAATTTGCTGTGAGCCGCTGGATACCTGCTCGGAGGAGGTGTTGATTTCACTAAACATGGAATTGAGGTTTTCAAGCATATTCTTCAGCGCCATACCCATCGTGTCCTGCTCGGAAAGCAACTTAATTTCCTGGGTCAAATCACCGTCCGATATGGCTGTAAGCTGTTTGCTTATCTCGGTTATCCGTCCAACAAATATGCTGGCGGAACCAATGGTACTTCCGATTTCATCCTTGGCGTCAGAGAAATTTTCTATATTCCTCACATCTTCCGGGGAAAGGGTCAGATCGCCTGTGGAACCCGCCTTTTGCATAAAGACGGAAAGAAGAGTTAGAGGATTGCTTATTGATTTTGAAACCGCGATGCCAATAATAACTGCCGCTATGACAGAAACCGCAAGTATAACGATAGAAATTGTCAGCATCATTACAAATGTATTATTGGCTTCAACCACGCCGTCGTTTATAAGTGTTTGACAAAAACTTGAAAGATTGTCGGCGGAGGTAAAATAATTCAACATTGGCCCGGCAAAATTAGACATTGCGGCTAAAGCCATCTGCGTGCTTCGACTTGTGTCCTTTTCGTTCAGCGCCGCGTTTAATTCGGTTTCATATACTTCCTTTGCGCTGTCGTAACTTTTCTTTACGGCCAGCATATCATTAAATTTATCGCGAACCGAAGGCGTAATGATCAGACTGTCCAATTCTTCAACGATGGATAAAGTAGAGGGAACTGCCGCGATTTCAGCGTCAAAGTCTGTTTTTTGGTCCAGTGCGGCGTGCAAAGCCGCTTTACGGTAAACAGACTGCGTTTCACGTATTGTCGTCGTCAGGTCGCCCATTAAAATGCCGACATTCGCACGCAGCGCAATCGTATTTGTGCCGGTATTAATCGAATTCATACCGAAAATTCCAACCATGCCTGTAAGGACTGCCAAAACAATTACAATGCCAAACCCCACAATTAATTTCTTGCTAACCGATAAATTTTTCATATTCCGATTTCTCTCCGTTTCATTTTTTATATACCTGACGCTGCTACCATCGTTTTTAGTTACTCGCGCAATTCATCTTTGAGCCTTTTTATCGTCGATTCGTCTATTTCATCATTTAAGCTCATAATTTGTAACATTACCTCCGTTTCGCAATATTCCGCCTAATGATCTTTTTGAAGTACATTTTGACAAAATATTCTTTTTAAATATAGACAATCGTATTATATATATTTCCAATTGGAAAATCAAGATAAATTTTACCTTTTATAGGGAATTTACTTAAATTTGCATTTCTAAATTTTATTTGATATTACCAATTAAAGTCCGCAAAAACGGAGATTTTTTGTCCAATTTTTATAATACTTTCAACCTGAGGCTGGCAGAGAGCTTTTTGCCGGAGGAATACAAGACGAACCATCCATGGCGAGATAAGCTCGCTGAAGATGGTTCGTCTGTGTTGTTTCCGCCGCAAATATATCGTGAGGGTGACGGCTTTCGCTGTTTCCGGGAACGGCTAAAGAGAAGTCCGTCCGATACGCGAGCTCAAAATGCCGCGCCGACGCGGCGGATTATTCAGACCTTTAAGAATTTTCCGCAGGCTCCGCGGCAAAAAACCGGTTGGCGATGGCGACGCTCTCCATCGCGTCCTTGCCGTAGTAATCCGCGCCGACAAATTTCGCGTACTCATCGTTTAAAACCGCCCCCCCGACAAAGAAGGTGCATTGCAGCCCCGCCCCGCGGACTGCCGCGATGGTGTCCTTCATGCTTTTGACGGTGGTGGTCATCAGCGCGCTCAGGCCCGCAAGCCGGATATTTTGTTCGCGAATGGCGTTTACCACAGCTTCGGCGGGTACATCCTTGCCCAGATCAATAACCTCATAGCCGTAATTTTCAAGCAGCATACGCACGATGTTCTTTCCGATGTCGTGGATATCCCCGTGAACAGTTGCCAGCAGAATTTTACCCTTTGACTGCCGCTGTTCCCCGGATTTCAGCATCCGCTCGCTTATCACGGCAAAGCCGTTTTGCACCGCCTGCGCCGACAGCATCAATTGCGGCAGGAATATTTCGCCGGTTTCAAAGCGCTTGCCCACCCGATTAAGCGCCGGAATAAACTCGCCATCTATAATGTCAAGCGGCGGGGTGTTCTTCAGCAGCTTTGCCACCTTTCCCGCAACCTGCTCCTTGCGCCCCTGTTCTATGATATCGGCAAGGGTCAGCTCGGCTTCGGCGGACACAGCCGGTTTTGACGCCTCGGTATGCTTGCCTATATATAGGATAGCGTCCTTGTCCTCCCCGCTGAGTACGCGGTAGGCGTCGAGCACCTCGCGGTAACGGTGTGAAAGCGGATTGGAGATTGTGGCGTCCAGACCCGCGCCGAGCGCCGCGGCAAGGAAGGCGGCGTTTATCATTTCGCGGTTAGGCAGACCAAAGGATACGTTGCTGACCCCGAGCACCGTTTTCAGACCAAGCTCCGCCTTAACCATGCGGATCGCGGCAAGCGTCTCCTTCACCTGCGCCTGCTGCGCGGACGCCGTGAGAACAAGGCAGTCGATGAGTAAATTTTCCTCCGGAATACCAAAGGACACGGCGGTATCCCGAATACGCCGGGCAATTTCAAGCCGTCCGGGGGCGGTCGGAGGTATGCCGTCCTCATCCAGGGTAAGCCCGACCACAAGCGCGCCGTATTTTTTTACGAGCGGAAATATCCGCTCCATTACATCTTTTTTCCCGTTGACCGAATTGATGATAGGCTTGCCGTTATAGATACGAATCGCGGCTTCGATGGCGGCGGGATCGGAGCTGTCAATTTGAAGCGGCGCTCCGGTCACGCCCTGAACCGCACGAATCACCTTTGAAAGCACCGCCGGCTCGTCGATTTCGGGCAAGCCAACATTTACGTCCAACACCTGCGCCCCGGCCTGCACCTGAGTGATCGCCTCGCCTGTGAGGTAGGCGGTGTCTCCCGAACGCAGCGCCTGCTGCATCTTTTTCTTCCCGGTGGGGTTGAGCCGCTCGCCGATTTCAGTCGTCACTCCGTCCAGTATCACCGTCTGGGTTCCGGAGGTGCAGGCGCTGACGCGAAGCGGTCTTGTTTTCACCGGGCGAATGTCACGGATAAGCTTGCTGAGCAGCCGGATGTATTCCGGCGTTGTGCCGCAGCAGCCTCCTACGATACTCACGCCCTGCCGCACCATTTCGGCAACCTGCGCCGCATATGCTTCGGCGCCCAGCTCGTAGACCGTTTGTCCCTCGCGGATAGCGGGCAGCCCCGCGTTTGCCTGGAGGATCACCGGCAGGCGGGAGTATTTCAGCATAGTGTCTATAACAGGTTTCAGGGATTCGGGACCCAGCGAGCAATTGACGCCGAGAGCGTCTACGCCGAGGTCCTGCAATATTACCGTCGCGGTAAGCGGGTCACAGCCCACAAAGGTGCGCCCGTCACCCTGAAAGGTCATGGAACAGATGACCGGCAATCCGGTGTTTTCCCTGGCGGCGAGGATTGCGGCTTTCGCCTCATAGGGGTCGGAGACGGTCTCAATAAGAATAAGGTCGGCTCCGGCTTTTTCTCCCGCGAGCATTTGCCTGGAAAATATTTCGTAGGCGCGCTCAAAGCTGACGGTTCCCATCGGCTCCATCAGCTGCCCCAGCGGTCCGACGTCCAGCGCCACCAGCCGCGCGCCCGCGTCCCGCGCGCAGCGCACTCCCGCGCCTACGACAGCTTCGACGCTGTGCGTATTTCCCAGCTTCAGCTCATGCGCCTGAAAGGTGTTTGCCGTGATTACATCCGCGCCCGCAAGTACATATTCCCGATGGATATCTGTGATAACCTCAGGATTGCTGAGATTTAAAAGCTCCGGCAGCTCACCCAGAATTAATCCGCGGTTCTGAAGCATGGTGCCCATTGCGCCGTCAAAGAGCAAAATCCTGTCCCGGGTCAAGTCCTGTATATTTGTCATATGTTTTCCCCTTTCCTAAAGGCGCAGGTTTTGTTCAAAAGGCAGCCCTCACAGCCTTCCGGTTTGTCGTGTACGCCTTTCCCAAGTCCGAGGATTGCGGTGACCGACTTGCGCGGCAGCAGAATCAGGCTCTCGGTGCAGGTGAGACCGATTTTCTTACCGGCGTCCAGTACCGCGAGCAGCTTTGGCTGGATATCCAGCGGCAGGTCGCCGTAACCGGGGCTGAACCGCGAAGTGACGGTCAGACCGGTTTCCCCCGCCTCATGGCAGATCTGAGCTTCAATTTCATCGAGGTATTGCTCGATGAGCTGCCCGGCGCAGGCGTCAAGCACCAATGAACGGGTGAGGTCGGCGTTTTCCCAGCGCCGGATCAGATTGTCCGCCGGGACGCTGAGGGTCGCCGCCAGCAGGACAACACTCCCGCATCCGGTCAAGTGGCGGGAAATGTCCTCTCCGCACAGGAGAAGTCCCGAATTTTCGACCTGTATGCCGTCAGACCGGAGCTGTATGCCGAAGGTTTTGCGGACATGGCGGGGAGCCGCGGCTTCGCCCATGAGCAGCATACATTCTTCAATAAGCGAGTCAAGCTGCGGAGATACCTCCTGATTCCGGCGGCCCAGGTAGCGAAGGACCTCCGCCTTCGATTTTTCCATTACTTTATCCTGCCTATATATCTCATGCAATATTCCGCGATATCCGGCTTGTTCATGGTGTAGATGTGTACGCCGTCTGCGCCCTGTCTGAGCAAGCCGTCAAGCTGCTTCGCCGCGTGCTCAATACCCGCTTTGCGCAGATCATTGGGGCTATCTTCATATTTGTGCAGCAGCTTTATGATGCCGGACGGGAGGGAAGCGCCGCACATGAAAATCATCCGCTCGATTTGCTGACGCCCCAGGATAGGCATGACCCCCGCGGATATCGGCAGCGTTACGCTTCCGCCGCGCGCCCTGTCCAAAAAGCGGAAAAAGATATCGTTGTCGAAGAAAAGCTGTGAAATCAGAAAGTCCGCGCCGGTCTCCTGCTTGCGGCGCAGGCGGTCGATGTCGGCGGTCAGGTCGTCGCAGTCGATATGTCCCTCGGGATAACACGCCGCGCCGACACAGAAGTCTCCGCGGTTATGAATTTCCAGGATCAGGTCCTCCGCGTATTTATAACCGCCATCAAAGGGCTGACCGTTTGGCAGATCGCCTCGAAGGGCAAGGGTATTGCGTATCCCTTTGCTGTTCATCCCGTCGAGTGTCCGTCGGATTTTTTCACTGTCAGCTCCGACGCAGGTAAGGTGCGCAAGCGCCGGAATCCCATATTGCTTCTCAATGAGCTCGGCAATCTCCGCCGTTTTATTTACGTTGCCGGAGCCTCCCGCGCCGTATGTCACGCTGATAAAATCCGGAGAGAGCGTGGATATCTGCCCAAGCGTTTTGTAAATGCTGTCGATGTCAGCGTCCTTTTTCGGAGGGAAAATTTCAAACGAGACCACCGGACGCTCCGATCTGTACAAATCTTTTACCAACATGTGTGTTAATTATCCTTTCGTGAATATCGCTGCAAATACGAACCGGCATGGTTATGCGGGAATCAAAATGACCTGCGCCGGCGGGGATATTTGATTTTATTTATTCATTGATTATAATGTTGATGGAAGGGATTGTCAATAGAGCCGTGGAAAAGGGGAGGGGCATTTTGAGGTATTGCAAAGGAAATATAATGGTTGACTTTTCTGATTTAGTATGATAAACTGATATCACAATAATACGATTGCTGCGGGTGAGGTTGTAACTGTAAATGAGTAAATATAATGCGAATATACCAAACGGAACGCGGGATTATCTGTTCGATGAGTGCGGCAAGAGGCGGACCCTTGAAAACGCCCTGTCCCGTATGTTCAGCAAACACGGCTACGGTGAGATGAAGTCGCCGACCCTGGAATACTATGACACGTTCACAAGAACCGGGAATGCCCCGTTTGAAGAAAATATGTATAAGCTTATCGACCGTGACGGCAGGATACTGGTGCTGCGCCCTGACAGTACAACGCCTGTCGCCAGGGTGTTTGCGGCGAAGCTTAAGCATTTGGCACTGCCGCAGAGAGTTTTTTACATCCAAAGCGTATTTCGTTCAGGAGCGGCTCACACAGGCTCCAGCGCCGAAACGGTGCAGGCGGGGGCGGAGCTTATCGGAGCCGGCGGGCTTAGGGCGGATCTGGAGGTTATCACCCTGGCTATCTCGGCGCTTGAGGAGTGTGGGGTTGAGAAATTCCACATTGAAATCGGTCACTGCGGGTTGTTTAAAGCGCTGATAAGCGAGCTGACCGACGACACGGAGACCGCGGAGGAGATACGCAAAACGGTTGAGCGGAAGAACTATGCCGCGCTGGGCGACATATTGCAGCCGTTTGGCGATACGTCGGCGGCGGCGGCGCTCAAAAAGCTTGTCGGTATGTTCGGCGGTGATGAAATACTGGGTGAAGCAAGGAAGCTGTCCTCCGTGCCGCAGGCCGCCGAGTGCGTCGAGTATCTTGAGAACCTGTTCCTCGAGCTGAAAAGGGCGGGCTATGAGGATAAAATACGTTTTGACATGGGGCTTGTACAGCAGATCGAGTACTATACCGGAATAGTTTTTCAGGGCTTTGCGGAGGGAGTCGGGGAAGCGGTGCTGAAAGGCGGAAGGTACGACTATCTTACAAGCTCGTTTGGCGCGGAGGCGGAAGCGATCGGTTTCGGGTTAAACATTGACTCCCTGCCGGGGAGCGCCGGGGAAACGAAGACGGAGACGCCTGTCGTTTTGCACTATGAAAACGGCTGTCTCGGCGAAGCGCTCGAATATATAAAAATGAGCGGAGTCTGCTGCGAGCTTTCCACTCTAAACAGCGTGGAGGAGAGCCGCAGGCTCGCGGGGGAAAAGGGCGCCGCCCTAAAGATAGTTACAAGCAACGGGATAACGGACGATATCGAGGGATTGTTATGAGATTGAAACTAGCTCGAGGGCAAGGTAAACGCTGATCAAGGTCAAATCAAAAGTGGCTCAGTTACGGCTTTTCGCCACTTTTGATTTAATTAAAATGAATTCAACAGCGTTTACCTAGAGAGAACGTAATGAGGATATTGTTATGAGATTGAAACTAGCCCTTACTAAGGGGCGTTTAGAAAAAAAATCCGCGGAGCTGTTTGAAAGGGCGGGGCTGGACTGTTCTCCGCTGAGGGAGGATACAAGGCGGCTGATCCATTCGCTGCCGAACTATCCGCTGGACATAGTGCTCGCCAAGTCGGCGGATGTGATAACCTATGTTGAAAACGGGGTGTGCGACCTGGGAATCGTGGGGAAGGACACTATCCTGGAGCAGGGGAATTCGTTTTATGAGGTTCTGGACCTCGGCTTTGGGAAGTGCCGCTTTGCGCTTTGCGCAAAGAAGGGCGAGGATATCTTCGGCAAGACGAGAGACCTGAGGATAGCGACAAAGTATCCCAATGTGGCGAAGAGCTTCTTTGATAAAAAGGGGTTGAATACTGAAATAATCAAAATCGACGGCTCTGTGGAGCTTGCCCCCTTGCTCGGTCTGTCCGACGCCATTGTGGACATAGTGGAAACCGGAACTACCCTCAGGGAAAACGGGCTTGAGCCTGTGGAATTTTTCTGCAATATCAGCGCCCGGCTTATCATAAACATAGCCTCGATGAAGATGAATAAATCGCTTGCGGACGACTTTGTTGACAGGCTGAGGGCGAAATTGGTATAAAATGACAAAGGGTGGTCACAGATATGTTAAAGACAGTTGCGGCAAACGGCAAAGACGAGTTTGATTTTATCAATGGCATAAAGCTCCGCGCCGGTGACGTAGGCAGTGAAATTGACGCGGCGGTGTCCGAGATCATGTGGGCTGTTAAGACGCGGGGATACGCCGCGGTGGAGGAATATTCCCTCCGCTTTGACAAAGCGCCGCCCCGCGAAATATCCATTCGGGAAGCGGAGGACGCGTACGGACGGTGCTCGCCGGAGCTTATCCGCGCGATGGAGAGGGCGTCGGCAAACATACGGAGCTATCAGGAGAAGCTGCTGACCGTCAGCGGCGAATGGGGCGGCGGCGGAGCGGCTGTGGGCTGCATAGTGAGAGGAATCCAAAGGCTTGGGATATATGTGCCGGGGGGGACGGCGGCGTATCCGTCGTCGGTTCTTATGACGGCGGTACCCGCGAAGGTTGCGGGGGTGGAGGAAATCATAATGGTCACCCCGCCGACCGATTTTTTAAGCGACGAGGTTCTGGCGGCGGCGAAGATAGCGGGAGTTGACAGGATCATCGCCTGCGGCGGCGCTCACGCTGTGGCGGCGCTCACCTACGGCGCGGGATTTATCCCGCAGGTCGACAAGCTGGTGGGACCGGGAAACGCCTATGTCGCGTCGGCCAAGCGTATGGCTTACGGGACGGTGGATATAGACATGGTTGCGGGACCTTCGGAAATCCTGATCATCGCGGACGGCACGGCGGAGCCCGAATATGTGGCGGCGGACCTCTTAAGCCAGGCGGAACACGACAGGCTGGCAAGCTGTATTCTCATCACCGATTGCGCCGCGCTTGCGGACGAGGTAAAAAAACAGGTCGGGATACAGCTTGAAAAGCTGCCGCGAAGGGACATCGCGGCGGGGGCGCTGGAAAGCTTCGGGGGAATAATAATATGTGGGGACTTGAGGACTGCGTGCGAGCTTGGGAATGTGTGCGCGCCTGAACATTTGGAAATCATGACGGAAAATCCGCGGGAGCTGCTTCCGCAGATACGCAACGCGGGGGCGGTGTTCCTGGGGAAATATACGCCTGAGCCGCTGGGGGACTACATGGCGGGACCCAGCCATGTGCTTCCCACATCCGGCACGGCGCGCTTCTTTTCCCCGCTGTCGGTGGACTCGTTTCTCAAGAAGATGAGCGTCATTGAATACTCCAGGGAAGCGCTGGCTGAGGTTTCGGACGACATAGTGAGCATGGCGAAAAAGGAACGGCTGGACGCGCACGCGAATTCCATATCGGTGAGAAGGATAAAGGGATGAATTTTAAAATGGCGCACGGTCAGGGAAAGGACGGTTAACAAGCATGGAAAGAAAGGCTGAGATCAAAAGGGAAACAAAGGAGACTGACATCACGCTTTGCCTGAACCTGGAGGGGGGTCCCGCAAAGCTTGAAACGGGGGTTGGCTTCCTCGACCATATGCTCGCTTCCTTTTCGATTCACTCCGGCTTCGGGCTGGAGGTGAAGGCTGAGGGCGATCTCCGGGTCGATTCGCATCACACGGTCGAGGACATAGGCATCGTGCTGGGTATGGCGTTTAAGCAGGCTTTGGGGGATAAGCTGGGTATCGAGCGCTTTTCCAGCGCGTACATACCCATGGACGAAGCGCTGGCTTTCGCGGCGGTGGACATAAGCGGCAGGGCATACCTGAAATTCGACGCTGAATTTCCGCAGCAGGCGATAGGCAATTTTGACGCGTGCCTTGCGGAGGAATTTTTCCGGGCTTTTGCTTTCAACGCGGGAATAACCCTCCACATAAGGAGCGAATACGGCAGCAATTCGCATCACATATGCGAGGCGATCTTTAAGGCGTGCGCAAGGGCGCTTAAAGAGGCGGTAAGGGTGACGGGAAGCTCGGTGAGCTCGTCAAAGGGCGTACTGTAGACCGCGCCCGCAATATCCGGAAGGATTGAATGATAAAGCAAGAAATTGCAAAGCTTATTGGGGAGGCAATATGTATATTATACCGGCGATCGATTTGAAGGACGGTCATTGCGTCCGGCTGGAAAAGGGGAGCTTTGACACCGTGCATGAGGTAGCCGCCGATGCGCTCGCGACAGCGAAGGAATTTGAAAGCGCGGGCGCGGTATGGCTGCACATGGTGGACCTGGACGGCGCGCTGAACGGAGAGGGAAAGAACTACAAAATAATCGGAGATGTCATTCGTGCGACAGGCTTAAATGTCGAGGTTGGCGGCGGAATACGCGATATGCGCACCTTGGACATGCTCGCGGAGGCGGGGGCAAAGCGAATGATAATCGGTTCCGCGGCGGTTGAAAAACCCGACTTCGTAAAGGAAGCGGTGGGGAAGTACGGCGACAAAATCGCGGTTGGAGTTGATACGCTTGCGGGGGAGGTAAGGATTTCGGGGTGGACCAAGCCCTCCGGAATTAAGGGGGTCGAATTTGCCGCCAATATGTCGGAGATGGGGGTTAAGACCTTCATTTTCACGGATATTGAAAGGGATGGGATGCTTACGGGTCCCCCCATAAAAATGCTCGAACAGCTGAAACGGACGATATCTGCGAACATTATTGCCTCAGGCGGAGTGTCGTCGCTTGAAGACATAGAGGCGCTGCACAAAATGGATCTGTTCGGCGCTATAGTGGGAAAGGCCGTCTACACAGGCGACATAAATTTGAAAACGGCCATTTATATTTACAACAATAAGCATGTGATGAATTTGTTCACAAAGTCGGAGCTTATTCCTGTGGTGGTTCAGCACGCCTCGACAAATGAGGTGCTGATGGTCGCCTTCAGCAACAGGGAGGCCGTGAACAGAACGATTGAAACAAAGACGGCGTGGTTTTACAGCAGGTCGCGGGGCAAGCTGTGGAACAAGGGGGAAACGTCGGGCAACTTTTTGTATGTCAAGGAGATATACACGGACTGCGACACCGACACCCTTCTCTACAAATGCGTGCCCGCGGGTCCGGTCTGCCATACCGGGGAGGACTCCTGCTTTTATACGAAGCTGTGGAGCGAGTGAACGGCGGGTTAACTTAAGAATGCGTAAAGCCCTTTTCCGGCTTTACGCATATATATTAGACTTTCCAGCGAAATTCACTTTGTGAATTTCATTACACAAGTATTTTCAATGCTTGTGTAAGCAAAAGTTTCATTTTTGCGGGGAAGTCTATTGCGGCTTTAAGCCGGAAAAGGAACTCATTCTAAAGTTAACCCGCCTATAAAAATTAAGAAACGGACAGGGGAGTCTATGATGGATACATTAAACGAGTTGTACAAGGTCATATTGTCGCGCAAGGAAAATCCTGCGGAGGGTTCCTACACGGCATATTTGTTTGACAAGGGAATAGACAAGATTTTAAAGAAGGTCGGAGAAGAGTGCGCGGAAGTGATAATAGCTTCGAAAAATAACGAAAACAGTGAAATTTTATACGAAATTGCCGATTTGACCTACCATTTGCTTGTGCTTATGGCGGAGAAGGGGATCGCGCTCACCGAGCTGGAGGATGAGCTTGGGGAGCGAGCTAAAAAGCAGGGCAACCTAAAAGAGATGAAGGTCACCGACAAAAACACGTAAATAAGGGATTGCAGCACGGCGGCTCGATGTCCACATCGAGCCGCCTTGCTGCAATCCCTTAAGACAGTCTAACACTTGCGCCGCAGAGACCTGTTTCAGTCCTGAGCTTTCTCGCCGGGAGCGCCGAAGAAGTCGATTCCGACGACGTATATATTCAGGCACTCCACCTCAAGCCCGGTCATAGAAGCGATGGAGGACTCCACCGCCCTTTGAAGCGCGGCGGCGGCTTCGGGAATTTTAACCCCGTATTTGACTTTGACGTACATGTCCAGATTTACGCTGTTGCCGTCGATGTTGATGCGCACCCCCTTCGACATGTTTTTCTTGCCGCTCAGAAGCTCGCTCAAATCCTTTCCGGTCGGCGCCGAAAGCCCGGATATCCCCTCGACCTCTCTGGTGGCAAGCGCCGCAATTGAGACGACCACATCTTCGGAAATGTTGATGGTTCCCTCGCTGTCCGTATTCGATATATAATCCCTGTTATCCGCCATTACAATCATCCCTCCGGCAATAGAAATTTATGAGAAAGAAATATTGCTCTTTGAAATTGCTGTAACGCTATTATAACATATTATGGTCTCAATACAATAGACATACCGATTTTATATGTTTTTTCCGGGATTCTTTCACCGTACTTCTTCGCAAACGTGCTTATTGTATTTTAAATATAATTGTGTTATAATAAAAAATATAAATTATGATATAAAATAAAAAAATATTTCAAATTAAAGGAGTATAATTATTAATATTGATTTTTTAAATGAAGCTGAAATAACAGCTCTATACGTAACATCTAAAAATTATGCGGTATATGACTCGCTGTATGGTATAACTCAATATTTGTATGCCGCTGATTACCAGAGCGCCACAGGAGACAGCGGCGGTTTGATATATTATATGACTGCATCAAGGTTTGCCTCTGGCGTACATAAGGGACACGATGGTACTTATGCAGTATTTACTTTTGCCGGAAATGCGTTAAGCGCATTGGGCGCAGTCAGATATTAGTGCCGGCAGATGAGATTGCAAGGAAGCAGGTCTGTTGGGTGTGCTTGCGCGTTAATGATTCTTTGTTTTTTCCTAATTGCTGTCACCAGTTGTGACAATGCAAAGGAAAAACTTAAGGAGAAGCTTTCCGTATCTGAATTTGTTATAGAGCAGGAAAACCCTCAAGTGAAGCTTACTATTGAATATGACACTTTTGAAATCGGCTCCGATGAAATAATAGTAACAGTGAAAAATATCACCGGAGAACAAAATGAGGCATACGGAAAGACTATACTTGTTGGTGCATATCCGGAGCATTATATAGAAATCGAGATGGACGGAGACTGGTATCAGTTAGGTCTAAAGCATAACGTTGTTTGGAACGATTTTGGTGCCGCCTTGCGCTGGGGGGAAGAATTTCACACAACAATCCAGCTTGATATATGGGATTTTGAGTGGATTGAGGGGCATTACAGAATTGTGATGCCAATATCTGGCAGGTTCTATTCAGTCGAGTTTGAAATGATAAAATAACATTTTATTAAAGAAGGCATAAAAACGCTCGGTTCTGCGGGGCGTCTTTATGCTTTCTTTTAAAGATACCATACAAAAGCGGTTTGCCTGATTGAAAATCTGCTGCATTTTCTGCCGGAACCATATTACACAGAACCAAAACCGAACCTCCAAGCCGCAAACGGCATTGACACACCAGCCCAAAGACTATATAATGATTGCACCAGCAAGCATTATATTTTGATTAGATAAATATACTAAGAATAACGCGTAAAAGGAACTACATTCCAATGAAAAGAAGTACAGCAAGAGAAGTCGCAATGCATATCGTGTTTGAACTGGATTTTAATTCGGAGCGCTCAGCTGAGGTTATAGGCTACCGCATGTCTGAAGAGGGCTTTGCTTCTTTTTCCGATGAAACAGAGATATATAAGGATTATCCGGGCGACGACCAAAAGCCGTATATCCTCAGGGCTTGCAACGGTGTATATGAGCATATGCCGGAGCTTGACGGGTATCTGGAAAAATATTCCGTGAAGTGGAGCTTCGACAGGATATCAAAGGTTTCCAAGTCGATCCTCCGCCTGTGTATGTTTGAACTGCTCTATATGCCGGAGATACCGCCCAAGGCGTCAATAAACGAGGCGGTCGAGCTGTGCAAGAAATACGACGACGAGGAGCTGCCCGCTTATGTAAATGGGGTGCTGGGTGCGTTTATGCAGCACGAAAGGAGCGGGTTTTGAGCCTGTTTGCCGGGTTTGACACATCAAATTATACAACCTCCGCCGCGCTGTACGACAGCATAAGCGGTGAAATGTTCGCCGCGGGAAGAATACTGACCGTGGAAACGGGTTCGCTGGGGCTGAGACAGAGCGACGCCCTCTTCATGCATGTGAGCAGGCTGCCGGAGGTGTTTGACGAGCTTGTGAAGAATTACAGGACGAAATACGCGGAGCGGGGGCTGCCCGGTATTGCGGCGGTTGCGGCTTCCACACGGCCGCGCGAGGTCGAAGGGTCATACATGCCCTGTTTTCTCGCGGGCAAGACACAGGGCGAGATGATCTCAAAGCTGCTGGACATACCCTTCGCCGGGCTTTCCCATCAGCAGGGTCACATCGCGGCGGGGGCGTGGTCGGCGGGCAGGTGCGATATTCTGGACGGAGAATTTTTGGCTCTGCATATTTCAGGGGGAACCTCGGAGCTTTTACATGTGGCTCCGCGCGGGAAAAATATAGCCGCAAGCCGGGTTGGCGGCTCGAACGACTTGGCTGTGGGGCAGCTTATCGACCGCTGCGGCAGGCTTTTGGGGCTTGGGTTTCCGTCGGGGAGGCAGCTTGAGGAGCTGGCCGCGCAGAGCGTCAGCGGCAGATATTTTATCCCTAAATTTAACGGATTTGATTTTTCGGTTTCGGGGATGGAAAACCAGATAATAAAGCAGGTCGAAGCGGGCGAAAAACCGTGCGACGTCGCCGCCTTCACATTGGGCTCGGTGACGCGGATACTGGACAAGCTTCTGTGCCGGGTAAAGGAGAGCGGCGAGTATCGGGATATGCCGGTGCTTTGTGTCGGCGGGGTCATGTCGAACAGAGGTATAAAGGCGGCTCTGGAACAGAGGCACGGCTGTATATTTGCCAGGCCTGAGCACTCCTCCGACAATGCGGCGGGCATAGCGTACCTTGCCTCAAGGCTTTGCGGATAGGAATTGCGGGGGTGGCGCACAAAAAACCGCCGCGCGAAAGACAGGAGAAGCAGATGCAATCAGATAGAGTTTATTCGGTATCCGAAATAAACCAATGGATAAAGCAGCTCATCGAATCGGACAGGCGGCTTGCGGACGTCTACATAAAGGGCGAGCTTTCAAACTACAAGATATACCCCTCGGGGCATCACTATTTTACGCTGAAGGACGAAAACGGGGTTCTGAAGGGGGTAATGTTCCGGGGCGAAGCCTCAAAGCTCGTGTTTCGCCCTGAGAGCGGAATGAAGGTTATCATCCGGGGCAGGATATCGGTCTACCCCCGGGACGGGCTTTATCAGCTGTACGCTTCGGAGATGATCGCCGAGGGCGCGGGGGCGCTGTATCTGGCTTTTGAGCAGCTTAAGAAGCGGCTGGGCGATAAGGGCTACTTTGACGAGAGCAGAAAACGTCCCATACCGAAGTATCCGCAGAGGATATGTATCATTACCTCCCCGGCGGGGGCGGCTGTGCGGGATATGCTGAGGATACTCAGAAAGCGCTATCCCGTGTGCGAGGTAATACTGCTGCCGGTGAGGGTGCAGGGCGAGGAAGCGCCGGGAGAGATAGCGTACGCGCTTGACTACGCAAACCGGCATGGGCTGGGAGAGGTGATTATAGCGGGACGCGGAGGCGGCTCCATGGAAGACCTGTGGGCGTTCAACGATGAGCGGGTCGCGGAGGCGATTTACTGCTCTGCGATACCGGTGATTTCCGCGGTGGGTCACGAGCCGGATTTCACGATTTCGGACTTTGTGGCGGATTTGCGCGCGGCGACCCCCTCCAACGCGGCGGAGCTTGCCGTGCCCGACATGAAGGAGCTGTACATAAGGCTGAATACTATCGATTCGCGGATACGCGCCTCGCTTGACAGGCAGATGAAATTTCTTCGCCAGAGGTATTCGAACGCCGCGGGCAGCAGGGTCATGCAGGATCCGATGAACTATGTAAACGACATGCGGATGCAGCTGGACGCGGCGGAGAACATGTTTAAGATATATTTTAAACGGGGTATTGCGGGGAAGAGGGCGGCGTTTGAACAGATGGCGGCGGCTCTTGACGCGCTGAGTCCGCTTGCCGTGCTTGGAAGGGGCTACTCCATAGCCACAAGGGAGGGCAGGGCGCTGACAAGTGTAAAGGGGATGGGAAAAGGCGATAAGCTGGAGCTTCGGCTGACCGACGGCGTGCTGGACTGTGTGGTTGAAAATCAGAGTATACTTAAAGAACAATAATTATTGAGCTATGATGAACGGTTGCGGTAAAGGAGAAATAAAGTGGCGGAGAAAAAGGAAACGAAGAAGCTCTCTTTCGAGCAGGCAATGCTGCGGCTTGAGGAGATAGTCAAGCTTTTGGAGCGCGGTGAAGCGCCGATAGAGAAATCCCTTGAGCTGTTTGAGGAAGGCGCCGCTCTTATGAAGGTGTGCGCGGGGATACTTGACAAGGCGGAGATGAAGGTTAAAAAGCTGACCGAGGCGGATGAAGAAGAACCGGTATTTTCACTCTTTGAAGAGGAGCAGTGAGGATATGGATTATCTAAGTGAATTCAACAGCAATATCGCGCATATAAATAAGAGCCTGGATATGTACTTTCGGGATTCGGACATGCTGGAGGACTTTTCGCGGGTTGTACGGTACAGCCTGCTTGCGGGGGGAAAGCGTGTCCGCCCGATGCTGCTGCTCGAATTTTATAAGCTGCAAAGCGGAATGAGCGGATACGGCGGCGGGGCGATGATATTTGCGTGCGCGGTGGAAATGATCCACACATATTCACTTATCCATGACGACCTGCCGTGTATGGACAACGACGACTACCGGCGCGGTCAGCTCACCTCGCACAAAAAATTCGGCGAGGCGAGAGCGGTGCTGGCGGGCGACGCGCTGCTTAATAAAGCGTTTGAGCTTATTTTTACCGAAGCGGCCGGGAGCGGGATCCCCGCTGAAATTATCCTTGAGGCGGGGAAGGTAATTTCGGCGGCCTCCGGTTCTCGCGGCATGGTCGGCGGACAGATACTGGATATGGAAAACGAAGGCTTTTCCGCGGGACCTCAGCGGGTGGAGATAACCTCGGAGCTTAAAACGGGCGCGCTTTTTTCGGCGGCGTGTGAGTGCGGCGTCATCCTGGGCGGGGGAGGTGTGCAGGAGAGGGAAGCCGCGAAGAGGTATGCCCGGGACACCGGACTCGCGTTTCAGATAATGGACGACATATTGAACGTCGAAGGCACAAAGGAAAATATGGGAAAATCCATCGGGTCGGATAAAGCGAACAGGAAGGTGACGTTCGTGGATATATACGGCGCCGCGGAATGTAAAAGCAAGGTTTCCCAGCTTACGGCTTCGGCGCAAAAAGCCGTATCCGGGTTTAGGGACAGCGGCTATGCCGTCTGGCTTTCCGGCTTTCTGTCAGAAAGGAACCGTTAGAGCCGTCCGGTTACTCTGTGGAAGCAATATTAAATGGGAGAAGGATTAATTTTGTACTGTTTTAATATTATAGCCAGCGCCATTGCCGGTGTGAGCGCCTTAAAGGCGGGGGTGCTCCCGCTGCTCAAGGCTCAGGACGTTTTTGATATTATTTTCAGCAATCATCTTATAAATGTGGCTCTGCTGGCGTGGTTTATCGCGCAGGTATTGAAGGTGCTGATAGAAGCGTTTCTGCACAGGAAGGTGAATTTCAGGCGGCTTGTGGGCGGCGGCGGTATGCCAAGCTCGCACGCGGCCTGTGTGTGCGCTTTGGCGGCGGCGGCGTGCAAGACACTGGGGATAAGCTCTCCGATATTTGGGGTGGCGGCGGTGCTCGCTTTTATAGTGATGTACGACGCGTCAAATGTGAGGCAGGCAGCTGGGGAACAGGCGAAAATATTAAATTATATGATCAAGCACTGGAAGGAGACGACCCCTGAGATATTCGGAAAGGAGCTTAAAGAGTTTATAGGACATACGCCTTTTCAGGTTATTATAGGAGCTGCTCTGGGGATAGGAATAGGGATATTGATATAAAATGGGGAATTTTTACAATAACTTTTATTTTTTATGAAATCAAAAGTTATTGCCGCAACTCTGCCCGATTAATCCCGCAAGAAGAAGCCTATTATCCCATACCCAATCAATTTCGCCAAAAACAGAGTTATTCAGCTTTATTTGGCGCTTGATTATTTTTCAGAAAAAATGATATACTTTAGTATAAGATGTGGTGGCGCAGTATCCTAGTCAGAGCTGCCGGCTGTGAGGGCGGGCCTAAAAATCCGCAGAAGGGCACATCGATGAAGTCCCTGGTGCTTGCTTTATTCGCCCAGATTAGGGTGGGTGCTGGGGGTTAAGACTTCAGGGCGGTTTGCAATGGCATGCAAAACGCGACCCTGCTGTCGTGGAGACCTGTTGTTGTGCCGGAAACCATCAAAGTGGTCGACCGGTACGAGACAGGATTAAACCTGTATTGCGGTGTGTGGTAATGCGCTGTGTACAGAGTAGCCTGCCTTGAGGTGGCTATGGTGAATTCGGGAACAAGGCGTTGGAGCTGCCGGCCGCGGTAACAATGTCATCGCTCGATGAAACCATATCTGCAAAAGAGGCTAGTAGCCGGCGTGACTGTAGTGGAAAACACCTAGGCTGTCCGCTTTGGGGCATTAAATGGATTGCAGTATGGACTAAGTGGTAATCCGGTTCCTTCTACAGCGATTCCAATGAATATTGCCCTGCAATATTCTCATCTATCAGGATCGCTGTAAGGCACAGGTTTGAAAGGGAAACCGCCTGATCGGCGACGAGAGGTAACCTTGTGTGGAAATCAGACTGGACCTAAGCCGTAAGATTTACATTTAATGCCGCCACCATATAACCTGCGCATACATATAATATTAACAGGCATGTACCATAAAAGGAGAAGACTTTACACATATGGAAGACTCGTCATCAGGTAAGCCGCGGCTGCCCAAAAAGGACAGGGGACAGAAGAAATCCGTGCTCCGTTGGGCGGTGAAGCTCTTTGTTGTAACCATCTTTATCTCAATGTTTTTCAGCCTCCTCTCGCAGGGAATACTGAAGGACGTTGGATATTTGGTGGCGTTTTTTGTCTTGGCTTTTTTTATACTTCTGGGAATCATTTTTGATATTATCGGGGTTGCGGTCACCTCCGCGTCGGAACCGCCCTTTAACTCCATGGCTTCGCGCAAGGTCGCGGGAGCGAGGGAAGCGATTATCCTTGTCCGGCGCGCGGATAAGGTGAGCTCCTTTTGCAACGATGTGGTCGGCGACATATCGGGTATCATCAGCGGTTCCACCGGCGCGCTGATAGCGGCGGCGCTTGTAACCGACTTTTCGGTCAACACGGTTGTGGTTCAGCTCATTATCTCCGGGCTTGTCTCCGGATTTACGGTGGGCGGCAAGGCGCTTGGAAAGGGCGTCGCCATTTCGCACAGCACCCGTATAGTCCATTTCACAGGCAAATTAATATTTGTATTCAAGTCCATTTTCCTCCGCTCGAAGAAATGATACCAATCTCGGGCAAAAACCTGATTTCGATCACAACCCTTGACGAGATATTCGTATAAGGCTCAGTGTGATCGATTTTTGGTTTTTTATTTTGAGGCTTTGGGGAGAATATGGGATACCAATATCGGAATAAAACGTTAAATTAATAAATATTCATAAACAATGAGATAATTCTATTGTAATATACATAAAACTCTATTATCATAATATCTATGAAATAAATTGATTATATTGGGGAAATTCAGATGGCATATCTTGAGGAGATAAACAGCCCGGAGGATATAAAAAAGCTTAACTACGATGAGCTGGACGCCCTTTGCGGGGAGATACGCCGCTTTTTGATAGACAACATTTCAAAGAGCGGCGGGCACCTGGCGTCCAACCTGGGTGTGGTTGAGCTTACAGTCGCTGTTCATAAGGTGTTTGACACCTCGCGGGACAGGTTGATTTTCGATGTGGGGCACCAGTGTTACACGCACAAGATAATCACAGGCAGGCGGGAGGAGTTTGCCTCGCTTCGCAGCTACGGCGGGCTTTCCGGTTTCCCAAAGCCTTCGGAAAGTATACATGACGCGTTCCCGGCGGGACACGCGTCCACCTCGGTTTCCGCCGCGCTCGGGATTTCCAGGGCAAGAACCATCAAAAACGAAAGCTATCACGTAATTTCCGTTTTGGGTGACGGCGCCCTGACCGGAGGGATGGTATACGAAGCGCTGAACGACGCGGGGCAGAGCCGCGAGCCGATGATAATTATTCTAAACGACAACGGGATGTCCATACAGAAAAACGTCGGAGGAGTGGGGAAGCAGCTTGCGAGGCTGCGTTTGGGGCATGGATACTCCGGGTTCAAAAACAGCTTCCGCCGCGCGACCTCCAAGCTTCCGGGGGGAGGCTTCATATACAGGGTCGTACACGCCGCAAAAAACCTGGTTAAAAATGTTTTGGTTCGGGGCAGCATTTTCGAGGACATGGGGTTTACCTATCTGGGACCTATTGACGGGCACGACATCAAATCACTGTGCAGCTTTCTCAGGATAGCGAAAGGCTACAACGGACCGGTCCTTATGCACCTTTCAACCGTGAAGGGAAACGGATACAAGCCCGCCGAGGAGCGTCCGGAAAAATATCACGGGATATCAAGGTTTGATATAGCCTCGGGAGAATTGCTGGCAAAGCCGGACAGAACGTTTTCCGAGGTGTTCGGAGATAAGCTTGTGAAGCTTGCGGGAAAGGATTCGAGGATATGCGCCGTGACGGCGGCGATGCAAAACGGCACGGGGCTTGACAGCTTTGCGGCGGGATACCCCGCGCGCTTCTTCGACGTTGGCATCGCGGAGGAGCACGCGGTCACAATGGCGGCTGGTATGGCGGCGCAAGGGCTGCTCCCGGTGTTCGCGGTCTACTCAACCTTTTCGCAGCGGTGCTACGATATGCTTATCCATGATGTGGCGCTGCAAAATGCGCACGTCGTCTTTGCCATCGACAGGGCGGGAATAGCGGGTGAGGACGGGGAGACGCATCAGGGGGTGTTTGACGCCGTGTTTCTTCCGCAGATACCCGGGATGAAGGTGTACTGTCCGTCAAGCTTTGCCGAGCTTGAAAATATGCTGGAGGACGCTGTGATGTTCGAAAGCGGACCTGTCGCGGTGAGGTATCCCCGGGGAGGGGAGGGCGCCTATACCGCCGTGTCGCGGGGGGAGAGCGAGGTTCTCGCAAAGGGGAAGGACATTACGCTTGTTTCCTATGGAATTATGATAAACGAGGTTTTACACGCCCGCGAGGAGCTGGAGAAGGCGGGCATATCGACCGAGGTGATAAAGCTGAATACCCTGTCCCCGCTGGAGGTGAAAACAACGGCGGTCTCGGTGATGAAGACGAAGAAGGTCATCTTTGCCGAGGACTGCGTGGACGAAGGCTCGGCGGGCAGACGTATGCTGGCGGAGCTTTCGGGTCTGGGCATAGCTCCGGCGGGGTCACGGCTTTTGAATATCGGGAACAGGTTTTTGACGCATGGCAGTGTGGCTGAGCTGAGAGCCCTTGCGGGAATAGACAGCGCGGCTATATACAACGCGGCGCTTGAGGAATGTGGGATGAAAAATGAAGGAAAAGGTGCGGGCAGATCAGCTGCTATTTAATAACGGTCTCTGCGAAAGCAGGGAAAAGGCAAAGGCTCTGATAATGTCGGGCAGTGTGTATCTAGACGGCAGGCGTCTCGACAAGCCGGGAATCCAGGTGGAGGGCGACGGCAAAATCGAGATACGCGGAGGCGCTCCGAAGTACGTAAGCCGGGGAGGGCTAAAGCTTGAAAAGGCGTTGAGCGAGTTTGGGCTCGACTTAAACGGGGTGAAAGCCGCCGATATCGGAGCTTCGACGGGAGGATTTACCGACTGTATGCTTATGAACGGCGCGGAAAAGGTGTACGCCATAGATGTGGGCTACGGTCAGCTTGCGTGGAAGCTCAGGAATGACAGCCGCGTAGTGGTGCTGGAGCGCACAAATATAAGGGATGTAACGGCGGGAGCAGTGCCGGAGAAGCTGGATTTCGCGTCGGTGGATGTGTCCTTTATTTCGTTGCGGCTGGTTTTGCCGTGTATAAACCGGCTTTTGAAGGAAGGCGGAGAGGTGGTGGCGCTTATCAAGCCGCAGTTTGAAGCGGGCAGGGAAAAGGTCGGGAAAAAAGGTGTGGTGCGTGACCCGACGGTGCATGAGGAGGTGCTGAACGCCTTCTTAAACCACTCGGCGGCTTCCGGATTTCAGCTGCTTGGCATGTCGTTTTCACCGATAAAGGGACCTGAGGGGAACATCGAATACCTGGCGCATCTGAAAAAAGCAGCGGACGGAGCGGTTTCGGCTCAGGAGGACCGGGCGCAGGGGATAGGGGCGCTTGTCGCGCAGTCGCACGAAGTGTTAAAATAAATACGGCGGCTGTATTGCTCCGTTCGGATAGAGGCTGTAGGAGGGAAGTATATTGAGGTCGGTATTTCTGTTTACAAATTATAGTAAGGACCCCGGCTTTTTGGAGAGCGGCAGGGTGGCTGAGATATTTCACTCGAGGGGCATTGAGGTTTTGACCTCCGCTGAGGAGTGGGGGGACAAGCCCGAATACGTCCGCTGTATGCCTCAGAGGGAGGCGGTGGACCGGTGCGACATAATAACAAGCCTGGGCGGCGACGGAACGATCCTTCGCGTCTGCCAGGTCGCGGTCGAGTTTGACAAGCCGATTCTGGGGGTGAACCTGGGAAATATCGGGTTTATGGCTGAGATCGAAAGGGACGCGCTGGAAAGGATACATACGGTTATCGACGGCGGCTATACTATAGATAAACGTATGCTTATTTCCGGCAATGTAAAACGCGGGGAGGAAACAAGGTTTTCAGCCGCGGCGTTAAATGACATTGTGGTATCCCGCGGTTCCGCCTCCCGCGCGATAGAGCTTGAGCTGTGGAACGGCTCGCACCGCATCGCAAATTACAAGTGTGACGGCATAATCGCCGCAACCCCAACGGGCTCAACGGCTTATTCCCTCGCGGCGGGGGGACCGATTGTGGGTCCGGATTCGCAAAACATAGTGGTGACCCCGATTTGCGCGCACACGCTATATGCTAAATCCTTCGTATTCGGCGCGGACAACACGATAAATATCCGCCGCGCGTCGAGGGAGGAGGGCGTCTTTTTGACGGTTGACGGCGCCGGGGGCAGCGCGGTTGAAGCCGGTGAAACGGTGGAAATTAAGAAGTCGGACAAGCTGTGCAAATTAATAAGGTTGGATAACTTTAACTTTTATGATATAATTAACAGGAAGCTGTCGATATAGGCGGGCGGACAGAGTAATCGGAAAAAACCTGAGAGGGTGTAAATTTATGAAAGCAGCCAGGCACCGAAAAATTGTCGAAATTATACAAAATCAAAATATCGAGACGCAGGAGGAGCTGGCGAGCCGGCTTCGCGACTTTGATATTGACGCTACGCAGGCGACAATATCGAGGGATATCAAGGAGCTTAGGATACAAAAGACCCCTACCGAAGCCGGTTCATACAAATATTCTATACCGGGTTACTCCGCCGAACAGGATCTGGACGTCAGGCTTCGCACAATTTTCAGGGAAGGCGTGACGTCTGTGGATTACGCCAAAAATATTGTCGTTATCAAGACGATACCCGGGCTTGCCTCCGCGGCGTGTCTGGCTATTGACGCGATGAGCTATGATTATATAGTGGGTTCGCTGGCGGGCGACGATACCGGCATCATCATACTGCGCGACGACGAGCACGCGCACTCATTTTGTTTGCGGCTGAGCAACCTGTAAATTTATATTTATTATATTCAAGGGTATAGACGGAGCAAAAAAATGTTACGATTATTACATATTGAAAATATTGCGGTTATCGAACGTGCCGACATCGAGTTCGGGGCCTGCTTCAATGTGCTCTCAGGTGAGACCGGAGCCGGGAAATCCATAGTTATTGACGCGATAAACGCCGTGCTCGGGGAGCGCACCGGAAAGGACATAATAAGGTCGGGGGAAAGGTCGGCGACGGTGTCGGCTCTGTTTAACGACCTGACGGACAGCGCGTCGCGGTGGCTTGAAGAAAACGGCTTTGAAGCGGATGAGGAGGGGCAGCTTTTTATACAGCGGCAGATAAGCGCCGACGGAAAGAACAGCTGCAAGATAAACGGAAGACCGGTCATCGTTTCGATACTGCGCCAGCTGGGAACCCTCCTTGTAAACATCCACGGTCAGCATGACAGCCAGCAGCTTCTCGACGACAGGAGCCACATGGGATACCTTGACAGCTTTGCGGGGGACGCGGCGCTGCTCAAGCAGTATTCGGAAAGGTTCGATTCCATGCAAAAGACGGCGCGCGACATGGACAAGCTGCGGATGAGCGACGAGGAAAAAGCTGGGCGCATAGATACCCTCAGGTACCGTGTGGACGAAATTGAAGCGGCTGAGCTGTCTCCGGGCGAGGAGGAAGAGCTGGAGTACAAGCGCGGCATTATAAAAAACAGCGAGAAGATAGCCGGGGCGGTTGAAGAGGGCTACTGTGCGATGTACGGCGGGGAGAGCGGCGACGGAGAATTTTCGAAGGGTGTGTATATCCTGCTGTCCGAGGCGGAAAAGGCGTTTTCCGGTATACGGGAGATAGACGAAAAGTTTTCCTCCCTTCATCAAAGGCTGGAGGAGATAAAATACAGCGCCTATGACATTGCCGAAAGCATCCGGGACATGCGGGAGGAGTACTCGTTTTCGGTTGAGGACGCCGACTATGTGGAGGGCAGGCTTGACCTGATAAACAAGCTCAAGAGGAAATACGGCTCCTCTGTGGAGGAAATACTCGAAAGCCTTGAGGAATATAAAAACGAGCTGGACGAAATCGAATTTTCCGAGCTTGCGCTTGACAAGCTGAGGCAAAGGTATGAAAAGGAGCGGGAAGAAGCGGAAGAACTTGCGGAAAAACTCACAGAGGTACGGGAAAAAGCCGGAAGGCGGCTCGCGGAGCAGATATGCGAGGAGCTTATCCAACTGGATATGAAAAATGTGCGGCTTTGCATAAGCTGCGGGCGAAAGGAGTTGTCCCGCGACGGGAGGGATGAAGTGAGCTTTTTGATTTCAGCGAACACCGGGGAGGAACCGCGCCCGCTTTCAAGGATAGCCTCCGGCGGAGAGCTGGCAAGGATAATGCTCGCGATGAAAAGCGTACTCTCCGGCGGCGAGGATGTGGCGACCTTCGTGTTTGACGAGGTGGATTCGGGTGTGAGCGGCAGAGCCGCCCAGAGGGTGGCGGAAAAGCTAGCGTCCACAGCGAAAAATAAGCAGGTGCTCTGTGTTACCCACCTCCCGCAGCTTGCGGCGATGGGGGATACGCACTTTTTAATATCGAAGAGCGAGAAGGACGGACGGACCTTCACCTCGGTTGAGCCGCTGGACGGCGAGGGCAGGGCGAGGGAGGTCGCGAGAATAATCGGCGGTGAAAGCATCACCGAGCTGACGGTACAAAATGCCGCCGAGCTTATTGAGTCGGCATGGAAATATAAAGCGTCGCTGTAAAACGACGGGATATTTCCCGCCCGGATTATAGGCGGATTAGTATAATATGTGAGGAGAATTTTCAGGTAATATGACAGTATATGAAGAATTGACAGCCCGTGGGCTTGTGGCGCAGACCACCAACGAGGAGGAGATAAAGGAGCTTATCGACAGCGGCAAGGCTGTATTTTACATCGGCTTCGACCCTACGGCGGACAGCCTGCACGTCGGGCATCTCTTGCAGCTCATAGTTATGCGCCATCTGCAAAGGGCGAACAACAAGGCGATAGCGCTGCTGGGCGGCGGCACGACCATGGTCGGGGATCCGTCGGGCAGAAGCGATATGCGGTCCATGCTCACACAGGAGGAGATACAGAGAAACGCCGACCGCTTCAAGGGACAGATGTCCAAGATCGTGAACTTTGAGGATGGCGGCGCGGTGATGATAAACAACGCCGACTGGCTGTTAAAGCTCAACTACATCGAATTTTTACGCGATATCGGGGTTCACTTCTCGGTAAACCGTATGCTCACGGCCGAGTGCTTTAAGACCCGCCTTGAAAAGGGACTCTCCTTCATAGAATTCAACTACATGCTTATGCAGAGCTATGACTTCTACGTGCTCAACGAGAGGTACGGGGTCAACATGCAGTGCGGCGGGGACGACCAGTGGTCCAATATAATAAACGGCGCTGATTTGATTCGCAGAAAGAACGGAAACGCCGCGTACGGCATAACCTTTACCCTCCTGCTCACCTCGGACGGGAAGAAGATGGGCAAGACGCAGAAGGGCGCTGTCTGGCTCGATCCGGAAAAGGTGCCGCCCTATGAATTTTTCCAGTATTGGCGCAACATTGACGACGCCGACGTGATAAATTGCATGAAGCGCGTGACGTTTATGCCGCTGGAGGAAATAAAGGAATTTGAAAAGCTGGAAGGCGCGGAGCTGAATTCCGCGAAGGAACGCCTTGCCTATGAGGTCACAAGGATAGTTCACGGAGAGGAAGCGGCAAATCAGGCGCTCGCCTCGGCGAGGGCGGTATTTTCGGCGGGAGCGTCGGAAAACATGCCGGAAACCGAGCTGGCATCCGCGGATTTTACCGGCGGCGGCATAGCTATAGCTGACCTCCTCGTACGTACAGGGCTCGCGCCCTCCAAGGGGGAGGCTCGCCGCCTTGTTGATCAGGGTGGGATATCGGTAAACGATGAAAAGGTGACGTCTGCGGCGGCGCAGCTGGGTGAGGAGATGTTCGCGGGGAACGGGGTTATCCTCAAAAAGGGTAAAAAGGTTTATCACAGGGCGAAAATAGGTTGATATTTATACTATAACAGCCTACCCTCCAAGCTCATAAAACGAGCTTGGAGGGTAGGCTGTTGCTATATCAAACCGTTATTTTGTTATAAAATTTCCGCAAGCATATCGCTCATACTGTAAAGACCGGGTTCTCTTCCGCAGAGGAAGCTCGCCGCCTTGACCGCGCCGTTTACAAAGACGCCTCTGGACAGCGCGGAGTGGCTTATCTGTATCGTCTCGTCTGTCCCGGCAAAGAGAATGTCATGGTCGCCGACTATCGTGCCGCCGCGGATGCAGTGCATACCGATTTCCTTCTTTTCCCTTTTGCGGCGGACGCTGTGGCGGTCATACGCGTACTCGGCTTCAAAGGGCAAAACCTTCTTTATCTCGTCGGCGATTTGAAGCGCCGTACCCGACGGGGCGTCAAGCTTCTGATTGTGATGCCGCTCGATAATCTCAATATCGTATGTGCTGCCAAGCAGCTTTGCCGCCTGCTTTGCAAGCTCGGTTATCAGGTTGATGCCAAGCGACATATTCGCCGTTTTAAAGATAGCTGTCTCCTCCGACGCCAGACGTATCTCCTCAAGCTGTTCCTCGCTGTGCCCTGTTGTCGCCAGAACCAACGGAAGCTTTTTTGACTTGCAGAAAATAAGGAGCTGGTGGGTCGAAGCCGCCGAAGAGAAATCGATCACAACGTCGCACTGTCCGCGAAATTCCATGGGGTCGGCAAACACCGGGAAGCTGTTTTTCTTCTCTATAAAGACGTCAACCCCCGCGACGATCCGCATATCCTCTATATTTTCCACAGCCGCGGCAACCGCTTGTCCCATTCTGCCGTTACAGCCGTTTAGCAGTATCTTTATCATATCAAAGCCCATGCACGAAGCTGTGTGCGCACAAATCGGACATGAAAAATGCGATATACCTTCCCGCAAAACCCGCTCTGTAAGCTTTGCGGGAAGTATAGTCAATTAATTTAAGAATGAATAAAATCCTTTTCCGGCTTTACGCATATATTGCTGGCTTTAAGCCGGAAAAGGAACTCATTCTAAAGTTAATTGCCGATTGTTAGCTTCGCGACTTCCATTTCTGTATTTTTATTATGAACCTCCCCGCGCCGTTTCCACTGCGGGAGGTTCATTTTCCGCGCTAATCTCCAAACCATCATATGCTTATATTACCCGGATTGATACCGCCTGTGCGGTTTTTGTGCTTTGCGGTTATATCATAAATATACGGGCTTTAATCGGCGTATAATGGCCGCTTGCGGTCATTATATCATGCCGAGGCTCTTCATTTCCGCCGCCAGCAGCGCCAGATTTTTCTCGGTCATCTCGACAAGGGGCATACGAAGCGGACCCATATCCATGCCGATGAGCTTCATAGCCGCTTTTACGGGGATCGGGTTTACCTCGCAGAAGAGAAGCTCGATAAGCTTTGAATACTTTATAAGCAGCTGCGCGCTCCCGGTAATATTTCCTTCAAGGAACAGCTTGCAGATGTCCGCCGTGGCGGCGGGCGCCGCGTTTGCGAGCACCGATATGACCCCCTTGGCTCCCATCGCCATGAGAGGAACTATCTGGTCGTCGTTTCCCGACCAAAAATTGAGGTCGTCACCGACGCGGTACATGGTGTTAAGTACAAGTGTGGTGTTTGAGCCTGCCTCCTTGACGCCGTTCATAAGCGGGTGCTTTGACAGCTCATAATAAGTGTCCGCGGTGAAACCAAGCCCCGTCCTCGACGGGACATTGTAGAGAATAACCGGAAGCTTCGCCGCGTCGGCTATCATGGTATAGTGCTTTACAAGCCCCGCCTGGGTAGTTTTGTTGTAATACGGTGTGGCGACAAGCAGGGCGTCCGCCCCCAGCCTTGCGGCTTCGACCGACATTTCAACGGCGTGGGCGGTGTCGTTTGAGCTTGTTCCGGCGATGCAGGGAACTCTGCCCGCCACATAGCCGATGGTGTGCTCAACGGTTTTCATGTGCTCCTGAGTCGTCTGGGTGGAGGCCTCTCCGGTGGTTCCGCAGACAACAATGGCGCTGATTCCGTTATTTATCTGAAAGTCTAAAAGCTGTTCCAGCTTTAGGAAATCGACCTGGGTGCCGTCCGCCGTAAAGGGAGTAACAATAGCTGTGGCGGCGCCGGTAAAAATTGGAGCTTTCATCATGGACGCCTCATTTCAAAAATTATTATTCATATGAATATTGCTGTGCCGAATATTGCTTGCCGTTGTTATTTTACCAAAGTTAATTTGCTAATGCTATTAAGCAATATAGCCGTCCGCGCAGAGCAGCTCGGCCAAAAGCACGGCTCCGCCCGCCGCGCCGCGCAAGGTGTTGTGGGACAGGCAGACAAACTTTATCGAATACTGTGTGTCGGGGCGCAGACGCCCTATCGACACCGCCATTCCGCCCTCAAGCTCGCGGTGCAGCTTTGTCTGAGGATAGTTCTCCTCCTCAAAGTAGTGCAGGAACTGCTTTGGCGCGGAGGGCAGGTCAAGCTCCTGCGGACGCCCTCTGAAGTTCCTCCAGCAGGCTTTTATCTCGTTCATGGACGGCGACGATTCCAGTTGGGCAAACACCGCCGCCATATGCCCGTCGGTCACAGGCACGCGGATACACTGCGCTGTAAAGGCGGGGGAGACTGCGGGGGTGATCACCCCGTTTTCATACCTGCCCCAGATTTTGAGCGGTTCCTGCTCCGACTTCTCCTCCTCGCCGCCTATATACGGGATGACGTTGTCCACCATCTCGGGCCAGCGGTCGAAGTTCTTGCCCGCCCCTGAAATGGCCTGATATGTGCAGGTGAGGACGCGGCTGACGCCGAAGCCGAGCAGCGGATGGATAGCCGGGACATAGCTTTGCAGCGAACAATTCGACTTGACCGAGATGAAGCCCCGTTTTAAGCCCAGACGTTTTCTGAAGTCTGAGATCACCTCCATATGACCGCTGTTTATCTCGGGGATGATCATGGGAACGTCGGGGGTATGCCTGTGGGCGGAGTTGTTTGAGATGACAGGGCACTCAAGCCTTGCGTAGTCCTCCTCAAGCCTCTTTATCTCCTCTTTTTTCATATCCACGGCGGAGAAAACGAAATCAACTGAGGAGGCGATTTTTGCCATGTCGTCCACCGCGTTCAGAACCACCTTATCCTTTACGGAGTCGGGTATTCCGGACGGCATTGCCCATCTGTCCCCGACAGCCTCCTCATAGGTTTTTCCGGCGGAGCGGGGAGAAGCCGCCACGACTTCAAGCTCAAACCACGGATGGTTTTGTGTAAGCGTGACAAAACGCTGTCCCACCATGCCGGTCGCGCCTATAATTCCCACCTTGTATTTTCTCATAACACGCAAATCCTTCCTCAATTTATTGTGAACCGGGGAGGTTCATTGCTCCTGCTCATACTATGTAAAAAGTATGAGGGAAGTGTCTACCCTAACCAGAGACCAGAATTTTAAGCTAATATTTTACGAAATTTAAAAAGCCGGTTGAAAAACCGACTGATTTTGTAGTATAATGTCGCAAGACGCAATATTTACGTAAACTGCTTTATGTGAAACAGGTCGAAGAATACATACGCGGCACACAAAGGAGCTTGTAAAGCTTGCAGGGTCTGCGGTTATACGATAAAAACAGATAGCTCTTCATCATTTTGATGACAGTCACACGGCTGTTGACCGTATGCCCAGGCGAAATATTCCCACCTATATTTCCCTTCGGCGAAGTTCCCTTTTTCGGCAGGTCATCGAGCTTTGCGGGAGCTCATAACTGCCGGTACTTATGAAAATCGCGCCTCTATTCGTTTTATATTAACTTTTAATCTATTCTACCACACAGTAATTTCGTTGTCAATCGATATAATTTAAATTTGTTACATATTACAGGAGAAGCACATGAAAAAACTGACAATATTTCTTTTGGTGATATCCATGCTTCTGGCGGTTCCGCACGAAACGGCTGACGCCTATGACGAGCCGTATGTGAGGGTGGGGCTGCGGTATGATTCCACCGTTATGTCGTCGGCGAACCTCGCAAACGAAGTGGGGTCGGGGTACTACTTCGGCTTTTTTGAGGGAAATAATTTTACCGGTCTGGGCGGTACATATGAAGAGAAGATCACCATAGTCAAGGATAAAAATATGTATTTCAGCGGCGGAGTCTACTATGAGACCTCTCAGCCGTCCTCAAGTGTTATAGGCGCGTACCACATCGACCTCGGGCGGTCGTTTTCAACCTATGAGGAGGCGCAGAACGCCGCGGCGGAGGTGACTTCAAACGGGACGCCCTCATTTCCGGCGTACATATCCGGAGAATACAGGGTGCGGGTGGGGAATTTTTCCACAGAGGCTGACGCAAACGCCAGAAAAACGAGCATCGGGCTGAGCTCCGCGCCCGTTGTCGGCGGGTCTGCGACCTGCTTTACCGTGACCGCGACCTCGGACGGGCGAATTCTCTATGAGTACGACATGGGCACAAAGGTTTTTGCCGTGATGCCAGCCGGGTCGGCTCAGTCTGTGACATGGTTCAGGGGATATAAGTACAACGGGGCGTTTGAATACAGGAGAAACGACGGAAATGACCTGACTGTCATAAACGTTGTAAAGATCGGCGATTATCCAAAGGGGGTCATACCGTACGAAATGAATCCCGAATGGCCTATGGAAGCGCTGAAAGCGCAGGCGGTGTGCGCGTCGAGCTATGCGGCGTACAACAAAAACAAGCACAGCTCGAAGGGTTTTGATGTGTGCAATACGACCGACTGCCAGGTGTACCGGGGACTCAACACGGCGACTGAGGCGTCAAACGCCGCCTGTGAGGCGGTGCGGGGGGTTGGGATATATTATAACGGCAAGATATGCAACGCGGTCTACCACTCCT
This sequence comes from Oscillospiraceae bacterium, assembly GCA_031264245.1. Lineage (GTDB taxonomy): Bacteria > Bacillota > Clostridia > Oscillospirales > JAAYOS01 > JAISEG01. Next base: position 32,584 of record JAISEG010000003.1, read on the forward strand.
CAAACGGCGGCGCCACCGAGAACGCGGAAAATGTGTGGGGAACCAAGACGCCGTACCTGATCTCGGTTACAGACGGATTTGAAAATTTGGCGTCGGCCAACAACGGCATCTGGAGCTATACATACACCGGGGAGGAGCTGTCCTGGCTTCTCACTGAAAAGGGATATCCGATAGGCAAGGTCACAAAGGCGTATGTGGACGAATACACCGCCGCGGGGAATGTTTACAGGGTTGTGTTTATAGACGCAAGCGGCAAAAAGCTGGTCTTTGAAAAGGAATCGGCAAGGACGATACTCTACAGCGAAACCTTGAAGAAATACGCGAACAGCCAACGCTACACCATTTCGACGGGGAGCATTGAGTTGTATGTCAACTCCTCCTCCGGTAAACTTTCGGCAGGCTCCGGCACGGCGGTCATAGGCGCGGGAGGCAAGACGGGGACGCTGAAAAACGGCGATGAGGTATATATCAAGTCGGCGTCGGGCACAACAAAGCTGCAAAAGACCTCCGCCGAAGGCTTTGTAGTGTCGGGCACCGGCTGGGGGCACAATGTCGGCATGAGCCAATACGGCGCGAAGGGGATGGCGGAAAACGGATACACATACGATCAGATAATCAGGTATTACTACACGGGAATCGAGCTTTTAAATATAAATTAAAGAATGTGAACATTACAGCCATGAAAAAAAGCGACTACTATTACAGTCTGCCTGAGGAGCTTATAGCGCAGAGACCGCTTGAGGACAGGAGCGCGTCGAGGCTCATGCTCCTGGACAGGAGGAGCGGGGCATATGATTTCAGGCATTTTTATGACATTGCCGACCTCTTAAACGAAGGCGATTTGCTTGTTATGAACGACTCGCGGGTCATCCCCGCGCGCCTCTTTGGCTTCAGGGAGGACACGGGCAGAGAGGTGGAGGTGCTCATGCTCCACGAGTCGGGGGAGCTGTGGGAGTGCCTTGTGAAACCGGGAAGGAAGCTGAAAGCGGGCGACCGCATAGTTTTCGGGGATATCCTGAGGGGGGAAATCAAGGAGATAACCACCGGCGGAAACAGGCTTATAAAGTTCGAGCATGAGGGAGTGTTTTTGGAGATACTGGACAAGCTGGGACAGACGCCGCTGCCGCCCTACATCCGGGAGAAGCTGGAGGATCCGGAACGCTACCAGACGGTCTACGCCAAAAATCCCGGTTCCGCTGCGGCGCCCACGGCGGGACTGCACTTCACCCCGGAGCTGATAAAAAAGCTTGAGGACAAAGGGGTTGGGATAAAATTTGTGACGCTGCATGTCGGGCTGGGTACCTTCCGTCCCGTAAAGGAGGAGAATATCGAAAACCACATCATGCATTCGGAATACTGCGTACTGCCGGAGGACACGGCGGAGGAAATAAACAGGACAAAGCGCCGCGGAGGCAGGGTGATACCGGTTGGCACGACCTCCCTTCGCACGATAGAGGCGTTTGCCGCAAACGGGAGGGCAGGGGAAAGCTCGGGCTGGACAGATATCTTTATCTATCCGGGGTATGAGTTTAAGCTTGCGGACGGGCTGATAACAAATTTTCATCTGCCGGAAAGTACGCTGCTGATGCTCGTGTCCGCTCTTGCGGGAAGGGAAAACGTCCTAAACGCGTATAAGGCGGCCATAGCCGCAAATATGCGGTTTTTCAGCTTCGGGGACGCGATGCTGATAATATGATTAGATAAATATACCATTGCGGCGCTCTCGCCTATGGTATAACGCTGAACATTCGGAGGAAGCTATGGGATATGCGATAAACGCTGTGGCGAAGATGACTGGTCTGAGTGCGCACGTACTGCGCTATTATGAAAAGGAGGGCTTGCTGCCCTATATCGGACGGGATGAAAGCGGGTTTCGTCATTATTCCGAGGACGACCTGGAATGGATAGGGCTTATCCAGTGTCTGAAAAACACCGGAATGTCGATCAAGCAGATAAAAAATTTTGTGGATTTGAGTATGCAGGGAAGTCAGACGCTTAAGGAGCGGTGCCGCCTGCTTGAGGAGCACAAAAAAATTGTTGAGGCTCAAATTCAGGAAATGTACCGGCACCTGGAAAAGGTTACCCACAAGATAGAGTATTTTACCGAGCAGTATGAGAAGTATTCCGGGGACAGCGCCGGGAATTTGCCGCAGCCTCCTTCGGCTGGCGAGCGATGACCGTGATGGAGAAAACGGTTCTGATTAACGGCGCGTCCCCACATGCTGAGGAATGAGCGGCGGGATAAGTATTATGCCGGTGTGATCGGAGCGGGGAAGGGTCTCCACACCAGAGAGCCGGTTCGAGGCGCGGCAGACGAAGACGCGGTACCCGAAGCGTCCGACAACTTTTTGAAATTAGGACGCCCGACCGAGTCGAGGAAATAGGCGGACTGCGTCGCGCCCTCCTTCCTGTTTAAATTCAGCGCCCGGATAATTTTATCCGCAGTCGTCATTCCTATGCCGTGCCCATAGTACAGTGAATCGGGTAAAACTATCACATTTTCGCCCTGCCATTCGGGGGTCGCCGGATTGACGTCGGGATTGATGAAATATCCTCTGTCTCCCAGCAAAACGTCCGCCGCTTTTTTAGGGGTGGAAACATCCCTCAGAAGAGGCTCCGGCACATTCCAGTTCATCAGGTATATTTTGGGAAACAGCTTATCAAACAGCTCGTTTCCGTAGACGCTGAGCAGCGCCTTGTAATAAACGATTACCATTGCGGTGGCACATTCAGTTGCGTATTCACCGCCGTTTATAAATATGTCGGTGATTGCCTCGCCGGGCTTTGCCCCGCTTTTCAGAGTAAACCCGCCGTTTCTCGTTCTGTCCCAAAACTCGGGATTGCACCGAGAATCGTGAAAACCGGCAAAGTTCAACTGGCTTTTATACAGCGCTCTGGCCGCGTTTACTATCTCGTTTCTCAAATTAAGCTCAAATTTCAATTGATTTAAGCTGTCATACTGGTATTTCTCGCCGCTTGCGGACATTGTGCCGAGCAGCTGCCTTTGGACGCTGTTTTCCGGGTATGCGCCGCTTATAGCGGAAATATCAAGGGGAGCTCCGGATATTATGATCATAGCTTACCTCCCGCCGCGGTCTTGGCGCTTCTAACCTGTTCGTCAAAGGAGGAGGTTATCCATTTCTCCCACTCGGAACTATTTCTGGTGTGCATTGCTGACGAATAGCTTGCTAAAGCCGCTTTATCCTCGTTGTTCAACCCTTCAAAGGCTTGCAGGCACTTTTCCTCGTTGCTGTTCGCGTGTGTAATTTGCTCATTGGTATGGGACGGGTTTGCTTTATGTAAATATTTTCGCTTCAAATCCACTTCGCATATTTTGGGTTTGCCCGCGTATTGAAGGCTTTCCCCGGTAAAGTATAAAAACGGGTCGTTTTCCTCCAGCCAGCTGAGGTAGTCCTGATATTTCCGTTTGCCGCCGGGCTCATTTCCCTCGTTTTCCTCGTCAATGCCAAGCAGCTTGCCGGCAAGCTCGGCCTCCTTCTGATCGTCTGATTGCAAATGCTCCGCCGTCAGCCTCAAAGCGCTCGGATCGCCGGAACGGAAAAAAGCCCAAACCAAATTATGTATGTTATGCTCCTTCCCGCTCCGCTTAAAAATCATGTCGCAGACGACGGGCAAAACGCTTTTATCCTCATAGGAATTTATCAGGATCGACACGACCGCGTCCAACACTTTTTTGTAGCTGTCATCCAGGTCGTATTCATTACAGCCGGTTTGGAGCATCCATTTCAACGCCGAATGAGTGGATTCGTTGTTGGCGGACAAATAATCCCCGCTGCCTGCCGAGGCATCCTTCATATTCAATATTTGGTCGGTTATTCCCGCCGCGGCTCTATTGCGGGAATTGAGATGGGAATGAAGCCGAAGAGCCTTGATTTGAGGCAGCAGTACAAACAGGCAGGGGAAGGTTATGAGCTGATCGTTTAGTAAATTGACAGTCTTTTGCACGCTTTTTTCGCAGGCAGCGCTAAAAACCTCCCTGCATTTTTCTACTCCGTCGCTGATTCGTATCCTGTCAAAATAGTTGTTGTAGTTTACCTGGTCTTTATTCATATTAAACCGCCATTTCTCAGGCGACAGATAATGGGTATGGATCATGTGCGCTTATCACCCGTCGCCTGAGGAACGATAAGCGGCTTATTAATTTAATTATTTCACCCCTTTATACTAAACCGCAATTAGAGACATTCTAAAGATCAAGCAAAAAGGCTTTGATATATGCGGCTTTTTGTGAAGATTTTTAGTATGCTTCTTATGGGCGTTTAGTATTTATACCCCAGTATATAAGCAACAGCAGTTTTTTGTTCTTATACTAATACCTAATTAGAAGCATTCTATAAAATGGGGCGAAAAGCTTTGATATATGCGGTTTTCGCGCCGATTTTTAGCATGATTTTTTTTGGGATTAGTATTATCGCATTATTGCTCCGCGTTAGGGCGGAATGTCGGATAAACGGGAAAAAATTCAACATATTATTAAATAAATATAGAAAGTTAATAAATACATAAAATTTCAAGTATTGTTTTTTAACAACTATCTTATATAATAATAATTGCAAGAAGTGATAGCAGTTTTTTTCATTTTTCCCTCCTTTGAGAGACGGGGTAACCCGTCTCTCCTATTTTTTTATCAAGGTCGGGCTGAGCAGCAATATAGTCAGAATTGCAATAGCCTTCTTTTAAAGCTCGTAAACGAGTTTCAAAAGAAGGCTATTGTTACTTGATGTTTCTTTTTTGAAATTAGTATAGCAATTCTACTTATATGCGAAACCTTTCGTATACAGAACTTTGTATACTTTTTATTCAACGGTTATATTGAATACGGCGCCCGTATTCCCGGCAAAGGCGATGATGCCGCCGGCTTCAAGTGTCACGGTATATTCATGGGAAACAGAGCTCTGGTTTATAAGCTCTCCCCCGGCGCTGTACACTATAAACCCGCTGTCCGCCGGACACGAGACGGTCATAGTCTTTCCGGCGAGCTCCGCGCCGATCATATACCACCTTGTGTCGCCGTTTGGCTGTATGGTGGATACGGAGGATTTTCCGCCGTACAACGTTTCCACCCCCGCGAGGCTTATGAAGCGTCTGCCCCCGGCGACACAGTATTCCACTCCGTTTTCGCGCATGAAGCTTAAATCCATGGTGTCTCGTCCGTATTGCATGGGAATTTCGACCGCCGCTTCAGCCAAATTTGCGCTGACTATCCTGTTTCCGGACAAATATCCGCCTACAGAATCCGAAATGACCACACCCATCATAGGAACACCCGTCGAGTATATAACCGATGTGTACTTTTCCGAAACGGACAGATATATCGTACCGCTGCGGGACTTCCATGCCTCAAGCGCGTCGTCGGGAATTTTCCTTTCCTCCATTTTCTGGGCGATATATTGGCTGAAATATATCTGACCCACGTACGGTATGGTCTGGTAAACATCCTGACACAGGTAAGTCCTGTCATCCTGTGTTACGAAATACAGCTCCGCCGTTCCGCTCTCATCGCGGAATATACCGTTTCCGCAGTATATAAGCTTCTGAGAAGCGTTCGGGGTGTACGCGTTTGCGTACTCCAGAACCCCTTCGTCGCCCAGCTTAACCGAATATATCCCTAAGGAGGAAGCGTACAGACCCTCATACTTTTTCATGCCGCTGTCAAGCGGTCTCTGCTCCGCCTTCGCTGCCGGGACGTCCGGCTTTATACCGTCGATAACCCCTTTTTCATACAGCGCGTTCAAAAGGATATTCGTCGCAAGTATTTGATTGTAGGTTGAAGAGCCGCCTGAGGACATGACAGCCGCCGCCATATTGTACTCGGGCAGGACGATAAGCGAGGAATGGAAGTTGATTATGTCGCCGCCCTTGCTCAGCGCCTTTATGCCGTAGCCCTCAAACGGATAGAGGTTTACGCTGTCCCAGCCGAGTCCGTACGCGATTAAATTCGCCTCGTCACGAAGCCACCTGCCGTTTAAATATTCCTTTACCATTGTGGCGTTTTTAAGCGTCTCACCCAGTATTTCTCCGTCCTTCATAAAAATCCGGGCAAAGCTCACCGAATCCTCAGCCGTTGAATATATGCCGCCGGTTCCAATAATGCCGACCACCTCGTTTGGGTTTTCCTGTGACAGCTCGGTATCGCTGTATGTACGGGCAAGCCTGTCAAAGTCAAAATCGTCCTGGGGCGACAGTGTGTTTTCCAAACCGAGCGGAACGGTGATATACTCATGGATAAGCTGGGTAAAGCTCTTGCCGCTCACCCGCTCAGCCAAAATTTCGGCGAGGGTGAAGCCGTCGTTGCAGTACACCGAGAATTCGCCGGGATTCGCTTTCAGACGCTGGGTTTTAAGCTCGGCGAGCAGCGAGTCATGCGCCGCGGTATCCTTGTCGTCCCACAAAAAACCGTCTACGTAGGTGCTGCCCATGAGACCTGACGAGTGGTTTAAAAGCATCCTGACCGTGATGTCCCTGTACCGCGCGTCCGCCATTTCGAACTCGGGAATATAGGCGGTCACAGGCTTGTCAAGCTCTATTTCGCCTTCCTCACAGAGCTTTAGTACAACAACGGTGGTATACATCTTTGAAAGAGAACCGATGCCATACATTGTGTCCGCCGAGGGCGGTTCGTCTGTGCCCCCGCCGGACACTCCGGCGCTGCCGCTGACGACGATCTCACCGTCGCAGATAAGCGCGTATTGAACGCTTGCGGCGCCGTATTCGGTTATCGCCCCGGCGCGGGTCTCCGCCTCGAGCGGAGTGGTTTTTAAATCGACCGCGAAGGTTACGCTTTGCAAAATGATCAGTACCGCTAAAAGCAGCGGGGAAAACCTCAGATTCTTCTTCATATGCTCCTCCGTGTTATTATAATACTCTCATTATAATTACCAGTATGGTAATTATTTCTTACTACAATTTACATAATAGCACTCCCTGTCAGTTCTGTCAACGAGACAGAGAGAAAGGGGTTTGACGGAACAATAGCGCGTTTTTAATGCGCCGTTGCTCATATACTTGGGGGTATTTTGGATGTTCTGTTTTTATAAGTAATATGATTTTTGTTTAACTTCTGTTTAAATTGATATCGTATAATAGCCGAAAGCGGCTATTATACGCCGATACGGCACTGCGAGCCTTTAAATAAATATACCATTACGGCGTGCGCGCCTATGGTATAATGTCCGCAAGCGGACATTATACGCTGATTAAATATATATACCATTACGGCGTAAACGCCTATGGTATAATAAATTTAGAGGTGAGAAATATGCCTAAAATTATGATAGTGGACGATGACCCAAATATTCGTGAGCTTGTCCGCATATTATTAAAAAATGGTGGGTTTGACGCTTGCGAAGCCAGCGACGGGCGCGATGCGCTTTTCAAAATGACTGACGAAAAGCCGGAGCTCATTATTATCGACTTAATGATGCCGAATATGGATGGGTATGAACTTTGCCGCAATCTGCGGAAATATTATGAAAACCTGCCTCTTATTATGCTGACTGCAAAGGGTGAGCTTACATCGAAGGCGGCGGGCTACGACGCGGGTACGGACGATTATCTCACTAAACCGTTCGAGGGCGACGAGTTACTTATGCGTATTCGCGCTTTGCTGCGGCGGTATAAAATAGAATCGTCACAACAGATACAAATAGGCAATGTTATCATAGACCGGACGAGCTTTACCGTTATGATTAACGGGAAAAAAGACGATATTCCAATGAAAGAGTTTGAATTGATGTTCAAATTGTCGAGTTTCCCCGGCAGGACACTCTCCCGCGACACGCTTATAGAGGATATATGGGGGTACGATTTTGACGGCAACGAACGGACGCTTGACGTTCATGTCGGGCGTTTGCGCGAACGCTTCCCCGTCGAAACGAGCGGCTTCAAAATAACCACTGTGCGCGGCCTGGGATACCGCTTGGAGGTGATTGGGTGAGGAGTAATGGTCGGGTTAGGGTTGCGCTGGGTATCATCGGAGCTATGGCGGCGGTTACAATATGTGTCACGGCGGGTCACTATTTATTATCGCTTCTTGATTTGTCCGGTTTGTGGCAAACCTTGTTTTCACTATGGATCGGCTTCGGGCTGTTCGCTTTTACAGGATTTTTAATACATTCCATAGGCAGCCGTTCGCGGCACGAAGACCATGACATGGAGCAGCACGGCTTTATGCTTGAGGCGATGGAGCGAATCGCGCAGGGCGATTTTTCCGTATTTTTACCAACTGACGACCGCGCTCACGCCAAGGTTGCCGAGGCGATTAACACTATGGCTAAAAATCTTGGCGATATGGAAACCATGCGGCAGGATTTTATTTCAAACGTATCGCATGAAATTCAGTCGCCTCTTACTTCAATCGGCGGGTTTGCGAAACTTCTAAAAAATGACAGCTTATCACCCGAACAGCGCAAACATTACGCCGATATTATAGAAACGGAAAGCAATCGTTTGTCAAGCTTGAGCGAAAATCTATTAAAGCTGTCAAACCTCGACAATAATAAAATCCCCTTGAATAAGGCGGATTTAAAGCTCGATAAACAGATTGAATCTATTGTTCTGACCCTTGAACCGCAATGGTCGGCTAAAAACATAAACCTTGAAGCCGATATACAAAAGTGTGCGATAAACGGTGACAGGGATTTACTGTCGCAGGTTTGGATAAACCTATTGAACAATGCAATAAAATTCACGCCGGAGAATGGGGAAATTACCATTTCGCTTGCAGAGGAAAACGGCGATGTAATTGTGAAGATTATCGACACAGGCTTGGGGATAGCGCCGGAAGATAAAGCACATATTTTCGAGCGGTTTTACAAAGCGGACAAATCCCGTGACCGCTCCTTCGGCGGCAATGGACTTGGATTGTCAATTGTCAAAAAAATCGTGGAGCTTCACGGCGGAAGCATAACGGTGGAGAGCGAAAAAGGTAAGGGTACAACATTCTCGGTAATACTGCCTCAAAAATAATTCCGATTTACATCCCGTTTAAATTCCATTTAACCTCCGTTTAATTTGAGGCGTTATTATTGAGCCATCAAACAAAACGGAGGTAATTTTATGAAAATAATCGAGGTAAATCAATTAGCAAAGCAATATAAGGGAGCTAAATCGCCGAGTGTGGACGGCGTGAGCTTCTCTGTTGACCAAGGCGAGTTCTTCGCCTTTCTGGGTCCAAACGGCGCGGGGAAAACTACGACAATCTCAATTCTTACGACTACGCTTTCCAAAACGTCGGGGGAGGTAAAAATCGCGGGTTTTGACGTTGACAAAGATGCGCTGAAGGTACGCGAGCACATAGGAATAATATCGCAGAAACCGAGCCTTGACACATCGCTCACCGCGGAGGAAAATATACGTTTTCATGCCGCGTTGTATGGGCTTTACGGTTATCGTCCCACATTCAAGCTCATGCCGAAAGCATATCGTGAGCAGGTTATTGAACTCGCGGAAATTGTAGATATATCAGACGCATTATTCAAGCCTGTCAAAAAGTTATCGGGCGGTATGCAGAGAAAATTAGAGATAATCCGTAGTTTAGTCCATACGCCGGAGGTGCTTTTTCTTGACGAGCCTACTCAGGGGCTTGACGCTGTGAGCCGCAGAGGGCTGTGGGATTATATTAACAATGTTCGCAAACAGTACGGCATAACGGTTTTCCTCACCACGCATTATATAGACGAAGCTGAAAACGTCGATAAGGTTTGCGTAATTAATCACGGCAAAATCGCGTTCTGTTCTTCTCCGGAGGAAATGAAACGGCAAATCGCTTTTGACCCCGCGCCGAAAATCTGTTTGCCGTCATTAGAGGACGCTTATATAGAGCTTCTAAACAAAGACAGGGAGATCGCCTAACTATGAATATGATGGATATTACAAGAAAACCAACGCGGAGTTTCCGCGAAATCAGCACAGTGTGGGCGATTTTTTGCCGTGAAATAGCCGTCGCGTTCAAATCGCCCGGGACAATGGCAATGACGCTTATTATGCCGATTATAATGATGGGTATGATTGGCGGTAATCTTACTCAGAATATGGCCGGCGGTTTGGGCTTCGACTTCGGTGGGTTTATGCTTGTCGGTATGATGGTCAATATGCTTTTCATGGTTACGTCACAGGGCGTGTCAACACTTGTGGATGACCATGAAGCGAATTTTTCAGAAGAAATGTTAATTGCCCCCGTGTCGCGGGTTGCCATAGTTACCGGCAAAATATGCGGTTCAATGTTTTGTGCGGTTATTAGTATGCTCGGAGCTGTGATTGTAGGCGCCCTTATGGGGATAACGCTGTCAGTGGGACAATTCTTGTCAATCCTCGCGCTTGCCCCGTTTGTATGCCTTTCGGCGGGCGCGATGTCAATGCTGTTCATCGGGCTTATCAAGAACCGTAAAGCGGCAAATATGGCGGTAATGATTTTCACAATGCCGCAGATGTTCCTTTCCGGCGCAATTATCCCGATTAATAATTCAAGCGGTATTTTGATGGTGCTTTCGCGTATGCTGCCTATGACCTATTCGTTGGATTTAACCCGTGCCGTAGTTTACGCCGGAACGCCGGAATACGCAAGTATCGTGATGTTCAATCCTGCCGTCAGCATTGCGGCGACTGTTGCGATAACGGTTATTTGTTTGGCGGTCGGAACATTCTTTTATGCAAGAAGTGAAAAGAACAGATAAATGATGGGGGAAATACAATGAATCATCAATATCTGTGCGACAACAAAATATAAGGAACCTCCCTGGAAATAGCAGGATATGATATACTGCTATTCCAGGGAGGTCCCTTATTTTTTATTTACTAAGAACATAAAATGGTGTATACTTTTCTTTGAAAAAGAAATAACAATGGAACAACAATAGACGGCACAATTTTTTTGAAAATCCTGCAAAAGACCTGTAATATGAGAGTTGAAAGGAAAAATAAAAGTATGGATTTGACAAAATTGAGGGAGCGGAAAGGCTTTATATGCGATATGGACGGCGTTATCTACCATGGGGACAGACTTTTGCCCGGAGTGCACGAATTTGTAAGCTGGCTCAAGCGTGAGAACAAAAGCTACCTGTTTCTTACAAATGCCAGCCAGCGCACCCCGCTTGAGCTCAAGCAGAAGGTTGAACGTATGGGGCTTGAGATAGAGCCGAAGCATTTTTACACAAGCGCTCTTGCAACGGCGGCGTTTCTCGCCGACCAATCTCCCGGCTGCTCCGCTTATATAATAGGCGGTCCCGGTCTGTACAACGCCCTTTACGATGTGGGTATAACCTCGAATGACGTAAACCCCGATTACGTTGTAGTCGGCGAAACAAACAGCTACAACTACGAAAGCATACTTCGCGCTGTGACGCATGTTCTCGGAGGGGCGAAGCTTATTGGAACAAACCCCGATATGACAGGTCCCAGCGAAACGGGACTCATTCCAGCCTGCCGCGCCCTTATGTCGCCGATCGAGCTTGCTTCAGGGCGTTCGGCTTACTATGTTGGCAAACCAAACGCGCTTATGATGCGTACGGGGCTTAGAATACTGGACGTTCATTCCGAGGACTCTGTGATGATAGGGGACCGCATGGATACCGACATCATAGCGGGAATAGAAACAGGTCTTGACACTGCCCTTGTCCTGACCGGCGTTACCTCGAGAGAAGCGGTGAAAACCTTCCCATACCGCCCCAAGTATATTCTAAACGGCGTTGGGGATATTGCTGAGCAACAGTAAAAAAATGGGGTAATTTACTATTTTTTTAGACAATATCAATCATTTCTCCTCTATTCCGGCATAGAATAACATAGAACACCAATAGTTCTGAAAATGTTATTTTTAGGTGGAATTCTTCCCGGCAAAATAATAAAGAGGAGATGATATAAATAGAAACCTTACGATATGGGAGTACGGGACCGGCTGTCGAATATCTCCAGCTGGCAATGAAGCGTTCGGGGTTTTATGCCGGTGATATCACAGGCGTGTTTGACGATGCTGTCAGAGCCGCCGTTATTTCATTTCAGCGCTCCTTCGGTCTTACCCCGGACGGAGTTGTGGGGAAAAACACATGGCAAAGCTTAATGCCCTTCCTCAGAGGCTACCACCGCTACCGCGTCAAACGGGGGGACAGCTTCTATACCATCTCACAGGCGTTTTACACAACGCTGCGTTCCATTCTCACCGCAAACCCAACGCTGGATCCGCAGAATTTGCAGATTGGACAATACATATATGTGCCATACGGCTTCGATGTTGTGGCAACCAATGTCAGCTATACTCACGCGTTTCTTGAAATAATAATGGAAGGGCTCACGGCGCGTTATCCGTTTTTGACCAGCGGCACGATAGGAACCTCCGTAATGGGAAGGGAGATATACTTTCTTTCCATCGGAAGGGGACCTGTGCAGGTTTCATATAACGCGTCCCATCACGCGAACGAGTGGATAACAACTCCGGTGCTGCTCAAGTTTATTGAACAGTACGCAAAAGCCTACTCCGCGGGTGAGCGGTTAAACTCATTCAACACCTTGACCATGTATAATTCCTCGAACCTTTATCTTATACCTATGGTCAACCCGGATGGCGTTGACCTTGTGACAGGGGGGATACCGAGGTCAAACAGGTATTATACGCAGGCGGAAGCTCTCTCACGAAACTACCCGCAAATTCCGTTTCCAAGCGGCTGGAAGGCGAATATAGCGGGAATCGATCCAAATTTGAGCTATCCCGCGCGCTGGGAACAGGCGCGTGACATCAAGTTTGCCCAGGGCTTCACAGAACCGGGACCGCGGGACTTTGTCGGAACCGCTCCGCTTTCGGCGCGGGAGAGCAGGGCGATGTACGATTTTACACTGAACCATGATTTTGCGTTGACTCTCTCTTACCATTCGCAGGGCGAGGTGATATATTGGCGGTTCGCGGATTATTTGCCGCCCAGATCGGAAGAAATAGTCAGGCTTATGGAGAAGGCAAGCGGCTATACGGCGGAGGTCACACCTTCGATGTCGGCAAACGCCGGCTACAAGGACTGGTTTATCCAAACCTACAACCGGCCGGGCTACACGGTTGAGGTCGGTCTGGGGGAGAATCCGCTCCCGCTGTCCCAGTTCGATAAGATATATTCGGACAACATCGGCATCCTGACCCTCGGAATAACCGAAATGATATAAATTCAACCTGTCAAGGGACATGGCTTTTAACAGACTGAGCGCGAGTGAGTCGGCGCGGTATAAACGAAGCTTCTGTCCTCGCCGGTCATGGTCGCGGTCAGGGCGCCGTCCTCAAACACCCGCCGCAGCCTGCCCAGAGCGTCATATTGCCTGCCGCCTCCCTCCCCATCTGGGGCGTTATTGCTGAAAGCGGGTCGCTTTTCAGTGACCCGCTAAGTTTTCAGCATTTTTTATTGTGCCAGTCTTTCCATAAGTGCGTCTTTAAGCGTAATTTTCAACTACAACTCTGCCAACGATTTTGCAGCTTAATTTACTGGTAATTTATGGCGGGCAATTAGACTTGCATTTTACATTAACTTTACTGAGCCAAATTTTTCTTGATGTTGTTCCTGTTTTGTGGTATACTATCTTTGCGCGTGAGGTTGTCAATGATAGCGGTATGGACTTCTACTTTTAGTGTGTATTTGTTCCGGCGTTCTACAGAGTTCTATCTTTTTTCCGAGGTGCTAAATTACAGGATTTTTATGGAAGCGTGGCCGAGTGGTTTAAGGCACCGGTCTTGAAAACCGGCAATCCGCAAGGGTTCGTGAGTTCGACTCTCACCGCTTCCGCCAGAAAGCCCGTAACCGCAGGAGGTTGCGGGTCTTTTTTGCCCGAAATTAAGCTAACGATGGAACGGGCTTCTGACTATCCCCGCCGTTTCCCATCCTTGCAAAAGCCGTGCCGTTGCTCAGTGCGTTTGCCGCCGGGCACAGATTAAACTCTGCCGAAAAAATACCGCCGCAGAGCTTGCTAAGGCTTCTGCAACGGCGTTATTTACGCGGGAATAGAGTTTATATCAACAATTTGAATTGCGGAATCAAGAGAATAAACAATACCTCCGTAGGAGAGCTGCATTCGTATAAATGCTCCGGGGCTATATCAATGTCGTCGCTCCAAACAACAGTGCCATATCATTTTCTTTATCCGCAGGTAAATTAGCGACCGCACGGGAGCAAAGAACCGCAAGCGGTTCTTCAGCAGACGAGCGAAGCGAGGCTTTTGTGGGCTTGGGAGCTTGCTCCCAACACCGGGGTCCCCGCGGAACGGCGCAGCCGTTTCGTGGGGTGGAGCAAGCGGTTTGCGGCAGCACAAACATTGCTTGCCGGAATGAAACGACCCGATAGGCGTATAGTAGATTTTTAATCGGGCAATCGGGCAATCGGGCAAGCAGGGGAAATGTGACCACACTTCCGTTTTCGCAAGCAGTTTATGGCAGTCGGGCTGCCATAAACTGTTCGTTAGGGTGAACCCTAAGACCCTCTCGACCAGCCCAAGTCTGGGTCGGCCGTTAAGACGGCGATGCCGTCTGCTGTGAAGATTTATAACACCACACTAAACATATAAGCGGTGCTGGGTTTATCATTGTCACAACCATCGAGAAACACTTCCGCAGTCCAATATATTTCCGGGTATGGAATGTTTACTCCTTGACCGAGGATTATATTCCTTGTTACATCATACATTCTGCCACCGTCGGTGCCTTCATCATTGTGCATTGCCTTTACATCGCCGGAGAAGGTAGCAAAAGCAAACTGTGAACGAAAAGTTAAATAAGGTGTGTTACTATCGTCAGGGACAAAATCCCAATGAACAAATCCTTCCGGCACAGGAGCGTCTGCTTTCATAAACCGTCCCCAGAAACCGTGCCACCTTTCGACGTCAACACCTTTTCCGTAATGGTGTTGAAATAAAATATCATAATCAAAACCAGATTTGTATTCCTTCATGTTATCCAAAGTGCAGAAAATAGTATCGCGGACATCAGTATTATTCTTTTTTGCCGTTTCAATGTTGCCTAAATCGTCATTGATTTCAATCCCGATAAAGCGCATGGCAGTCATTGTCTTGTATTCAAAATTTTCAATTTTAAATCCATTTTGCTGACGTTTAACTAAATCCGGCATAAACAAGCACCATTGTACCTGAGAGTCGCTACCTGCTAAGTAATTTATATAACCGAATATTACAACGCCGTTAGTGCCGTACGGCCCGGTTTTATTTCCCGCGATTTGCTCCCTCACTCTCCGTTCCTTCATGATAGAAAAATCGGCAAATACTTTTACGACTGCTTCGCTCAACTGCGAATTAGGTCGGCTACCTGTTAATAAATTCCCCGACAATTCATCATCAAATATATCCAGCGCCTTGAACACTGCATCGTTGACAACGCCGGACGATTCAAGTTCTTTCAAATATGCACGGAGCTTAGCGTTCTGTTCTTTGAACCGTGCGAAAACCCCTTGTATTAAAATCTGTTCGTTTTCGGCGAGCTTGTCCTCACTCCACTCCGAATCATCAAGCATCCATTCAATCAGCGCGTCAAAAACATTTGGATTTGTCCCTCTTGCTTTAGCCGCCCAACTGACAATTCTTTTATATTTATCGGTGGCTGTAAGTTCCTCGCCTTGTTGCTCTTTGATGTCGTTCCAATAAAACTCGTCAATCAGTTTGCGTGACATTTCAAATCCTCCTTGAACGGTAATAGTTATGGACAGCGGATGAAATATTTTTATATTCTCCTGCCGTACCTTCGAGGGTGGAACGCCGTGAAACCGTGTAAACGCTTTTGAAAAGCTTTCTTGTGTATCATATTGATACCGCATTGCAATATCAATTATCCGGCAGTTCGGTTGCAATAAATCTTGCGCGGCTGAACTTAACCGTCTGTTGCGGATGTACTCGCCGACAGTCATACCCATTACCAAATGAAAAACAAGTTGAAAATGAGAACTTGACGTATAAGAGTGGCTTGAAATTGTGTCTATGTCGATTTTCTCGGTCAAGCTATTTTCAATAAATTGAACAGCCTTCGATAGGTTTTGTATCCAGTTCACAGGCTACCCCCCTTCAAAAAGTATTTTATCATATCGTAGCCCCAAAAGTCATGTCTTAGAATACGATATTTTGTCAGTTTCTCGCAAATACGGATGACAGCTAAATTATCTCCATCAAATTATTCACCGAAGCGGAAAGGAAAATGCGAACGTCTCGCCGACGAGAAACCATCGGTTTGAGTTCGCATTTGTTCCTAATGGCGGAGAAGGAGGGATTTGAACCCTCGCACGCTTTTATACGTCTACACCCTTAGCAGGGGCGCCTCTTCAGCCACTTGAGTACTTCTCCAAGCTGAAATAATAAGGGGATGTATTAACCTACTGTGCTAACGACTGTGCTTTATATAATAATCCATCTGCTTTATTGTGTCAATACATGTTTAAAAAATATTGTGTAAACATTGTTCGAGAATCAAAGTTCGAGAATCAAATTTGAGGTGACCGGGACGGCGGCGTAGATTTACCGATTGCCGCCGCCCCGTTCGTCCACCGCTCCACCATAATAAAACGGTTAGCTTTTACGCCTTCTTGAACCGCACCGCGATCCCCGGCTTGCCAGGCAAATCTATACGCGCCCCGCCGCAGTATTCACCGTCAAGGGCGGTCACGGTCATTTCCCATGTATCGATGACGTATACCTTGTATTTCATATCGTCGGGAAGGTAAAAATTGCGAAATTTCGGCTGCGAGAAGCTGAAGTAGCATATCATGTCCTCCGAGAACATACGGCTCATTGTGCCAAAGGCGGTCTTGGTTTCAACACGTGATTTTTTGCCCGCAAGCCCCCACGGCAAATCCCAGTCCATAGGACCTTGTACCGCGTCGATGTACCCCATGTCCTCCACTATCTTCCTTAGAAACGCGATGCGCGCCGGGCTGGTTCCGATAAGCTCGCCCCCCTTTGCCCACCACAGGTTTTCGTCGTCGCGCAAATATGTCTCGCCATGCGTACAGTAACCGCCGCGCACCGTCACATCCCAGAACCGCTTGACCATTTCTTCCCCACTGATGTTGCCCCACCCTTGGTCGATGTTGCCCTCGTACGCTATTTCGTCGATCAAGACGGGCTTCTGCCATTGGTCGCGCAATTTTGCGGTCAGCTCAACATGGCTGTGGTAGTCGATACGTTGCCATGACACGTGGGTGATCCAACCTGCCGAATGGTCATATACATTAATGCAATTATGAATTGAACGCAGGTGCTGGCTCGGGTCTCGTTCGACCAAGGTCGAGGCAAAGTCCTCCCATTCGGCAATTGTGCGGTTGCGGAGCAAATCCCATTCGTTTGCCATGGACCACCATATATTGGGATAGCTTGCAAGCCGCGCTATTATGTATTTGAGGTACAGCTGACTGGCTTCTTCGGGCATATTCGAGAAGCCCCAGCGGTCATACGGATGGAACAGTATCATATCGGCTTCCACGCCGATTTCGCCCAGCTGCTCTATCCTCTTTTCAAAGTCGCGGAAAAAGGCGGGGTTCAACCGCGTAAAATCGAATTTATATGCGTCGGATGCATTGGAGCTGAACATAGACCCAGAGTTGAACTCTTCGGCTTTTACCTCCATTGTCATGCCGCCGTCGAATGGGTAGAGCAGCGGTTCGTTAGAATTGTAAAGGTAATGCTTGGGCAGCGGGCTCATGCGTATTTTATTGAAAGGCGCCGCGGCGAGAGTTTTAAGCGTTTGCTCCACGGTTGCGGTGGCTTGGTTTGTCCAGTTGTAAGCTGTGGTGCCGAACGGGTAGAAGGGTGTGCCGTCGTCGTAAGCAAAATGAAATTTGTCCTTGACCCGTACGGGACCGTGTGCTCCGGGCAGGGCGGCAATACACGTAAAAGCGCCGGTTTGCCCGTCCATCTCCGGGATATTTGAGGCTGTGACATATTCCCACTCTCCTTCGATGGTCGGCATAAAACGAAGCTTGTACACGCCGCCGCCGTCGTAGAAGCCGTCAGCTTCACAACAGCGGTTTTTGTACCGAAAGGTTGCGGACAGCGTAGTGTCCATAAAGGGATTGCCGCCGGAGGGACCGATAAAGGAAAGCTCGAAACGCCCATATTTTGGAATTTGTGTCATTGCATATGTTACCTTTCTTATTATATTTATATATTTATTATACTTTAATATTGCGGAGCGTTGATTTTTATTTTACTGCTGCTTATCCACAGGGATATCGTCCTTCAAATCGTATACTATTTTTTTTGAAACCAGGCGGTATAGCTCCTCACTCATTTTAAAAGCTGTTGAAAGCTCCTTTTCGCCTACTTCAAAGGGCAGGTCATTTGGATAACGGGTCTCTATATAATACTTATTAAACGGGGGAGACTTCTCCAAAAATTTGTCAAATTCTTTTGAATGGCGCATACACTGCTTGACAAGAAAGGTGATGTTGTGACCGTCAAAATGCCGGTTGGCGTTAAAAAGCAAATAACCCTTTAAAGCCTTCTCCACAACCTGATGGCAGTGGTATATCACCGCTGTGGGGTCTCCGCCCACCCCCAGGAGCAGCCGCGCCGATTGCAGGTCGGTCTGCGCCCTGTCGAGCCATTCGTAATATCTTTTGCTGTCGTTCGAATTACTTCTCCTCGCGCTCATAAACCAGAATTCCTTTCTCAAGTATTCTGTACGCAAAGCTTTGCCTGTCGGCAGTCAGAGCCGTCCATTCGTCCGGGGTATAGATTATAATGTCGAAGGATATCTCTGAATCAATCGTGAGATACAGCGTATTTTCAAGCCCGGATTTGTCCGGGGCTTCACAGACAACACAGATATCGATATCCTTTATCTGTCCGGAAACGACGTCCTTCTTACTGCCGAAAAGTATAATTTTTTCGGCATTTGTAAGCTTTGTTATCTCACGCGTTATTAATTCAACAGGATTTTTTAAATTCATTTACATCACCCGAATTAAGCATCTAAATTGATATTCCACAGGTATATTTATAGTTTACACCATACAAACGCTTTAGACAACCAAGCAGCGAAGAAATTTTTTGTAAGACTCTCTGAGAAAATAACGCAAGGCTGTGATATACACATAATTTATACGCCGACAACACCCTTTCCCTATTTACGGGGGCGGATATTGGTGTATAATATATACATGTATGTATCCAAATATTATGGCAAAGCCGGCGCGGCGCGATTCCCAAAACAAGGAAGGAAAGTTGCAAATAAATATGGCTGATATAAAAACAATGAACGAATACAACAGCGCCCGAAGGCTGGGGCGCAGGTTTTTATCAGAACACTCAAAGTACAGTCCCGACAACGGATACCTTCCCATACTTGAACAAAAAATGGGGAGAAAAGAGACTGTCTGGGAAATCGGGCTGGGAACTCACGATGTGCCGCTCAAAAAGATAACCGGCACCTATACCTCCACCCGCAGCACATCCTTCGCGGGAAACTTTATGCCGCTGCTTGACGAAGGCACGGAGTTTGCGCAGAAGTGGCAGAATCTTTTTCAGCATCATATGGACAAAGGGATAGCCGACCCTGTGAAGATATATGAATACATGGGGAAATTTTACGTGCTGGAGGGGAATAAGCGGGTATCGGTTATGAATTATGTCGGCGCGTATTCGATTCGCGCGGATGTGATAAGGATGGTGCCCGCCAGAACTGAGGACCCTGAGAATCTGATATATTTTGAAACTATTGACTATGACACAAAGGGTCTGTGGTTTGTCGATATGGAGTTTTCCACCCCCGGAGCCTTGACCGAGATAATAAAGCTTGCTGGGAAATTTTCGGAGGAGCTCCCGGAGCTTTCGGGAAAAGCGCCGCACGTGTGGATTCCCCAGTGCTTTCGGGCGTTCATGTTTGTTTACGAGAGCGAATATACCTCTCCGCCTCTCGCCTCCGGCGACGCGTTTCTCGAGTATATCAAGGTATACGGATTTCCCTATAACATAACAAACAGGGAGCTGAGTGAAAAAATAGATAACTGCATACCGCAGTTCCGTCTCGCCGCGGGAGTTGACTCGGCAAAGACGATAGAGTCAGCTCAGGCACGGTCAAAGACGGAGAAAAAAGGCGGCTTTAGCCTCTTTGGTTTTATGAGCGGAAACAGGAAACCAAAGGCTGTGTTTGTTTACAAGACCCCGCCTGAGAAGTCGTCCTGGACACGTTCGCACGAATATGGAAGGCTTGCGGCGGAAAAATATTTTGACGGAAGGATACAAACCGCCGCCGTCTACGATGTAAACGCCTCAGACGCGTATCCGGCGCTGGCGGAGCTCGCGGAGGACGGGCTCGATATCCTCTTTACCATAAACTCAAATTTTGAACACGCCTCGCTCCAGATATCGCTTGAATACCCCGATATTGCCGTATTTAACTGCAATCACGCGCAGGCGGGCGCAAGGCTTGGAACCTATTTTTGCAAGCTCTATGAGCAGAGCTTTGTTCTCGGCGCAATTGCCGGCGCGGTTACGGAAAATAACGTACTGGGATATATAGACCCGCCAATGCGTACGTCGAGGTCAACGTACGGCATCAATGCTTTCGCGCAGGGGGCTAAGCTGGTCAACCGGAACATCAGCGTAAAGCGCTGTCAGCTGAACACAAACTTTTCCGGCGCGGAGGACAGGCTTGCGCGCGCCAAGCTGTATGAAAAGGGCGCGGATGTGATATCCTGCCAGTATCCGACGGACGACGCGGTGGCGCCGAAGCCGGGAGATGAGCTGTACGGAATGCTCTGCTCCATAGGCGGCGGCGGGAGCATAAAGGAATACCTCGCCGCCCCATCATGGAACTGGGAGGCTGTCTACACAAAAATACTCGGAGACTATCTGGACGGTTCGCTTGAGGGCTTAAAATCCGGTCAGGGGAAGAGCGGAAGCAATATACACTTCTGGTTTGGGCTTTCGTCCGGGGCAATTCCGATCTATAAGGTGGATCTCGCGCTCGGCACGCACACCTCCCGGCTTTGCGAGCTGTTTGAAAATATGATAATAAAGTCCGAGCTCCATCCTCTCAGAGGTCCGCTGAGAGATACGCAGGGCGTCTTGAGGATAGGGAAGTATGACATCCCGTCGCTTATCGATATCCAGTCAATGGACTGGCTGTGCGGCATAGTCGACGAAAGTATCACGCTGTAGGAGAGCCGCCGCGCCGGAAAATAAATAATACCCGCGATTTTAGGTCGCGGGCCGATGGTCGCTATATACGCGAAAGCTTGGTCTCTACCCGGGGAACTGCTTGCCGGTATTGTGAAGAAGCCTCACAAAAAACGGTCTTTCAAGGATGCAGACGGCGGCAAGCCCGCAGGCGATCCCGATTACAGCGCCTCCCAGCACGTCGGTGGGGTAGTGGACCAGTAAATATACCCTTGAAAGGGATATCAACGCCGCCGGTATAAAAAACAGCTTTCCGCGCTTTAAGCGGGAAAGCGCTGTGGCGGCGCCAAATGCTGTGGCGGAATGTCCCGACGGGAAGGAGGGAGAGGTCGGCGCGGGGATTAGGATATGCAGATCCATTGAGGAAAACGGTCGGGGTCTGTTAACGATATGCTTAATTATGACGTTTGCGGTAAAGGCGCTCAGTATTAACGCGACCGCGGCGGCAATACCGATATGCCGCGTATCCCTTTTAATGAGGAGAACGAGGATGACCGCGATCCACAGGGTTCCGTAATCCCCAAGCCTTGTGAAGAAGAGAAAGAGGTAATCGAAAAACGGAATATTCATTGATCCGGCAAAGAGGAGTATCCCGTCGTCAATTTTTTGTATAAGCTCAAGGATAAATAACCGCCCCCTTTAAGTATCAGGATGTTTAGGATGGCACAGGCACACCATGATTAACCAGCCGCGAATTTTGCGGCTTCGGACTCAAAAAGGTTGCCGCCGTATGCGTCGATTGCCACGATAAGCGGCAGCCGCTCCACGGTAAGCTCCTTTATGGATTCGCAGCCAAGCTCTTCAAAAGCGATCTCCTTGGCGGAAAGGACGCATTTCGCAATAAGCGCGCCCGCGCCTCCGGTGGCGGCAAAGTAGACGGAATTGTTCCGCCTTATCGCTTCGACCACCTCGGGGGAACGCCTGCCCTTTCCTATCATCGAGGCAAGCCCCATATCCAAAAGCTTTGGGGTGAAGGAATCCATCCTGCCCGAGGTGGTCGGCCCGCAGGATCCGACGGGCATACCGTTTTTTGAGGGGGTCGGTCCCGCGTAGTATATGGACGCGCCGGAGATTTTAAAAGGTAATTTTTCATCCCGGCAGGTCAGCTCCAGCAGCTGCTTGTGCGCGGCGTCCCTCGCGGTGTATATCCGTCCGCTGAGATAGACCCTGTCCCCGGCGGTGAAGCGGATATGGGGTATTTCGCTTGAATTTATCTCAAATGTCATTGTTCTGACCAGCTTTCCTTACAGGGCTATAAAATTTGTTTTTAAACCCGCCGCCTTATGTATTAGAACCGGAGTCCTGCGGCGAATCCGTCTCCCGCTTTTCCGGCGCTTCATTTTCACTGTAGAGCCGCAGATTGTCGATCTCAAGCTCGATTGCGTCAAAAGCCCCCGGCACCTCGCTCATTTTATCGGCGACGGTACGCAGGTCGGCGGCTACGGACATAATTTTTGCCGCGGCGTTTATGTGGACGACGCCGTATTTATCCCGCGCGGCCTGGTAAAACCTCTCGGTCTCATGTATGATATGCTCCGCCTTGTCCATCGCCTTTCGTTCTATCTCCTCCGCTCTCTCATACGCGGCGAGCTCTATGTCGGCGACGCGAAGCTTGGACTGCTCGTAGTCGTTTATGCGGTTATTCTGCTCGGAAATGACGGTGTTTAAGGCGTCGCATTTTGCCGTCATCTGCTCAAGCGACCTTTTGAGCTCGCTTACAGAGTTGTTCAGCGCCTCGTATTCGCGGGATTCTCCGTCAAGCTTATCCCGCAAATCCCGCATGTCACGCTCCAGCTTTTCCAGCGCGCAGATCCGCTCCGCCGCCGATTTCTCAAGGCTCTGGTTTTTCGCTTCGAGCTCTTCGTTCGCGGCGTTCGCTTCATCCAATTTGGACTGAAGAGCCGCGGCGTCATTTTCAAGCGCGGCTATTTTCTCCCCGAGTTCTTTCTTTTCGTTTTCATGAGCCGATGAGCTTTTGGTTATATAGTCTATTACATCATCGCGATTAAAGCCGCCAAAAGGCGAGCTTCTGAAATTGTTGCTTACCTCAGACATCAACGAGCCCTCGCTTCAATTAAAATAGTATTATTGGTTATTAAATGTGTTTATCAAGGAAATCCGCGACTTCATCCGCAGGACGGGAGCCGACGATCCGCTCCGCTTCTCCGCCGTCTTTATACAGTATCATTGTGGGGATGCCCATGACGTTGTACTGCGCGGCCAATTCTCCGTTTTCATCGACGTCAAGCTTACAAAACTTGATCTTGCCGTCATATTCCTCTGAAAGCTGTTCAAAAATAGGTCCCATTATCTTGCAGGGACCGCACCACTCAGCCCAAAAATCAACCACAACGGGTATGTCGGAGGACAAAACGGCTTCATCAAAGTTATTTTTCGTAATATTTAAAGTAGACACAACAATCTCCATTCCTTAAGTATTTGCCGATTAATTACTTACACGTGCTTCTCAGACGTCAAAAGCCTTAACATTGTCTCCATTGTCTCCAACGTCTCCTGCGGGAGGCATTGCGGGAGCCATTCGGGCGTGCCGGAAGCACATTAATCAGCGTTTACTTAAAATAATAATCTTAAATAATTATTATATTTAATAACGATTATTTCCTGACATATTACATTTTAACACAATAAACAGAAAAACACAATATTAAGTCAGATTAAGTCAGAAAGCAAAAAAATATTTTTTATTTTTTACTTGACTTATGGATATTATCATGTATAATTATAAATGGTGTATTGCTTTGAATTATTGTAATTTGATTGAATTGCCGGACGAGAAGCTTTGCTTGTTGTCGGGAGAAGGCAGCAGACCTGCCGAAGAGGTTCTTGCCGACAGGTATCTTGCCCTTGTCAGGAAGTGCGCGAGACCGTATTTTCTTGTGGGCGGGACATCTGAGGACGTTATCCAAGAGGGTATGCTCGGACTTCTCGGCGCGATTCGCGAATACAATTCTGAAAAGCAGACATCCTTCAAAAATTTCGCTGAACGCTGTATCAAAAACCGTATTTATTCCGGTATGCGGGCGGCGAACAGAGAAAAGCATATCCCGCTTAATACGTATATTTCGATAGACCCCCTCTCTTCCGACGGTCAAAACAGTGCGAGTATATTCCCGCATCAAGCCTCCGACCCTGAGCAGAACATTCTTGACAGGGAAAGTTACGACGAGCTTTTTGATGAGCTCAAGGGCTTGCTAAGTGATTTTGAAGCTGAAATTTTAGGGCTTTACCTTGAAGGGCTGTCCATTGCAGAAATAGCGAATTATTGCAAAAGACCGCAAAAATCGATTGAAAACGCGGTCTCGCGTGTCAGACGAAAGTCAGCGCGCTTTTTACAACATGGCGACAGCAGGTAATCAGCCTGTGCGCAAATAAATTATTGCCCTATGTAGCTTAATTCCCAGAGCGCAAAAATGAGGTGTCGGTGCGAGTCCGTCCAGGGGCGAACTTATCTAAGGAGAGGGTTTTACAATGTACCAAGACAAAACGTTAGTATGCAAAGAATGTGGCGAGGAGTTCATCTTCACAGAAGGCGAGCAGGAGTTTTACGCGGAACGCGGCTTCCAGAACGAGCCGCAGCGCTGCAAAAACTGCCGCGACGCCCGCAAAGTCGCCGCCAGAGGACCGAGAGAATACTTCACAGCTGTTTGCGCTTCATGCGGAAACGAAGCGAAGGTTCCCTTTGAGCCGAAGACCGACAGACCTGTATATTGCAGCGATTGCTTTGCAAGAATCAGAGACAACGGTTAAACCAATGACGGAAAACGGGACGTTTCGGCGTCCCGTTTTGTGTTGCGCAGGAGACGGGGATAAAGTTGGTTCACTATAGTATTGTATTTTTCGCTTCATTGAGATATACTATGCTTATGAATATGTATACGGCGGAGAGGACAGGCGGCTAAAGCCTATTAATTTAAATTCGGGAGGACGTTAAAATGGACACAATTACAAAGGACACTATAATCGGAGATATTCTTCAAATCGATATAAATCTTGCGCAGTACCTCATGGAGATAGGGATGCACTGCATAGGCTGCCCATCGTCCAGCGGAGAAACACTGGAGCAGGCCTGTGCCGTGCATGGAGTCAGCGCGGACGAGCTTGTTGACAAAATGAACGCTCATCTGGAAGCGTCGCAGTACGAAGAGCAATAGGAGAGACCGAAAAAACGGCCGCGGAATCGGGAGAACATCCTGCTTTTGAGCGGCTGTTTTTTATATAGCGCTTCCATAGCCGGCGGAGTCCGATGCAGCTTGTCGAAAGGAGCTTCTTAAATGTTCGCTATTTCCCCCAGACTCAGAAGGATAGCCGGTTTGATCCGTCCCGGGGACAGGATATGGGATGTTGGCACGGATCACGCGAAGCTGCCGGTCTGGCTGATAAAAAACGGGATAATCGGTTTTGCCGCCGCCTCGGACATAAGGAGCGGTCCTCTTGAAAGCGCCAGGAGGAACGCCGAGGTCCATCTCGTGTCGGACAGGATCAGGTTTATTCTGTGCGACGGACTGAGCGGCGGGGGAGCTGAAATGGCGGATACAATAATTATTGCCGGTATGGGCGGCGAAACAATAGCCGAAATACTGAAAAACGCGCTGTGGACGGCGGAGGAAGGGATCAGGCTTATACTCCAGCCTATGACGGCAAGCGCCGAGCTGAGGAAATTTCTTTTCATGGGGGATTACACTGTAAAAGCTGAGTATATTGCCTGTGAAAGGGAGAAAAGCTATTTGATAATCGAAGCCGTAGGCGGCGGAACGGCGGAAGGCTTCACCTTTGCCGAGCTGCAAGCGGGCAAAGCCGGGAGCATGTCGGCGGACAATTCGCCGCAGGATTTGAAGCGCCATGTGTCCGCGGCGCTCTCGCGGCTTGGCAAGGCGCTTTACGGCGCGGGTGTGGAGCGGGACGCCCCCAAAATGAAGCTGCTGGAAGAAGCGATTAAGGAGATAAAAGACAGATATGGTTACCTTGAAGGACATATTTAACTATATGTGTGAGCTTGCGCCGATGGAGGGCGCGCTGCCGTGGGACAATCCCGGGCTTCTTGCGGGTCACACCTGCAATGAAATCAAAAGGGTGATAGTCGCCCTCGACATAACCGACGAGGTCATTGAGGAATGTGTCTCGTATGGCGGCGAGCTTATAATATCCCACCACCCGGTTATATTTAAGGCTGTTTCCTCGGTCACCGACAGTACCGTCACAGGGCGCAGGCTGCTCAAACTCATCGAGAATAAAATCGGAGCCGTATGTATGCACACAAACCTGGATGTTGCGGCGGGCGGAGTAAACGACCTGCTTGCAAGGAGGCTGGAGCTGGACGGGGTGAGTGTATGCCCCGGCACCGAGGAAGTGATCCGGATGGGGTTTGTGGCGGAAACAGAGGTCGGGGAATTTGCCGAGAGGGTCAAAAGCAAGCTTGGCTGCAACGGGGTAAGGCTGTATAAATCCGGCGATACCGTGAGTAAAATAGCTGTCGGCGGCGGAGCCTGCGGCAGATCCGAATACATTACCTGGGTAAAGCGGTGCGGCTGCGACATCCTTGTCACATCGGATTTGGATTACGCCGAAATATTGGAGGCGCAGGAAATCGGGCTCGGCTTGATCGACGCGGGTCACTTTGCCACCGAGGATGTGATATGCCCCGCGATCGCCGAAGCGGTGGGAGCAAGGTTTCCGTCCGTTTTGGTGAAGAAGTCCGAGGCGCTGAGGGATACGGCCATTTTCATTTAAGCTTAGCATATAAACGCTCATAAAAAGTACACTAAATATTGTGCAATCCAACTCAGTGGAGGGAAAGATGCCGCTTGACGCAGTAACTCTGATGGCGATAAGGTCCGAGTTGTCGGAAAGAATATTGGAATCGAAGGTAGATAAGGTTTTTCAGCCGGAAAAGGATGAAATAATCCTCTCGCTCAGAGGCAGAAACGGGGGCGGCAGGCTCCTGCTTTCAGCAAATCAGCAGCACGCGCGCATACAGCTGCTGACAGAGCAGCGGGAAAATCCGCAGTCCCCGCCGATGTTCTGTATGCTCCTCAGAAAGCACATAGGAGGAGGAATAATAAGGGAAATCAGCCAGCCGCACCTCGAACGGAGCATTGAATTTGTTCTCGACTGCACAGACGAGATGGGGGCGGGGGTCAAGCGAAAGCTTGTTTTGGAGCTGATAGGCAGGCAGTCAAACCTTTTGCTTCTCGATGAGGACGGTCGTATAATCGATGGGCTGCGCCGTATCGACGGCGACCTTGAATCGGGGAAAAGGCAGCTTCTGCCAGGTATGTTTTACAGACCTCCCCAGCCGCAGGACAAGCTCAGCTTTCTGGAATGCGGCGGCGATAAGCTCAGAACGCTTATAGGGGAAGCCGCCGGTGAAGCGCGGGCGGACAAGTGGATACTGGATAAATTTTACGGGCTTTCGCCGCTTATTTGCCGTGAAATCGTTTTTTTGGCGGCGGGGGACGTCTCCGCCCGGTTTGAAGAGCTGGACAGGGAGAAGCTTGCCTCGCTCTTTTTGGGGTTGGCCGAAGCCGTAAAAAACGGCGAATTTACCCCCTGTATGCTGACAAAGGATACGCAGCCGGTGGATTTCAGCTTTATGAGGATATCCCAGTATGAAAACGTGTACGGCGCTGAGATATACGGCAGCTTTTCCGAGCTTACTCAGGACTATTTTCAAAAGAGGGAAAAAAATGAACGCCTCCACAGCCGTTCATCTGATATAATAAAGAGCATATCGACCGCGCTTGACAGAACCCGGAGAAAGCTTGAGCTGCAAAGGGTGGAGCTGGAAGCGGCCGGAGACCGGGAGGGTCTGCGGAGAAGCGGAGACCTGCTGATGGCAAATCTCCATGTGATAAAGAGGGGGCAGAAAACGGCGGTTCTGCAAAACTTCTACGATGAAAACGGCGGGGACATAGAAATAAAATTGTCGGAAAAATTGTCGCCTCAGGAAAACGCCGCAAAGTATTACAAGGATTACACGAGGATGAAAAACGCCGAGAAAATGCTGTCCGCGCTTGTGGATGCGGGAGAGAAGGAAGAGGAATATCTTGAAAGCGTTCTTGAGGAAATAACAAAGGCGGAGAATGTGCGGGACATTCTGGACATACGTGCCGAGCTGTCGGAAACCGGATACCTTAAAACACAGCAAAAGCACAGGGATAAGGGGAAAAAGCAAAATATGCAAGCCGCGCGGACCTTTTTGTCCAGCGGGGGCTACACTATCCTCGCGGGGAGAAACAACCTTCAAAATGATACCCTGACCTTAAAGGAAGCGCATAAATATGACATATGGCTGCATTCGCAAAAGGCGCACGGCGCGCATGTGATTATTAAGTGCGGGGGCGGGGAGCCGGACGACGCCACCTATACCGAGGCGGCGCAGATTGCCGCGTATTATTCGGAGCTTCGCGGCGGGGAGAATGTGCCGGTGGATTATACAAGGGTCAGAAATGTGAAGAAGCCCGCGGGCTCCCGCCCGGGGATGGTGGTGTACGATCCGTACTTTACCGCGTATGTGACCCCGTCGGAGGAGCTTGTGGAAAAGCTAAGGGTGTAATGATTGCGCCCGCAATCTTTATAATAAGGTTATCAATAGGGATATAAGAGGTATGGAGAAAATTTATATTTGGTATGAAAGAGATGTTGCGATTGGAAAGGAAAAAGCGTGAAAAAATTGCCCGCAAGAAAAAAGATAAGATTGGAAGGGTATGACTATTCGCAGTCAGGGGCGTATTTTATTACGATTTGCGTGAAAGACGGTCATTCGATTTTATGGGAGCGAAATGCAGGGGCGATTTCTGTAGGGGCGATTTCCAATCGCCCGCAAACTGCAGGGGCGATTTCCAATCGCCCGCAAACCTCGCAACCTATATTATCAGAAATCGGCAAAATTGTTGATATGACATTATTTGAATTAAACGAAAATATAGCCATTGATAAATATGTAATAA
>JAISEG010000001.1 GCA_031264245.1 Oscillospiraceae bacterium
AAAAAGCTAGTTTTTCCTGTTTTAGAGGTGTTTGCGTAGCACAAAACAAGGATTTTTCGAGAATTTACTAGCGCAATCCGCTTCAAAGACACGAAAAAAAGTAAATGCGGTGACCGTGCGTCCCCGCAAAAAAATCCTTGCATCCCCCTCCCGTAAATGCTATAATATTAACTCGCTTTGAAAAATCACCCAGGTCATTTGTTCGCAGAAACAGTATCAGTTTTGAAAGGAGAGCGGCTCTGTCTATAGACGGCGCTATGGATGGGACACACACTTTTGGTTATGGCTGAAAAAAACACGCGGGAGTGGAAGCATGAGGTAAAGCACCTCGGCGAGATGAAGGGAAAGCTTGAAAAAAACATCGAGGTGTACCTAAACAAGAAGGAAATTATCGACAAAAAAACAAAGGAGCTGTACGACAATTATCATTCCAACAACCCCGAGCTCATAAGCGACCTGATGGTCTCCCTCGATATTCAGGACCAGACCGCGCTGACTCTGCAAAGAAACCTCAAGGCGTCGCTGAAGCCATACTTCGGACGAATCGACTTTAGTGAGGAAAGGAAGGATGTTTACTACTCCTTCTATATCGGGAAAAGCGGCATAGCGGACGAAAACGGTCAGATGCTTATTGTCGACTGGAGAGCGCCGATTTCCTCCGTCTACTACGAAAGCGACATCGGGAAAAGCGAATATACCGCGCCCGGCGGGATGATCCCGGTAAATTTGGACTTAAAAAGAACCTTTGAGATCGAAAACGCCGCATTATACGACTACTACGACACCGAAGTGGTGGCAAACGACGACTTTCTCCTGAAATACCTGAGCAAAAATAAAGAGGTCGTGCTGGGTGAAATAATCGCGACAATACAAAAGGAGCAAAACGCCATCATCCGGGACACTCCGTGGCACAGCGTTGTTGTGCAGGGGGTCGCGGGAAGCGGGAAAACCACAGTCGCAATGCACAGAATATCCTACATACTGTATAACTTTCCCGCGCGGTTCAAGCCTCAGGAGTTTTATGTCATAGGCAGCAACAGGATGCTGCTGGGCTATATAACGGGTATGCTCCCGGACCTCGACGTACGGGGTATAAACCAAATGACCATGGAGGAGCTGTTTGTGCAGCTCCTTGGCGCAAATTATCTGCCAAAAGCGCCTAAAAAGCTAAAAACGGTGGACAAAAACGCCGTATTTGTCGGCTCCATCGGCTTTTTCGATAAATTGACCGCTTATATGGACAACCTCGAAAGAGAGCTGATAAAATGCAGGGATATTGTCCATAACGGAGCTCTCATAATGACGGCGGAGGAGATCAGCTCCTATATATCGGGTCTGAGCGCCCACTCGTTTGAAAGCAAGCTGACCCTGCTGAACGACAGGCTTCAGCTCCTCTTGACACATAAATACGACTCCAGAGGCGATGGCGGAGACGAAGTAAAGGAAATTTTACGCAAATACAGAAATTATTTCGGCAAACCAAACCAGAAAATAGATGTCGGCAAGCTTTACAGCGGGTTTCTCACCGCCATGATAGCGGAAAGCTCCCATGAGGACATAGCCGGTCTCACAATGCTGCTGGCGCGGCATGAAAACGGAGAGCGGGAGCTTCACAACCTGTGTATGCTCGCCTATATCAAGACACGGATGAAAACCGCGGCGGAATACCAGTCTGTAAAGCATATGGTGGTGGATGAGGCGCAGGATTTTGGCGTAATGATATTTTACGCGCTGAAAACCATGCTTCGCGGCTGTACCTTCACCGTTATGGGGGATGTTTCGCAGAATATAAATTATTTTTCCGGCATGAATGGCTGGAACACCCTGACAAGCGAGGTGTTTAACGAAAAAGAGGACAGGTTTTACGTCCTGTCCAAAAGCTACCGCAACACTATCGAAATTTCACAGTACGCCGCGAAGGTCTTAAATAAATGCAGCTTTGAAGCGTATGCCATCTCCCCCGTCATACGAAGCGGAAGGCAGGTCGAGGAAATTTCCGCAAAGGACGGCGGCGAAATGCTCCGCCTTGTACGGACCGAAATCGAAGGCATGAACGGGAGAGGGTACGACACCATCGCGGTCATCTGCCGCACCGCCGAGGAGGCGGAGCTGGTTCGGGAGGCATTGACCCCCGAGGCGGCGGGGAAAAGCTATGAGGATATGCTCTTCACAAAGGGAGTGATGACGCTGCCGATAAGCCTTACCAAGGGGCTTGAGTTCGACGCCGTCATCTTATATGACGCGAGCAGTGAAAATTATAGGGTAAACGACGCCGACGCGAAGCTGCTGTATGTAGCGATAACCCGCGCCCTGCACGAGCTATCAGTGGTTTACACCGGCGAAAAGAGCAAGCTGCTGGAATAATGCCGGTCCGGAATCTCATTCGCCGCAAAAGGCGGGTCAGTCGCTGACTGACCCGCCTTTTGCGGTAACCGCCGCCCCTAATTTGCGGGCTGTTCGCTTACCGTGCCGATATTGGCATTGCCGCCGTTTTTCTTTTCCCTGTGCTTTTGTACAAGTCGTTTAATTTCCGATATTATCCAAAGCAGTATCGGAATAACCGTTTGAAACGGCAGCGGCACAAGGTTATCCATGTAGTAGGCGTTGAAGGCCTCATATTCGCTCTCAAATATGAAAAGGGATACAATAAACGCCGCGGCAGCCAGAACAAATATGATATGCTTTGGCTTTAATTTTGGAAAAACCGCCGCGCCTCCCCTTGCCGCGGAATGGAAAATAATTGCAAGCTTGCCTATCGTTGACATCAGGAATATACCGGCAATAACCAGCTCGATCCGCTGAGCGATGCCTCTGGAGTGAAGGGCGGTCACCGCGTTATATATGCGGAATGGCAGCGTTCCCATAGATTCACTGTCAAATATCATAACCGACCGCAGTAATACCAAAATTAAAAATGAAACCCCCATCAGCATTCCAAATATAAAGGAGGAGCGCCGCGCCTTTGTATCCTCCGTTTTGTCAAGCAGGCACATGAACACCACCGTTTGGCTTAGGGGTATGGTGTAAAAATATATCGCATCGTGCAGCATATACTCTTTCTTTGACTGGAGCATGGGAAACATATTGTTGAAATTCGTTGCGGGCAAGGTGTTCGGAACCGTAAGAAAAAACGCGAAAAGCAGGATAAAGGCGGAGATAACTATCCCCCTTGAAAGCTTGTACATATCCAGCGAGCCCATCCATGCGGCAAGTAGGCACGCCGGTATCGCTATAACGTAGGCGGGCGTATGCGGAAGCGCGTTTTCGAACACGAAAACACAAAGCATCCTCACCGTTGACCCGCAGGTATAAACAAAAAACAGCACATACGCAACAGTTATTATATTCCCGGCTATTTTCCCGAAGCAATTGCGCAGTATTTCAAAAAGCGAGCAGCCAGGATTTAATGACATCGTACGCGAGTATATGAGCGCCATAAGAAAAGCCGGAACAGCAGCCATAATAATAGTGAACCACACATCCTGGCGCGACGGATAATAGATTTCCTCAACGGGGACGCTTCCGAATATAAAGAGAAACATCATCAGTATGCCTTGTTTTTTTCGTATCGTATCTTTCAAATCATATACCCTCTTTGAGCAGCTAATACTAATCCCAAATAAGAAGCATACTAAAAATCCGCGCGAAAGCCGCATATATCAAAGCTTTTCGCTTAATTTTATAGAATACTTCTAAATGGCGTGCACGCCTTTAACGATTAGTATTAAGCAATTTTTTTGGGTGTGCCCTAATCAATAATAACATCATCAACTGTTATATTGATTTCCATATCCTTAAAAATTTCCTTCCAGTGGTCGCGTATTTTCATCCATTCCTTGTGATGAAAGCGGTTAAGATATTCGGAAATGCCAAGGAAATCACATTCCGCCTTTTTTTGGGCTATTTCAATGACGATTTCTAAATTTTCCTTTATCTTCTCCCCCACCTTTTCATCGCTTACCCCTATAATTTGCTTAAACGGAAAGGAGTGGGAGGCAAACTTCATATTAAAGGCTACGTCAATAGATGGAATTCCGTCAGTCCAGGTCACTTTCTTTTTAACCTTATTTTGAATAAGCTCGACTGTGAAGGGCGTGTCATGCGGACCGGCCATCAGGGTAAACGTCCCGTTTTTGATTTTGTTTAAAAAGATATTTGTGTACTGCGACTCCACCGGAGTGAGCAAGCCTATCATCTTATCCTGTAAAAATATGGCGCAGCCTTCGTCATACGGAAGGGTCTCCCCCTTTTCCTCATCCTTCAGAATTCCGATAGCGGGCAGCAGGTATCCCGCGTACGGATTGGAGAAATAGGGATATATCTGATATGCGAAGATAGGGGCGGTTTTCCCGGTATGGGTGGCGTTTGAATAAAACGCGTTTGATATCTCAAAGGACAGTATAGGCGTAGCCAAGCCTTTGCTTTCATATATTTCCGCGGCGGTTTCCCCCGTACACACAGCGACATATCCTGTCAGAGGATACTGGTAGTTTGTAATAAGGGTATTCACCACTTCAGAAATGCTGTCCCGCGCGATATCCTCCGAAAGAACCACAAGATTCGCGTGGCTTATATACGGAACATTTGCCGATTTTTCAATAACGCTTTCAAAGCACTGTTGTATAGTCGGACCTATTATCGACACCAGCTTTGGCTCTATTTCCTGCCCGCTCCCCACCGGCATGGGCAAAAATTCAAAACCGACCTCCAGATAACCGTTTTCCTCATCCTCAGATTTCACTCTGTCGACAGAAATGCCCGAGACGATCAAATCCCATTTTACCTCATTGGAATCCCAGCATCCGCAAAACAAAAAGAAGCACAGGACGAGCAAAAATACTCTGTGTTTACCTTTCAACATTTGACCGTCTCCTTTTATCCCGCCGCACAAACGGAGGTCTGTCCTTTTGCATCCACATCGGAAGCCGCACAAATATATCCTTAGTCCGCTGTACGGTGGACGCGCCAAATCCGGTAAGATAGAACACGCCGAACGATTCGATCGACAAAAGGTGTATGAAAATCAACATAAAACCAAAGTAGACCCCGAACAGCCCGATAATGCCTGCAAAGATGATCAGCAGAATCCTGCAAACTATAACAGCGCCGTTCATCCGCGGCACAAGCAGGGTCGTTGTGCCGGTGAGCGCCATGACAATTACTATAATGTTTGATACTATGCCGGCCGAGATCGCCGCCTGTCCGAATACCAGAGCGCCGACAATACTGAGCGCCTGACCGACCGCGCTCGGCATACGCACCCCTGTTTCTCTGAGAAGCTCGAACAGTATCAGCATTATCGCGACCTCCATTACCGAGGTAAGCGGGATATTCGCCGTTGATTTCGCGACATTGATAAGGAGAAGCCCCGGTATCATCTCATGGTGAAAGTTGACAAGGGCGATATATACCGCAGGCAGCACAATAGTGAGAAAGCAGCCCAAAACCCGCAAAAACCGTATTATTGTAGAGAATATATAGTTGATATAGTAATCATCGTTGGATTGAAAATTTTCAACAAAGAGGTACGGTACGGTGAGCGCTATAGGCGTTCCGTCCACAAGTATGACGACGCGTCCCTCAAGAATCTTTGCCGCGGCTATATCCGGCTTCTCGGTACGCCCTATCGTCTTAAACGGCGAGTAGGGATGATCCTTTATACATTCGTCGAGATAATTGGAATCCAGAACGGCGTCTATATCAATCTTTTCCAGCCGTCTTTTTAACTCCTCCAGGATGTTTTTATTCACAATGCTTTCAAGATAGATGACGCAGACCCTTGTGTTTGTGCGAAGCCCGATATTTTGCAGCTCAAACTTCAAATCGCTTGTCTGTATCCTTCTTCGCAGAAGCGAAATGTTTACCGTCATCTGCTCTGTAAAGCCGTCCCTCGGACCCATCAGGTTCTTTTCGGTCTGCGGCTCGGTCACAGAGCGAACGCTTCCGCCCTTCGTGTTCAGCAAAAGCGCGCCGGGTATCCCCTGCGTAAACAAAACAGTGTCGCCCTTCAATATCCCGCGTATCACCTTCTCCACCAAGGTCTCGGCGGCTATCTCCCCGCAGGTGACAATATTGGAAATCAGCTCTTCGGAAAGCCTCGCGGCGGGAAGCTGTGTGGTTGTAAGGGGGCGCACAACGTTGTTGTTTATGGCGATGTTGTCGGTCATGCCGTCGGCAAAAATGACGTAGCATTTGAAGTCGGAGCGGTAAAGATTCGTCACCTGCCTGAAAACAACGGTGTCGTCATTTTTAAACATAGACCTTACAATTTCTATGTTGCTCTCAAGCTCCGCGCCAAAATATTCAGGACTGTTGTTTTTTATTTCATCACCCATGTTTATCGTCGTACCCTCCTGTAATAAAAGTATAAACCTAAAATAGTTTTTCCCCAAGAACGTGATATATTCAGAGTGTAAAAATATTATTTTATATCAATTTGTGACGGATCGTTGTAACCCGGACAGAGCAGTAACAAGATAATCTGAATTAGTGGGTAAAAAATACTTGATTTTATTATTCCTCTGTGGTAACATATCGAAGTGGTCAAAATATGAACAATTATCCAAAATTTTGTTCTGCATATAAGCTTATACGCGCTTGTAGCTCAGTGGATAGAGTGCCCGGCTACGAACCGGTAGGTCGCAGGTTCGAATCCTGCCAGGCGCGCCAAAGGAACGGACAACCGGGTCGAATGACCCGGTTGTCTGTTCCTTTGTTGTAAGCCTCAGGATTCGATCCTGTGGTTCTGAATCCTCCATTCTTCCTCTCCAAACGAAACCCACTGCGCTGGGCTTTCGTTTGGGATGCGATGGAGCGCGATATATAAATTCACCGCTACTGCCAAAGAAACATACAATCAGCCCAAACAGCCGCAAATTTTCATCTTGTTTTCGGCGGCGCCCCGTGCTATACTTATTAAACAATGCCAAGCACGTTAAGGATAATGGGGTAATGTTTTGATAAAAGATTCTAAAATCAGGACGAAGCTGTTGCTCTCCTCCGTAATTGCCATTCTCGCCGCCCTATTGATCTTTCTGAGCGGTTTTCTTAACATTGGAAAAATGAATAACATAATAATCAAAAACGATTATTTGGTGGTTCAGCCCCTTGTGCATCTGAACAATATTACGTTTTACATAGGCAAGATAGAAACGCTTGTGCTGCGGGGCGCGATACTTGAAACGGACAAGGCGGAGCATGAGGACTTATTTGACCTGATCAGCGGTTATCAGGACAACATCCGCTTTAGTATCAACGGATATTTAGACTGTCTGAGCAGCATAGGTTACGAAAATGACGAACAACGCAATTTAGTGTCCGAAATAAGCGTTAGAATATCGGAATGGTCTCAAGAGATAGACAGCGTTGCGCGCCTTGCGATAAACGGTCAGAAGGAAGCCGCTGTGGAACGCCTGTATGATACAGCCATTCCCAAGGGGCTGCTCATTAACGAAGTGCACTCAAAGCTTATTGCAATCAATGAAGTACAAGCTTCGACCAGCCGCGATATTGCCAAAAACAGTTATATATCGGCCTCGGCGCTGATGGCGGGGCTTCTGCTTCTGGTCACGGCGGTAATGATTTTTTTGGATACGATAAATATAAAAAATATCAACAAATCGGTCAATATGATCGTCGCGGAGGCGAAAGCGTTCGCGGACGGTCACACTGATATGGAAAATATATACCTGTCTGACGACGAAATGGGACAAATAGGACGCGCGTTGAAGCAGGCGGCGGACAACATTGCCAGCCTTCTGGCTGACATCTACAAGGTATTCACGAACGCCGGCGCCGGACTTCTGAACAATAGGGCGGACGAGGGGGCATACAAGGGCGATTACTATAAAATACTTCATGGGGTTAACATGACGATTCAGGCGTTCTGCCGTCATTTTGACGCCATGCCCGAAGCAATAGCATTTTTTGACCCGGCCGGTTTCCTCATGTACGGAAACAAAGCGATGCAGGATTTTCTGATACGTTTTGACCTGAACGCTTCCGATGGCAATATGCTTGCGGCTATATTTTCATCAGGAGAATCCGACATGCTGCGCGGGGAAGCTGAGGGCGTCTTTTCGGGCGTCGGCTCCGGCGCCCTTTCCATGACGGTTTCAATGACGGCCCGCGTGAATTCCGCGGAGGAAATATATTCCTTTGGGTTGACTCTTCGCCGCGTTATCGGCGTGGAGGAGGACAACGGCAAATTGGTCTGTGTAATGCTTACAATGACGGATATTACGGAGATTATGCGCGCGAAAAGCGAAGCGGAACAAGCCAATCGGTTCAAGACTGAGTTTCTGTCCAACATGAGCCATGAAATCAGGACCCCGATGAACGCTATCCTCGGAATGACCCAAATCGCCAATAAATCCCAGGATATTGACAGAATTAAGGAATGTATTGACAGAATTGAAAACTCGTCGCATCATCTTTTGGGTATTCTCAACGACATACTGGACATGTCAAAAATAGAAGCGGGCAAGCTGGAGTTTTCCGAAGAAGTTATTAATCTGCCCGAAACGGTCTTGTTCGCGGTTTCTCTGATGCAGTCAAAGCCGGATATGAAGCACATTGTTATAACGCACAATATTGATATTCAAAATGAGTACGTAATGGCGGACGGCATGAGGCTGAATCAGGTTATACTCAATCTGTTGTCCAACGCCGTTAAATTCTCTCCCGAAGGGGGTGACGTCAGCATATCCATCGCGGAAACCGAAACAGGCGCGGGTATGTCGTCATATTTGTTCACGGTCTCGGATAAGGGCATAGGCATGAACAAGGAGCAGCTCGGCCGGTTGTTCCGGTCGTTTGAACAGGCGGACAGCAGCATCTCAAGGCGCTTCGGGGGCACGGGTCTGGGACTTGCCATATCAAAAAGCATAGTCGAGACAATGAACGGCCGCATTTGGGCGGAAAGCGAGGCCGGAGCAGGCAGTGTGTTCAGCTTTGTGGTTCAGCTTAAAACCGCAGAACGCAGCGATTACGAGCCAAAGGGCTCCGCGGCTCCCGAGACGGACGGGACGGGGAAGCTTGCGGATTTCTCCGGTATGCGCACTCTGTTGGTTGATGATGTTGACATCAACCGGATTATCGTCAATGAAATGCTCTGCGAAACGGGTATGAAAATAGAAGAAGCCTGCAACGGTCAAGAGGCGGTGGAGATGTTCCGGAATTCCCCGGCGGGATACTTTAATGTAATTCTTATGGATGTACAGATGCCGGAGATGGACGGCTATGAGGCCTCAAAGAAAATCCGGGGCATGAAGCATCCCGACGCTGAATCAATACCCATCATAGCCATGACCGCAAACGCGCTTAAAGTTGATGTGGAAAACGCCCTGCAAGCCGGAATGAACGGGCACATCGCCAAACCGATAGACTTTCAGAAAGCGATGAAAATACTGAAAGAAATATGCGCCAAATAAACTGTGCTGATAAATGAGATTAACTTTAGATCAGCTTTAGAAACAGGAGGAGACTCATGAAAAAATTTTGTTTTATAATGGCGATTATCCTTGCGCTCGGCGCTTTGACCGGATGCGGCGGGAACGAGAAAGCCTCGGACGGTAAAATCGAACTGACCGTTATCACCCCGTTCAGCGAAAGCGACGGGAACCGCAGAAATTTTACAACTGCCGTCAAAGCCTATGAGGAGGCTTCGGGCAACACGATAAACGACATCGAAACAGATGCCGTGGACGAAGCCTGGAAGTCAATGGTTTTAGAGACCTTTCGCAACGGCAATGAGCCGGATGTCATCAATTACTTTATCGGGGCGGACGCCGACGAGCTGATAAAAAACAACAAGCTTGTTCCAATCAGCGAAATCCGCAAAGAGTTCCCCGATTATGCCTCAAACATGAAGGAATCCCTTATGCCTGTTTCCACCTACGACGGGCGGCAATACGCCGTTGCGGTCTACGGTTATTGGGAAGGTCTGTATATGAACAAAAAGGTTCTGGAGGACTGCGGGATCGCGCTGCCCGGAGCGGACTACACTTGGGATCAGTTCCTTTCCGACTGCCGGACAATCAGGGACAAGGGATACACGCCGATAGCCTGCTCGCTGATGCAAATTCCGCACTACTGGTTTGAATATTGCGTTTTTAACAACGGTACCGTAGCGAGCCATTCAAAGCTGCCCGCTGACGTCAATGATGAAATCGGGCGGAATTGGGTCGCCGGGTTAAATGACATCAAGGCGCTTTACGATGAGGGCTTTTTCCCTGAAAACACAAATGAGGTCGGCGACGACACTACCTCTCTGATGATTTTAGAGGATAAAGCGGCATTTTTCCTGGAGGGCTCATGGAAGGTCGGTTGGTTTGAGGATCAAGCAAAGGAGAAAAATCTGGACGCAGACAATTTTGCGGTTACGTATTTCCCGTCAAAGGGCGCAAGAAAGCCTACGGACGCCATCGGAGGCTTTTCGATGGGCTATTGCATCACAAGAAAGGCTTGGGAGGATCCCGCCAAGCGCAAGACCTGCGTTGAGTTTATCACAGCCGTGACGACCGATGAGGTTACCTCCACATTCGGGGAACTGACGGTTACTGCCCTGAAAAACGGGGTTATACCGTCCGGGAAAGAGTTGGACGACTTGGCTGTATCAACGGTCGCGATGACAAAGGGCTGCACGGCTATGGTGCCGGCTACGCAGGATTCGATGATCCCTGCGGCACGGGAGGCTCTTTTCAAAAATATATCAAGCATCGTTAAGGGAGAGATCACTGTCGAAAAAGCTATTGAGGATTGCCTTGCGATAAAGTAAGGACACATGCAGGGCTGTAAAACCGGAAGCTGTGATTTAAAGCAGTCCCTGCAAGCGAACGCTTGCAGGGACTGTCGAAAAAGAACCGTTTTTCGCGGGCGGGTCAACCCGCCCGCAATTTTCCGACTTTTTTGACACACTGCAAATCACGGTGTGCCTCGGCACACCGTGATTTGCGTTAATCAGTGTTTAGTTATACTAAATACTGTTAGAAAGCGTTAAAAATCGGGTGAAAAAACGTTGCGTATATGCGGTTTTGCGCCCGATTTTTATTGCGGTTTCTTATCAGTGTTTAGTATTATTCCCCCGGCTGTACCGGAAGCCCGGCAAAGCCGACCTCAAGCTCTTCGTCAGTTGGTATATGGTCCTGCATACGCCCCTCCAGGAAGGAGGTGTACGCGCTCATATCGAAGTAGCCCGTACCCGTAAGTCCAAAGAGTATTGTCTTTTTCTCCCCGGTTTCCTTGCAGCGAAGCGCCTCGTCTATCGCGCCGCGTATGGCGTGCGCGGATTCGGGCGCGGGAAGTATGGTTTCGTACTTGGCAAACATTGCCGCCGCCTCGAATACCTTTGTCTGCTCCACTGACCTTGCCTCCATGTAACCGTCGTGGTAGAGCTTGGAGAGTATCGGCGACATGCCGTGATAACGCAAGCCGCCCGCGTGGTTTGCCGCCGGCATAAAGCCGCTGCCCAGGGTGTACATCTTGGCGAGAGGCGTGACCTTGCCCGTGTCGCAGAAGTCGTATGCGTAGCGCCCGCGGGTAAAGGAAGGGCAGGAGGACGGCTCGATAGCGACAATGCGGGGGTCGGCTTTGCCGGTCAGCTTATCCTGCATGAACGGGGCGATAAGCCCGCCGAGGTTTGAGCCGCCGCCCGCGCAGCCGATGATAACGTCCGGATACTCGTCGAACAGCTCAAGCGCGATTTTCGACTCCAGTCCGATTATGGACTGGTGGAGCAGCACTTGGTTCAGCACCGACCCCAGTACATAGCGGCAGCCTTCGGTGGTCACCGCCTTTTCGATAGCCTCGCTTATGGCACAGCCGAGGCTTCCGCCCGTGTTCGGGTCGCTTTCCAGGATGGCGCGTCCCGCCGCGGTGGTATTGCTTGGACTTGGGATAAGGTCGGCGCCGAAGGTCTCAATTATCGCTTTGCGGTACGGCTTCTGTTCGCTCGATACCTTTACCATAAAGACGGTAAGCGGGATTCCAAAGTAGGAGCACGCCTCCGCAAGCGCCGTGCCCCACTGCCCCGCGCCGGTCTCGGTGGTCAGCGAGGTAAGCCCCTGCTCCTTTGCGTAGTACGCCTGGGCGATCGCGGAGTTCAGCTTGTGACTGCCGGAGGTGTTGTTGCCTTCGTACTTAAAGTAGATTTTCGCCGGGGTATCCAGAACCTTTTCAAGGTTGTAGGCGCGAATCAGCGGGGAGGGGCGGTAAATCCGGTACATCTCCATAACAGGCTCCGGAATGTCAAAGTAACGGGTCGTGTCGTCCAGCTCCTGCTGCGCCAGCTTTTCGCAGAACACGGGGTACAGGTCCCCGGCGCTCACCGGCTGCATAGTTGCCGGGCTTAAAAGCGGAGGGGGAAGCTCCCTCATGTCCGCGCGCAGATTGTACCACTGTTTCGGGATCTGATCCTCGGTAAGATAGAAGCGATGTGGGATTCTTGACATAATTTCATACCATCCTTTTAAAATCATATAGCTTAATAAATAACTTGATACTATTCCCCAATGGGAAACAAAAAAAGCCCTGTCCCCATCGGGACAGAACCCTCACAGTCCTGCAACGCCACCCAAATCAAAGAAATAATCTTCCTTGCTCGTATCAACATGCGTGTGTGCCGCAACACCCTTTACATGCGCTCCCTTGATAACGGGTGGAGTTCCCGTCGGGTACTACTAAGAGAGAATCTTTTCGTCCCGCCCTCATAAGTCCATTCAGCGAAGCGTCCGCTGCCGTCATTCCACCACAGACGGCTCTCTGTAAGCTTAAAATCTTCGCCTACTCTTCTTAATCACAAGTTTGGCTCACTGTCATTATAATTCTAAAACCCGGCTTTGTCAACTGATATCTTTCATTTTGGCAATTTTGGGACAAACCCGTCCTTATTTCAAAAAGCCCTTGACGATCTGCCGCTCCGCCTCTTCCCTGTCCAGCCCCAGCGTCATAAGCTTTGTGATCTGCTCCCCCGCTATCTTTCCTATCGCGGCTTCGTGTATCAGCATCGCCTCCACATGGTTCGCGGTCACCTCCGGGATCGCCTGCACACAGGCGGCGTCCATGATTATGGCGTCACATTCCGAGTGCCCGGCACACTCCTCGTTCCCGCTCATCTTTGACAGAAAAACCTGACGCGAGCTGCCTGACGCGACCGACCTCGACGCCACGTCGGCGCTGGAGCCTTTGCCGTTCAAATTGACCTCGAACTCCGTGACGGCCTGCTGCCTGTCATGGGTCATCAGCTTTTCTTTTATAACAAGAGAGGCCCCAGCGCCGATATCCGCCCTGGTGACCCGCCGTGTGGAGTTTACCCCCCTTATCTGTATGGTGTTCATCTCCATGAAGCTTCCCTCGCCCAGATATGCCTCGGTCACCGGATTCAGCACAATCTCCCCGGTGCTCTCCTCGCTTCCGTAATGCTTTTCCACATATTTGACCCTGGCGTTTTTCCCCAGGTGAAACGTGTGAACCCCGTCGTGCTGGGACAGCCCGCTGCCGCAGTTATGTACGCCGCAGCCGGCGACTATGGTGATATCCGCGTTTTCCCCGATGAAAAAATTGTTATACACCGTTTCAACATGACCGCTCGCGCTCAGTATCACGGGTATGTGTACGTTTTGCCTGACGGTTCCGGGTGCCACGGTTATGTCCATGCCGTTGCCCGTCCCATGAAACTTTATATCTATTTCCTTCGTGCTTGACGAGCCCACGCTCTTTCCGTCAACACGTATATTATACGCGCCCTCGGGAGCGCCGTCTATCCCGGCGATCTCCTTTAGCACATTCAACTGCTCCCTGTCCAGCTCCATAAAAATTATTGCCTCCCTATCACGGTTTTCATATAATTAATTGCTAACCGCGCTTCGCGGTCAACAGTTGACGGCGGCAAAGCGGTTTTCGGCGGATTTGTATTCGCACTCCGCAGAACCGGCAAGCAGTCCGGGCATGATTTCCTCCCTTGACCCGGTTTTTACCGCTCTTCCCTCCGCCATAACAATTATTTGGTTTGCTATGGACAGTATACGCTCCTGATGCGAAATTATTATTATCGAACCCGAGGTGGACGCGCGCATACCTTCAAACACCCGGATCAGGTTTTGGAAGCTCCACAGGTCTATCCCCGCCTCCGGCTCGTCAAAGACGGAAAGCTTTGTGCCTCTTGCGATGACCATGGCGATTTCTATCCTTTTCAGCTCCCCTCCCGACAGGCTGGAGTCCAGCTCGCGGCCCAGATAGTCCACAGCGCACAGACCAACCTCCGAGAGGTACCTGCACGCCTCCTCCGTACCGAGCGGCTTCCCCGCGGCAAGCTCTATCATATCCTTGACCGTAAGCCCCTTAAACCGCACCGGCTGCTGAAAAGCGAAGCCTATGCCAAGCTTTGCCCTCTCGCTTATGGACATACCCGTTATGTCGTCTCCGTTATACAAAATCTGTCCCGACGTCGGGACCTCGATTCCGACGATGAGCTTTGCGAGGGTCGATTTTCCGCTTCCGTTGGGACCGGTTATGACTGTAAAGCTGTTATCCTTTATAGTTAAGCTTATATCGTTCACTATTTCCTTCTGCGACGATTCCGTATCCACCGCAAAGGAAAGATTTTTAAGTTCCAGCATCCTTAAAGCCTCCTAAAGTATTCCGCGCCATATAACAATAGAAATGTACCACAGCAAGTGAAAAAAGTCAATATAACCCTAATTCCCCCGCCGAAAGCTCTAAGCAAGCGCTGATTAATGTGCTTCTAGCACGCCTGAGTTAAGGTTATCAGTCGCGTGAGAAGCACACGTAGGAATTAATCAGCGCATACTTAAGCAAAATAGGGTGTACCATCCGCAAAGCGGACGGTACACCCTATTTTGCTCGGAACTTGTCATTGTTATGCCGAAAGCTTGAAGGTTATCACCGCCTTGAAGAGATCGCCGTCGGTTACTATTTTGAACCTGCCCCCCTGCAATTCGGTGAAGCTCTTTACGATAGCCAGCCCCAGCCCGCTGCCCTCGGTGTTCCGCGAGCGGTCGCCCCGCACAAATCTCTCGGTCAGGTATCCCTCCTCGTAGTCCAGCACGTCCTTGGACACGTTTTTGACCTCCACCGAAACAGAGTCCGCGTCCTTCATTATATCTATATACGCCCTTGTCCCCCTGAGCCCGTACTTCGTCACGTTTAAAATAAGGTTCTCAAATATCCGCGAGGTTTTCTCCCCGTCCAGGCTTAAAATTATCTTTTCATCCGACTGGCGGATGAGAAAGCTTATTCCCGAGCCTTCTATCTCGTCCTTCACCTCAAGCCGCACCTGCCGTATAAGCGACACGATGTCCACAGGCTGGGTGTTTATCACTATATTCCCGCTTGTCGCCTTGCTCACCTCAAACAGGTCGTCGATCAAGGTTTTCAGCCGCTGCGCCTTGCTGTCCAGCGTGTTTACATACGACGTCCTTGTAGCGCCGTCCAGCGTACCGTCCTTGAGCAGATCGACGTAGGTTATTATCGCCGTAAGCGGAGTTTTAAGGTCGTGCGACACGTTTGTCACCAGCTCTGTTTTCATGCTCCGGCTTCTCACCTCCGCCTCCACCGCCTGCCTAAAGCCGGTTTGCACCGCCTTCAGCTGCCCTCCTATCGGATCGAAAACCCCAAACCCGTCGTCAATGCTTACATTCAGCTTCCCGTTCGCGAGCTCCTCCGCGGCGGAGAGAAGCCTCGAGTAATCCCCGGTCAGCTTATCCGTATACCTGCGAATCAGAATAAACAGCGCGGCGGAGTATATGATAAGCCCGATTATTC
This sequence comes from Oscillospiraceae bacterium, assembly GCA_031264245.1. Taxonomy (GTDB): domain Bacteria; phylum Bacillota; class Clostridia; order Oscillospirales; family JAAYOS01; genus JAISEG01. Next base: position 15,781 of record JAISEG010000001.1, read on the forward strand.
CAAAAAACCAGAACAGGCAAATGACACAGAGCGCCGCAAAGTTCAGCGCCACAAGCTTAAGTATCGCCTTATTCATCGGCTTTGTCAGATCGAAGGCGGACACATTGGCGTAAATTTTGCCGCATATCCTTTTCAGCAGCCGCCAGACGCCTCTTATCACCCTTCCGATCCATCTTAAAAATATAAAGGTCAGCGTCCCTTTGAGGATATACTCCTTAATCCCTACCCTTTTTATCCTGCACACCGAGATCACTCCCAGTGACATAAGCCACATCGAAAGCAGCGATATTGCCGCCGAAACCGTGTAGCCAAATACCTTCGCCTCACTTAAAACGAACGTCCATCTTTCGGTGAAGAATATCCGCCCGTCGCACGCGTAGAACAGCAGGTAGAACCACGGCGCCCCGAGCAGACAGGCGCACGCCGCAAACGCCGCGGCAAGCTCCAGCGGTATTCTGTCCGCAAGCCTTATACTCACCTTGCCCGCAAGCGACAATATCAGCGAAAGAATGGCAACGGCCAGCAGACCCGCCGCGTAGACGACTATCACGCCTTCATCTATAAACGCGGACATTTTAGAGCGGTTGTACAGATTTGTGATATAGCTGTAGCCCGCGGCTTCCTTTTGCACCGCGTACACCGCCGTCATGTCCCTGGGACGGTTAAAGCCCGTGTCGGCGCTGTCTATTCCCATTTCCTTCGCGCGCGCCTGCCAATCCGTAAGCTTTTCAATGTAGTAGCCGCCGCCGTCCAGGCGATATGCGTAATAGCCGTAATGCCCGCCCGAATATCCTCCCGCGGTCCCGTTCCCGAGTACGGGCCGCGAGGCTCCGTATATGCTGCTTTCGCTTATGTTCCCGTCCCTGTCGTACTCTATTGCGTCATAGAACAGATAATTGCTTTGCAGGTAGCTTTCCCACTCGCCGTTAAGCCCGCGCAAAAGCTCATAGACCGCCTGTGTCCCGCTTGTATATACCGCTTCGCCGCCGCGCGCCACCAGATACTCATGCTGAGACCAGTTGTTTGTGAAATTTGCGCCGTACGAGTAAAAGCACTCGTCGAACATAGCGCAAAACTCCAGGTAAACCTCTTTTTTCGTATGTGTTATATCCGTTTCGTCCGTTTCCATGGCGGCCGGTTTGTCCGCCGCAGTCAGCTCCGCCTGACTGACGCCGGCTCCGTCAGCGCCGTCCGCCGGTTCCCCCGGCTCCGCGAGGTTCTTACCTGCGCCGTAAGCATATTTCGCGATATCCGGGAAGAACACCTCCGACGGCGTTATGTCCGGATTTTCGCTTCTGTACAGGGTAAAGTAGCCCCAGTACCCGCCCGCCTCAACCGTGTCCGCGACGAAGCCCTGCTCGAATATATTGCTCCGGTATTTTTCGGAGCTGCGGTACATCCCGGGTACCAGCATAAGCATAACGGCTGTGAGCAGCAGAAATATTACCGCTAAAAGGAAAACTCTTTTTCTCCTCTGACCTTTTTCCATATGTTTCACTCCTCTTAAAGCCCCGGCAAACGCCGGTTTTCACTCAAAATTACCTAAAAAACTGATACTGTGCTCCTATTGCTTTTCGATTTTATAGCCGATTCCCCATACCACCTTTAAATATTTCGGCTTCTTGGGGTTTATCTCTATCTTTTCCCTTATGTTTCTGATGTGAACCATGATTGTGTCTGTCGTTATCGCCTTTTCATTCCAGACCCTCTCATATATTTCCTCCGCCGAGAACACCCTTCCCGCGTTTCTCATAAGCAGGGTTATTATTTTCAGCTCGAGCGGCGTGAGCTTTACCGCCTCGCCCTCAAGCGTCAGGCTTTTCTCGTCCTCGTTTAACTCAAGCCCTCCGACCCTCACCGTGTTTGCCGCCCCGTCCCCAGCTCCCGTCGCCTTCAAATACTTCGAGTACCTTCTGAGCTGGGAATTTATTCGCGCCAGCAGCTCAAGCGGAGCAAACGGCTTTGTAACATAGTCGTCCGCGCCTATGTTCAGCCCCGTTATCTTGTCGAGCTCCTCCGACTTCGCGGTGAGCAGTATCACGGGAAACTCATATCTTTCCCGAAGCTTCATCACCATCTCTATCCCGTCCATGCCCGGCATCATTATATCCACCACCGCCAGATGTACCCTGCTCTGTTCGATGATCTCCAGCCCCTCGATACCGTCGGACGCCTTCAAAACATTGTAGTTCTGATTTTTCAGGTATATCGCCAGCCCCTCCCTTATATCCTCATCGTCCTCCACAATGAGTATCGTGTACGTCTCCATTCCCCGCATCCCCCTTACGTTTCAAATGAGCCTGCCCCCGGCGCTTGGTTTAAAATAACAAATCTTATGTAAACATGCGCGTCACAGCGCCCCCTTCAAATCCTTCCCCCCGCGTCGGACCAGCCGCTATTTCGGGATGGAATCCGCGGCTGCATCGAAGCCGCTGAGAAGCTCCCTCGTCACATATCCGATTTTGTGGACTGTAACCCCCACCTCTGAAAACGGAAGAGGTATCGCGTAGCTATCCCATCTGTTGAGCCTTACCGCCCTGCCGTATTTAAAGCTGATGGCAGTCATCTCCCTGCCCGACCCCATTGCCAGGTGAAACAAAATCTTCTTCGGCTTGTGTACAGGTCCCAGCGGACCGTCCAGCGCCATAGCCAGTACGTATCCCATATCCATGCTTTCCGCCTTCAGCTCCGCCATCGCGTGCCTTGCCGCAAGACCGTCCTTTACCCTCACCGTCCTGTGCCCGTATCGCCTTATCGTCTTTTCAATGACGTCGCCCCGCCAGTCGGCGGTGACCACAATCGAAAATTTCACCCCGCTGTCTTTAAGCTGCTTGAGCAAAATGAGCGCGGCTATACTGTCGCCATGCCAAAAGCCTGCCGCCTTACCGCCTTTTAAATATTCTATATTTTGCGTTTTCATCCTGACGGTACTCAGGATGAATCTAAGCCCAAAGCCGACAATCGCGGAGATAACCGAGTGAATAAGCTTCAAATTAAGCCCCCTTAGCGGAAGGATGACCTTCCTGGAAACCTCGCGCCCCATCTCAAAGGCTGCCCGCTGTGCGCCTTTTCATATATCAGGGATTCATATAGGCTCTCCGCCGCCGCGGCAATTTTGTCGGCTGTGTATTTGTCGGCTGTGATTTCCGCTAGGTTGCTCATCCTTCTCCCCATCGCTTCATCTTGAAGTATTTCCGCGACAGCCGCGGCAAACTCCGCGGCGTCCGGTTTCGTTTTCCGCCCGTTGTATCCGTCCTTAACTATGTCGCAAACCCCGCTCGCGTCCACCGCAACCACCGGAAGTCCCGCCGCCATCGCCTCCAGAAGCACTATCCCCTGCGTCTCCGACCGGGAGGAAAAGAGGAACATATCCGACGCGCGGTAGTAGTTGCTAAGCTCGGCGTTTGGAATCACCCCGCACAATGTAACGTTATCCCGAAGCCCCAGCGAGACAATTTCCTTTTCCAGCGTTTCCCTGTGGCTTCCGTCCCCGATGAGCATTATTTTAAACACGTCGCCGGTCATGTCCTTAAGCAGCTTCAACGCTTCGAGGAGAAACGAGATGTTCTTCTCCTTCTCCAGCCTTGCCACACAGCAGAACAGATATCTTTTATCCCCGGCGTATTCCCGCCTTATGCGCGAAACCTCACCCTCGTCAAACTCAAAATCGCCGGAGCCCAGCCCTGTGGGCAAAACCGCTATGTTGCTCTTGGTTCCGTTTTCGCTGAGAAAGTCGCGGATGAGCGGCGTGGGCGCGATAACCATGTCGCAGAGGTTTGTGACTATGCGGTTGTGCAGGGTAACTATCCGCGAAGCAAGCCTCACAACCAATCCGCCCAGCTTGCCTTTGTCCCTTTTGTCCGCGAAGGGAAGAATGTAATGTATATACTGCTCGTACCTCGTATGATAGGTCAGCGCCACCGGAATTCCCTGCCTGTTAGCGATTCTGATGCCGGTGTACCCGATAAGCATCGGATGGTGTATGTGAATAAGGTCGTATTTATTTCCCCGGAAATGCTCATATACCCTTTTGTCGTACAGCGCCGGAACCACCATGCCGTTTTCCAGCTTTTTCTTGTTGACCTTGTACCTGTACACATCCTGCTCCGGCTCGCAGCTGTCATACTCGGGCGCGAATACCGTCACCGTGTGCCCGCGCTTTCTCAGGGACGCGGCGAGCCTGTCCACCGACACAGGCACCCCGCCGAGGAACGGCTTGTAGTTGTTGGTCAGCATTGCTATTCTCATCTTCCATCCCCCCTTTCGTTTCGGTCATAATCTTTTCGAACCGTCGGCGCGTCTACTTTCCAAACAGGCTGAAAACCGTGTCTCCGAACAGATAACCCGCGCCGATAAAGACAAAGTTCCATATCGCTATCCCGATTGCCGAGGACACTGTGTAAACCGCGAAATTCATCTTTACCACCCCCGCCGGCAGCGAAATTATCGTTCTGACTGTGGGCAGAAGCTTTGATATAAAGACGCTTATAAACCCTCTGCGGTTTATCCAGTCGATAATTTTATCTATTCTTTCCTGCTGCTTTGGCATCTTCTTTTTCAGCCAGGCAAGCGCCGGCGCTCCGCCCAATCTCCCGATAAAGTAGAGTACCCAGCTGCCTGTCAGACCCGCCAGCATAGATATGAGAAGTACCCATATAAAGTTAAGCCCGCCCTTGGCCGCGAATATCCCCGCCGCGGGCATAATTATGCCCGCCGGAAAGCCCGGAAGGTTCATATATTCGAGGAGCACGATAACAAATACGGCAATAAGCCCGTACCTCGCTATATACCCCGTGATCGTCTGCAAATCCATTGATTACCTCATTTTGTTAAATTACCGAAACCGGTCGCGCGTACTTTCACTTTCAATAATATAACCTGAATATAAATTCCGCATGTATAAAATCCAAAGAATTCCTAAAGAAAAATTAATAATTTTTCAAATTTACATTGTTTATATTATATTGTATAATATAAAGAAGATATTTGCAACGGCAATAATCCCGCTTACCAATAAAAAATAAATTCGATAAAAATTATTTTCCGTGAAAACCCAATTGTATAAATTTGACTATATCAAACATGCCGATTATTTGCTATAATGTATTGAGTATTTATTATGAACCCGAGTACATCGCCCTATGGCCTGTGCCGCAGGTGGGTTTATTGCTATGGGAGTTTCGTATGGATTCAACAGACAAGAAAATATTTATAGTTGACGACAGTATAACCAATCTGTCCATCGCGAAAAACATATTGATCGACAAGTATGACGTTTTTACAATCCCTTCGGGTCAAAAGCTGTTTTCCCTCCTTGAAAAGGTCAAGCCCGACCTTATCCTTCTGGATATAGAGATGCCGGGCATGAACGGCTACGACGTAATAAGGAAGCTCAAGGCGGACCCGGAAACCCGCGGTCTTCCGGTTATGTTTCTGTCGGCAAAAAGCGACACGGGAAGCGAGCTTGAGGGACTGAGCCTCGGAGCCATCGATTATATATCAAAGCCGTTTTCTCCGACCCTCCTTCAAAAGCGCATAGAGGTCCACCTCCTCGTTGAGACACAGAAGGCCGAGCTTGCGGGCTACAATAAAAATTTACGGCAAATGGTTGAGGAAAAGACCAAAACCGTCTACGAGCTGCAAAATTCGATACTCAGAACCGTCGCGGAGCTTGTCGAATGCCGCGACGACATTACCGGCGGGCACATAGAACGAACCCAGAGCTTCCTTGAGATACTGGTAAATGAAATCGTGAAAAGAGGGCTCTTCCCCGAGGAAAAGGACCTGTGGGACAACGAATTTTTCCTGCAATCGGCTCAGCTGCACGACGTCGGCAAGATAGCCACAAAGGACAGCATCCTTATGAAGCCCGGAAAGCTTACCTCCGAGGAATATGAGGAGATGAAGAAGCACACCCTGTTCGGAGTCAGCACCATTGAACAAATTGAGCACGGCACCTCCGAGCATGAATTTCTCAAGCACGCCAAAATCTTTGCCGGGTCGCACCATGAGAAATGGGACGGCAGCGGTTATCCGCACGGACTCAAGGGTGATGAAATCCCCTTGCAGGGTCGGCTTATGGCTATTGCCGACGTATATGACGCGCTTATTTCCGAGCGCCCGTATAAGAAAGCCTTCACCCACGAGGAGGCGAGAGGAATAATAATAGATGGCAGCGGCAAACACTTTGATCCCGTACTTGTCCGGCTTTTTGCCTCTGTTTCCGACGAATTTGAGCGTGTCGCAAAACAGACGATGTAAATAATATAGCTGTAATATGCAAATTACTCAAGTTAAATTGCTATAACACAAAGGAATTTTGTAAAAAATGAAGTCGTTTATAATGAAGCTTAAAACTGCTTTAAGTAAAAATATTGAACATATTCTCATAGTGGTGGCCGCGTTTCTCGCTATGGTAGTGGTGGGCTACAGCTATGTTTCAGGCATAGTCGGCAGTCTTATGTCCGTTAACGGGAACAATATTCTCGACTCCGCCGAAGCCACCATAAAGACAAGCCTGGTCCGCGCCGAGGTCTCGCTTTCGGACGTTGTTTTTTCGATAGAAACCATGCGGGAAAAAGTCTCTTCTCCGGAGGATTTCCGCGAAATCATCCGGGGCTGGAGCAATATGTACAATGAAAGCAGTGATCTGATAGACTTCAGCGCGCTTTACGGTTACATAGACGGCGAGGTTTTGTTCAGAACGGATTGGACGCCAACGGAAGGCTGGGGACCGACGGCGAGACCGTGGTATATCGGCGCCGTCGAGAAGAAGGGCGGGATATTCTACTCAAATCCTTACGTTGACAAATTTACAGGCAAGGTTATAATCACCCTGTCCGCGGTAATATCGGAAAACGGAATATTCGACCCTGATAAAGCGGAGCAGGATGTGTTTGGGATCGATGTACCCGTGTCCGGTCTGTCGGCTTACATCTCCTCCCTTGAGCTGGGCAGCGGCGGTTACGGCATCCTGCTCAGCGACGACCTTATGATACTTTCCCACCGGGACGAGAGCTTTATCGGGGATTATTTAACCGGCGGCGCTTATTCCCCGGTAAACGAGGCGCTCAGCGGCGCCGGGCATATCGAAGCGTTCAGGTTTACCGACTATGACAAGACCGACAGCATATGCTTCTTCCGGCAGATATATAACGGATGGTATGTCGGAGTTGTTTCACCCGTAACCGGCTACTACAGCCAGGTCTACAGGATGGCGGCGGCGCTCACGGCGCTCGCTGTCTTTCTTGTGATCTTGCTCAGCTATTTCATCATACGCTTAAATTCCGCCAAGCTTCAGTCGGACGAGGAAAACCGCAGCAAGACCTCCTTCCTTGCGAAGATGAGCCATGAGCTTCGCACCCCGATAAACACGATATCCGGGATGAATGAGCTTATATTGCGCGAAAATATATCTCCGGCGGTGCAGGAGCACGCGGGTGGCATCAAGCGGGCAAGCGCGGACCTGCTCACGATAATAAACGATATACTCGACTTTTCAAAGATCGAGGGAGGAAATTTAAAGCTTGTCCGGGCAAAGTACAATTTTTCTTCCCTCATCACCGACGTCCTTGGAACCGTACGGGCAAGGCTCTCCGGTTCCTCCGTTCTCTTCGTGTCAAATATAGACAGCTTTATTCCAAACGAGCTGATAGGCGACGATTTAAAGGTGAGGCAGATAATGCTAAATCTGCTCTTAAACGCCGTCAATTACACGCAGGAAGGGTTCGTCTCTATTTCAGTGACCGGCAAAATCGAGGACGATGAGACTGCTCTGCTGACAATAAAGATTTCTGACAGCGGGGTCGGAATAAGCCCGGAGGATATCCCGAAGCTTTTTGCCGGGTTTGGCCGGATAGAAAACGACCAACCGGCTTCCCCCGGCGCCGGTCTCGGTCTCGCCATAACAAAGAATCTGTGCGAAACGATGGGCGGGTCGATTTCAGCGTCAAGCGTACTTGGGCGGGGCAGCACTTTCACTGTTCAGCTCCCTCAAAAATATGATGAATATAACAAGTTCGCCTCGGTTATCTCCCCCGAAACAAAAAGCGTGCTTGTCTACGAAACAAGGGTGGTCTACAGCGAGTCGATAACCCGCACCCTTTCAAACCTTGGGGTAAGCAGCGCCTCAGTGACCAACCAATCGGAGTTTTACGAACAGCTTCGGGAGCGCGACTTCAGCTATATTTTTGCTTCCTCCTACCTTGCCGATACGATAAACCGCATACTAAACAGGCTTGACCTTCACAAGAGGATTGTGCTTATATGCGAAGGCTCGGATACGGTCGCGGCAAAGCACGCAAAGACCCTCTCTATGCCGGCGCACTCCCTTTCTATCGCGAATCTTCTCAACCAGGGCAATGCAGAGTTCGAATTTTCCGCTGATAAGGACGACTCAATGTTCATTGCCCCATCGGCGCGGGTGCTTGTTGTGGATGATATTATCACCAACCTTATGGTCGCGGAGGGGCTCATGTCGCCTTACCGTATGCAGCTTGACACCTGCACCAGCGGAGCGGAAGCCATCGAACTGGTGCGCAAAAACAAATATGACCTTGTGTTTATGGATCACATGATGCCCGGCATGGACGGAATTGAGACCACACGAAGGATCCGCGACGCCGGCAAGACGGAATACTATCAAAAGCTTCCCATAGTCGCCCTCACGGCAAACGCGATAGACGGGGTGAAGGATATATTTATTCAGGGCGGGCTGAACGACTACCTTTCAAAGCCCATCGACACGGCAAAGCTTCACCGTATACTGCAAAAGTGGATACCTGTATCCAAACGTGAAAGGTATACGGAGGATTCCCTGTCCGACTCTCCCGTATTCGAAATCGACGGCATAGACGTAAATCTCGGAATCGCCATGACCGGCGGGAACACAGACTTCTACATAGGCGCCCTCTCGGTGTTCTATAAGGATTCGGCAAAAAAGATAGTCGAGATCAAAGCCGCTCTCGACGAGGGAGATATCCCGCTCTACACCACGTACGTACACGCGGTAAAGGGCGCCTCCCAAAGCCTGGGCGCAATAGATTTGTCCGACACCGCAAAGCTTCTGGAGCTTGCGGGTCTCGGTGGGGATACCGTCTATATAAATGAAAACACTCCCCTCTTTCTGGAGCAGATAAAGCGGCTGCTTGAGAACATAATCACCGTCATACCCCAAAAGCACGCGGTAACGGATGTGACCGAGGTAAGCGCGGACACTGAGCTTCTTCACAGCGAGCTTACAAAGCTGAAGGACGCGCTTGCAAGCATGGAGATGAGGCTTGCGGACCGGATACTCAGCGGGCTTCAAAGAATAAGCTGGTTTGCCGAGATAAACGACCTTCTTGACTGTGTTGAACATAGCATACTCCTGTGCGATTACGGCGAAGCGCAGGATCAGATAGCTGAAATACTTGAAAAATAAAGTCTATCCCGCTTGCTTTAATCAGCAAGCGGGATAGACTTTATAAGTAATCATTGAGGTCCCGAAATGATATTTAACCTTCTGTAATTATCTTTTGCGGCTTATATCTCCAGCCCTTCAAAAAAATCTTCAAATTCAGCCTTGAAGATTTTTTTCATTGCCAAAAGCTCACTTATTCGAATATTGTATGTACCGCACTCAATCTGTGAATAGATGCTCCTGGATAAATTGCATCCCATTATCTGCATTTGCGCCGTGACTTGCTCCTGTGTAAGCCCGGCTCCCGCCCTCAATTTACTGATATTTATTCCGATGTTCATATCCTGTTTAAAACGTTGCATAATCATCGCTCCTCATATCGCAAGAAATACATTGCAAATTTGTCTTGATTCTAACGCAAATATATGTTGGAATTGCAATTAATACATTGCAAAAAGAGGAACGATTAACAATATGGATCACTACAGACAAAAAGAAGCCCTAAGATTACTGGAGTGGATTTCAACACATGAAACGGAATGGCGGGATATTTGCGGTCTCAATAAAGATGAGATAAGCGCGGACAGATACATTGAGCTTATGACTATGCTTAAAGACCAATCATTCTACCAAATCATAATGGTATTCATCTTAATTCCGTAAATATAATTAATCACTTTAATAGCATACGTAAATAACAGGCTGGTTTTCCCGCGGGAAAACCAGCCTGTTATTTACGTATCCGCCCCTGCGGGCAATTATACTATATTCAGCATATGGACCGCCTGCCACATCTCCTGATAGCTGATGGTTGTGACCCGCCCGTCGGTATATTGCTCGTCAACCCATTCCTTGAGCTTTGTAACACGCGGGTCGTCCTTTTCTATCTTCTCCGAAGCAAACGCATGGGACATGAGCCACATTGCTATCCCCGCCGCACCCGAGGTCGCGGTGATCGCCACTCCCGGAGGGCTTTTCAACAGCTTTCCCGTATCGAAAATATTGTAGATTTCTTCATCCTTAAGTATTCCGTCGGCGTGTATGCCCGCCTGGGTCATGTTGAAATCCCTTCCGACAAACGGCGTCCTCGACGGTATCTTATACTCCAGCTCACCTTCATAATAATCCGCTATATCACGTATAACGGTGGTGTCCATCCCGTCAAGCGAGCCCTTGAGCTGCGCGTATTCAAACACCATCGCCTCGAGCGGCGTGTTCCCCGTGCGTTCGCCGATACCCAGAAGCGAGCAGTTGACGCCTGACGCGCCGTACAGCCACGCCGAAGTCGAATTGACGACCGCCTTATAGAAGTCGTTGTGCCCGTGCCATTCAAGCTGTTCCGGTTCCAGCCCCGCGTAGTTGCGAAGTCCATAGATTATGCCGGGAATAGAGCGCGGGAGCGAAACTCCCGGGTACGGCACGCCGTAGCCCAGGGTATCGCACGCCCTGATCTTCACGGATATGCCGCTTTCCCTGGAAAGCTTGCTTATTTCGTGTACGAACGGCACCACAAAGCCGTAGAAATCCGCGCGTGTGATGTCCTCAAAGTGACAGCGCGGACGTATTCCTATTTCCAGCGCGGACTTGATTATCCCCAAATAGTCGTCCATTGCCTGCCTGCGTGTCTTTTTAAGCTTTTTGTATATATGGTAGTCCGAACAGCTTACAAGGATGCCGCACTCCTTGAGCCCCATATCCTTCGCAAGCTCAAAATCCTTCTTATGCGCGCGGATCCATCCGGTGACCTCGGGAAACTTGAAGCCAAGCTCCTGACAGCGGCTGACCGCCGCCTTGTCACGGTCACTGTATAGGAAGAACTCGGTCTGTCTGATTATTCCGTTTGGTCCGCCGAGCTTGTTTAAGTACTTATACAGCTGAACGATCTGATCGGTTGTGTACGGAGCGCGGCTCTGCTGCCCGTCGCGAAAGGTCGTATCCGTGATCCAAATGTCGTCAGGCGGATCCACCGGACTGACACGGTTGTTGAAGGTGAGCTTAGGCGCCTCGTCATACGGGAACATCTCGCGGTAGAGGTTTGGCTCAGCCCTCTCCTGCAAGTTGTATTCGTACTCGGACTCCATAAGCATGTTCTTTTTCTTATCATAATAGATCATATTGTATCTCCCTTTATTGGTTGAACAGAATTAGTTTATCTCGCTAAATAGCTAAACTAAATGCAATGACGATCAACTAAACTTTCATATTTATATGTATGATACAGCATCGCTCAACATTTGTCAACCAGTTTTTTTGCTCAATCTCAGCATTTTCAGTATTTAATTAATATCGTCTATGCCGAGGTATTCATCCGGAGATATAACATATATGAAAGTTCGTCCATATATTTCTGCATTTTTAGCATATCTGTCATTATCCGTAAATCTTTTAATATCTGTCAAATATCGTCGCCGAACAGCATGTCTATCAAGGTGTGCCCTTCGCCGACATATACCCCGTTGTCCGCGTTCCTCTCGGTGTAGCCAAGCCCGCCGCCCATATCCCTCCTGCTGTCATAGAGTATGAAGGGCACAGGGTCGCCGTCATGCCCGCGGGTGGAGGTGAGGGTCTTGTGGTCGCTGAGTATGAGCAGCCTGTACTCCTCGCCCGCCGCGTCCAGCGTCTGTGCAAACCTCTTCACACACCGGCTGTCAAGCCATTCTATCGCCTGAAGCTTTCCCGCCGTGTCGCCGTTATGCGTGCACTCGTCGGGAGCCTCCACATGTATCACCGTAAAATCGTATCCGCGGGCAAGCCCGTTTGCGGCGGCGTCCGCCTTGCCCTCGAGGTTTGTGTCAAGCTCGCCTGTGGCACCGTCTATCTCTATGTAATCAAGCCCGCAGAGCGCGCCGATCCCCCTGACAAGCGGTACGGCGCTCACAATAAAGCCGGTCTTGCCGTGCTTCGCCTTAAAATCCGGAAGCTCAGTCACCGTTCCCTCCGCCCAAAACCAGACGCCGTTCGCGGGAAGCTTGCCGTTTTTTACACGTTCGGCATTTATCGGATGCTTTTCCAAAAGCTCGTTTGCAAGCCTCATCATGCTTTTCAGGTGTTCGGCGTTTTGGCACCCGGAGGGCAAATGCTCCCCCGCCCGCTCGGACAGATGGTCATGCGGAGGTATCAGTGAAATCCCTTTGATGTCGGCGTCCTTCTGAACCGCGATATGCCGAAAGGACGGAGCGGGGGAAATGCTGACGGCATACCTGTCCATAAGCTCTTTAAAACGCACGTTTCCCGCAAGGTATTTGATAAGCTCCATAGAGCTTTCCCCGTCTATCGACCCTCCGCTGTGCGAAACGATTATCTTATCCTCAAGGTCCCCGACGCCCGCAAGGGATACCATATTGCAGCGGTAAGCCACATCCCCCGCGGCCAGCGAAACCCCGCAGCCGGCGGCTTCAAGCGGAGCTCTGCCCGAGTAATATTTTACGGGATCGTATCCCATTATACTCAAAATCGCCGTATCGCTGCCCGGCGCTATTCCCCGCGGCACAGTAAGTACGCTGCCGGATTTGCCCCGGCGGCAAAGCTGGTCGATAAAGGGTATCGAAGCCTTTTCAAGCGGAGTCATACCTCCAAGTTCACCCACAGGGTTGTCCGCCATACCGTCACCGATAATTATTGCGTATTTCACTTTTAACCTCCAAATTAAATGTGGTACAATGCTGCTTTGCGGCTATTATAACATTCAGCGCTAGTATAAACAAGCCCCGCCCCGAATAAGCTGTTATAGTCAATTAACTTTAGAATGAGTGAATTCCTTTTCCGACTTTACGCGTATATGGCTGGCTTTAAGCCGTAAAAGGAACTCATTCTTAAGTTAATTGCCTATAATATATCCTAAGCTTATATGGAGGACGCTTGCTTTGAGTATTGATACAAAATCAGTCAGATACGGAGCCTTTATACTGACCTTTGCCAATATTCTTTCCCAGCTTTTAGGTTTTGTTTACCGCATGTTTTTATCAAGACTTGTCGGGCCGGAGGGGATGGGGCTTTTTCAGCTTATCTTTCCGTTCTATTCCCTGTCGCTGGCTCTCGCCTCCTCCGGCATATGCGTCGCTGTTTCCAAGCTCTCCGCCGAATATCTTGCGCTTGGAAACTACAAATCGCTGCGCCTTTTGATACGCCGCGCGGTATTTGTTTTTCTCGCGCTGTTTTCACTCATTTCCCTTGTCGCTTTTCTGTTCACCGACACCATCGCGGTCAGCTTTCTGGGCGATGAAAGAACGCGGCTTGCCATCTTTGCGCTTGTACCCTGCGTGCTTCTGACCGGCATAGAAAACATCCACAAAAACTACTTTTACGGAACAAAGAATGTAAATCCTCCGGCGCTCAGCGACCTTGCCGAGCAGCTTATAAGAATGTCGGCGGTTCTCCTGCTGCTAAAGCTGCTGCTTCCTCAGCCTGACGACAGGATGCTCGCGATAATCGTCATAGGCATGTGTATATGCGAGGTTTTCAGCTCGGTATTTCTCCGGCTTGTCTATCAGCGGCACAGGAAAAAATTGCCCAAAACAGGTCATTCAGACCCCGAAATGGTCAAAAAGATAACAAAAATCGCACTTCCCGTCTCGGTAACAAATCTGATGAACAATCTTCTCTCGTCGCTTATCGTTATCGTTATCCCACGGAGGCTGGTTCTCTCGGGTCTTACCCAGAGCGGAGCCTTGAGCGAATTCGGCACCCTCTTTGGAATGACGATGCCGCTTTTAACTCTGCCCTCCGCGCTTATCGTCGGGCTGAGCCTCGTTATGGTGCCGAAGCTGTCTGAAAATATGGCGCTGGGCAATTACCGCGACCTGAGAAACAAGGTATCCAGGGCAATTATGGTCACATCATTTTTGGTGCTGCCGGTCCTATCGGTGATGATACCGCTGGGACCGAAGCTGGGGCTGTACCTCTTTGGACATGAGATAAACGGGCAGTACATATTCCCCCTTGCGGTGGGTACGATACTTGCCATATATATGATGGTGTTTGGAAGCATTTTAAACGGTCTTGGCAAGCAGACGGCGTCGGCGGTAAACTTCCTCATAGGAAACGCGGCCGAGCTCATACTCACCTTCCTTTTGACCTCTATACCCACCGTCAGAATGTACGGATATATAACCGGCTTTATCGTAAGCACCGTAATAACCGCTTCGCTCAACTTCTACAGGGTCGTCAAGGTGACAAAGGTAAAGGTCGAATGGCTCAGATGGTTTGTCAACCCCGCCCTCGCCTCGCTGCTTTGCGCGCTTGTGGCAAGGCTCATCTTTGTCCGCTGCGGGGATATGTTTTCAGACGGACTTTTACTGCTGCTTTCGCTCACAGGCGCGGCGGTGGTCTACCTGCTAGCCGCGGCATACCAGGGTATCAGCCTCGAGGGCGTTTTATCCGGTCGGAAACGGCGCAAACAGTAATTTCCCCTTTTGGGTTTTATGCCGCTGGATTTATTTATTCCTCTGTGCTATAATATCCGCAAGCGGCTATTATACAGTGATTAGAATTTATATACCATTACGGCGCAAGCGCCTATGGTATAATATCCGCAAGCGGACATTATACGCTGATTAAATAAATATACCATTACGGCGCAAGCGCCTATGGTATAATATATCAATAATAAAATTAACAAGGATGAATATCATAATGGAATATTTTGAGTTTGGCGGCACAGGTTTAAACGTATCCCGCAGCGGCTTTGGATGTATCCCGATACAGCGGCTTTCCGACGAGGACTCCACCTCTCTGCTGCGCGCGGCGTTCGCGGGAGGAATAAACTTTTATGATACGGCGCGTTCGTATACCACAAGCGAGAGCAAGCTCTCCCTCGCCCTGGGGGATGTAAGAAAGGATATCATAATCGCGACAAAGACCGGCGCCTCCAATGCGGCAGGTCTGCGTGAGCACATAAGCATATCACTCAAAAACCTTCAAACCGATTACATCGACATCTATCAGCTGCACAATCCGTCCACCCTCCCGGTGCCCGACGACGAAAGCGGTCTCTATGACGAGCTTCTCAAGGTCAAGGAGGAGGGTCTGGTGCGCCATATCGGCATAACAAACCACCGTTTGGACGTGGCTGTCGCTGCCGTAAACAGCGGGCTGTACGAAACAATGCAGTTTCCCATGAGCTCTATCGCGTCGGATGAGGAGGTAAAGCTCGTAGAGCTGTGCAAGGAGAAAAATGTCGGCTTTATAGCCATGAAGGGACTGGGCGGCGGACTTATCACAAACGCGCGCTCGACCTTTGCTTTTCTGCGCTCCCTTCCCGACGTGCTGCCCATCTGGGGGATGCAGTACAAATGGCAGCTCGAGGAATTTCTTACATATGAGGAGCACGTGCCGGAGCTCAACGATAAAATGTGGGAAATCATAAACAAGGATAGGCAGGAGCTTAGCGAGGGCTTCTGCCGCGCGTGCGGTTACTGCCTGCCTTGCCCCGCCGGTATAAATATCCCTCAGGCCGCGAGGATGAAGTACCTCCTTGGCCGCACGGATTATAATTCCCTCATCGATGAGAACACCCGGAAAATGATGGACAAAATTGACGGCTGCATAGCTTGCGGACACTGCAAGCAGCACTGCCCGTACAGCCTTGACACCCCGGAGTTGCTCAAAACACACCTGGGCTTCTACCGCGAATTTGTAAAGGAGCAATAAGATAATATAAAATAAGCCTCCACAAAGGGGTTGCCCGCAAAACGGCGCGAACACCGCGCCGTTTTGCGGGCAACCCCTTTTATACTGATGGCAATCGATTGAATTTTCTAAGGTATATTTTCAATCGGGGCTGCTGTATGCCAAATCGGACATGTGCATTAGAACAAGCTCCTTTGTATCAATCGAAATAGCATAATGATAGACTGCTGTACCGGCTGATACTGACACCGGCTCAGCTATTGCTCCGCCTTGCAGGTTCTCAGTGCTGAGAAAGTATACCCAATCGTCAAGAATATGAAATTTATTATCAAATAAGCTTGGATTTGACAGCGGATATTTGCTGTGCAGAAGAGCTGATTTATCGCTTTGCCAAACATAAAGCGAGTATGCGCCGTTTTCCATACCGGCATAGAAAACCCGTTCTCCATCCACTCCCAAGATTTGTCCGTCAGAAACAATACATTCATATATTTCATCGTTTTTATTTATTCTGAAAACACCTTCTTCATCACTGCCATAGAAATATTGCTTTGTAACAAATGAAAAATTATAATCAGCTAACATCTCCATTTGATCCATTTCGCCATTTAGATCAACCGATATGTTGTGAACTCCGGTATCTGTCAATAAGGCTTTATAGAATGTGGAATCAGAGTAAGCAAGGCGGTGACCTTCAAAGCCCTTGAAATTGCCATCGAGCACACATATTTCCGCAGCCTCTCCAGTGGTAATTTCATATTTCAGCATACGACTTGCTTCCCCTTGCTTCTCATTTGAAGCCCTGCCATAAATTACACCATCGCGAATAAGCCAAATATCACCAAAGATGTCTGTTACATTAACGATTGTTTCGTCCTCCGGAGAATACCTGTATACACAAATATCGGAACGGTTAAAGAAATAGACAAGCCCATCGCAGATAAACAATTTATATGCATGGTATCCTTCAAATAAAAGCGTTGTAGTGTCCGATGATGTGTTATACGTGTAAACATCTCCTTTGGGGTAATCAGAGAAAATAATGTGGTTTCCGTCATAAACAGCCCAATTCCCAGAGTAGATGTTCACGCCTTGTGACACATCATCGATTGCTTCAATATTTTCGGCGGTGTTCGCACAGGACGAAAAAACCAACGCCGCGATTAATGTAAATATAATAACATACGGCATAATGAGTTTCATTTCAATATGTCACCTCCTCAGAAAACCGCCCCCGGGTATGATGGTGAAGGCAAAATACCATAACCGTTTACATGAAAGCAGGGACTTTTGAATAAAATTTACCGCTCGCTTATAATTCGGCAGCGTCCGTCAGAGGACGCTGCCGTTCCACTATAATGTTATGACCCGTAATTGGCTATAAGACCATTAATATCATCTGTCTGTGGAGTGTATGTCAGTTTAGTTGTACCATTGTAATATGATGGTGTGCCATTTGTCATAATCGAAGAAGAGCTAACCCATTCGTTGTGATCCAGTCCCATAGCATGCCCTAATTCATGACACGCAACCGCTTGCCAGTAATTACTGCCTATTGCTTGACCCAAGTTATTGAGGCTTACACCAGCATATGTAATTTCATTTCCTATGTAATTAGGAGTCATCATGCCATCCCAACCCGTGACGCCATAGTTATTCATGAATACACCGACGTCAAAAGTAACACCTGTGGTTGATTGGAAAGACTTTGAGCATTTATTGCGCCATGAATTCATAGCAGCTGTTACCTGCGAGGATATAGTACTGCCATAATTTGTGGATATAGAAGGCGAAATATAGCAAGTTATCGTCGTTTTGTTAGCCGCCCACCAAAGTAACATAGGAGTCGTTGTGTTTGCAGCTCGTAAGCTGCTTCTATTATCTTTTAGCGAAATAAAGTTATCATCCAGTATGCTAATGGCATTAGCGGCGCTCTCTTCCAAAGGAGTACTGTCAAACTTAGCAACTCCTTGATAACCTCCCATAATAATGTAGTATTCACCATAAACATCACTTTCGACGTAACTCAAAGCCAAGACATATGTATCGCCAATATCAAGTAATGGTGCTTCGGATATGGGCGGGGTATATATTCCATTGAAGTTGCCGCCAGTCTGCAAAACTGAGACCATAGAACTATCTGTGCTACCCTCTAATATCTCCGTTATTTCGATGTTTTGCAATGTAAATATCAAATCGTGCCTTTGTTGTAATGTTTGACTTACTACTTCACCGATGACTACGATATCCGCTGCGCTAAGCATTTCATCATTACTGCTGTACATTTCACTCCATGTTGCCTGGGATAGCCATTCCATTTTTGATTGTTCTTGAACGTCAAACCCAGAAATGCTAAGTGCATTAATAAATAATGCAAAGATTAAACATAATGCAATTTTTTTAGTATATTTCATTATAATTCTCCTATTTATTCTCCTATTTATACATTCGTGTATTTTGATTATGGTTTTCTGTGAATTGAACAGTTTATCTTAACAAATATCATATGTAATCAACTAAATTCCGTTATTGCTTTACCCCATTGGACTCACCCCTTACTTTATACCTCCCGGTAATAGTTCTATCGAACAATATATTATATACATTAATAATATATTGTTCGGAATCATTTTCCGCGAACCCCCAGAGCGCAACATACTACGCGGACAACATGTCATATGTTGCCGCCGCGCAACTCGGAGATATGAGCATTGCGGTACAGAGTGCGGATATTCCGCCGGATGTGCGCGCCGAATGGTACGGGCAAGAATACTCAGAAGGATTATTGATCGAAGGTCAGATTAACCCAATTGAAATGGCGTTCGGCTACCGTATCAAAAAAGCAAACGGAGCATATAGATACATCTGGCACTACAAGGTGAAGCCTACTCCGCCAGATGAAACTACACAGACGCAGGGAAATTCGATTAATTTTCAAGATGGCAGCGTGAATATGCAAGCCACAATGAGGCTGTCGGACGGAACACACAGGAAGGTTGTGGACGACGATGACCCGAATTTGCCGGAGGGCATTAACGTGGAGACAATTGCGCAGAACTTCTTCACGGATTTAGATTGGGCTCCTGTAATCATCGGATAATAAGATAGCTTTGCCCCCCCCTCAAATTGGGGAGGCAAAGCTAGCCAGCTATTCATTAGTTTGCTGTGTGGGAAAGTCGATAAAGGCAGTATTGATTTAGGCTTACGCCCTGCTCTTTTGCCGATTCAATTAATTCGGCGTGCAGCTCCTTTGGTATACGAAGTAAGATTCTCCCGTTGTATTCCCGCTCTGCAATAATACTTTCAAGGCTTTTACCTTTGTCATTGGGGTCTCTTTCTGCGTCAATTTCAGCTAGTAAGGCGCGGTCTATTTCGTCTGGTTCCCCCTCGGGGATTCCCGCAAGCTTTTTCAAAAAATCGTTATTAGTCACTTTAATCACCTCCACAATTATTTATACGCATCGCCGCGCGGGCTGATTTTTACCACTGTTATGCAGTTATCGCCCGGAATATATTCAAATATGATTCTGTATGGGGGAATTTTCAATCTGTATTCATTTTCCCGACCTTGTAAGCGAATAATATCTCCGTCGAGGGTCGCAAGACCTTTTAACGCCTTAGCAAGCCTATCATAGTCATTTTTACTGCATTTAGCCAAATATTTTTCAGCCTGCTTTTTCAAGACCACCTTCAATTTCATCACCTCATTGCACAATAATAATAGCATATATGATATCAAACGTCAATGATTTTTAAAGGGAATTATGAGAAATTTTTTTGAGATAAGACAAGATAATAAGTCGGTGCGCTCCCGCGTGTTTGACATGGAGTGTTACCGTTGTCAAGGCATTATTTACAAAAACTTTCGTTTGCAAACAAATTTTATGTTATATATTTACAATACTTATGCGGCAACTACGTGAAACCCGGAGGCAGCAAAAAATTGTTGCCTCCGCAAAAACGCCTGATCCGTCATGTTACCCGCTCACCTGTACCAGACTTCCTTCGAAGCCCGTCTTGCGGGTTTTGAAGAAAGCCTATTGTCAAAAACAGCATAGTCAGCGGGAGCAGCCTGTACCGCATCTGTACCTCGATCACGAGAAATACGGCGCAAAATCCCAAAAAGCTGAGTAATCCCAGCAGATAGACCTTGTTCGTTTCTCCCCTGCCATATTTGCCTGCAAGCCCGTATATGCACAGAATAAATATCACGGACATGTACAGCCCGTCAAAATACATAAACAAATGCGCCACATTCATGTACTTTACTTCGGTAAAGCCGAGGTCTAACACATCATCGGCGGTCACATGCGAGAAGGCGGGCTGGTCGTTGTGCTTTGCCGACCACATTGTCATGTTCTTTTCGTGAAGCAGCCTCAACAGCTTCCCGGGACTGACCTTCAGCCGTTCCTTAATCATATAGGCGGTCCTGCTGTCCCGCTCCTCCGTGTCGCCCGCGTATTTGTCCTCCATTGCCAGGGCGGCGTCCCCATCGTTGTACCTTCCGTAGCTCTCGTGGTTTAAGCCAACCGCGAACTTATACAGCGGAAAATTGTTCACCAAGCCCAGAGGTTGAAATCCGCTTGCCTTGACAAGTGAGTTTATAAGCGCGAAGCACACAAAAAAGCTGAGAGCGGCCGTCGCCGCGCGGCTCCCCGTCCTCTTTAACCATGTCAGCTTATCGTTAAATTCCGAGATCAGCGTCAGCACAGCCGTCGCCGCGACAGCAATCAGAATTATGGAAGCCTCGGGGCGAATGGCGTTGGAAACCGCAAGCGCAAGTCCTGCCGCGGCGGAAAGCGCGATTCCCGACCGGAGCTTCCAGCTTTTCGCCGTCAGCAGGTACACCGCAAGCATTATAAAAAACAGCGCCGCGTGCTGGTTGGTGTAAACCGGGCTCAAGCCGTATCCCAGCGGCAAAAACATGTATAACAGCGCCGCGAACATCGCCCTGTCAGGTGAAGTGACCCGATAAAGTATGAGATACAGCAGCATATTTGACAAAGCCATAAATGTAATGTTTAAACTGAGCACCGCGGTCAGGCTTTGTCCGAATATCTTAACCGCCGGCGCCATAAACATCGGAAATCCCGCCTGATACGCCCACACGGAAAAATATGTGCTGTTTGTCAGATATGAGGTGTCGCCCTTGGCAATAAAATTTGTGACCCACCAGAAAAGCTGAAAATCCGAATATTGCGGTGTATTTACCATAAACGCGAACGCAAGCTTCAGGCACAGCGCCAAAACAAAGACGATCAGCGCCGCCGGCCAGCGCTTTTTCGGCAGCCTCTTCGAAAGCCACACAAAAAGCGCAAGGGTCACAAGCAGCGCCGCAAGCGATATCAATATGACAGCCACCCATATATTTTTAAAATATGCCCTGGCAAAGTAAAAGTTTTCAAACAGCCCTGAAACCGCCAGATACAGAAGCCATATTTGCGAAGCGAAAATAATCCCCTTCACAAGCCTGTTGTTTTTTGTCATCAATCATCCAACCAATTCTTCCGCGGGCATATTACCGCTCCGCGGGCAGCGCTAAGCGCCCATAAGAGGATTTTTTAAGCGCCGTACATGTAAATTATACCCAATATCAATAATGCTTTATTCTTCACAATATTCCCTGCAATATCGCGGCGCTGCCGGGAATAATCTTACCACCCCGCATATAAATTGTAAACAGTGCAATAGCAATTTAAATTGCCATTAGGATAAGTATAATCCATTTTAATCAAGCATAAATTTGTTATAGGATAAGTTATAGCCTGTATTCACAGCTTTTTAAATTTAAAAAAGAAAAGGGGATTATAATGCGGCAGCGACAAAAAATCATAAAAATTTTTTCACTCAGAAAAACATGGATAATAACAGGCGTGTTTATTATGGCAATAGCGCTCATATTCGGCATCTTTTCAAATCCCATGGTTGTCGGCGCCGCCGCGGCTAAGCGCGAGCTTCCCATATACTGTGTGCAAAAGGATGAAAAAGTCGCCTCACTCTCCTTTGACGCCGCCTGGGGGAACGAGGATACCCAGCTTCTCATCGACATCCTTGCCAAATATGACGTAAAAGCCACCTTTTTTGTTGTAGGCGACTGGGTGACAAAGTACCCCGAATCTGTGCTCGCCCTGCATGAAGCCGGACATGAGGTGATGAACCACTCAAATAAGCACAAGCATATGCCGCAGCTCAGCCGCGAACAGATCATAGAGGATATTTCAAGCTGCAACGACAAAATTGCCGGCGTCACAGGAGTCAGCCCAACTCTTTTCCGCCCTCCGTACGGAGAATATGACGACAAGCTTGTCACAACGCTTCGCGGCATGGGTATGTACACGATTCAGTGGGACGTTGACAGCCTTGACTGGAAGGATCTGTCCGCGCCTGAAATAACCAAGCGCGTCCTCGACCGTGTCAAGCCCGGCTCTCTGGTTTTGTTCCACAACGCTGCCAAGCATACGCCGGAAGCTCTTCCCGGAATAATCGAAAGCCTGCAAAACGACGGATATACCCTTGTCAGGATATCGGAAATCATCCACCCCGGCGAGTATACCATGGACCATGAGGGACGGCAGATACCCGCGGAGACGCCAAATACTGATATCGGTTAGAATTATAAATGATACTTTGAATAAACCTCGGCCATAGTGTAAAAATATAGGCACGGAATTTAAATTTCACAGATTTTTATCGGAGGTCTAAAAGTTTGAACAAAGTTGGAGTTATCGACAGTGAGGACAGCGGATTTTTTAAGGTCGCGCGAAAGAAGCTTTCCGACTGTCCTGTGGAGCTTGTAAAATGGAATGCTTCCGAGGAATATGACGCGGTGATCATCAGCGGCCATGCCGCCCCGACAGACAGCGTAATACGTGGCGGCGCCGTCATAACTCCCGGCGGCTCAAGGTTTAAAATCGAGTCAAAATTCGCCATAAGCTACGGAATGTCGTCGCGCGACACCATAACGGCGTCCAGCAATTCCGAGGATGGAATTGTAATAGCCTTGTCGAGAGACATAGTTGACTTTGAGGGAAAAACCGTGCAGCGGCAGGAGTTTACATCCAATTGGAAAATGTCGGCGTTTAACGCTCTTCCCATAGCCGCCGTTAAAATTCTGAGCGGCAAAACCGACCTGAACAGCTAGGGTACGACCCAACAATATTCTCCGGTAAAACAGACCATCAGACCTTGGTATACGCGGCGAGGGGAATCCCTGAACGGATTTTTCCCCGCCGCGCTCTTCTGTCATGCCGCGTTTTCCTCAGACATAGTCGCCTCCGCGGCATCATCACATTCCCGGAGCGTGTCTCCGCTGCATATAAATTTCCCGTATTGATTTATCGCCTCATAATGTCCAAACACATATACTATTTCATAATATTTCACTTGTCATATCCTTCCTTTCGCATCTCTCCGGGCTTCCTCTGACCCTTGGCCGGAAAAGCTTTCCTCCCGGTAGAAAATCCGCTTTCGGGAAAATATCATATACAGTCCCAGCGGCACAAGAATCAGCTGCAATTTCGTATCACAGAAAAAATCCGCCTCATCCCTGAATGTAAGGGCAATTGAAAGCGCGGCTAAAATAAAACCGCTGAACTTCTGTGAAAGTATGCATTTCTTCATCATCCGCAAAACATACTTCGCAATAGAAATCAAGCTTTCAATGACCTTGGTTCCGCCTCCTCCCGGGTATGTATACTTGATTGGCACGCCGGAGCGCCCGCCCGCGAGGCTAATTTGAACCACTCTGCATATACGTTCTTCTTTCGACACTATCTGCATATTAAACCGCCATTTCTCAGGCGACATAAAATAGTTATGAATTATGCGCACTCGTCATCCGTCGCCTGAGAGATGATAAGCGGTTTATTTTTTTAATATTTGATAGCGTGAATTTATTCACGCTATTTCCTCCTCTTGAAATCAGCATTTTTTTGTTCCATCCCTTAATCTGTTTATATAATAGCAGACTAATTGTCCCATAAATCGGACAATAAATTTAATTTGCAAAAAAATTTATCCGTTTTACCATAAAATCCTGCACACAATACTCATGAGTTACTTATAATGTCATATAAGCCTGTATAAGCCTGTATAAAGGAGTGGAACTATATGTCATATACAATGTATCCGTTTGAACTGCCTCCGCTTCCATACGCGTATGACGCCTTGGAGCCGTACATCGACGCTGAGACCATGCATTACCACCATGACAAGCACTATCAGACCTACATAGATAACCTCAACAACGCGTTAAAGTCATATCCGGCATTGCAGAGGCTTACCCTGGAGCAGCTGCTGCTTACCAAGGCTCTGCCCGCGAAGGACAGGGTGACCATCCTCAACAACGCCGGCGGCGTATACAACCATATGCACTTTTTTAACGGCTTGCGCCCGGCGAACGAAGAGGGTCACTTGCCGGACGAGCGTCTTATGTCCATGATAAATAATACCTTTGGTTCGTTTGGTTCGTTTAAGGACACATTTTCAAAACAGGCGCTGGCTGTTTTCGGATCGGGCTGGACCTGCCTTGCGCTGACAAGAAGGCGGGAGCTGAAAATCATAAACCTCGCAAATCAAGCCACCACACTCGAATACGGCGCGGTTCCGCTCATATTATTTGACGTTTGGGAGCACGCCTATTATTTAAAGTATAGAAATTTGCGTTCGGAATACGTCGACAACATCTGGAATGTCATAACCTTTCCCCAAATCCAAATGTAGCGTATCCTCCGCCCTATCCCGACCTATTGGTTTATGGATATTTCCTCCAAATTATCCCCGCATGAATACATTTTAAAGCAAATCACGGTGTGCCGCGGCACACCGTGATTTGCTTTAATCCGCGTTTAATGGGATTAATCAGACAAGAAGCTTACAGTATAAACTTAATATAAATAATGCTATAAGCTATTTTAAATAAAGGAAATATGTAGTATAATCCGAATAAGCCGGAAACATAAACTGTAAAGGATGGGTCATATCATGGAAAGCATCTTAAAGCTTCTGGGCAAAAATGGCAGGCTTACCCCCGAACAGCTCGCCGATATCCTCGGCAGGGAGACTGCCGCTGTGGCGGCTGACATAAAAAAACTTGAAAACGACAACATAATACTCGGCTACAAGGCCATCATCGACTGGGAGCGGTCTGAAAGCGAGGTCGTTACCGCGCTCATTGAGGTCAAGGTCACTCCGCAGAGGGGCGAAGGCTTTGAACTCATAGCCGACCGAATATGCAAATTTGACGAGGTTGAAAGCCTCTATCTCATGTCCGGCGGGTACGACTTTTCCGTCCTTCTTGCCGGAAGGACTATGCGGGAGGTTGCGCTGTTTGTCGCCCTGAAGCTCGCGCCTATCGAGGGGGTAAGCGGCACTGCGACCCACTTTATCCTCAAGAAGTATAAGGACGGCGGCGTACTCTTCGCAAATGATCCGGAGGAGCAGGAGCGGGCGTATCTCGTATAGCGGCCGCTTTTTATATACCGGAAAAATTGTAAAGGATCGAATTTCACAATTATGAGTATTGATTATAATAACGTGCTTTCGGACATAGTAAAGGATATGAAGCCGTCCGGAATACGCAAGTTTTTTGACCTGCTTGAAAACAGAAAGGACGCGATTTCCCTCGGCGTCGGAGAGCCCGACTACCCCACCCCGTGGCACATCCGCGAGGCCGGTATCAGGTCGCTTGACAAGGGCTTTACTAAATACACCTCAAACTCCGGGCTCACCGAGCTTCGCAGGGAGGTCAGCCGCTATTTGAAGCGCCGATTTTCACTCACCTACAACTGGCAGACCGAAACGGTTATCTCTGTCGGCGGCAGCGAGGCTATCGACCTGGCTGTGCGCGCCCTCGCGAATCCGGGCGACGAGATCATTATCCCCGAGCCCTGCTTTGTGTGCTACGAGCCTATCGCAATGCTCGCAAACGCGAAAGCCGTCACAATAATGACAAAGGCGGAAAACCAGTTCCGACTTAAGGCGGACGAGCTGCGCGCGGCTATAACCCCCAGAACCAAAATACTCTTTCTTACATACCCAAACAATCCCACCGGCGCCATCATGGAGCGGGAGGACCTTGAAGCTATCGCCCAGGTGCTGCGCGGCACGGATATAATGGTTATAAGCGATGAAATATACGCCGAGCTCACCTATGGGAAAAAACACTTCTCCATCGCGAACATAGAGGACATGCGGGAGCGTACCGTTGTGGTCGGCGGCTTTTCCAAGTGTTACTCGATGACGGGGTGGCGGCTTGGCTACGCCGTGGGACCCGCGCCTATCATAGCGCAGATGACAAAGATTCACCAGTACGCGATAATGTGCGCCCCCACCACAAGCCAGTACGCCGGGATCGACGCGCTCAAAAACGGGGACGCGGATATAGAGAAAATGTGCGGGGACTACAACAACCGCCGGCGTTTTATTCTCGCCGGCTTCCGGCGGCTCGGTCTCGAATGCTTTGAGGCCGAGGGAGCCTTCTATGTGTTCCCCTGCATAAAATCCACAGGTCTCAGCTCGGAGGAGTTCTGCGAAAGGCTGCTCACCTCGGAAAACGTCGCCGCCGTCCCCGGCAATGCCTTCGGCGAAAGCGGCGAGGGCTACATCCGCTGCTGTTACGCGGCGTCGCTGAAAAATATAGAGGAAGCCCTCACCAGAATCGGTCGCTTTCTTGAGAGCCTAAAATCAGGAGATCAGGAGAATTAAATGGACAACAGAGTATTTCTCGCGCGCTGCGGGGATTATGACCGGGAATCGGTGGGCCTCGCCGTCCGCCGCATATTGGACGGTCTGGGCGGCATAGCTTCCTTTAACATCAAGGGAAAGAAGGTGCTTATCAAAGCAAACCTTCTCTCCCCCTATCCTCCCGAGCGCGCGGTCACAACTCACCCCGCCGTCGTCGCCGCTCTCGCAAGGGAGTTTATCGCGGCGGGCGGAACGGTCACCATCGCGGACAGCCCCGGCGGCGGGTACTCCGAGGGCGTATTGAAAAAGCTTTACAAAGCAAGCGGCATGACCGGCGCCGCCGAGATCACGGGAGCCGCGCTCTCCTACGACACAGGCAGCAAAACCGTCTCCTACCCTGAGGCCATCAGATGCAAAAAATTTGACATTATAGACCCTGTGCTTGACGCCGACTTTGTCATATCGGCGGCCAAGCTCAAAACTCACGGTCTCGTCTACTACACCGGCGCGGTCAAGAATCTTTTCGGTTCTGTCCCGGGCTTCGGCAAGGCGGCTATGCACTCGAAATACTTCGACAGGCTGGAGTTTTGCGAAATGCTCTGCGACGTCTGCGACTATATAAAACCGGGACTGTCCATAATCGACGGCGTCGACGGGATGGAGGGCAACGGTCCGTCGGGCGGCTCCGTCAAGCATGTGGGGGCGCTCGGCGGGTCGCTGAATCCGTACGCGCTGGATCTTGCGATGTGTTCGGTGGTCTCGCTGCCCGCAAAGCGGGTGCCCACCCTCGTCACCGGAATGAAAAAGGGGTACATCCCCGGGGAAATTTCCTCCCTCTCGATGCTGGGGGACGATTACCGGGAATTTCTCACCCAGTTTATCCCCGCCGCCGGCGGCGACGGAAAGAACGCGGCTTTATCCTTTGTCAAAAACTTTGTTTCCTCAAAAATTTTCAAGCGCAAATCCTCACAGAGCGGTATGCCCTACCCCGAAATGCTTGACAACTGCATCGCCTGCAAGAAATGCGCTGAAATCTGCCCCCGGCAGGTGATAACTGTCGCGGACGGCAAGGCGTCCCCGGAGCTCTCCGGCTGTATACGCTGTTACTGCTGCCACGAAATCTGTCCCGTACAGGCGATAGCTCTGACAAAAAAGAGGAAAACGCCGTCCGTGAAGTAAGTATTAATCCGGAACATCCGCGCATTACCGTATGGAGGAACAAAATGGAAACCCTGAGTATAAAGGCAAACGCAAAAATAAACCTCTCCCTCGATATCGTTGGAAAACGCGAAAACGGATATCACAACCTCCGTACCATAATGCATGAGCTCCCGCTTTTTGACGACATATCCCTCACCCTTGACGAGGGCGAGGGGGTCACAGCCCATACAAATTTAAAATTTATCTCCAGCGAAAGCAACCTCGCCGCAAAGGCCGCCGCCCTGTTCCTCAGCGCCGCGGGTAAACGGCGTTCGGTCTCGCTCAACCTCTTCAAGCGTATTCCGGTTGGCGCGGGGCTTGGCGGCGGCAGCGCGGACGCCGCCGCCGTTTTAAAGGCTCTCAACAGCCACTTTGGCTTTCCTTTAAGCGAAAAGCAGCTTTTGGAGCTCGGCAAAAGCCTCGGCGCTGACGTCCCCTTTTGCATCCTGGGCGGCTGCGCCCTGTGTGAGGAGATCGGGGACGTGATGACCCCTCTGCCGACGCTTCCCCACTGTCATATAGCCGTGGTCAAGCCGAAGGTCTCCATCTCCACCCCGGAGATGTTCAAATTTTACGACAGAATGAAAATAAAGCTCCGTCCCGATACCGGCGGTATCATATCGGCGCTTCACGCGGGGGATTTGCCCGCCGTCTCCCGCCGCCTGTACAATGTGATGGAGGAAGCGGCAAAAAATTTTACAAAGGACATAAGCGAGCTGCGCGGCACGCTGCTTCGCGGCGGGGCTCTCGGCGCCTGCATGAGCGGCAGCGGCTCCGCGGTCTACGGCATATTCGACAGCCCCGGCGCGGCGGAGGCGGCGGTAAAGCCGTTTGGACGCGGCGTCTCGGTGTTCCTGCTGGAAATATAGCAACCATAATATTACAATATAATGTTTAAACCCCATTATTTGTGGTCATGATTAGTATAATACACAAATTTTGGAGGTTTACATATAAATGAAAAGACTTTTTAAAGCGGAAAAGCTGCTCCTTACCGCCCTCATCCTGTTCGTCGTTTTCGCTCTCGCCCTTTCCCTCGACCAGCTCGCCCTTTCCCGCAAGCTCGTCCGGCTGCACGTAATAGCAAACTCCGATACCGCCGAGGATCAGACCTTGAAGCTTGAGGTGCGGGACGCGGTGCTGGACTATGTGTCGTCGCTTGAGGAGGACAGCGTCGAGTGCGTCGCGCGGAACCTCGAGGGCATCGAGACCACAGCCCTGATGAAGGTGCGGGAAAGCGGCTGCGACTACCCTGTCGCGGTTCTTTTGGGGGACGAGCGCTATGACACCCGCCGCTACGGCGAGTTTTCACTCCCGCCCGGCGAATACAACTCCCTCAGGGTGGTCATCGGCGACGGAGACGGGCAAAACTGGTGGTGCGTGCTGTTCCCTCCCCTCTGCTTCGCGACCGCCGAGGAATTTGAGACCTCCGCCGAAGCCGCCGGTCTCTCGGAGGATGAGATTTCGCTTATAACAGGCAAGGACGACGGGTACGTCGTGCGGTTCAAATGTGTGGAGCTGTTTGAAAAATTGGTTGACTTCTTCAGGTCCAAATAATTACGCTCCAAATAATTCCATGGGAGGTGCGGCGCTGTTTTGCTGAATATAATATACGGCCGCGCGGGCCGCCGGCCCGGCGACGCGGTTTACAGCCGGATAAAAGCCTTCGTCGACGCCAAAGAAAACGAAGCCTTCTCCGCCGGGGTCAGCCAACTGCTCATAGTTCCCCGGCACTATTCGCACGAGAGCGAACGGCGGCTCTGCGAGACCTGCGGCAGCGCGGCGTCAAGATACTGCGAGGTTCTGACCCTTGAAAGGCTGTGCATCCGGGTGAAGAGCGAGTACGGCGGCATGACCGACATACAGGCGATCCCCGACGATATGAACCGCCTGCTCCTGATGAGCGTCGCTGCAAGAAGAGTGTTTGCAAGCTTGGGCGTCCTCGCCCCGTACATATCGAAGCCGGATTTTCTCTCCTCCCTCCTTGTCCTCTGGGACGAGTTCAAAAGCTGTAAGATTGACCTCGAGGGTATATCCCTCGCGGAGCAGACCTACGACGCCGAGCTGAACCGAAAGCTGCGGGACATATCGCTCATCTTTTCCTCCTTCCGGCTCACGCTCGAGGCTCGAGGCGGCTTTCGCACCATGGGCGAACAGCTCTGCGACGCCCTGGCCGGGAGCGGCTATTTAAAGGGAAAGACAATATATTTGTACGGCTTTACCGAATTTACGTCGCAGGAGTATGACCTCTTGCGGCTTTTCCTGTGTGACGCCGGCGAGGTATACGTCGTGTTTGACTGCGCCGCCTCCTCCCCGGAAAATCCGGACGGCAGTCCCGTCGACGACACCCTCTTTTTCGGGCAGCGCCGCGCGGCGGCGAACCTGAAGCGGATGTGCTCCACCCTGGGGATAGAATACGCGGAGGAGGAAATAACCGCCGTCTCCGGGTCCAAGGGCAGGGAATTTTTGCATATGGAGGAAAACCTCTTCAAGCTCACGCCGGAAAAATATCCCTTCCCCGCGTCCTCCATCTCCATTTCGTCGCACAGCTCGGTATGGAAGGAGTGCGAGTACGCGGCGGACCGGATACTGGAAGGGGTGCGAAACGGCGGATATAAATTCCGCGATTTCGCCCTGGGGCTTGCCGATTACAAAAAATACGCCGGCATAGTCCAGGCGGTGTTCGACAGCTTCGGCATACCCGTCTTTATGGACAGTATGGACAGCGTCACCCGCAAGCCGGTTATCGCGGCTATCCTTTCGGTCATAAGCATGATAAGCGGCGGCTTTGTAAAGAGGGACGTCATAAGCTACATAAAGACCGGGCTGAGCAAGCTGACCTTCGAGGAAGCCGCCGCGCTTGAAAACTACATGGAGACCTGGAGCATCACAAGGAAGCTGTGGACCTCGGACGAGGACTGGGACTTCAATCCCCGCGGCTTTTCCGCCGAGCTTACAGACGCGGCAAGGGAGGAGCTGAACGGGCTGAACCGCCTGCGCAGGCTGATATTTAAGCCCTTCTCCGACTTCTTCTCCGCGATAGACCCGGAGACCGTGTACACCTCGAAGCAGCACGCCGCGGCCTTTTTCGAGCTTTTGACCGGCATAGGCATAGAAAGGCAGATAGAGCTGCGCCGGGAGGACTATTCCGCCAGAGGGGAGACCGAGCTTCGGGACGAGTACGCCCAGCTTTGGCAGCTTGTGTGCGACATACTGGACAGCATCTATCTGGTTCTCGGCGAAAGCACACTGACCTTTTATGAGTTTTCCTCATTTTTTACCACCATCCTCGAGTCGTCCGCCGTCGGCGCCATACCCGCCCAGCTTGACGGCGTGACCGCAGGCGAGCCGGGCAGGCTCCGGCACCGCGACGTTAAAATACTTCTTCTTCTCGGCGCCGCCGCAGGCTCCTTCCCCGCTCCGGGTAAAAGGGTCAGCCTCCTGAGCGATTCAAACCGCGAGGAGCTGATTTCCCTGGGCGTCGCGGTCGAACCCCCGCAAAACGAGCTGATCTACAGGGAGACCGACCTGTGCTACTCGGTCATGACCCTGCCGGACGAGTACCTGTACATATCGTGGTGCACCGAGGGCTCCTCCCGCGCTCCGTCCTACATAGCCGCGCGGGTCGCGGGTATCTTCTCCCTTGAGACCTTGCAGCCTGACAATGACGAAGCTCTCCTCTCCGCAAGGAATCCCGCGCTGGAGCTTGGACTGTCCTCTCTTGGCGGCGAAGCTCCCCCGGATACCGCTGCCGCCGCAGCGTATTCCTACTTTTCCTCCAAGCCGGAGTACGGCGAAATCCTAAGCAGGGCGCGGTCGGCCGCGTACGGCGCCGCCGACCTTCTGTCCCCCGCAAGCGTCGCCGGGCTGTACGGCGATACCCTCCGGCTCACAGCGTCGCGGCTGGACAAGCTCGCTTCATGCAGGTTCGCCTACTTTATGCAGTACGGGCTTCGCGCGAGGGTTCCGCGCAAGGCGTCGCTCGATGCGCTTGAGACCGGCAACCTCCTCCATTCGGTGCTTGAGGGCTGTGTTAAGGAGATAACCGGCAGGGGCGGCTTCGCGGCGGTCACACTGGAGGACGCGTATATGATAGCAAACGACCGGCTGGACAGGTACGCCCTCGAGACGCTTGGCGGCGTCACCGGCAAGAGCAAGCGGGTGCAGTACCTCTTTGGCAGGATACGCCGTTCCCTTCGCGGCATCATAAAAAACATCTATGAGGAGATGCTCGTCTCCTCATTCGAGCCGATCGAGTTTGAGCTTGAGTTCGGCGAGGGCGGCGAGCTTGACCCGATACGCTACGAGAACGGCGGGAAGCCCTTTGAGCTCAGCGGCATAGTGGACAGGGTGGACGGCTTTGTAAAGGACGGCAGCCTCTACATACGGGTGGTGGACTACAAAAGCGGGATGAAGAAATTCAGCTTGAGGGACATATGGCACGGACTCGGCTTGCAGATGCTCATATACCTCTTCGCCCTCGAGGCGAACGGCGCCGAGCGCTTCGGAAGACCCGCGCTGGGGGCGGGGGTGCTGTACGCGCCGGTGAAGGAGATCGTGTTCTCCGGGGAGAGAGGGCTTTCGGCTGAAAGCGTGAAGCAGGAAACAATGAAAATGCTGAAACGAAACGGGCTTGTACTTGCCGACCCGGATATCACACAGGCGATGGAGCACGGAAACGGAAACAAATTTGTACCCGTGTCGGTGGGCAAGGACTCCGGCTTCTCCGCGAGCTCCTCGGTGGCTACCCTTGAGCAGTTCGGCAGGCTGAAACGCCACATAGACGGACTTCTAAAGGAGATGGTGCGCCAGCTCCGCGCCGGAGACGCCTCTCTCACCCCCTACTCCTTCGGCGGCGGCAACTCAGCCTGCCGGTTTTGCGACTTTAGGACGGCCTGCGGCTTCGACGAGTCCAACGGCCGGGACAGGCTGCGCTACCTGGGCGCTATGAAGTCCTCCGAATTTTGGGAAAAGCTGGAAAGGGATGAGAAGAATGGATAACAAATTACCTCCCTCTGACGACAATTTCAGCTTTGAGCCGACCCCCAGTCAGCGGGATGCTATCCTGGCGCGGAACCGCGAGCTCCTTGTCTCCGCGGCGGCCGGCTCGGGCAAGACCCGTGTCCTCACCGAGCGTGTCATAGCCCGGGTGGAGACGGAAGGGTACAACGTGACCGATTTCCTTGTCATCACCTTCACCCGGGCGGCGGCGGCGGAGCTTCGCGACCGGATTATGAAGGGGCTGAACGAACGGGTCACGGCAAAGCCTCACGACCTCCACCTCCGCCGCCAGCTCTCCCTCGTCTCTGCCGCGAACATTATGACCATAGACTCCTTTTGCAATATGATCGTCGCCGAATTTTCCTACAAGCTTGGGGTTCGCTCCTCCCTTCGCATTGCCGAAGGCGCGCAGGCTGACCTGATACAAAATGAAGCGCTGGAAAACGCGGTCGAGCAGATCTTTGATTCCGGGTCCGACCCGGATATCCATTCCTTCATCGAAAACATGAGCGGCACGGGCGGCGACAGGGCGCTCTCCTCCGCTGTGATAAAGGGCTATCACGCCGTGCAAAGCCACCCCTTCCCCGATATCTGGATGACAGGCATCCGGGAGAAGTACGACGGGGAGGTCTCCGGCTTTGATGAGACCGTGTGGGGCCGCTGCATACTCACTGGCGCAAAGGACGCCTCCGCCTACATGCAGGGTCTGCTTGAAACCGCGCTTGAAGCGCTGCGCGGCGACCCTGTCCTGTATGAACGGTACGAAAGCGGCATAAATTCGTATATAGCCCTAGGCGCCAAGCTTGCCGCCGCCCTGGAGCGCGGCTGGGACGCGGCGGCGGCTGTGCTCACCGAAGCTCCCGGACGCCTCGGCACAGCGCCGCGGGGCTATCCGGACGAAGCCTTGAAAACGCGGGTGCAGTCCATTGCAGCCGAGTGGAAGGACTGCTTCAAAAAGCTGAGCCTCGCCATATGC
Source organism: Oscillospiraceae bacterium (assembly GCA_031264245.1). Classification (GTDB taxonomy): domain Bacteria; phylum Bacillota; class Clostridia; order Oscillospirales; family JAAYOS01; genus JAISEG01. Next base: position 49,668 of record JAISEG010000001.1, read on the forward strand.
GACAGCTCCCCCGTTCATTTGGAGGAAACACGCAGGCTTGCCGCGCCGGTGCGCGGTCTGTTTAAATGCATAGAAATATTCGGCACGGAATACCGGCGGCTAAAAAGTGCGGTCTCCTGCGCCGACTTCAACGACCTCGGACACATGGCGGCAGAGCTTCTCTGTATAGTAGGTTCGTCCGGGGAAATCACCGCAAGCGAAACGGGCGAGCTTGTCGGCAGCCGCTTTGCCGAGGTGCTTGTGGACGAATTTCAGGATACAAACCGTATTCAGCAGTGCATCTGCGACGCCCTCACAGGCGGGCGGCACAACCTCTTCATGGTCGGGGACGTAAAGCAGTCCATCTACCGCTTCCGTCTCGCCGAGCCCGCGATATTTCTCGGCAAAGCCGCGCTGTCCCTCCCCTACTCCCCCGCGCTTCCCGAAAAACAGCCCGCCGTCATAGCCCTGTCCGAAAATTTCCGCTCCCGGCCGGAGGTCATCGGCACGGTCAACTTCCTGTTTACACAGCTTATGACCGGCGGCTTCACCGGCATAAGCTACGACAGCGGCGCGCGTCTCAACTGCGGCGGAAAATTTGACGATACCGACAGCGGTCCTTTCCTCACCGAGCTTCATATCCTGAGCACAGGCGTATCCGGCGACCCGTCGGAGGATGCCGGCGGCGAAGAAGGTCCGGGACGCCCCGAGCTTGAGGCGAAGGCGGCAGCGGAACGGATACGGGAGCTTCTCGATTCAGGCTTCATGGTAACCGATAAGGAGGTGAAGCGCCGTGTGCGCCCCGGCGACATAACCATACTTCTCCGCTCGGTCAAGGGCAAGGCGTGGTTATACGAGGAGGCTCTCTCCGCCCTGGGCATCCCTTCCTGCTGCGGCGCCATGGAAAGCGAACGCACGGCGGAAACCGACGCCGTCATCTCCCTTCTCTCCGCCGCCGACAACCCATACAACGACATCCCGCTCATAGCCGCGATGCGTTCCCCCATGTTCGGCTTCACATCGGACGAGCTTGCCGGTATCAGGCTTTACTCCGGGCGGGGAAGCTTCTACGACGCCGTAAAGCTTGCCGCGGAGGCGGGGAACGCGAGGTGCGCGCACCTCCTGGCCTCCCTTGCGGATCTGCGGCGGCACGCTGACGACCTCACCTGTGACCGCCTGATCTGGCACATCTATTCTCAGAGCGGCATTGTGGGCATTTTCAGCGCGATGAAAAACGGTATGCAGCGGCGGGCGAACCTGCTGCTGCTCTATGAATACGCGCGCGACTACACCGAAAACGGCGGCTACGGTCTCACCGGATTTCTCACCTACATAAACAAGCTGTTTGAAAGCAACTCCTTCGCAGGCGAAGCCGCCGCTTCGGAAAACGCCGTGCAGATAATGTCCATACACAAATCGAAGGGTCTCGAGTTCCCTGTCTGCGTACTCTGCGACCTCGCGAAAAAGTTCAACCTCGACGACACGCGGGGGGACCTGCTCATCCACCCGGAGCTTGGCATAGGGCTCAAGCTCTTTGACTCCGAGCTCATGTACCGCTATCCGTCCGCGGTCCACTCCGCCATTTCCATGAAGCTGCGGGAGGAGGCGGTCGCGGAGGAGCTTCGCGTCCTCTATGTCGCCATGACACGGGCGAAGGAAAAGCTTATCCTGTTCTCCTCCTTCAGCAACGCGGACAAAAGCATAGAAAACCTGCTCGCCTTCTCCGACATGGGGCAGCACTCGCTCAAATCCGCGCAGTCGTACATGAGCTGGCTCATCCCCGTCCTCGCCTCCCACCCCGACGCCGCACAGCTGCGAAAATTCAACCCCTCCTACCCCTGTGACCACGACGAGAAAAGCCGGCTGCACGTCCGCGTATCCTATCCTTCCCGCGCGGAGGATTCCGGAGTATCCGATACTTATAACCTCACAGCCGCCGAAAAGCCTGCCGCTCCGGTCAGGGACGTCCCGGAAAGCCGTTACCTGGAAAAGCTGACACGCAGCCTTGAGTTTACCTACCCCCATTCGGCGCTCAGCCGTATCCCCACAAAGCTCACCGCCACCCAGCTCAAGGGCAGGGCAAAGGACGAGGAGGTCTCCTCCGGCGCACCTTCGCAGACCTATTCCCCCACCCTTGTGCGCCCCCGCTTCGCCATGGAATTTCTGCCGGGAAGGGACGCCGGGAAAGCCGGTACGCGCCTGTCCGCCAATCCGCTCACCCCCGCCGAAAGAGGCACCGCCCTGCACGCGGCAATGCAGTACATAAACTACAACAGGTGCGGCGACGCCCCCGGCGTGGAGGAGGAGCTTTCCCGCCTTGTCGCGATGAAGCTCCTCACCGCGGAGCAAGCGGATTCGATAGACCCGCGCCTTATCGCGGGCTTTATCTCCTCCCCCCTGTATAAGCGCATCGAAAAAAGCGCCTATGTGGAACGGGAGTTTAAGTTTACCGTCCTTGAGGACGCGGGAGTATACTATGACGGCGGCGGCGGTGAAAAGCTCATGCTGCAAGGGGTCTGTGACCTTTTCTTTCTTGAGAACGGCGGGCTTGTGGTGGTCGACTTCAAGACGGACAGCGTGACCCCGCTCACCCAGGCGGGAAGGGCGGCGGACTACGCCCCCCAGCTTCACGCGTATTCCTCCGCGATATCACGGATATTTTCCGCCCCCGTGTTCGAGAGGCTCATCTACTTTTTCGGCACAGGGGAGACCGTTGCCGTATAGAATAGCCGGGGGAGAGTCAACGAATTGGAATTAGCATAGCCTTAAAGAACAGCATACAACAAAACTCGACATGCCCCCTGTGGTACACTTCCAAAAGAACCGGACAACTCCGGTGATTTTGGAAGTGCTTTTATTTTGGGGACAAGTTTGTATAAATTTGATATATTTGGGAATAATACTGGTGGGTAAGTATCATACTTTTTATACTTTCCCGCAAGCCTCCGGTTTTGCCCGGAGGGGAAGCAACGGCAGAGAAAGGATGTATCTGAAATGGATGTGAACATAGAAAGGCTGAACAGCTCGCTCCAAATATCACTCAGCGGCGAGCTGGACCACCACGCGGCGAAGGATGTGGTGCGCAAGTTAAATTCTCTCACCGAATCGGCGGTACCCGCAAAATGTGTGCTGGATATGGGCGGGGTCGGCTTTATGGACAGCTCCGGTATCGCGGTCGTGCTCGGACTTTACCGCAGGTTAGGCGAGGTGGACAGCAAGGTCACGGTAAAAAACGTCCCGGTGCAGGCGATGAAGGTTTTCAACGCCGCGGGGATCGACCGCCTGGTTACATTTGAATAAAATAGGACTTGTAAATTGAAGGGAGTTTTACATATGAAGCCTGTAAATGAAATAAAGATGACCTTTCCAAGCCGTTCGGTCAACGAACGGTACGCGCGGGTGGCGGTGGCCGCGTTTGCCGCTCAGCTCGACCCCACCCTTGATGAAATAAACGACATAAAGACGGTAATAAGCGAGGCGGTGACCAATTCCATCGTCCACGCTTACCCCGACAGCATCGGCGACATATTGATTTTAGCCAGGATATACCCAAATGGGATTTTTGAAATGACCATCACAGACAAGGGTATCGGCATCGAGGATATCGAAAGGGCGCGGCAGCCGATGTTCACCACAGGCGGAGACGACCGCAGCGGTATGGGCTTCACCATAATGGAAAGCTTCACGGACAAGCTCACCGTACATAAGCGAAGGGGCGGCGGAACTATCGTGAAGATGAAAAAGCAGTTTTCGCCGCGCCTTTCGGGATAGCGCCCCCGGCAAGCAAGATGGAGGACATTGGTTTGGAAAATCGCTACGGAAACAAAGAACTTATCGAAGCCGCAAAAAATGGCGATAAATTCGCGGCTGAGAAGCTGGTTATAGATAATTCCGGACTTATCTGGAGTGTAGCCAGGCGTTTTTTCGGAAGAGGAGTCGACACCGACGATCTCTATCAGTTGGGCTGTCTCGGTTTCTTAAAGGCAATTACCGGATATGATGAAAGCTTCGGCACACAGTTTTCAACCTATGCCGTGCCAAAAATCGCGGGGGAGATACGCCGGTTTTTGCGGGACGACGGCGCCGTGAAGGTAAGCCGCACCTTGAAGGAACGCTCGGTTGTCATCAAGCACGCGCGGGAAGCACTGACACAGCTCAACGGGCGCGACCCCCTGTTGAGCGAGCTTGCGGAGGAAACCGGTCTGTCCGCCGAAGAAATTGCCGTCGCCGAACAGGCGACCGAAGCGCCGGATTCGTTCCAGCGCGAGAGCGCCGACGGAAGCTTTACTCTGGAAAGCACTGTGGGAAGTGACGGGATAGAGGAACTGATAGTCGAAAACGTGTCGCTGCGCGAGGCGATAGACACCTTGCCTCAGCGGGAGCGGTCGCTGATACTTTTGAGGTTTTATAAGGGTCTGACCCAGGAAAAGACCGCAAAGGTGCTCGGCGTCTCTCAGGTGCAGGTGTCCCGGCTTGAGAAAAAAGCAATCGAGATGCTAAAGCGGTTTATCGCGTAAAATTCCCTGATATGCCTTCCCGCAAAACTCACTTCGTGAGTTTTGCGGGAAGGCATATCTTTTACAAAAACCGGGAGCTATACGTATGTATAGCTCCCGGCATACTTTTAAATCAGGAATGTCTATGTCTATTGCCGCTTTGTACTTTCCACACAGCTGCCCAAGTCCGAACAGCCGCCGCAGCCGCAGTCACAGCCCCCCGACGCCTTTTGCCGCTTTTTATCCCTTATGATACTTCTCACCGCGGCAGCAGCAATACCCGCGACTATTATTCCAATTATTATTGTCGGCATGTAATTTTCACTCCTCCCAATGGATTTTCGATAGCCCTACAATATCTCAATTAAGCGAAATCCATCTCGAATACTTGTTTCGAAGCCTCCGGCTTCGATTTTGCCCCGGGCAAAACCTCAAGTATTCCGTAATTCCTGCTGTATCCTTTTTCGATGGCCCTACAATATCCCTGACGTGACCTTCTCCCTGCCCGGGGCGCGCTTTAGCTCTTTCGCGCTGTATTTCGACGCCGGACGGAAAAGCAGGAAGAAGAATACCGCCGCGCATATGAACGCAAGCGCCGTCTCGAACCCGAAGCTGCCTCCTGTAAACAGCATCCCCAATTGATACACGCAGAATGCCACTATAAACGCAAATCCTGTCTGGAACCCCAGAGCTATCCACATCCACTTCCCGTTGTTCATCTCACGGCGTATCGCTCCGATGGCGGCAAAGCATGGCGCGCACAGCAAATTGAACAGCAGGTACGAGTACGCCGCGAGCGGCGTTATCACAGCCGCAAAGGTCGCCCACATTTCAGCTCCGTCCTCCGCCAGCTCCGCAAAGCCGAAGAGCACGCCCAGGGTGCCCACAAGATTTTCCTTCGCCACTATGCCTGTGACGGCGGATACCGCAAATCTCCAATCTCCCCATCCGAGCGGCTTGAATATATACGCAAGCCCCCCGCCCATCCATGCGAGGATGGAATCCTCCGCGTCAACCATCTGGAAGGACCAGTTGAAGTTGCTGAGAAACCATGTGATTATACACGCGACAAGTATTATCGTCCCGGCCTTTTTGACAAATGCCTTCGACCTCTCCCAGGTGTGGAAAAATATGTTTCTCGGACCCGGAATGTGGTACGCGGGAAGCTCCATAACAAACGGAGTGGCTTCACCGGCAAAGGCTTTCAGCTTCTTCATTATAATTCCGGTCGTAATTATTGAGGCGATACCAACGAAATACGCGGAAAACGCGATAAACGCCGAGCCGCCGAACATCGCCCCCGCGATAAGCGCGATAACCGGGAGCTTTGCCCCGCAGGGCATAAAGGTCGTCGTCATTATTGTTATACGCCGGCTGCTCTCATCCTCGATCGTCCTTGAAGCCATAATTCCCGGAACGCCGCAGCCGGTCGCAATGAGCATAGGAATAAAGGACTTTCCGCTGAGTCCGAATTTGCGGAATACTCTGTCCATTATAAAGGCGATCCGCGCCATATATCCGCAGTCCTCAAGCAGCGCCAGCAGCAGGAACAGCACCGCCATCTGCGGCAAAAATCCGAGCACAGCGCCGACGCCGCCGATAATGCCGTCGGTTATCAGCGCGTTCAGCCATTCGGCGCACCCGATGTTCGTGAGGAAATCCCCTGCGCCGGGCAGGATTATTTCACCGAAGAGCGTGTCGTTGACCCAGTCGGTCATCATCCCGCCAACCGAAGAAATCGAGATGTAGTATATCACAAACATGACCGCGGCAAAGATAGGAAGCGCCAAAATACGGTTTGTCACAAGCCTGTCGATCTTATCCGAAACGGTGACGTTTGTCTTGTTCTTTTTTACAAAACAGCCCTTTATGACCTTGGTTATGTATTCATATCTCTCATTTGTAATGATGCTTTCGCTGTCGTCGTCCAGCTCCCTCTCACATTCGGCGATTATGGCTTCGATTCTTTCGCGCCTTCCCGGATCAAGCGACAGCTCGGAAAGCACCTGCTTGTCGCGTTCAAAAAGCTTGATTGTGTACCAGCGAAGCTTTTTTTGGTCGACAAGCTCCTTTATTTCATCCTCTATATGGGCTATAGCATGTTCCGCAACGCCGCCAAAGCTGTGTGACTGAGGCTTCCACTCCCACGTTTCCGCCAGCTCCGCGGCTTTTTCCGCGACCTCCCTAGACCCCTCGCCTTTCAGCGCCGAGGTCTCTATAACAGCACAGCCAAGCGCTTCGCCCAGCCTCTTCAAATCTATGGCGTCCCCGCTTTTCCGCACAATATCCATCATGTTGAGCGCTATAACCACAGGCAAGCCCAGTTCTATAAGCTGTGTGGTAAGATACAGGTTTCTTTCTATGTTTGTCGCGTCAACTATGTCGATTATCGCGTCCGGCTTATCCACCAATAAGTAATTCCTGGTTATGACCTCTTCATTTGTATATGGCGAGAGCGAATAAATGCCGGGGAGATCCTGGATTATTACATCCTTCATCCCCTTTACCCTTCCCTCTTTCTTCTCAACGGTGACCCCCGGCCAGTTGCCCACATACTGGGCGCTCCCTGTCAGGTCGTTGAACATGGTGGTTTTGCCGCTGTTCGGGTTTCCCGCAAGCGCAAGCTTAGTCGCCATTTAAAAACACATCCTTCAATTATTGATACTGGTGCCGCTATTGCCCCGGCGCTTAAATATCGAATATATTTACCGGGGTAGTTATACATATACTTATGTATAATATGTGTACAAGCAGTGAAACATTCCGGACTCTTCTCTGTTCCGGATCGATGTTAGCTCTCTCTAACACACTTTCGCCAAAAAATCTACACTTGCCGCATCCCAGGCATCTGTTTGCCCCTATTCCACCTCTATGGTAGCCGCGTCCTGCTTGCGCAAAGAAAGCTCGTAGTTTCTCAGGTTCAACTCAAGCGGATCCCCCAACGGCGCTGTTTTCCTCACATAGATATCCACTCCCTTGGTGATACCCATGTCCATAATACGCCGTTTAAGCGCCCCTTCTCCATGCAGTCTTTTTACTGTGCAGCGCTGACCCGGACGAACGTCTCTTAAGGTTTTCATAGCCGTCGCCATCCTCTCTTTAAAACAGAATGTTCCTCTAATACTAACATCGGATAAGAATTATAAACAGCCAAACGACAGAAATCGCGTATATGGTCGGCTCATTCCGCCGTTTGGCTATAATTCTAACCGGTTTTAGTATACGCTAACTCTTTCTGTATTTAGTTTACCATGGTTAACTCGCAAATGTCAATCAGCTATAGTGACTATTTTAACAATTTAAAAACAATTTTATTGTAATTTTTGCTGAATTTGTTGGCCGAATCCGGCAGCCCTCCAATTCCCCGGAACCGTCGCAGCCGTTACTTTAGCAGCTCCTCAAATTCTTCCTCGGTTATTATTGTTATACCGAGCTTCTGCGCCTTTGTCAGCTTTGAGCCCGCGTCCTCTCCGGCAAGCAAAAAGCTGGTATTTTTTGAAACCGAGGAGGAAACCTTTCCGCCAAGCCGCTCGATTGTGAGGGATGCGTCGTTTCGCGTAAACCCGGAAAGCGTTCCGGTCAGCACGAAGGTCTGCCCCGCGAAGCGTTCATCCTCGCCGGTTTCCGCGTATTCCATGTTCACTCCCGCCGCCCTGAGCCTGTCTATCAGACCTGCCGTCCGGGGGGAGGACATAAACGCCGCCAGGCTCTCCGCCATAACCTTGCCCACCTCCGGTATCTCGGATATTTCCGCGGCGTCTGCCGCCATAACCGCGTCCATCGTCTTAAACCTCTTTGCTATCAGCTTTGCCGCCTTCTGCCCGATGTGGCGTATTCCAAACGCGAAAATCAAACGGTCCAGACCGTTTCCCTTCGACTTCTCAATGCTTTTCAGCAGATTTTCCGCCGACTGCTTGCCGAATCTGTCCAGCCCTTCCAGTTCTTCCCTGTCCAGATAGTACAGGTCGCACGCTGATTGTACCATCCCCGACCGGATCAGCTGCTCGATGACCTTCGGACCCGCGCCCTCAATATCCATCGCGTTTCGCGTGACAAAATGGGTTATTCTGCGTATCAGCTGCGCGGGGCATTCCGCGCCGGTGCATCTGTAGGCCGCCTCGCCTTCCTCCCTCCGCACCTCCGCGCCGCATACGGGACACTCCGCCGGAAACTCAAATTCCCTTTCCCCGCCGGTTCTCGCCGCCGGGTCTATTCCCACCACCTCGGGTATGATGTCCCCCGCCTTGCGCACTATCACGCAGTCCCCTATCCGTATGTCCTTCTCACGGATGAAATCGTAGTTGTGCAGCGTCACATTTGTGACGGTGGTGCCCGCAAGCCTCACCGGGTCGATCTCCCCCTTGGGGGTCAGGACGCCGGTGCGCCCCACCGCGACCGATATGCGGTTTAACCTCGAGGTCTTTTCCTCCGGGGGATATTTGTACGCCGCCGCCCACCTGGGCGCCTTTGCGGTTGAACCCGCAAGCCCCCGGTCCGCAAGGCTGTTCAGCTTCACAACCGCGCCGTCAAGCTCATACGGGTACCTGTCCCTGTTTTCTCCTATATCCTTTACCGCGGCGGCTATCTCGTCCGCTGTCTTGCACAGGGTGTAAGGTATCTGCCGAAAGCGGAGCGTCTCCATAAAATCAATGGTTTCGGAGTGTGTCTTAAATTCCCTGCCAACCGCGTACTGCAAATTGAAAAGGATGATGTCCAGCCGCCTCTCCGCGGCGGTCCTCGGATCCAGCTGGCGCATCGAGCCCGCGGCGGCGTTGCGCGGGTTGGCGAGAAGCGGCTTTTCGTTCGCCTCCCGCTCCAGATTCAGCTCCTCAAAGGTCTTTTTGGACATAAAGACCTCCCCCCGGAGTATAAGCTCGGACGGAAGCCCGCCGCTTATCCGGTCCGCCTCCAGCCTCAGCGGCATGGATCGAACCGTCTTTAGGTTCTCGGTTACATCCTCGCCCTGTATCCCGTCGCCCCGGGTCGCTCCCCTCACGAACACACCGTTTTCATACTCCAACGAAACGGACAGACCGTCCACCTTCGGCTCAACGGTGTATTCCACCCTGTCTCCGAACAGGTCGCGCATCCTTTTATCAAACTCATATATCTCGTCAAAGCTGAACACATCATTCAGGCTTTGAAGCGGGATCCTGTGAGTCACCTGGCTAAACGCCGCAATCGGCGCTCCGCCCACCCTCTGTGTCGGCGAATCGTCGGTCACAAGCTCCGGATGCTCCTCCTCCAGCCTCTTAAGCCGCTGCAAAAGCATATCGTATTCGTAGTCGGATATCTCCGGTCTATCCAGCACATGATAGGAGTGGTTGTGCCGGTTTATCTCGATTTTCAGCCTGTTCAATTCATTTATTATATCATTCATTTTGTCATCTCCGAATGGAAGCTCCAACATCTTTTTTCTCCGGTTCCGAGCTTTCCGCCCCGCAATCATTCTACCACAGCCCGGCTGTGATTTCCAGTGTATATAGCGGGCTCCACTTAATATTGCTGTGTCCCTCATTCCCCCTCAATATCAATGGACCTGTATATCCCCGAACCGGACTGCCCGTTATCCTCGAGATATGTGTAGCTGTTCGGAACATTTCCGACAATTACCGTTTCCGCTATGCTCACATCCGACGTAAGCTGCATGGACACGCTGAAGCCCGGCAGGATCACGCTTATATCCACGGTTACAGTCACTATTATCTGGTGCCTTGTCTGATTTATTCCCGCGGCCTTGAACACGCTGGCGAAATCCGCTTCCGCCGACCCGACCGGCACTATTATGATCGGAATTCTCGGTCCCCTGCCCGCAAACACCTCGCTGTCCAGTATGCTTCCAAGGGGAATGGATATCTCGGAGGTGTCAAGCTGGTGTATTTTTTCAAGGACTGTATTTGTTATCTCCGCCTTGAATTTATTTATCTGTATCATGTTTGTCTTGAGCGCCGATATCCTTCCGTCGTTGTCCTTTTCCAGCTGCACAAGGTCGTCATACTGTATGTTGCTGTTTTCTATCTGTTCGTTTACAGCGCTGTTTATCACCCTTCCCGCGAGGTAGGACGCCCTTGACCTTGCCACCTGCTCCACCACCGGGGTAAGCCTGTTTTGCAGATAATTGAATATCAGAATTATAACAAGCAAAAAAAGAATTACGGCAAGCGCCGCCTTATACTTGCTTCTGTTTTGATAGAGCCTTGGAGACAGGCGAATTCTTCGAAGCATTGGACCTCCCCCTTCACAGCAATAGAACAATTTTATGATGGATTGGCGTCTGAAACTGCCCTTACTAATAAGTATATGTTTCGTTTGCCGCAAATCTGTTTAATTATTTGCAAATTAAACAGATGAATAAATAAATACAAAAAAGGGATATTATAATAATGAATTGTGTAATGGGGGAACGATATCATGCTAATAACCTTTCTCAGGGCAATAATACTATATCTTTTTATTGTCATATGTATGCGGATACTCGGAAAAAGGCAGCTGGGCGAGCTTGAAGCAAGCGAGCTTGCAATAACCATCATAATAGCGGAGCTGTGCACTATCCCAATGCAGAACAACGCAATTCCGCTTATACACGGAATACTTCCCGCGCTTGTTATAATTTCCGTTGAATTTATCCTGACATATTTCAATATGAAAAGTATACGCTTTCGCAGCTTCATGTGGGGAAAGCCCAGTATTTTAGTGCAAAACAGCGAGATAAACCAACGTGAGCTCAGAAAAAACCGCATTTCCATCGACGAGCTGAGCGAAGCCCTGCGCCTGCAAAATGTAACCGACATCTCTTTAATAAAATACGCGATACTTGAGACCAGCGGTCAGATAAGCGTTATCCTATACTCAAACCAGTCCCCCCTCACCCCGGAGCAAATGAATATATCGGTCGATGAGCAGGGCTTGCCGGTCGTCGTGGTAAGCGACGGCAGAATACTTTCGCACAATCTGAGCATCAGGAATATAAACAAGGCTGACCTGGAAAGCAAGCTGCGTATGCTCGGTCATCCCCCCTCCAAGGATATTTTTCTTATGACTATCGACGACAACGGCAACACATATGTGGTTGAAAAGCAGCTGAAGGAACGTACGCGGAAAGGAATGGAAAAAAGATAATGAAGTATTTAGTCGCCGCCATTCTGATACTCTCCTGTGTACTCGCTTTTTGTATTTTCAGCTTTTATAAATTGGATAGCGCTGTGGGAGAGCTGTTAAATATCATCGCCTCGGCGGAGGAGAGCGCAAGCTCAGGCGATATGGAAAAATCATATGAATATACGAAAACGGCGGTCTCACTGTGGACGGATAAGGAGATCCTTTTCGCCGCGCTTTTGAACCATGATCAGTTTAACAACATACCCGCAAATCTGGAAGGTATGCTGAGATGCTCCGAAGAGGGCAGCAAAAGCGGTCTTTTAAGCTACCTTATCACGTTGCGCGCCGACCTCGAGCAGATTATTTCGGACGAAACCCTGACCCTGAAAAATCTGTTTTAACAGCCTTTTCAGCGATAAAAAATCTACCGGCATAAGCCGGTAGATTTTTTATCGCTGCCTGTTACACTATGACGACGTTCTTTCCGCTGTTTTTCCCAATATACAGGTTCTTGTCGCTCTTTTCTATGCTCCCCTGCGGCTCCGCGAGCCTTAGCTCACTCACGCCGATAGTTACCGTAAAACGCACGTCGCCGCCGGAGGTTTCAACGCTTGACTGCTCGATGGTTTTGCGTATCTTTTCCAGGATTCCGTACGCGATGGTTTTGTTTGTGTTGTACAAAACCACGAGGAACTCCTCCCCTCCCCACCTGACGATGAGGTCGGATTTCCTGAGGTTGTCTTTGAGAAGGTCGGATAAAAACCTCAGCACCTCGTCCCCGACCTTATGCCCCAATGTATCGTTTATCTGCTTAAAATCATCTATATCTATCATAGCGACGCTATACCCGGCGCCCGCGGCTCCGCCTGACAGGTTCTCGAAAAACGCGTCGGCATACCGCCGGTTGTACAGCCCTGTAAGCGGGTCGGTATGAGCCTGATTGAGAAGCTCCTTTATCTTCTGCTCGTCCACAAGCTTTTTAAACCCCTGCAAAAAGTTTCCAAGGACGATCAGCAGCGTCGTTCCCAAAAATGTCACCGCAATATTCGCGATATAGTACCCCAGCTCCAGCCCGGTGTCCAGCTTCAAATACGAAGTATTGTAATGTGAATATGCGACGCTGAATATCAGGGACAGCATGGCAATGGCGGCGACGCATATACGCGTGTTCCTGCCCGAGTATGGAATAATGATTTGCATAACGATAACAAGAAGATAGTAGCCGACTACAAAATTACTTGAACCGGTAAGTATGCTCATATAACCGCTGTAGACGACAACGATCAGGGAAATCATCAAACCGGCGGCGCTGTATTTTCTCCGGCTTACAAGAAACATGCAGAATAAAAACAAAAAAGCATGAACAATGTCGTTTACATAAATATGAGCATAGCCGTACGGCGAGAAAAGCGCGAACATCACAACATGCACCATCAGACAAAAAGCCGCGGCGCTTGTCAATATCATATACAGATATAATTCCATATCGTCGGAAAATGTGCTGTTCTTCAGTCTCGAAATCAAAAAATTCTGTATTCTTTTAATCATTGAATAATTCACCTGTACTTCATAAATGCCGTTTGTCATACCGCTCATTCCCTCTATATCAATATTACTTTAACTCTTATATAATTTATCGGAATTACCGTGTATAACTTTACATGAATCTGTTACAAGTATGTCCAAATTTACGTCCTGTTCATACTTTACTGTATCACAGCGTTATCAACCCTATATATTTATTATATGTGTACCGTTCTCATTTGTTTAGTATATATCTTCATGTAATATTTTACAAGCGTATAATATACAAATTTTCTCTTTTCTTCCTTTTTTTTACATATCCGCAGATCAGGATTTGCTTATCCGGTATAAAATAGATTTTTCCGGGAAATCTATAGCAAGCATTGTTAAGTTTTCTTTGTATAATCCCGGCAAAATTGCCCTACAATGCATATTAGAACAATTTATTCTAAAAGTCAATAGAACAATTTGTTCAATGTAAAATTAATACGGTGATTAGTGTGAAATACCAACGGATAAGAAACCTTAGGGAAGATAAAGATTTCTCGCAGTCCTATATCGGAAACGCCATAAATGTTCCTCAAAGAACCTACTCATACTATGAAAACGGAGAAAGAACCATCCCCCCGCAGGTATTAGTCGCGCTTGCAATATTCCATGGCACAAGCATCGACTATCTTTTGGGGTTGACAGATAATCCGCGGCCTTATGAACGCAGCCGCAAAACAAAGTCTAACGCTTAAAACACACCGGACTTTTGACAAAGCCGGTGTGTTTTTTTGCAGCTTGTGGTATACTTGTTTTATTATTCATACTAAACCGCAATTAGAGCCATGCAAAGGAAAAAGAAAATTATGAAGGTAACAAAGCTGGCGGAAGAGTTTTATTTGCAGGATACCCTCACGGTGGCAAGAGACCTTATCGGCTGCTATCTTGTGCGCCGTGATAAAAACGGAACCGTCGTCGGACGGATAACCGAAACCGAAGCCTATATCGGCGCTGTGGACAAGGCCTGCCACGCCTATCCGAATAAGCTCACCCCGCGCACCGCGCCGCTCTTTGCCGCGGGCGGAATCGCGTACGTCTATCTTGTCTACGGCATGTATCACTGCCTCAATGTGGTGACCGAGCGGGAGGGGGCGCCGTGTGCCGTGCTGATCCGGGGAGCGGACGTCGTTTACGGGGAAGAGCTGGCGGCGCGCAGCCGGTACGGTCGTGACCTCCGCGAGCTTTCCGCGCGGCAGCTCCAAAACATGTCCAACGGTCCGGGCAAGCTGTGCCGCGCCCTGGCTGTGGACCTCGGCTTCAACCGCGAGAGCCTGCTTGGCGGCCGTCTTTTCATCGCGGACAGCTATAACGGTTCAAATAAATATGTCCGGCAAATAACCGCGGGCAAACGAATCGGCATCGACTACGCCGAGGAAGCCCGGGATTTCCTGTGGCGCTTCCATGAGCAATAAACCGAAATCAGAGGAATTAACAAAATGAAGCAAAATCAAATTGATAGCAGAAAAAACCGTATACTGCCGGTGGAGAGGGAAACGACCCTGCTTCCCTTTTTGCTTGAAAGCATCTCCGGCAAATCGAGAAACAACATAAAGTCTATTTTAAAGCACAAGCAGGTCATCATCGACGGCCGACCGGTGTCACAGTTCAATTTCCCCCTCACCCCCGGACAGCTGGTGGAGGTTCCTGTGAGCGAATCCGGCAAAAAGGTCGGCGTCCTCCCCTTCCCCGTCGTCTACGAGGACGGGGAAATAATCGTCATCTCAAAGCCCGCGGGGATGCTCTCCATTTCGACCGCGTCCGAAAAGGAGCGGACCGCGTACCACATACTCACCGAGTACCTTAGAAGCGCCGGTTCGGCGGAAAGGCTTTTCATTGTCCACCGGCTGGACCGCGAGACCTCCGGACTTATCCTGTTTGCCAAAAATGAGGATATAAAGCGCCGGTTACAGGAAAACTGGGCGGAGCTTGTCACTCATCGCGGATATATCGCGCTTGTCGAGGGCCGGGTCGAAAAATCAAGCGGGGTGATAAGGTCGTGGCTTAAGCAGACAAAGACGCTGCTCGTCTACTCCTCGGACAAACCCGGCGGCGGCAAGGAGGCGGTGACACGGTACACGCTGATTTGCGCTTCGGACAGCCTTTCACTGCTCTCGGTCTCACTCGAAACGGGCAGGAAGAACCAGATTAGGGTGCACATGAAGGATATCGGGCATCCCGTGGTTGGGGACGGCAAGTACGGATCGGTCACAAATCCCATATCGCGGCTGGGGCTTCACGCGAATCTCCTTGTTTTAAACCATCCTGTGACCGGCAAGGAGCTTCGCTTCGAGTCGCCGTACCCGCCGCAGTTCAAGTCAGCCGTACGCAAGTGATCCTTCCCATGCGCAATACAGGCCGCGTCCGGGCAAAACGTACATGTACGTTTTGCCCGGACTTCTTTTTTAAAAATTTTGTAAATTTGGGAATAACCTTAATAATATAGGCAAACAATAACTGTGAAGTCAAAAGCAACATCATTATTTTAAAGGAGGAACAGCCTTGAAAATCCAAAAACCAGGCGGCTTAAAAGGCCGCATTATCCCATTATTCCTCGTTTTAGCGCTATCTATGTCCCTGCTTGTCGTATTTGCGACCGCCGGGGACGCACAGGAACCATATGTCGAAACCTTTTCCAAGTATTCTGACGCGGGATTGCCGGTTACATTTGAGTCAGGCGACTTTCTGAACAACGTTGTCGGAGAGGGGGAGCTCAGGGGAATTGTCATAACCTCGCTTCCGGCGCCGGAGCAAGGCGTTTTGTACTGCGGTCAGCGTGAGCTGCTCATAGGCGAGGCGGTGACAAGCGAGGGACTGAATTATTTGAGCTTCAAACCGGCTGCCAACAAGGACACCTCGGCGCAGTTCGGCTTTATTCCGGTTTTCGGGGAGCAAACCGGGAAAAATACCGTGATTTCGGTGGCCTCGGTGTCGGGGCAGAATCACCCTCCGGTCGCGTCAAACGCCGAATATGAAACCATCAAAAACATTGCCGTCACCTGCCAGTTCAAGGGAAGCGACGCGGACGGCGACGACCTGATATACCGCATCGAGGCGCTTCCCAAAAAGGGAGACCTGGCTGTCAGCGAAGAGAACCCCGCGGCGTTTGTCTATACTCCGTACCAGAATAAAACCGGTACCGACAGCTTCACCTATGTCGCGATAGACCCTTCGGGAAAGGCGTCCGAGCCGGCTAAAATCACCATCAAAATAACAAAAAACGCGGCTAAAATGACCTATTCCGACATGCAAAACAACCCCGCCCATTACGCCGCGCTCAAGCTTGCGGAGGAGGGAGTGCTGATCGGGCAGCGCATGGGGGAAAATTACTTCTTCTCGCCTGAGCAGACGGTGACAAGAGGCGAATTTGTCGCGATGGCGCTGACCTGCCTCGGCGTCGATGTGGCGACCCCAGTATCAAAGACAGGCTTTGCCGATGATTCCGAAACCGCTTCCTGGGTAAAGCCATATCTGTCGGCTGCGCTTAAAAACAAAATCATCACCGGGGTGCAGACGGCGGACGGCCGTATGGTTTTCAGACCTGACAATACCCTGACGCGGGCGGAGGCGGCTGTGATAATAGCCAATACCCTCAACCTGGCAAAGAGCGAAAATTCTCCGGTGTTCTCCGATTTGGAAGCTGTTCCGGTATGGGCGGAGCAAGCCGCGATAAACGCGGCGGCAAACGGAATAATCAGCACATTTTCTGACGGTTCGCTTCGTCCCCTCACCGAGGTGACAAGGGCGGACGCCGCCGAAATATTGTGGCAGGCGGTAAAGGTCATGCAGGAGCAGTCAAATCAGAAGGGACTGCTGAGCCGGGTTTTCGCGTAAAACAAGCGGATGGGCTGCCAAAAATCCGGGTTTCCGGGCGCGCACGCCCGGAAACCCGGATTTTCGTTTCATACCGAGACTTATATAGCAAATTGCATTATCATAGACTTTAAATTGCTGAAAGAAACGTTGAATATATGCGGTTATTTTAGCAATTTATATAGTCTATGTTATGTCAAATTGCTATAGTCTCACAAAAAAACAGACGCGGAAGGAATAAATTCGGATGGTTGGAGTTATATTCAGTATCATCGCGGGAGCGGCAATGAGCTTTCAAGGTGTCTTTAACACGAGGCTGGGGGACAAAATCGGCTACTTTGAAACAAACGCTTTTGTACAGGGCACGGCGTTCGCGCTTTCCCTGATAGCGCTTATTTGGGGAAGCAAGGGCGCCTTCAGGGAAATTGTTAACGCCGACAAGATATATTTGCTAGGCGGGGTCCTGGGACTTATCATAACTCTTACCGTTATGCTCGGGATCAGGGATTTAAGCCCGACAGTGTCTATTTCAATTATTCTCATCGCCCAGCTGCTGGTCGCCGCCGTTATAGACGCCTTTGGTCTGTTCGGCTCTGAAAAGGTGGTGTTCGGATGGTCAAAATACCTCGGAATAGCGCTTATGATAGGCGGCGTCGTGCTGTTTAAGTATAAGAAATGAAAAAACGTCAGAAAAGGTTATTTAAAAAATATTTCCAGATTAAATTGCTGTAAATTATATGAATAGAATATAAACATTATTTACAATTGAGACAAAATGAAATAAACTAAAGCAAGCTTACTGAGAGGGATCGTAACGATTTGGCAAAATATGGGAAATATAAAAAATTTCAAAATATTTTTAATTTTATGGAACAAAACTCAAGGTAATTGTATCTAAAAAGATACAATATATTTTGTAACTTGTTACTATTTGTAAATTGCTAATTTACCAGACTTGGGATATAATGATTGCGGGCGCAATCATTATACGCCGGAGGACGCGGCATGATCCCTGTCAAATTACAAGGAGGAAGAAGAAGTGTCAGAAAACATAAGCCAAACAAAGCCCGCCGAGGACACGGCCGTAACGGCCGGGAAAACCGATTCCGGGCAGGGAAATCCCCAGACCGCAAGCTCACCGGCGGTCACTCAGCCTGCGGCCGAAAGCAGGGACGACGGGGGCCTTGACAGATTTACAAAGATAACCGAGGAGAAGAGAAAGGCTGCCGCAAAAAAGAGACGCCGCAAAACAGCGATAAAGTGGATCATTATTTCGGTTATTATCCTTGCCGTCGCGGGCGCGAGTACATACGGAATATATAAGCTTTTCTTCTACGTCGAAACAATACCGGATATGACCACAACCTCCTACCGCGGTCCGTTTTCCTCCTCCTTGTCCGGCTATGGGCAGGTGAAGGCGACCTCCAGCGAGGCGGTCACAGTGAAGGCAAAGGGCGAGCTTCTCGAGTTGTTTGTTAAAGAAGGCGATATTGTCGCGGCGGGCGACCCGCTTTACATAGTTGACGACAGCGCCGTTGTCAAAAACATCCTTGACGAAGAGGAAGCCTACGAAAAGATACGCAAGGGTCTCGACAGCATATATGAGAAGATAAGCAAGCTTAACGTTTACGCGCCGTTTGCCGGAAAGCTTATGGACGTAAAGGTGCGCGAGGGCGACACGATCGGGGAATCGACCGAGCTGTGCACGCTGGTTGACGACAGTAAAATGATAATCAAGCAGTATTTCAGCTATGCGTACGAAAACGACATAAAGGCCGGACAGAAGGCCACCGTCTCAATACCGGGCACCATGTCGCTTGTAGACGGCTCGGTTACAAAGATAGACAAGGTTCGCAAGGTTACAGCCGACGGAACGATATTGTTTTCGGTTGAGATAACCATAAATAATCCCGGAGCGCTGACAAAGGACATGGACGCCATCGCGTCGATAACAGGACCGGACGGAATAGAGATGACCCCCGCCGAAGCGGGAAAGCTCTCCTTCAACCGCGAGGAAAAGATCGTTTCGACCGCGGGCGGCAAAATACTGTCCCTTAACATTCTTGAATACAACGACTGCAAGGCGGGCGCGCTGCTCTGCTCTGTTGAGGGCGCCTCCTACGACGAACAAATCAATACTATAAATAACCAGCTCAGCTTGCAGCAGGAGAAGATAGACAACCTGCACGCGCAGCTTGATTCCTTCAACGCGACCGCGCCGATCGACGGAACCGTAATGGCGGTAGCCGCGTCGGTCGGTCAGGTTTTGGAAACGGGCGCCGCGATAGTCACCATCTCGGACACGACCGCCATGGTTTTGGAGGTGAGCTTCGACGAGCGTGACATCGGTAAGATTTCAGTGGGTACATATGTCAGCCTTATTCAGGAGACAAGCGAAGGCATGAAATATTTCTCCGGAACAGTAAGATCAGTCAGCCTTGAGGGCAAGTACGACTGGGGCTACGCCACCTTCCCGGCAGTGATTTCAATTGACGGGGCGGAGGGGCTGTACGCCGGAAGCGGTCTCAGATTTGAAATTATGCTCAGCTCCAAGGACGACTGCGTGCTGCTCCCGATCCAGGCGGTCAAATACACCGAGGAAGGGACCTGCGTATTTGTAAAAGCCGGCGACCGTCCCGAGAACGCGATTGACCTTCCCGAGGGCATAGTCCCCGAGGGTTACTTTGCGGTGCCGGTCACAACCGGCTTGGGCGACGACAGCGTTATCGAGATCGAGTCGGGGATCGGGGACGGCGTCGAGGTCTATCTGCAGCCGGGTATGGATCCGAGTATGGGTTATTACTATTAAAAGGGGAAGCTTGAAAGATAAATCTTTCAAACCCGGAATTGTACCGTCCCGCCAAACCGTTACAGGCGGAATAGTACAATTCCCGAATAAGGAAGGGCATGATCATAAATGGAACATTTAGTTGAGCTTCACGACATATACAAGATATACGGCGAAGGGCTGGAGAGTGAGGTTCGGGCGCTAAACGGAGTAAATTTGATTATTGACAGGGGAGAATTTGTTGCGATTGTCGGTTCGTCCGGTTCCGGCAAATCCACAATGATGAATATACTTGGGTGCCTTGACCAGCCTACATACGGAGATTACCTTTTGAACGGCGAGCTGGCAAGCGAGCTTGACGACCGTGAGCTGTCAAGAATCAGAAATAAGGAAATCGGGTTTATATTTCAGGGCTTCAACCTGATTTCGGAGCTGTCGGCGCTTGAAAATGTCGAGCTTCCCCTGGTTTACGGCAACTGGAAATACAAAAGGGAAGCCGCCATGGAGGCTCTCGAACGGGTGAGCCTCGCGGCGCGCGCCGAGCATAAGCCGTCGGAGATGTCCGGCGGGCAGCAGCAGCGGGTCGCCATAGCCAGGGCGATAGTGACAAATCCGCCCATTATAATGGCGGACGAACCCACGGGAAACCTTGATTCAAAGACAAGCAGTGACGTAATGGACCTGCTTAAGCAGTTTCACGGGGAGGGATCGACTGTGATCCTCATAACCCACGACAACTCCATCGCCGAGGCCGCCGACCGCGTCATCAAGGTTTTGGACGGAAAGATAGTGTCCGATGTGACAAAACCGGCTGTACAAAGGAAGGTGGGCATATGAAATTTGCGCAGTCGTTTAAAATGGCTATCAAGTCGATATCGAACAACAAGGGCCGTTCCTTCCTCACGATGCTTGGCATCATCATAGGCGTCGCCGCCGTTATCGTGCTTGTTTCCCTCGTTCAGGGTCAGCAGGACGCGATAATGGAAGAATTTGAAAAGATGGGAACAAACCAGATTCAAATTTACTATTACGGCAGGGGTGGCGCGCAAAAGGATATTTCCATGGATCTTTATAACTACTGTATGACTCTTGACAAGTCCTTGATCGAAGGGGTATCCCCGCGGTACAACGACTATAAGATGGTAAAGTACAAGGCAAAGGGCTCATACATGGACGTATACATGGGCTCGGACATGTTCTCGGCGTGCAATAACTCGGTTCTGCAATACGGCAGAGACATATCATATATGGATTTGCAGAGGCTGAATAAGGTGTGCGTTATCGGCGCAAAGGTAAAAGAGGATCTATTCAACTATGAGGATCCCATCGGGAAAAAGGTAACCATAGGCGGAGACGAGTATACGGTAATCGGCACATACGCGTCAAAGGGGGTCAGCGCGGAGTACGGCGGAAGCTGGTATGACAGGATAGTCGTCGTACCGTATACGCTTGGATCCAGACTTACAAAGAGCCAGTATTCGATGAACAATTACATTGTCAAGGCGAGATCATCAGCCGCTACCACCGAGCTTATCAAGACGCTGGATTCGTGGCTCATGTCCAAGCTGGGGCAGTACAATTACAGCATATATTCGGATAACTCATGGCGCGATTACCAGACCGAGGGCTTTGCGGATCAGCAAAAACTGCTCGCGGGCATAGCGTCTATCGCTCTCATTGTCGGCGGCATCGGGATCATGAACATAATGCTGGTCACGGTGACTGAAAGAACAAGGGAAATCGGCATAAGAAAGGCTATCGGCGCGCCGAGGCGGTCCATCATCACACAGTTTTTGATTGAGGCGGTCGTGCTTTCCGCCCTTGGCGGCTTGGTCGGCGTGATGGCGGGGACGGGAGTGACCGTTATAATGGGTAAGATACAGCTCGACCGGATTTTAGCGCCCTCGCCGGTGATCATGGCAATAGCGATGCTTGTTTCGGTTGCGTTTGGCGTAGGCTTCGGCGTATATCCCGCGGTTCGCGCGTCACGGCTTCTCCCGGTAGAAGCGCTGCGCAATGAATAGTGGAGTATAAAGCTTGAAAGATAAATCTTTCAAACCCGGTTTTGCGCCTTTTCAGCAGAGGCTGAAATATTGCCTGCGGCAATAACGGCGCAATTCCCTAATAAGGAAAGGTGTGGTTATAATAATGAGGAAGTTAGCAACTTGGGTTTTGGCGGCCGCTATTGTGGTTTCGCTGTTTGTGACGCCTTCCGCGGCGTTTTCCGATGTGGGAGCTGGACTTAGCGGCAAAATCGAGGTTTTGCAGATGCTCGGTATCGTCAACGGGTTTTCTGACGGAACGTTCCGTCCAAACGGCACCC
This sequence comes from Oscillospiraceae bacterium, assembly GCA_031264245.1. Classification (GTDB taxonomy): domain Bacteria; phylum Bacillota; class Clostridia; order Oscillospirales; family JAAYOS01; genus JAISEG01. The sequence goes on from JAISEG010000001.1 coordinate 71,734, forward strand.
TGACCCGCGCCCAGTTTTGTAAAATGGCAGTCGTGGCGCTCGGAAAAGAGAGCGAGATAGGCTTGTTCAGCGGATATACATATTATCCGGACGTCAGGTCGTCGCACTGGGCGGCGGGCTACGTAAATCTGGCGGTCAAGTCGCTGGGGATCATATCGGGCTTCCCCGACGGGACCTTCCGGCCTGACAGCGAGATAAATTACGCGCAGGCGATAACCATTATCGTACGCGCGCTGGGATACGCGGACGGGGTGGATTACGCGCTGAAATGGCCGCAGTCAAACCTCGCCTACGCGGCGCAGCTTGGGCTTTTGGACGGCATAAGCTACAGTGACAGCATGAAATCCATGCCGCGAAGCGACGGGGTCACGCTCTTTTTCAACATGCTGTTCGCGGCGACGAAGGCGGGCGGGGATTTTATTGACAGCCTCGGCGAAACACGCGACGACGCCGTGATCATAAGCGTCACCGAAACCGCCGCTGACGGAACGAAAAACGCGGTTTTGCTCGCGGGCGAGACCGGCGCGATAAAGAGTAAAAACCCAATGCCGCAGGACTATGTCGGGATGAAGGGCAAGCTTTTGCTTGACAAGAAAAGGGTGATCCTCGCGTTTATCCCCGAAGAAACAACGATGAAGGATATTACCCTCAAATCCAGCGTCTACCCCACCATAGAGGGTATTGGCGGTGAAAAATATACCCTGGCGAGCGACACAAGGATATATATAAACGGCGTCGAGAAAAAGTTTATTGACGTTTGGCTGGACATGGCGGTCGGAACGCCGCTGAGACTGGTGTTCAACTCCGCGGGCGGGGTCAGCTACATAATCGCAGGCAATACCAGCGGCAGCGCGGACGGGTCGAACACCCTCGTGCTTCCCGGCGAGGTGACGCACGAGACGCTGTGCGCCATGCTGGGCGCGAACACCGGCGCGAAGCTTTATATGTACAACACGGAAATCAAAGCCTCGGACCTGAAAAGGTATGACGTCGTTACATACAACAAGGCGTCCAATATTATTCTTGTAAGTGATTTTAAGTTGTCGGGCGTGTTGGAAAATGCCTACCCAAATGTCACGGCCCCGACAAAAATAAATACATTTGGGAATGAATTTGCCGTCCTGGAATCAGCTATATCCACCCTGTCAAAATTCAAGGTCGGGTCCAGTCTTACGTTTTTGTTCACCGCCGACGGAAAGGTCGCGGCGGCATATGACAGGTCTGTCTTGTCGGTGCGTCCGGTGGGCTTCTACACGGGAAATACGGTGACGTTTTTTAACGGGATCATGCTGGTCGTCAGTCCCGGCGAGAATTCCCTGGTGAAGGACAATTCCTTTTGCACCGTCGTTTCAAACAAAATAGGCGACGTGTCGCTCAACAACTATTCGGTGGCCGCCGGGGGCGGAAAGCTCGATTTAAACGCGGGAACCCTCGGTCAGAGGAAGCTTTCGCCGTTTGCCGCCTTCTTTGACACAGTGGGCGAGGACGGAGAATACCGCATGGTCGGCGGAAGCGACCTATACCTGAATGAAATTCCGGCGGGTGGAATACGTGGCGTTGTGCTTGACGACCTAAACAGGGTAATCGCCGTAGCCTTTAATGATTTGACGGGAGATTGCTACAATTACGGCGTCTCGAGCCTCACCTCCAGGGACGTCGAGGTTTCCCAGGGCTGGGACGCGGGCGGGAAGCCCATATACACAACCATGCAGGAATACTACCTCACAATAACCAATCAAAGCGGAAGCACGGAATATAAGGCAAACACCATTACAGGCGCCGCGGCTCACGGGTCATACATAGGTATCGCAAAAAACAAAGCCGGAGACCCCGTGGGATACGTGAAGCTTACCCGCGCCGGAGAGCTTACCAGGGACAGCTTCTCAGGAAACGAAAGTATGCTGATAAACGGCGGCTTGATGAAGATTTCACAGGAGGTCGGCGTCTATGTCGAGGCGACCGGCTCATACTACAAGCTCAGCGACTACGCAAGCCTCGCCACTATGATATCGAGCGCGCGCGCCTTCGGCTCCAGCTTCGACGCGTACTATGACAGGACAGCCGACAAAGGCGGCAAGGTCCGTATCATAGTAATCAAGTAAACGCTGACCTTGTCGGCACATTCCAGGTAAACGCTGATTAATGTGTTTCCGGCACGCGTAAGAATTAATCAGCGTTTACCTGGATAAAACAGACTTTTTTCGGAACCTGCGGTTCCGAAAAAAGTCTGTTTTTTATTGTGATAAGGGTGAAGCGCCTCTCCGACACGCGTGACGGTCATCTCCCATTTAGCTTTAACCTAACCACTTCAATAAGCAAAGTGACAAGAAAGCAAGCAGCGAAGCCCACAGCCAAATACAAAACCACCTGCGCAAAAATATTCGGCCACGTTTCGTTATATAATTGGGGGTGCGTCATTCTAAAAACAATGCTCCCAATCACAACTCCTACGCTTGCCCCGATTGCGTTTTTTAACGCTCGCTTTAACATTGTTTTCACTCTCCATTCAACGGCGCTATTTCTCTAAATAACTTGATTCATATAGTTAATCCCGTCATCATTTTCACATAAATATTTTACCACCAAACCGCAAATAATTCCACATAAATTTCAAGCCCGAACGCAGCGGGTCATTGCCGCGTCCGGGCTTGAAGCTTGATATATAGCAAATTGCATTATCATAGACTTTAAATTGCTGAAAGAAGTGTTGAATATATGCGGTTATTTTAGCAATTTATATAGTCTATGTTATTCAAATTGCTATACTATTCGTAGTCCATCACGTTTACCCAGCCGCGAAGGAACTCCTTTTCCTCCGCTTTGCCCTTTACGAGCTGCGACGCCGCCACAATGGCAAGCCATTTTTGTACATACTGCTTTGCCGTATCGCTTTTTTTACAAAACAGGTCCATATACTTTTCCGCCTTGCCGTTCTCCCCCGCAAGCCTGAAAAGCAAATATGTCCTTGCCGCGTCGGCGCTCGCGTTGCCCTGGGTGGCGTGCGACCAGTCGATCACATACGCCTCGCCATTATCTGTGATTATAATATTGCTGGGATTGAAATCCCCGTGACAGAGCTTTGTGTGCTTTGGCAGGCTGTCAAGGCGGGTGTGCAGCTCATATCGGGTCGTCGCGTCAAGCCCCGACTGGCTGATTTTTCCATGCATCTTATCGGTAAGATGGCGGAGCTGCTTTGCGGTGTATTTATGCATGTCGAGCTGTATATCGACAAAGCGGTCGAGATATTCGTCGAACCGTCCGGGATTTTCCTCGATAAGCTTTGACAGCGTGACCCCTTCGATATATTCGGTGACAATCGCCCAGCTTCCGTCTATCTTCGTCACCTCGTTCAGCTTTGGCGACTTAAAGCCGGTTCCTTCAACAATGGCGAGGTTCAAGGCTTCATTAAGCACCTCCGCCGCCGAATACTCCTCATTAAACACCTTGATAACAAGATTCTCCTCACGGTATATCTTCTTTGTCGGACGCACCGCTATTATATTGTCAAGCTTCATATATAACCATCCTCTCTTATTGGCTTAAAGACCTTTAACTTCTATGCCCGACCTTCGGTTTCACTGCCATAATAAGCGTTCAGATACATCTGCCTGATTTCGCTTATCAACGGATAGCGGGGATTCGCGCCGGTGCACTGGTCGTCAAACGCCTGCTCCGACATGTTGTCCAGCGACTCAAGGAATGTCTCTTCCTTCACGCCATATTCCTTTATGCTGCCCTTGATAGCGATTTTTTCTTTAAGCGCGTCCAGCTCGGCAATCAGGCTTTCCAGCTTCTCGCTGTCATTTTTACCCTTAAGCCCGAGAGCGGACGCTATCTCGGCGTAACGCGAAAGCGCCTGCGGATGGTCGTACTGCGAAAATGACCCCATTTTCACCGGCGCTTCACTGGCGTTGAATCTCAGCACCTCGCATATCAGCAGCGCATTTGCCACCCCGTGCGGCAAATGGTGAAAGCTGCCCAGCTTATGCGCCATCGAGTGGCACACCCCAAGAAATGCGTTTGCAAACGCCATGCCCGCCATTGTGGCGGCATTGGCCACCTTTTCCCTTGCCACCGGGTCGTTAGCCCCGTTTTCGTAAGCCCCGGGCAGATATTCGAACAGCGCCTTCAGCGCGCCGACAGCCAAGCTGTCTGTGTACTCGGTCGCCATGATGGATGCGTACGCCTCCAGCGCGTGGGTGACCGCGTCGATACCCGACGCCGCCGTAAGCCCCTTCGGCGCGTTCATCATCAGGTTCGGGTCAACTATCGCCATGTCCGGCATCAGCTCATAGTCGGCAAGCGGGTATTTTATGCCGCTTTTCCCGTCGGTTATAACCGCGAACGGCGTGACCTCGGAGCCGGTTCCCGCTGTGGTGGGTATCGCGATGAAGTACGCCTTTTCCCCCATTTTCGGAAAGCCGTAAACCCTCTTGCGGATATCCATAAAGCGCATCGCCAGATCGTCGAAGCTGACCTCGGGATGCTCATACAGCACCCACATTATCTTCGCCGCGTCCATTGGCGAGCCGCCGCCCAGCGCAATGATACAGTCAGGCTTAAAAAGCTCCATCTGCGCCGCGCCCTTGTACGCCGATTCCAGCGTCGGGTCCGGGGCCACCTGGTAGAATATATCGTATGCGACGCCCATTTCCGCAAGCTTGTCAGTCACAGGCGCAGCGTAGCCGTTTTCGTACAGGAACGCGTCGGTGACGACAAATACCCGTTTCTTTTCAAGCACGTTTTTAATTTCATCCAGCGCCACCGGCAGGCAGCCCTTTTTGATATATACCTTGTCAGGCGCACGGAACCACAGCATATTCTCTCTCCTCTCGGCAACTGTCTTTATATTCAGCAGATGCTTTACCCCCACGTTTTCGCTTACGGAGTTTCCTCCCCACGAGCCGCAGCCCAGTGTCAGCGAAGGCGCGAGTCTGAAATTATACAGGTCGCCTATGCCGCCGTGGGACGACGGAGTATTTATAAGGATTCTGCACGTCTTCATGCGCTGTGAAAATACGCTCAGCTTTTCATTCTCGCCCTGAGCATCGAGATATATGGAGGAGGTATGCCCGAACCCGCCGTCGGCTACCAGCCTTTCCGCTTTATCCACCGCGTCGTTAAAGTCCTTCGCGCGGTACATAGCCAGAACGGGCGAAAGCTTCTCATGGGCAAATTCCTCGCTCAGCTGGACGCTTTCGACCTCTCCAATCAATATCTTGGTCGCCGCAGGCGCTTCCACTCCGGACAGCTCCGCTATCCTCACAGCCGACTGCCCCACTATCTTCGCATTTAAAGCGCCGTTTATGATGATGGTCTTGCGCACCTTTTCGGTCTCCTCCGGGTTAAGGAAGTAACAGCCCCTGAACGCAAATTCCTTTTTGACCTTCTCGTATACCTTGTCAAGAACTATGACCGACTGCTCCGACGCGCAGATCATCCCGTTGTCAAACACCTTTGAATGTATTATCGAGCTTACGGCAAGCAATATGTCCGCCGTGTCGTCGATTATCGCGGGTGTGTTGCCCGCTCCGACCCCGATCGCCGGTTTGCCGGAGGAATACGCCGACTTCACCATTCCGGGACCGCCGGTGGCGAGTATCAGGTCGGACTCCTTCATAACAAGGTTTGTCATTTCAAGGCTCGGCACGTCTATCCACGCAAAGAGATTCTCCGGCGCGCCCGCGGCGACCGCCGCCTCAAGCACAAGCCTTGCCGCGGCTATAGTGCAGTTCTTCGCCCGCGGGTGCGGGCTTATTATGATGCTGTTTCTGGTTTTAAGCGCAAGCAGGGTCTTAAATATCGCGGTTGAGGTAGGGTTTGTTGTCGGAATTACCGCGGCTATAACGCCTATCGGCTCCGCTATCTTTTTTATCCCGTTTTCCTTGTCCTCTTCAACAACTCCGCAGGTTTTTGTGTCCTTGTACGCGTTGTATATATATTCCGAAGCATAGTGGTTTTTTATCACCTTGTCCTCTACGATCCCCATGCCAGTCTCGGAAACAGCCATCTTCGCCAGCTCTATCCTCGCCTTTGCGGCGGCAATTGCCGCCGCCTTAAAAATGCGGTCGACCTGCTCCTGTGTGTACCCCGCGTATTTTCTCTGTGCCTCCCTGCAACGCTCAAAAGCCTCCTTCAAGGTGTCCACGCTGTCAACAGCTCTATATTTTTCGCTCATAAAAATGTTCATCCCTCTCCTTAATTCGGAAATTGCGCCAATATCGTTTTTAACCTTTGTTATTTAATTAACAATTGTTTGTTTATATATTAACATTCTATCCACCCAATGTCAATTGTATATAGAGTTAATAATTTACCGCTTAGAACCTAACTTTTTGTAATATTTTTTGTAATCATTATTATATCCCGGTTCATAATAAAAATTTCACATTCATATGTATCATCCTTTCAAATGCGGTAAAAATAGTCATACAATTACACAAATATGGCTGATATTACTCCGCTCCTAAAAAATATATAAGGAACAACAAATTATGACAAAAAGAACAGGAAAACAGACGATACAATTTTCCGCTCCGCCTTCAATTCTCAGCTATTCGAGTGTTGTCGGCAAAAAGGAAGGGGAAGGTCCTATCGCAAAGGATTTCGACTATATAAATAACGACACCACCTTCGGCGAAGCCTCCTGGGAAAAGTCGGAGAGCAGGATGCAGATGGAGTCGCTCACCCGCACCCTCAACAAGGCCGGCATAAGCCCGGGGCAGGTCGATTACATCTACGCGGGCGACCTTATGAACCAGTGTATCGCCACCTCCTTCGGTCTGCGAAGCTTTGAAATCCCCCTCTTTGGACTGTACGGCGCGTGCTCTACAATGGCCGAAGGTATCGGGCTGGCGTCAATGGCTATAGACGGCGGCTACGCCAGCAATTCCGCGGTGATCACCTCCTCGCACTACTGCTCCGCGGAACGCCAGTACCGCACGCCGCTTGAATACGGCTCACAGAGGACCCCCCTGGCACAGTGGACCGTGACCGGCTCCGGCTCGCTTCTTCTGGGCGAAAGCGGTCAGGGACCGTATATAACCCACTTTACAACCGGTATAATCGTTGACCTGGGCATAAAGGACGCGGCAAATATGGGCGCGGCAATGGCTCCCGCGGCGCACAGCACGATCACCGCCCTCTTCGAGGACACAAATACCACCCCGTCCTGCTATGACCTCATCATCACCGGCGACCTGGGCTACTTCGGCAACGAAATACTCCTTGACCTCTTTAAGCGCAGCAATGTCACCTTTAACAACAACCTTGGAGACTGCGGGATAATGATTTTCGATAAGGACACACAGGACGTCCACTCGGGCGGTTCAGGCTGCGGCTGCTCCGCCGTAACCTTGTGCGGCAAGCTGCTAAACGACATGAAAGCGGGAAAGCTGAACAAGCTCGTCTTTGCGGGAACGGGCGCTCTTTTGAGCCCGACCTCTACCTTGCAGGGCGAAACCATACCGGGTATCTGTCACGCCGTCGTCATCTCAAATACGATAAGCTGAAAATTTTGCAATAACGCGTTTTCTTTTTCCTCCCTCATCTTTTGAAAACGCTGTAGAAGGGATAAACTTATATGGACTATTTTAAAGCGTTTCTCGTCGGCGGCATCCTTTGCGCCATAGGCCAAATCCTGATAGATAAAACCTCGCTCGCTCCGGCAAGGATACTCGTTTCCTACCTTGTGGCAGGCATATTCCTCACCGCCGTAGGCGTGTACGGTCCCCTTGTCGAGTGGGCAGGCGCGGGGGCTACCATTCCCCTCTCCGGCTTCGGCTACACCATTGCGAAGGGTATGCAGAAGTCGGTGGAGGAAAACGGAGTGCTCGGCATATTTTCCGGCGGGCTCACCGCGGGAGCCGGAGGAATCGGAGCCGCCATACTCTTCGGTTTCCTCGCCGCGATACTTTCAAAGCCCGGCGACAAAAGCTAAAATGGTTGTTGCAAAGCAAAAAACTGGCGCGGCGTTCTCACCGCGCCAGTTTGCAATAGTCCGGCGCCGATAAAACCTAAACGCCTAAAGCATATATATTCAAAACCACACATATATTTAATCAAGCTAAAGAGCAAAGAGGGTGTGACGGTTTGAAAGGAAATATAGAAGCGCGCGCGGAGACGCTCGGAAACTACATAATCGAAAATAAAGCAACTGTACGGGACGCGGCAAAAAAATACGGCATAAGCAAATCCACCGTACATAAGGATTTATCCGAGCGACTTCAATATTTCAACAGGGGTCTCTATCTGCAAGTCAAGGAGATCCTTGAAATAAACAAAGCGGAACGTCACCTGCGCGGAGGAATGGCAACAAAGAAAAAGTATAAGGGCCAGTGACCTTTAAAATTTAAAGAATCGCGATATATCCGGGGTCGCTCCGGCAGGCGGGCATAATGTCCGCCTGCCGGAGCGACCCATCATTTATCACGGCTTCTTGTCAGTGTTATCAGTGTTTAGCGCTAAATAGTCGGGATGCAGGATGGAATCGTCCGGATAAATTGCCCCGTCGGCGGGAGGCTCCCCGTCTATATATATCCTCACGCTCCCCGCGATCCCGTTTCGTGATACGGTAAACGCCAGCGATTGCAGCATCAGCTCACGCGGCTGGTCGCCAGCCTGATTTTCAACAAATTCCCTGGAAAAATCTATGATACATTCGTCCCCTTCTACCGTCAGCGAATTTATCCTCGTGCCCTTGGGAAACATTGACAGGAAGCCGTTTCCGTCTATCCCCGTGACAAGCCTTTCAATCAAGGTTCTCGGCAGGTCAAAGCCGCCCGCAGTCTCCGCCCTGGAGGTCACCGGCACTATATAGGAGTTGCTTTTATCATTCATATACAGCGTAACCGATATCACGTTGTCACGATACGCTCCCACCACATCTGCGTACTCGCGCATGATCTGGCTTCCGTATATCCTTGAGCCGTCGACGAGATAGTTGACCCCTTCAACTCCCTCCAGCGCGCACAGTGAGTTTGTTATGGAATAGAGCGCCATTATCTCGCTCTCCCTGCCCGCCTCCACACACTTCAAAAATTCCTCGGACAGGTTCACATAGCATGTCCCGTCCTCCCTTGCTATGCTCAAAAGCCGTGTGCCTTTGGGAATGATTTCACTCAGAGCCGGGTTAGCCGGTCCCTTCAAAAGCTCCTCAACCACATATTTCTCGGGCGGTTCATTTTCACGCATCACTATATTTCTGGCCTCAGGGGTCAGATAATTTGGACTGCCGTCGCTAAAGTACAGTGTCGCGGTCTTTTCAACCGGGCGCAGCACTAAGTCTCCCGTAACTATGTCGTCTATGGATAAAACGTTCCCTTCCGACATATGTATCCGGTTATTTACCGTGAAGCTTACCTCCGTTATACCCTCTATTGAACATAGGGTAAGCGCCGCGCACGCTTCCGCCAGCACAAGCTCCGCGCCGGTCAGCTCCAAATATTCGGACGAGATCCCCACCGTGACCCTGGGCAGGTCGTACTTGAGCGAGGTAAGCGAAGTTCCCTGAGGGTACGGACCTTTAAGCCCGCTTTCATTCGTCCCCGCAAACAGCGCCTTCATCGCCGCAGTAACCTTATCCGCGTTCTTTCCGACCGGCGCCTGTACCCCTCTAACCGCGCTTGTGACCTCCTCGTTATCAAGCTCGCACAGATAGTAGACAGTCAGATGCTCCTCCCCCGGCGTACTTTTCCCGCAGCCCGCAAGGAGGAAAAAGCAGAGAAATATTGCCGTGAGCCTCCCTGCCGAAGCAGCCCTTCGCCTGCGTATCAAGCTCCCGCCGCAGCTTTTGTTTACGGAAAAGCTTTTCATATCTCACCGTCCTCACCCGAAAAAATCGGAAAAACAATGTTGACGCGGGTACCTTCTCCAAGCTTGCTCTTAATATCAATTTCACCCTTATGCTGCTTTACGGCGCTCCATACGATGGACAGCCCAAGCCCGCTGCCCCCCGCCTCTCTTGATCTCGCCTTGTCCACTCTGTAAAACCTGTCAAATATCCTCTCGATGTCCTCCTCGGGTATACCTATTCCGGTGTCGTCAACTATCAGGTTCACCCTTTCCTCTTTCAAAAAGAGAAATATTCGTACAAAGCCGTCCTGCTTACTGTACTTGATCGCGTTTTCGACTATATTAAAGATTATTTGATATGCCGCGTCGTCGGTCGCCTTTATAACGCAGTCGTTTTCCAGCTGCATTTCAATCGTGATATTCCGTTCCTTTGTGAGCGGGTCAACCATGTGCGCCACTCTCCGGACAGTTTCGGTCAGATCCACCGGGTATACGCTCTGCGGGATATCGGCGTCAAGCCTTGTCATGTCAAGCAGCTTCTCGGTAAGCCGGGTCAGTCTGTTTACCTCGTCGCCTATATCCAGCGCGAACTCCCGCATCATCTCGGGCGGCATATCGTCATTTTGCACTATCGAGTCCGCAAGGAGCTTTACAGAGGCAAGCGGAGTTTTCAGCTCGTGGGACGCGTCGGATACAAAGCGCCTTCGCATCTCCTCCGCCTTCTCAAATCTCTCGCTGAAGCGGTTAAACTCCTGTGAAAGCAAACTCAGCTCATCTCTTCCCTTTATATATGAACGGTGCGAATAGTCCCCGTCCCCGAACGTCTTGACCGCCCTCAGCAAGTTCCCGATCCTTCTTGTGAGGAATTTCGAGAGGCTGAACGACAGCGTCACAACAACAATGCTCACCAAAAACGAGATGTTCATCAGGTTGACCTGAATATCCCTTAAAAGCGCCGCCTGAGCCTCGTCCGCCTCGTAGAGGTACACCGTTCCCAGCACCCTGCCGTCAAGCAGTATCGGCGCGGACGCCTTGCAGATGATCGCCTCCTCGGTATACTCCGCGAAAAAGACGTCATTGCGGTTTATCGCATACCTTATCTCCTGAAGTAAAATTATCTTACCCGTGCAGTTCTCGGTCACCGAGTTGTCATATATCGCCCGGAGATTGTCGTCGGTGACAATACACCGCGTGTTTCCGCTCTCGTCGATTATATCCATAACCCTTGAGACCGATTCCGCACTCAGCGTCTCGATCCCCGACAGCAGCGAGGAAAGGAGCGAAACCCTGTCCTGCATGGTATCCTGCTTGGAGCGCAGAATGAAATTCTGGCTTACATAGACAGGGTATACATTCAGCAAAACGAGCATACCAAAGATGATGACGATATAGGATAACGCCATCTTGAGCTGCATTCCGAATATTCTTCCGGACTTCGCGCCGGAAGCTTTCGATTCTTTCAGGCTAAATATGTTCCACATCTCCCCGGTCAGTTATAGCAGTTTGCTATAAAAAATTCGTACGCTGTAAATTACGGCTTGAAGTAGTAGCCCACTCCCCATTTTGTGATTATGTTCTCAGGCGCCGCCGGGTTTTGCTCCAGCTTTTCACGAAGCCTCCTCACATGCACATCCACCGTGCGGATATCCCCCGGATATTCATAGCCCCATACGACGTTGAGCAGATTTTCCCTGCTGTATACCCTGTCGGGATTGTTCATCAAAAGCTCTATCAGGTCAAATTCCTTCGCGGTCAGATCCACCGACCTGCCGTCGATAAATACGTTCCTGCTGTATGGGTCGAGCTCCATCCTGCCGTGCTTTACCCTGCTCAGCTCCTCCTGCTTCTTTTCGGCTCCGGCTCTTCTGAGTATCGCGCGCACCCGCACCTTGACCTCCATAATGTTGAAGGGCTTTGTTATATAGTCGTCGGCTCCGTACTCAAAGCCTATGATTTTGTCGGTATCCTCGCTCTTCGCCGTCAGCATTATTATAGGCACCTTTGAAAACTCACGTATCCGCTTGCACGCCTCAAAGCCGTCCATTTTCGGCATCATCAGATCCAGCAAAACAAGGTCGACGCCGCCGTGCTTTACGATTTCGACTCCAGCCTCTCCGTCGTATGCCGCCTCGACGTCATATCCGTCGTTTTCGAGATTGAACTTCAGACCCTTGACCAACGACTTCTCGTCGTCAACAACTAATATTTTCATATTATATGAATCCCTTTCCGATATTTTGTTATTCTATAGTAAGCGCTGATTAATTCATTTTATAGCAAATGGGAAGTGGCGAAAAGCCGTAACTGAGCCACTTTCGGTGTGCCGCAGCACACCGTGATTTGCTTTAATCAGTGTTTACTATGCATATTAGCTCCTTGAGCTTTTCATATGTCGCCTGCCCTATCCCCTTTACCTGCAATATGTCGGACTTGCTCTTAAACCCGCCGTGCCGCTCCCTGTATTCTATTATTGCCGCCGCCTTCACCTCTCCTATGGAGGGCAAGGTACACAGGCTGCTTTTATCGGCTGTGTTTATGTTTATAAGCTTTGATACCGGCTCCGGCGGTAATTCGGTCGCCTTGTCCATTCCGCCCGAATTGTCGGGAGTAACGGATGCCTCTCCGCCCCCTTCCCCTTCTTCCCCGTCCTTGTCAGGGCTCACCCCCGCCGAAGCCTCCTGTTTATCGCTGCCGGTCGGGTCGCGGGTCTCGGCTGGGGACGGCTCAGGCGAAGCGTCGTCTGCTTTGGCAGGCTGAGGTAGGCTCGCGTCATCAGGTTTTTTCTCCGTATTCAAGCTCTCCTGCTCCGCGAGGGCGAGTGCGGCCGCGCCGGCGTCCTTTTCGGTCTTTATTGTAAAGCTGCTGCCGACCGGCCGGCTTCCGATAAAATACCCGACAGACAGCAATAAAAATGCCGCGGCAATCATCAGCACCAATTTTTCTGTTTTTTTCAGCCTCATTTCAATTTTCCTATTGCCCGAATTTTAGTATTTTGATATACTTATCTTGACAGTATTATGACACCCACGTTTACGCCGTAATGGTATATAAATTTAATCAGTGTATAACGTCCGCTTGCGGACATTATACCATAGGCGCGCACGCCGTAATGGTATATAAGTTTAATCAGCGTATAATGTCCGCTTGCGGACATTATACCATAGGCGCACACGCCGTAATGGTATATTTATTTAATCAGCGTATAATGTCCGCTTGCGGACATTATACCATAAATACAGGAGATTCCAATGAAAAAAAGAAAAGTTGTCGCATTATTTTTACTTTTATTCGCCATAGCCGGCTCTTTTGCAGTTTTCCCCGCCTCCTCATCGGCAATCGACAGCATAAATATAGCGGCGCAGTACGCGATTTTGGTTGAACCGGCCAGCGGAGAGATCCTCTGCGAAAAGAACGCGGATGTTCAGGCAAGCCCCGCTTCTCTCACAAAGATTATGACCGCGCTTATCGCCTTTGAGAAAGCCGACTTCTCCGAATACGCCACCGTAACAAGCTCCGCCCTGGCAGATTTACACCCCGAAAGCTCGATTGCGGACCTGAAGGTAGATGAAGAAATTTTAATAGACGACCTTGTAAAGTGCATTTTGGTCGCGTCCGCAAATGACGCGTGCAATGTGCTGGCCGAGCATCTGTTCGGAAGTATTGACGCCTTTGTTGCGGAAATGAACAGGCGCGCGGCCGAGCTTGGCTGCACAGGCACACAGTTCAAAAACACACACGGACTTACTGAAGAGGGGCACTATACAACCGCGAGAGATATGTACATAATCACTCTCGAGGCATTGAAGCACCAGCAATTTCTTGAGATTTGCAACACGGCAAGCCTGGTTATCCCCAAGACAAACAAAGCGGGCGAGCGAACCTTTCTCTCAACAAATCACCTTATCTCGCGGCTTAAAAGCCCCGATTACGTATACTACTACGCAAAGGGCATAAAGACAGGACATACCTCGGACGCGGGCTACTGCCTTGTCTCCTCCGCGGAAAAGGACGGGGTTTTCCTCCTGTCCGTGGTCATGGGCTCTGTTCTGGACAGTGAAACCGGAAAGATGATGAGCTTTGTTGACACTAAAAATCTTTTCGAGTGGGGCTTTTCGAATTTCTCACACCAAACCATGCTCTCCGCCGGTGACGCGGTTGCGGAGCTGGCTGTCCGGCTCTCCTCCGAATCCGACTATGTCGTCCTGGTTCCCGAGGAGAGTATCTCCGCCTTGCTCCCCAACGACTTTAACAAAGCGGAGGTTGTTTTAAAAAAGGATTTGTTTAAAGGTGGTGAGGTTGACGCGCCGGTTGTCAAGGGTGACATATTGGGCAGGGTGACGGTTGAGTATAAGGGCGTAGAGTATCAGACGGTCAACCTGATCGCGTTAAACTCATTGAAGCTGGACAAAATGCTGTACTATTCCGCGAATATCAAGGAATTTTTATCTCAAAGATGGATCATTTTCGCTGTGCTGGGTTTGTTCGCTCTTATACTCCTGTATGTCATAATCGTCGTCTTATACAACAGGCGCCGAAGGGACAAACGCCGCAAAAACGTACATTATAACAGTCGCCGAAGGTGACTGTTATAATAAATACTGTTAGAAAGCGTTTAAAAATCGGGTGAAAAAACGTTGCATATATGCGTTTTTTCACCCGATTTTTATTACGGTTTCTTATCAGTGTTTAGTATTACAGTCCGCCGAAGGTGACTGTTATAATAAATTTAAAGTAAAAACAGACACATTCCACGCCCCATCGGCGTGACAATGCGTCTGTTTTTTAATATTAAATATAAATGTGAAAACACGTATATTTTCTTAATATGCTTCTCAACTATACTTTCTTATGTACTTTTACGCCTGACCTATACCCTTTGCGCAGTCCGGGCAAACTTTTTTGCCTTTATAATTGATCAAATCTCTTACATTCGAACAAAATATGCAGGATGGTTGATGTTTTTTCAGAATAATTGTCTCATCCTCAACATAGATTTCCAAAGAGTCCTTTTCCTCTATATCAAGCGTACGCCTCAATTCGATTGGAAGAACGATTCTCCCCAGCTCGTCAACCTTCCTCACTATACCCGTCGATTTCATATTATCTGCCTCCCGTCCTTGCAAATCATATATGGTTATTGTGCGATTTGCTCAGTTTATTATACCTTATTTTGTTTTATTAGTCAATAATTAGCAAATATCATATCTACGTATTTTTTTGTTTAATCTTGTCGTTTTTTGTATATTTTTCACATTAATGTATTAAAATTTCATAAATATATCCACATTACTTCCATTTAATCCCTAATTTGTGGTCTCAATACCTGTTTTGAAAGGAGGGCTCTGTGACCAATGCAAATGTCCTTTATATGGTTCGCTTTGATACTGATATCGGTCATCTTCGGGGTTTTCAGCGGAAGCATTGAAGCTGTGTCCGCCGCCGCGCTTGACGGCGCTAAAGAGGCCGTTACCCTCGCAATTTCAATCACGGGTGTGATATGCCTGTGGAACGGAGTTTTGGAGGTTATGAAAAGGTGCGGGCTTGCCCGGTCACTTTCAAAGCTGACCTCTCCCCTGCTGTCGAGGTTATTTCGGCAGACCGCAAAAAACAGTGAAGCGTTTGAGGCGATTTCAGCGAATTTCTCAGCAAATCTCCTCGGGCTTGGAAATGCCGCCACACCGTTCGGCATAAAGGCCGCCCAGTGTATGAGCAGCGGCGAAGAGGCAAGCGACGACCTGTGTATGCTGGTTGTGATGAACACAGCATCAATACAGATCATCCCCGCCACCGTCGCCGCGCTGAGATCGAGCCTCGGCTCGACCGCCCCCTTCGATATCCTGCCCGCCGTATGGCTGACCTCGCTTTTGGCGCTCACCGCAGGGGTCCTGGCGGCAAAGCTTATGTCAAAATCCGGAGGGGCAAAGCAGAGACACTCCCCCAAATCAATTTGAAATAAAATAAATCAAAAAAACATAGGAAAGCGGAATATGTAAGAGGGCTTCTATTGTGAATAAAATTATGTCCGCGGTTCTTCCGCTTATAATACTTCTCGTCGCTCTGACGGCGGTCATCAAGGGCACGGACCTTTTTTCCGCTTTGATAGACGGGGCCAGGGACGGGCTTAAAACCTCAATGAATATACTTCCTTCGCTTGTCGTCCTTTTTACCGCCATATATATGTTCCGCGCGTCCGGCGCGCTTGACGCGGTGACCGGCTTGCTCCAGCCGCTGGCGAAGCTCTGCGGCATACCCGCCGAGTGTATTCCCCTAGTGCTCATAAGGCCCCTCAGCGGCAGCGGAGCGCTGGCGCTGGGGGCTGATATCCTCCGTACATACGGAGTCGATTCCATGATCGGCCGCACCGCCGCGGTAATGCTGGGTTCGACCGAAACCACCTTCTATGTCATTGCCGTATATTTTGGGGCAAGCGGGATAAAAAAAACGCGCCACGCCGTCCCGGCGGCGCTTATCGCGGATGTTACCGGCTTTATTGCCGCCGCCCTCACGGTACGGCTTTTTATGCAATAGTTTGTATTATATTTCAATGTTGATGTTCTCCAGACCGTTCGCCTCAAATTCGAGAGTATATTCCCCTACCCTTTTGACAAGCTCCTCAACGTCCTCCTGCCCGACCCCCTCCGTCTGCATATCCCGCCTGGCAAGCTCCTCCGCCAAAATCTCGAAGAATACGGTGTCCTCATAGTCCATAATCGCCTCGTGTATCCCGCCCTCGGAAAACGCCCTCGAGGGACGAACCGCACCGTTCACATTTTCACTGAGCGCGCCCATCCCGTTCTCGGCGCATTTGGAAAAGACCTCGCTCTCCACCTCATCGTAGTCGGTTATTCTGTCGGTCCCTCTTGTCGAGTTGAGCACCCAGTTTCCAATATATATCATATCGAGCAGCAGACGAAACTGCTTTTTTGAAAGCTCCAAATTCATAGCGCAGCCCTCCGTTTCAGGTGATAATTGACGCCGGCGTTCATTCGGCAACAAGCCTCCGCGCGGCGTCCTTAACGATACCGTGCATAAACCAAGGCGGTGTATCCCGCCCGCCTATACTAAGCATTATAACTCCCGGAATAACAAAATACCACTGTTTTAACAAGTAATTTTTTAAGAGCTTCGTATTAATAGAAATTTTATAAGTACGACCCTTGTTTTCGCCGGATTATTGCCTTATTATAACAAGAGACCCTTATCCAGCTATTACTCCGCCTATAAACCCTTTACGAAATAAACGCCGAAAGGAATATATCCAATGCAAAAACAAAACGTCTGCGTCCTGTTCGGAGGGGTCTCCCCCGAGCACGAGGTCTCGCTTATGACAGCGGTCTCTATCCTCGAAAATATAGACTGCGACCGCTTTGAAGTATTTCCGGTGGGTATCACAAGGGAGGGCAAATGGTACCTGTACAAGGGCGACGTCTCCGAGATACCCGGCGGCGGCTGGGAGTCCCCCTCCCTCCCCACCGCGGTCATCTCCCCCGCGCATGACCGAAATCTGATAATAAACTCGGGCGGCGTCCTGTCCCTCCAAAAGCTCGACTGCGTGTTTCCCGCCCTTCACGGCGCAAACGGGGAGGACGGCTCCATACAGGGGCTCTGCGCCATAGCGGACATCCCGTGCGTCGGTCCGCCTGTCGCCGCGTCGGCGGTCGCCATGGATAAAAGCGTCACAAAGTCTGTTGTGGAGCGTCTCGGCATCCGGCAGGCGGCGTTTTTGCATGTGAGAAGGCACGAGTACGAAAATGACCCGGAGAGCGTCCTGTCCCGGGTCGGATCCCGCTTCACCTATCCCGTGTTTGTAAAGCCCTCCGGCACAGGCTCCTCGGTCGGAATTTCCAAGGTGAAGTCCGCGGATACGCTGCGCGGAGCGCTGGACGAGGCCTTCAGGTATGACAGCTCCCTTCTGGTGGAGGAGTTCTTCGACGGCCGCGAGATAGAGGTCGCCGTACTGGGAAACAACGAGCTTACCGTGTCCTGCTGCGGGGAAATAATACCGGGCGACGAATTTTACACCTACGACGACAAGTACATAAACGGAGCCTCCGCCGACCGGATACCCGCCGAGCTGCCGCGGGACACTGCGGAGGAAATCCGAAGCCGCGCCGCGAGGATATATTCGGCTGTCGGCTGCAAGGGGCTCAGCCGCATAGACTTCTTTGTGCATAAGGTCACAAACGAGATATGCTTCAATGAAATCAACACTCTCCCCGGCTTCACTCCGATAAGCATGTATCCAAAGCTTCTGATACACGGCGGCATGACCTACCCCGATATTATAACCAGGCTCATCGAGCTTTCAATGGAGAAATGAACCTAAAAGAATGGAGACTAGTATGGACTCACGACCTATAGGCGTGTTTGACTCGGGACTTGGCGGTCTTTCCGCCATGAAGGAACTGACGGCTCTCTTGCCAAACGAGGATATTATATACTTCGGGGACTCCGCGAGAGTGCCGTACGGCGGGCGTTCGGAGGAAACCCTGATAAAATACGCAAAGCAGGATATCCGCTTTCTGCAAAGCTTTGACATAAAGGCTATCCTTATTGCCTGCGGAACCGTCTCCTCGATATTCCACCTCATACGGGAGGATATCCTTCTTCCCTGTGTCGGAGTGGTTGAGTCCTCAGCCGAGGACGCGGCGGGCAAAACAAAAAACAATAGGATTGGAATAATCGCAACCTCCGCCACTATTTCCAGCGGCGCCTTTGAGCGGACGCTTTTGGAGAGATATCCCGAAGCTGAAATTATGAGCGTAAGCTGCCCCCTCTTTGTCCCGCTGGTCGAAAACGGCCGCTTTGAGCCGGGCGATACAGTCATTGAGACGGTCGCGGAGGAGTACCTCTCCGCGTTTCGTGATTTCGGGTGCGATACCCTCATTTTAGGCTGCACCCACTATCCTCTTTTAAAGCGTGTGATCTCCGGCGTACTCCCCGGCGTCCGGCTTATCGACCCGGGCGCGGCGTCCTCCGGCGCTTTGATGCGGCTGCTGAGAGAAAAGGCTTTGCTGTCAGACAGAAAATCCGGCGGGCAGGTCAGCTACCATGTGAGCGACAACCCCGGAAATTTCTCCCGGCTCGGCTCTATATTTATGGGTCGGGAGATAGACGCCGGCTTTCAAAAGGTGGATATAGAAAAGTGGTGAGCCGGTATAGCGTCCGTGTTCACGGTAAGTATTTGCCGTGTTCATAAATTATCTACATTTTATGATAGTGTGCGGATATTTTTTAAATATATCGTTATTTCTCTTTCTCCGGCGTTTACAAGCCTGGGCAAATAATATATAATGGACGAAATTCTATAAGGAGCGATTCCCCGGGCGGCAAGCCTGTGATCCGTAAATGCCGTGCGGTCCGGGGTAACTATAGAGGATAATGAACAATAACGCTTTGATCTCAATTAAAACGGACCTCCTGTATGAGGACGACAACAGTGACTCCCTTGAAATGATCACCCAGGGGCAGTACTGCCGCTTGAACAACGGCGAGTATACAATTAAATACAGCGAATCCGACCCGGAAAACACCGGCAACGTCGAAACCACCGTAACCATCACTCCCGCCGGACTTGTTACGGTTGAGCGGGAGGGGGACATCTACTCGCACATGGTCTTCGAACAGGGTCAAAAGCACCTCGTCCACTACGAAACCGAGTACGGCTCACTCACCGTAGGTATCAGCGCAAAAAAAGTCGCGGCTGTGCTGTCTGACACAGGCGGCGATTTGGAAATTGACTACTCCGTCGAGATCGACAACGCGGTTGCTTCGGACAACAGCTTAAAGGTCAATGTCCGTTTCCCTAATCTTCCGAGCTGAATAGAGCTTGTCCGATAATTGCCGGCATATCCAAAATTTAAAAGGTGTCACTACCTTAAGCTGTGGGGGCGCGCCTTTGTCCGCGCGCCAAAGAGGAATTATGAAAAAAAGAATATTGACGCTCTTTATGTGCCTTGTCCTTTCCCTGACCCTTTTTACCCCCGCGTTCGCCGCTGAAACCGAGACTCCTGTAAAATTCACAAATTACATGGACAGGCTGGAGGATATCTCGGAGCTTATCCGCGAGTACCATCTTCTTTCCTCCGTTTTGGATTATCCCCTGGAAAATGCCCTTAACAGCTATTTCAACGAGCATCCCGAGGAATTTGTCAAGTTTGTCGATTATATGCTTCAGACCTACGACAAGTATTCCCACTATATGACCCCCGAGGATTATGGCGAAGCCTATTCGACCTCGGACAGCTTTGTGGGTATCGGCGTGAGCTTGGATACAACGTCTAAAAACGGGCAATTCATCGAATCGGTTTTCCCCGGCTCGCCCGCTGAAAAAGCCGGGCTGAGGGCGGGCGACGAAATCGTATACGTCGACGGCGCCGATGTCTCGGCGCTTCCCTTCGGCGAATTCTCCGAGCTTATCCGCGGTGAGGAGAACACGGCGGTAAAGCTGGGCGTCAGGCGGAGGAATGTCGCGGATATGCTGTACTTTGATATTGTACGGGCGTATGTCGAGGTGTCAAACATAGTTTTCGCCGACCTGGGCGACGGGGTCGCTTACATACGTGTTGTGCGCTTCGGAGATATCAACACCTTCCTTGACTTTTTCTCATACTACTATCAGCTCCCGTACATGGGCTTCCGCTCGCTTATAGTGGATGTTCGCGATAATCCCGGCGGCGCGCTCGACGTCCTTTTAAACATGCTGGATATTATGATCCCCGAAAAAGGGGTTGACATGTTCTCGATAAACTCGCGCGACGCTTTGGATACCTACCGGTCCCGCGGCTCAGGGTGGGATTTGAACGAAATCGTAGTGCTTGTCAATGAAAATTCCGCGTCCGCGTCCGAGGTCTTCGCGGGCTCCCTGCAAAAGAACGGGCTTGCCAGGGTAGTCGGCGCAAAGACATACGGCAAGGGCGTCGGGCAATACCATTTCGACCTTGACTACGGCGACGAAATCATCATAACAAACTTTGAAATACTTCTCCCCGACGGCAAGTCGTATAACGGCGTCGGAATTACTCCCGACGAGATCGTTCCGCTGAGGGTGGAGCAGTTCAAGCTCCCTGAGATGGCGGTCTTGAACACAAACCAAACTCTTCGTATAGGCGACAATCATTCCGGCGTGCTCGGACTTGAGCAGCGTCTGAAGCTCCTGGGTTACCTGACCGCAGCGCCGGACAGCGTCTTTGACGCGGACACCGCGGCGGCTGTGCAGGCTTTCCAGCAGGATCACAAGCTCAGAGCCTCCTCCTCCGCGACCGCCGAAACGCTGTCCGCCCTCGTCCGCGCGGTCACTCAGCTTGAGGGCAAGCTGATCGTCACCGACACTCAGCTTGAGCGCGCCTTTGAAATCGCAAAGGAAGCGGCAAAAAAGCCGCTCTCCTTCACCCCTCCCGTGCAGCTTCCCCTCGGGGAGGAATAACATCAGGATGCCGGCTATATAATATAGTATTTTTTACGAAGCAGAGCCTGAACGATCAATGATCGTTCAGGCTCTGCTTCGTAAAATCGAAAATATTAAGCGGGATCCGCTATATTTTACCCGTCCTCTCTATGCTCATTATCTTGTCCACCCTCACCTGGTGGCGTCCGCCTTCAAATTCAGCGTCAAGCCAGGCTTTGATTATCATTTTAGCCAACTCATTTCCAACCACCCTTGCGCCTATGGAAATCATATTGGCGTCGTTGTGCTCCCGCGACATCTTAGCCGAGTAGCAGTCGCTGCATGTGACGCACCGTATGCCCTTCACCTTGTTCGCGGCTATGCCTATACCGACTCCTGTTCCGCATATGAGTATTCCCCTGTCACATTCCCCGCTCACAACAGCGTCCGCGGCGGCAAGGGCATAGTCGGGATAGTCGACCCTCTCGGTGGAATTCGCTCCGTAATCCCTGCATTCGTACCCAAGGCTTCCCACATACTCCATAAGCTCTTTTTTCAGGTCTACCGCCAGATGATCACACGCAAAAGCAATCATTTTAATTCTTCTCCTTCTTGTTTTCATCACGGTGTGATGAACTGCTCTATGGTTATTATACGCCGATTAAATAAATAATTCCAGTATAACCGCATTATTATACAAATTTAACAAAATCCGCGCCCCAGTATAAAACATTTGACGAAAACCTTCAAAAGATATATAATAGGACTTGAATTTTTTAAAGAATATAGTTGTTTAAAAACAATATTTTTTGAAAAATTTGGAATTTTTTATCAAAATATAAAATAGCCCGGAAGTGTGATTGAATTGAAAATAGGTCTTGACATAGGCTCAACAACCCTGAAATGCGTTGTGCTGGACGATGGGGACAACATCATATATAAAAAATACCTGCGGCATTTCTCTAAGGTTGCCGCGGCGTCATATGAGCTGCTCGGCGAGGTAAGAAGCTCCCTCGGAATTGAGCGCGCCCGCCTTTGCATCTCCGGCTCCGCCGGGATGGGACTGGCGGAGGGCTGCGGCATCCCCTTTGAGCAGGAGGTTTACGCCACCCGGCGCGCCGCCTCCACCCTTCTGCCCGGCGCGGATTCCATCATTGAGCTGGGCGGCGAGGACGCGAAGATCCTCTTCCTCACCGGCGGTCTTGAGGTCAGGATGAACGGCTCCTGCGCGGGCGGGACAGGCGCCTTCATCGACCAGATGGCGACGCTGCTGGACACAACCCCCGACGACATGAACGACCTCGCGAAGGAATACACGAAGATTTATTCGATAGCGTCCAGATGCGGCGTTTTCGCGAAATCCGACATTCAGCCCCTGTTGAATCAGGGTGCGCAGAAAAGCGACGTCTCCGCCTCAATATTTGCCGCCGTTGTCAATCAAACTGTCGCGGGGCTTTCCCAAGGCAGGCAGATAACGGGAAATGTGGTGTACCTTGGCGGTCCGCTCACCTTTATGTCGGAGCTCCGCCGCGCCTTCGACAGTATTTTGGGGGTAAAGGGCATCTTCCCGGAAAACTCCCTGTACTTTGTGGCGATCGGCGCGGCGTACTCCGCGTCGGAGGAGCTTTCGATAGCTGACGCCGCCGACCTGATCTCGGCCTACAAGCCCGTCGGCGGATATGTGGCGTGCGCGCCGCTGTTTTCAGATAAAGCGGACTATGCGCGGTTTTTAGCAAGGCATCAGATAAGCGGCGTCCCGAGAAACACCGAAGAGTATACAGGCAAGGTCTACATAGGCGTCGACTCCGGCTCAACCACCGTCAAAGCTGTCGCCCTGGATGAAAACGGCAATATTCTGCTTGACAGCTACCTGCCCAACAACGGAAACGCGGTTCAACTGACAAGAAGCTTTCTCATGGATTTCTACGAAAAATATCCGGATTGCGAAGTTGCCTCCTCGGCGGTCACCGGCTATGGCGAGGAGCTGATAAAAAATGCCTTCATGCTTGATTACGGGGTGGTGGAAACCATCGCTCACTTCACCGCGGCAAAGCGGTTTGACCCCGAGGTCGACTTCATTATCGATATCGGCGGTCAGGACATCAAGTGCTTCCAGATACATAACTCGGCTATAGACAACATCTTTTTAAACGAAGCCTGCTCCTCCGGCTGTGGTTCGTTTCTTCAAACCTTTGCCGCCGCGTGGGGATACGGCATGGCGGACTTCTCTAAGCTCGGGCTGTTCGCGGACAATCCCGTCGACCTCGGCAGCCGCTGCACCGTGTTTATGAACTCCAGCGTCAAGCAGGCGCAGAAGGACGGCGCCAGCATAGAAAATATCTCCGCCGGGCTGTCGGTAAGCGTCGTCAAAAACGCCATCTATAAGGTAATCCGCGCCGCAAACGCGGACAGCCTCGGCGCCCACATCGTTGTGCAGGGCGGAACGTTTCTAAATGACGCCGTGCTCCGCGCGTTCGAGCAGGAGATCGGGCGGAACGTCGTACGCCCGGCGATCTCGGGGCTTATGGGCGCGTACGGCGCGGCTCTCTACGCCCGGGAGCACAGCAGGGGGAAGTCCTCCCTTCTCTCCAGAGATAAGCTCGACGGCTTCGTCCACACAGTCAAAGCCGTCACCTGCTCCGGCTGCCAAAACCGCTGCCAGCTGACTGTAAACACCTTTGACGGGAACCGTCGCTTTGTCGGCGGCAACCGCTGCGAGCGCTTTTCTGGCGGCGAAACGGCGGAGATATACAGCCTCTACGAATACAAAAATGCGCTTCTGTATTCCTACAAGCCGAAAAAAGGCGTCAGGGGCAAGCTCGGCATCCCTATGGGTCTGAACATATACGAGATGTACCCGTTCTGGTACACCCTCTTTACCGAGCTTGGCTTTGAGGTGGTGACGACAAAGCCGTCCAGCCGCAAAACCTACCTCAAGGGGCAGTATTCCATACCCTCGGACACGGTGTGCTACCCCGCCAAAATATTGCACGGACTTATCGAGGAGTTGCTTGAGGACGGAGTAAAAAACATCTTCTACCCCTGCATGTCCTACAACTTCGACGAGGGGCTGGGCGACAACCACTACAACTGCCCCGTCGTCGCCTACTACCCCGAGGTGATCGAGGCGAATGTGCCTAAGCTAAAGGACGTCAACTTTATAAACGACTACATTGGGGTGCACAAAAGAAAGCACTTTCCCAAAAAGCTTTTCAATATCCTGACCGCAAGCCTCGGCGGCTTTGACTACAAAGCCGTTTGCGCCGCAGTGGAAGGGGCATACGCCGAGTACGCCGCCTTTATGAAAAGGGTGGAGGACAAGGGCAGGGAATACGTCGGCCTGGCAAAGGAGCTCAACCTGCCTGTCATCGTGCTCTCCGGCCGGCCGTACCACATCGACCCCGAGATAAATCACGGTATCGACAGGCTGATATGCGAGCTGGGCGCGGTGGTCGTGAGTGAGGACGCGTTTTGCCGGGACACCGAAAGCTTCGGCACGCTTGTGCTCAACCAGTGGACCTACCACTCACGCATGTACGCGGCGGCAAAGCTGGTGGCTGAGAAGAACGACCCCATGCTGAACTTTATCCAGCTTGTCTCGTTCGGCTGCGGCGTCGACGCGATAACCACCGACGAGTGCAGGCGCATACTTGAGTCGAACAACAAAATATATACGCAGATAAAGATTGACGAGATAACAAATCTGGGCGCGGTAAAGATACGGGTGCGAAGCCTGTTTGCCGCCGCTTTGCGGGACACTGCCGGCGCGTAATATTCAGTAAAATCCGGCAGGCTTGAATGGAGTGCGAAACATGAGCGAAAAGCAGATAGAATTTACAAAAAAAATGAAAAGGGATTATACCATACTTGCCCCCAACATGGCGCCCATGCATTTTCGCCTGCTTGAGCACCTGTTCGCGGAGTACGGCTATAATATTGACATACTCAAAAATGACGGGCAGTCGGTGGTAAACGAAGGGCTCAAATATGTGCATAACGACACCTGCTACCCCGCCCTTCTCGTTATCGGTCAAATGCTGGACGCGCTGCACAGCGGCAAATACGACCTGAACAAGGTCGCCCTGATGATAACCCAGACCGGCGGCGGCTGCCGCGCGTCAAACTACATCCATCTCCTGCGAAAGGCTCTTGTAAAGGCGGGGCTTGCCCACATACCCGTCATTTCGCTGAACCTGTCAGGGCTGGAGCGAAACAGCGGCTTTTCCATCACCCTCTCTATGCTTCTCAAGGGGCTTGCCGCGCTGGCGTACGGCGACATGCTTATGCTTTTGAACAACCAGACCTTCCCCTATGAGTTGAACAGGGGGGAAAGCGAGGCGCTTGTCGAACGGTGGATCACGAAGATAAGCGGACTGTTCGCGGCGGGAAAGGGCTACTCGGCAAAGGAGCAGAAAAAATACCTGACCCTTATGGCGGACGATTTCGCGGGGGTCGGGCGCGCCGTCACCCCAAAGGTCAAGGTTGGCATAGTCGGCGAGATATACGTCAAATACTCCCCTCTCGCAAACAATGGGCTTGAAAAGCTCCTGGCGGAACAGGGCTGCGAGGTAATGGTTCCGGGCATACTGAATTTTATGCTTTTCAAGGTGGATAACCGCCTGGAGGATATCAAGCTTTACGGCGGCAGCAGGTTGAAGTTTCGAGCCATGACCTTCCTTATGAATTATCTCAACAAGGCTGCGGGCGCAGTCATAGACGCGGTGAAAAAGCATCCGGCGTTCACTCCCCCCAGTACATACATCCACTTGAAGAAGCTTATCACCGGAGTTATCGGCTACGGGTGCAAAATGGGGGAGGGCTGGCTTCTGACCTCCGAAATGATGGAGCTTATCGAAAGCGGATACCGCAATATCGTCTGCGCCCAGCCCTTTGGCTGCCTTCCCAACCACATTGTCGGCAAGGGCATGATAAGAAAGCTTAAAAACCTTCACCCCGACTCCAACATCGTGCCTATAGATTACGATCCGGGCGCGACAAAGGTAAATCAGGAAAACCGCATAAAGCTTATGATAGCGGTAGCGAAGGAAAACCTCCAGCACGCGGGTGAAAGGATGGCTGAGCCGCTCGCCGGTATCGCCGACCCCGACATGGCAGGCTTTTTACAAAACGTTTAGTCTAAAAGATAAGCGGCTGTATCACCCCAAAAGGTGACACAGCCGCTGACACTTTACCGTCCCGCTTTATCCCAAAATGCTCAGCGCCATGGTCAGTATAATAAACCCGACGGCGACCCATGTGGTAGCCTTGGCAAGCCTTGCGTCCCACGTTTTCGCCTGGTTTTTGGCAAGAAAGGTGTCCGCGACGCCGGAAATTGAACCGGAAAGACCGGAACGCTTACCCGATTGCAGAAGAACCACCGCAATAAGAAACAGGCTGGATAAAACCTGTACTATAGAAAAAAACAATTTCAAAATCAATGCCTCCAAACAGATAATTAGTGATTAGTATTATAATCAGTAGGACATATGTTAACACAATAATAATTAAATTACAAGTATTTTTCTCGCTATTTCATAAATAATTCTAAAGTAAGCCTATTGCTTCCCTATTGCGAGCGACCTCAGGTAAGCGTTGATAAAGCCGTCGATGTCGCCGTCCATCACAGCGTTTATATTTCCGTTTTCATAGCCCGTGCGGTGATCCTTGGCGAGGGTGTACGGCATAAAGACATAGGAGCGTATCTGGCTTCCCCATTCGATCGCCTTTTGCACCCCCTTTATATCCCCGATTTTGTCCAGGTGCTCCCTCTCCTTGATTTCAACCAGCTTGGAGCGCAGCATCCTCATCGCGACCTCCCTGTTCTGGTGCTGGCTTCTTTCGTTCTGGCAGGCGACGACTATGCCCGTCGGAACATGTGTTATCCTGATAGCCGACTCCGTTTTGTTGACGTGCTGTCCGCCCGCTCCGCCGGAACGGTAGGTATCCACCTTCAAATCCTCATCCTTTATGTCAATCTCCACATCATCCGAAATTTCCGGCATTATTTCCACAGCGGCAAAGGAGGTGTGCCGCCGCCCCGACGAATCAAACGGCGATATGCGCACAAGCCTGTGCACACCCATTTCCCCCTTCAAATATCCGAAGGCGTTTGGTCCCTCGATCGAGATCACGGCGCTTTTCAGACCCGCCTCATCCCCGTCAAGGTAATCCAGCACCTTATAGCCAAATCCCCTGCGCTCCGCCCACCTCGTATACATGCGGTACAGCATCTGCGCCCAGTCCTGAGCCTCGGTTCCCCCCGCTCCGGCGTGAAAGGAAATTATGGCGTTGTTTTTGTCATACTCTCCGCTGAGAAGGGTCTGCAAGGTCGCGCTTTCCAGCATTGCCTCCAGCCGCGCGTACGCGTCCTCCAGCTCCTCCAGCATACTGTCGTCGCTTTCCTCAATGGCAAGCTCGCAGATGGTCTCGGCCTCTTCAAGCTGCGAGGCAAGGCTGTCATATACGGCGAGCTTGTCCTTCAGCTGTTTTACCTTTTGAAGCGTCCTTTGTGAATTTTCGATATCGTTCCAAAAGCCGTCCTCCGCCGATTTGGCGTCCAGCTCCTCAAGCTCCCTTCTCACCGCGCTGAGATTCAGCGCCCCCTCAAGCTCCCTGAGCCCCGGCTTGAGCGAATTAATTTTTTGCTTGTATTCCTCAAATTGTATCATTTTATTCCAAACCTTTCAAAAGTAAGCAATATTTATTATATATCCATCCCGCCCCAAATGCAATACGGACAGAATATACGATTTTACAGATTATTCATCAAATTGGTTTTATTTTCATTTATTATTGTGGTATAATCCTTGCAGGATTAATATTATACTGATATCATGTGAGTGCTATGTGAAAATTCTTTCGCGTCCGGAGCCTCCGGATGTGAAATTTGAGGTGAATATATTGGGAATCATATCCAAGCTTTTTGGAACCTACAGCGACAGGGAGCTTAAAAGAATCAATTCGATCGTCGACTCCATAGAAGCCCTTGAGCACAAATACAGCGACATGCCGGACTTCGAACTGCGTTCGATGACAGGCAGGCTCAAGGATCGCCTTGCGAAGGGGGAATCCCTCGACGACATACTTGCCGACGCCTACGCCACAGTCCGCGAAGCCGCCTACCGCGTCATAGGTCAGAAGGCGTTTCGCGTCCAGCTTATCGGCGCTGTCGTCCTGCATCAGGGCAGGATAGCCGAAATGAAAACCGGCGAGGGCAAGACCCTCACCGCCACCTTCCCCTCCTATCTAAACGCCCTCACCGAAAAGGGGGTTCACGTTGTCACCGTCAACGACTACCTCGCCCGCTATCACAGCGAATGGATGGGAAAGATACACCGCTATCTCGGTCTCACCGTCGGGCTTGTCATCCACGACATTCCGCCCGACGAGAGAAAGGCTTCCTACGACGCGGACATCACCTACGGCACGAACAATGAGTTCGGCTTCGATTACCTGCGGGACAACATGGCGATATACAAGGAAAATATGGTTCAGCGGGGGCATAATTTCTCCATTGTCGACGAGGTGGACTCCATACTTATCGACGAAGCGAGAACCCCGCTTATCATCTCCGGTCAGGGGGACAAGTCGACCGAGATGTACGATATCTGCGACCGCTTTGCCTCCATGCTCAAGCCCATCAGGGTAAAGGACTCCGACGACAAGGAGCTTCAGGACAACTTCGACGGCGACTACATCGTCGATGAGAAGTCGCGCAGCGTCACCCTCACCGCCTCCGGAATCGAGAAGGCCGAGCGCTCCTTCAATATAGAAAACCTCTCCGACGCGGAAAACACCACCCTTTCCCACCACATAAATCAGGCTATCCGCGCGCGCGGTCTGATGAAACGCGATGTGGACTACGTCGTCAAGGACGGCGAGGTAATAATCGTCGATGAATTCACAGGCCGTCTCATGTTCGGCCGCAGATACTCCGAGGGGCTGCACCAGGCCATAGAGGCGAAGGAAAACGTCAAGGTGGAGAGGGAGAGCAAAACTCTCGCCACCATCACCTTCCAAAACTACTTCCGCCTGTATGACAAGCTTGCCGGTATGACCGGAACCGCGCTCACCGAGGAGGAGGAGTTTCGCGAGATCTACAAAATGGACGTCATTGAGATCCCAACAAACCGCCCCCTCCTGCGCAACGACCGTCCCGACGTCGTCTACAAAACAGAAGCGGGCAAAATGCGCGCCATTGTAAAGCAGATAGAGGAGTGCCACAAAAAGGGGCAGCCGGTGCTTGTCGGCACCGTTTCAATTGAAAAAAGTGAGGAAATTTCCTCCCTGATAAAAAAGCTTGGCATTAAGCACAACGTTTTGAACGCGAAGCACCATGAGCAGGAGGCGGATATCATCGCCCAGGCAGGTCAGCTTAGCGCCGTCACCATCGCCACAAACATGGCGGGCCGCGGAACCGACATTATGCTTGGCGGCAACGCCGAATATATGGCACGCCATGAACTGCGGCGCAAGAATACAGACGAGGAGCTTATCGCCGAGGCGGACGGTCACAGCGCGACCGACGACGAAGCGATCCTGTCTGTGCGCGCGGAGTTTGACCGTCTTGTAAACGAATATAAGCAAAGCATAAAGGACGAAGCCGCAAAGGTTATAGAAGCGGGCGGGCTGTTTATCGTCGGTACCGAGCGGCACGAGTCCCGCCGTATCGACAATCAGCTGCGCGGGCGCGCGGGACGGCAGGGCGACCCCGGTGAAACACGCTTTTTTATCTCTATGGAAGACGATCTCATGCGGCTGTTCGGCTCGGAAAGAATATCCGGCATGATGGGCTCCCTCGGCATCGACGAGGACACTCCCATAGACCAGAAAATACTGTCAAACGCCTTGGAGTCCGCTCAGAAGCGCATTGAAAGCCGCCACTACCAGACACGTAAGACGGTGCTTGAGTACGACGATGTTATGAACCTTCAGCGCGAGGTCATATACGGTCAGCGGCGCAAGGTGCTTGACGGAGAGGACCTGAGCGGGTCCATCTCGGGCATGATAAACGAAAGCATCACACGCGGCGTCGAGCAGGTCCTGGGCGAGAGCAAAACCCCGGACGCCGCCCAGCTTGAGGAGCTTGCCGGTAAATTTGAAGGGATATTCCTCGGCCGCGGCGAGCTGCGCGGCATAGCAGGCGGCCTTGCGAAGGACGCCCTGATACAGGCCCTGGAAAGCAGGGCGGCGGAGGCATACCAAAAGAAGGAAAAGGAGATAACCCCTCCCATCATGCGGGAGCTGGAGCGGGTCATCCTTTTGCGGGAGGTCGATTCAAAGTGGATGGATCATATCGACGCCATGCAGGAGCTTCGCCAGGGCATTGGCTTGCGCGCCTACGGTCAAAACGATCCCAAAATCGAGTATAAGCGCGAAGGCTTCGATATGTTTGACGAAATGATAAGCGCCATACGCGACGACACCATACGCGGCATCCTCACCGCAAAGCTTCAGGAGGAGTCGAACGCGCCCAGACGGGAGCAGGTGGCGAGACCGTCCTTCGCGATGCACGGCTCAGACGGTCAGCCCCCCAAGAAAAAGCCTGTCGTCCGCAAGGGCAGGAAAATCGGGAGAAACGAGCTCTGCCCGTGCGGCAGCGGTCTGAAATATAAAAAGTGTCACGGGCTGAACGAAGAGGGCTTTGAAGGATGAGCGGCTTTAAGCTTATAAGCAGCGGCGGGCTTACCCTTTGCGTACCCGAAATGTTCAGCGAAGCGGGTATACCCTGCGCGTTTACTACGCGTCCCGGCGGTGTGAGCGCCGGGACGCTCTCTTCTCTGAATTTCAGAAGGAACAGGGACGCCGCCGACAATTTCCTTAAAAACATAGACCTGCTTTCACACGCCGTCGGCTTTGATAAAAGCAGCGCGGTCCACACCTCGCAGGTTCACGGCGATGTGATCTTCACCGTAAAGCGAGACTCCGGCGGCAATGTTTCAGCCCCCACGGACAGCTGCGACGCCCTTATAACGAATGAAACCGGCGTCACGCTTTTCGCGTACACCGCCGACTGCGTGCCTATTCTTCTCTGTGACCCGGCGGCGAAGTGCGTCGGCGCGGTACACGCGGGCTGGCGCGGCACGGCAAACGGAATCCTCCTAAAGACCGTAAACAGAATGAGGGAGGAGTTCGGCTGCCTGCCGCAAAATATACTTGCCGCCATAGGTCCGGCGATCTCGCAGGAAAATTTCGAGGTGGACGGGGACGTCTATGCCGCTTTAAAATCGGCTTTAAAGGACGCGGACAGGTATATATTCAGGCGCGGTGAAAAATACTTCCCCGACCTGAAAGGCCTAAACCGCCTGTGGCTCGAATACGGCGGAGTCCCTAAAGAAAACATAGCTGTAAGCGGGCTGTGCACCTATGACAATCCCCTGCTTTTCTGGTCGCACCGCCGGGACGGCGACTCCCGCG
The DNA here is from genome assembly GCA_031264245.1 of Oscillospiraceae bacterium. Lineage (GTDB taxonomy): Bacteria > Bacillota > Clostridia > Oscillospirales > JAAYOS01 > JAISEG01. Next base: position 103,328 of record JAISEG010000001.1, read on the forward strand.
GCTGCCAGGCGGCGGTCATATCGCCGGGATAACCAAACCTATCGTAATATGGAGGCTCCCTATACATGAAAAGACTTGTGCTGCTTTTTCTGATATTTTCTCTGACCTTTGCTTCCTGCGGCGGGGAGCCTTTTTATGACGATATCACACTTCTCCCCGCCGACACGTACTCCTCCGAGCCTCCCGTGATCTACGTCCCGTCCGGTCAAAGCGCGGTGGAAACCTTCGGGCTTGCCTACTCCCCTACCGGCTCTGTGAATCCGATAACCGGGACAAGCAAGCTCAACAACGATTTCATGCGGCTGCTGTACGACTCCCTCTTCACGGTAAACAACGAATTTGAAGCCGTCCCCTCGCTCTGCGAAAGCTTTGAATACAGCGAGCGGACCTATACACTTGGACTGAAAAAAGGGGTGCTTTTCAGCGACGGCTCCGAGCTTACGGCGCAGGACGTCAAGTACACCCTTGACCAGGTCAAAGCCGGAAGCGCCATATATTCGGGCAGGCTCTCAGACGTCGTAAATATTTCCGCCGCGGACGAATACACAGTGAAAATCCTGCTTTCAAGGGAGAACGGAAATTTCGCGAAGCTGCTTGATATCCCCATAATCAAAGCCGGCAGCGTTTCGGAGACCTCCCCGCCCGGCACAGGTATGTATGTATTTATAAATGGCGAAAACCCTTACCTCAGCGCGTCCGAACACCGCCGGACAGAGGCTCCCCTCTCACGCATACAGCTTGTGGCGTCGCCTGAGGCGGATCTGCTGATATACAACTTCGAGCTTGGAACCGTAAGCGCGCTGTCATGCGACCCCACAGCCACCGACGCGGTGGTTTTCGGCGGAAATTATGAGGAGTGGAGTTACCCCACAAGCATAATGTATTACCTCGGCTTCAACACGGCAAAGGCTCCCCTCAACGACCCTCAGCTTCGCCGGGCTATTTCATACGCCATCGACCGCGAGCTGATCTGCCGGGCGGACATGCTGAAACATGCAAGCCCCGCGGAGCTCCCCGTCTCCCCCTATTCCTCCCTGTACGATAAGAGCAGCGCCGACAGGCTTTCCTTCTCCTCCGAAAGGTTTTTGTCCCTGCTTGAAGAGCTTGGGATGTCGGACAGCGACGGCGACGGCATCGTAGAATATACCGTCGGGAAAAGAGCTTACCCCTTTGAAATAAGTCTGCTTCTCGGTACCGACAACATATATAAAACCGCTGTGGCGGAGCGTATCGCGGAGGATTTGCGTACAATGGGGGTCGGTGTGACCCTGAATATTTTAAGCTGGGACAATTGCCGGAGGGCGCTTGCCTCCCGAAACTTCGATATTTATCTGGGTGAGGTCAAGCTGACCTCCGATTTTAACCTTGAGAAACTGGTCGGGACAAACGGCAGCTTAAACTTCGGCGGCTACAGCAGCGGGGAAACCGACCGGCTTTTAACCGAATTTATTGCCGCGGACGAAAATAGTATAGGTTCAGCCGCAAGCTCACTCTTTGACGCGTTGTACGAGGACGTGCCGTTCCTTCCCATCCTGTTCAAGGAGCAGCTGTTGATGGCAAGGCGCGGTTTTATCAGAGGTGCATCTCCTACCCAGTCCAACGTATATAACAATTTTGAAAATTATCGATAATATTACAAATAATTACAATTTTAAAAAAACTATTGACAAACCAAAATACCTGCGCATATAATAAATAGAATAAAGTTTTATGCTGTACAATAAATTTATTGCTAATTTAACAGCATAATATCAAACTGTTTCGGTAGGTGAGGCTACCGCAAGGGATACGGGTTGCTGCCGCGGATTCGTGGAGACACGATGAGAAGGTTAACAGTCCATGTCGAAATCAAGGCATGGAATAACGCAGCTTCATTGCCCTGCGAAGCTAAAGCTTGGACGATGACGAGAAGTGTCTTTACCAATGGTAAAGCGTTATTTTTGAGGGTTATCCTCTGTCATCGTATTACGTTGACAGAGGATTTTTTTGTTGGAGGTGAGTGCATGGACGCTGGCAGTAGACGTAAATACAGCTTGAATGATGGATATAATACTAATATCAGTATGCTTGTTCCTGTGGAACAGCATTATTTGCGGACGCGCCCGGCAGTTCCGTGCCGACTCTTTCCGCAGGCTTGATTGCGTCAGTATAATGACGGAATTGCTGATTGTTTATGCCGCCATTTGAGCGTCAAGCTCAATCGGTGGCTTTTTTATGCGAAAAAACCGCTCCATCCGGAGCTTTAACATAGATATTTTAAAAATAAGCGAGGTGAAAACGGAATGGAATCCGGCAGTAAACGCAGTCCTGAACCTGACGGGCGGCACCGAAGTATCGTGACGGCAATGGACTTCTTACGAAATTCACTTTATGAATTTCTCAAGAAGTCTATCGGAACCGGTTTCCATAACGTCACCTTAAAAAAGATGCGGTTCATCAGCACAGGGGCTGTACCCCAAAAAATTATGCCATAGGCGCGGAGCGCCGCAGTGGTACATTTATCTAATCAGGGTATAATAACCGCAAGGCGGCTATTATACGATAAAATGGAGGTGCAGACCAATGAAGAAGATAAAAAACAACAAGCTGGAACTCGGAAAGACCGGCGCGGAATTGCTTCGCCGCGGCGAAGTGCTGGACAGGATGAAATTTGCCGCCGCCGCTGAAACGGACGAGCTGTTCGGCAGGCTGGGAACGTCGCCGGAGGGGCTGGATGAGACTCTCGCGGATGAATCCCGTGACCGTTACGGCGCAAATAATGTTACGCGCGGAAAGAAAGCGTCGTTGCCGGAACGCCTGGCAAAGGCCTTTGTCAATCCCTTTACCGCTATCCTGTTCGGGTTGGCCGCCGTATCGGTTTTCACCGATATTATCATAGCGGAGCCGGGCGAAGCCGACCCAATGGCGGTCATTATTATCACCACAATGGTGATGATTTCCGGCATATTGCGGTTCGTGCAGGAGACAAGGAGCGGCAATGCCGCCGAAAATCTGTTGAAGATGATAAAAACTACAACCAATGTCAGGCGGCAGGAAAACGGCAATCAGGAAATTCCTCTTGAGGAGGTGGTCGTAGGCGATATCGTGCATCTGGCGGCGGGGGATATGATACCTGCCGATATGCGGATCATCGGAGCCAAGGACCTGTTTATCAGCCAGTCGGCGCTGACCGGTGAGAGCGCGTCGGTCGAAAAAATCCCCGGCGCTATACAAAGCATCGGCGCTTTGACCGAAGCTCCCAATCTCGCGTTTATGGGTTCCACTGTCATCAGCGGCAGCGCGACAGGCGTAGTGGTTTCCACAGGCGACGACACTGTTTTCGGCGAAATGGCCAAAGCGTCAACGGCAAAGCCTGTAAAGACCAACTTCGAAATAGGGGTCAACAAGGTTTCATGGATGCTGATACGTTTTATGCTCGTCATGGTTCCGGTTGTCCTGTTTATCAACGGCTTTACCAAGGGCGATTGGGTGGAGGCGTCGCTGTTCGCGTTGTCGATAGCGGTCGGTCTCACCCCGGAAATGCTGCCGATGATAGTCACCACCTGCCTCGCCAAAGGCGCGGTGGCTATGTCGAAGAAAAAGACCATCATAAAAAATTTGAACTCCATACAAAATCTCGGCGCGATGAATATTCTGTGTACGGACAAAACCGGCACTCTTACGCAGGACAAGGTGATTTTGGAGTATCATCTTGATATTCACGGGCATGAGGATGCGCGGATACTGCGCCATGCCTTCCTGAACAGCTATTATCAGACCGGGCTTAAAAACCTGATGGATATTGCCATCATCGACAGGACGAAGGAGGAGCAGGACACCGCGGACGAGCTGCGCGGACTGACAGACCGCTTTACCAAGGTGGATGAAATCCCGTTTGACTTTGAGCGCCGCCGCATGAGCGTCGTGGTCGCCGACAAAAACGGAAAGACCCAAATGCTCACAAAGGGCGCGGTGGAAGAAATGCTGACCGTCTGCAATTTTGCCGAATATGAGGGGAAGGTCGAGCCGCTCACCGATGAAATCCGGACGTATATTCTCGGGAAGGTGGACGCGCTGAATGAGGACGGTATGCGGGTCATTGCCGTAGCTCAAAAGACCAATCCCTCGCCTGTCGGCGCGTTTTCGGTAGCTGATGAGGCTGACATGGTGCTGATGGGTTATCTGGCGTTTCTTGACCCGCCGAAGGAATCTACCGCCGACGCAATCAGCGCTTTGGGGGAGCATGGCGTAGGCGTAAAGATTCTGACCGGCGACAACGACAAGGTCGCGCGCTGCGTATGCCGCCAGGTAGGCATCCCCGTCAGCCGGATTATACTTGGCTCGGATTTGGACGCCATGACCGATATCGAGCTTGGGGCTGTGGCCGAAGAAGTAAGCGTCTTCGCGAAGCTTTCGCCGCAGCAGAAGGCGCGGGTGATCACCGCCCTGCGGGGTAACGGACACAGCGTCGGCTACATGGGGGACGGCATCAACGACGCGGCGGCGATGAAGGCTTCGGACGTCGGAATCTCGGTGGATACCGCCGTTGACATCGCGAAGGAATCCGCCGACGTTATCCTGCTGGAGAAGGATCTGATGGTGCTCGAGGAGGGCATCATCGAAGGGCGCAAAACCTACGCCAATATGATCAAATATATCAAAATGACCGCAAGCTCGAATTTCGGCAACATGTTCTCGGTGCTGGCGGCAAGCGCATTTCTGCCCTTTATGCCGATGCTGTCGATTCATCTGATTTTGCTCAATCTGATTTACGACCTTTCCTGTACGGCTATTCCATGGGACAACGTGGATAAAGAATTTATCGCCGTACCCAGAAAGTGGGACGCATCTTCGGTCGGCAAGTTCATGCTGTGGATCGGTCCGACAAGCTCGGTATTCGACATCACGACATACCTTTTGATGTATTTCGTCATCTGCCCGGCTATGTTTGGCGGACAGCTGTTCAGTCAGCTTACCGACCCGGCGGCACAGGCGGCATATACCGCTTTGTTCCAGGCGGGCTGGTTTGTGGAATCCATGTGGAGCCAGACGCTCGTTATCCACATGATTCGCACGCCGAAAATACCCTTTATCCAAAGCCGCGCTTCCCTGCCGCTCACCCTGCTCACCTTTACCGGCATCGCAGTTCTGACGGTTATTCCCTTTACGGGCTTCGGCGCATCCATCGGACTGGCAGCCCTGCCGCCCGTATACTTCGCGTGGCTGGCGCTGACCATCCTGCTGTATATGGGGCTTGCGACGGCGGTTAAGAGAATCTTCGTCAGAAGGTACGGGGAGCTTCTGTAATACTAAAATATCAAATGGGCAATGAGAAAACGGACTGAAAATGGCCTTGTGCCCGTCCGTTTTCCCTCCCCTTATGATAATGGATAATCCGAGAATTGACAATTTCTCTTTGACAAGGTATAATAACATACTAAACATATAGATTTTATATATTGTTGGAGGCGTATTGCAATGAAAAATAAAAACATTGACAAAGCCTTCGGTTTCGCTACCCGTTCGGTTCATGCGGGAAACGAGGCTGACAGGGAAACAGGCGCGATCAGGCGGCCAATCACGATGGCAAACAGTTATGAGCTGCCATACGATCCTTCCGACCTGAACTGGAGCAGCGCGAGCGGGAATCTCTACACCCGCAATGGAGGCGCCAATCAGAGTTATTTGCAGGAGAAGCTGCGCGCCCTTCACGGAACGGAGGACTGTGTTGTATTGGCGACCGGCGTCGCCGCGCTTGCGGGCGTATTTTTCGCCTTCCTCAAGTCCGGCGATCATGTGGTCGTTTCCGATAGTACATATATCGCGGCTTATCGTCTGCTGTATGAATTGCTGCCGGGCAAATACAATGTAGAATCCACCTTGGTTGATTCTACTGATTTGGAAGCTATAAGGTCGGCGGTAAAAACCAACACGCGGCTGATTCATATTGAAACTCCCGCAAATCCTGTATTGAAAGTCAGCGATATCCGCGCTGTCGCGGATATCGCCCACGAAAATGCAGCGCTGCTTTCGGTGGACAACACGTTCGCTTCACCGTATAACCAGCGGCCGTGCGAACTGGGCGCGGACTTAACCGTCGAAAGCCTTACAAAGTATATCAACGGTCATGGCGACGCGATGGGCGGCGCGGTACTCGGAGCAAAGCCCCTGATCGACAAAATCCGTGCGGAGGCGATGGTCAATCTCGGCAGCGCGGTCAGTCCGTTCAACGCATGGCTGATTATGCGCGGCGCGGTGACGCTGCCGCTGCGTATGCGTCAGCATAACGAGTCGGCGCAGCAAATCGCGGAGTTTTTACAAAAACTGCCCCGGGTACGCTTCGTCGCTTATCCTGGACTTCCCACGCATAAAAACCATGATGTGGCAAAACGTCAAATAACACACGGCTTCGGCGGCGTCATGGCCTTTGGACTGAATACTGACCACGACGGACATAACCGTTTCGTCAGCAAATTGAGAGTCGTCACAAACGCTGTTTCCCTCGGTCATGATGAGAGCCTAATTGTATTTCTCGGCGAAAACGACGAGCGGCAGTACCTGTACGGCGAAGAATTCCACGCCGGATTTTTTCGCTTGTCGGTGGGGCTTGAAGATACGGAAGACTTGATCCGGGACATAGCGCAAGCGTTGGAAGCGGCGAAAATATGAATCTTTGCCAACATCCCGCAAATTGCCCTGAAGTGTGATATACTATATTTTGGAAAGCGCGGGAGGTGAGCGTATGACTGTTGAAGAAAACAGGAACGGCAAAATCCTCGCGGTGCTGCGCGAGGAAAAGGCAATGCGCTTGAAAGGCGGGCTGTATCATCAAACACAGATCAAGCTGGCCTTCAACTCCAACCGCATCGAAGGCAGCAAATTGTCGGAGGAACAGACGCGATATATCTTTGAAACCAACACCATAGGCGCTGAACCCGGCGAAGCGGTCAATGTGGACGACATCATCGAAACGGTCAACCATTTCGCCTGTTTCGACTACATGCTGGAGAACGCTGACAAGAAGCTTTCCGAGGATATGATCAAGGAGTTTCACCGTTTGCTCAAGCGCGGCACTTCTCAGGAGCGAATCGACTGGTTCCGGGTCGGGGACTACAAGGTGAAACCACATATGGTCGGCGACACGGTGACGGCGCCCCCCGGCAAAGTGGCTCAAGAGACGCGGAAGCTTCTCTCGGAGTATTCAGGCAAGATTCCGGCTTCTTTCGACGACATCATAAACTTCCACTACCGCTTTGAAACCATACACCCCTTTCAGGATGGCAACGGGCGGGTCGGACGTATCATTATGTTCAAGGAATGCCTGAAGAATGAGATTATGCCGTTTATCATCGACCATCAGCATAAGCAGTTCTATTACCGGGGATTAAGGGAGTTCCGAACAGAAAAAGGCTACCTCACGGACACCTGCCGGTCGGCGCAGGACAGTTATGAAAAGCTGACGGCGTATTTTTATCAAGAGGAATCACTGGATCAGGTTGAGGAAGAACGTGGCGAAATAAATGTGCCGCAGCAGTCTTCAGACGGACACAGCGTCATGATTCCCTGAAACCCTTGCCTGGCACGGCTTGGAGACGATATCTAAAATGGACAAAAATGCCAAAAGAAATTACTAATTTTTAGATATTGTGCTGTGGTGCGCTCGGAGGGACTTGAAC